>JAAUZE010000009.1 GCA_014804755.1 Lachnospiraceae bacterium | reverse complement strand
GGGGAACTGACCACGGAATTTTACCACATGATGGTCACTGCCTATTTTGAAGGAGTCTTTGAAGTGGTGCGGCATGGGATGGGGCTGGATGATGCGAAAAAATATGTCGCCATGATGGGNAAATACCACCATGCNGGGTTTCTTGCAATTGTCAGGGAACAGGCTTCGGGAAATTAAGCTGTTATTAAGGCTGCCAGAACTGGCAACNGTCAGGCNGCCTTAAAATAAAACAATAGGTTAGNGAAAACTAATCATACAATAGAAAGTTAAAATAAACTTTCTATTATCAAGAATAAGGAGGAACTGATATGCAGAAACAAAATCCGCTGCTCCGCATCTGGGGCTGGGGGAAAGACGAACATGGCAGCCTGATTTGTGCTGTCCTGGGGGCATTCCTTGGTGTTGTGCTGGGAATGCTGCCCTATTTTGCGGCGGCACAGGTCATCATCAAAATGCTGGCTGGGAAAACAGACCTATCCGTATATCTGCCGTGGTTAGGCTTGGGACTGGCAGGATATGCTGCCCGTACACTTTTTTACAACATGGCATTATCCATATCCCATAAGGCGACTTTTTCCATACTAAAGACCATCCGGCAGAAAATATTAGAGAAGCTTCCCAAGCTGCCCCTTGGGACAGTCATGGATATGTCCAGCGGGAAAATGAAACAGATTATTGTGGATCAGGTGGAGGGCATGGAGACAACGCTGGCGCACCTGTTTCCGGAAATGACTGCAAATGTTGCAGGACCGGTATTAATCTTGGTTTACCTGTTTATTCTGGACTGGCGCATGGCGCTTCTGTCCCTTGTGACCATTCCTGTGGGCATGGCATTCATGATGACAATTATGGGAAGCTATAGCAAGGATTATGAAGGGGCAGTAAAGGCCACACATGAAATGAGCGGGACCGTTGTGGAATACATAAACGGCATTGAGGTCATCAAGGCGTTCAATCAGGGAAAATTATCTTATGCAAAATTCACAGATAAGGTAACGGCAAATGCGGCCTACTATTATAACTGGATGAAAAAATGCCAGTTCGGGATGTCCATGGGATACGCCATTGTGCCCGCCACATTGATCACGGTACTGCCTGTGGGATGGCTCTTATACAGGGGCGGCAGTTTATCCGTGGAGACCTTTATTACAGTTATCATATTGTCCCTCGGCATTGCAGGGCCCCTGATTGCAGCGATGGGTTTTGTGGATACCCTCGCACAGGTCGGCACGACCGTGGCGGCTGTAGATGAGCTTCTGATGGCGGAGGAGCAGCAGCATGGGGATATGGAAGAAGAGCATTCCATGGGAGCCATAATAAAAGGTGTGGATATTGAATTGTCCCATGTTTCCTTCGGTTACCATGAGGATAAGAATATCCTGCAGGATGTGAGCCTTTCCATTCCGTCAGGGACCATGACGGCTCTGGTAGGTCCTTCCGGTTCAGGAAAATCCACGATTGCAAAACTCATTGCAGGATTTTGGGATGTAAAGGAGGGGACGGTATCTATTGGCGGTGTGGATGAAAAGGAGATTCCATTGAAGCAGCTTTATGAAAACATCGCATTTGTTTCCCAGGATAATTATCTGTTTGATGAGAGCGTTCGTGAGAATATACGCATGGGTAAGCTGTCTGCTACAGATAAGGAAGTAGAAACGGCTGCGAAAGCCGCAGGGTGTGATGCCTTTATCCGGACATTGGAAAAAGGATATGAGACAAAGGTAGGCGGAGGCGGCGCACATCTCTCTGGAGGGGAACGGCAGCGGATTGCCATTGCAAGGGCTATGCTTAAAGATGCCCCAATTGTGATCCTTGATGAAGCGACGGCTTATATCGATCCCGAAAATGAGGCGGTCATCCAGAAAGCCGTTGCAGAACTGGTTCGGGGAAAGACAGTCATTGTGATCGCACACAGGCTTTCCACTATTAAGGACGCGGAAAGAATAGTCGTGGTAAAGGATGGACGGATAGAGGCTGTAGGGAAACATGAGGAATTAAGGAAAGGCTGCCCATTGTATGAAGCAATGTGGCAGGCGCATATCGGGGTAAAGGACGGTGATGTGGCATGATAGAGACATTCAGTAAGATATGGAAGTTTGCCGGTGTGGAGCGGTCTAATATAGGTAAATCCGCAGCGGTCAATTTCTTAAACGCAGTATTCCATATGTTTGAGGTCAGCGCCATTTATTTTGTGATTGTGGCTCTGACAAATCTGTCTGCGACAGGTGGGGAAACAGGGAATAAAGCGGCATGGACTGCGTTGGTATTTATGGCTGTCAGTATTATTGGTAATGCCGTAACGAACAGCTTTTCAAAACAGCAGCAGACACATGCGGGGTACTTTATGGCGGCGAACGAAAGGATTCAGATCGGAAACCTCTTAAAAGGCGTNCCGATGGGATTTTTTAATGAGAACAGCCTTGGCGAAGTNACAGGTGTCTGCACCACNGTACTGGGAAATATTGAAATGCTGGTTCCTATGACTTTNGTGAATATCATGAGCGGTGTCATNGGCACAGTTGTGTTTACTGCCATGATCATTATATTTGAATGGAGAGTCGGGCTGATTGCAGCAGCAGGCATAATCGTGTACTTTCTGGTGGTATCTTCTATGGAGAAAAAGTCTGCGGNAATNGCNCCNAATGCNCAGAAGTCNCAGACGGCGCTCACNTCGGCAGTGNTGGAATATGTGCAGGGAATGGGCGTTGTCAAGTCTTTTAANTTGAGCGGCAGGGGAGATAAGAAGCTCCAGGATGCTTTGGAATTTAACAGGAAGATCAGCCTTGATATGGAAAAGCTGATGACGCCTTATACCATGTTAGAGGAGCTGGTGCTTCAGATAGCGGGGATTGCAATGATGGCGGTATCCGTGATCTGCTGGGCGGATGGCACGATGTCTCTTGCCAATGCACTGATGTGTATTGTGATGTCCTTCCTGGTGTTCGGACAGATCAAACTGTTCGGCATGGGCATTGCCATGCTGCGCCTGACTTCCGCAAGCATTGACCGTACTCTGCAGACGGAGGAAATGGAGCAGATGGATGAAAAGGGCAGCGTGATCTGCCCGGAAAACCATGGGATTACATTCAGCNATGTGCATTTTTCTTATGAGAATAAGGAAACCCTGCATGGGATTAGTGCGAAAATCCCGGATAAAACCACCACGGCTGTGATCGGCCCGTCCGGTTCCGGTAAGACCACTCTTTGCAACCTGATTGCCCGTTTTTGGGATGTGGACAGCGGAAGCGTGAANATNGGCGGACANGGATGTGCGGGAATANACANTGGANTCTTTGATGGATCAGATCAGCATGGTGTTCCAAAATGTGTACCTGTTCGCGGATACGATTGAAAACAATATCAAGTTCGGCAGGCCGGATGCAACCCACGCAGAAGTGGTGGAAGCGGCAAGGAAAGCCTGCTGTGCAGATTTTATCGAGGATCTTCCAGATGGGTATGATACCGTTATCGGGGAGGGTGGTGCATCCCTTTCCGGAGGTGAGAAACAGAGGATCAGCATTGCAAGAGCCATGCTGAAAGATGCACCCATCGTAATTTTGGATGAGGCGACTGCCAATGTTGACCCAGAGAATGAGGACCGGCTGCAGAAAGCGATAGAGGAGCTGACCAAGAATAAAACTATCATTATGATTGCCCATAGGCTGAAGACCGTGCGGAATGCAGACCAGATACTTGTGGTGGATGACGGGCGCATTGTCCAACAGGGCAGGCATGAGGAACTGATTGGGCAGGAAGGTATCTATGCTGATTTTGTACTTGGGCGGAAAGAGGCTATTGGGTGGAAACTGGAGGCGTAAGGTAAAATTAGCGGTCTGGTATATACAGGCCGTTTAATCCATTGGAACATATTATTGACACAATTAGTCAGAATGGGGGCATTTTGTGTGAAGACTAAATGAATAATTTGTCCTATCTGTAAAAACAAAATGCGGTTGAAATGTGGGAAGATACAGAATGAAAAAATTTTTCTCTGTATTGTCCGAAATGCGGAGAGGAAACACTGATTAACATACAGCAAATGAATATATAACTTGTCAAAGAGTTAGACGCACAGATGCAGAACACGCAAATAATGAATTGCAGTTATTTATTTTAACAGGAGCATGGAGTTTTTAATCTGTATTGTCATGTTGATTAGCTTCTTTCTACTATACGCTAGTCTTGACAGGGTGGGAATTATAAACCACATGAAATAACAAAGAGATAAAGAAGGTGATAGAATCGGACGTATATTGATGATTGAATTTAATGGACAGGATTCTTCGGCTTTTGATGAGGTGATGGAAGTCCTGAAACGCTACCCCGATTTTGACTATGTACAGATGAATGACGATTCAATACTGTCGGTGCCGGGGCTGGAGATTTATCCCAGCCGCAGGAAGATATACCGCGGACGCAAGGAGATTAGCCTGACGGCAAAGGAGTATGACCTTTTCTATGGATGCGGACTATTTTCTGCTCAGCGATTCCGCAGAGGATTTGATCTCAGTTTCTAATCTGAATACGGATGTGTATGAACAATTAGTGGCACAGACGGATGCGGAACTTGCGGTGCTGGATATACAGCGGATGTATCTGTCAAGGCAGGGCGATGCGGAAAAGTTAAATATCACTTATTTTGCAATCGAGGCAGGGAGCTTTTTGGAACCTGCTGTGACAGAGGGCGTACAATTTGCCAATTCAACTGTGGAGAACCCGATTTTGCTGGATGATGATTTTGCTCTGGAAGGAATCGAAATCGGCGACACAGTGCTGGATTCCTCCACAGAACTGGAGTTTACGGTAATAGGATTTGTGGAAGACCAGATGTATGGGCATACGTCTATCGGCTTTATCACGACAGATACTTATACGAAACTGCGTACATTATTAAATCCTATGTATGAAAAGGAATATCATGCCATTGCAGTTAGAGGCGGTAATGTGGAGAATATCAATCTGGATGGGACAGAGCTTGTTGCCAAAGCGGAAATTATCGAAAATGTCCCTTCCTACACTGCGGAACATATGACGATCACGATGATCGTATGGGTACTGGTTGTGGTATCCGCCACGATCATTGGGGTGTTTTATTATATTCTTACGCTGCAGAAGCGCAAGCAGTTTGGCATTATGAAAGCAATTGGGTTAGGGATGGGCCGCCTTGCCGGAATTGCGGCGAGTCAGGTATGTATCATAGCGGCATGCGGCGCTGTGATTGCTAATTTGCTGACCTTTGCAATGGCTGCGGCTCTCCCGGAAACGATGCCTTTCTATTTGAAAAGCGGTAGCGCATGTCTGGTTACAGTGGTATTTATTTTAATTTCCATTGTGAGCAGCCTGATTTCCATATTGAATATATCCCATGTTGACCCAATGAAGGTGATAGGAGGTGCGGACGAATGAGCGGATATCTGTTGCAGATGGAGCATATAGCAAAATCGTATCAGGATGGTACAGATAAGAATGTTGTTTTGAACGATATATCTTTGAATGTGAAAGGTGGTGAGTTTATCGCCATTGTCGGACCGTCAGGCTCAGGGAAAAGCACTTTCCTTACGATTGCCGGGATGCTCCTGTCGCCGGATTCAGGAAGCGTTCTGATTGCTGGTAAAAATGTGTCTGCCGCAAAAAAGCGGGAGTGGGCAAAGATACGGCAGAATTATATTGGATTTATTTTTCAGAACAACCAGCTTCTGCCTTATTTGAAGGCAAAGGAACAGCTTACAGCGTTTCAGACAAAGGATAACCGAGGCAGGATAAATATTGATGAGATGCTCTCTGAACTTGATGTAGAGAAATGCAAAAATCAATACCCTGCGAAAATGTCAGGTGGTGAAAAGCAGCGCATAGCGATTGCGAAAGCCTTTGTGAATGATCCTGACATCATTCTTGCTGATGAGCCTACTGCAAGCCTTGATGGTGCACGAGGACATCAAGTGGTGGAGATGATACGGATGGAAGTAAAAAAGCATGATAAAGCTGCTGTAATGGTAACTCATGACGAGAGGGTGCTGCATCTCGCAGATCAGGTTTATCATCTGGAAAATGGCAAACTGACTCAATAGAAGTCATGCACAAAGGGAAACCTGATCAAAGTGATATAGAGAATGTGAAAAAATTTGCCTAAGAAATAACAGGGTAGGAGGTTTTGGGATGGACGACAAATCTGATATTCAGGCATATATGACACGGGGCGTTGAGAGAATTGTTGCCGATTCTTTGAAAGCGACCCTGCGCGATCCGAGAGAAAGCGCATTTATGGTAAAATTTGCGGCGGCAAGCAGGAAAGCTTCTAAAATTCGTGCGGAGGCAGAAAAAGCAGGGGAACACATTCCGCCTTTCCTGATAGCCAGTATTACAAGCAGCTGTAATCTGCATTGTGCCGGATGCTATTCCCGCTGTAACCACGCAACCGAAGATACACAGCCGGTGCGTCAGCTTACCAGTGCTGAATGGCTTGTTATTTTCCGGGAGGCGGACGAGATCGGCATTAGTTATATTCTGCTTGCAGGCGGTGAACCGATGCTGCGCCGGGATATTATCGAAGCGGCGGGGAAGATGCAGAATATTATCTTTCCGATTTTTGCTAATGGTACATATATGGATGCCGCCTATTTACAAGTTTTTGACAAATGCCGTAACCTGATTCCTGTTATGAGCATTGAGGGAGGGAAAGAGGAAACTGATACAAGACGCGGCCAAGGCGTTTATGAAAAATTAATAGCCAACATGGATTGTTTCCATGAAAAAGGCCTGCTGTTCGGAGTTTCCGTAACTGTTACAACAGAAAACGTGGAAGAAGTTATTTCCTCTGATTTTCTGAATACAATTGCCACACGCGGGTGCAAACTGGTTGTTTTTGTGGAATTTGTTCCTGTTACGGAAGAAAGTCAGGAGCTGGCACCGGGCGAGGAAGAACGTAACATTTTGAAAAATGGTATTGCGCGGCTGCGTGAAGAATATACAGAGATGGTTTTTGTATCTTTCCCGGGCGATGAGAAAAGCTCAGGCGGATGTATAGCTGCAGGCAGAGGGTTTTTCCATATCAATTCCCACGGTGGTGCGGAACCTTGTCCGTTCTCACCGTATTCTGACATCAATGTACGTGATACCTCGTTGCGGGCGGCATTGAAATCTCCATTGTTTACGGCATTGCGTGAACAGAATGTTCTGATGGAAGAACACAGCGGCGGATGTGTATTGTTTGAGCGGAGAGAAAGCGTGGAGGCGATTCTGTCGGAAAGCGCTGGAAAAAAAGTTTCAGTCTCCAGTGTGGGATGAACTTTTATGAAACGAGGTAAAAAGATTGTACAGGTAAACCAAAGGCAGGTAGAATTCCCATGTTTTCTTTAAATTGAGAAATTGGAGAGTTCTGATATAAAGTCATCATAAGAAGAAAACTTATAAGGAATGAAAGTTCGTAGTTTCTTTTACAGATTATACGGGTTTATCTTAGGAAGGATACATGAAGAAACTTTATAAAAAAATACATAAATCTTTAGATAAAAGAAACTCCTGTGTTAGTGTAAAAGTAGGTCTGCAAACCACAAAAATACAACACAGGAGGTGCCCGAGATGGACACAACAAATAGTTTAGCCCATACAAAATGGGAATGCAAATTTCTGGTGTAGAGGATATCGACCCGTTTACGGGTGAGCCGGTAAAGAAAAACAAGAATTAAGCCACTTGAAGCGGCAGTAGGAAGTCAAAGCAAACCAGCAAGCCCCATAGGGCCTGCGCAGGCTACAGGCTAAGCAGGTAGTCCTGACTCTCGTGCTTTATGAAACAGCAGGATCTTTAAAGATCCGCGCCGCAGGAGCATGATAGGTAAACCATACAAAGCAGATCAAAAGGATACATACGAAGAAACACAATAGAAACGTATAAGGCTCTAACCTGCGGGATAAGGTAAGCTTGTAGGTAAGCCAAAACGCAATGAGGATACTCAAAATAAATATGCCGATATCTAAGAGAAAGCTGTCTTTGCCAAGAATAGTGATATAGGCATAAAAAAATAGGGGAATCAGTAAAGTACCCGTTACAATCCCGAAGCATAAAGAAGAGGTGATGCAAGGATATCCTTTCTTGAATTTGAAAATAAGAAAGATCGCGTATAGCAACATCGGGAAAAATAACAATTTCATATGTTCCCATATAGACTCGTTAATGGGCGTAAAAAGTCCGACGATATTGTTGTTTCCGGACCAATCATAGAGAAAGTGGGCAAGTGATCCAATGGTCAGGGCAAAAATGATTCCGATCATGGTATAGCGTTTCAGATGTTTCATAGAAATTACCTCAGGAATAGTATGCGCGTCTGAGGGATTATTATGTGTTTTTCATATACAGTATGATTAAGATTCAAAAAAATAAACAGCCGGGGAACAGTGTCCCCGGCCGCTCTTTTTTGACTAATTCTTCTTTCCGGTCAGCGGATCGACGCCGCTCTCCTGAAGCTTCATTGCGCGTACCTTGCTCGCAAGGCCGAACAGATTGATGAAGCCCTCCGCGTCATGGTGATCATAGAGGTCACCCGTCGTGAAGGAAGCGATGCTCTCGTTGTAGAGAGAGTACGGAGAAGTCGTTCCCGCTTTGATGATGTTGCCCTTATAGAGCTTGAATTTCACCTCGCCCGTCACATTCCGCTGTGTGGACTCGATAAATGCCTGAAGCGCTTCGCGAAGCGGTGTGAACCATTTGCCCTCATAAACGACCTGCGCGAATTTATTGCCGAGGTCGGTCTTTAACGCGTAGGTGTCGCGGTCAAGGATCAGCTCCTCAAGCTGCTGATGCGCTTCATAAAGGATGGTTCCGCCCGGTGTCTCATAAACGCCGCGTGACTTCATGCCGACAACGCGGTTTTCCACAATGTCAATGATGCCGATGCCGTGCTTCCCGCCGAGCGTGTTCAGCTCGCGGATAATATCGGACACTTTCATCTGTTTTCCGTTCACGCCCGTCGGTACGCCGTGCTCAAAGGTGAGCGTGACATATTCTCCCTCATCCGGCGCTTTCTCCGGCGTGGTGCCGAGTACGAGAAGATGCTCATAATTCGGCTCGTTCGCAGGGTCCTCCAGCTCTAAGCCCTCATGGCTGATATGCCATAAGTTGCGGTCGCGGCTGTAGGAACTGTCAGCGGAAAACGGAAGATGGATGCCGTGCGCCTCGCAGTATGCGATTTCTTCCTCGCGGGAGTTCATCGTCCATTTTTCATTTCTCCATGCGGCAATGATCTTTAAGTCGGGAGCAAGCGCCTTGATGCCGAGTTCGAAACGGATCTGATCGTTGCCCTTTCCGGTTGCACCGTGGCAGATTGCCGTCGCATTCTCCTTGCGTGCAATCTCCACAAGACGCTTTGCGATCGCCGGACGTGCCATCGACGTGCCGAGCAGATACTTGTTTTCATAGACGGAATGCGCCTGCACGCACGGAACAATGTATTCGTCGCAGAAAATATCCGTGATGTCCTCGATATAAAGTTTGGAAGCGCCGCATGCTTTTGCACGCTCCTCAAGACCGTCTAACTCGTTTCCCTGTCCGCAGTCCGCGCAAACGCAGATGACCTCGTAATCAAAATTCTCTTTCAGCCACGGGATGATCGCCGTGGTGTCAAGTCCGCCCGAATAGGCGAGGATGACTTTTTCTTTCATGATGTACTCCTCCGTTTTCTTTCAATTCGTGAAACTCTTTTGGTATCATACAACATCCGTTCCGCAAATGCAATAGGGAATTTGTGAATAAAATGCATTTTTTTGCGGATATTATGCAAAATAAAAGAAAAATATTGCATAATATAAAAAATAAATGTATAATTATGCAAAATCAAAACAAAAAACTCGGTAGTTGTTTTTATGCGGCGTTTCAAGTAAAATAGAAATAGTGTGTATTGTGAAAGAAAAGAGGATGAACATGGTAAAAGTAGGAATTATCGGCGCGACGGGCTATGCCGGGGGCGAGCTGGTGCGGATCTTAATGGGACACAAGGACGCGGAGATCAAATGGTACGGTTCCAGAAGCTATATCGATCAAAGATATGACGAAGTGTATCGGAATATGTTCCGCATTGTGGATGCGGTCTGCATGGATGATAATATGGAAACGCTCTCAAAAGAGGTGGATGTGATCTTTACGGCAACGCCGCAGGGGCTTTGCGCGTCTTTGGTAAATGAAGAGATTCTTTCCAGGGTAAAGATCGTGGATCTAAGCGCGGATTTCCGTATCAAAGACGTGAAGGTGTACGAGCAGTGGTATGGCATGACACACAAAAGCCCGCAGTTTATTGACGAGGCGGTCTACGGTCTGTGTGAATTGAATCGGGAACAGGTAAAAGAGGCAAGACTCATAGCGAATCCGGGCTGCTATACGACCTGCTCCATTTTAACGGCGTATCCTTTGGTAAAAGAAGGACTGATCGAGCCGGATACGCTGATCATCGACGCAAAATCGGGCACGAGCGGAGCGGGCAGGGGCGCCAAGCTGCCGAACCTGTTCTGCGAGGTCAATGAAAATATGAAGGCGTACGGCGTTGCCACGCACAGGCATACGCCGGAGATCGAGGAACAGTTAGGCTATGCGGCGGGCAGGGCGCTCACAGTAAGCTTTACGCCGCATTTGGTTCCGATGAACCGCGGGATTCTCGTGACGGCATATGCTTCTTTAAGAAGAAAAGAGGACGGAACGCTGCCGACATCGGGAGAGCTCCGGGCAGCCTATGAACGTTATTATCAAAAGGAACGCTTTGTGCGTCTGCTTGATGAGGGCGTATGCCCTGAAACGAAATGGGTTGAGGGAAGCAATTATGTGGATGTCGGATTTACCGTGGACGAGCGGACAGGCAGAGTGGTCATGATGGGAGCGCTTGACAATCTTGTCAAAGGCGCGGCAGGACAGGCGGTGCAGAACATGAACCTGTTGTTCGGACTGCCGGAGGACGAAGGGCTTGCCATGGTGCCGATGTTCCCGTAAAAGAAAATGACTTAGAAGGAAGGAGCAGTTCAACTGATCATGGAAGATATTAATAAGAAGATTCAGAATTTGGAGTTTATCGTTGCAATGCGCAAAATGCAGGACGAGAATACGCCGGCAAACCGCAGCAAGATGATTTCCGAAATGATGCGGACGAACTTTATTTCGCCCGCCATCGTCTCCCCGGAGGTGGAGGAGAAGGTGCGGCAGAATCAGGAGAAAGGTATCCGCACGCCGATTCATGTCAGCTTTAAGGTCATCCATACGAAGGACGGCAAGAAGTTCCTGCCGGCGTTTACGGATACGGTTCAGATGAAGGAATGGAAGGAACGCACCAAAATGACTGATCCGGTCAAAAACATGGTGATGAATTTCGATGTGTATGCGCAGTATGTGTTCGGTTCCAAAGGGGGACTTGCGGGCTTTGTCATCAATCCGTTCGGAGAAAATATCGTATTTCCCGAGGAACTGATGCGCTCCCTGTTCAAGCAGAAAATGGAACACGCGGCGCGTGCGGCGAAGGCAAAGGGCGGGAACGGAGGCAGTCATGACAGTCAGAACCATGCAAATTGAGGATTATGACGGCGTGTATGCGCTTTGGATGAGCATCAAGGGCTTTGCCATCCGCAGCGTGGATGATTCGAGAGAGGGCGTCGCCCGTTTCCTAAAAAGAAATCCGGCAACGAGCGTGGTTGCCGAGGAGGACGGGAAGGTTGTCGGCGCGATCCTGTGCGGACACGACGGCAGACGCGGCTGTCTGTACCATGTGTGCGTGCGCGAGGAATATCGCATGCGCGGCATCGGCAGGCAGATGGTGACGTTTGCGATGGAGGCGCTCAAAGAGGAAGGAATCAGCAAGGTGTCGCTCATCGCATTTACGGTCAACGATGTCGGTAATGCGTTTTGGAACCGGATCGGCTGGACAAGGCGCATGGATTTGAATTATTATGATTTTACGCTCAATGAAGCGAATATTATCGCATTTAATAAGTAACGCGTGAGTGCGAGACGCTGGAATCAAGTGTTTGAAGTGTGCAAAGATACAATCCAACGCAGGCAATTGAAATCATAAAAGGAGAATGGACATCAACATGGATCAAAAAGAAATCACAGAAGTTATGAATAAGGCGGAGGTATTGATCGAGGCGCTCCCCTACATACAGAAATTTAACAGGAACATCATTGTGGTCAAGTACGGCGGAAGCGCGATGGTGGACGAGGTGCTGCAAAAAAGCGTGATTCAGGACGTGACGCTTCTAAAGCTTGTCGGATTTAAGCCGATCATCGTGCACGGCGGCGGCAAGGAGATCAGCAAATGGGTCGGCAAGGTCGGCAAAGAGGCGGAATTTGTGAACGGACTGCGCGTGACGGATGCAGAGACGATGGAAATAGCCGAGATGGTGTTAAATAAGGTAAACAAGCGTCTTGTCACGATGGTGCAGTCGCTCGGCAGCAAGGCGATCGGCGTGACGGGCAAGGACGGCGGGCTGCTCAAGGTGGAAAAAAAGACGGTGGACGGCAGGGACATCGGTTATGTCGGAAACATTGTCGGCGTAGAGCCGAAGATCCTGTTTGATCTTTTGGAAAAAGATTTTCTCCCGATCGTGGCGCCGATCGGTTTGGACGAGAATTTTGACACCTACAATATTAACGCCGATGATGCGGCGTGCGCGATCGCCCGTGCGGTCGGCGCAAAAAAGCTTGCTTTTTTAACCGATATAGAAGGCTTGTATAAGGATGTGGACGATAAATCAAGCTTTATATCAAGACTGACCGCAAGCGATGCGGATGCGCTGATCGCGGACGGCTATATCGGCGGCGGCATGCTGCCGAAACTCAAAAACTGTACGGATGCCATCCGTGCGGGCGTCAACCGTGTCCATATCTTAGACGGGCGGATCGCGCACTGCCTGCTTTTGGAAATCTTTACGAATTCCGGTGTCGGTACGATGATCATGCGCGATGAGGACAGGCATTTGATGAATTATGATTATCAGCCATGAAAGGGGTCATGATATGAACATGAAAGAATACATTGATGAGGCGGAGTCGGTCCTGCTTCACACGTACAACCGTTATCCCGTTGTATTGGATAAAGGGGACGGTGTATATCTCTATGATATTGATGGAAAGCGGTATCTGGATTTTGCATCCGGCATTGCGGTATTTGCGCTCGGCTATCACAATAAGGAGTATGATGACGCATTAAAAGCGCAGATCGACAAGCTTCTGCATACGTCCAATTACTATTATAATGTTCCGGCGATCGAAGCGGCCAAAAAATTAAAAGAGGTTTCCGGCATGGATCGTATCTTTTTTACGAATTCGGGCGCGGAGGCAGTCGAGGGAGCCATCAAGGCGGCGCGCAAGTACGCCTACTTAAAGGACGGCAGGACAGATCACGAGATCATTGCCATGAACCATTCGTTCCACGGAAGGACGATGGGAGCGCTCTCGGTGACGGGCACGCCGAAATACCGGGAGGCGTTTGAGCCGGGCATCGGAAATATCCGTTTTGCCGAGCTGAATGATTTTGACAGCGTACGCAGTCAGGTCACGGACAAAACCTGCGCCATCCTGTTTGAGACCGTGCAGGGCGAAGGCGGGATTTATCCGGCGACGGAGGAATTTATGCGCGAAGTAAAAGCGCTCTGTGAGGAAAAAGATATTCTTTTGATTTTGGACGAGATCCAGTGCGGCATGGGGCGGACGGGGTATTACTATGCGTGGCAGCGTTACGGCATCAAACCGGATATTATGGTGAGTGCGAAGGCGCTCGGCTGCGGCGTTCCGGTCGGCGCGTTTTTGCTGACGGAAAAGGTCGGCGCGCATTCGCTCGCAGCGGGCGACCACGGTACGACCTACGGTGGAAATCCGTTCGCATGCGCGGCAATCTGTAAAGTGCTGGAGCTTTATGAAAAGAATGACGTGTTAGCGAATGTCAAGCGCGTGGGCGCGTATTTAGAGCAGCGGCTTGATCAGCTTGTTCGGACGTATGATCAGATAAAGGAGCGGCGCGGTTGCGGACTCATGCAGGGCTTGGAGTTTGATACGCCGGTAGGTCCCTATATCAATGCCGCGCTGGAAAAAGGTTTGATCCTGATCAATGCAGGACCGAACATCATCCGTTTTCTTCCGGCGCTCGTGATCGGCAAGGACCAGGTGGATGAGATGATCGGCATTTTGGAGGCGTGTCTGGCACAGGAGGCATAATATGAATTTGAAAATGAGACTCGCAGTCGTGCTGCTGATCGTCTGTGCGCTGGCGCTCGAGATTTATGCCGGCGCGATCGATACCGAGGAGCGGGAGCGCGGAGATGACATAGAGTATGTGGCGAAAGATACGATCACGCTCTGGTATACGGATGAGGCGTTGACGGATTATTTGAGCAGCGTTGCGCTGGCGTATTATGAAAGCACCGATGTTCATGTGGAGCTGAAGCTTGTTTCGGGGCTGGAATATCTGGAGACGATCAATTATAACAGCATATACACGGATGAGTATCCCGATATGTTCATTGTCGGAAACGATTCGCTCGGCAAGGCATATCTTTCGGGACTGGCAAGCGAGATCAAGGACACGGAGCATGTGCTGACGGATAGCTATTTCTGCGAAACGGCGTTGAACGCGGTCACTTATAACGGGCGGCATGTCGCTTTTCCGATGTATTATGAGACGAGTTATCTGTTATATAACCGGACGTACTTAGAGCAGATCGCGCAGACGGAAGTGTTGGCGGAGTGGTATGAGGCAAAAGAGGATGCGGAATCGGCAGACGCTGACGCGGGAACTGCAGACGGTGCGGAAACAGGTGCTGACGAGGGAACTGCAGATGGTGCGGAAACAGGTGCTAATGCGGAAGATACGGACGGTGCGGAAAACGATGCCGACGCAGAAGACAGCACAGATGCGGAAAGCTGGGCGGAGAGTCTGCTTCTTACGGAGGAGGAATTCCTTGCAAGCCCCGAATTTGCGCAGCGCGTGGAGGCGCGCATCCTGAAGCTTGTTCCGGAGAGCATTGAAGATATTCTGAACTTTGCGGACGAATACGATGCGCCGGAAAATGTGGATTCCATTTTTAAGTGGGATGTTTCGGATATTTTTTATAATTACTTTTTTGCGGGAGATTCCATTCAGATCGGCGGACCGGCAGGGGACGATCCGAACGTGATCGACATTTATAACGAGAATACGATCCGATGTCTGAACATTTACCAAGACCTGAATCAGTTCTTTTCCATCGAAGCGGACGCGACGACCTACACGGGTGTCATGCAGGAATTCATTGACGGAAAGATTATTTTTACAATCGCGACAACTGATGCGGTCGCAATGCTGGAGAAGGCGAAGGAAGAAGAACGTTTTGCCTATGAGTACGGCGTCGGGCTGATCCCGGATCTGAGCGATGAGCTGGCGGCGAAAGAGGTATCGGTGACGAACTGTGTCGCGATCAACGGATACAGTGATAAGAAGGAGGCGGCAAGTGTATTTGCGCGATACATCTGCGCGACCTATTCAGATTCCCTGTATGCAAGAACAGGCAAGGCATCCGCGTGCAGGTATATTCCGCATGACGAGAATCCCGTTTTCTACACGATCGATCAGGCGTATGCGCTGTCCGTGCCGATGCCGAAGGTCGTGGAGTCAAGCAATTTCTGGGTGGAGCTGGAGATGTGCTTTACGAATATCTGGCTTGGGGATGATGCGAACCTCACGTTAAAAAAGCTTTCGGAGCAGATTAAGAAACAGGTGACGGGCGAAGATTTTGTGGAGGAATATATCGAGATCGTCGAGGAGGAAGAAGAGACCTACGAGGACGAGGGCATGGATGCCGGGACAGAGAGCGAATAGAGAAATGTATGAATAAAAATCCGATCAGCGGACATCCTTTTCAAAAAGGCAGAAGCTTTTTGAACAAAAGGAGTCTTGTATGATCGGATTTTTGATTGCAATGTTTTCCGGCGCGCTCATGAGCGTGCAGGGCGTTTTTAATACACAGGTATCCAAGGCGGCGGGAACATGGACGACGAATGCGTTTGTGCAGTTCACCGCCTTTCTCGTCTGCCTTGCGGCATGGGGGATCACGGAGCGAGGTTCGTTCGGCACGCTGTTGAAGGTAGAACCGAAGTACATGCTGCTTGGCGGCGTGCTCGGTGCGCTGATCACGCTGACCGTGATCAAAAGCATGGCGGCGTTAGGGCCTGCTTTTGCGGCGATGCTCATTGTGACAACGCAGGTCGCGGTGGCGTATCTGATCGAAGTATTCGGTCTGTTCGGCATGGAAAAAGCGGAGTTTGAGCTGCGAAAGCTCCTTGGTCTGCTCGTCGTGATCGCGGGGATGATCCTGTTTGAGTGGAAATCCAAGTAGTCGGAGGCGACTGATATCAAAAGTTTTCGAAATGCGAAAATCGCTCTTGTTTTTCAAAATCAGATAGCATACAATAGTTACACGGTTATCATATGTGATGAGTTATGCAGAAAAAAGAATATATCGGATGGTTGGTCGTGCTGGTGCTCCTGTCTGCATGGGTGCTTCCGGGCTGCGGCAGGCAGGACGGGATTTTTTATGAAACGGCACAGAATGCGGAGAAGGGAGATGTCATAAGTCCGGGCGATGCGGCGGAGCTTGAGAAAGACGGCGGATCGGGGGCTTTGGCGGATGGAAAAGCGGATACGGCTTCGGAATCCGGCGTGGATGCCGGAACTGACGATACCGCGAAAACGTCATGCTATGTACATATTTGCGGTGCCGTGCGTTATCCGGGTGTCTATGAAGTGCCCGAGGGAAGCAGGCTTTATGAGGTGATCGTGCTTGCGGGCGGTCTGTGTGCGGACGCATGTGATCATCTGGTGAATCAGGCGCAGACAGTGACTGACGGAATGCAGGTCTACATCCCGACCGTGCAGGAGGCGCAGGACGGCTTTTCGGGGGAGAATGCTTCTTTCGGAACGGAGGGTCAGACCGGAGGAGAGGCGGAAAACCGGGATACACGCATTGACTTAAACCGTGCGACAAAAGAACAGCTCATGACGCTTCCGGGCGTCGGCGAGGCGAAGGCGCAGGCGATCATCGCTTATCGCGAGACGCATGGCCGATTTGAGACAATTGAGGAATTGATGGAGGTCAGCGGCATCAAGCAGAGTGTCTATGACCGTTTGAAAGAAATGATAAAGGTGTAGGGCATATGGGAAAGAAAGTGTTGGTTGTCGATGATGAAAAGCTGATCGTGAAAGGGATCCGCTTTAGTTTAGAGCAGGACGGTATGGAGGTAGACAGCGCGTTTGACGGTGAGGAAGCGTTAGAAAAGGCGCGCGCGGGACAATATGATATGATTTTGCTGGATGTGATGCTGCCGAAGCTGACCGGCTTTGAGGTCTGTCAGCAGATCAGAGATTTTTCCAATGTGCCGATCGTGATGCTGACGGCAAAGGGCGACGACATGGATAAGATCTTAGGGCTGGAGTACGGCGCGGATGATTATATCACAAAACCGTTCAATATTCTGGAGGTGAAAGCGCGCATCAAGGCGATCATGCGTCGCATGGGCACGAAGGAGAAGACGGCGAAAACGGTGGAATACGGGGAGTTAAACCTTGACTGTGAATCAAGGCGTGTATATATTGCGGGCAGGGAGATGAACCTGACGGCAAAGGAGTTTGATGTGCTGGAGCTGCTCGTCTTAAATCCGAACAAGGTATACAGCCGCGAGAATCTCTTAAAGATCGTATGGGGCGCCGATTATCCGGGGGATGTGCGCACGGTGGACGTTCATATCCGAAGGCTGCGGGAAAAGATCGAGACGAATCCGAGCGAGCCGAAATATGTGCATACCAAATGGGGCGTCGGTTATTTTTTCAAAGGATAAGGCGGGGGTATGCTTCAAAAAATCAAGTACTTTCTTTCGGGAATCAAACCATTGCGCAGCTTTTTGGTGCGTATATTTGTGATCATTGTTTTAGTGGGCAGTCTGCCCAGTCTGTTTCTACGCTACGGGATATTGGCGACCTATACGGAGCGGGCGGTCTCCCTGCGCATTTCTGATGTGCAGACGCAGGGAAGGATTTTAGCCAACCATCTGCTGACCTATAAATATCTTCAGGATTCCACGTCCGAGGTCATCAATGCGGAGCTCTCCCAGTTAGCGGAGGTCTATAACGGAAGGGTGTTGATCGTTGATCAGAACTTTAAGGTGATCAAGGACACCTACGGACTCAGTGTCGGAAAGATTATGATCTCTGAGGAGATCATCAAATGCTTCAACGGCGAGAACACAACCAATTATGATGAAAAAAATCACTATATTGAAATGACGATTCCTATCGCGGCTCCGGCTGAGCAGACAAATTCTGATCTGCTCGGCGCGCAGCAGACGGTACAGGGCGTCATTTTGATCAGCGTATCCATGGAGAGCAATCATACGACGTGGCAGCTTCTCAATCGGAACGCGGCTCTGATCGAGCTTGCTCTTTTTATCCTGATCGTCGGGATTGCGGGCGGTATCGCGTATCTGGTGACAAGACCGTTCCATCATGTAACGAGCGAGATTCAAAAGCTGCAGGCGGGGCATTTCAACGAGAAGATCTCTGTGCCGGAGTACTTGGAGACGGAGCGCATTTCCGATGCGTTTAACGAGCTGTATGCCAGAATCCGCGTGCTGGATGAGTCGCGGGACGAGTTTGTGTCCAATGTGTCCCATGAATTAAAAACACCGATGGCATCCATGAAGGTGCTGGCGGATTCTCTTCTGATGCAGGAGGACGTGCCGGCAGAGCTGTATCGGGAATTTATGGTGGATATTGCGGATGAGATCGACAGGGAAAATAAGATCATCAACGATCTTCTCTCCCTTGTCAAAATGGATAAAACGAAAGCGGACTTAAATATTTCACAGGCAGACATCAACGCGCTGCTGGAATTGATCTTAAAGAGGCTGCGTCCGATCGCCATCAAGCGGGATGTGGAAATGACGCTTGAATGCATCCGTCCAGTCGTTGCCGAGGTGGATGAGGTCAAGCTGACGCTGGCAATTTCGAATCTGGTCGAAAATGCCGTGAAATATAATAACGAGCATGGCTGGGTCAAGGTGCTGTTAGACGCGGATCACCAGTATTTTACCGTGGAGGTGTCGGATTCCGGCATTGGCATTCCCGAGGAGTCCATGGATCATATTTATGAACGCTTTTACCGGGTGGATAAGTCGCATTCGCGGGAAATCGGGGGAACGGGCTTAGGACTTGCCATCACAAGGAGCGCGGTTCTGATGCATCGCGGTACGATCAAGGCGGTCAGCACCGTCGGCGAGGGAACGACATTTACGGTAAAAATACCGTTAATTTATGTAAAATGACGGAGTTAAAACGAACTAGTTCGTTTTGCTGTTGGCAGTATGGAGGATTAACAGGGGGTAGCTATGACAGGAAAAAGGCTTGTGGCGGCAGCGCTTGTCCTCGTGTTGTTGTTCGGGGGCGGCTGCGGCAGGCGGGATGCCGAAATTAACGAAAATTTGATCGTATACGGCGTTTATTTTTTGAATAGTGAGGAGACAAAGGTGCTCGCGGTGGAGACCGCCGTGGCGCGGGGAGAGATCCGCACGGAGCTGTCGGGACTGATCGCGATGATGCAGAAAAAGCCGGAAGATGTTTCCATACATGCGGCGCTGGATTATGACTTTGGCGTAAATTCCGTTGTTTTGAGCGGAGAGCAGGTCATCGTCAATTTTGATGAGCGTTATCTTGACATGAAACCGACAACGGCGGTGTTGATCCGCGCGGCAATCGTGCGGACGCTGACACAGGTAGAAGGCGTGACATGCGTCAGCTTTCAGATCAACGGGCAGCCGCTGACCGATTCCGCGGGAAATCCGCTCGGCATTTTGACGGCGGATATGTTTGTGGACAATGCGGGCACGGAGATCAATGCCTATGAGACGACAACGCTGACGCTGTACTTCGCGAACGAGGCGGGGGACATGCTCGTTTCCGAGAAGCGTGAGGTTGAGTTTAACAGCAATATTGCGCTGGAGCGCATTGTCGTCGATCAGATTTTGGCGGGACCGCAAAAAAGAGATGTGTGTCCGACCGTGAATCCCGAAACGGGTATCATCTCTGTTTCCATCAAGGATGGAATATGTTATGTTAACCTAGACCAAAACTTTCTGACCCAGGTCTACAATGTGACCTCCGAGGTCACGATTTATTCCATCGTCAATTCGCTGGTTGAGATTGGGGGTATCAATCAGGTGCAGCTCATGGTGGAGGGGGAGACCGATCTGATGTATCGAGAAAAAATCAGTTTGAACACCTTGTTTGAGAGAAATTTGGAGCTGATCGAAAAATAACGATCTGCTTATGAAAAGACCATTATGTATGGTATGCCTGCTGTTTGCGGCAGCAGTCGCGGTATGTGTGTGCCTGTCTTTACCGGAGACGGGGACACTGCAGGGCGCGGCAATGCGCGGGGGGCGTGTGCGCATATCGGGGCAGGTATACCAATGCCGCAGTTATGAAGATCGGATTGTACTGTGGCTCAAAAAAATCGCCGTGTCCGGCACGGAAACCGGGACTATTCTGCCCGGAAATACGCTGAAAGATTTCTGCATCTGTTATTGTGAAAAAACGACGACTCCGCAGCTTGGGAGCGTGGTCTGCGTGGAGGGAACGCCCGATGCATTTTCTTCCGCACGTAACCCCGGAGAATTCGACGCTGCGCGCTATTATTGGACGCAGGGAATTACGTTTTGTCTAAAAAACGCAAGGCTGCTTTCTGCGTCTGAAAGCCGTACGCCGTTTCGGGCGGCGCTTTTTAGGGTGCGGCAATATGCGGGTGCATTGCTCGCAGACTATGTGCCTGAGCGGGAGGCCGGAGTACTTTCCGCCATGCTGCTCGGCGATAAGACCTCTCTGGATGACGGAATCCGCAGCCTGTACGGGCAAAGTGGGATTGCGCATATCCTTGCAATCTCGGGACTTCATATTTCCCTGCTGGGCGCATTGCTGTACCGGGCGCTGAAACGGGTGGGAATGCCGCTTTGCTTTTCCATGGCGTTGTGCTGTGCTTTTTTAGTAAGCTACGGTATGATGACGGGCATGGGCACATCCACGCTGCGCGCGTCCATCATGTTTATGATCGGCATAAATGCGGAGCGTGTCAGACGGACCAATGATATGAAAACGACGCTCGCCGTTTCCATGGCGGTGCAGCTTCTTATTAATCCGCGTCTGATCGTGACTGCCGCTTTTCAGCTTTCATTCGGTGCCGTTGCGGGAATCGCGTGGTTAGCGCCCGCGCTCATAAAGCTTTGTACAGACTGCCTGTCATGGAAAAGGAACAGGCTCTTTAAGCCTGTCAGGGCATTTCTTTCCTGTCTTGCCGTTTCGTTTACGACGTTACCGATCCTGCTTGCCCATCAATATGAGTATGCGGTGTATGGGGTATTTTTTAATCTGCTTGTGCTGCCGAGTGTGTCCGTGCTGCTTCCCGCAGGTTTTCTTTTGGTGTTTGCCGCGATGGCGGCGGACGGATGCGCGATGGGCGTACAGCTCTTGTCGGCGGCGGGCGCTTCGGCGGGGGAGACGGTCGGAGGGATGCTGCTTGCGGCGGCGGAAGGCGTGCTTCGGGTTACGGGCGGTATTGCGAATGCAGCGGCGTATGCGGCGGCATTTTGCTGCCGGGTGCTTCTTTCTCTCTATGAGCGCGGCAGCAGGTTTATCAGCGCCATTCCGGGAAATCTGCTGCGCGGCAGGCCGCAGAACATTCGGATCGCGGCGTATGCGGCGATGCTCATCGGACTCATAGGCTGGGCTAAGCTGTGCAGACGGAAGACAGAAGACCGGCGAAAAGCGGGTGGCGGACAAAAAGCAGGCGGCGGTCGAAAGGAGAACGCCGGAAGAAATACGGAAGGCGCGCGGAAAGCGAACGGCAGCCGGGCGCGGCTGCGCGGTTTTCTCGGCATGGGATGGCTTGCGCTGGCGCTGCTTCTTCTGCTTGCCCCCATAAAACGGGGATTGACGATCACGATGCTCGATGTGGGGCAGGGAGACGGCATTTGCATGGAACAGAGCCCGGGTCACGCGATTCTGGTGGACTGCGGGAGCAGCGATCAGAGAGGTCTGTTTGAAAACAGGCTCCTGCCGTTCTTAAAGTATCGGGGGATTTACGAGCTGGATGCGGTCTTTCTGTCACATCTTGACAATGACCATGTCAGCGCGGTTTACGATTTGCTGGAGGCAATGGGGACGGAACACATCAAAGTGAGACAGATCGTGGTCGGGCAGGAGATCCCGCGGGATGAAGCGTATGAAAAACTGCTTGCGGCAGCAAAGGAGGCGCGGGTGCCGTTGCATTTTATGCGGACGGGGGAGGTCTGCGCATGGGGGGACTGCCGTCTGACATGCCTTGGACCGTCGGATGAGACGGGAAGAACGGGGGATCGAAACGCATGCTCCCTCATTCTCCGGCTGGATTACGGGGGATTTCAGGCATTGTTCATGGGGGACGCCGACGTGCAGGCGTCTCTTGCGGCTGTTCGTGTCATGGATGCCGATATGCCGCAGGATACGATCGAGCTGTTGAAGGCGGCGCACCACGGTTCGAAATATTCCACATCGGAGGAGTTCCTGAAGCTTGTCAGTCCGCGCATTGCCCTCATATCGGCAGGCATGGATAATTCCTACGGACACCCGCATGAGGAGACGCTTACACGTCTTTATGAGCAGGGCTGTGAAAGCTATCAGACGCCCGAAAGCGGCGCGGTCACAATCCGGGTAGACGGGAAGGGAATGAAGGTGAAGGTGTTTCTTTCTGGGGAGAAATAGGGAAACAACAGGCAAAACCACTTGCGCAGGTTTGCGGCAGATGCTATAGTCTTATCATCGAATACACCAACGGGGATAGTCGGTATGCGCACGATCTTAGAGGATATCAAGACACAAAATTTCAAATCGGTTTATCTGTTATTCGGCGAGGAAGCCTATCTGAAAAATCAGTATCGGCATAAGCTTTTGGATGCGCTGCTTCCGGAGGGCGATACCGTCAACGTGAACGTTTATGAAAACGCGGACGTGCCCGTCCGGGAGATCATTGATCTCGCGGAGACCATGCCGTTTTTTGCCGAGCACAGGGTGATCGTGGTAAACGGCAGCGGGCTGTTCAAAAAAAACGGCGAGGAGCTTGCGGGCTACCTGCCGGGTATGCCGGAGAGCACGGTCATGATCTTCACCGAGCAGGAGGTCGATAAGCGCAGCAAGCTATATAAGGCGGCGAAGGAGAAGGGGCGCGCGGTCGAATTTGCGCCGCAGGATGAGGAAACGCTGACGAAGTGGATCCTATCCCTGTTGAAAAAAGAAAACCGCAGCATTACGAGGCAGACACTTCTTCTTTTCATGGAAAAGACCGGAACGGACATGGAAAATATCGCGCGGGAGTTAGAGAAGCTCGTCTGCTATACGATGGGGCGCGATGTGATCACGGACGAGGACGTTGAGGCGGTCTGCACAACGCGGGTGACAAGCCGGATTTTTGACATGATCGGCGCAATCGCCGAGCGAAAGCAGAAAAAAGCGCTCGACCTTTACTATGATCTTTTGACATTAAAGGAGCCGCCGATGCGGATCCTGTTTTTGATCGCCAGACAGTTTAACCTGCTGCTGCAGGTGAAGGAATTGAAGCGCAAGGGAGCGGACAATAAGCAGATCGGCGCAAAAGTGGGGCTGCCGCCCTTTATTGCGGGCAAATATGTGGCGCAGGCGGCGGGTTTTACGGCGGCGGAGCTGCGCGCGGCGCTGGAGGAATGCGTTTCCTATGAGGAGAAAGTGAAAACGGGAAAAATGAATGATGTGATGAGCGTGGAAATTCTGATCATCAAGTATAGCGCGCAAAAACATAGAAATAATGCGAATAAGTAGAATCATCCGAAGAAAAATAAATGGGCGGCGAGCATCGCTCGCCGCGGAATGAGAGGAAGGTCAAGATGGAGAAAAAGAGAATTGTAGTGACGGGAGGGGCCGGCTTTATCGGTTCACATCTTTGTGAGAGGCTGTTAGAGCAGGGGAATGATGTTGTCTGCGTGGACAACCTGTTTACGGGGAGGAAGGATAATATCCGCCATTTGATGGACAATCCGTATTTTGAATTCATGCGTTATGATATTATTGAGCCATATTATGTGGAAGTGGATCAGATTTATAACCTTGCCTGCCCGGCAAGCCCGATCCATTATCAGTATGACCCGATCAAGACGGGGAAGACAAGCGTCATGGGCGCGCTGCACAGCCTTGGACTTGCAAAGCGCTGCCACGCAAGGGTATTGCAGGCGAGTACCAGCGAGGTGTACGGAGACCCGGAGATTCATCCGCAGCCGGAGGACTACCGCGGCTGTGTGAATCCGATCGGCACGCGTTCCTGCTATGACGAGGGAAAGCGCATGGCGGAAACGTTATTTTTTGATTATCACAGACAACATGGCGTGGACATCAAAGTCATCCGTATTTTTAATACCTACGGGCCGCGCATGGCAGTCAATGACGGCAGAGTTGTGTCGAATTTTATCGTACAGGCGCTGAAAGGGGAGGACATTACCATTTACGGAGACGGCTCTCAGACGAGAAGCTTCTGCTATGTGGACGATCTTGTGGAGGGCATGATCCGCATGATGAACAGCAGGGACGGTTTTACCGGACCGGTGAATCTGGGAAATCCGGGCGAATTTACGATGCTTGAGCTTGCCAATCTGGTGATCCGCATGACCGGTTCAAAGTCGAAGCTTGTGTTCCAGCCGCTGCCGCAGGACGATCCGAAGCAGAGAAAGCCGGTGATCGAGCTTGCCAAAAAAGAATTGGCTTGGGAGCCGACAATCGCGCTTGAGGAAGGTCTTGAAAAAACGATCGCGTATTTCAGAGAGCGGCTTGCGTAGGAGAGACTGAAATGGAAAAGGACATGCAGGACTTATTATTTTTTCATGAGTATGAAGCGTTTTACTCGATGGCGGCAAAGTCGGGTGTATTCGGGGAATTCTGCAAAAAAGCGTTCGGCGAGGATTTCTCGCAGGACGGATTCAGCGATATTCGCCAGATTGACAGGATCTTAGCATATGTACCGCAAAATGGGCAGGTGCACATCTTGGACGTCGGCTGCGGGAACGGAAAAATGCTGGGTTATCTGCAGAGAAAAACAGGGGCGTTTATCCACGGATTTGATTATTCCGAACAGGCAATACAGACGGCAAAACAGCAATATCCGCACCAGTCGGATTTCCGGCGGGGCGTCATCGGCAGGATCGCATATCCTGAAGCTGCGTTTGACCTGATCATATCAATGGATACGATGTATTTTGCCGATGACATGGCTGCGTTTGTCGGCCAGCTTTTTCGGTGGCTGCGTCCGGGCGGCGTATTCTTTTGTGCCTATCAGGAGGGCGATGTCATGCCCAAAACGGACAATGTGGATACGACAAAGCTAGCGGAGGCACTCAGAAAAAATAACATCGATTTTATGGTGGAGGATATTACCACAGAATGCTATGAACTGCTGAAGCGCAAGCGTGAGGCGGCAGATTCCCTGAAAGAAGCATTCCTGCAGGCGGGTGAGGAGGACTGGTACCGGATGCTGCTCATGCAGACGGAATGCGCTTTGGAGCCGTTTGAGGTGTTCCGCGGGAAAATGGCGCGGTATCTGTTTACGGCTAAAAAAGCAACCGTTTTATCAAGTGACCGGTCTCAAAGAAATTGAGAAATATTTGAACAGAGCGGAGTCATTATTTGTCAAATACAAGAACTGTGTGATGGAAACCGATCACTTGACTTAGAAAGATTCTCTTTGTTATAATAAGTTCAAAGCATATATTCTTAACGAATCTGTTTGGCATGCATATTTATGCAGAGTCAGTCCGTGTCAGACGACATCATGTCGTTTTCGCTGGGAGTTCTCCCTATGATTCGAAAAGAATGCGCAGCATTCTTTTGTAATCTATGCTTTATTCCAAATCAAACAAACGAAGCATAGTGCATCGGATAATAGGGAAAAGGATCGTGCTTTTTATCTTGTTTTCGCGCACTATGGGAACAGGAGGAAACATGAGACAATTAGAAGAACTGAATTTGGTGGATAACTTTCTGGCAAATAGTCTGACGAGCCACAAACTTTATGGGGAATCTGCCGCACGCTGCATTTTGGAGTGTATTTTGAACAGAAAAATCGGCAGGATCAGGGTGACATCGCAGCACTTTGTCCAAGGAGAGAACACAGACAGGCATGGTGTGCGCCTGGATGTATATTTGGATGAAGAGGATGGCGAACTCTTTGACCTAGAGCCGGATAACAACAACGGGAAGGCGGATAGGATTTCCTTACCGAAGCGGGCACGTTTTTATCATGCGAAGCTCGATTCGGAAAGCTTCAAAACCGGAGAAAAATATGGCTATTTGCGGAATGTGTTTGTTATTTTCATCATGACCTATGACCCGTTTGATTTAGACCGGATGGTTTATACGATCAAGAGCGGGTGTATAGAGGTACCGGATTTACCGTATGAGGATGGAGCCAGAACAATTTTTCTGTATACAAGGGGGAGGAACGGGAATCCGCCGGAAAACTTACGGCAGATGCTGCGGTACATGGAGCATTCCACGAAGGAATATGCCATAACAGAGGACTTACAGAAGCTACACGAGATGGTTACAGCTGTCAAGACGGATGGAGAGGTAGGGCTTGCGTATATGAAGTTTTTTGAGATGGAGGAAAGGATTCGGCAGGAAGGAAAAGCAGAAGGAAAAGCAGAAGCCATCCTTGAATTCCTCTGTGAATTGGGTGAAGTTTCCACGTCTGTACGGGAGCAGATTACTTCACAAAAGGATGAAAACATTCTGCGTACATGGTTGAAACTGGTGGCAAAAGCAGAAAGCGTACAGGAATTTGAACAAAAAGCGTTTGGCGATGATGATATTGGCTGAAGCCGGAGAAAATGCCGAAAAGATAGAAAAAACAGCACAAAACGCCCAACCAATCTCTTGTTTTTTTCCCAGAATGGGAATATAATGGAAATAGATATGAGCAGGAAACGGATTTCGGCAAGTCGATCAGTGAAAGGACAGGGATGGATATGGGGATAACTGATGTGACCGCAGGAGGCGCAAAGCCCATCCGCGTAGAGATGCCCCAGGTATCGAGCCCGGCACCGCAGCGCCTACCAAAGACAGAGGTCAAGATGCCGCCCAAGGCATCGGCACCAAGCCCGGCGCCGCAGGCCGTAACGCCGAGCGGGGCGGGAGCTGCAACGGCAAATGTTTCCGTGACACCATCTGTTATGGAATCGGATGTCATGCAGTCTAAGGTACGGACGGAAACGGCTGTAAGAACCGGGAAGGACGCGGACAGCAGCGTAAGCGGAGAGCGGGTTTCAAGACCGCAGGGGACAAAGCGTGTAAACAGAATGCCCGCGCAGGACGGACAGCGGATCAACAGACAACAGGAAGAAAAGAAGGAGCCTACGGAGCAGGACAGCTATTATGAGAAGGTCATGGCGGAGAAGGCGATGGAGAACGCCGAGGAGCGCTTGCGCTCTTTGCGGCATAACGTGCGCTTCGGGTACAATGACGATATCGAACGTTATACGATCACGATCACGGAGGCGGACGATCAGAAGGTTGTAAAGGAAATTCCGAGTGAGGAAATACAGAAGATGATCGAGCATCTGCACACGATGAGGGGCATGATGTTTGAGACTGAGGTTTAACGGAAAGGCAGGGGATCACAATGAGAGTAGATGGAGTAACGGGATATACCAATGTGAATTACGGGACGATCGCAAGCGGTAAGCGGATTAACGGCGCTGCGGATGATGCGGCGGGTCTAACCCAGGTACAGAATCTGAAAAGCCAGGATAACGGCATGCAGGTCGGCGGACAGAACGCAAAGGACGGCATTAACTTAACGAAGATCGGTGACGGCGCGCTCTCCGGTATTCATGATTATTTGCAGTCCATCAAGAGCGCGAGCGTGAAGGCATCAAGCGGGCTGCTCACAGCCTCGGATAAGAGCGCGATCCAAAAAGAGATCGACGGTTACTTAAAGGGCATCACCGATATTGTGAGCAATACGACCTATAATACCAAGAATCTGTTAGACGGCGAGAATGCGCTTGGCATGGCGACGAATCCGGACGGAACGGGACCGGATGTCAAAACGGCGAATGCAACGCTCAAAGCGCTTGGTCTGGAAGGTTATAATGTGACCGGCAATTTTGACATGAGCCGCGTGGACAAAGCCATTGATCAGATCAGCAGCATGAGAAGCGGCATGGGCGCAAGTGCGAATGCGCTGGAGGGTGCCTATAATTACAACATGAACGCAGCCGAGAACTTAAGCGGCGCAACGAGCCGTATCGAGGATCTCGATATGCCGCAGGCAATTTCCGACAAGAAGAAGGATGAAGTGTTGGAAGAGTATAAGAATATGATGCTTCGGAATCAGATGGAGGAAGAATCACTTGTGACGAAGCTGATGAAATAGGGTGTAAAAGCTCAGTCAGCCGACAGGTAGCCGGAGGCTGAACTGCTGCGGCAGGAATACTGCAGATGTAACGGAAAAGAGGGAAATAGGCAATGAGTATGATAGACAAGGTCAGAGCCGAGATGGTAACGGCAATGAAGAATCATGATAAGGAGCGCAAGGAGTCCTTATCGATGCTGTTATCCGCCCTGAAGAATAAAGCGATCGACAAGCGCGAGGATCTGACTGAGGCAGAGGAATTTGAGGTTGTCAAGAAGGAGTTAAAGCAGACAAAGGAAACAATGGAACTTGCTCCTGCGGACAGAACCGATATTAAAGCGCAGTGCGAGGCACGCATCGCGGTCTTGAGCGAATTTGCGCCTGAGGAAATGAGCGAAGAACAGCTTAGGGCTGTCATTGCGGAGACGATCGCAGCACTCGGCATCGAGAATCCCTCGGCAAAAGAAAAAGGGAAAGTGATGAAAGAGCTGATGCCGAAGGTAAAAGGACGCGCGGATGGCGGTCTTGTCAACAAACTGGTCGGCGAAGTACTGCAATAAGGAAGCGCTGATGCAATCATCGTTTTCCTAAAATAGTCTAATCAAACGCACCGGACAGAGCGTTGTCCGGTGCGTTTTTTTGGAAAGCCGCAAGCGTGTAAGCTGTGGCAGGGAAGAAATGTTATCTCAACATGAAAGCTAGGATCGGAACAAATGGAAAAAGAATTGTTTGAAATCTATCAAAGGAATTTTCCGTTGATTGTGAGAGACGAGAACACGGTACGACGGATTTTGAGCGACGAAAATAACAGGATCATAGAAGAAAGAGATGCGCGGCATAAGCTGATCGGGGCGGCCGTTGTAAATAAAGACGCGCTGCTCTTATTCTGTGTGGATGCAAAATATCGGAACAGAGGGATTGGAAGCAGACTTTTGGAGAGCGCGGAGCAGCTCGTAAAGGATTGCGGATATGACAGGCTGATCGTTGGAGCAGGCTTTGATTATATCACGCCGGGGGTTCCTACGTCGAAACGCTGGTTTGCCTCCGAAAACGAGGCCTTGAACCCAGGGCTTGATGAGACGGCAAGTGATTTTTTTACAAAAAGGGGATATATCCATGCGTGGGAATGCAACTGCTTTGATATGAAATGTCTCCTGACACATTTTGCGAAAGGCAGCCCGCAGGTGGGGGATGTCGTGGAGGGAATTACATACCGATGGGCGGTCTTGGACGATCTGGAGCAAGTATGCGCCTGCACGGATGACGCATACAGCGACTTTACGGAATACTACCGGCAGGAAGGATTGTATCATACGGACAGTCCGACCAGAGTGCTGATCGCTGTATTAGGGGAAGAAGTGGTAGGGACCTTGATCGTAACGGTTGGGGATGAGAGGCAAAAACTTGGCAGCGTCGGCTGCACAACGGTAAGAACCGCATTTCGCGGCAGGCACATTGCGGTAAATCTTGTTATTGCCGCAAACGGATACTTAGAAAAGAAGGGGATGAAAGAGGCTTATCTGAGCTATACTTATAGCGGTTTAGATCATATGTATGGTTATGCCGGCTATCAGATATGCATTTACTATATGATGGCGGAGAAAATTCTGTGATAGGGATCATAAACCGCCTACCGCATATCGGAGCAATGTAAGGAACAGAACGTAGAAAAACGGACGGCAAATTTGTGCAAAACGTATATTTTCGAATATTTTCGAAAAGGATATTGACAAAAAGTGCCGCATGCATTACCGTATGAGATAGAGAAGAACAGTTAGGCATGGTGTTTCACAATGACCTAAAAACGGTAATTGCAAGGAGGGCAAGATAACATGTACAAGAGGCTGAAAACGTTTTCTATGGCGTTGGTCATGTTTCTTACGACGGTACTTACGGCATTTATGAATGTGATGCCCGCGGCGGCCGCCGAAGATCTGACCTTGAAGCTGCACTATCATCGCGAGGATGGTAATTACGACGGATGGGATGTGTGGATGTGGGACTCGGGTTCCGACGGAGCTGGTTACGAGTTTGTGGAAGAAGGCGGCGAGATGGTCGCGACCAAGATCATCGCACCGGGCGTTACTTCGGTAGGATTTATTGTCCGCACAGAGGATTGGACAAAGGACGTCGATATGGATCAGTTCATTGAACTGGGCGACGTGGTTTCCGGAACTGTTCATGTATATGTGGAATCCGGAGTGGAAGGTTATACGATGGAATTGGGAGAAGACAGTGTTAGCGGTATTAAGCTCATCAGCGCGGGCTATGACGGCGCTGAAACCATATTTGTCAAGATGACAGGAAACATTGAGGGGGATTTAGTGAGCGCATTCAAAGTAACAGGTTCGGATGGAGCAGTTTCCGTTGCGGACGTGACATCATCTGCGGATAAAGAATATGTGATCACACTTTCCGACACGTTGGATATAGCAGGAAGCTACACCATTACATATGACGGAAGCGATTATCCGATCACGATGCCGGATATTTTCTCAACGGCAGAATTTGAAGACGAATATACTTATGACGGAGACGATCTCGGTGCGGTATGGACATCGGAAAAGACAACGTTCCGCGTATGGGCGCCGACGGCGGCTGCTGTGGCAGTTAACCTGTACGAGTCCGGCACGGCGGGAGAGGATGATCTGATCGAGCAGCTTCCTATGACCGAGGATGTAAACGGAACATGGGTCGTTGAAAAAGAAGGCGATCTGAACGGAACGTATTATACTTATTCGGTGACGGTAGGCGGAAACGAAAATGAGGCGTGCGATCCTTATGCGCGTACCACGGGCGTAAACGGAAACCGTGCGATGGTCATTGACCTGGATTCTACGAATCCGGCGGGATGGGATGCCGATACAAATCCCAATGCCGATCTTTCGGTCAATGATGTGGTATTATATGAGCTTCATGTGAGGGATTTATCTTCCGATTCCTCTTCAGGCATCACCAATACGGGAAAATACTTAGGATTGACCGAGACGGGTACGACTACCGCATCGGGAATCCCGACAGGACTTGATCATATTAAGGACTTAGGTATCACACACCTTCATCTGCTTCCGGTTTATGATTACGGCTCAGTAGATGAGACAAAGCTTGATACGCCGCAGTTTAACTGGGGTTATGATCCGGTCAACTATAATGTGCCGGAGGGCTCTTACTCAACTGATCCTTATAACGGAGAAGTCAGAGTCAAAGAGATGAAAGAGATGGTGAAAGCGCTTCATGATAACGGCATCAGCGTTGTCATGGACGTGGTATACAACCATGTCTACAATGCCGGTGAGTTCTGCTTCAATCAGATTGTGCCGGGATATTTTTCAAGAATCGATGCGGACGGAAAGTACTCCAACGGTTCCGGCTGCGGCAATGATACAGCTTCCGAGCGGAGCATGGTAAAGAAGTATATTGTAGATTCCGTATGCTACTGGGCGGATGAGTACCATATCGACGGTTTCCGTTTCGATCTTGTCGGACTGATCGATAATGAAACGATCAACGAAGTGATCGCGGAAGTACACAAGGATCATCCGAACGTGATCTTTTACGGCGAGGGCTGGACGATGTCCACGACGCTGACCAAGGAAGGCTATACGCTCACAACGCAGGTTCATGCGGATCAAACACCGGAATTTGCGTTCTTCAGCGATACGATCAGAGACGGCATAAGAGGTAATGTATTCAACAATGATGAGGTGGGCTTTGTCTCCGGTGCAAGGGGCAAGGAAAGCCTGATGGAGGATTGCTTTATGGGAATGCCGTCATGGTGTCCGAGTCCTTCTCAGAGTGTCAACTATGCATCCTGCCATGATAATCTGGCGCTGATCGACAGGATCGCAACCTCGGCGAGAGGCACAACGTTTGAGGAGCAGGTGCGCATGAACAATCTGGCGGCAGCGATTGTCCTTACCTCTCAGGGCATTCCGTTCATGCAGGCGGGCGAGGAGATGCTTCGCTCCAAGGTCAATGAGGACGGCAGCTTTAACGAGAACAGTTATGCTTCACCCGATTCGGTCAACAGCATAAAATGGGATACGCTGGATGACGAGACATATTGGAATGTATACCAGTATTACAAGGGACTGATCGCGTTCCGCAAGGAGCATGCAGCGCTTCGCATGAGCGATGCAGAAGATGTAAAGAACAATATCACCGCAATGGACGGCTTGGATGACAATGTAGTAGCGTTCAGCATCGAGGGCGGTGCAAACGGCGAGGTATCCGAGGGTCTGTTCGTGATCTTTAATGCGAACAATGCAGAGACGACCGTGACGCTGCCGAGCGGCACATGGGATGTGTATATCAACGGTGAGAAGGCCGGAACCGAAGCGATTGAGACGGTGACGGGCAGTGAGGTTACGGTATCCCCGATCTCCGCAATGGTGCTTGTAAAGACCGGAGACGCAGCAGAGGTGGAGGTAACGCCTGAGGCGACACCGACGCCGGAGGAAACGGTGATAGATACGGTAGAACCTGTAGCTCCCGAAGAAGTGAAGGAGAGCTCCGTAAATGTGGGTGTGATCGTCGGAATCGTAGCGGCAGTAGTCGTGGTGATCGGCGGCGCTGCATTTGCAATTGTAAAAAAGAAAAAGAAGTAAGAAGAAACGGTGATCGTCTCTCAGGCGGTTTCGTATGATCAAAAAAGAGGGTGAAGGCAATGCATGCGTTCATCCTCTTTTTACGAAATTGAGAAAAAGCGAGCAGAGAAGCGGTGCTCTGAACATTCGGAAAATAAGAACCTGCAATTGAATAAAGCCTTACTTTATGGTAGACTAACCGTATGGGATGAAAATGTGCAAGTATTGGAATTGCTTAAGGATGATTGAAAAAAGAACGGCTGGGCCGTTCTTTTTTCAAGAGGTGATTGATCCGTTTTTGCGGATTTCGGAAAGAAAGATCATGAAAAAAATCGAAGATATCGTCGAGTGGAGGGAAGACGAATGAAAAACAAAAAAGCCTGGATCGGCATTGTTTATGCCGTTGCGGTCGCGGCAGTATTTATTTCAATCTCGCTTCTTGTTATGGAGTCGCTTTCCGGAGCGCCGTGGTACTTGTTCAGCAGCCTGCTCCGGCTTTCTTTTGGCGTGCTGGCGCTTATGCTCATGTGCAGGACATACGAACGCAAGGCGGCAGAAATCCTTATGCCCGGACAAAATAAAGCGGCTTTGCGGGCAGGAGCCGGATTCGGAATCTTCTTTTTTTATTATCTGATCCTGTATGCGGTCGGCTTTGGACGGATTGCCGAGCTTTCGTTCGGGATTGTCGTGTCGCGCATCTTATTGCAGCAGCTGACGACCGGATTTTACGAGGAACTGGTTTTTCGCGGACTTGTGCTGGAGGGGTATTTTCATCAGGACCGAAAGACATGGCAGGTCAGACTGCTGTACGCCGCAATCAGTTTTTTGTTATTTGGTGCGATCCATGTCGTAACGGGATGGGATCTGTGGAGATTTTTATCGACCGGAATGATTGGGTTTGCTTTCGCAGCGATTTATTTGCAATCAAGAAATCTCATACTTCCCATGATCCTGCATTTTGTGTATGATATATTTGCCAATCTTGCCGGATATGTGCAATGGAAGGACACCGCGCTGTTCATGAATCTGAACGGGTGCTTTGAAATCATGCAGATCGTGATGCTTGCGGTCTCTATTGTGATGCTGGTTACACCGACAGGAAAAGGGAAATGTTAGAAAAGAGCAGTATGTGAAAAAACAAATTTTCAGGCTTGGTAAGAATGGTGGAATCGTATGAAAAAAATACTTGTGACCGGCGGCACGGTGTTTGTGAGCCGGGCCGTTGCGGAATATTTTGTCGCAAAGGGACAGGACGTTTACGTATTAAACAGAAACAGCCGAACGCAGTCTAAGGGAGTTACGCTCATTCAGGCGGACAGGCATGATCTGGGAGAGATTCTTCGGCCCTATCATTTTGATGCTGTGATCGATACCGCATATACGTCTCAGGATGTGGCACAGTTACTGGATGCGCTTGGCGGCTGTGACGAGTATATCCTGATCAGCTCAAGCGCCGTCTATCCGGAAACGGGCAGACAGCCGTTTACGGAGAACGAGCCGTTGGGCGTGAACCGGTTTTGGGGAAAATACGGCACGGATAAGATCGAAGCGGAGGCGACTCTGCAAAAAAGGAAACCAGGTGCTTATATCCTCCGGCCGCCGTACTTATACGGACCGATGAACGATGTGTACCGGGAGGCGCTTGTTTTTGACTGTGCGTTACAGGACAGGCCGTTCTGTCTGCCCGGAGACGGAGAAATGAAATTGCAGTTTTTCCATGTGCATGACCTGTGCAGGTTCATTGATGTGATCTTACAAAAAAAGCCGGAGCAGCATATTTTTAATGTCGGAAATCCCCATACGGTTTCGGTTCGCGAGTGGGTTGCGCTCTGCTATCAAGTCGTCGGTAAGCAGGCGCGGTTTGTCAATGTGCCTAAGGAGATAGAACAGCGGAAATATTTTTGTTTTTCCGATTATGAATATGCGCTGGATGTCTCCGGACAATGCGAATGGATGAAGGATACGAGAGACCTGCAGGATGGTCTGAGGGAAGCGTTTGTCTGGTATGAACAGCATGCGGATGAGGTGGAAAGAAGACCATACATAGCGTATATGGAGGAGCATCTTAAGGGGTGTTCATTGCCGGATGTCTGACATAGGACTGTAATATGGAATAAACGGTTTGAGGGGGAATAACGATGCGGTATGGTTCCGTATATTTGGTCGTGAAGGATTTTGAACGGTCGATTTCTTTTTATGAAAAAGTATTGGATAAAAAAGTGAGCGCGGTAAATGGAAAGCGGTTTGCAATGTTTCAGGGTGACGGGCTCAATCTTTGCCTGATGAATGGTTATTTTGATAAGGAAAACGCAGATCAGGTGATCACAAAAGGGGAGTATTGGGAGATTTATGATGATCAGAGCAAAATCGCGGATGATACCAATACGCGTAAAGTATTCATCAACCTGGGAGTGGAAGATCTCAAGGCGGAATATGAAAGGATCAAGGGCTTGGGAATCGCGGCGGAGCTGACACCTATCCGGTTTATTCAGGTTTTTTCGCCTTATTGGTATTTTACCTTCATGGATCCGGACGGAAATCCGATAGAAGTGACCGGCGGGTATGAAGAAGAATAGGATGCAAGTAGGATATAGGGGAGAGACAGCAGGGATGAAAAAGCAAAAGGGAAATTTTTTAAGAAAAATAATGGCAGGTTTACTTTCGACGGTATTGATTGCCGGAATGGTATCAGGAGCTATACCGATGAAAGTGTATGCGGAGAAGAATGCCGAAACGGAGAATGTGGCTGGCAGCAATCCGCTTGATGAAACGGAGTCAGAAACAACGGATATAACGGGAGAATTACCGGAAGGGACTGCGGGAGAGACGGAAAAAGACCCCGCAGAGGAACCATCCGAAGAGACGACAACGGATCCCGCGGAAGAAACGACAGAGGAAGAGGATAGATCGGGAGATGCGGTAGAGGATGCAGAGGAGGACGACGCGTTAACGGAGGATGAGACTGCATTCGTGGAAGAAGAAACCGCGCTGATGGAGGAAAATCCTGAGAATGATGTTGTGCTTTTTGCGGAACATATCCATAACGATATTATATATGAACCTTGGACAGAGACGGACAGTCTCCCGGAGGCAGAAGGAAATTATTATTTGACGCAGAATGTGACGATTACTGAGAGGTGGCTGGTAAAGGAGGGCACAATCAAACTCTGTTTGAATGGAAAAACGATCACAATGGGAAATCATACCTTTGGGAAAAGCGTCGTCATAATCTCTGCAAATGGCGGTGAGCTTGATCTGTATGACTGCGTCGGCAGTGGAAAGATGACCGGAGCAGACGATAGCTGTGTATCAAATTTTGGAATCTTTCGGATGTATGGCGGTGAAATCTCCGGCAATAGCAATGACGAAGGTCTTTTTCCGGACCTAAGCGGAGGCGGAGTAAGTAATAATCAGGGTACTTTTTATATGTACGGCGGCAGAATCACGAACAACCACAACAAGTATGGCGGTGGAGGTGTATATAACAAGAGCGATGCAACCTTTTATATGTACGGTGGAGAGATTACGAATAATGTCGGCGGCGGTGTACGTAACGTTGGAACATTTTATTTATATGATGGAAAGATAGAAAGCAATACAACTTCAAGGTATGGCGGAGGCGGTGTAAAAAACGAAAAATTCTTTTATATGTATGGCGGGAGAATTACAAACAACACCAGCCTAATAGATGCCGGCGGTGGTGTAAGCAATGCCAGCCTTTCAGGCGCTTTTTATATGTATGGCGGCGAAATTTCAGGGAATGCCAGTCTTTTGGGCGGCGGCGGTGTGATGATCTATAGTCCAATCTATGTGTATGGCGGTAAGATTAGTGGAAATAGAGTAGTCAACAGCGGCAGCGGCAGCGGGGGCGTGTGGTTTGGTTCTATGTACTCAGATACAGGCGTGTCGGCTTACGGTCAGCTTACGGTCGGCGGTAGTGCGGTTATCAGTGGGAATAAAGATATTAGCGGAACGGAAAGTAATGTCGGGGTGTCTAGTGCCAATGCAATCGTGATTGACGGGGAAAAAGCGCTTTCCGGAAATGCAGTTATTGGTATCACAGTATACGATGGCTATAGGCCGACAGAAGAAAATCCCCGCCGTGTCACAGCTGCGAATGCTGCGGATTACAGTTCGTATTTTTATAGTGACAATCCGGATTACGTTGTACAGAAGGGCGCGGATAATGCTATTTTTATTGCCGTTGGGTCCTCCCATGTACACCAGTGGGCAGATACATGGGATTGCAACGCAACCCATCACTGGCATGACTGTACTGCCATCGGATGTCCCATTACAAACAATGCCGCTAAAGACGGCTATGCCGCTCACACTGAGAATAGCGGAACCGTGACGAAGGAGCCGACCGAGACGGAGGTGGGCATCCGTACATACAAGTGCAGCATTTGCGGATATGTGGTGCGTACAGAAACAATTTCGGCGACAGGGACAGGTATTGATAAACCGGATAACGGGGGCGGGGGAGGAAATCCCGATGATAATAACAAAACCGGTGATAATCCCACTGAAAACAATAATGATGGCGGAAACAACAGCGTTTCTGACAATCATACCATAGCAAACAACGATTCCGAAAGTGTTGACGTTTCGGAAGACGTCATTGACGCGGATACTGTCAACAGCGGAGATCCCGTCTTGGATACGGATACAGAAACACCTGTTATGATACCGGAACAGTCAAAGGATTCGGAGCCGAAGACGGCGCGATGTTCGGGGACTTAGACCTGTATCTCAAAGAAAGCTTTTTTCAGGAACATCCGATCATTCACTTTGATACGCTTTATGAGGAGCGCGTGTATGAGATCGTGGCGGTATTCCGGTCGCAGGTTTATCGCGCAGAGGACGAGGTCTTTAAGTATTATCAGTTTTATGTGGCGGATACGAGAGAAGAGTTTGAGGATTTTTACAGGAATATCAAAGCGCTTTCCATCTATGATACGGGCGTGGAGGCGGAGTTTGGCGATACCTTTCTGACATGCTCTACCTGCGCATATCATGTGGAGGATGGGCGCTTTGTGGTCGTTGCAAAACGTCGGCAAGAACAAGAAACCGTTATATATTAAGAAGCATTGTCAGAAAGAATAGATGAAGGAGAAACGCATCATGCAGATTTTTTTATCACATTCCTCCAAGGATGCCGCGATCGCGGAAAAGATTTGTGAGCAGCTTGAGAAAAACGGCACGCAATGCTTTATCGCACCGAGAAACATCCGGCCGGGAAAAGAATATGCGGAGGAGATCATCAACGGTATCGACGAGTCGGCGGCAGTGGTTTTGCTGATGTCCAAGAATGCAAACAGTTCTCCCCATGTATTGCGGGAGGTGGAGCATGCGGTCAGCGGCGGCACGCCGATTCTGGTATATAAGATTGAGGATGTGGTGCTTTCCAAATCCATGGAATATTTCCTGATGACGCATCAGTGGGTCAGTTCGAAGTCGCAGGAGGATTATGCCGATATTGTGGCGTTTGCGCAGGATCTGGCAAAAAAAGAAAATGCGGAGCCGGTCGGAACAGAAGCAGCCGGAAACGCGGCGGATCAAAAAGCCAAAGCAGTCGGAAATGCGGCGGAACAGGAGCCAAAAGCTGCCGCAAAGCGGAAAACAGGAATTTTTGCGGTGGCAGCTGTCGCCGTGCTCGCGATTGCGGCGATTGCTTTTTTTGCCATGCGAAAGCCCGAAGCGGGGCAGACCGTAGCAGAGGAGAACGAGCCGGAACCGGTCTCGGTTCAGGTGGGAGAGACGGTGCTGTTCGGGAGTTATTTAGATGAGGATATTGAGTGGCGCGTGCTGCGCATTTCCGAGGACGGAACGCAGGCGGTTTTGATCGCTTCCCACATTTTGACGATGAAAGCGTATGACACGGCAGAGAGCGGACGCTATAATTATGACGGGGACAAGGATTACTGGACAAGGGAGTCCGAGGCGGATACCGATATGGCGCTTCAGATACGGGTGCGCGGCAACAGCGATTGGAGCGCTTCAAATCTGAGGGCATGGCTGAACGCTGATACCGAAGTTGTCAATTATACCGATCAGCCGCCGGTGGCGGCTGCAATGGCGGAAAAGAAAAACGGCTATCAGAATGAAGCGGGGTTTCTTTACGGATTTACACAGGAAGAACGCGCTGCGATCGTGGAAACGGAGCTTGTGACGAAGGGGAATGCGCTTTCGGAGACGGAGAGCGTGACGACCTATGACAGAGTGTGGCTGTTATCTTTGGAGGAGCTTTCCTGGTTTGATGATGCGGGCATGAGAAAGTTTGCGTCTCCCACGGACGCGGCGATCGAACAGGATCAAAGCCTCTGGTATATTCTCGATTACAATACTTACGGAGTCGAGTGCCTGAGCTGGTGGCTCCGTGAACCGGAGACGGAAGCCGCAAGTCTGTGCTATCTGGTGGATAACGGCTATACCGAAAGGGTGGTCAGGCAGGAAAATGCGGGATTGGAAGGCTTCGGTGTGCGTCCGGCGCTGACCGTGGACCTGCGTCTTGTCACCTTCCGCGGTGAGGAGAGCGGGGAATAAACGTGGGAATTCGTTTTGTAAATTATTTGCCCCACTCGATATGTCGGAACTCTTTGTTTCGATACTCTTTTGGACTTGAATGATAATACTTTCTGAATGTTTTTGCAAAATGGCTGTAACTGGAAAAGTGAAGCAGGTCAGCGATCTCGGTGAGAGAATAGTCGGAATATTTCAGCATGTTTTCTGCGGCTTCCATCCGTTTGAGTATCACATACTCGGTGATGCTTACGCCCGTTTCGCGTTTGAAAAGAACCGATAAATAGGACTGATTCAGTTTCACCTTTTCTGCAAGGACAGAGCATTTGATATTCTCGTGAAGATGATAATGAACATAGTCCATACAAAGAATGACCGGTTTTGAAAAGACAGATTCTTTTTTTGCATCTGCAACAGCTTTTGTAAAATAGGTTATCATCTCCCACTGAAGCTCGTACAATTCTTCGACCGTTTTGGCCCTGTCATATTTCTGGATATACAGATCACTTGCGGTATAGGCTTTTTCAGAATCCATACCGCCTTCTATTGAAAAACGTGTTACTAACGTAATGTTACAAATGCATAGGTATCGCAGATTTTTTACCGGATTGTCTGATAAATGCCCGACATCGGATGCACGTATTCTCTTTACGCTCTCGTCAATCGATCTCATATCGCCGTTTTTCAGGTATTCATACTGCTGCATTTCTTCGTCGTACTTGTGGTGACGAAAGCCATTCTCTCGATTCAGAAATTCAAGATATGCGAGTTTTTTTGTGATATTCTCTTTCATGTTGATTCCTCTATTCCTCAACTTAAAAATATAATAATCAAAATGACGAAAAAACAATATAAATGTTTTATTCTTCTTTCCGTGAGTGATATATTACCAACAACAAGTCGAAACGCACATGAGAGGAGATCATATCATGAAAAATTCATCCATGAACATGACGCAGGGCAGTATCATCAAAAATCTGGCAGGGTTTGCGGTGCCCGTTCTGATTGGCAATATCTTTCAGCAGATGTATAACATAGTGGATACGGCGATCATAGGCAATGTCCTGGGTGATGACGCATTGGCTTCCATAGGCGCGGCGGCTCCGGTATATGCACTTATGATAAATCTGACCGAAGGCATCACGAACGGATTTTCAGTTATTATAGCCCGTTTTTTCGGCGCCGGAGACAAACAGACCATGAGAAGATCGGTCTCGCTGACCTATATTCTTTCCGCGATGATCGCGGTAGTATTGACACTGATCAGTGTGATAGCACTCAACCCGCTTCTGCACCTGCTGAAAACGCCTGAAAAGATCATTGGCGACACAAGACGCTATATGATGATCATTCTTCTGGCCGTAGTCGTTACCGTTACTTACAATATGTTGGCAGGTATGATGAGGGCGGTAGGTAATAGCAGAGTGCCCTTGTATTTTTTGATGGTTTCGTCATTCGTAAATATCGGACTTGATATTCTTTTTGTGAAAGGCTTCTCAATGGGAGTTGCGGGTGCGGCATACGCCACGGTCATCTCACAGGGAATTTCAGTCATATTATGCTTTATATACTGTATCAAAAAATGCCCTGAGCTGATTTTCGGCATAAAAGAGCTTGCGTGTGACAAGCCGCTGCTGCTGGAGCTGATCAACACGGGTTTTGCACTGGGACTTATGGAGGCCATTGTTTATGTAGGCTCAATCATCATGCAGGGCGCAGTAAATTCCTTCGGAACTGCTACGATTGCCGCTCATACCTCGGCAAGAAAGATAAACGATGTATTCACGCTGCCGCTTGGTACGATCGCGATGGCAACCTCGACTTTTGCAAGCCAGAATTACGGTGCAGGAAAAAGCGACAGAGTAAAAAAGGAATACGCTATGGTATTCTTATCTCATTTGCGTGGAGTGCGTTTGCACTGATCGTTGTTTTGCTGTTCGGCCGCTGGATGATTCAAGTACTGACGGGTACGATCGATCCCGAGGTGATTCATACTGCTTTAAAATATATGCGCTGGAATGTTCCGTTCTTTTTTGTACTTAGTATTCTCCTTGTACTTCGCAACGGACTGCAGGGAGTTGGAAGAAAAATCGTGCCCATTTGCGGAAGTGTCGTGGAGCTCGTGTTAAAAATCGTTGCCGCTGCTGTACTTGCACCGACGCTTGGATATCTCGGAATCTGTATCTGTGAACCACTCATATGGATACTCAGCTCTTTATTAGTAGTTTGGGATTATAGTATTTTTACCAAACAAAGCAAATAACAATATAAAATAAAAGTATCGGTGTGCAAATTTAGAAGTTTTCTAAATCCGTCCTGTCGATAGAAGTCCAGGCAGAGCGCGGCAGCAGCTGCTTTGTGATCAATTTCTCCAGTTGTTCCGCGAATACGCTATGATCGACCTCGACGCCGTCAACCTCGTAATAGGGGCAGGGAAGATCGCTGTCTTCATCAACCAGGGACTCTCGGGCATACAGTTGGGAAAGCGTCTCCCGTTCTCCGTCAGGCAGATAACGGAATATCGTATAAGAACTGGTGTCGTTGTAATCATACTGCGACACCATGGTGCCATCCAGCAGAGGATAATCACCGGAAGTCATTTCTACCATATCCTGATTCCAACAGTACAGCGCACCGTCGGCATAATGGAATACGGCGTTGTAGCAGAACGGAGCGTCTTCCATCTGAATAAGCAGTTCTTCAATGCCGTCCCCGTCCAAATCTAAATAAGTGTATTCATAGGTCAGATCGGATTGAAGAAAATCTGCCCATCCTTCCAAGTGCCATGTGTATAACTGTTCGCCGTCAAACAGAGAGATGTCACCCGACAGAAAGGAGGAATAGGCCGCCATTGCAAGCTCCGAAAGGGAAAGGGTTTCCTCTAAGGGAAGCAGCTCGTCGTAGGAAGCTATGTCATCGGATGAAAGCCCATCATTGGAGGAAGGGACATCCGTTGAAGAAGGGGTGTTTCCGAAAGAAAACGCAGGTTCTTTCTGTGCGGTTCCGCATCCTGCCGCAAGGAACAGGCAGGTCAATATAGATACATAGGTTCTTCGCCTTTTCATAGGATTTTCCTCGTTTCTTTTTCCGAAATAGCGTTTAAGCGCCAAACGTTACAGACTCATCAATTCGTTTCTCGTCTTTTTATCAAATTTTTCCAATGCATAGCGATATGCCGTTCGCGGCATGTTACCATGATTTGCGATCAAATAATCTTTTACGGAAGGCATGTCTATCTGCGAGAGACTTTTTAACATCCAGCCATACCCCTTTTGCACCAGATCATGCTCGTCCGTCATCAGAGCGTCGGAGATGATGAAAGGAGAGAGTCCTTCGTAATCATCACGCAGAATGGAGGGGATCAGGATAACCGCCGATGCGCGGCGGACCCAAAAATCCCCGTCCTTCGTCCACTCCGTTATTTTGGGAAAAAGCGATGGGTACTGTCTCAGTAATTCACCGAATGCGTGTGTACAAAAATCGTCACAGTCGCCCCAGCCCCGGACATACCTTTTGAGCCAGCGATAGAAGATGTCATAGGTGCTTTCGGAATATTGGGCTTTCATCCGGTATGCCCAATCGAAAGCGATGACGCCCAATGCCCAATCATGTTGATCTAACAGATCTTCGCACAAAGAAAAAACAGTTGCAATATCTCGATTGGTGATCTGTCGAAATAATTTGGCCGACAGCTTTCGGATATCCCCGGTAATGATATGCTTTCCTTCCGGAACCTGTTGGTTCAATTCCTGTATTTTTCTGACTGTCTCTTCAACGATTTGATTCATAGAATCCTCCATAGAAAATGAATTTACAAGGGCTCTGCTCCGTCAAAAAGAATGTCCACCAGCTTTTTGATATAGGCGGCGCGTTCTTCCTGTCTGCTAAAGTCATAGCCGAGCAGCAGCTTTACCGTTTCATTTCCGAGAAACGCAGTCTGCATGGCGGAGAGCAGTGTGAAGGCTAAAATTGCCCGATCCTCATCCGCAACGTCGTTTTTTAATGCAAAGAGAAAGCCGCGTTGTGTAAGTACGGAATTGCAGCGCGTCGTATAATTTTGAAGATCCTCCAAAATGGAAATATGGGACATGGCGGAATGCTCATAAAGAAAATCAAACACGGAAGTCGCCCATGCTCTCAGGCGCTCCTTGTCTGTCTCAAACGTCTGCGTCATCTGAAACGAGGAAACAACCTTTCCGATAATGCGCTGGACGCATTCGGTGATGAGCTTTTCCTTGCTTCCGAAATGATAATTGATCAGCCCAAGGGCGATGTCTGCCTGCCCTGCGATCATGCGTGCGGTGATGCGGTTTATGTCGCCGTCGTATTGCAGGATCAGGTCGGTAGTGACTGCAATGATATGTTCTTTTACTGCGCTGCTCTGTGCCATGACGGATGCCTCCCCTTATTACTATCAGTATATTGAACGGCGTTCAATATGTCAATCTTTTTGGGATACTTTGCCGGGGAGTATCTCACTTTTACCTTTCGTTATAAAGTATTATTTGATTGCAACAATCACAGAAAATTTTTGGTAGGAGTAAACGCAATTTACGATAGAAAATTTGCATTCTTTTAACATCGTTATTTCCTGTTTGACAGAACATTCCTTATCCAGTTTTCTGCGTTCTTTCCATAATGCTAAATCCGCGTCCGTTAAGCCACTGTGTTTGATCTGGGTTTCCCAGTAAGAATTAAACCAATGATCCATTTGCATCTGTTCTGCGCAAAATTGGTCATAGTTTACAAACAGGCCGCCGCTTGGCAGGTTATCATATATTCTTGAAAATAGTGTAATCTTATCGCAATCTTCTAAATGGTGAATGGATAGTGCAGAGATGACCGTATCGAAATCCGTATCCGGCAATTTGTGAATATAGTTTTCTGATTGATAGGATATGCTTTCGATATTTTGAAATCTCTTTCTGGCAACATCCAGCATTTCATCCGCAATGTCCACAAGCACATATTCAGAATCCGGGAAGTGCTGAAACCAAAAATAAGTTAAAAGTCCTGTTCCGGCTCCTAAATCAATCATTCGTTTTGGCTTATTTATGTTTGAAGTAATGAAATCTGTTGTATTTTTGTAGAAATCGTCAAAGCAGGGAATAAATTTTCTGCGATTGCTATCATACTCTTTCGCAATGAGATTAAATTGTTCTTCTATATTCATTTATTTTACCTCCACACATAATCTAAGGTTATTGTTTCGATTCTAACATGTTCATGGTCGCGAATCAATGCACAATTCTATTTTAGCGTTTCACGGTTGTCTGTTTTTGAGGACGTGTAATAAAGTCCGTTTTATTTCTCTCTTGAGCTGTTATGCTGTGGTTACAAATTGGCACAGAGCAAATGAGCGGCAGGAATTATTTGAACACCGTGGAGCGCTGGGACAGCGGGGCATGAGATGTGCTGCCGGGATTCGGATTAATGCCGCATAGTGATTACAGGAGGGCGATAACGATGGGCAGAAGAATGGAGCTTTATTCAAGGGTGGAAGAGCAAAGACGAAACAGGCGTGCGGCGGGGCGGCGCAGAAGCGGGCAGAAGAAAGAAGGACGCGGGGCAGACGCCTTGATTCTGCTGCTGTTATTATTGATCGGTCTGTTTTGCGTGACGATGCGTGTGCAGGGAAACGAGGCGCACGGGAGCGGCTATGACGAAGCGGCGTACGATGAATTGGAAAAGGTGTATTGCACGGAGGTTCATGGGCTGCTCATGGATTACGGACTGCACAACAGCGGCATGAATCTGACCAAGATCACGCAGCCTGACGGCGTCAGGGAATACCGGCTGGAGGTGCACCATGCGGGAATCGCCCGTCTGACGGGGACGGAGCGCGAGTCCCTGCAGGAAGGATTGGAAATCTTAAGCTTTCCGGATGAAAAAAGCACAGTGATCGTGCGGCTGAGCTTCTAAGAAAACGCTGATTAAATCAACACTTTCTTAGAGCCTACGGAGAGGGAAACACTTTAATCAGCGTCTCCCTAAGGCGATTAATACGTTGAATGGAATAGGATAATCAGAACTTGTGAAATAGGACATGACAATCAGGTATGAATGGAGTATGATGGGATAGGATATAAATATCATGAAAAGGAGAATCCGTCATGCGTCATATTCCGAAAGCTTACGAGAGATACAGACATTTTAAGGGAAATTGTTATCAGATACTCGCAATCGCCAAACACGCCGAGGATGCGACCGAGCAGGTAGTTTATCAGGCGTTATATCCGCCGTTTACGATTTATGTAAGACCGCTTTCCCTGTTTATGAGTGAGGTTGACCGTGAGAAATATCCGTCAGTCACACAGCGCTATCGATTTGAACTGATATCTGACGAAGAATCTGTGCCGGAGGCGCGGATGGAAGCGGCGGTACCGGTTCCTGAAGCAGAGACATCGGGGAGCGCGGCGGAGAGAACCGACGAAGCCGTAACGGCGGAAAGCATGCGTGAACAGATAGCGGACGAAACGGCGCAGGACGAGGCAGCGGAGGAAGTAGGTGCGGAGTGGGCGATTGATGAGAATGTGCTTGCGTTTCTGGATGCCGACACTTATGAGCAGAAGCTGAATATTTTCTCTGCGATGCGTGATAAGGTGACGCAGGATATGCTCAATACGATCGCGGCGGCGCTCGACATCGAGGTCGATGCGGGAGATTTGGAGGAGCGATACCGGCAGATTCAAAATTGTCTGATGACCTTTCAGAAATATGAGTGTAACCGGCTGCGCTGACGCGGAATCCGGCAGCTCTTAAATGCTTTTTCATACCTGTATCAAAAGAATGCCTTGCATTTACGTAAGAAATGTCCTAGAATAGAACATATATTCAGAACAGATGTTCGAAAAAAGGAAGGGAGCGGGCGGATATGGCGTATGAATTAAACGGAAAGCTTGTCATCGGCGTTTCAACGAGGGCGCTGTTTGACTTAAGCTTTGAGGATGCGTTATTTGAGCGGGAGGGAGTTGCCGCATTTTGTAAGTATCAGCTTGAGCATGAATATGATATACTGAAACCGGGACCGGGATTCGGACTCATTCAGGCGCTGCTCAATGTCAATCATTTGCCCGGTTTTGAAAACCGCGTTGAGGTCATCATTATGTCGCGAAACAGCGCGGACACCTCTTTGCGGGTGTTTCACTCGATTCATGAATACGGGTTGAATATCACGAGAGCGGTATTGGCGAGCGGAGCGTCCCTTGCGCCGTACCTGGAGGCGTTTGAGACCGATCTGTTCCTGTCTGCGGATGAAAATGATGTGCAGAAGGCGATTGATTCAGGCATTGCGGCAGGAATTGTATGTGCGGATGGTGTACATACTTATGAGGAGAGTCGGCTGCCGGACTGTATCCGGATTGCGTTTGACGGGGATGCCGTGCTTTTTTCCGATGCATCGGAACGTATTTTTCAGGAAAAAGGTTTGCAGGCATTTGAACAAAATGAGCTTGCCAATGCGTCTAAACCAATGGGAGAGGGACCGTTTGCTCGTTTTTTGAAAGCCCTCTCGGATTTGCAGAGAGAGTTTCCGCCGGAGTGTGCGCCCATCAGGACGGCGCTCGTCACATCAAGGAGCGCGCCCGCGCATGAAAGGGTGATCCGTACGCTTCGTGCTTGGAATGTGCGGATTGACGAGGCGTTTTTTCTGGGAGGAATTTCAAAAAAGGATGTGCTCAAGGCATTCGGCGCGCAGATATTCTTTGACGATCAGCAGACGCATACGCTGCAGGCGGCGGCAGTCGTGCCGACGGCGCGTGTGCCATACAGAAATTCCGCTTAAAGAATGGCGGTTAAATGAAGTATTTTTTTACAAAAAAAGTACGATGAAGCAAGAGGCGATTGGCAAAGCTTCTTAATCGGAGCGTATCGCAGGAAAAGCTTGCGATATGCGGGAGTATCATCATGAAAAATGCATTGAAAGGTCTTGTGCAACCTCTGTTACAATGGTATGATAGGCATGCAAGGGTACTGCCATGGAGAGAGCAGCCGACGCCCTATCGCGTATGGGTATCGGAGATCATGCTTCAGCAGACGCGTGTGGAGGCTGTGAAACCGTATTATGAGCGTTTCATGAGGAGGCTGCCCGATATTCGAAGTCTTTCCGAGGTCGGTGATGATGAATTACTGAAGCTCTGGGAGGGGCTGGGATATTATAACCGGGCGCGCAACCTAAAGAAAGCGGCGGTCATGCTCATGGAGCAGTACGGCGGAGAAATGCCGGCTTCTTATGACCGGATTCTTTCGCTGCCGGGAATCGGCAGTTACACGGCGGGAGCGATCGCATCGATTGCGTTCGGACTGCCCTATCCCGCTGTGGATGGCAATGTACTGCGTGTGATCGCGCGGGCATGCCGTTACGAGTCGGATGTATTGTCCGTATCTGCTAAGAGGGAGATGGAGCAGCAGATTAAAGAAGTGATTCCGAATCAGCGGGTCGGAGCGTTTAATCAGGCGTTGATGGAGCTTGGCGCGACAGTCTGTGTGCCGAACGGCGCGCCGCACTGTGCGGAATGCCCGTGGGAGAAGCTCTGTAAGGCGCATGAGAGCGGCATGGAAACGGCTTATCCGATAAAAAAGCAGAAAAAAACAAGGACCGTTGAGGAGTATACGATTCTGATCCTTCAGGACGAGGATCAGACGGCGATCCGCAAGCGCCCCGAAAAGGGACTGCTTGCAGGAATGTACGAATTTCCGTGGGTGGAAGGCATCCGTACAAAGGAGGAAGTCATCCGCTTTGTAAAAGAAATGGGCTATGCGCCCATTTATGTGCGGGAGCTTGAACGAAGCAGGCACATTTTTACGCATAAGGAATGGCATATGGCGGGCTATGCGATCCGGGTTGACGAACTGGAAAAAGCGCCCGATACGCAGCTATTGTTTGCCAAGGCAGGGGAGACCGAAGAAAAATATCCCATGCCTGCGGCTTTTTGTGCTTATACGAGATATTTGCATATCCGCCTGGGAAACGAGCGTTTTTCATAGAACAGGATTCATAAATATTTACATAAAAATTCATTTTTTCTTAAGAAAAATGTGTTTTTATAATGAGGGCAGCAGCGTTTAACGGGCGATTCGAATTCAAAAAGACGGATCAGAATATAAAAAGAGGAAAACAGGAATGAAGCTGATCACATTTACGGTACCATGCTATAATTCACAGGAATATATGAATAAGTGCATTGATTCGCTGCTGATCGGCGGCGAGGATGTGGAAATTCTGATCGTCAATGACGGTTCTACGGATGATACGCAGAAAATCGGAGAAGAATATGAAAAAAAATATCCGACGATCGTACGGCTGATCAATAAGGAAAACGGTGGGCACGGATCGGCGGTGAATACCGGCATTGCGCAGGCATCAGGCATTTTCTTTAAGGTCGTGGATTCGGACGATTGGGTGAAAGAAAGCGCATACCGCATCATCATGGATACGCTGCGCGGACTGATCGGCGGTGAGAACGTACTGGATATGCTTGTCAGCAATTTTGTGTATGAAAAAGTCGGAGAAAAACGTCATAAGGTGATGGCGTACCGTCATGCGCTGCCGACGGATACGATGTTTACATGGAAAGATGTGCACCATTTTAATAAAGGGCAGTATATTTTGATGCATTCGGTCATTTTCCGTACAAAGCTGTTAAGAGACTGCGGTTTAGAGCTGCCGGAGCACACATTTTATGTGGATAATCTCTTTGTGTTCCAGCCGCTGCCGTGGGTAAAAAATATATATTATCTTGATGTGAATTTTTATCGCTATTTTATCGGCAGGGAAGACCAGTCCGTGCATGAATCGGTCATGATGAGCAGGATTGACCAGCAAATCCGGGTCAATAAGATGATGATTGATTTTTTTGCTGAGAAAAATCCCAAGAGTCTCAATAAAAAATTGGCAAATTATATGTTTAATTATCTGGCAATCATTACCACAGTCTCTTCCATTATGCTGATCAAGATGGATACGGAGGAGTCGCTTGCACAGGAAAAAGAACTGTGGCAATATATGAAAGCGAAGGATCGTTATATTTACCGCAATCTGCGAAACGGCATTCTCGGCATTTCCATGAATCTACCGGGAAAAATGGGGCGGGCGATCTCCAAGACAGGTTACAATGTGTGCAGGAAAATCTTTAAGTTCAACTAATAACGCCGACTTTTTGTTTATTTCAGGTGTCTAATGCATAGATATGCTATGACGGTTCGGAAACAGTGCGAAAGAGAGCGGCAACTGTCAGCGCCTGCGAAACGGCATAGCGGAAAAGGAAAGCCAAGGGGATGGATATGGCAGAAGAAGCAGCAATCAAGGTGAAAGGACTCTATAAGCTTTACCGCGTCGGAGAAGAGACGGTGCGGGCGTTAAACGGCGTTGATTTTGAAATAAAAAAAGGAGAGTTCTGTTCCATTGTGGGAGCCTCCGGTTCCGGAAAATCGACCCTGCTTAACATGCTTGCGGGCTTAGAAAAGCCGACAAAGGGAGAAATCGTCATTGCGGGAGAGCATATCGAGAAAAAAAGAGAAAACCAGCTTGTCCGGTTCAGGCGGGAGCATATCGGATTTATTTTCCAGTCTTTTAATCTGATGAGCACGATGAACGCGATCGAGAATGTGGCGCTTCCGCTCAACTTTCAGGGGATGAGCCGCACGCTCAGGCGGAAAAAAGCGGAGAAGGCGCTCAAGCTGGTCGGACTGCAAAAATATATGAAGCACAGACCTACGCAGATGTCCGGCGGACAACAGCAGCGTGTCGGCGTGGCGAGAGCGCTTGTGATGCAGCCGGAGATCATCTTTGCAGATGAGCCGACGGGAAACTTGGATTCCAAAACATCGCGTGAAGTGATGGAGCTGATGCAGAAGATTGTCAGAAAACGAAATCAGACGCTGGTCATGGTAACGCATGACAATTATCTGGCAGGTTTTGCCGATCGGATCATACATATTAGGGATGGAAAAATCGTAAAAGTAGAGGAGAACCACAATCCGCAGGGAATTCTCGCAAACGGTGGAGAAGCGTCGAAAGAGGATACGCCGATACAGAACGAACTAAAGGATAACGGGTCAATTGGCGCGAATGAATAGAGAGGGAACAGAAAGTCAATAAACGGAAAGAGGGAGAATCATGAGAAGAAAAGTAAAAAACCTGATCATGCTGACAGGGACGATCGCGGCGATGCTGCTGGCTGACTTGTCAGGAACCTATGGAATGGGAGGGAATGGCTTAGGCGTTGTAATGGCGGAGGAAGATGAGGATAACGGCGAAGAAACGTCCGATGCCGTGAATTCTCCAGATGCCGACAGTGATGACAGCGATGAGACGGGAACGTCTGATAACTCATCGGCACCTACACCGACACCACCAGAGCCGGGAGATTCTGAAGTCACACCGACACAACCAGAGACGGAAGAACCTGAAGTCACACCGACACCCGCTGACAATCAGGAATACGGCCAGTCAGGTTCTGGTTTGGGTAGCTTTAGTCGCGTTTCGACATACAGTACAACAGAAGAAGATGACGTGTTCGAATATACGATTTCCTATTCGAAGGCAAAGCTCGATAATTACTGTAGCAATCTGAAGACGATTTACATTTTTACCGTAGAAAATGCGGCAAAGCTCAGTGCCATATGCAATGATGCTAAAAGTTTTTTGGATTCGAACCCCGGCATGGACTCGGCGGAGCGCATGAGCTATGTTAGTCAGATCATGGGGCAGATGGAACAGTTCGCTTCAAAGTACGGTTTTGAGGAAATCCCGCGTGCTTCTACAAGCGAATATATCGGTCTCTACAGTAACTGGGAGATACCTACAGCAGTATACGGGAAGTCCTGTCAGATCGTGCTTCCGGTCATCAATTACTGTGAGGAATATTTGAACGAGGTCGTCGTGACCCCTCAAATTTCCGCAGATTCCAAAGCATGGCCGTTTGAGATTGAGCAGACCGATTACAGCCGTATCATTCTTTCGCTTGCGGGAAACGACAATACAGAGACGCTCTACGAACACAGGCAGGAGGTCAGTTGGATATTCCAGACAAGGGATGACGTTGCAACAGGCTATTATGAAATGAAGTTTACCGTACGCTACGATCGGAATAATCAGATGGAGTCGACGGAGCTTGTTACCTATGTCTATGTGCAGGGCTCACCGGAAGCGGATAATGACAGTGAGGGAGGCAGAACCTCCACACCGCGTATAATCGTAACCGGTTTCGAGACGAATCCTGCACAGGTATTTGCGGGCGATACATTCACGCTTACACTGCATGTGCAGAATACCTCGGCGGATACGACGGTTACTAATATCCTTTTTGATCTTGAGGCGGCTTCCAGCACGGACGGACAGGGAAATTCCGTTGCCGGCGTTGCACCGTTTTTGCCGACCTCGGGATCGAGCACGATTTTCCAAAATTCGATTTCTCCGGGCGGAAGTCTGGATCTGGCGATCGAGATGACGGCGCGGGCGGATCTCGCACAGAAGCCGTACGTGCTGAACGTCAATATGGATTATGAGGATGATAAGGCAAATCCATATACGCAGACGGCAAATGTGTCCATCCCGATCTATCAGGAGTCGAAATATGACATCAGCTCTGTGGACTTATGGCCGAGCTCCTGCGGAACGGGTGAAGAGTCCAACGTTATGTTCAGCATTTATAATACCGGTAAGACAACGCTGTATAACGTACAGGTAAAATTCGATCAAAACTATGTGAGCGGCGGCGATGTGTTTGTCGGTAAGCTTGAATCGGGCGGTACAGGCAACGTTGATACGATGGTGACGGCGATCGCTCCGAACGACGGAACCGTGACCGCTTACATATCCTATGAGGATGAGAGCGGCAATGTGACGACGGTAGAAAAAGAGATCGATCTTTTCATCTATGAAATGAGCTATGAAGATTTCGGAGCATGGGATCCGGGCATGGACATGGATACGATGGGCGATGCCGAACTCGATGAAAAGAGCAATACATGGATTTATATTGCGGCAGGGATTGCAGCCGCAGTCGTTGTGATCATTGTGATCGTGATCATTGTAGTAAAGAAGAAAAAGAAAAAGAAAATGCTGAAGGAGCTTGAGGATTCAAGCACGGATGAGATACTCTAAGCTTGAGGAAGGACGGATAATATGCGTTTTATGGATATGCTGCGCATGAGCGCCGGCAATTTATGGAAAAGAAAAATCCGAACAATCCTGACAATCCTTGGCGTTGTGATCGGTACGGCATCCATTGTCGTCATGATTTCCATAGGCCTTGGTCTCGATAAAGCGACTATGGAGCAGATGGAATCCTACGGGAGTATGACGGCAATTGATGTGTATTCCTACGGAGGTTATTATAGTTCTTCCAGCTCCTCCGATCCGACGGAGAATTATCTGAGTGATACGATCGTGGAACAGTTTGAGGGGATTGACCATGTTACCTATGTGTCTCCGGTCTTGGAGATCAGCGCGATTGCTCAGCAGGGAAAGTACCGCGGCTGGCTCAGCATTCAGGGAATGACGTTAGAAGCTTTGGAGGCGCAGGGAATGGAACCGGAGCAGGGGCGGCTGCCTTCGGCGGATGATACGGAGCTGACATTCTTTTACGGAAATAATGTGATCAGTAATTTTTATATTGCCAAGAACTATACCTACTATTGGGAAGATCCGAGCCAATTTGAAGATCTTGATTTCGTGAACGGGAATCTGTTTATTACTTTTGACACGGACGCTTTCTATAGTTCTCAATGGGATTCTTCGGTTGCCAAACCGAAAAAATATATTGTACCGGCGGTCGGCATGGAACGTGCAGAGTCGGAGGAATACCAGCGTTGGAATTATGCGGCATTTTGCGACATTGAGCAATTGATCACGAAGCTAAAGCAGGTGTTCAAGAATAAAGCGATTCCGGGACAGCCGACAACGAGAGCGGGAAAACCCTATAAGGAGTTTTACTATAATCATGTTGTTGTGAACGTGGACAGCACGGAACATGTGACCGAGGTGCAGGAGCAGATTCAAAATTTGGGCTATCAGGCGAACAGTAATATGGAATGGGTCGAGTATGCGCAGAAGCAGTACGAGATGGTACAGGCGGTCCTCGGCGGCATCGGTGCGGTTTCTCTGTTTGTGGCGGCGATCGGTATTGCCAATACAATGATGATGTCCATTTATGAGCGTACCAAGGAGATCGGTGTCATGAAGGTGCTTGGCTGTAATATGCACAATATTCAGGGCATGTTCCTGCTTGAGGCGGCATTCATCGGCTTTATTGGCGGTATATTCGGCGTTGGCATAAGCTATGGAGCCTCCGCAGTTTTGAATCGGCTTGCCATGAATTCAGAGAGTGGATTTTTGGGTATGCAGGGCGAAATGTCCTATATTCCGCCATGGCTGCTCCTGCTCGGTATCGGTTTTGCAGTCGTGGTAGGTACGATCGCGGGATTCTTCCCGTCCCTTCGTGCAATGAGATTAAGCCCGCTTGCCGCGATCAGAAATGAGTAATATAAATTTCATAAATACTTTATTGATTTTTATCTCCTCCGGAATTAGAATAGTCTAATTCGGAGGAGATTTTAGATTAAAGAATCAGCGGGGAGGATAGTGTGAAAAATTAATTTTTCACACAGCAAATTTGTGCTTACGCCTAGATTCGCAGACTGCAGTAAGAATGGAGGATTTTATGGAAATATGGATAACCGTGATCGTGACGTTTTTTGCAGGAATGGGGGCGGGGCTTGGCACGGGATTTGCCGGAATGAGTGCGGCGGCGGTAATCTCGCCCATGCTCATTACGTTTCTTGGCATGGAGCCGTATCTGGCCGTGGGAATTGCGCTTGCGTCCGATGTACTTGCCAGTGCAGTATCGGCTTATACCTATGGAAAGAATAAAAATCTGGATGTGAAGAACGGACTTGTGATGATGGGAACCGTCCTGCTGTTTACGATGGTGGGAAGCTTTTCTGTATGCATGACATTCCTGCTTGGGGTTAAATTTATTGTAAAGCCGGTCATGACAACAAAGGAGTCCATGCAGGCAGTGGCTGCAAAAAAACGTCTGATACAGTCGATCGTGTGCGGTATGGTCATCGGCTTTATCTGCGGATTTGTCGGTGCGGGAGGCGGTATGATGATGCTCCTGGTATTGACATCCGTGCTTGGCTATGAGCTAAAGACTGCGGTCGGAACAAGCGTATTTATTATGAGCTTTACGGCACTGACAGGAGCGGCGTCCCATTTCGCGATCGGGGGCGCGCCCGATGTGCTGACGCTTGTGCTCTGTGTGCTCTTTACCTTAGTGTGGGCACAGATTGCGGCGCGCTTTGCAAATAAAGCGGCGCCAAAGACGTTAAATCGGGCGACGGGAATTGTGCTTGTTGTGCTGGGTGCTGTTATTTTCCTGTTTTCATTTTTTTGAAATAAAATTGAACGAAAAGCAAGCAATAAAACAAACAAAAGGAGAGAATTGTCTGAAAATAACTGAAAATTGAGCTAGAAACAATAAATTGAATACAAAAAAGTAACAATAAAAATAAATCAACAAAAAACTTAAAAAAATTTCAAAAAATGTATTGACAAAATGGAGAGCATGTATTATATTATACTTACAAGTTACACATTTACATAGATATCCTAATGAAAGGAAGGTATAGTCCACCAAAGCAGCATTATGATATTGAGAGAAATGAGTAGCACATCGTAGACAAGTACACTGAATGAGGTAACAGAAGCAACAAAGGTTACGGTACGACGGGTACAATGAGAATAGTGGAACGGATACGAAAAAAACAATGGAGGTACACCCAAGTGGAGTACGAAGAGTAGAGGGGAGTATAAACGAGATGTTTATACTCCCTTCTGTATGCCCGAAAATAGAAACGGCAATAGAGCGTGCACGCATAAATAGATCGAAATTGGAAATATTTTATGTCGCTTTTTTCATAAATGGGTAGAAATATAGTACAAAATCATGTATAGTAAAAAAGTAAATACCACATTGAGATACAATATTTATGATGCGAGGTACAGATATGTTTAAGAAGAAAAATAGGGACCCTTACGAGGATGAGCAATACGAAGAAGAATTCGATGAAATAGAGCAAGAGGATGGTGCGGAAGAAAGCTATGAGGACGAGGCGGAAGAAATTTACGAGGACGGGGCGGAAGGCGGCGCGGAAGAAGCTTACGAGGATGAAGCAGAGGACGATGCGGAAGAAGTCTACGAGGATGAAGCGGAGGATGGTGCAGAGGCGTATGCCGATGATGAGGACGGATTAGAGGAATCCTATGTTGAAGAAGATGCGGAAAACGGGGATTATTCCGAAGAGCGGTCCGCAAAGCGCGTGATCAGAAGAAAACGAAGGATACGCAATCAGATCATTGCGTATATTGTTCTGCTGATGATCGTAGCGGGACTTGCCTGCGGTGCGCTGTTTGCAGGAAAACAACTGGTCCGATTTATTGACGAGAGACGGGCTGCCAAGCCTGTGGAGGAAGATGTGCCGCCGCCGGATGTGATCGCGGTCAATTCACCTACGACGACGCCGGAACCCGAACCGGAACCGGTGATAGATCCCGTTGATGAGGTGGCAAGGTATTATATCGCGCAGATGACGACTGAGGAAAAGGTTGCAGGATTGTTTTTTGTGACGCCCGAATCCATGATGGAGAACGTGACGCAGGCAGTGAGAGCGGGCGCAAAGACGCAGGAAGCACTAGATCAATATGCGGTCGGAGGACTGATTTACTTTGGTTCGAACATCCAAAGTGCGGATCAGATCACGGAAATGCTTGCCGGAACGCAGGAAATGAGTAAGTACCCGCTGTTTTTTGGCGTGGATGAGGAAGGAGGAAGCGTCTCAAGAGTGGCGGATTCCTTAAGCGAGGTTCATAATGTCGGCAGCGCGCGGGAACTTGGCGCATCGGGAGACGGTGGTTCGGTCTATATCGCATATGCTGAGATCGGACAGTATCTGGCTAAATACGGATTTAATGTGAACTTTGCTCCTGTCGCCGATATTTATGACGGACAAAACAGTATGTTCGCGGAGCGCTCGTTCGGTACAGAGGCGGACACGGTCGCCATGCTTGTTTCCCAAGCGGTCATGGGCTTACAGGAAAACGGGGTGAGCGCGTGCGTGAAGCATTTTCCGGGGCATGGAAGTACGGACGCCGATTCCCATAACGGGCGGGCGACGAATGAAATGACGGAAGCGGATCTGCTCGAGACGGAGGTTATTCCGTTCCAAATGGCGATACAAGCCAACCCAGATTTTATTATGGTAAGCCATATCTCGGTTCCGGGTATCACATGGGATTATACTCCGGCGTCCATGAGCTCGGACGTTGTTACGAGAATCCTGCGCATGCAGCTTGGATATGAGGGCATTATCATCACGGACGCTATGGACATGGGAGCAATCACGACTTATTATACATCTGCGCAGGCGGCGGTGGATGCGATCAATGCGGGCTGTGACATGATCCTGAAGCCGGATAATTTCAAGGAGGCTTATCAGGGTGTGCTGGACGCAGTCAACAGCGGTGAGATTTCGATCGAACGGATTGAGGAGTCTCTGATGCGCATCTATCGTGTGAAGTGTGCGGGTATGACGCTTGCCGATGTGCCGGGAGGCGTGCCTGCGGATCAGGCGGGCGGCACTGAGGATCCGGAAGCGGGCGACGGTGCGGAAGGCGGCGCGGGTGAAGGAGAAGGAAACGGAGGAGACGATGGAAGTCTTCTGCCGGAGGGCGAATAAATAACAGATAAGTATAGGGGAGACGCATAGAAAGCGTACTCCCCTTTTTACTGTGACACAAACAAAAGCCTTCCGCATTGCGGAAAGCTTTTTCAGAGCGCGAGACGGGACTCGAACCCGCCTACGCACAAGGGTAGAATTTTTGACCGTGCACTTTCAAAAACAAAAGTTACGGTCAGTATTACCGTAACTTTTGTCGCATGTCGCACATACCATTCTAGCCCTTGAGAATACTGCTTTTCTCTTGCGACACAAAATCACTTAACTTTTGTCGCACGTCGCAAAAAGGGGAGAAAAGTAATGTCCAATGATATTCTTAAAAATCTGCAAAGCCGTAAGTGGCTTCTAACAATCAATAATCCAATTGAAAAAGGATACACTCATGACCATATCAAAGAAATACTTTCCACAATCAAACTTGTGTATTGGTGTATGAGCGACGAAACGGGACACGAGGGAACGTTTCATACTCATATATTCATAGCGTCTACTGGCGGCGTTCGTGCTTCTACGCTCCAAAACAAATTCACGGGTGCACATCGAGATATAGCAAAGGGTACATGCCAACAGAATCGCGACTATGTTTTCAAAGAGGGCAAATGGTTAAATGGTGAAAAGGGTACAACAAATCACCGTGATACACATGAGGAATGGGGCGAAATGCCGACCGAACGACAGGGCGCGAGAAATGACCTTGCTGATCTGTATGACATGATAAAGGGCGGTATGAGCACTTATGAAATATTGGAGAGCTCGCCGCAATACTTAATGCAGGTAGACAAGATAGAACGTGTACGGCAAACAATCCTTGAAGAACAGAACAAGAACAAATGGCGCGCGGTCGAAGTAATGTATGTTTGGGGCGAAACGGGGACGGGAAAGACTCGCGGCGTGATGGAACTTTACGGCTATTCGAATGTGTTTCGCGTGACGGATTATGACCATCCGTTTGACAATTACAAAGGGCAAGATGTGCTTGTGTTGGATGAGTTTAGGAGCTCACTTCGCATTACGGAAATGCTTGACTACTTAGACGGATACCCCGTTGAGCTCCGTTCTCGCTATGTAAACAAACAGGCTTGTTATACCAAAGTGTATGTGATTTCAAACATAGACATAAAAGACCAGTACCCGCAGATTCAGCGGGACGAACCGCGTAGTTGGCGGGCGTTCCTGCGGCGCTTTAGCTCGGTACAGATTTATACTAAGACGGGCGTTATCACAATGGAAATCAACAGTTATTTATCGGACTTCACGCCGTGTCTTGACGGCACGCCGTTTGAGGATGACAAAGCGGGAAAGGAAAAGGGGACAAAATGAATTATATTTATACGGAAAAAGTATTAAAGACGAATATAGATGAGACAATAGACGAGATTGAAACATTGATAAAGGAACATACACAAAGGGATAATGTGTTTACAGTGGGCGTCTTGAAAAAATGTCGTTATTATGTAGGAGAACTCCGTGATATGTGGATACAACAGAATAGCCAATGAAATGAAGCAATTTCTTTCCCTGCCGTAAGGCGGGGATTTTTTTTTGCCCAAATCCGGCAGGAAAGTCTTTGAAAGTGTAGATTCAAAAATCATGTACAAGATGCACAAATTACAAAGGAAAATCATGTACAAGATGTCAATATACATCATGTACAAGATGTGCTAAGATATATATAGAAATTGAAAATACACATTCAAAGAAAGGTAGGTATAAGGTATGAAAATTGAAGTAGAGATCATGAGAACGAACAAGAACACGCTGGAAAATGAAGCGGTATTGTTTACGCGACGGGATGTAAAGCAAGCCATGTGTGATTTGGTTAGCTTTGTAACATCATTTGAATCGGGTGTATGGACACCTTGGCGAGTAGCGGACGTAAGTGTTTGGAGAGATGGCGAAGTGGTAGCGGAAAAGGTGGAGGTGAGAGCATGAAAGAACTTATCAAGTCTAGCAGGGTAACAGGATATTTAGAAAAAATCTACCGCGAATTAAACGCGGATAAGTTCGGCGGGGAACTTGAAGAGCCAATCATAACGATCGTGAATACGCCCCGCGCATACGGGCATGTGACATGCTCAAAGGTGTGGCGTGTCGCGAAAAAGGACGGTGAGGAAACGAGATACGAATTAAATATAAGCTCCGAGACCATGACGCGCCCGATCGAAAATGTAGTTGCAACTATGTTGCATGAGATGACACATATTTATCATCTCATGAACGGAATACAAGATGTGAGTCGCGGCGGGTCATATCACAACAAGAAGTTTAAGGAAAAAGCCGAATCGGTCGGGCTTATCATTACGCAGATACCCGTACATGGATGGACGCACACTGAACCATCCGAAGAACTCATAGATTATATCATTTCGAAAGGCTGGACGGAGATAGCAATGAATCGCGGCGGCTTGTCACAGTTCGGCGGCACGGCGGGCGGTGCGGATTCGGACAGAACAGACGGGAACGGAAAGAAAATCAAAAAACCCTCAAGCACACGCAAGTATATATGCCCTGCGTGCGGCATGTCGGTAAGGGCTACACGGGATGTGCGGATTAAATGCGCGGATTGCGACGAACTCATGATAGTAGCGGAGTAAATGAAAGCTGACCTAGCGGCACGACGGGGAGAAAGGGTGTGTGTTATGACGATTGAACTTTATGATTCTTGTTTTCGTGAAATTGGACATTTTACTTCGGATAATGGGAAGCGGTACATTATTATCAATCAAAGTTATTGGTATGATGCTGATAAATGGACAGATAAAGATGCTATTGAGGATTTCAAAAAAAGACGGGCGATAGGGTAATACCTACCGCCTTTTGCATTCCGACATATTAGCTGATGTCTTGGCGTCTGTCAAGGGGCAAGGGCGAAGCCCGATACGCCGTAGGGCAACCCTTGACAGACATGAGCAACCCAAACACTTTCCCGCAAGGGAAACGTTCCAAAGGAATGTTTCCCTCTGCCTAACGGCGAGTGTTAATGGTTTAGGGGGTTGGCGTCGCCTGCACCCTTTTTCTAAAGGGGGCAAAGAGACCCCTCGGAGAGCCTAACGATTGCCTTAGTCTGCATCGTAGCCGTATTCCCATCATAATTCATATGGTTACGCGGTCGGCGAGTATATTCTTGAGAAAAATTAACAACGCGACTTGTCCTCCCCTTGGGAGGGGGCTAGGGGAGGTGGCACGCTTCTTAGCGCGCGACGTAGGCAGCGTGCTAGCGTGACGAAAGGGTAACGGAATGGTACACGAATAAGAACCCAACATAGGAACATAGTCTAGCGTATAAATAGGCAAAGAACAGGTAGCCGGCCCTAACTAACCGGTATGTATAGTGCCGCCATCCTCATTATTGATAGTAGAAATATGAACATTTCCAGACGTATTTTCATTCATATCCTTGCGAATCAGTTCGTTAATATATGCATTTAGAGAAGCAAATCCTTTTTCTTTTCTGTAAGAGTCTATAACGCTACGTTGTCCCTTTTTTACGTTGACAATGATTCTATCATATTTTTCTTTTGCAAAATCATTTTTATATTTTACTTCGTCAAACTTGTCCATGAGAGCCCCTTTCTATACATCTTGTACAAGAAAAACGCAAAAACGATATATAATCTTGTACAAGATGTCAATATACATCATGTACAAGATATGCTATAGTATTCTCATAGCAAACGCCACACCGCCCGCAAGCGGGTGCACGTTTCTATTATCTACAAAAACCTATCAAAAGTCAAGCAAAGAAGAGAGGAGACAAAGAGAATGAGAGTAGTCGGAAGAAACAATGTTAAGTACACAAGTAAGAGAACAAACAATCTCGTCGAGGGTATCAGCTTACATCTTGTAGGCACGCGCCCTAACGTAGAGGGGGAAGCGGTGGAAATGGTATTTATTTCCGCAAAATCCACCACATTCGAAACCTGCGCAACCATCCCGATCGGCACGGAAGTCAACGTATTTTACAACCGATACGGTAACGTTGACTGTATCGAACCGATCAGCAAGAAATAATCTTACAAGTGCACTTTCAAAAGCGAGGTAACAGCATGGACGAAACGGAAGTATTGCAAGAGGAACAAACTGAACAGGAATCCGAGCAGGAACTAACAACGGAGTCCGAACCGGAACAAGAAAGCGAGCAAACGACCGAAGCGGGAGAAACGCAAGCCGAAGCGGATAATCGTAAAGAAATCGACGAAGCGGAAACGGACACACCCGAAACGGGACAGTCAAACGGCGTTCCCGAATCTGCGACACAAACCGAACAGGTTGTGATCGCAGATTTCGGAAATCTCGAGGAACTCACAGCAGAAACAAACGCTCTCCTCGTCGAGCAGAACGCGCTTCTTGCAAACATCCACGACGGTATTGTATCCACAAACGCAATTCTAGGCTTTCTTCTCGGCATGCTGGCAGTAGTCATATTTGGGGGTGCAATGAATCATGACCATAAGTGAAACATTTGAGCTTGTCGGCATTGCCGCAACATACGGTATCGGGTTAGGCACATTTGTGCTGATACTCGGCTATGCGGTCGGCGGTGTCTTATCCATATTAAAGCAAGCAAAATAAAAGAAAGGGGGTATCTGTCATGGGTTTAGCAACATTAGCGGCTGGCGAAGCGGCTACTACCGTAGCAGAGCAGGCGAATAGTGCAGTAACAGCGGCGCTTACGTCCACTGCCAGTCAGATGGGAAGCATGGTCGTAACGGTTGTTCCGATCGCGCTCGGAGTAGTAGCGGGTATTATGGTCGTTAACTTCGGCGTGAAGCTGTTTAAGCGGCTTACGAACAAAGGTTAATCCCACATGAAATAAAGTAGGGTTGTATCATCACCCTACTTTATTTCATCCCACATGCTTTCTACATGCTCATGAGTAAAATCGCCCTCGGGCATGCCCTTGTTTTCGCGCTTGCGAGGCTTGTAAATAGTCTTGTTGTAGACATGTGGTTTTTTCTTTGGTCTTGACCGAGCAACGTTAATCACGATAAACAGACACAGTATAACAATAATAACAATACATTGTAAGTCTTTTGACATAGCACCACACTCCTTGAAAGGGGGAACAAATCTTTGAAACACGTAACAAAACGTATTTTAGTTCTGCTATTGTGCACCACACTTCTTTTTGCAAGTGCACATTCAATTTATTCTAACACATTCATACTTGAAGTTCAAGCGGCAGAAGTCGTTTTAACGGCAGAGGCAGGCGCGGCAGTCATTGAATACCTGTGGGGGCTGCTCCTTACGGCGGGGCTTGTCGAACAGGTCTATACATGGTCTGAACGGGCGTTGCAAATCAATACCGTCATGGATAAGCTTGCGGCTTACCCCGAAATCACCGCAGACATGACGCTAAACGTCACGGTAAACGGCAAAGAGCTTGAAGTGACGTACGACCAGTACATGACGTATTTAAGAGATCACGTCGTTGACGGTACGGGTGCGGTGCAGACAAATCACGAAGTGTTCACTGTACTTTCGGGCGGCGGTGGTAAAAACGGCGGCGATAAAGACCATCAAGTACAATTATTGGCTGATGGTCTTGGCGGTTACATGTTTGTAAAGATGATAATGGGGGGCTACGATTTATCGGGGGCAGATATTTCATTGCCTGATGATAAAGCTACTGTAATCAATTCAGCATATTTCGATATGGTGAATAATCAAGGTGTTGTTTCTGCTGGATTGAATGCTGTTCGCGTGACAAGCTATAATTACCGTACAGAATCACTTGGCGCGGTCTGTGATTATCATTTTGACATTCAGCAAAATTATGACGGGACAGTTTCGCAATCATCTTCAAACCCGTACTTAATGTATGTTGGTTGTTATGGTAATGGTTTTGAACATAGTTATGGGTATTATCTGCGTGACATACCTTTACAATCTTCAAAAGAGTATTATGCGGTTGTGATAGCTCCAATTCGGAGTACAAAGAGTTATGCCGGAGCGGTAGAAAATCCGGGCACATATGAGGTTGCAAAGGGGCTTTCTGTGTTTTTCGTTTCCTTTACTTCGTCGGGAACTGCGGAAACTTCGTTTAACAATTATTCATTTGATTCATATAAGGTATATGCGGGCACTACGGGAAGCAGTAGTGTTCGATCACATGGACAAACAGCAAACAAAGATTTAACGCAGGATGCGCTTAGTGCGGGTATATCTAATTCAATGACTGCGGGCTTGTCTTTTTATTATTTATATCCCAAGACGTCATATGGGTTTATTGACGGTGGGCGTCAGTTAACGAATTTCAGCGAATTGGATTCGTTGGCGAGTACGGATAGTAGTTTTGCGTGGGGACGTGGCGGTAGTCTTGATTTTGATGTAGTGGTTCGTTCGGGTGATGCGGTCATGCCGCTCATTGTACTTGATGACGCGTCGAAAATATTTAGTATATGTGATAGTCTTTTGAAAAATTGGGATATGAATGTGTTTGCGAATTATGTGGGGCGTACTGGTTCACTTCTTCCTACTACTGCATACAACGCGTTGTCTGAAAATGCACTTTCAAACTTTGTCGAGGCGATACTTCGCGGCAAAGCAAGTACGGATGCAATCATAGATGCGGCAAATGAAGTGAATGCTCTGCGGGAAGTAGAACCCGCACGGCTTCCCGAATTGTATCCTAATTTATACCCCGAATATCTCCCCGACGCAGACCCAGCTAAATACCCCGATATTTACCCCGATTACGACCCTGTGACGAACCCAAACCCAGCGCCCTCATTACCGCCGAATCCCGACAGGGTTGTTAATGATGTGACGCAAAGCGTCACAAACCCGAATCCAAATCCGAACCCGAACCCAAACCCTACGCCGAATCCCGATGAGGGGGGAGAAAGCGGAAGCTTGGGTGATTCGGACTTAGAGGGCGCGACATTTTCGCTATCGGAATACTTCCCGTTCTGCGTCCCGTTCGACCTCATCCATGCGTTTAAGCTCCTTACGGCAGAAGCAGAAGCACCGTATTGGGAATTTCCCATACATGCGGAGTTCTTGGGCTATACAATAGATTACACGTTCGTTATTGACATGTCGCAATTCGAAATGCTTGCCAAGGTATTTCGAACGTGCGAGACAATCGGCTTTTGTGTCGGGTTGATACTGTTGACGCGCGGCATCATAAGGGGGTGACGGCATGATAAAGACAATACTCGGATGGATAAAAAGTGCGGCGGTATGGGTGCTCTCGCTCCTGCCACACTCGCCATTCACAGCAGTGCTGGATGCTATTGAGTCCCTGCCATATCTGAATTACTTGAATTGGTTCATCCCTGTATCAACATTCGTTGCGATTGGGGAACTGTGGCTTGTAGCGATAGGCACATATTATTTATACAGTATCATACTACGATGGATAAAGGCGGTGAGTTAGCATGATCGAATTATATTCGGGTACGCCCGGTTCGGGAAAATCGCTTGACTGCGCGCAGATCATCACAAACCGTCTGCGTGCAAAGGGATGTGTGACGATCGGAAATTTCCCGATTGAAAAACAGAACGTGCGTGGAAAAATACGCGGACACTTCTTGTATATCGACAACGAATTTCTGACGGTTGACAGGCTTGTTCGTTTTAGCCTTTATTATAGCGCGTATCTTGGGCGCGGGTTAAAAGAGGACGAAATCCTTATCATTATTGATGAGGCGCAATTGCTGTTTGGCGCGCGCGAATGGAATACGGCGGGGCGTAAAGAATGGCTATGGTTTTTTGAACAGCACCGCAAGTTGGGGTATCATGTTATCCTTGTTGCGCAGTTTGACCGCATGCTCGATAGAAATGTCCGCGGCGTGCTTGAGTATGAGCGCATTCACCGCAAGGTAAGTAATGTAGGAAAAGCGGGCAAGCTGATTAAACTGTTTTGCTTCGGTGATGTATTCGTTTCTGTTCGTGTGTGGTATGCTATGAAAATGACGCTAGACTCTAATTTTTTCCGCGTAAATAAGAAACTATATTCAATCTATGATACGAAATTTCTATTTAACAATATGGCGTGTGTGGATGATGGGGGGATATGGGGGGACCCATCAGACACACACGGCGAAGGGGGTGTACAAAATGACGGAAGCGGAATGGATGGAGATAGGTTACACGAATCGCTTGATTGAATCCACAAAAGACGATGGCGTTTGCTTCGCGGATGCGTTTTGGAAATGGTTTCGCATGAAGCAGGCAAGCATCAAAGGGCAGTCGCTTGACCGCATAGAGGTAACATATAACCGATATTGTCGGGATGCTGCGTTTGCGGAAAAGTCAGTATCGGTCATGACGGATGCTAATATCATAGAGTTTCTGACATCCTGCATATCGGAAGCGGGCAGTATGACGTACAAAGAGCTTGCGCGGCTCATGCAGGTAGTCCGCGCGCCGCTCGTCTATCTGCGGGATTTGGAGTGCGGCGTTGTGCCGTTGTTTGATTGGGACAAGATAAAACGCAACCTGCCAATGAACGGTATTGCAAATTCCCGCAAGTGTGAATTTGCCGTGAAGCAGGCAGACGTAGCGCGAATGTTCGGGCTTGTTGTGCACAAGCGTATCTATCCCGAAAAAGAATGTGCGTGCCTGCTCCTGTGCATGAATTTCTATATGGGCTTGCGCATTGGTGAGCTTGCCGCGCTGACGTTTCAAGATTTTGATTTTGAGCGGAATGTCATTCGCGTGCATAAGACGGAAACAAAGTATTTTTCGCGGGATGCAAACGGGGCGCGTCTTGGAACATTGACCTATCGCGTTGCAGATAACTGTAAAACGGTGTATAGTGTAAGGGAAGTACCGATTTTGCAAGAAGTGAAGTATCTGTATGATAAAATACGGGAAAAGCACGACGAACTAGGATATGACAGTCCGTACCTGTGCTATGATGGCGTGGACGTGGTGCGAGTCACGTCATTAGACCATACGCTCCGCAAGCTGTGTAAGCTGTGCGAGATACCGTACTTCAATAGCCACGCTATCCGAAAAACGTTTGCAACGCGTCTGCATTTCCACGGCGTACCGACGCGTGTTATATCTGATCTGCTCGGGCACTCGGAACTTGCAACGACCGAGCACAACTACATATTGAACTATCGCAATAACTATGAGGACGCATATAAGCATATGAGTCAAGCATTGAATTATTTTGTAGCAGAGAAATAAAATAGCCGCCGAAATCGGCGGCTAGGCAGTATTGAGAGCGCGAGACGGGACTCGAACCCGCGGCCTCGACCTTGGCAAGGTCGCGCTCCACCAACTGAGCCACTCGCGCATACCGTAATTCATACGGACAACTAACAATATACATGATGCGGACGCACTTGTCAATTACTTTTTTTACTCGACACGCTTTTTCGTGAAATATGATAATCTTTCATCACAATTTTTTCACGGGAACGACTTTTGATACAAGGAAAAATATGCTATAATGAATGCAATATTGATCGCGTGGAAGATTCGGAAAGATAATCCGCATAAGCACCGGCGATAGGGAAGCCCCGGGTGAACGGACCGGGGATGCTAATGCTAAGGCGGGAATGCCATGGAACGGAAGGAGGAGCGGTATGGAGCGGTTTGAGAAAATATTGGAGCATATGTCCAATGTCGGCATCGTTGTATTGTCGCGGGACGAACATATTGTTTTGTATACAAATGAGACGTTTCGCCGTGCGTATCCGGCGGCGGAAGCAGGAATAGGCATCCAGCCCGTTTTTGAGGAAGACAGCAACGCAAAACGGATATTAATGGCGTTACGCCGGCATGCGGAAGGCAAGGAAACGGATGAGCGCTACCGGCTGTATCTGCCGGATTTCGGTGGGGCGACCGATGTGTGGTTTGACGAGTTTAGCTGGGACGGAACGCCGGCGTATGTGGTATATTTTATGCTGACCTATTTGGACGAGGCGGAGAAGTTTAAGTCTGAGCTGTCCAAGATCATGGGAGATACACTTTCGTCCGTGTACTCGGTTGTGACCGCCGTTAATCTGACGGGTAACGCGCATATGGTACTGGCGGCGGATGGAAAGACCGCATTTCAGAAAGGCGATCACGGAAATTTCTTGAAGGCGATGCAGATGCTTGGCGAAGGGGTTCATCTGGATCATCGCAAGGAATTTACAAAGAAAACGGATTTGTGCTATCTGCTGAAACAGCTTGCAAAAGACGGGGATGAGGTGCATTTAGAGTTTCGGATGAAGGAGCCGGACGGTGAATATCATTGGATGGCGCTTCGGTTTGTGCGGGTGTTTACGGCGGACCTGACGCGTGTTTCCTGCGTGGGTCTGATCAGAAATATCGATTTTCGAATGAGCCTGCAGCAGAAACTTCAGACAACGCTGGATGCTGCGTATGCGGCGATTCCGGGCGGCGTCGTGCAGTTTATTGCGGATGAGCAATTAACGATCGTGCATGTGAACGAGGAGTTCTACAAGCTTGCGGAAAAAAAGAAAGAGGATTATCAGGGCGGCTATATCGCTCATGTGCTGCCGGCAGATCGTGCGGAGATGTGCCGGGTTATTTTAGAAAAGGCGAAAACGGGTGAGCCGTTTGACGTGATCTACCGGATCCGCATGGGGCGGAGCAGGCGGCTCCGCTGGGTACAGATGAGCGGTGTGAAGCTGGAGGAGCGTGCTGGTAAACCGGTATATCTCGGTATCCGTATGGATATTACGGAGCTGAAAAACGCACAGATTCATTTGATGGAGGAGCAGGTACGCTCCGATCTTGCGATGGGGGCGACCGGCAATATCCGGTTTGAATATGACATAAGGAGCGATGTGCTGACCATGCATTGTCCGTCAAGGGAGGAGCAGGGCAGACTGGTACCATATCATATTGAGAAATGCTGTGAGGAAATGGGCAAAAGAGGCGAGGTGCATCCCGAGGATGTGGATAAGCTGCTCACGGTATTTAAGGGAGGCAACAGAGAGGCAGTCGAGATTCGGATAAAAAACAGAGAAGCACAGGAATATTCCTGGCATCGCGTAAAATGTAAGGACATGGGCGATTCGGACGGACATACCTATATTGTAGGTATCATTGAAGACATATCGCGCGAAAAAAGTCTGGAAAATACGAACGAGCAGCTTCTCGAGCAGATGGGCTTCATGTTTCAGGATTCGTTCCAAAGATTATATGTCGTGGACATACAAAAGGATATTTGTCAGGTGTTCCGCCTTGGAGACGAGCGGACGCAGAATAGGCCGATCGTGAGAAAATTAACACGTATCGTTGCGGCATATGAGCGGACCCGCATTTATCCGGACGATTTGGATAATTTCCGCGCAAAACGGATGTATCTGTCGTCGCCGTCGGCGTTTTCGAAGGGGCGCAAAGAGGTTTATTTTGATATTCGGGTACGGGACGGCTTAGGATCGGATTATCATTGGTATACAATCCTGATCCGCCGTGCGCAGCATGGCGAGGGCCAGTTTATCTGTCTGGCGAAATGTGTGGACGAGCTGAAGAAGCAGGAGCTTTTGAAGCAGAAGTATGACGAACAGGTCAAATATCAGAGATTTAGCGAAAAAATCATTGATTCGCTCGGCGCGCTCGTGGAATTCAGGGACAGCGATTCCGGGGAACATATCATGCGGACAAAGCAGCTCACAAAAATCGTGGCGACTTATCTTGCGGAGCAGGAGCCGGAGTATGATCTGACGCCGGAAAAAATAGAAAAGATCACAATGGCAGCATCGATGCATGATGTCGGTAAAATATCCATTCCGGACGCAATCTTAAATAAGCCGGGCAGACTGACTGCGGATGAGTTTGAGGTCATGAAAACGCATACAACGAGGGGGTATGATATTCTCAACTCGATCGAGGTAGGGCAGGATAATGAATTTTCGGCTTATTGCAGGGAAATCTGCCGCTATCATCACGAACGCTATGACGGCAGAGGCTATCCTGACCATTTGGTCGGTGATGAGATTCCAATCTGGGGCCAGATCGTCAGTCTGGTGGATGTATATGATGCGCTTGTGAGTCCCCGCGTGTATAAGCCGGCATATTCCCACGAGAAGGCGGTGGACATGATCCTCAACGGGGAATGCGGCAGCTTTAATCCGAAGCTGTTGAAGGGATTGATCGCGTGCGCGGACGAATTGAGGTTATGTTATGAATAAAAAGGCGGCACTTCCGCATAGCTATATGGCAGGCAGTCAGCAATGGTTTGAAAAAAAGAATTTTTTTTCACAGGACGGCAGACTTAGACGCTATGGGTGCGGGGTGATCGCGGCGGCGGATTATTGCATTTACCGCCGCATTTTGAATACGCCGGAAGACAGAGAAGCCTATCTGTCCCTTGTGCGTAAACTGGAACGGCGTTTTTTACGCGTGGTTCCCGGATTCGGCATGTCCGCGTACCTGTATACGGGTATCCTGAATTTTATGTTACTATGGCATCGGGCGCCTGAGCGCCTTCGCGGTGTGAGTTTTCTTTTTTCAGGCAAAAAAAGTAAGGAGCGGCTGCTTACAATCGTGCGGGAACAGCTTTTGGCGGATTGTCCGGTCATACTGATCTTGGGGTCTGCGCCCTTTTTTCATAAAAGGCGGCGGGGCGTTACGCTGTATCGGCTGCAGAACGGCCGTATGGTGGCGGCAAAAGAGCATGTCGCCGCCCATTTTATCACGGTGACGGCGCTTTATGAGGATTCGCAGGAAACCATGTTAGAGGTGTATTCATGGGGAGAACGATACTACCTGTCGGCGGATGCGTACTTAAGATCGGCGCGCTATACCTATCCGTTCAGTAATCGGCTTTATCGGACACGTATACGGCAAAAGTGAGGTTTCGAATCATTGCGTTTCGCAAACGCCGGAGGAGAGGTTTTTGTGAAAGGAATATTCATGAATAAGTCGTTATGCAGAAAAAAGAATGGCATGCTGCTGGGAGCCGCCAAGGGGATCGGCGCCGCGTATGCGCGGGATTATGCAAAGCAGTGCCGCACCATTTCGATCATTGATATTGATAAAGAGGCGGGAATGCGCTTAAAAGAGGATCTGGAGCGGGAATACCGCATTCCCGTGTTCTTTTTTCACGGAAATATCTATGATGAGACGGATATGGATATTTTCTGTAAGGCGGTAAAGGAGCAGTTCGGACCGGTTGATCTGTTGTTTAGCAGTTTCAGGAACTGTCCGTATCTGTCTATGACAAAGGAGATGTTAGCTTCCGGAGCGGTTTCGGAGTGCATCGGAGTGCAGGTGTGAAGAGAACGGTGGGAAGCGAATAAAAAAAGAATAAGGTGGGGGGATCGGGTATGAAGCTGACTTTTATCGGGGCGGCTCATGAGGTGACGGGAAGCTGTCATTATCTTGAGGCGTGCGGAAAACGGATTTTGGTCGATTACGGTATGGAGCAGGGCGTGAATGTGTTTGAAAACGCCGAGCTTCCTGCGGAGGAGGCACTCATTGATTATGTGCTTTTGACGCATGCTCACGTGGATCATTCGGGATTGCTGCCGCTTTTGTATGCGCGCGGCTTCAGGGGACAGGTTCTGACGACGGAGGCGACGGCGGACTTATGCAGCATTATGCTGAGAGACTGTGCGCATATCCAAATGCAGGAGGCGGAATGGAAAAACCGCAAGGCAAAGCGTTCCGTGAATAATGAACTGATACAGCCGCTCTACACGATGGAGGATGCGGACGGCGTGATCAAGCTGATCGTTCCGTGCCGGTATGAGAAGCGCATTGAGCTGTGCGAGGGCATTTCCATCCGGTTTACGGACATCGGGCATCTGCTCGGCTCAGCGAGCATTGAAGTGTGGGTGAATGAAAGAGGCAATGAGAAAAAGCTTGTGTTTTCGGGGGACATCGGCAATATCGATCAGCCGCTCATAAAAGATCCTGCCTATACGAGCGATGCCGATTATGTCATCATGGAATCGACTTACGGCGACCGCCTGCACAGCGCGGAGCATCCCGATTATGTGCATGATCTTGCGGCAGTCATAAAGGAGACGTTTGACAAGGGGGGCAACGTTGTCATCCCGTCCTTTGCAGTCGGACGCACGCAGGAGATGCTTTATTTTTTCAGACAGATCAAAGCGGAGCGGCTTGTCGAGGGATATCCCGATTTCCCGGTGTATGTGGACAGCCCGCTTGCGGTGGAGGCAACCGGTATTTTCAATAAAAACATAGAGAGCTGCTTTGATGAGGAAGCGATGGCGCTCGTGAAAAAAGGAATAAATCCGATTTCGTTTCCGGGCTTGAAGCTGGCGATCACGAGTGATGAGTCGAAGCTGATCAATTTTGATGATACGCCGAAGGTCATTATATCGGCGTCCGGCATGTGCGAGGCAGGACGTATCAGGCATCATCTAAAACATAATCTCTGGAGAGAGGAATGCACGGTGCTGTTCGTCGGCTATCAGGCGGTCGGAACACTCGGGCGTATGCTGGTCGAGGGCGTGAAAGAAGTGAAGCTGTTCGGCGAGACGATCGAGGTGCGTGCACAGATCAAGGCGCTTGCGGGCATGAGCGGGCACGCGGACAAAAACGGTCTGCTCCGCTGGCTCGGCGGCTTTACCGAGAAGCCTGCGAAGGTATTTCTTGTACATGGCGAGGACAGTGTCGTGGAAGCGTTTGCGGCATGTCTGCGCGGTGAGTACGGCTATGACGTCTATGCGCCCTACAGCGGCACGCGTTATGATCTCATTGAAAACCGCGTGGATTATGAGGCTGCGCCGGTGCGGCTTAAGAAAAAGAGCACGAGAAGCGAGTCGGATGTATTCTCACGGCTTTTGGCGGCGGGTCAGCGTCTGCTCGCAGTCATCCGCAAGAACGAGGGCGTTGCAAACAAGGACTTGGCGAAATTCGCCGATCAGATCGGCTCGCTTGCGGATAAGTGGGACCGCTGATGCAGAGCATCACGGACCGCCGAAGAGGCATGTTTTGTGCGAAAATGTCCGATATGGCGGAAAGCGATAGGCTAAGAGGAGATTACATAGATGAATATGATCGTGGCAGTGGACGCAAATTGGGGGATCGGCAATAAGGGAAAGCTGTTGGTGAGCATTCCGAACGACCACAAAATGTTCCGCGAAATGACGATGGGAAAGGTGATCGTGTACGGCAGAAAAACGTTAATGACTTTTCCGCAGGGGCAGCCACTGACGGGCAGGACGAATCTGATTCTTTCCGCGAATCCTTCTTTTACGAAGAAGGGTGCGCAGGTCTTTCACAATGAGGAGGAACTGCTTGCCGAATTAAAAAAATATGATGACGGGGATGTGTTCATTGTAGGCGGAGAGAGCGTGTATCGTCTGATGCTGCCGCACTGTGATACGGTGCATGTGACGAAGATCGATCATGCCTATGCGGCGGATGCATATTTTCCGAATCTGGATGAATCGCAGGATTGGGTGATCACGGCGGACAGCGATGAACATACGTATTTCGATATACCGTATACTTTTTATCGGTACGAAAGAAAAAACAGCATGATCCATGACGGAGGAGCAGAAAATGAGTTATTGTAAAAATTGCGGGACGGAGCTGCAAAGCGGCGCGCGGTTTTGCGCATTCTGCGGCACGCCGACGGAAATTGACCGGATACCGATACAGCCGCTTGGGAACGGAGAGCCGGCGTATACAGGAAGTCAGCCGCTTGGGAATGCGGAACCGGCATATGTGGGAAGTCAGCCGTATGGGAATGCGGGCCCGGCATATGCGAACGGTCAGCCGTACGGGAACGGAGAGCCGGCGTATACAGGAGGTCAGCCGCTTGGGAATGCGGAACCGGCATATGTGAACGGTCAGCCGTATTGGAATGCGGAACCGGTGTATGCGAACGGTCAGCCGTACGGGAATGGAGAGCCGACGTATGTAAGCGGTCAGCCGTATGGGAATGCGGGATCGGTGTATGCGAATGGTCAGCCGTACGGGAATGCGGGACCGGTGTATGCGGGAGGCCAGCCGTACGGAAACGGAGAGCCCACGTATGCAAACGGGCAGGTATATGGAAACGGGGAACAATCCTATCCGAACTTGCCGGGCTATACAGGTGAAGACGGATATTTTGCAGGAAATCCGTATAGTCCGTATGGAGCCGCGGCACAACCGCAGAGCGGCCGTAAGGCGCTTATGATCATAGGCATGATCGTCGGACTCATTGTGGCGGTTGCGCTCGTTCTGCTCATTGTTCTTTTAGCGCGGGATAACAGTCACAGAACATATCAGCAGGCTGTCGGCATTCTTATGAATGGTGTCAAAAAGCAGGATATGGGGAAATTATTGGAGGCATTTCCCGAACGGCTCCGCGAAGATATGCGGCGTGAGCTGACACGAGATTATGGCTCTGAGCAGGAATTATGGGAAGAATTTAATGAAAACTTGGAGTGGTATTGCGGTAACCAAGTGAAAATGACTTATAAGATCGTGCGGGCAGAGCCGCTTTTGGAGTATCAGATCAGGGATCTTGAGCAGGACTTTATGGAAGATTTTCAATATGACGTTTCCATCAGCAGCGGTTATGAGGTGGACATCGAAATGACCTATAAGGGCAGCGAGGGCGATTATGGTTACAGTGCGGGAGTGATCGTCGCAAAAATTGATGGAAAGTGGTATGTGATCGAATATTAAAAACAGCGGAGTGTGGGAACAATGGGACAGACAGGAGAAATATTAAAGATTGACAGCAGATACCCTTATGTGTACGAGACACATCTGCATACGTCTCAGGCATCCGCCTGTGCAAAAGCAAGCGGCGCACAGATGGCGCGCGCCTGTTTTGAGGCGGGGTATACGGGAATCATGGTAACGGATCATTTTTTTTACGGAAACAATTGTATCGACAGGTCGCTGCCCTGGCATGAGTGGGTGGAGCGCTTCTGCGCGGGCTATGAGGATGCGAAGGCGGAGGGAGACCGCATCGGGCTTCAGGTGTTCTTCGGCTGGGAGGCGAATGATAACGGAACGGAATTTTTGATTTACGGATTAGACAAAGAATGGCTCTTGACGCATCCTGAGATCAAAGATGCAACGATTGAGGAACAATATCGGATGGTGAATGCTGCAGGCGGTCTGGTGGTGCACTGCCATCCGTACCGCGATGAGCCGTATATTCCGGCAGTCCGCATCTTTCCGGATTTTACGGATGCAGTGGAGGGCGTCAATGCGACGCATGCCAGTCGCAAAAGTAAGGGTCACAACAATCCGGATTTTGACGTGCGGGCAAGGGAATACGCACAGCGCTACGGGCTGCCGATGACGGCAGGATCGGACATTCATAGCACAGATCTGCTGTTTGGCGGCATTGCGTGCTCGAAGAAATTGCAGGATGTGCATGATTACGTGAGGCTGTTGAAGTCCATGCGGGGGGTTGACCGTGCGGACTACCCGTATATGCTGCTGGATGGGAATGAAGTCATGGAATGATGTAGTTGTGTTGAGGGAGTAGTAATAGCGAAATGGAAAAAAAGAAAAACACTGTGAGAAAGTTCGGAAACGCCATACGGCGGATGACGGCGCTCATGTTGGGACTGACGCTTATGTTCAGCGTCTGTGCCTGCGGACAGAAGGAGGAAAGCGAGAATAATACGAAACTCATTCTGACGACGGGGTTTGCACGCGGTGAGATTTTCCGCATCGGATCGGTTTCCTGCATGAAAAGCGAGCTGATGGTATATTTGACAAACACGCAGAATCAGTATGAGAATGTGTTTGGGGAAGAAATATGGCAGCAGGATTTTAACGGTGTAACCTTGGAGGAAAATGTGAAAGAAACCGTGCTCGCGCGTATCGCGCGTGTGAAATCCATGACGCTGCTCGCACAGGAGATGAATGTTTCGCTCTCCGAGGAGGAGCAGGCGCTGTGTACGCAGGCAGCGGAAACCTATTTTTCTTCACTTTCCGAGCGGGAGAGGGAGCTTTTGGAGATCACGCAGGAGCAGATCAACGACATGTATCAGGATTATGCGCTGGCGGACAAGGTCTATCATTATATCATTCGAGACATCAACCCGGAGATCAGCGATGATGAAGCGCGCACGATCACCATTCAGCATATTTTGTTGAAAACAACGACGCCAGTCGGCGCAGACGACAGCTATGCGATGAGCGAGGAGGAGAAAAGCGAGCGCTATGCGCTGGCGGTTGAACTGAGTGAACGTTTAGAGGCGGGAGAAGATTTTGAAAGCCTGATGGAGCTTTATAACGAGGCGGATGAAAATACACTGTTTGTGCGTCATGGAGACATGGATGAGACGTTTGAGGATGTGGCGTTTTCGCTTGAGAACGGTCAGGTCAGCGGAATCGTCGAGACGCCGCAGGGTTACGAGATCTTAAAATGTGTCAGCACCTTTGACAGGGAGCAGACCGATAAAAATAAGGTGGAGATCGTCAGGGCGCAGCGCGAGCAGGTGTTCGGTGAACAGTATGAGTCGTTTGTGTCGGCTCTGACGCGTTATCTCAATGAGGAACTATGGGAAGAAGTCCGGCTGCTTCATGATGCGGAGCTGACGACCACCGATTTCTTTGAAGTATATAACCGCTGTTTTGCGGACGTTACGTTTGCGTTTGAGGAGTAGGGATGCGGTTTGATTGACTTTAATAAAAAGTTTATAAATGCCCGGACAGGCATAATAGAGCGGTTTTATAATAATTACTAGCACTCGTTTAAAACGAGTGCTAATTTTTTCTTGACATTTTGTAACGACCGAATTAAACTGTTATAAGGGTCGGACAGGTGCGGGTCCTGTCTGAAGAAAGAGCGCGGCGTGAATCAGGAAACTGCAATTGCGTCTGCCGAAAGAATGAGACGAAGAAAGGAATGTGATTTTTTATGGAACAGAAACACGGCAACTTATCCATTAACAGCGACAATATTTTTCCAATCATCAAGAAATGGCTTTACTCCGACCACGATATTTTTTACCGGGAGCTGATCTCGAACGGCTGCGACGCGATCACGAAGCTGAAAAAGCTGGAGATGATGGGGGAATATACTTATCCCGATGATTTCAAAAACCAAATACAGGTCATTTGTAATCCAGAAGAAAAAACGCTGAAATTCATTGATACCGGACTTGGCATGACCGCTGACGAGGTGGAGGAATATATTAACCAGATCGCATTTTCCGGCGCAACGGATTTCATTGAAAAATATAAGGACAAGACAAATGATGATCAGATCATCGGTCATTTCGGACTTGGCTTTTACTCGGCGTTCATGGTTGCCGATGCGGTGCATATCGACACGCTTTCCTTCAAGGAGGGTGCAGCTCCGGTACATTGGGAGTGCGACGGCGGCACGGAGTTTGATATGTCCGAGGGCAGCCGCAGCGAGGTCGGCACGGAGATCACACTCTACTTAAACGAAGATTGTCTGGAATTCTGTAACGAGTATAAAGCACGTGAGGTTATTAAGAAATATTGTTCTTTTATGCCGTATGAGATCTATCTGTCCGTGGCAAATTCGACGGCGACGCAGACGATCAAGGCGGAGGAGAAGCTCGATACCGATACCGTGATCGAGACGATCGCACCGGAGAAAGAGGGCGATCCCGAAAAATTAAAGATCGCAAAGCGTCCCGAGCTGTTAAATGATACAACGCCGCTTTGGGCGAAAAATCCGTCCGAATGCACAAAGGAGGAGTACCTTGAATTTTACCGCAAGGTATTTCAGGATTACAAGGAGCCGCTGTTCTGGATTCACTTAAATATGGACTATCCGTTTAACTTAAAGGGAATTCTCTACTTCCCGAAGATCAACATGGAGTACGAGTCCATCGAGGGAACGATCAAGCTGTATAACAGTCAGGTGTTCATTGCGGATAATATTAAAGAAGTCATTCCCGAGTTTTTGATGCTCTTAAAGGGTGTGATCGACTGCCCCGACCTGCCGCTCAACGTGTCGCGAAGCGCGCTGCAGAACGACGGCTTTGTGAAGAAGATTTCCGATTACATCACGAAAAAGGTTGCCGACAAGCTGGCGGGACTTTGCAAGACGGAAAAAGAAGAGTATCAGAAATACTGGGACGACATCAGCCCGTTTATTAAATTCGGCTGCTTAAAGGATGATAAGTTCTGCGAAAAAATGACGGACTATATCCTGTTTAAGAATATTGACGGCGAGTATCGCACGCTGCCGGAGTGTCTGGAAGTGAAGCCGATCGATACGGCGGAGGATCAGGAAAAAACGGACGCCGCGGACAAAGACGCAGTGGATGGAAAGGATACGGCAACAGATGTAGAGACCGGAGAAGCGGTCGAGACGGAGGTTGTGACAGAGGATACGGACGACAACGCGGACGAAGAAGATGCGGAAACGGATGAGAAGAAAGAGAAGGTCATCTACTACGTCACGGATGAAGTGCAGCAGAGCCAGTATATTAATATGTTCCGCAAGGCGAAGATGGATGCCGTGATCTTAAAGGATAATATCGACCAGCCGTTCATCACGCAGCTCGAGTCCAAAAACGAGGGTATCCGTTTCATGCGAATCGACGCGGATATCACGGATGACATGAAGGCAAAGACCTCCAAGAAAGCTGCGGAGGAGCTTGCGGCACAGTCTGAGGAGTTAAATAAGCTCTTTAAGAAAGCAATCAAGAAAGACAATGTGACAGTCAAGCTGGAGCGACTGAAAAATAAGGATATTTCCTCCATGGTAACGCTCTCCGAGGAGACGCGCCGCATGCAGGATATGATGAAAATGTATGCGATGCCGGGAATGGGAATGCCGGGCATGGGTAAGGAAGGCTTAACGCTGACTCTGAATGCAAATAATAAGCTGGTTCAGTATATTTTGGAGCACAAGGACGGCGAGAACGTGGGTACGATCTGCGAGCAGCTTTACGATCTGGCACTCATTCAGCAGGCGCCGCTTGAGCCGGAGGCGATGACAAAGTTTGTGGCAAGAAGCAATAAGATCATGATGCTGTTGGCAAAAGATTGAAAAATAAACGGATTCTATAGGAAACAGACAAAGCACCTTTGCATGTGAATTGTCTGTTTTCGAAAGGAATCTGTGTGGAGTTTGGAAAAAAGCGCCCAGACAGGTGACGGAGTATCGTATGGCGAGAATCATCACGGTAACATTAAATCCTGCCGTCGATAAGACGGTCCGGGTGGAGGAACTGCATATCGGCGGATTGAATCGTGTCCGCGAGGCACTTAAGGACGCGGGGGGCAAAGGCATCAATGTCTCCCGCGCTGTTTGTGCGCTCGGCGGGGAAACGCTTGCGATGGGATTTTTGGGTGGCAGACAGGGAGCGCTTATTAGAGAGGCACTGGGCAAAAGCGGCATAGAGAGCTGCTTTACGCCGATTGGCGGCGAGACGAGAACGAACGTAAAGGTGGTCGGCGACGATGGGAGCGTGACGGAGATCAATGAGGCTGGACCGGCGGTGACGGACGCGGAGATTGATATTCTGTATAAAAGCATGGAGGCGGCGATACGGGAGGGTGATCTTGTCGTGCTCTCGGGCAGCGCGCCGAAAGGCGTGCCAAAGACCATTTATGCAGATTTGATCGGACTTGTTCGTAGACACGGCGCAAGGGCGCTGCTCGATGCGGACGGCGCGCTGTTTCGCGAGGGACTCACTGCCAAGCCGGACATCATCAAGCCGAATCTTGACGAGCTTTCCACATACTGTAAGGAACAGCATGTGGAGATGGCGGGCAAGAATGAGAAAGAGCGGGCATTGTCGGCGGCGCGTGTGCTCGCGGAGCGCGGCATTGCGGAAATTCTTGTTTCCATGGGGTCGCAGGGAGCTGTCCTGCTGACGGAAAAGGAAGCATGGTATGCGCCCGCCGTCCCTGTGGCAGTATGCTCCACGGTTGGCGCGGGCGATACGATGGCGGCGGCATACGCACTATCCTCCATGCGCGGCTGCATGCCAGAGGAGCGGCTGTTATTTGCCACAGCTGCCGCTGCGGGGGCCGTGACGACGCAGGGGACAAGACCGCCGTCGTTAGAGCTTGTCACGCAGCTGAAAGAACGAGTATGCGTAGTACCGGTTTCTGTATGAGTGATACTAAATTTCAGTTGTAGAATAAGTGGAGATATGATAACATTTTCATGGGTGCTGCCAAGCAGTACGGTATGCGGTTCGCCTTTGCCAAAATGAGTACATTTTGAGAACTTCCAGTATCAGCGGAGGTGATACATATGGAAAATACGGGAAAGGAACATAAGATGTTTGAAGTTATAGTAGGGATTGTCGGTATTGTAGTGACGGTAATCAGCATTATCGTTACTGTGATCAGTATCCGGCAGACGGCTAAGACGACCAGACATCAAAAAAGCAACCGCCCCGACCAAGGATAATGGTTGCTTTTTGATTAGTAACTAATAACTTGGCGAACCGCTACTGTACGGCAGCGCCTTTTTCATGTTCATTTTAGCATTTGGTAACCGGCACGTCAATCCATTTTTCAATCTCATAAAACAAACAGGGTTTCACATAGCTTAACATTCACCTAGTCATTCTGCCAAAATAATACGTTGCGAAGTAAGTCGTTTTATCCTATAATAAAAGTGGATTTTTATGACGTATAAGGACGGTTTTTGTTGTGGAATCGGTAACGCAGCGCTTGATTGACGGAAAAATTGAATATGACGCCGGATCCCTTGTGCTTTCCGACTATAAGATCGAGCTTTCCATTCGTAAGGGAGAGACCGTGAAGGGAAGCTTTCAGCTGCGGTCAAGAGGAGGAAATCAGGTCGCGGGAACAGTGCGCTCCTCTTCTTTGCGTATGCAGTGTCTGAAAGCGGCGTTCGAGGGGACACAGGCAGAAATCACCTATCGTTTTTCGGGCATCGGCATGGAGGAGGGCGACATCCAGAAGGGAGAATTCTCCATTGTTTCCAGTGCGGGCGAATATACGATTCCGTTCGTGGTGACGGTCTCTCACAGCGTACTCAACTCGCTGCTCGGACCGGTCAGGAATCTCTTTCATTTTGCCAATTTGGCCAAAACAAATTGGGATGAAGCGGTCGCGCTGTTTTATCGTGCCGATTTTTTGTCGTTGTTTCACGGGACGGACAGCCGTTACTTAAATACCTATCTCGGTCTTTCGGGCATGAAGGGCAATCAGCAGAATGTGGATGAGTTTTTGATCGAGATCAATAAAAAGCAACCGATCGAATACATTCCGATGGAGACGCATATCCGTATGGAGGAGCCGGAGAGCACCGCGCAGGGACGCATTACGATCACGCGCAACGGTTGGGGCTATACGGCGCTTGCCATTGAGACGGACGGCGATTTTCTCTCCGTTGAGAAAAAAGTACTGACGGACGATGATTTTTTGGGAAATATCTGCAATACCGGTTTTGTGGTGGACAGCGCGGGATTGCATGCGGGCAATAATTTCGGTTATGTGCGGCTGTTTAACGCATCAGTGGACATCTGTATTGAAATTCAGGTCACGGCAGCCAAGCGGTACGGCCTTGCTTTTTCAAGAAAAAAGGAGATGCGCCGCCTGACGGTCTCACTGATGGACTATTATGCCGCGTTCCGCACGAAAAAGATCTCGTCCGCCGTGTGGATCCGCGAATCCAAAAAAATCGTGGAGCGCATGAATGAATTGGAGGAACGGAACATTCCGGCGCGTCTGTTCAAGGCGCAGCTTTTGATCACAGAGGAGCGCACCAATGAAGCGAAGTGGATCTTGGAGCGCGTGGAGCAGGATCTCACCTATGGGAAGCGCGCGCCTGAGCATTGGTGCTATTACTTATATCTGACTTCTTTAATACGACGCAGCGAAGTCTATGTCGATGAGGTGACAAGCGAGGTGGAGCAGATCTATGCGCAGTATCCCGAGAACTGGCGGATCGCGTGGCTGCTTCTTTATCTGCGAGAGGAGTTTTCCAAAAGCCCCTATAAAAAGTGGCTGTTTTTGGAGAACCAATTTCATGAAAGCTGCAAGAGTCCCGTTCTTTACATGGAGGCGCTTGCGCTTCTGAACGCAAACCCTACAATGTTAAACAAGCTTTCCGAGTTTGAGCTTCAGGTATTAAATTATGCAGCAAAAAAGGATGTGCTGGGGAAAGATGTCATTTTGCAGCTTCAAAACCTTGCGCCTAAGATCAAACAGTATTCCGACAGAATGTTTTTTATTTTGCAGAAAAGCTATGAGACCACAAAGAATGACGAGACGCTGCAGATTCTGCTCAGCTTTCTGATCAAGGGCGGGAAATTCGGGGAACGCTATTTTTCATGGTACGCGCTCGGTGTCGAGCGGGAGCTGCGTGTGACGAGACTGTATGAATCCTACATGCTTTCCCTGCCCGCAGATTTTGAGGGCGAGCTCCCCAAAATGGTCATGATGTATTTTGCGTACCACAGCGAGCTGGATTATCAGGGAAAGAGCATGCTCTATGCCAATGTATACCGCAATCGGGAGAAGTATCCCGAGATTGCGCTCACTTATCGTCAGTTTGTGGAACGGTTTTTGTTAGAACAGATCACTATGGGTCATATCAACAGGCAGCTTGCGTATCTCTACAGCGAGCTTGTCACGCCCGCCATGCTGAACGAGGAGAATGCGCCGCAGTTTGTCACATTGCTCTTTTCCCATCTCATTACGGTCAGGGATGATAAGTGCAGGCAGATCGTGCTGATCTATGACCGCGTAAAGGGAGAGCATGTCTATCCTGTCACGGACAGGAAGACAGTCGTTCCGATCTATGACTCGTCGTATCAGATTCTGCTTCAGGACGAAAACGGAAACCGCAGAGTATCGGGCGAATTGTACCGCATTGAGAAACTCATGATACCCGGACGTTTTATCAAGGAGCTTGGCGGAAACGTAAGGAGTCATCTGGGGATGGATCTCTATTTTTGCGAGGGCGGACGCGGCGGCGTTGTAGTCACCGCCAAAAATGTGGATTGCTACAAACGGCTGTGGGAATCCGGGCAGGTAAAAGACGAGTTTAAGAAGGAAATCCGTCTGCGGCTGGCGCAATATCTCTATGACAATGACCGGATAGAGGAATGTGACGCCGTGATACTGGCTGTGGATCCGGAGGATATGGGGACAAGGGAGCGCAGCGAATTCTTACGTCTGATGATCCTGCGCACGATGTATGACCGGGCGTATCAATGGCTCTGCACCTTCGGAATGGACCAGGTGGATGTAGCGGCAGCGGTGCGGCTGTTAAGCAGGCTGATCGTCAGGGCGGAGTTTAAGCCGGACGAAAAGCTGATCTCCCTTGCGTTCCGCACATTTGAGGGCGGGAAATATGACGAAAATATTCTCCGCTACCTTGCGGCGTATTATGAGGGGACAACCAAGCATCTGCGCGACATCTGGAAGACGGCAAAGGATTTTGAGCTGGATGTGAACAATCTGTGTGAACGGATCTTATTGCAGATTCTGTTCAGCGGATATTATATCGGGGAAAAGAACGAACTGTTCTATTCCTATGTAAAAAACGGTGCGGGAAAGCAGGTCGAGCTTGCGTATCTGACAGTCTGCGCCTATGATTTTTTTGTCCGCGGCAATGTTGTGGATGAAAAATTGTTTTCTTATTTTACAAGATTATTCTATCGCGGCGAGGAGCTTCATGACGTATGCCGCCTTGCCTACCTCAAGTTTTATGCCGATTCTGTTTCTACCGCGGGGGAGGAAGTGTTACAGCTCGCCGGACGGTTTTTGGAATATTTTATGGCGAAGGGCATCTGTTTCCCGTTTTTTGCGGAATATGCGCAGACCATACGCTGTGTGGAACGCTGTGCGGATGAGACGATGATCGAGTACCGCACGGTACCGGGCAGACGGGTGCTGCTGCATTATGTGATGCAGGCGGAGGACGGGGACGGCACATATGTGACGGAGCCGATGACGGAGATGTATGAAGGCATCCATATCAAATCGCTGGTACTCTTTTTTGGGGAGACGCTGCAATATTACATCACGGAGGACACCGCCGAGGGCGAACAGCTCACGGAGAGCGCGACCATCAGCAAGAGCGATATGAGTGCGGGCAGCGGCGGGACTCGTTATGCGGATATTAATGATTTGGTCATTGCAGGCACCTTGCAGGATTATTCCGGCTTTCATAAGATGTATGCCGCATATGAGGAAAAAAACTTTCTGACTGCGAAATTGTTTTCAGCGCAGACACAGGATTAAGGAGAGGACATGCTGTTTCGGGAAAAAAAGAACCGACTGTTCATCGGACTGGAATTGAATCATGTGAGTGCGCAGATCAGCTTTTGCAGCAGCGAGAAGCCGGAGCCGGAGACGGTGAGCCTTGTCGCAGGAAAAGAGCAGTTTGCGATCCCGATGGTGCTGTGCAAGCGTCAAGGCGTCAATCAGTGGTTTTTTGGCAGGGACGCGTGGAGGCATAGCGAGGAGGGCGACGGGATTCTGGTGGAGCACCTCTTGGAACGCGCGTGCGCGGGGGAGCAGGTTACGCTGGAGGATGAGCAGTTTGACGCGGTATCCCTGCTTGCTCTTTTCATTAAGCACAGTCTGTCCGTGATGTTGCTTGGTTCGGGGGCGGAGCGCCCGGATTACCTGATGATCACGGTCGAACAGACGGACAGCCGTATGCTGGAGGTGCTTTCCGGCGTGGGCAGCTATCTGCAGATGGACAGGGAACATTTATTTTTCCAGAGTCATGCCGAGAGCTTTTATCAGTACTGCATGCATCAGCCGGAGGAGCTCCGTACGCATGAGGTCATGATCTTTGAGTATGCGTCGGAATTTTTGAAAATGTATCGTTTGGAATTTAACCGAAAGACGAGCCCGATCGTTGCGTATACTAAGGAAAAGAGCTTTCCGCAGATGCGGCTTAAGCCATTTGAGGGGGACGAAGCGGCTGTGGCGCTTCAGGCAAGAGAGCGCGACGAGGCGTTTGCGGCGATCATTGAAGAGGAGATGAAGGAACGGATCGTCTCGTGTGTCTATCTCATCGGCGACGGTTATCAGGGCGATTGGTGTAAGGAATCTCTCAGGCTTCTTTGCAGCAAGCGCAGGGTATTTCAGGGAAATAATCTATACAGTAAGGGCGCGTGCTATGCGGCTTATGAGCGCGTTCATCCGAGCGCGGCATCGACGAAATATTTATTTCTCGGCAGGGACAAGCTCAAGGTGAATATCGGAATGAACGCTGTTGTGGATGGAAAGGAACAGTATTATCCGCTCATTGACGCGGGCGTCAACTGGTTTGATGTCAGTCGGGAATGGGATCTGCTCTTAGAGAGCGGTAACGAGTTATTTTTTGTGTTGACCCCGTTGAACGGCGGCGTGCGCAGGACGCTTGTCATGAAATTAAACGGGCTGCCCGAGCAGGACGGGCATATGACGAGGCTGCATCTGAAAGCACGTTTTCTCTCGGAAGAACGCCTTGCAGTCCGCGTGGTGGATTTGGGCTTCGGCAGCTTTTTTGAGAGTAGCGGATTAAGCTGGGAGCAGGAAGTGAACGTGTTGTGAGGCGCGGGAAAATGTGCCGTAAAAGGACATAGAACACAGGGAGGCTGCAATGGGCAGGGTGAGGATATGCGTCGGCAGGTATGCCAGAAAACCATATGTGATGCGGCAGGCGGGCGTCAGGCTGTATGCAGTCGAGGAACTTTGTTATTATTTAGAGCATCATGCGGTGCTGCTTGACGAGGATATGATGAATGAGGAGCTGTTCTCATGGATTGAGGAGGAGCTTGGACTGGAGGAACTCGCAAGAAGCCTCCGCGTGTATGCGCGGAATGAAGATCCGTTGGAGAACTTTGTTGTGCGCATAATGGAAGAATGTCATTACTGCGGGAGAGAACGGCTGGACGATTTAAAGCGGCTGATGCGTGAGAATGCGGGGCTTGGTCCGAATGAAAAAAAGAAAATACGCATCGATCAGCTTGCCCGCGAGGGCAGATATGAGCGCGCCTTAGCGCAGTACCGCGGGCTGCTTGCCGACGTGGAGGGAAAAGACATTGCCTTAACGGCTGCGATCTATAACGCAATGGGCTGTATTGAGGCGCAGATGTTCGGTTTCGCGCTTGCGGAGGAATATTTTGACAAAGCGTACCGGCTGACTTATCACAGGGACAGTCTCCGCAATTATGTGTGCGCGGTCAGAATGCACGGAACAAGGCAGGAACAGGAAAAAAAGCTTGCCGTACTGCCGGAATTAAGGCAGCTTGCCGAGCAGGTGGACGCGCAGATCGCGGAATACCGGGATCAGTGGCACATGAGCGAGGCATGCGGGGAGATTGCCGATCTGGAACAGGCATGGGAGGAGCGGAGCCCCGATTACTACGCACAGGTGGAGAGTGCGGTCGCGCAGTTGAAGGAAACCTACAGAAAGCGGTGTGAATAGACGGATGTTTGATTTTCTCAAAAGATGGTTTGTGAAAAAAAGAAAGGATACGGCGGAGGAGGAGACGTTCGACTACGGCGACTGGGAGCAGCTTGCGCTGCGCAGGCAGGAGGTCGATATGACGCTGCCCGCGGAGCGTGAGAAATATGTGCGCGCCCTGATGGAGCAGTCGGCGGACTTAGCAGCCAACCTTTCTGACTTAAACAGGGAGTATAACAGGGTCACGTCCTATTTGAAGGATGTGGAGGAGGTCGAGGCGCTGCCGGACGGAGAGTACGACCGGCTTGTCTCCTATGCCAACAAGATTTTAAGCTTGGAGCAGGCGAGACAGGAAATTCCTGAGGGCGAAGGACGGATGCCTGAGGAGGAGTACCGTCAGATCGAGCAGATTGAACCGGAGGCGGAGGAAGCGATTGCGAAGCTCAGGGAAAATGAGGAGTACCGGGAGCTTGTCAAACATGATCTGCGCAGGCTGCATGCCGAGCGGCAGGCGTATGAGATCCGCAGGCAGGAGCTGCGGCATGCGATGCATGATACGAAGGGAATGTCTCTCATTTGTATTTGTGCGATGAGCTGCTGCTTTGCCATGCTGCTATTGTTTCAGTTTGGGCTTCACATGGACTCATCCGTCGGGTATTTGATGACCGGACTCATTATGGCGGGGGTGTTGGTGTATGTTTATATCCGGTATCACGAGGCTTCCAAAGAGCTTACACGTGTGACGGCGGGCATTAACAAGCTGATTCTGTTACAGAACCGCGTCAAGATCCGATATGTGAATAACACGAATCTGTTGGATTATCTGTATATGAAATATCATACCGAGAGCAGTGGAATGCTGGAGCAGCAGCTTGCGCTGTTTTATGAGGAGCGGGAGTACCGGAAGCAGTATGAGAGAACCGTGGATGATCTCTCGTATTTCCGCAGGGAGCTGCTTCGGCTTTTGCAGCATTATCAATTGTTTGATCCGCTCGTGTGGATGCGCCGCCCGGAGGCGCTGTTGGATTCCCGCGAGCGCGTGGAGCTTCGCCACGGCTATAATGAGCAGCGGCAGAAGCTTCGAAAGCAGATGGAGCATAACCGGGACCTTGTGGGGCGCGCGAAGCAGGAGATCAGAGAGATCGCGGCGGAATATCCTGAATCCGCGCGCGCGATCCTTGCGATCGTGGAGGAGTACGAAAGAGAATGAAGTTTGCTGATCATGGAGGATTAGGGTGAAGGAGCTTGTATTATTCTTTCAGTTGTTTGTGGATCCGGATGCTGTGATAGGGCAGGATTTTGCGGTCGTCATGCTGATTTTGTATGCAGGCGCGGCCCTGTATATGGCGGATTTTTATCAATTGGTCAAACAGAAATCCAAAGCGGAGACGCTGGCAATCTTAGGTATTCCCTGTGTGGTAACTATGATGGGTTCGGCGCTTGCCGCGCTGATGGTTCAGGTGCCGAGACCGGGGACCGAGCAGATTCTCTCGTTTTCTCAGGCGCTGGGAAGCGAGAAGCTGCAGGCAAAGCTTGTGCTGGTGACGTTTGTATGGATGCTTCTCTGGGCGGTCTGTTATCTGCTTCAGAGAAAGCGCGGGAAAAAAGAAGTGATCCGCTGGGTGATCTCCTGTATTCCTGACGCGGTCTGCGCCGCGGTGATCATCTTCAGCTTTTTGTATTATCCGGTCAGCGGGAGGAGTTTGTTTTTTGTAACATCGGAGTGGGTGCTGTGGGTCTATCTGTACGCGGTTTATTTTTTGTGCTGCAAGATCGTCCTTTTGGCGGTCAGTCTGTTTGTGCGGCTCTACTCGGCAAGGATCACATGTTTTCGCTGGCAGACGGGCAAACATCCGGCTGCGTTTCTGCACCGTTATTTTTACATATACCAAAGTGCGATCCTTCGGAATGTGCTTCTGTTTGAAGGGGGACTTTTGACGTTTCTCACCGTATTGCTTGTGTTAGAACCGCCGCTGCCGGATGAGCGGGGAGATGTGGTCATGATCATGGCATTTTTGTATTTGGGAGCGGTGTTTGTTATAGCTACTGCGACGGTTCCGATCCGAAAGGGGCTGCGCAGATTCAAGGAATGGGGAGATGCAAGGCAGTTAAAGGAATTATTCTGCCGAGAGTACTTTACGCAGGACCCGATTGCCGCAAATGAAGACTATGTGGTCACACGGCACTTTCTGGTGGATGTGCAGCAGCCTGCCGCCGTTTATTATTGGAGGGATCTTCAGAACGTGGGCGGCTGGTATTTGGACGGAAAAGGCAAGAGCCGGTGCCTTTATTTTCACAAGGCGGGAATGGTAAAGTTTTCCGAGGCGGAGGGAGCAGCGTCGGAGGCGGCGTTTCAGTACGCAAAACAGTGGATGAGTCCTTTTTTACGGGACAATCCACAATAATCTTGCGGTTTTGACTGTTGTGCGATATAATCTTTGCGGTAAGAAAAATATATGCGGGCAATACATACCGGCGGTAATTACGAACAGAAAGGGAAAGGGACAGACAATGAACAAATTGGATCTGCTTTATGAGGGAAAGGCAAAAAAAGTATTTAAGACGGACGATCCCGACGTGCTCATCGTTGACTATAAGGATGATGCAACGGCATTTAACGGCGAGAAAAAGGGAACGATCGTCGGAAAAGGCGTCATCAACAACAAAATGACGAATCATGTGTTCAAGCTGTTGGAGAAGGAGGGCGTACCCACCCATTTTGTTGAGGAACTGAGCGAGCGTGAGACCGCCGTAAAAAAAGTAGAGATTGTGCCGCTTGAGGTCATTATCCGCAATGTGGCGGCAGGAAGCTTTTCCAAACGGCTCGGCGTGTCGGAGGGAACGCCGTTTACGGAGCCGACGATTGAATTTTCTTATAAAAACGATGAGCTCGGCGATCCGCTGATCAACAGCTATTTTGCGGTTGCGTTAGGGTTAGCGACATGGGAGGAGCTTGATACGATCAAAAAATATGCGTTTAAGGTCAATGATGTGTTAAAAGCGTATTTCCTTGGCGCGGATATCAAGCTGATTGACTTTAAGATTGAGTTCGGACGCTATCACGGACAGATCATCCTTGCGGATGAGACAAGTCCGGACACCTGCCGTCTGTGGGATGTACATACGAACGAGAAGCTGGATAAAGATCGTTTCCGCAGAGATCTCGGCAATGTGGAGGAAGCATATAACGAGGTGTTTAAGCGGCTTGGTCTGTAAGATACGTCTGTGGCGGTATATTGGAATTGTTTTGCCGTGTATGGCAGCAGAATGTGATTTTTTGTTGTGCGCGGCGGCATGCTTGAAAGGTTGGACATGACGGATAAGTTAAACATTTGTACGGAGCCTGAGGATGGGCTGCATGAGGAATGCGGCGTATTCGGTGTTTATGATTTTGACGGCGGTGATGTTGCCTCCACGATTTATTATGGTCTTTTTGCACTCCAGCACAGAGGGCAGGAGAGCTGCGGCATTGCCGTCAGCGATACGCAGGGGCCCAAAGGGAAAGTGCTGTCCGCAAAGGATATGGGACTGCTCAATGAGGCGTTCACGCCGGAGATTTTAGAAAAGCTGAAAGGTGACATCGGCGTGGGGCATGTGCGCTATTCCACGGCGGGCAGCAGCACGAGGGAAAATGCACAGCCGCTTGTGTTAAATTATGTTAAGGGTACATTGGGACTGGCGCATAATGGGAATCTCATCAATGCGCCGGAGCTGCGCCGTGAACTGGAATTTACGGGAGCGATCTTTCAGACGACGATCGACTCCGAGGTCATTGCGTATCATATTGCCCGTGAGCGCTTAAAGAGTAAGACGGTCGAGGAGGGCGTGGGACGCGCGATGGACAAGATCAAGGGGGCATATTCCCTGATCGTGATGTCTCCGCGTAAGCTGATCGGTGCGCGTGACCCGTTCGGGTTTCGCCCGCTCTGTATCGGCAGGCGCGATAATGCGTATATCTTAGCGTCTGAAACCTGTGCGCTTGATACGGTCGGCGCGGAGTTTGTGCGCGATGTGCTTCCCGGGGAGATCGTTACCATCAGTCCTGAATATGGGATTCAGTCGGATACGTCACGCTGCATTGCGAAGGAAAAGCAGGCGAGATGCGTATTTGAGTATATTTATTTTGCCAGACCTGACAGCTATATTGACGGAATGAGCGTGTACCATTCCCGTATCATGGCGGGAAAATTCCTTGCGATGGATTCTCCGGTGGATGCGGATGTGGTCGTCGGTGTGCCGGAATCCGGCAATTGTGCCGCGCTTGGTTATTCCATGCAGTCGGGCATTCCCTACGGTCAGGCGTTTGTCAAGAACGGCTATGTGGGGAGAACCTTTATCAAACCGAAGCAGAAAAACAGGGAGAACAGCGTGCAGGTGAAGCTGACGGCGCTGCGCGAGGCGGTGGAAGGAAAACGTGTGATCATGATCGACGATTCCATTGTTCGCGGTACGACTTCGGACAGGATCGTCCACATGCTGCGCGAGGCGGGGGCAAAGGAAGTACATATGCGTGTCAGCGCGCCGCCGTTTTTATGGCCGTGCTATTTCGGAACGGATATTCCGGCGAGAGACCAGTTGATCGCTTACAACCGCTCGGTTGAGGACATCCGCAAGATCATCGGTGCGGATACGCTCGCTTACTTGAAGGAAGAACGTTTGACCGAAATGGTGGATGGCCTCGGCATCTGCAAGGGATGCTTTACGGGGCAGTACCCGATGACGCCGCCCGAGGAGGATATTCGGGGCGAGTTTGATGCATAAAAAGAGATTGTGCGAGAACGCAAAATATTAGTTTGTGATCGTGTGAATAAACAATTCAGCGCAAGGCACGCTTTCGCCGCCTTCCGCTCGTAGTGGTACATAATGTGCCAAAATACGGCACATAAGTACCGACGGCGTCGAAGCGCCTTGCTTATGAGATTGTTTATTTAGAACAACATAGATATGGAGCAATCGCGTTTCGCATTAGCGAATAGTGATAAGAAGGAGAACCGGATGAGCACAGACAGATATGTAAGTCCGCTTTCGGAGCGGTATGCAAGCAGGGAAATGCAATATATTTTTTCTCCGGATATGAAGTTTCGTACATGGAGAAAGCTGTGGATCGCGCTTGCTGAGACGGAAAAAGAGCTGGGACTGGACATCACACAGGAGCAGATCGACGAGCTGAAAAGCCATCAGGATGATATTAATTATGATGTGGCAAAGGCGCGGGAAAGGGAAGTGCGTCACGATGTCATGAGTCATGTGTATGCTTACGGCGTACAGTGTCCGAAGGCAAAGGGCATCATTCATCTGGGTGCGACGAGCTGCTATGTCGGGGACAATACGGACATTATCGTCATGACGGAGGCGTTAAAGCTTGTCAAAAAGAAGCTGGTCAATGTGATTGCGAAGCTTGCCGATTTTGCTAAAAAATATCAGGCGATGCCGACGCTCGCGTTTACGCATTTTCAGCCGGCGCAGCCGACGACCGTGGGCAAGCGCGCAACACTGTGGATGCAGGAATTTTGTCTGGATTTAGAAGATCTGAATTATGTGCTCTCTACGATGAAGCTGCTCGGTTCGAAGGGAACGACCGGAACGCAGGCGAGCTTTTTGGAGCTGTTTGACGGAGATCACGAGCGGATCGACCGCATCGACCCGATGATCGCAAAAAAAATGGGATTTGAGGAATGCTATCCGGTATCGGGGCAGACCTATTCGCGCAAGGTCGATACCCGCGTTATGAATGTGGTGGCGGGCATTGCGGCGAGCGCGCATAAAATGAGCAACGATATTCGACTGCTCCAGCACTTAAAAGAGGTGGAGGAGCCATTTGAAAAGAATCAGATCGGTTCTTCGGCAATGGCATATAAGCGCAATCCGATGCGCAGCGAGCGCATTGCTTCTTTATCGCGCTATGTGATGTGCGATGCCATGAATCCGGCGATCACTTCCGCGACGCAGTGGTTTGAGCGGACGCTGGATGATTCTGCAAATAAGCGGCTTTCGATTCCGGAAGGGTTTCTGGCGATCGACGGCGTGCTCGATCTGTGCCTGAATGTAGTGGATGGCTTGGTCGTTCATGAAAAGGTCATCTTAAAGCGGCTCATGAGCGAGCTGCCGTTTATGGCGACAGAGAATATTATGATGGATGCGGTCAAGGCGGGCGGCGACCGGCAGGAGCTGCACGAGAGGATCAGACAGCTCTCCATGCAGGCGGGAAAAACGGTCAAAGAGGAAGGTCTTGACAATAATCTTTTGGAGCTGATCGCAGACGATCCTTCTTTCGGATTGACGCTGGAGGAGCTGCAAACGACAATGGAGCCGTCGCGCTATACGGGACGTGCATCGATTCAGGTGGATGCGTTCTTAAAGAATGTAGTCGAGCCGATCTTAAAGGAAAATAAAGCGCTGCTCGGTGTGAAAGCGGAGATCAACGTGTAAAATAAGATCAGAGTGTACAAGATCAGAGACGATAGGCCAAAGAGGCATAAGTCATAAAAAAGAAAGGGATTTTGATATGGTAAAAGCGGTAGTTGGAGCAAATTGGGGTGACGAGGGCAAGGGAAAGATCACGGATATGCTTGCCGAGCAGGCGGACATTGTCATACGTTTTCAGGGAGGCGCCAATGCGGGGCATACCATTATCAATAATTATGGAAAATTCGCGCTGCATACGCTTCCGTCCGGTGTTTTTTATGATCATACGACAAGTATTATCGGAAATGGTGTTGCGCTGAACATTCCCATGCTCTTTCAGGAAATCAAGTCGATCACGGACCGGAATGTTCCGATGCCGAAGCTCCTCATTTCGGACAGGGCGCAAATGGTCATGCCGTATCACATTTTGCTTGATCAATATGAGGAGGAGCGCTTGGGGGGCAAGAGCTTCGGGTCCACAAAGTCCGGAATCGCTCCCTTTTACTCCGATAAATATGCAAAGATCGGCTTTCAGGTCAGCGAGCTGTTTGACGAGGAATTGTTAAAAGAAAAAACGGAGCGGATCTGTGAGCAGAAAAATGTGTTGTTTGAGCATTTGTATCATAAGCCTGCCATTTCTCCGAAGGAGCTGCTTGACACGCTGCATGAATATCGCGAATTGGTAGCGCCGTATGTGTGCAATGTATCTGCCTATTTAGATCAGGCGATCAGGGACGGCAAGACGATTTTGCTGGAGGGGCAGCTCGGAACCTTAAAGGATCCGGATCACGGCATTTATCCGATGGTGACATCCTCGTCCACATTAGCGGCGTTTGGCGCGATCGGCGCGGGCATTCCGCCTTATGAGATACGACAGGTCGTGACGGTGTGCAAGGCATATTCCTCCGCGGTCGGAGCGGGTGCATTTGTGTCAGAGATTTTCGGCGATGAGGCAAATGAGCTTCGGACGCGCGGCGGGGACGGCGGTGAGTTCGGTGCGACAACGGGACGCCCGCGCCGCATGGGCTGGTTTGACTGTGTTGCTTCCAAATACGGCTGCCGTCTGCAGGGAACAACGGATGTAGCGTTTACGGTATTGGATGTGCTCGGTTATCTGGATGAGATTCCCGTGTGCGTCGGCTACGAGATTGACGGGGAAGTTACTACGGAGTTTCCCGTCACCTACAAGCTGGAGAAGGCAAGGCCGGTGTATGAGAAGCTGCCGGGCTGGAAATGTGATATACGCGGGATCAAGAATTATGAGGAGCTGCCTGAGAACTGCCGTGCCTATATTGAATTCATTGAAAAGCAGATCGGATACCCGATCACCATGGTATCAAACGGTCCGGGAAGAGGAGATATTATTTACCGCAAGCGGTGAGAAGAACATTGAAATGATAAAGGAGCTGTTGAAAAGTAGATTTAAACGTGTTTTAGGCGAGAAAAAAGAATGTTGATCTGGTATGAAACGGCATACCCGCTAAGTAGTAAGCGATGGCGGATATGCCGTTTTGTGCATTTCTTTACCGGCTTTACAGAAGTTTTTTGTTTTTGTGGGATTATGCCTCCGTCGAAGGATGAAAATAAGCGACAGCGATCGCGCCGGGGCCTACATGGGTGCCGATCGTGCTTCCGACCGTACAGATCGGGAGGGAATCGAACGTGTCCGCCCAGAGTGCCCGGCTGTCCTCTATGTATTTTTGTAATAAACCATCGGATAGGCCGGTGTAGCCTAAAGCGATCGGATAGTTAAAATCCACGCCGCCGTGTTCTTTGATATATTCGATGAGCATATTATTTCCCTTTTTGGAGCCGCGCGCCTTACCGATGACGACAACTTCGCCGTCGCGGACGGTGACAACCGGTTTAATGGAAAGCATGTTGCCGACAAATGCGGTGGTCGGAGAGATCCGACCGCCCTTTTTGAGGTATTCCAGCGTGTCTAAGAGTGCGATCAGACGGACGCGGGAACGTTCCTGACACAGTGTATCTGCGATTTCCGAAGCGCTTTTTCCCTGTTCGGCGAGCATAACAGCGCGTTTGACCAAAACCTGTTCCCCGACCGTCGCATTTAAGCTGTCAACAGGAAAAATCTTTCCCTCATAATCCGCAGCGGCAAGCACGGCATTCTGATAAGTGCCGGAGAGCTTTGAAGACAGCGTAATGACGACAGCGGTATCCCCGGCGGAGGCAACTTTTTCATATAACGCTTCAAACTGATGCGGCGCAAGCTGACTTGTTTTGGGAAGCGTATCGTCCTCGATCAGTTTTTCGTAAAATTCGTGGTGAGTGATTGTGACGCCCTCCACGTATTCTGTTGTTCCGAAAATGGTCGTCATCGGAATGACGGTGACGGCATGGGATGCCGCATATTCTGCTGTCAGATCAGCGGCAGAGTCGATTATGATTCTTACGCACATGGGAAAGATCCTTTCTTGATCATTATACGATTTAATTTGAATATCAAACTATTGGATTTACTATAAAGGATGATGATGGAAAAGTCAAGGGTGAAAGAGCCTGTGATGCCTTTGCGATAGATTAAATTGCTTTTCACCCTATTTTTTTTATTTTGCTATTGCTTTCTAAGCTTACAATGCATAAAATATCCTTGGAAAGAAGGAATAGAAAGATGAGAAAATTCAGAAAACAAGGGAAATTTTTATGTATTGCCATTCTCGGAATGCTCGTTTTGGGAGATTACGCAACATGCTCTGTGTACGCCTCAGAGCTGCCGTCAGGCGATGTATGTCCGGAGCCGGCTAACGAAGCGGGATTAATCAACATAACGGAACTGACCGATGAGCAGCCGGCGGAGTATTATGATGATTCGGTTTTGACCGCCGACCCTATTACCGACATAGCGGAACTGACCGATGAGCAGCTGGCGGAGTATTACGGCGATTCGGTTTTTATCGGGGACTCGATTATGGAGGGGTTTCGGATTTACAGCGTGAGGCAGGACAACTTTGTCCACGATATTCAGTTTCTGACAGCAATAAGCTACTCGGTCCATAATGAAATGAGACCTGTAAAAGGCAATATTCCGCATCCTGAATATCAAGGGAAAAAGTACCATGTGTGGGATATCCTTCCCATCTTGGACAAAAAGCGCGTTTTTATTCTGCTTGGCACCAACGACCTCGTCTCATATGGACCGGAATCCAATCGCGACAAGTATAAAGAACTGATCGATCAGATTTTGGAGACGTCACCGGATTTGGAGATCCATATTGTCAGTGTAACTTACACAGTGAAGGGTAAGGAAAAGGGATGCTTATACAACCCCTATATCGACCTATACAACAGCCTTTTACAGGAAATGGCGGCGGAAAACGGCTGGGGATACATTGATCTGTGTACTGCCATATCTGACGGAGAAGGAAACCTTGAAGCGAGCTTAAGCAGCGACAACTTCGTCCATCTCAAAATATCTGCTTATGCCCTGTGGGAGGACGAACTCATCAATTATGCTAACACCATGCTGCTGGAAGCAGAGGCGGAAGAGGAAGCTGAAGAGACAGACGGAGAGGCAACTGAAGGGGTAGACGGAGAAGCAGAGGAGACGGAAGCGATATACACACAGGAAAATGAGTGGGGCTTGTAAATAACATAAAGGCGCTTGGAACCATAAGAGTTTGCGGAACGCAAACTCTTTTTTTGCCTAAAAGTCCTTGACAGGCTGTCACAGAAAAAAGGAACCGAAACGCCGGTACACGCATAAGATAATGGCATAGGGAAGCAAAATGGGGTTCATTTCCGGAAGGAGCGGAGGAAGAACGATGCGGATTGTGCGTGGAGATCAGGGGACATTGGTGCAATACATACAACTTGCGCTGCAAAGGGCGGGATATATGACTGCAGTGGATGGTGTGTTTGGAGATGAGACCTGTAAGGCGCTTGCGGCGTTTACGGGAAAAGAGGGGGCGGAGTGCGTTGTAGATGACAGTGTGTGGGAGACGCTTGTGCCGTATTTGCGCGGATATGTGACCTATGAGGTGCAGGCAGGAGACAGCTTTTACGAGATCGCTGCGCGTTACCACATTTCGATGCAGGCGCTCATGCTCGCCAATCCGGGCATCGGACCGCTTTATCTGATGCCGGGCATGTCGCTTACCGTGCCGCTGCCGTTTGAGGTTGTGCCGCAGGATGTCGCATATTCCTCAATGCTCACGCGTTATGTGATCGAGGGACTTGCTGCGCGGTATTCTTTTTTGCAGACAGGGAGCATCGGGCAGAGCGTCTTGAAAAATGAACTCTGGTATGTGCGTATCGGAAACGGGGAGCGTGAGCTGTTTTACAACGCGGCGTTTCATGCCAATGAGTGGATCACAACACCGCTTATCCTGCGTTTTGTTGAGGAGTACGCGCAGGCGTATGCCTTGGGAAAAAGGATAGGCGGCGTTGATGCGAAGTGGCTGTTTGCGCATTATTCTCTGTACGTGGTACCGATGGTGAATCCTGACGGTGTGGATCTGGTAAACGGGCTGCCGATCGATACGGCAGCATATGAGAGGGCACGCGAGATTGCAGCGGCATATCCGGCAATTCCGTTTCCGAGCGGGTGGAAGGCCAATATTGAGGGGGTGGACTTAAACCTGCAATTCCCCGCAGGCTGGGAGGAGGCGCAGCGTGTGAAATATGCGCAGGGCTATACGACGCCCGCGCCTCGCGATTATGTCGGGCAGGCACCGCTTGTTGCGCCGGAGAGCGCGGCAGTTTACAATTTTACGTTGGAGCATCGTTTCTTACTGATTCTTGCCTATCACACGCAGGGAGAGGTTATTTTTTGGAAATATCAGGACTATGAGCCGACGCGTTCCTATGAAATTGCGCAATATTTTGGGGCTGTGAGCGGCTATGCGGTGGAGGAGACGCCTGCGGCATCGGGGAATGCGGGATATAAGGATTGGTTTATTATGACGTATGACAGGCCGGGGTATACGATTGAGGCGGGCTTAGGTGAGAACCCGCTGCCGTTATCGCAGCTTCCCGGTATGTATGAAGCGAATCTGGGGATCTTCGTCGGAGGGATGATTCAGACGGGATGAAGGCGGGAATGAAGGCGGGAATGAAGGCGGGAATAAGAATTTGAATGACATTTTGGGGGTGATATGCTACAATAAGTAGATTGATATTGAGTAGCGCAATGCCGCAGACGGAATCTGCGGTATGCGGAGGAATCAAGATGATAAAAACCGTGATTTTTGACATTGGCAATGTGATGGTGGATTTTTGTTTTAGGGAGATGCTGAAAGCGAAAGGGTATTCCGAGGAAATCTGTGAGCGGATCGCGGCGGCAACAGTGGACAGCGGATATTGGAACGAGCTTGACCGCGGCGTGTTGAGCGATGAAGAGATCATCTCCCTGTTTGCCGCGTGTGACAGAGAGATCGAACCGCAGATGCGGGAGGCGCTCGCGGATGTGAGCGGAGTTGTGAAGCTGCGCCCGCATGCCGTTCCGTGGGTTCGGGGATTAAAACGAGCGGGGTATCAGGTGCTTGCGCTTTCTAATTATCCGAAAAAGGCATATGAAGATAATCGGGACCAGCTGGTGTTTCTCGACGATATGGACGGATTCATCCTGTCCTATCGGGATAAGGTCGTCAAACCGGACCGCGCGATTTATGAACTGCTTCAGGAGCGTTATGCATTTCGGTCTGAGGAATGTGTGTTTATTGACGATCTGCAGGAGAATCTGGATACGGCGGACAAGCTTCACTGGCATACGATCCGCTATCAGACCTATGAGCAGGTGTGCGCACAATTAGAGGAGCTTGGCGTAAAGATGAGATAACGGAGCTGTTACTTGCTCCCGCGTTTTACGGTCAGGATTCCCACTTTGCTTTTGATTTTCGGTCTGCTATGTATCTGAGCTGCCTTTATCAGCAGACGGCGTATTTTTTTCGTCTGCTGCATCCGCAGCCGCAAGCCGTGCGTTCAGCACTTCTTCCTCGCTTGGCGCGTCGGGAAACAAGGTCGCGATCGTTTTTTTGCGCGTCAGCAGACCGTAAATCCAGATATAAACCCAAATGAGAACCGGAATGACGATCGTGCAGGCAAGGGCGCCCATGAATAGGGAAGAAGCGCCGTCAAATCTGCATAATGCGAGAATAAATGTGACAAGATACATTGCGACGAGGAGCGCGATGCCGATGATCGCCGCAATTTGTTTGTGACGTTTTATTTTTTTATCTTCCATAAAGATCCTCCCTGCTGCCAATAACCTGCAAACGCCTTTCCTGCCTATTGTAGCATGTCCGGCGGACAAAAAACAACCCCTTCCGGCACGGTGACGATCGGTCTGTCCGAAAGAGGCTGTTTTGATAAGGGGAGGATAAAATTATTCTTTTCTTTGGTGTAATGATCAATGGAGGGGGATCCAATGATTAGTCATAGTATCGCCGCATGTCCTGGCTTTATACAAAAAAATAAAAAGTTTTTGAAATTCCCGTGCATTTGGTATATAATGAGCGCAAAGGAAAAACAAGCGATATTTAGGAAAGAAGGTTGGACAAGCATATGGCATTATTAGAAAAGTGGCGGGAGACGGCATATTCCGAGAAGGCAAATAAAGGCGATCTGCAGCGTCTGTGGAATGATTATTTTGCAAAGGAGAAGGACATTTACGCGCAGCTTTTGGAAAATCCCGATGAGGAAGTCAAGGGTACGGTTGCTTCTCTTGCCGAGAAGTATGGTATAGACATTATGACAATGACGGGATTTTTGGACGGCATCAATGACAGCTTAAAGGAGCCGAATCCGATCGAGGAGATGGAGGAGGATACCGAGGTCAGCCTTGCATTCGATAAGGAACTGCTGTACAAGAACATGGTCGGGGCGGAAGCGGACTGGCTTTATAATCTGGAGCAGTGGGAGTCCATTTTCGACGAGGAAAAGAGAAAAGAGCTCTATAAGGAGCAGAAGCAGTCCACAACGATCCGCAAAGAGGCAAAGGTTTATCCGAACGACCCGTGTCCGTGCGGAAGCGGCAAGAAATATAAGAAGTGTTGTGGAAAAAATAAGTAATCCGGCAAGATGATAGGGGTGGGAGGCGCAGGCTTCCCACTTTTGGTATGGAGGGTGTGGATGGAGAGTCGGGTATCGAGGGCGGTCGCCACGTTCGAGGAGGGCTATAACTGCTGCCAGTCCGTGTTCAGCACGTACGCGGATCTGTTCGGCATGGACAGGGAAACGGCGTTAAAGCTGTCCTGCTCCATGGGCGCCGGTGTCGGAAGGATGCGGGAGGTATGCGGAACCGTTTCGGCGATGGCGCTGCTTGCCGGATTAAAAACAGGCAACACCGATCCGCAGAATCAGGTGGCGAAAACGGCAAATTACGAATTGGTGCGTTTGCTTGCGGATACGTTTCGTGAGAGGCAGGGCGCGATCGTGTGCCGGGAAATACTGGGTATACGGGGGCGGGAGAAAAGCGCTGCGCCTACGATCCGAACAAAAGAATATTACAGGACGCGCCCGTGCAGCAGGACGGTTGCCTGCGCGTCCCGTATCATAGAGACGCTGCTGCTGCCCGAGCTGTTCGGGGACACCAAAAAGGAGGATTGAAAGAGATGTCAGATGTGATAGAACGTTTTTTAGAATATGTCAGACTGGATACGCAGTCGGACGAGCATACGGGGACACAGCCGTCCACCGCAAAGCAGCATGACTTAGCCAAGCTGTTGTACGACCAGCTTTGCGCGATGGGAATCGAAAAAGTGACGTATGATAAGGAGCATTGCTATGTGTATGCCTCCATTCCCGCAAGCGCAGGGATGGAAGGAAAAGGAAAGAAGCTCGGCTTTATCGCCCATATGGATACGGCGATGGAAGTGACGGGAGCGAATGTGAAGCCGCGCATTTTGTCATATGCGGGCGGGAATATTGTTTTGAATGAAAATGAGAACATTGTATTTTCGCCGGAGGAGTTTCCGGAGCTTACGCAGTATATCGGAAAAGACCTGATCGTGACGGACGGAACGACGCTGCTCGGGGCGGATGATAAGGCGGGCGTTGCGGAGATCATGGCGATGGCGTCATTTTTTACCGCGCATCCCGAGATGCCGCACGGAGAGCTTCGGATCGCGTTTACGCCCGATGAGGAGATCGGCAGCGGTACGGACTTTTTTGACTTAGAGCTGTTTGATGCGGACGTCGCATACACGGTGGATGGCGGCGCGCTCGGCGAGCTGGAATATGAGAATTTCAACGCGGCTTCCGCTGAGGTGAAGATTTCCGGCAGAAGCGTGCATCCCGGGGATGCGAAGGATAAAATGATCAATGCTTCTTTAGTGGCAATGGACTATCACGCCCTGCTGCCCGCGGAGGAGACGCCCGCGCATACGGAGGGCTATGAGGGATTTTATCATTTGACTGCCATGAGCGGGGAGATTGAGCAGGCAGTGCTGTCCTATCTGATCAGAGATCATGACAGGGATCGCTTTGAACAGCGAAAGGAATGCATGCGGAAAGCAGCGGAGCAGATCAATGAGCGCTTCGGGCAGGAGCTTGTCCGTATCACGATCGAGGACTCTTATTATAACATGTGTGAAAAGATCAAGCCGCATATGGAACTGATCGAGTATGCGAAGGCGGCGATGGAAGAACTCGGCATTCCGGCAAAGACCGTGCCGATCCGCGGGGGAACGGACGGGGCGAGATTATCGTTTATGGGGCTGCCCTGCCCGAATCTGTGCACGGGCGGAAGAAACTGTCACAGCAGGTTCGAATATGCCTGCGTGCAGGATATGGAGCAGATCGTGAAGGTGCTTGTCGGGATCGCAAAGCGGTTTTCAGAATGAAAAATCTCTGATTTTTCATTCTTGTGACAGCGTGGAGGATTCCGTGTGAGTAGGAAAATGATATGAAAGGAAAAAACGAATGGCCAAGATCATAGGGAAGGAGCTGCCCGGCATGCCGTGGCAGGAGAAGCCGGAAGGATACCGGATGCCAGTGTGGCGCTATGACAAAAATCCGATCATAAGGAGAGATGAGATCAAACGCTCCAACAGTATTTTTAACAGTGCGGTCGTGCCGTTTCGTGCGGGCTATGCGGGCGTGTTCCGCTGCGACAGCCGCTCAGTCAGCATGGATCTGTTTGCAGGATTTTCCGAGGATGGGATTCGTTTTCATATTTCGGATGAGCCGATTGTTTTTGTGGGCGATGATGAGGTGACAAAGCGGGAATATCGCTATGATCCGCGTGTCTGCTTTATCGAGGATCGTTATTATATCACATGGTGCAACGGTTATCACGGCCCGACGATCGGGATCGGATATACCTTTGATTTTCAGACCTTTTATCAGTTGGAAAATGCGTTTTTGCCGTATAACCGGAACGGGGTGCTCTTTCCGCGCAGGATCGGCGGCAGATATATGATGCTGTCGCGGCCTTCGGATACCGGACATACGCCGTTCGGCGATATCTTTATCAGCCAGAGTCCCGATCTGGAATTCTGGGGACATCACAGGCACGTGATGAGTGCGGTGAAGGGGGACGAATCCGCATGGCAGAGCACAAAGATCGGACCGGGCCCTGTGCCGATCGAGACGGACGAGGGCTGGCTTCTGATTTACCATGGCGTGATCACGACCTGTAACGGCTTTGTGTACCGCATGGGAGTGGCGCTGCTCGATTTGGAGGAGCCGTGGAAGGTATTGGGAAGAAGCAGGGACTATATTCTGGCGCCGTATGAGTATTATGAGTGCGTGGGCGACGTGCCGAATGTCGTATTTCCGTGCGCGGCGCTTTGTGATGCGGCAAGCGGGCGGATCGCCATTTATTACGGCTGCGCCGATACCGTGACGGGACTTGCGTTTACAACGGTGGATGAGCTGCTAAGGTATATGCGGGAAAATCCGCTTGCGTGAATATCGCATGATAGGAACTGTTTTATGAAAAAGATGAGGGTGGACATGAATCTGATCGAGAGAATGAAGCAGCTTACGCTGCGCAGATGGATCGGCATGGTGGCGGGAAATGTCATACTGGCGATCGGTATCTGCATTTTGAAATGGTCGGGAACGGGAAATGACCCGTATACCGGGATGAATATGGCATTGGCCGAGGTGTTTGGCTTAAGCTACGGAACATTTTTGATCATCATTAACTGTTTCGTGTTTTTGCTGGAGCTGTTGTTCGGGCGCAAATATATCGGACCGGGGACTCTTGTGAACTGGTTTTTGATCGGACCGATCGTGGACGGGCTCTATCCGCTCATCCGACAGTGGTTTTTCGGCGTTCCGTCCTCGTGGGGGCAGCAGTTGTTTTTAGCGGTGCTTGGTGTGATCGTTATTAGCTTTGCGTGCTCCGTTTACCAGACCTCGGATGCGGGAATCTCACCGTATGACTCTCTTGCGATCATCGGCAATGAGCGCACGCCGATCCCGTATTTCTGGTGCCGCATGTTCTGCGACGGACTCTGCGCGCTCGTATGCTTTTTAGCGCACGGTGTGGTCGGCATCGGGATGCTGCTCTGCGCGTTTGCTTTAGGTCCGGTCATTGCGTTCTTCAACCGGTTCTTTTCCGTCCCTGTGCTTCTTGGGAAAAATAAGAAAGCGTCGTAGTGAAGGAGGAGAGAACCTTTCACGAGCCGCATGACTGATAATGCTTCACACCAAACTGCCATATGAAATAGCAGACCAGCAGAAACACAATGATTCCAAGCGGACAAAATGCCAGATACCAACTGCGCGTTTTTCCGAGAAGGAACTGTAAGGGATAATATTGAATCAAGGTGTATGGAATTACATAAGTGCAGAACCGAAGGATTCCTTTCCCATAAATGTCTATGGGATACTTGCCGTGCGTTTTTGCTCCGTATGTCAGTACATTGATCAACGAAGTGTCTTCAATGGAAAAGAAGCAAAAACTTGCCTCCAGCATGAACAGTCCGATAAACAGGAACGTGCCTCCTATGATCATGGCAGCCATTGTCCAGACAGTCAGGATGTTCCAGGTGATCTGACTGTGCCTGATCCCCAGCGCGAGCGTAATAAGAGCAGTCAATAAAGGACCGGTTCTTCCGATTTCAAATCTGGTTCCCATTACCTGAAGAAGCAGACTGCATGGTCTGAGCATCATCCGGTCAAATTCCCCTTTCTTCACCATCCCTGAAAACGCTTTGAATCCATTGCCGAACAATTCCGCAAAGGTGAAGGACATTTGAATGATGGAAAAACACAGCAGAACATCCCCATAGGTGTAGTCTTTGATCTGCGAAAAACCGGAAAATAGGAATTGAATCGCAATCAACTCACTAAATGCCAGAATGAACCGTCCGATGATCATCAATAAAAAGGACAATTTGTATTGCATGACACTTTGGGTACAGACAGAGGCATACTTCACGTATAGTTTTATCGTTTCTTTGATCTTCATGGTATCAGCCTCCTTGTAATATGACTCTTTTTTCCGCCTGCTTCCATAGGACAATTCCCAAAAACATCAATGTCACCAGCCAGAAAATCTGTTTGAATATGCACGGATATATTTCTGCTCCGACAAGATCTCCGCTGTATATCCGGAATGGAACATTCTGCATATAGGCAAACGGAGACAGCTCCACTAAAAATAAAAATTTTTTCGGGAAAAACGGCAGAGGTATGATATTTCCTGACAGAAAATCTACCGCGCCTGTCAATACCATCCTCCATCCCTGCGGCGAAATCGTAAAAAAGCACAGCATATAGACAATCATACAAAATGTAACGGTTATCCCGAGCGCCAAAAACAAAGTGAGCAGAAATAATAAAAAGGAAACACGATTCACCGGCGGGGTCATTCGATAGGCTTTCGGCATCAGAAACACACATAATAATACAGGAATACATCTCATGATCGCTTCAGCGATCCGTGCGCCGATCGTTCTGGAAAACCACATGGAATAGATGGACACCGGACGACACAGTTCATAGGCAATATCGCCGTTTGCGATCATTGCAAAAAGCTCATTATCGGCTGCCCACGTGTTAAAAAGAACAAGCAGCGCTTCTTTCAGCCATATGTATGTCACAATGGAAGAATAGTTCATGGGCAGATTGCCGCCGGAGGCTTCTGCGATCGCTTTGTATGCCAGACACTCCATCAATCCCCAAATAAGCTGCGTCGTCAAAGCCGTGACAGAGGCCATGCGATACTGCATTCCGGTGGCAAATCGAAGTTGAAAAAAACGATAATACTTTTTCATTGCTGCCTCCTACATAATGTTTAGTTTTTCATAGAGTCTGGCGATCATGTGGTCAATATCTGTCTCAGAGCTTTCGGTTTCTGATTCCGCTGACGCAGCCTCAAGACGCAAATCTTCCAATGTGCCATCCAACAGCTTCTGACCTTTGCCGATCAAAATCACCCGTTTGGTAATTGCCTCAATATCCTGCATATCATGTGTTGTCAAAATCACCGTAGTTTTGTGTTCTTCATTCATTTTTTTGATAAAGCCGCGGACGGCAACTTTAGATACTGCGTCCAATCCGATCGTCGGCTCATCTAAAAATAACAGCCTGGGCTCATGCAGCAGGGACGCTGCGATTTCGCAGCGCATGCGCTGTCCCAATGATAACTGCCTTGTGGGGGTTTTTAATAAATCCTCCAAATGTAAAAGCTGCGTCAGTTCGTCCAATCTGTTACGGTATCTTGGTGCAGGTATGGAATAGATTGCCTGCAAAAGTTCAAACGAATCCATGACGGGGACATCCCACCATAATTGCGAGCGCTGACCGAAAACAACGCCGATTTGTCTGACATACGCTTTCCGGTTTTTCCAAGGTACCTGACCGTTTACCAGACATGTTCCGCTATCCGGTGTCAAAATCCCGCTTAAAATTTTGATCGTAGAGCTTTTGCCTGCGCCGTTCGGACCAAGTAAACCGATCATTTCCCCATCATTTATGGAAAAACTGATGTGGTTAATGGCATGAATGGTGTTATACTCTCTCTTAAACAGCGATTTTACCGCATTGCCGATCCCGGATTCGCGTCTGGCTACCCGATAGCTTTTGCAAATATCCTGAAATTCTATCAAAATCAATCCCTCCTTCAGTTGCATTGATCAGCTGATAAGAAAAATTTTAGCAGAAAAATAAAAAATGAGTAGACTTGTATTTATTTTTATGGTAAGCTGTATCATGAAGTACACCCAAAAATCGAAGGATACAATGAACCGAGAGACTTTATCTGATCCCTCGGCCTTTTTATTCTATAGGAATTACCCAATCCAGAAAATTCGCAAAGCGGATTCTTCGAAAGAACGCGCAGCGTTCTTTTTTATGCTTATAGGAAATTTCTCAACCCTTGAAGAATTCGCGAAGCGGATTCTTCGAAAGAACGCGCAGCGTTCTTTTTAACTTATAGGAAATATCTCGACCCTTGAAGAATTCGCAAAGCGAATTCTTCGAAAGAACGCGCAGCGTTCTTTTTTATGCTTTAGGAGGGATGGACGATGGAATATTATAGAGCGTACGAAAAACGGTATCAGGCGGCTTACGATGCGGATATAGAGCTTTGGGGCAATTCGGAAAAAGATGTTGTGTTAGCGGAAACGATAAAAAAATGGGTTGACGACAACGGTCTGAGGGGAAAAAGAGTGATCGAATTTGCCTGCGGGGAAGGCTCGTGCGGCATCCTTCTCTCAGAGCTTGGGGTGATTTACTGCGGCGTAGACATTGCGCCGACCGCGGTAAAAAAAGCAAAAGAGAGGCTTAAGCGCTTCTCCGACGCGCGGGTGGAAGTGGCTGATATGGTAAAGGAAGCGCCGAAGGAGAAATTTGACGCAGCCCTTGATGTGATGGGATTTCATATGATCGTCACTGACAGCGAACGGAAACGCTATCTGGAAAACGCATATTCCTGTTTAAACGATCATGCGCCGATGTTGTTCTTTCGCGAAAACTACAGTGAGGAAGCGGAGGAGAGCAAGGTCGAAAGCCTTGCGGATTTTCAGAAACTGACGGGCAGTGATTATGAAACGCCGCAGAAACGGATGATGAACGGGAAGGAAGTTCTCATCCCTTTGTTACCTGCAAGAGCAAGAAATAAAGACGGGTACATGACAGAGTTTGAAGCAGCGGGATTTACCGTGGAAGCGTTTGAGCGGTCAAAAGAGAACGGTGCAATGGTAAGTTCGGCGGATATTTGTGTGAGAAAAAGCAACCGCGACTCTGCCAAGTAGGTGGTTGCTTTTGAGGGGACGTCAATTCGTTTTGGATGAAATATACAGGGAGATCATAATGGCAAAAGAAAAATGCGCATGGTGCAGGGACGGTGGGTTAAATGAAACCTATCATGATAACGAGTGGGGCATTCCGCTTCATGACGACAGAAAGCAGTTTGAATTTTTGATGCTGGAGGTCATGCAGTGCGGGTTAAGCTGGACGCTGATGCTGAAAAAACGCGAGACATTTCGCAAATGCTTTGATAATTTTGATTATGAAAAGATTGCCTGTTATGATGAGGACAAAATACAAAGTATTATGGAAACGCCCGATATGATCAAGTCCATCCGCAAGATAAACGCCGTGATCGGCAATGCGAAGGCATTTATTAAGATCAGAGAAGAATTTGGCTCTTTCGACCGCTTTCTGTGGAACTACAGCGGCGGCAAAACCCTGATCTACAAGAGTCATCGGACAAACTGGGTGGCAAGCAATGAGCTGTCGGACAAAATCGCAAAGGAATTAAAAAAGCGCGGGTTCAAATTTTTGGGCTCCGTTACCGTTTATTCTCATCTGCAGGCATGCGGGATCATCAATGATCATGAGGAAAGCTGTTTCCTATATCGGGAGATTACGGAGCATTATCCGGTTGAATACAGGGAGTGAAAAAGCTACCTGAAAAGCTACCAAAAAAAGGACTTTACAATTCGGAAAAATTGGCATAGAATACAACTATCCATAAGAAAATACGTTGACGGGGAACGAAGCACAAGGAAACGTCGAAAGAGAATGGCGCCGCGCAAGCGTGCTGAAAGCGCCTGACAGAGAGTGTGCGGGAACCGCCCCCGGAGTGGCTTTAACAAAGTCCGCATATCCTGCGTTATGGGAAAATGAGTGGCAGAAGGTTTTTCATAAGGTTCTGTAGCGTGCTGTTTCCGCAGTCGGAAGGCAGAACAGAGCAGCAGTCGATGAGAGTTCTTCTGCAAGCAGGGTGGAACCGCGTTCATACGTCCCTTGCATTGCATATTGATGCGATGCAGGGGATTTTTTGCGCGATAAGCAGAGAAGAAAAGTGATTTTTGGACGGCTGCCGTGCTCGCACGAGCAGACGAAGAAAAATCACTTTGCGGCGAGCAACGCGAGCGTGAAATGAAAAAACGCGAAGCGTTTTTTCATTTCACGTCTGCTTATCGCGACAAGCAGAGAAGCAAAATATAAAGGAGGAATTAATATGAAAGAAAAAATGAAGGTTTGGATGGAGGAGCTGACTGAGGAGACCACCGTGACGAAGCGTGAATTGGCGCTCGGGGCGGCGGTCTGTGCATTGGCGGGAATGGTAGTCGGCATGCTGATTGCGAAGATGGCGACCGGATGGTCCTTTAGCATTATGAGCAATAACGGAAATGGCAACGGAAACGATAACGGCAATTACAATCCGGACAGCGGCGAGGATGTGTGCGAGCCAAAGGATGAGAATAATTGTAAATAGGGGGGGATTTTATGAAAATCACATTAAAAGACGGAAGTGTAAAAGAATATGCACAGCCGATGAGTGTGTATGAGATCGCATCGGATATTAGCGAGGGACTTGCGCGTGTGGCATGTGCGGGAGAGGTAAACGGGAACGTGGTCGATCTGCGTACCGTGATCGATGGCGACGCATCGCTCAATATTGTGACGGCTAACGACGCGGAAGGCTTAAAGGTCATTCGCCATACGGCGTCCCATGTGCTTGCCGAGGCGGTCAAACGCCTGTTCCCGGAAGCAAAGGTGACGATCGGACCCGCCATTGAGGACGGATTTTATTATGATTTTGATGCGGAGCCGTTTTCCAGAGAGGACTTGGATAAACTGGAAGACGAGATGAAAAAGATCATTAAGGAAGGGCATGCGCTCACACGTTTTACCCTGCCGAGGGATGAGGCGGTCAAATTTATGGAGGAGAAGGGCGAGCCGTTCAAAGTGGAGCTCATCAAGGATCTGCCCGAAGATGCGGAGATTTCCTTCTATGACCAGGGCGGTTTTGTCGATCTCTGTGCGGGACCGCACTTAATGAGCACAAAGGGCATTAAGGCGTTTAAGCTGATTTCTTCTTCTATGGCATATTGGCGGGGCGACGCGGAGAAAGCACGCCTGCAGCGTATTTACGGAACTGCGTTTAACAAGAAGGAGGAGCTTGCGGCACATCTGGAAAAACTGGAGGATGCGAAGCGCCGCGACCACAACAAACTCGGACGGGAGATGGAGCTGTTTACGACCGTGGATGTAGTCGGACAGGGACTTCCTCTTTTCATGCCGAAGGGCACGAAGATGATCATGAAGTTACAGCGCTGGATCGAGGATCTCGAGGATAAGGAGTGGGGCTATGTCCGCACGAGAACGCCGCTCATGGCAAAGAGCGATCTGTATAAGATTTCCGGTCATTGGGATCATTATAAGGAAGGCATGTTCGTGCTTGGCGACGAGGAAAAGGACAAAGAAGTATTTGCGCTTCGTCCGATGACCTGCCCGTTCCAGTATTATGTGTATAAAAATTCGCAGAAGTCCTATCGCGATCTTCCATACCGGATGTCCGAGACATCGACGCTTTTCAGAAACGAGGACTCCGGCGAGATGCATGGCTTAACGCGCGTGCGCCAGTTTACGATCACGGAGGCGCACAACGTCATCCGTCCCGATCAGGCGGAGGAGGAGATCAGGAACTGCCTGCATCTGACGCTTTATATTTTAAAGACACTCGGACTTCAGGACGAGGTGACTTTCCGTCTCTCGAAGTGGGATCCGAATAACCGTGAAAAATATCTCGGCGACGAGGCGTATTGGGAGACGACACAGAATGCGCTGCGTCAGGTGCTGATCGAGGAAAACCTGCCGTTTGAGGAAGCGGAGGGAGAGGCGGCGTTTTACGGTCCGAAGATCGATACGCAGGCAAAGAATGTATACGGAAAAGAGGACACGATGTGTACCGTGCAGTTAGACTGTGCAATCGCCGAAAATTTTGACATGTACTATATCGACCAGAACGGCGACCGTATCCGTCCTTATATCATTCACAGAACGTCACTCGGCTGCTATGAGAGAACGCTTGCATGGCTGATCGAAAAATATGCGGGCAAATTCCCGACATGGCTCTGCGCCGAACAGGTCAGAGTTCTGCCGATCTCGGAAAAATATGAGGAATATGCGCAGAAGGTAAAAAAAGAACTGGAGGCAAACGGCGTGGATGTGACGGTGGACGCAAGACCGGAGAAGATCGGTTTTAAGATCCGCGAGGCGCGTCTTGCCAGACTTCCGTATATGCTGATCGTCGGCGAGCAGGAGGAAGCTGACGGACTTGTTTCCGTCCGCAGCCGCTTTGCGGGCGACGAGGGACAGAAGCCGCTTACGGATTTCATTGCGCAGATCTGTGAGGAGATCCGCACAAAGCAGATACGCGAGGAAGTGACAGAAAATACTGCGAAAGCTGCGGAATAGAAAGATAATCCTTGTCCAAACTAATAAGAGGCAGAGAGCAGGTCATAGGCTCTTTGCCTCAAATTCATAGTTTTAATTGTTGGTAGTGAAAAGATGTTGGATGGACAAAAAAAGGAGGACAAGGATGGCTGAGTTAAGATGTGCGGCGGTAAATTGCAGCTATAATTCCGATTGCTATTGCAGCAAGGGAGATATTATGGTGGGCGGAAGTCAGGCGGAAAAGTGCCGCGATACCTGTTGTGAGAGCTTCTGCGACAGAAAAAGGGACAGCTATAAGAGTGCGCTGAATCATCCGAGCAAGACAATCTCCATTGACTGCGAGGCGTGCAAATGCGTTTATAACAGCAACTATAAGTGCCATGCGCAGACTGTGGATATCGGCGGCGGCAATGCATGTCATTGTAAGGAGACGGAGTGCGATACGTTCCAGATGGAAAAATGAAGTTTTGTGGACAGTCTGACAGCGGCATTTGCAAACTCGATTTATGGGATGCATGACGAGCCGTTTTGATGTTCTGCAGTATAAAGAGTTTCGCGACAGCGGAACTCTTTTTTTCCGTGAACAAGGGCTTGCAGGCGCGGGCCTGTTCCGCATACAGTGCACCGGGCGGCAGAGTATCTGCCTGCATTTGAAACTGTGGAGATTTATTATTTTCAGAATGATGCGGAGTTAGCGGCGCTCGTTATAGACATCGAGGAGCGGTATATGGGAGAAATCAAATAAGTAGTATCTGAGATAGAATCATAATAGTTTATAATAGGAAGAAGAAAGCGCGATAGGGATAACAAAACAAGAGGCCCCTGAAACTTTACACGTAAGGTTTCGGGGGGGGATTATGTTTGACGTGCGTTGCACGTGCAATGTATTGACGTTCTGCTTTTGGGATAATATAATATAGTAAGGGAAGGAGTTGATATTATGGCAACCACCAATATAACAATGAGAATCGACGAGGATTTGAAGGCTCAATTGCAAGAACTGGTTTCTAATCTTGGTATGGATATGACTACTTTTTTTACGATATCTGCGAAGCAAGCTGTAAGAGAGCAAAGGATACCATTTGAGATTTCTATGGATATTCCAAACGCGAATACAATCAGAGCCATTGATGATGTAAGACATGGAAGAAATTTAAGTCGTTCTTTTTCTTCAGTGGAAGAGTTGATGGAGGACTTAAATGCTGAAGATTAAATATCATACCTCTTTTAAAAAGGATTATAAAAAAGTTGTAAAAAGAGGGTATGACATTGGACTAATGGAGAATTGATACTATATTTAACAAGAACAGGAACACATAGCGATTTGTTTTGATCAAAACAAGTAAATGAGTGGAAAGCATTTGAAAAATGAAACCTCTGACATTCGATTCTGATCGAATGTCAGAGGTTTGTCAGAGTAGCGAGAGGGGGATTTGAACCCTCGACACCGCGGGTATGAACCGCGTGCTCTAGCCAACTGAGCTATCTCGCCATAAAATATGGGACCTATAGGGCTCGAACCTATGACCCTCTGTTTGTAAGACAGATGCTCTCCCAGCTGAGCTAAGATCCCATATAAGGTTTTGCAGGTCAATTGCTTGACTGCATTGCCTAGTATACAGTCAAAGGGAGGGGCTTGTCAAGCGTTTTATGCAAAAAAATTGTGAAAGAATTGTATAAATAATTCACTTCTTAGTCTTTACTTTTTTAGAAAAAAATATTATAATGTATTCGTTTCATAAAAAAACATAGAAACGCGCAGATATAGTTCATTGGTAGAACACCAGCTTCCCAAGCTGGGGAGGCGGGTTCGATTCCCGTTATCTGCTTTTTTTGTGCCCATTTTTATGGAGAATCCGGCATGCATCAAGCTTTTCGGAGTATTGCAGGAAGTATGGATGATAACATTTATTTTGGCGGAGATTGTGAGGTGCGATCTTGGAGAACAGCAACTATCAGCACGTTACACATGAATTTGGACCGATCTGTGACGCGCATTCGGAAGTGGTCATCTTAGGCTCGTTTCCTTCGGTGAAATCGAGAGAACAGCGGTTTTATTACGGGCATCCGCAGAATCGTTTTTGGAAGGTGATCGCCGCGTTGACGAAAGAGGCGGTTCCGGGCACGGTGGAGGAGAAAAAAGTGCTTCTTCTTTCGCATCACATTGCGCTTTGGGATGTGATCGCCGCATGCGATATTATCGGCTCCAGCGACAGCTCCATCCGGAATGTGGCAGTCAACGACATTCGGGAGATCACGAAGCATGCGCCTGTCCGCGCCATTTACCTAAACGGGAATAAAGCGTACCAATTATTTGCAAAATATATGAGTGAACAGACGCGCCTTCCGGCGGTAAAGCTGCCGTCAAGCAGTCCGGCAAACGCCGCATGCAGCTTAGAGTGTCTGATCGCCGCGTGGGGCGAAGCGTTGGGGAAGCTTTGACCAAAAACGAATGCCCGCATTTGGTAAAGAAGAACAGAGTGAACACAGAATTGTAAATGATAGAAACCGGGAGGAAAGTATGAGAATCGGAATGGGATATGATGTGCATCGTTTGGTGGAGGGGCGAAAGCTCATTCTCGGAGGCGTGGAGATCCCTTATGAGAAGGGACTGCTCGGACATTCGGATGCGGATGTGCTCTTGCATGCCATTATGGACGCCCTGCTCGGCGCGGCGGCGCTCGGCGACATCGGGAAGCTGTTTCCGGATACCGACGATGCGTATAAGGGCATTTCCAGTCTGGAGCTGTTAAAGCGGGTCGGACAGGAATTGGAGGAACATTTTTTCCTGATCGAGAATATTGATGCGACGATCATCGCGCAGGCGCCGAAAATGCGTCCGCATATTGATGAGATGCGCGCGCGCATCGCCGAAACACTGGGGATCGCGCCGGAGCAGGTAAATGTGAAGGCAACCACGGAGGAAGGTCTCGGATTTACGGGAAGCGGCGAGGGCATTTCAGCGCAGGCAATCTGTATGCTGACTTCTCCGATCAATGTAACCGGAGAGGATGTGACTGCGTCCGGCTGCGCCGGATGCGCGGGCTGTCCGAAGAAGGACGCGTAAGCTGACGGAATGGAAACCGATCGAAGAAGGATGCGTAAGCTGACAGAATGGAAAACGATCGAAGAAGGACGCGTAAGCTGACGGAATGGAAACTGATTGAAGAAGGACGCGTAAGCTGACGGAATGGAAACCGATTGAGTAAGGACGCATAAGCCGGCAGAGGAACGGCTTGATTTGAGGAACACATATGAAAACGGTCGATCTGACAAGGACGGGCGGCGGGGAGCCGCCGTCAGACCTGTATTATGAGGCGCTTTCCGGAAAAGAAGGCATTTTAACGCGGGCACTTTGGGAGCAGGTGTTTCCGGAGGATACTGAAGAGTTTCTCCGTTATTATTTTAGGGAAAAAATCACGGATGCGCGTATCCATGTATTGAAAGATGATAAAGGGCGGGTCGTATCCATGGTGCATGCAAATCCGTATGAGGTGATGATTCACGGCGTGCGCCGAAGGGCATATTATATTGTAGGCGTGGCGACGTCAGAGCCGTACCGCCACAGGGGATGTATGGCGTTTTTGCTGCAAAAAGCAGTGCTTCAGGCAAAGAGCGAGGGATGCCCGTTTGTGTTTTTGATGCCTGCGGATGCAGCAATCTATGAGCCGTTTGGTTTCCGGTACGCGGGGCAGCATTCGATCTGGGCGCGGAGTGCGCATCTGAAAGAGCGGATGATGCGGGAGCTGCCGTCCTTCTCCGATGTTGGCAGCCTGCGGATTTCTGCGCATGCCTCCTCCGATACCGTCCGCCTGCGGATTTCGGCGTATTCTTCCTCGGACGCGGGGGTGCTTGCTGCATATGCCGAGAAGACGCTTGCGGAGCGCTATGATACCTACTGCGTGCATGACGAAGCCTATTTTGAGCGTTTGAGCAGGGAGCTTGCAAGCGAAAACGGCGGTATTTACCTGCTGTGGCGGCAGGAATGCGAAGAAGCGTGTAAGAACAAGATTGAGGAAAACCAGACGGTTAACGAAGAACGCACAGTTGCGGAAAAGCAGGCGGGTAACGAAGAACGCACAGTTGCCGAAAAGCGGACGAACGACACGCTCTGCGGATATTTCTGCTACGCGTGCGAGGGAGAGGAATATCTGCAGGAAGTCATTGTTGACCGGGAAGCGGAAGCGCTCTTTTATGAAAAAAGCAGGGAGGAGCGCATCATGTTTCTTTCGCTGGAAGGAGCGTGCGCGTACGGACGCACCTATTTTCCGGAGATGGTATAAAGCGTTCTTTTGGGGGCTTGACAATCCCTGCGTATTTGTTATTCTAATAGAAGAAAATCGGAAAGACGATGAACGGATAGAGTAAGCCGGCGTCACGGTATCAGAGAGGGAATGCCATCGGCTGCAAGCATTCCTTACACGGGCAGAGCTGAAGTGCATCCGGGAGTTGATGGGGTGAAAGCGCGTGTCATGACGGGCAGGCGGGATAGCTTCATACGGGTTACGTCGTTATGCGTATCAAGAGAAGGGCAGGAACAGGATGCCCTTACATAGAGTGGAACCGCGGAATACTTCGTCTCTAATTCAGGCAGTAGAAAAGCTGTAAAATTGCTTTCTATCGCCGCAGAGGCGGAGTTTTTTTACTTATAGGAAATTTCTTGTGTATGGGAAATTGCGGGAATAAAGCAGTGTCCGCTCTGAAACAGATTGCATGTGGAAGGACAGGAATAGGAGCCATCATGGGAATTATCAGCAAGATCAAAACGGAGATCAGGGTGATCAGGGAGCGGGATCCGGCGATCCATTCCAATATGGAGGTGTTTCTGTATCCGAGCTTTAAGGCAATGATCCATTACCGGCTTGCGCATAAGCTTTACCAAAAAGGGCATTATTTTTGGGCGCGCTATCTCAGTCAGCGCGGTGTGCGGAAGACGGGAATCGAGATCCATCCGGGCGCGGTGATCGGCGAGGGCTTTTTTATCGATCACGGCAACGGCGTCATCATCGGGGAAACAACGAAGATCGGCAATAATGTCACACTGTATCAGGGCGTCACGCTCGGCGGTACCGGCAAAGAGCAGGGAAAGCGCCATCCGACCATCGGCGACAATGTCATGATCAGCGCCGGCGCTAAGGTGCTCGGCTCATTTACGATCGGGGACAACAGCAAGATTGGCGCGGGAAGCGTGGTCTTAAAAGAAGTGCCGCCCAACTCGACGGTCGTCGGCGTTCCGGGGCGGGTTGTCCGGCGGGATAACAAGGCGCTGCCGCGGGAGGATATGGATCAGATCCATCTGCCGGACCCGGTGCTGGAGGATATTCTTTTGCTAAAAAAAGAAAACGACAAACTAACAGAGCGCGTCGCGCAGCTTGAGCAGGAGTTGAGAGGCGGGCAGCAGGCGCCTTTGCCGGAAAACAACGCGTAACTGCGAAATGCAGCCGACGGTCAGAAAACAAACAGGAAAGGATGAACCATTATGAAAATTTTTAACACACTTTCAAGACGCAAAGAAGAATTTGTTCCGTTAGAGCCGGGCAAGGTAAAAATGTATGTCTGCGGTCCGACCGTGTATAACCTCATTCACATCGGCAATGCGCGCCCGATGATCGTGTTTGATACAGTCAGAAGATATTTTGAGTATAAGGGATACGAGGTCAACTTCGTCTCTAATTTTACGGACGTCGATGATAAGATCATCAAAAAGGCAAACGAGGAGGGCGTGGAAGCCGGTATCATTTCCGAGCGCTATATCGCGGAGTGCAAAAAGGATATGCAGGGAATGAATGTGAAGCCTGCCACGACGCATCCGCAGGCGACAAACGAGATCGACGGCATGATCGCCATGATCAGCGCATTGATCGAGAAGGGGCACGCTTATGCCGCAGCGGACGGCACTGTGTACTTCCGCACGAGAAGCTTTCGCGAATACGGTAAACTCTCCCACAAGAACTTAGACGATCTGCAGAGCGGCATGCGCTCCCTGCTTGTTTCGGGCGAGGAGCAGAAGGAAGATACGCTTGATTTTGTGCTCTGGAAACCCAAAAAGGAGAACGAGCCGTACTGGGAATCCCCGTGGTGCGACGGCAGACCGGGCTGGCATATCGAATGCTCCGTGATGAGCAAACGCTATCTGGGCGACGAGATCGACATTCACGCAGGCGGCGAGGATCTGATCTTCCCGCATCATGAAAATGAGATCGCGCAGAGCGAGGCGGCAAACGGAAAGACCTTTGCGAGATACTGGATGCATAATGCGTTTTTGAATATTGATAACAAAAAAATGAGCAAATCGGAGGGTAATTTCTTTACCGTGCGCGACATCTCCGAAAAATATGATCTGCAGGTACTCCGCTACTTCATGCTTTCCGCGCAGTACCGCACGCCCCTGAATTTCAGCGCCGAGCTGATGGAAGCGGCAAAAAACGGCTTGGAGCGTATCGTGACATGCGCGCATAACCTGATGTATCTGTCGGAGCATGCGGCAGGGGCGGCGGACGGTGCATCTGCGGCGGGGGAAGAGGCAGCAGGTACTTTCTCGGCGGACGGCACCGCAGGGAGCACGGCCGCAATGCGCGATGACGAGCGGGAGAGCCTAAACGGGGCAAAGCAGTATGTCACGCGCTTTGAGGAGGCGATGGACGACGATTTCAATACGGCGGACGCCATCTCCGTTGTGTTTGAGCTTGTCAAATACATCAATTCCCATGTGAGCGGCTTAAGCTCCAAGGGATGTCTGCAGGCGTTCTACGAGATGCTTTCTAAGCTGACGGACGTGCTCGGACTCATTGTGGAGAAAAAGGAAGAAATCCTCGACGAGGACATCGAGCGGCTGATCGCGGAGCGGCAGGCAGCGCGGAAAGAGAAAAACTTTGCGCGTGCGGACGAGATCCGAACAGAACTGTTAGAAAAGGGCATCGTGTTAGAGGATACCCGCGAGGGCGTAAAATGGAAGAGAGCTTAGCGCTGTACGCATATATCAAGAAACAATTCGGTGAAAAGGACGTGGATGTACGCACGTACTCTCCGCTGACGCTCGCGTTTATCGGGGACGGCGTGTTCGATCTCATTGTGCGCGCCTATGTGGTTGGGCGCGGCAACCGCGCGGCGCATCTGTTACACAAAGAAAAAAGTACGATCGTGAAAGCGGCTGCGCAGGCGCGCATGGCGGACATGCTCTATGATTCTTTCACACCGAAGGAGCAGGAGATCTACCGCCGCGGCAAAAACGCAAAACCGGCGAATATCGCAAAGAACGCCTCGCTTACCGACTACCATAAGGCGACGGGCTTAGAGGCGCTCTGCGGCTACCTGTTCCTGACGGATGAGACGGCGCGCCTCATAGAGCTTGTCCGCCTCGGCGTGGAACTTTTGGGGCAATGACTGACCGGGCAGATGAGAAGCGCATCAATAGGATGGATCACGTTTCGCAGATGCCTGCATGATAGATAGCGAAAGGAGCAGGACATGAGCTACTCGGAATTTACGATAGAAGGAAGAAACGCCGTGATGGAGGCGTACCGCGCAGGAAAAACCATTGACAAGCTTTATGTTTTGGACGGCTGTCAGGACGGGCCGATCCTGTCCATTAAGCGCGAGGCAAAAAAGCATGACACCATGCTAAAATATGTGACAAAAGAGCGTCTGGACCAGCTTTCCGAGACGGGAAAGCATCAGGGCGTGATCGCGGTCGCGGCGGCGTATGAGTACGCGACGGTGGAGGAGATGCTGGCGAAGGCAAAAGAACAGGGTGAGCCGCCGTTTCTTTTTTTGCTGGATAATATAGAAGATCCGCACAATCTCGGCGCGATCATCCGCACGGCGAACCTTGCGGGCGCGCATGGCGTCATCATCCCTAAAAACCGTGCGGTCGGCTTAACGGCGACGGTTGCGCGCACCTCGGCGGGCGCGCTCAATTATACGCCTGTCGCGCGGGTGACGAACCTTGTCAAGACGATCGAGGAGCTGAAAAAAGAAGGACTCTGGTTTGTCTGTGCCGATATGGGCGGCGAGCTTATGTACCGGCAGGATCTGACCGGACCGATCGGACTGGTGATCGGAAACGAGGGCGAGGGCGTCGGAAGACTGGTGAAAGAAAAATGCGATTTTGTGACCGCGATCCCCATGAAGGGAAATATTGATTCGCTGAACGCGTCGGTCGCTGCGGGCGTACTCGCCTATGAGATCGTCAGACAGAGGCTTGGCGCATCATAATGACTTTCAGGCAGGTAACGTTCATAGATTACGAAAGGAGCATCCTATGAAGTCGGATTACGCGGGATATACGGACGAGGAGCTGATCGACCGTCTGCGGGAAGGGGAGACGGACATCACGGACTATCTGATGGAAAAATATAAGAATCTTGTGCGCAGCAAGGCGAAGACCATGTTCATCCTCGGCGCGGATAACGACGATTTGATTCAAGAGGGGATGATCGGTCTGTATAAGGCGGTGCGTGATTATGACAGCGGGCGCGACGCCGGCTTTCATACGTTTGCGCAGCTCTGCATCACGAGGCAGATGTACACGGCGGTGCAGGCGTCCGGCAGAAAAAAGCATTCGCCGCTCAACTATTACACGTCCCTGTATGCCGACGCATACGAAAGCGGCGGAGAGGAAGCGGTAAGCCGGCTTTCGGAGCAGCTTGCGTCGGAGAGCTATGAGGGCAGGAATCCCGAAGAAATGATGATCGAGAGCGAGGATGCAAAACGGCTGGAGCAGGAGATCGAAACATCGCTGTCCCCGTTTGAAAAACAGGTTATGGAGCTCTGCCTGACCGGCATGGGCTATATCGAGATCGCACGCATTCTCGGCAGGACGGAAAAGGCGACGGACAATGCGCTCCAGCGCATCCGCTCGAAGCTGAGAAAGCTGCCGAAAAACGAGTAAAAAAGAACGCTGCAAAAGAACGCGCAGCGTTCTTTCGAAGAATCCGCTTTGCGGATTCTTCTGAGGTCGAGAAAATTCCTATAGTTAAAAAAGCGACACGGAAAGGAAGCGAAGTCATGGAGGCGGAGAAAAAGCGGAGAAGCCTGCTTTATGACACATCACAGATTGACTGGCAAAATCTCTTGTATGGGCGGCGCGCATTGTTCGCGCTGCTCATTCCCGTTATCGTTGAACAGCTCTTAAATTCCCTGATGGGCATGGTGGACACCATGATGGTGAGCAATGTCAGCAGCGAGGCGATTTCCGCCGTATCCCTCGTGGATTCCGTCAATAACCTTGTCATTCAGGTGTTTGCGGCGCTGGCGGCGGGCGCGACCATCATTTGTGCGCAGTATTTGGGGAAAAAGGACAAGGAGGGCTGCAACCGCGCGGCGGGGCAGGTGTTTTTGACGGTGGCAGTCATTTCCACCGCGCTTACCGTGCTCTGCGTTGCGCTCCGAAAACCGCTGCTTTCCCTTGTGTTCGGCAAGGTGGAGGAGGAAGTCATGGCCGACTGTCTCATCTATTTTTTGCTGACGGGGCTGTCCTATCCGTTCATGGCGCTGTTCAGCACCGGTTCCTCCCTGTATCGGGCGGCGGGCAATTCGCGGTTCCCGATGGTGGTATCGGTCATATCCAATATCGGGAACGTCGCGGGCAATGCCATTTTTATTTTCGGACTGCATATGGGCGTGGCGGGGGCGGCGCTCTCAACGCTGCTCTCCAGAATGGCGTGTACGGTTGTCGTGCTGATCGCACTCAGGAAGCCGGGGCAGGATATTGTGTTTCGGGACTATCTGCGGATCCGGCCGGATTTTCGCCTGATCGGAATGATTTTGGCGGTTGGAATCCCGTCCGGAATTGAAAACGGCATGTTCCAGTTCGGGAAGCTGGCGATCCAGTCTACGGTGTCCACGATGGGAACGGCGGCGATCGCAGCGCAGGCGATGACGATCATTTTAGAGATGCTGAACGGAATCGGTGCGATCGGTGTCGGCATCGGGTTAATGACCGTGGTCGGGCAATGTATCGGCGCGGGAAGAGTCGAGGAGGCGAAATATTATATCGTGAAGCTGACAGCCTGTGCCGAGGTCATTCTGGCGGTGAGCTGTGTGCTGACGCTGCTTTTGACAAAACCCGTGATCCTGCTCGGCGGCATGGAAGCGGAGAGCGGCAGATTGTGCATGGAAATGATGATCGCCATTACGATCGTGAAGCCCCTTGTGTGGGTGTTGTCGTTTATTCCGGGCTACGGCATGCGCGCTGCGGGCGATGTGCGCTTTTCCATGATCACATCCAGCGCGACGATGTGGTTGTGCCGCGTGGCGCTCTGCATCTATCTTGTGCGGGTATGGGGCTTCGGACCGATGGCGGTCTGGATCGGCATGTTTGCGGATTGGAGCGTGCGGAGTATCCTGTTCGGCTGGCGGTTTTTGAGCGGACGGTGGTTAAGGCACAGGGTGCTGCGGTAGGGAAGAAGGAGTTCAGGAAGTTTGCGTTTTTTTATTCGTTTCCCGTTGAGGGAATCATAGTTTGAGGACATCACAGTGACGGGAGGGCGTGAATATGACGGAGCGATATGATGTACATGGGAAAGGAGACAGTGCGGCAGAACCATTTGACACATCTCGGCCTGCCGCCGCTGCACCCGGTTATCCTCCCGGAGAAGAATGCGCACAATGCGGCGGGCGATGCTGCAGGGAACACGGCTGTGTTCTTGCGCCGGAGGATTTGTTGCGTGCGCTTGCGGGAAAAGAGCCGGATGAGGAGTCGCTGCTTATGCTTCTTCAGGATGAGAAAAAAGGATGGTATGCGATCGAGTATCTCTCCACACCGCAGGGCGCCTGCTTTTATGTCAGGATGCGCCACAAATGTTACACCTTTATCGGTGTGGACGCGATGGGGGAATGCATTGCGCTCGGTACAGGCGGCTGCCTGCTGTCCATGGAGGAGCGTCCGAGGGGCGGCAGGATGTTAAAGAGCAGTCCGGACAGGCGCTGTGTCCAGCATTATACCGCGGAGCAGATGTGCGCGGACTGGCAGCCGTATCAGGAACTGCTCGGGCGTATTTACAGGGAATGGCATGCGCGCATGACGGACGATGGGACATTCGACCGGTGTGACGAGGCATATTTTGCATGGCTGAGGGAAAAAAGAACGGGACCGCAGTGAGCTGATCAGAATGCAGAAATCACAGAGCGGAACAGAAAAATGAAAAATATGGTTTCATGCGTTCATAAAAAAATCTTGACATTTGCTATACGGTAATTTATACTTAGCTATGCAAATTACATATGGTGCTTATTGTATACAGGTATTCACAAGGGAGTGAGGAATATTTCAACTCTTTTTTTGTTATATCTGGAAGTTTAAAGCAATAAAGCGTCAAAGTAGATGGCAAATCTATCGAGAGGAGAAGGATTATGAAAAAGAAAGTATTGAGTCTGTTGCTGGCCTCGGCTATGATCTTAAGCATGACGGCCTGCGGCGGCGGCAGCAACGGAGACGATTCGGATTCCCAGCAGAACAACGAATCAACTCCCGGCGCAGAGTCAACCCCTGAAACCACCCCGGATGTGGATGTAAATGCGAACTGGGACGGCGCATACATTGATGCGGATGACTACAGGGCATACATCAGCCATGACCTGGAGCAGTTGGTTGCCGACATTCAGGATCAGCTTACGGCGGATGAGCTTACGGCGGTAGAGGCTGCAGAGGCAGCCGGTTTGGAGGCGATTGCAAACGCAGGTACTGTTGCGGAGGTAAGAGCCGCTTACACCGATGCGTTTAACGCGGTTGTTAACTGTATTCCCGTAGCGGACGGTCTTATTTCCTTTGCAGGAGAGGACAACGCAGAGAAGACCGAAATGCTTGGTATTATTGAGACCTATGGAATCAGGAATAATATCGTGGGTCTGTCCATGTTTGAAAATGGCGGGACTGTAATGTACAATCCCCGTGTTACCCTTGGAACGGAGAACTATATCGTAGGCTACGGCTTCGGTATTCTCGCGGAGGGCGCGATCACGGCAGATCTTGACTATGAGAGCAATCCGGATTGGAAGCGGTATTATCACTCTCTGAATGCTTCAGATCCCGGAACCTTGAATATGCTGAATGATCAGGGCTCTGAGGTCGATGATTTCTATAGCTATATCACAGCAAGCTTTTATACCACCTTCATGAACGATACCAAGGACGGATATGACTGGGTTCCGGAATTGGCCATGGAAATGCCGGTTCCGTTGAATGAGGAGAATGGAACCGCTACGAAGTGGAGATTTCAGGTTCGTACCGGGGCGGAAGGTTTGAAGTATACCACAGGTTCCCAGATACCTTCCCGTGCGGCGTTCAACGACAGGGAAGTTGCGCTGGAGGATTACGAGACCCCCTTCAAGCTTCTGCTGACCCAGAGCAATGAGCTGTACAGAGGTTCCGAGATGGCGAACCAGACCAACAGCGGCGCGATCGTGGGTGCCAAAGCATACTATGATGGTTCTGCCAATGGCTATAACGAGGCTCTTTGGGAGCAGGTGGGCATCAAGACCTATGAGGAAGATGGCAAGAGCTATTTCGAAGTAGAATTCGTTACGCCTCTTTCCCGCTTCTACGCGATGTACTATATCAGCAGCAGCCTGTATATGCCGGTTCCTCAGGAATTCCTTGACCTTGTGACCGTGCAGAATTATCTGGGCTTTAATAACAACGCTACAGAGACGCCTGTAGACAACTCCCTTTCCCTTGGTGCTTACTATGTGGAAGCATACAATCAGGATCAGGAAGTCGTATACAAGAAGAACCCGAATTATGTATTTGCGGATACAAAGTACAGCATTGAGGGTGTCCACATTCGGATCCTCCCTGCGATGGGGGAAGACACGGAAGCGTCTATCAATGAGTTCCTTGCGGAGCATTCGGATGCAGCTTCGATTCCTCAGACCAGATTGGATGAGTTCCGCAATGATCCCCGTACCAGAACTACCACGGGTGACTCCGTATTTAAGCTGAACGTGAATACCTGTGATCCGGAGACATGGGAGCTGCTGTTCGGTGAAGAGGGAACTGTGACACAGACTCCTAAGGATGAGTATTGGGAAGTGGAACCCGCTCTTGGCAATGAGCATTTTATAAAGGCACTGAATTATTCGATTGACCGTCTGACATTTGCAAATGCAAGGGGCAGCATCCCTTCGGTTGATTATCTGTCCTCTAACTATATGTCAGATCCTGAGAACGGCGTTGCATACAGCAGTACGGATGCGCACAAGAAGGCGGTAGCTCCTCTGTTGGAGGAGACTGACGGCAGTGGTTATTCCCTTGAGCTTGCGAGAGAGTACTTCAGGGTTGCTCTTACCGAGCTGGAGAATGAGGGCGCATATACTCCCGGAACAGACGGAAATCCTACCGTGATCCATCTGGAGATTGCATGGATGTACGCTCAGCATGAGGAGAATTATCACAACGAGTTGAAGGCTTTCTTGGAGACAGCTTTCAATGATCCGAGCGTTTCCGGCGGGAAATATGAGCTCAGTGTTGACTTCTGGGTTGGTAATGACTGGTCTGATGTATATTATGTTAAGATGCTGGCAGGACAGTATGACATCGCCTTTGGTTCCATCACCGGCAACAGCCTGGATCCTTTGGGCTTCATGAATATTCTGTCCGCTGACCAGTCGATTGCGAACGGCTTTACGCTGTGCTTTGGTGTTGATACCAATGATCCGGATGTGTATCCGCTGGTTTATAAGGGAGAGCGTTACTCCTACGATGCATTCTATAATGCAGCGAATGGTCAGGGTATCGTTGCGCAGGGCGTCAATGAACAGGCGGTTTCCCTCAGCTATGAGTCTATGGTCAAGAATGAGGATGGAAGCTACACAGGTGCATTTGTGGTAAAAGCTGCACTTCCGGATCTGACCGTTGTGACGCCTGTGGCGATTGCATGCTGCGAGTACGAGCGTTACTACAATGGTGACGGCGTGTATGATGAGACCTATGTTGACTTTGAGACAGAGGATGAAGGAAACGGTGTGCTTCGTGTTACCTTTACCGTACCTGCAGATTTGGCAGCGGATTACGCGACAGGAAGCGGCACCTCGGAAAATCCCCAGGGAGCGACAGGATTTGACTTCTATTATGACTATACTCTTAACGGAGTGGAGAGCACAGACAATTACTATTCCGTAGAGGATGTATTTGAAGTAGAGTAAATAGAAAAAGAGGATCAATTGTTGTTCATTGGAAGGTAATGTGGCCGGCTTGCCGGCTGCATTACCTTCAATTATACGGGAAAATAAGAGGAGGACCGTACCATGGCAAAATATGTAGCCAAAAGAATAGGCCTGGCGTTTATGACGGCCTTCATTATACTTTCATTGACATTTATCTTAGTAAAGCTTCTTCCGTTTGAACGGCCCATCGGAGGAGATTCTCAGCAGATTGCTTATTTTGACAAGCAGTATAATCTGGGCTATGTCTATCGTTTGGACAGAGAGACGCCGGAATATGGCGATTATTTGTATAAAAGCCCGGCAGATCACGGCCGCTCCAATTATTATTATCAGGTGCCGGTTATGACACAGTATTTTAACTGGCTGAAAAACATTATCACGAAATGGGATTGGGGTTACAGCAAGACATTCCAGCCCAATGTCTCCGCTGCGGTCATTATCGCATCGCGGATCGGATATTCTATCCGGCTCAATATTTTATCAGTGATTTTTTCCGTGCCCACAGGTATTTTGTTAGGGATATGGGCAGCTTTAAAAAAGAATTCAATGACAGACCATACGATTTCCACCTTGGTCATGATTTTTATATCGGTTCCCGGCTTTGTTATGATTTCCTTTTTGATAAGGTTGTTCTGCTATAATCTGGGATGGCTTCCGTCAACTTGGCCCACGGATTCCGCTGCCACAGCAGTGAAGGTAAAGGGGTATATTATCCCTGTATTCTGTCTGTCCGTCGGCTCCATATGTTATTACTGTCGATATGTCAGAGCAGAGCTCTGCGAGGTGATGGAGAGCGATTATCTGCTGCTTGCCCGTACCAAGGGGCTGACCAGGAGTCAGGCAATCATGCGTCATGCGATGAAGAATGCAATGGTGCCTATTTTCCCGGCTATTCTGGCGGAATTTTTAGGTATTTTGGGCGGCTCTATGATACTGGAGAACTTGTACGGCATTCCCGGTATTGGAAAATTATTCGTTTTATCGTTAAATTATAAAGATTATGACATTTTGTTTGTGGACATGGCAATATTTACGACATTAAGTCTTTTGGCAGGTATTCTGCTGGATTTGTCCTATGGTTTTATTGATCCGAGGATCAGAATGGGGGCGAAGAAATAATGGATGAGAATAAGAAAGAGATCGTTTTCAGAGAAGATGACTTCGTCCTGATCCAGAAGGATAAAAGGGTTACGGACAAAAAGCTTGATACAAAGCCTACCACCTTTTTTAAGGATGCACTCAGACGTTTTCGAAAAAACAAGGCTTCCGTGGCAGGCGGCATTATTATTGGCATGCTGGTTCTTCTGACCATATTTGTGCCAATGCTTTCCAACTCTAATATTACCATAGTGAGCACACCGGAAGCATTTCTTGCACCCAAGCTCTTTAAGGCAGGAACCGGTTTCTGGGATGGCACAAGGAAATACACCAGGATTGTGTATGACACGGTAAATGAAGTTCCTGCCCTGTCTGACAAATATTCCATTGAGTCGCTTAAGGCAGCGATTGTGAAGATTGTGGTGGATGAAGAGCCTACGAGGATTGATACCGCTAACGCTTATGGGCAGGGGGGTGTAGTGGTGTTAGCCACGGATGCAGCCCTGGAGAGTAAAAATGCCATCATGTCTTCTAAGGCTTTTAATCTGGATGTGAATGGGGATTATAAGCTGGATGTGGTGTTCAGTGATGAACAAGGGGTCAGCAGCTCTGAAATCGGAGAGTATGCCGTATATTTAAAATCAGGGGATGAGGTCATTATGCTTCGGGATTTTTCCACGGATTACAGTCCTCTGTCCGTGAATTTAAGTAAGGCGCTGGCAGATGCAGGCTTTGATAGTCTGCGCGCCCAGGTAGTGTTTGAAGTAAAATCTGCCGCGTCGAATTTCCAATATATCCTGATTGAGAGTGCGGTGATCAGCGCCGCGGAGACAGCGCCAAACGCGGAGGATATCGCCGGGATTTCCATTACGGACGCCACGGCCTTTATCAATGTGAGTGATACAGGTTCTCTTTCCTACTGGTCCTGTACCGGGCGCAAGGGAATTCATGACTCTCTGATTTATTATTGTGATTACACTCTTGATACCTATGAACTTGTGTATGGGGATGCGGATCTGGTAACGTATTCGGCGACAGAACTGAACAATTGGATTGATGCAGGCTACTGTACTTACGATTACACGGTTGGTCCGGAATCCTTCGTAAAGCTTACAGACGACTGTCCCATTGATGTGGTGGAAAGCCAGACCGTGATGGGAATTACCAAGAAGCTCTCCAGCATCACGGGCAGAGGTTACAGATATGAGAAGCTGGGTTATTCTAAAATGCCGAAGTTTTTGTTTGGAACGGATGCTTCCGGATTCGACATTTTCAAGCGTGCATTTGCAGGACTTCGGACCTCTTTGATCTTAGGTATCTGTACGGCGGCATTCACCTTTACCTTTGGTCTTATCTGGGGTTCCATTTCCGGATATTTCGGTGGCAGTGTGGATCTGTGGATGGAGCGTTTCTGTGAAATCCTGGGCGGCGTACCCTGGCTTGTGGTGATGACCCTGTGCATCTTGCATTTGGGGAACAATTTCAGCACCTTTGTACTGGCGCTCTGTTTGACCGGGTGGATCGGCACGGCGGCCAGAACCCGTACCCAGTTCTATCGTTTTAAAGGAAGGGAATATGTGCTTGCGTCCAGAACCCTGGGCTCCTCGGATGTGAGATTGATTTTTAAGCATATCCTGCCCAATTCCATGGGAACGATCATCACAGCCAGTGTGCTGATGATCACCGACACAATTTATTCAGAGGCGACGCTGGCTTATCTGAATCTGGGACTTCAGGGATTACAGTCCTTTGGTGTTATGATGTCCAATAACCAGCAGTATTTGGGCGTTTATCCGAACCTGGTTATTTTCCCGGCCGTTGTCATGGCATTGTTGATGATTTCGTTTAACCTGTTTGGTAACGGACTGAGAGATGCATTTAATCCGTCTTTGAAAGGAAGCGAATAGGTGGGAAAGGAAAGGGAATAGTATGTCACAGGATAAAGTTTTATCAGTAAATAATCTTACCATCAATTTTAAAACAGATAATGGCATTTTGAAGGCTGTCCGTGATATTTCTTTCGACCTGATTCGTGGGGAGACGCTCTGTATCGTGGGAGAATCGGGTTCCGGAAAGTCGGTTACCTCAAAGGCGATCATGGGCATCCTTGCCAACAATGCGATCATTGAGAACGGAAATATTATATATCGTGGGGAAAACCTGCTTGAGATTTCTGAAGAGGAGTTTTATAAGATCAGAGGACACAAGATCGGCATGATCTTTCAGGATCCTTTATCTTCCTTAAACCCCATTGTCCGTATCGGCAAGCAGATTACGGAAGCTATGCTGATCAATTCCGACAAGCTGAAGATCATGTACAATGACTTGATCAGTGACGATCTCATCCGTTATAAGAATACGATTGCCAAAAGGAATATTGAGATTGCCAATGAGAAGAAGAAGCTGGAGGCCTTTATCGCAGAGGTGAAGGCAAAGGAAAATGTCAGCGCCCAGGAGAGAGCCGCCGATAAAGAAGCCATCAAAGCGAAGAAACTTGCGTTTAAGGAATTTGAGAAGAAAACGCGGGAAAAATATGAGAAAAAGGCAAAAGAGCTGAAAGCGGTTCTGGAGGAGACCCAAAGACAAGCAAAACAGCAGGTGAAGGAATACAAGGAAAAGGTGGCTGCAGAGCATAAGGCCCGCCTTGCGGAGCTTGAAAAAAAGCTGGCAGCTTCTTCGGAGAGCGAGAAAACCAAAATAAAAGAAGAGATAGAAAACGAGAAGCTTCAGTATACCAACAAGCTGAAACTCACCAAGGCGGAGGCCCAAAAACGTGCGCTGGCCATTATGCGGGAGGTAGGAATCCCGGACCCTGAGAGGCGCTTTAAGCAGTACCCCTTTGAATTTTCCGGCGGGATGAGGCAGCGTATCGTCATTGCAATTGCCCTGACGGCATCGCCTGAGATTCTGATCTGTGATGAGCCTACAACAGCGTTAGATGTTACGATTCAGGCCCAGATACTTGAGTTGATCAATCGGATCAAGGAGGAGAGGAATCTTTCCTGCATTTTTATCACCCATGATCTGGGTGTGGTGGCAAATATGGCTGACAGAGTTGCCGTTATGTACGCGGGCAAAATCGTGGAATACGGTACTGCAGAGGAGATTTTCTATGATCCGAAGCATCCTTACACATGGGCGCTCCTTTCCAGTATCCCGGATGTGGACAGTAAGGAGAAGCTGGAGGCGATTCCCGGAACCCCGCCCAATATGATCTACCCGCCCAAGGGGGATGCTTTCGCTGCCCGCAGCAGATATGCCATGAATATTGACTACAGGGAAGAACCTCCCATGTTTAAGGTCAGCGATACACACTATGCTGCCACATGGCTTCTGGATCCTCATGCACCGAAGGTGGAAATGCCCAAGATCGTGAGCGAAAGAATCCGAATTTCACTGGAGGAGGATCAGAAAAATGAGTGAGACGAAAAAACGGAATGCAGACAATATGAGTGACAGCGAATTTGAGAGCTATTATAAAATAGACCCGAAGGTGAAGCAGAAGCCGGAGCTCCGCAGGGATGGGATCATCCTCTCTGTCAGGCATCTGAAACAATTCTTCTTTATGGGGAAGGGTGTGAACCGTCAAAAATTGAAAGCGGTTTCCAATGTTTCCTTTGATATCAGGGAAGGAGAGTGCATTGGTATCGTGGGAGAGAGCGGCTGTGGTAAGACGACCACCGGTCGGAGTCTGATACGTCTTTATGATATTACCTCCGGTTCCGTCTATTATAAGGGAGTCAGGATAAGCGGCGGTACGAGATGGAACAGAAAGGAAATTAAGTGGACGAAAATTCGCGGTAACCAGCAGATTAAGGAAATTAAGGAGAATCTGGAAAAGGAACTTGCCGCGTTGGACAAGAGCAATTCTGCATATCAGTCCAAGGCGGCGAAGCTGAAGGAGGATGCGGACAAGGCTGTGGCCGAAATTCAGGCAAGGATAGCCGAGACGAAGAAAACACAGCTGGAGAAGATCAAGCAGATCAAGTATGACAATGCTCATGTGAGCAGGAAGCTGCTGAATGAGATACAGATGATCTTCCAGGATCCGGTGGACTCTCTTGACCCTCGTATGACCGTGGAGGACATTATCCAGGAGGGTCTGAAGATTCAGGGCTTCCGCAATAAGAAGGAAAACCATGAAAAAGTTGTGGAGATGCTCAACAAGGTGGGGCTTGTGGAGGAGCATGCGTCACGATATCCCCATGAATTTTCGGGAGGCCAGAGGCAGAGAATCGGTATTGCAAGAGCGCTGATCATGAATCCGAGACTTTTGATCTGTGATGAGCCGATTTCAGCTCTGGATGTTTCCATTCGTGCGCAGGTGATCAATCTTCTGAATGAATTACAGCAGGAACTGAATCTTTCCATCATTTTCATCGCTCATGACTTATCTGTGGTAAAGTATTTCTGCGATACGATCGTAGTGATGTATTTTGGAAAAGTGGTTGAAAAAGCGTCCAGCACCGAGCTTTTCGCTCATCCGATGCACCCGTACACGAGAGCTTTGCTTTCCGCCATTCCGAAGCCGAACCCTAGGTCGGAAAGGAAAAGACAGCGTATCTTATATAATCCGGCGGAAGTGCATGACTATGAACATGGTGACACACCGGAGTTAAGAGAAGTGAGGGAAGGTCACTTTGTGTATTGCAATCAAGCAGAGTATGAGCGATATAAGGAAGAACTGAAGGATTGATCGTCGAATGAGAGATGATCAGAGGAATGGAAGACATCATTATGGGCTCATGGAAAAGATATGTTGCAGCGCTTATACTTAATGTTGTCCTTACCCTGACAGTGCTGTTTGTGAGAGGTTTTGAACTGAAGATTTATTATGTGGATGCATTCAGTGTGGCAGGTGCTGTCTCCATCCTGCTGGGACTGCTCTTTTGGGTTGCGGCTGCCGGAGCATTTGACGCGATAGGATACGGATTCTCCACATTGCGCGCTGAAAGAAGAAGAGATAAGGACTTATATGAATACAGTGTTCGAAAGAAGGAGAAACGCAGCAGAAAGAAAGGGGCTTTTCTGCCGTATATGATTGTGGGTGCAGTCTTCGCTGCTGTTTCTATCCTGCTTTCGATTACTTAAAATAAGTCCTTGTCATTTTTCGCACAATATGTTATTATCCAGTTTTCAACACTTGGAAGACTACAAAAAGCCGACAACTCACATAAATGTGGGAATTGTCGGCTTTTATAAAGGAGAGATTATGAAGAAAAAATTGATCTCGCTTCTTCTCGTATCCGCAATGGCTGTATCTTTGGCAGCGTGCGGCGGCAGGGGGGAGGACGATCCTGTAGCAAACGATCAGGGGTCAACACCGGCACAGTCTGACAATTCTCAGTCGGGTGATGACGGGGATGAGACTCCGGCTGCGGATGAGAACGCATCCTATACTTATCATGAGGCGATTGGCGAGTTCCCGACAAACTGGAGCCCTGCGCTTGAGCAGACGAGTGCGGACGGCGATCTGATGTCGTTTCTGACGGCAGGACTGTATGGCTTTGATTACAATGACGACATGGATGGTTATGAGATCATACCGCTTGCGGCAACAGGAGAGCCGATTGACGTGACAGCAGATTATGTCGGACAATGGGGGATCGAGGCCGGTGATTTTGCCAGAGTATGGAGCATTCCTCTGCGGGAAGATGTGAAGTGGGATGACGGCACACCGATCACGGCGCAGGATTATGTGAGAAGCGCACAGCTTTTGCTTGATCCGGCTGCAAAGAACTTCCATGCGGATATGTTTTATGCAAGTTCCTTAAAGATCGTAAATGCAAAGAATTATTTGTACGGCGGACAGCATGTTTATGTGACTCCGATGATCTCGGAGGGGCATTTGGATGAGGAGTATGTTCCGGTTGACAGCTTTGAAGTGGATGAGGACGGACTACTTACCGTGGATGGTAAGGATATGGTTCTTGACTTAGGTGCAGGTGCAAACTGGGGCGCTTCTCTTGCCGATTATTACAGTGAAGGCATGTATGTAAATGCAGATGACGTGGATGTCTATGCAGAGTTCATTCTGCCAAATGTCAATGCGAACGGCTATGTTCCGGTAACGCAGGAAGTCTATGACGCGGTCTGCCTTTGCATCGCGCAGTATCATGATTTTGCGGATGCGGATGCTTACGCAGCTGCAGTAGGCGACTATGCGTATTTAGAGGCACAGGAGATGATGATCTACGGTCAGACCTATGATCCGATTGATTTCTCCGAGGTAGGCTTTGCGGCACCCTCCGATTATGAACTGGTAATCGCACTGGATCATCCGCTTGAGGGCGCCTATCTCCTTTATGCGCTTGGAAATCCGTGGCTGTTAAAGGAGGATCTTTATTTGAGCTGTGAGAAGGTTGAGAACGGCGTGTATACCAACACTTATGGTACCTCGGCTGAGACCTCGGCTTCTTTCGGTCCTTATAAGTTAGTGTCTTTCCAAAAGGATGAAGAGTATGTCCTTGAGAGAAACGAGTACTATTTTGATCTGTATGGCAAATTCCAGACAACAAGATATGTGGTGAAATGTGTCGCAGAGCCCGCAACGAGACTGCAGATGTTCCTGAATGGAGAATTGGATATCTATGGTCTATCCTCTGAAGATATGGACGCTTATGCGACGAGCGATTATACCTATTATGTAACCGGCGCATCCACTTTCTTTGTAGCGATGAACCCGGACTTTGATGCGCTTACTGCAAGACAGGCGGCATTGGGTGACAACTTTAATAAGACGGTTCTGACGATCAGGGAGTTCCGTCAGGCGCTTTCCTATTCGCTTGACCGTGCTTCTTTTGCTCTTGCGGCAGCACCGACGAATTCACCGGCATTTGGTGTGTATTCCAATCTGATCATTTATGATCCGGAGGCTGGTGCAGCATACAGAAATACGGATGAGGCAAAGCAGGTTTTGGTAGACTTCTGGGGACTTGCCGACAATATCGGTGATGATAAACTCTATGCAGACATGGATGAGGCGATTGATTCCATTACGGGGTATAATCTTGAGATGGCAAAAGAAAAATTTGCTGAAGCATACGACATTGCCGTTGAGCAGGGACTGATCGACGATGATGATGTGGTTCAGCTTACGATTGGTCTCCCGAGCACATCCGATTTCTACACGAAGGGTAACGACTTTCTTGTAAACGGTTGGACGGAGGCAGTTGTCGGTACGCCGTTTGAGGGAAGACTGACATTCGTTCTGAATGATACGTTAGGAAACGGGTTCGGCGAGGCGCTTAGAAACAATGAAGTTGATATTCTGTTTGGTGTCGGCTTTTCGGGAAGCGCACTTGACCCGTATAACTTGATTCAGTTTTATACGACAGATCCGATACTTCGTTACAATGTATGCTGGGATACTGATAACGATATGCTGACAATCAACTTAAATGGAAAAGACTGGACAGCATCTGTTGCGGACTGGACGTATACGATCAGCGGTGAGAAGATTACAATCACGGATGCGGATGGCGGTTCGCAGGAGTTTTCCGCAGGCGCAACGGATGGCAATGCGCAGGAGCGCTTTGAGATTCTGGCAGCGCTGGAAGGTGCCGTACTGGAACGATATGAGATGCTTCCACTAATGAATGATGCTTCAGCACGGTTAAAGAGTTTGAAGGTCAATTACGCGACAGAGGATTATATATTCGGTATGGGCTTTGGTGGTCTTGAGTATTACACCTACAACTATACGGATGATGAGTGGGCAGCATTTGTTGCAGAGCAGGGCGGAACGTTGTTGGATTTGTTGTTAAATAGGAATTGACAACGCGGCCTGTTCTATGGTAAGATAGCACTCGGTGGCAACGTAGGTTGTACTAAGCTGCTGTGGCTCAGTCGGTAGAGCGTCACATTGGTAATGTGGAGGTCACGGGTCCGATTCCCGTCAGCAGCTTTACAATAAAGAAGCCGTAAAATCGTTTGATTCATTGTGAAATCAGCGGTTTTACGGCTTCTTAGTGTCTTGTTTTATAACGTATAATTATAAGATAAAACGTCCATTTTTGCAACTAATATAAATTTTTATTTCTCATGAAAAGCCATATCGAGATATTTCAACTTAAATGCAACATCCTGTTGCATTTACTCTGAAAAGCCAGTCTGTTGCAGTAAAACTGACAGATACTTCTAACCAAGCACTTTGATAATTGAATAGACTTTGCACCTCTATTGTGAATAAAAGCATTGTTACAAGTGTCAGGCGTAAACATGACAGATATTGACAAGATAAAAGAGTAAACAACAATTATATATTACACAAGATCAGGTGCAAAGTCTATTGAATTATTGAGGCTTTGCACTTTTTAATTTTTGATCTGAATGTCCGGTTGAAAGGATCAGCCATATTGGAAGCACAGCGATACATGGAATATGGGTAAAGGATATTGTAGATGTATTGGTTGAAATAGCAGCGGATTTTGATATCGAAATGGCAGCAAAGAGGATCTGCCAAAGTCCCTACTGTTAGGATGTGCAAAATTTAGTCTAAGATGAAGCAGAAATCCTATCATGAAAAAAGATTGACACCACATTCTACATGCTGTAATATGATGACATACTACAGCATATAGAACGGGAGAATAAGACAATATGCGCGAACTGAGAATGGGAACTGCGGAAGCGAAATTTGCAGATATGATCTGGGATAACGAACCGGTTTTCTCGGGCGATTTAGCGAAACTGGCAAATCAGGAATTTGAGTGGAAAAAGACGACCTCGTTTACCGTATTAAAAAGACTGTGTGAACGAGGGCTCTTTCAAAATCAGAACGGGACGGTTACCTCTCTGATATCCAAAGAGGAGTTTTATGCACGTCACAGTGAGTCCTATGTGGAAGAAGCCTTTGGCGGCTCCTTGCCTGCTTTTTTAACTGCATTCGGATCAAGAAAGAAACTGTCGGATAAGGAAATTGAGGAAATCCGAGCAGTTATTGATTCTATGAGGGGGTAGGCATATGCTGGAGCAGATGTTTTTGAAAGTAATGGATATGAGCCGGATGGCAAGTATCGTCATTGTGGCTGTACTCCTTGTACGTATGTTATTGAAACGTTTTCCCAAGTATCTTTCTTATTTGCTTTGGAGCGTTGTGCTATTCAGGCTGCTTTGTCCGGTTACGCTGGAATCCTATTATAGTCCTGTTCCGAATCTGAGACCCCTATTTTACGATGATACGTCGGAAATGAATGTCGTTTCACCGGAAGCGCCGAGTGAATGGATTGACTCGCACACGGACGATGAAGCAGGGAATACGCAAAAAAACGCGCAGGTTTCACACGGAGAGGCTGCGACTGTACAGGCTGCGGATGCACAGGTCACAGATATACAGGCTGCAGATGCACAGGCTGCGTCCGTGCAGGATTCGCTTGAACAGGAGCCGGTTGCGCCATTTTATTTAGATGGAAGTGCCAAGGTGGCGGAAGCTTCGTGGCGGGAGCGGTTTATCCTGTTTGGAAAGTATGTGTGGCTTACAGGAATCGGTATCATGTTTTTGTACTGTGTGATATCTGCCGTTGTGGTACGAAATAAAGTGTCAGCGTCCATTCCTTTGAAAGAAAACATTTATGTGACGGACGAAGCGATATCCCCGTTTGTCATGGGCATATTCAATCCCAAAATCTATTTACCGGAGGGGCTTGGCGAAAAAGAACAGGAATACATTATTTTCCATGAAAAGTTTCATATCAGACGTTTTGACCATATCGTAAAGCCGATAGCGTTTGCCGCGCTATGTGTTCACTGGTTTAATCCGCTTGTCTGGATTGCATTTGTTTTTTTCTGCAAGGATATGGAGATGAGCTGTGATGAAGCGGTCATAAAAAGGCTGGGAGAGACGGTCAGAGCGGATTATTCCGCTTCCTTGCTGGCGCTTTCCACACAGCGCCGTATCATTGGCGGAATCCCTGTGGATTTCGGGGAAGGGGATACAAAGGACAGGGTTAAGAATCTGGCAGCATTCAGGAAGACAAAAAGAGGGGTAATGGCAGTTTTGATTGCCGGTGTTTTCATTCTGATTATATGCTTGATGCTTACCCATAAGGCCGCCATTTCAGACGGGAATGCCACAAACGAGGATGTTAATGCTGAAATAAATAATGAGATAAACGATGAAATAAATATTGCCGAAAATGGAGAAATGACAGATACGCAGGATGAATCTGATGAAGCGGAACCATTGCAGGTTTCTGTGGATATTACGGACTACTATATCACGCATAAGGGTAATCCGGCAAATCTCTATCATATTGACGAGGACAATGTGCTATGGGGGTGTGGAGAAAACAATTATGGACAGCTTGGGCAGGGCACGCAGGATTATGATTTTCATGAGGATATGGTAAAGATTGCAGAGAATGTCGTTCATGTGGATTTTTCGCAAAGAGGGTTTGTCATTTTCCTCACAGAAGATCACAGACTTTATGGTATGGGAAATGCCGCAGGCGGAGCCCTGCAGCAATATGCGGTCATGGATTGGAACAACTATTATACAAAGGATTGCTATGTAAATGAACCTTATTTACTCGCAGTAAATGTGGCGTATGCCTGCTGCGGCAGGGATGATATTGTCTGCTTGAAAGAGGACGGAAGTGTATGGACATGGGGTTCTGTATATTATGGATATTTTATCGCAAGTCCCAAAAAGATTTTTGAAAGTGCAGTCTTTGTCACAGGAGGTGCGTCTCACCATGCGGCATTGCTTGCAAACGGGACGGTCTGGACATGGGGAGATAATGGTTACGGAAATTGCGGTGTTGCAGGCTTTGGCGTGATCAGTGAACCAACAATGGTCGCGGAAGATGTTGTGATGGTATGGACAGATTTTGCTGTGGATGGTTATTCAGAGCTGGACGCGGAGAATCTTGCCATGGCATGGACGGGAAGGCTGAAGTATACAGAACACGATACCATTGCAGAGTATGACGGTTGGTATCAGATTTTTTTGTATAATACGGTGATTCAAAAAGCGGACGGTTCCTATTGGGTATGCGGCGAGAATGTAGGTACCGAAGAAAAGGTGGTGCATGGTAGAGAGGCTGATTTTTCTGCAATTTGTACCCATGAGTTTCATCCGGTGAATCGCATTAGCGAAGGAGGAACAGGTTTATGAAAAAGATATTCAGAATGATAATGGTTGTTTTTCTGGCAGGCGCATGGTGTGTGGGGTGCGGTGATGGGACCGGGCATGGGCATGCAGATGAGAACGAGCCTGTCAGGATTCAAACCTTTACGAAAAGTGATGTGACAGTGACACCCGTGATAGAGGAATATGATTTTGCGACTGCAAAAGATATGGGATCGATGCAGCAAATACGGGGGATGCTGCCGGGTGCAAGTGAGGGAGTCTGGTACATGGCATCCATTGATGGTGTGGAGTATTATTATGGGAAGTATGATCAAAAAGACGCAGAAGAGCCAGAGTATTTCGGGTATGCTATTTTTAGCAGCAGCTACGCTCTGCAGAACGGAATCTCTGTAGGAATGACAATGGAAGAAGTACTTGAAAAATATCCCGACATGGCAGTGATGAATTTTGACGGGAGTTATTTAGAGAATGAAGTGACGGGGCATCAGGGCTGGAACCCCAATACGTATCCCCGCAGCTATGTGGGCATGGATGAGGATTGGGATTATGCAGGCAAAGATTATGAATGGTCTGACCGGTTTGATTGTATCATGATTGCGGATATTGATTTGGGCGCGGAAGATACATTACCTCTTTACCTGGCGCTTATGATAAAAGATCATGCGGTTGCCGCAATCACGTTTTATTGTCCGACAGCGGGGTAGGGATGATAAAACAGGAAGGAGTGCCGTCTATATAAGGCGGAAATGAGAAGGGAAGGTCATAATGAAAAAGGCGAAATGTTCATTAGCAGTATTGGTTTTGGCAATATTGTGCTTCTGCGGAGGGTGTGGCAGGGAAAGGGGAGATTCCGAGAACGCGGTGACTCCCACAGATGGGGAAGAATCCTCCGATTTGCAGGACACACAAATGCCGGATCGTTCTCAGGACGCGATAGTGCCGACACCCGCTCAGAATGATGAGCCGCTGTCTGTCACGTCGGCTTTTCGGGCTGTACTGTTAAATGAAGCAGCCGTTTTCTGTACGGATAAGCTTCTAAAGAGTGGTGGAGCCAGAGAGTTTGAAGGATTATTAAGTGAAATGCCCTACGGATATGATTATGCAAGGCGGATAGACCGGTTTGCGGTATTGGATTTAGACGGGGATGCCATACCGGAAGTAGTGCTGGAACTGGCGGAGTATGGCGGGTTTATCGTTCTTCGCTATAAGGACGGGCAGATACATGGAAATGTGTTTGGGTACAGGAGTATGAATTTATTGAAAGAAAATGGTGCATTTCATGGCGCAGGCAGCGCGTTTGAAGGTTCTGTAGGAAAACTGTGTTTTATAGGAGATACGGCTGTTACTGACGATAAACTGAGCTTTCTCCTCAGCATAAATCGGGAATCCTATTATATAGACGATATTTTGGTAGACAGCAGTGAATACGAGAGGGCATTTGCATTATTTAGTGAAACCCCGGAGGCAGAGTGGTATAACTATACGGAAGAGACAGTCCGTGAAATTTTTGCGGAAGGCGTTTTGTTTACGGAACCTTCTGCAGAAGCAGCAGAAAATGCAAGGGAGCGTCAGGCTTACTTAGATTCGCTTTCTTATCTGCTTGATTTCATATATGATGATACCCGTAAAACTTCAGAGGAGCTCAACGCAGATGCCAAAAGTTATTATGACGGCTGCTATGAGGAGATGAACCGGATATACCAATTGTGTCAGGAAAGACTGTCCGGTGAGGCGCTTGAGGCCTTAAACGCGGAACAGCAGCGATGGGAAGAAAGTAATGCGGAGGCGCTGGAAGAGGAATTACGGAATGATCATGCTGCCAGCATAGAGGAATTAGAGGACAGAACCCTGTATGATACATACGGGGATATTGCACTCAGGCGGACGATCAGGCTGATCAATCTCTATTATGGATTTGATTTTTATGACTGGATAAAGGATGCATGGTGGGATGCATATCTTGCAATCATTTGCAATATGCAGGCGTATTTGGTTGATACACTTGGTGATTATCGAAGCGATCCGGAACTTTATAATCCAATGGATGAGAGGATCTATTTGGGGTTACATGATTTTGATGGTGATTTGATTCCTGAGCTGTTGGTTGGAGACGGCATCACGATGGCCGTGTTTACTTTTTCTGAAGGCAGGGCAAAAAAACTTGAGGATTTATATGACCCGGATGCAGCAGTATGGTGTATTAATGGAGTGCATTTTAGGGATAACAGTATCAGTCTGAATTGTGACGGTTCCGGCGGATCAGACTTTGTAAATTTCGGATATTTAGATGGAAAATATGTAATCGGTTTTTACAATGAGATGTCTCCTCCGGCAGTCGCAAAGATCAATGGGGAAGAAAGTACACTGGAAGAAATGAACCGAATCTATCCGATCGTTCCTTATGAGCATATTGCAGAAAATTACAAGGAAAAGATTCGGCTGGTGAATGAGGATGGGGCATGGATATTGGTATTTCCATCAGAAGAGCAGGTGGTGTTGGATCAGCAATTTGATTACAATTTAATTATGTGGTAATAAATTTAAAAATCAGGTTTACAATTCATGAATATTCGCAAAGTTGTGTTTATGAATTTTTTTGACCAGAACCGCAGGATTTTCTCAAATCAGAAAAACATCCGCGTGGGATGCTTTTCTGTAAAGCTTAATTTGGAGATACGATCAGTTATCCAGTGTTTTGAACGGAAGGATATAGTATGCGGTAGGCTGTTCAGAGCCCATCAAAGTAATCTGAACACTGTCTTCCAGCCATTCAACTTCGAAAGCTGCGTGCGCTCCGTCATTTGCGACATCAGCCATAAAGGATGCGCGGTAATAAACACGAGGTGCCTCATCTTGGGGAATTACTTCAAAAAGCGTTATTTTGAGATGGTCATCTCCAAACGGGAAATCAGGATCGGCGATTCTTGTAATCAGCAAAGAGTACACACCATCTGGCGATATGTCACGAAAAAGTTCTTCTTCATCAGAAAGCATGATTTGAATACGGTAATCTCCAGTGCTCAATAGCGCTTCATAATAATCCCATGAATTCTTTGATTCCTTGGAGCGGTCTAAAAAAGTTAAGAGTAAAACCAAAAGTAATATAACTGTTTCAATGATTAGCAATACAGTTAAAATATTTTTTTTCATTTTCCCTCCAGTCTAACATAGAGAACTTTTTTATGTAAATTTTACCTCAAACCATATTTTTTATCAACATGGCAAACAAGTCAGCCCTGAAATGTTCACGGGTTACACCGTTTGCATGGCACATAGCCCATGGCGATTACTTCATCCCGCGTTCCCGAATAGGGAAGCTTATTCCGTTCCGCCATTTCCTGTACGCTGTCGCAGGAAGGATAGTGAAATTTGTACGTGTTTGTGTTTAGGATATAGTCAGCCGCGGCGCTCACCTGAGGTTCGGGCGTAGGTGTAACGGTCGGGGACGGGAGGACCGCCGGATCGGCGGTATCGCCGCTTTGATCGGCGGAGCCTCCGTCTGCGAGACTGACTCCGGTGTCCGCGTAGCTGTCGCCGGTCGCATAGTCGATGACAATACCCGGCTGGACATTATAAACAAATACGTTAAAACAGATTCCGGCGCCATTGTCTTCCACGGACCACGCCTCCATCAATACGCCGTCTGCGACGAGATTCGTTCCGCGAAACATCGGCGTGACCCGATAGAGAACGTGATGATCGGTCTCTCTGACATAATTGCCCACCATCTCCTCAAAAGGGAGCATGCCGGAGGCGTTGAAAGATCTTGTTCCGGTGATGAGGTTTCGTTCATTTGCGTTTTCTCCCGCAAGCTGGTAGGCGATCAGGTGGCTGCGATTATAAAGGTAGTTGCCATCAATGCCGTCGTATTTGACAGTATGCCATCCGCTTGGTCTGACCTGCCCGATTTCTCCGCGTGGTTCGGTCGGCATAAGGTCCTGACCGACATTGGCGCAGGCGGTACCGCACCGCCCGAGGGAATCAAGCTCAGCGTAGCGCTCGAAAGATTCCGTAGCATTTTGTGATTTCGGGAAAAAAGGAATATTATCGTTGATGACTGTGTAAAGCTCCCCCGAATAGGCAGGAACGTCATTCAAGGTGAATGCCTGTTCCCAGCCGGTTGCAAATTCTTCCTGAGAGGAAGGGGACGCTCCTTCCTGTGCGCCGCCCGGTGCAGTCTCGGACGTGGAGGGTAAATCTGTGCCGTCCGAATCGACCGATGATAAGCCGCCGAAACCCATATCGGCATCGGAAGTATTTCCGTCCTGACCATCATCGCTACCGTTATCGGTGTCGGTGCCATTCGTGTCGATCATAAAGCCGTCGTTGATATCTGCGCCTGTGCCGTCGATGACAGCATCGCTGCCTGCGTTATCATCCGTGAGAATGCCGCCGTCAGTCGTTATTACGGTTTCAGACTGTCGATTGGTATCGCCGATCGGTGCTTCCACAAGAATCGTCAAAAATATCGGCAGTACGATCACGACCGCTGCGATCGGAAGCAGGAATAAGGCAGAGATATGGTTTGATTTTTTTCCGGAAGCTTTTTTCATGAGAACCTCTCCATGTTTTTTATTGTAATGATTTTCTGATAAATCAAGCAGCCACAAGCGATGTCTGTACACTGAAATACTACAACATTATATCAACTACTATGTTCGAATTGCAAGTGCATTCCGGTTGCAATTTGAGCAAATGGTACGGGCTGAGCGAAATGCAATTGTTAATCTGTGTAGAAAGTGGCACGTATGTGGTGTATAATAGAAGTAATTTTTTGGATGAAGTGATGTCATGGCGCTGACAATCGTACGGAATGAGAGGGAGGACTTTACAAATGAACGAACGGATCATCAAATGGATTCTGTTACTAATCTTGGGAATCATTATACTGTTGCTTTCCGCAACGCCGGTTTTTAGGGGCAGTAAGGAGCAGCGGGGGTATCGGAAGCGGGGGATGCGCATGCTTGCCATGCCACGGACAAGGATTCTTGTGCTGCCGGCGCTGGGGATTTTTGTGATGGGGTTTCTCTGTATCATTGCCTATCTGGCGATCGCGGACGGCGCATGGGAGGAAGCGGGCAGCATGATATTGCTGTGTCTGGGTATTGGAGTCCTCATCCTGCTTGCNGGTTTTTTCGCGGGATATTGTATGCAAAAAAGGCATATTCTCTATGATGAGGAACAGCTTTTCCTCGGAGCGCCGTTCCACACCTATCAGCGACTGACCTGGCACGAACTCTCAAGGATGGAAATAAAAAATCAGGATGCGTTCAATCTATACGACAGGGATGGGGTCAGGCGGGTTTCGGCGACGGCTGATCTTACGGGATACCATGATTTTTATGAGACGGCGATGCGTCACTTAAGACCGGAGAATGCGGTGAAAAGCGGGGAAGCGGGCACCTATCAGCGGGAATACAGCGTCATCGGGGGTGCGGGCATGCTGCGTTACCGCACGGGCGAGTATGTGGTAATGCTGGTGATCAGTCTGCTGATGGCGGTGATGGTTGTTGTGATGGGATTCGTTTCGGGAGAGGATATCGGAGCGTGGCTTTTTTCCAAAGAGGGGATAGAGACAAAGCTTTTGGTGGCAGGACTCGTGACGATCAGCATTGTTTGTCTGGTCTATACGAGCCTGCAAAAAATCNCATATGACCGGATGCAGATCACATTTGAGCGATTTCCGAAAGGCGCCGAGAGCGTGGGCTGGAATGAGGTACAGAGAATCGGATATTGCGCCGAACAGGATAACAGAAGCGTTACGCTGTATACGCAGCGAAAAAACTATGTAATTAAGGAAAAACAATTCCGCAAGGGCTTTTCTGAATTTGTGGTCGAACTGCAGAAGCGGTATGGAGCGGAAAGGACATAAACGGCATGGAGGATTGTCTGACACTATTTGAGCCGGAGACGGCAGCTTGGTTTCGGGAGACGCTCGGCGCGCCTACGCCTGTGCAGGAGCAGTCGTGGGGCGCGATCGCGGAGGGGAAGCATGTGCTTGTGTCCGCGCCGACCGGAACGGGGAAAACACTTTCCGCGTTTCTTGTTTTTTTAGACAGACTCAAAAAACAGGCNCTGGATGGAAATCTGAAGCAGGAGCTGCAGCTCATTTATGTTTCCCCGCTCAAATCGCTTGCCGCGGATATACGGGAGAACTTAAAAAAGCCGCTTGCCGGTATCGGCGGGGAGGAGCTTGTCACGGTAGGNATCCGCACCGGGGATACGGAGCAGGGGGAACGGCGGCGGATGGTGCGNAGGCCNCCCCACATNNTNATCACNACGCCGGAGTCGCTCTATCTCATGCTTACGAGTAAGAGCGGGCAAAGNATNCTCTGCACGGCNCGCGCGGTCATCGTGGACGAGCTTCATGCNCTGATCGACACNAAGCGCGGNGCGCATCTGATGCTGTCGCTGGCAAGGCTGGATAAGCTGTGCGAGAGAAACTTGCAGCGTATCGGACTTTCTGCGACGATCTCACCGCTTACTATGGCGGCGGAGTATCTNGCGCCCGANCCGGTATTTGTGGCGGCGCCTCCCATGCANAAAGAGATACGGCTTNANATATTGGGTCCCTATATGGATACGGCGAAAAANAGAACGGATCCGGTTTGGAAGGATTTGTCNGAACTGGTNTATCAGTATTGTCAGGGACAGCGCAGCGTGATCGCCTTTGTGGAAGGGCGGCGTTATGCGGAGAANTTNGCNTATTATGTAAACTTNGTGGGCGGAGANAATTTTGCACGCGTTCATCACGGAAGNCTGTCCAAGGAGCAGCGTGCCGAGACGGAGCAGGCGCTGCGGGACGGANANTTNNGGCTGTTGTGTGCGACGTCTTCGATGGAGCTTGGCATTGACGTCGGAGAAATCGACAGGGTGCTTCAGGTAGGCTGTCCGAGGACGATTTCCGGCGCGATGCAGCGGCTGGGACGAGCGGGGCATAACCCGAACCGGACAAGCGTAATGTATTTGTTTCCCCGAACGGCAGCGGAATGCGNGTTGTGCGGTATGACNGCAAAGCTTACCAATGAGCGCAAGGTGGAGCGGATGAATCCGCCGGAGGGTTGTCTGGATGTGCTGGCGCAGCATTTGGTCTCCATGGCGGTGACAGGGAGCTATCAGGTGGACGAGGTGATGGAGATCCTGCCGCGCGCATGGTCTTTCCGCCATGTGACAAAAGAGGATGTATGCGGTGTGCTCGCTATGCTGGCAGGGGATTATGAGCATCAAAGAGACATTCCCGTGCGTCCGCGGCTTTTATATGACAGGATCCACGAAACGGTGGAGGGAGACGCGTACAGCAGGATGCTTGCCGTTTCGGCAGGCGGGACGATTCCGGATAAGGGACTTTACACTGTTCGGACCGAGGACGGGATTAAGATCGGAGAGGCGGATGAGGAGTTTGTCTACGAGACGCAGCTAGGGGACAGGTTTCTGCTCGGCGCATTCGCATGGAGAGTCATTCATATCAGCAGGGACACGGTGACGGTGCGGCAGGCCGAGACAGAGGGCGCCCGTGTTCCTTTTTGGCATGGAGAGATCAAAGGAAGGGATAAAGAGACAGGGATCGCGTTCGGGAAAATTTTTCGTTCTCTGCAGGAGGCGGAGGAAGATCATAAGCTGCTCGGAGCGCTTTCGGAACTTGGGCTGGATGAGGCTGCCGCGGCGCTTTCCGAGGGATACTTACAGCGGCAGATGGCGGCGACGGGCTCCCTGCCGAGCGATAAGACCGTGATCGTGGAGCGTTTTTATGACCGCTCGGGAAAGGCGCAGCTCATGGTGCATTCGGTATTCGGACGACGGGTGAATGCGCCGCTTTCCCTGCTTGCGGCAGGGCAGGCGGAGCGGGAAATGAATGAGAGCGTGGGCAATGTGGATGACGAGGATGGTTTTTTGCTTTATTCTTATGGAGAAAAACCATTGCCGGAGGGTCTGCTTTACCGGATCTCCCCCGCTCATGTAAGGGAGATGCTCTCGGCGCTTTTACCGTCCACCCCCGTGTTTAATATGGCGTTTCGTTATAACTGCGGCAGGGCGTTGATGATGGGCGTGCGCGGAAAATCAAGGCAGCCGCTTTGGATGCAGCGCTTAAAAAGTGCGGAGTTGTTTCAATCGGTCGTGCGGGAAAAGCAGCATCCGCTGATCATGGAGACCAGGCGGGAATGCATGGAGCAGTTTTGGGACGTGGAAGGTGTCATAGAGCTGCTTGATCAGATTCAGTCAGGAGAAATCCTAGTGCGTGAGGTTGAGACGGAAACCGCGTCCCCGATGTCACTGCCTTTGCAGTGGGCGGAGGAGGCCAATGTCATGTATGACTATGCACCGACGCCGCGCGGGATTCATGAGGCGGTCAAGGAAGAATTGCAGGAGGTATTGAAACGGCAGGAGAAGCTGCTGCGTCCGGGCGAGGAGGAGCTGGCGGCCGTACAGGCGAAGGAAAAGCTTCCGCAGGATGAAAAGCAGCTGCATACCCTTCTCATGACAGAGGGTGATCTGATCGCCGGGGAACTGGACGTGCCCGTCGAATGGTTTGAAAAGCTGGAGCAGGAGGGGCGTGTCTGCTATTTAGAACAAGGGCTTTGGATCGCGGCGGAGCATGTAGAGACCTATCGGGAGGCGCTTGCGGAGTCGCGGCGGGAGTCTGTGCTACAGATCGTGCGCCGGATGCTCCGTTACCGCGGCGCGTCAAGCGCCGGACAGGTTGCGGCACGTTACGGATGGAGCGTGCAGGAGGCGGAAGAACTACTTGGCGAGCTGTGCAGCCGCGGAGATGCCGTCTTGCATGACGCGTATTATTATCATGCGGTGCTCTACCAGCGTGCAAGAAACAAAACAGTCAGGAATCGGCGTGAGGAGATCGCGACCGTGGAAGGCGCCGCATGTGCCGCGCTTTTTATGTCTCGTCTGCAGAGGCAGGCGCCGCCGGAGGAGTGTGTGCAGGCAGCGGTCTCTCTGTTTGCGGGTACCTCGTTTCCGGCGGCAATGTGGGAAGAACTGCTTCTTCCCGCGCGCGTGAAGGGTTATCGGGAACAGTATCTGGATGCGATGCTTTCCGAGGGCGCCTATTTTTGGCGTATGGAGGAAAATGGAAAGATCTGCTTTGAGCGGACGGATCGGATTGACTGGGATGAAGACACGGACATCCCGTGGGAGCGGCTTACGAAGCGGGAGGCACTTTTAGCAGAGGCACTGAAAAAGCGGGGAGCGAGCTTCGCACAGTCGTTAAACGGTGTATTGGGCGGAGAACCGATTTATGATACGCTTCTCTCCCTTGTGGAAAAAGGAATTGTCTGTGCGGATAGTTTTGTGCCGGTGCGCCATGTCTTAAATCAGGAACAATTAAAGAAAGCGAATGCGAGGAGGCGTGTCGGCGTGCATAGGAAGCTGATGCAGGCAGGACGTTTTGAATTGGTAAGAGAGACAAAAACGCTTACTGTGCAGGAGCAGATGGATCGCTGCTTTGACCGGTATCTGATCCTGTGCAGGGAAACCGCGGCGGCATTCGGGCTTTCCTGGCAGGAGGCGCTTTCCGTTCTGCGTGTGTCGGAATATACGGGGGAGGTGCGGCGCGGCTATTTTGTGCGCGGTCTTTCCGGTGCGCAGTTTATCCGGGCGAAGGATTTTGCGAGTGTGACGGCGCTGCTTTCGCATCCGCTCACAGAGACGGTCTGGGTCAGCGCCGCGGACCCGTTACAGCCGTGGGGCAAACTGCTGCCGCATGAGGAGGGCAGGGCGTTCTTAAATGTGGGCGGGAGCGCGGTGGCGCTGCGGGGCGGGCTGCCCGTTGTCGTTTTTGAAAAACAGGGAAAATCGTGCAGTGTTTTTGACGCGGAAGGGCTTGAGGAAGTATTGTTTTTGTTTGTCGAGGAGTTCCGTCGGGGAAGAATCTTTGCGGGACGAAGCCGGATCGTGGTGAAAGAGTATTCGGAGGAGGCGGCATATGCGTTTGAGCGGTGCGGATTCCTAAGGGAAATACAGGATTATGTATTATATCGGTGAGGCAGTCCGATAATAAATATTTCAGAGATGTTTCATACCTGATATGGAACATCTCTGAATTGGTTTGAAGTTTTTAATCTCATTCCGTGACAGAAAACAGTCCGTCTTCGCGAAGTTCGTAGATTTTGTCGCAGACCTCGGACAGATATTTCCTGTCGTGGGATACGCTGATGATCGCACCGCCGAAATGAAGAAGCGCGTTTCTGACAGCAGGGTTTGACAGCGGACTGAAATTTCGGGTGGGTTCATCAAGCAGCAGCACATTCGCTCCACGCAGGACCATATCGAGAAACAGAATCTTTGCTTTTTGCCCGCCGCTGAGACGGCCGATCCTGCCGGTCATTTCTTCGTGGGTAAATTTCATGCCGCCCATGTAGGTTCTGGCTTTCGTCACTTCCGCCTTTGTATAATGTTCCGCGAGATATTGGACAGGGGTTTTATCAAAATCAAGCGCTTCGGCGTAATTCTGCGGCATAAAAGCGGCAATGATGTCCTGTCGGTCTTTTAGTTCATTCCATAATAGATGAAGCAGAGTTGACTTACCGGCACCGTTTTTTCCGATGATGCCGATATGCTCGTTTCCGGCAGCATAGAGCCGGAGATTTCGGGATAAAACCCGCTTTCCGACACACAATGTGTCCAATGAAAAATCAAGCACCGTTTTGCCGGACGGCAGCTTTATGGATTCGTCAAATCTTGCCAGAATGGCTTCCTCTTCCTGCGGAAAATCCTGAAAGCTTTCTTTTTCCTTCTCAAAGCGTTTCTCCATGGAAAGAAGCGCGTGCATTTTCTTTTTCAGAGCGCTTCCGGCAGCGGGGGCCTGTCTGGAAATGACGGTCTGCTCATGATCGACACGGTTATAAATTTTCCGCCATCTTTCCATTTGTTTGTCATAATCTTCCCGTTGTTTTTTTGCTACCTGTTCCTGATGATCGAACAAACTGCGCCTGCGTGACAGATACTCGCGGTAAGGACAGCGGGAGACGGTAATGCGGCACTTTGTTTTACGGATAATCTGCTCCATATGCACGATCACGTTCGCCGTGTTTTCAATGAGAGTCTCGTCATGCGAGATATACAGGATGGGCAGCCGGCTATCCGCAATAAAGGATTCAAGCCATTGTAATGTGGGAATATCAAGATCATTTGTGGGCTCGTCAAGAAGCAGGATATCCGGGTCTTCCATCAGTAATTTCGCAAGGTGTACCTTCACCTTTTCGCCGCCTGACAGTGTGGCAAGTTTCTGATCGGATAGAATCCATTCGACAGATAAGCCCAGCTTTGCCAGCGTATCGATGTGCATATAGTATTCTGAAGCTTCAAAGAATTCGCACAGCGAAAAAGTATCATAGCTTTCATCCATGACTTGAGGGAGATAGGCCATTTTACTTTTCGTGATGATGTCGCCGGAACAGTTGCAATAATCCTCTATGAGATTCCGGTCATAAATAAACTTTAAGAGGGTAGACTTTCCGTTCCCTTCTTCCCCGATGATGACCGCTTTTTCGCCGCGGTTTAAGGTAAAGGAAAAATCATCCGTTATCGATCTTCCGTCATTTTTGAGACTGATCGTTATATTTTTTAACTCTAACATGAAACACCTCCCAGCTTCCGATCAATGAAAAACGGTTCCGTTTCCGATAGCGAATCAAGCATATCGAAAATGGAACCGTCCATTACGTGCAAACAAATATCAGAAATATCCGGGAAATGTACATGCGGATATAAAAAATCCTGATAGAAAAAAAGCAGCGCAACAAATGATAAACTGTCATAAGACAGCGAGTAATCCAAATTTCAACAGCAAAACAAGTCTGGTATGCGTTCAGCATCCCCGCGGACAAAAGCGATTCGCTATTTTGTTCATTTGAATTACTTTGTGTACATTGCCGCACCCCTTTCCGTATTGATGCTGCTATATTATCATAGGGGGGATAGCAAGTCAAGAATTTTTGTATTTGCTTTGTTGTTACAAACGGGAAAACAGCAAGAGAAGTCAAGAAATATCATGAATCTTTGTTTATAATACAGATATGACAAATGCAAGGAGGAAATTGATATATGCACGAATGGCAGAAACAAATTCAAGACATGATCGAAGAAATTGATGTATGTATTAAAAATCGGGATGACGAAACATTGATACTCAAAAATCTTTCACGGAAGTTAGGATATTCAGAATTCCATACTTCGAGGAAATTCAAAGAAATATCAGGAATGCAATTCAAGAATTATCTACGGTACAGGAGGTTAGCGTTCGCGCTAAAAGAAGTGCGGGATACGGAATGCAGTTTGTTAGATATTGCGTTAAATTGTGGTTTTTCTTCGTATGAAGCGTTTTCCCGTGCATTTAAGGGGGCTTATGGAATGACACCGTGCGAGTATCGGCAGCACCCGGTCCCTGTTGTGCTTCGCACGATGATCAAACCGTTCGACAGCTATTTGGTAGGAAGCGGAAAAATGGGGGCGGAGGAACCTGTAGAGGATGTGAAAATATATGCCGTTACCATTCCGGCTCACAAATTTCTGCATATCAGAAATTGTGAGAGCATCGGGTATTGGGACTTCTGGCAGAAGCAAAGTCTTATACCGGGGCAGGATTATGAAACGATCTGTGGCTTGCTCGATAGTATGAAAGGCAAACTGGATGATATGGGCGGAAGTGACGCGAACAGCGGAAGCGGTCAGATCATGGGGTATCTTAACAAACCGGCCGGGAGGAATTGCAGCTGGGGAATTCCGCTTGCGGAATGTTATGGTGTAAGGCTTCCGAGTGACTATCATGGGGAAGTACCGCCGCAAATGCTTTTGATGGATATTCCTGAGGGGGAGTACATTGTTTTTGAGCATGGTCCGTTTGATTATGAGAATCAAAACTGCGGTGTAGAGAAAAAGATGGATCATGCAATGGCATCCTTCGATTATGCGGCGAATGGGTATCAGTTGGATACATCTGACGGAAGGATCATGTACTTTTTTCACGATCCCATGCGGTATTGGAAATATGTCAGACCGGTGAAAAGATTATCGTGTACTTGAGTAAGTGGAAGATATGTAGGTGATGTCGAGTCTCGCGGACCCTGAAAAATCAGAGTCTGCGGGACTTTATTTGTTTTTTAGAAATACTTTATAAAATCATTAGCACTCACCTATTGACAGTGCTAACAATCGGTGGTAAAACATAGGTATCTTAAGAAACGGAGGCGATTAGTAAAGCGTAAAAATACTTCCGATTATGGTAAAAATAAAGAAAAAGCATCACAGAATGGAGGAATGACTTATGTTAATGCCCAGTTTATTCAGAACAAACGGATTAGACCGCGTTCTTGGAACCTCGTTAGGAGGCGGACGCGAGATGATGAGTACGGATGTCAGGGAGACGGAAAACGGTTACGAGGTGATCATGAATCTTCCGGGATTTACGAAGGAGGATGTGAAGGGAGAGGTCAAGGACGGGTATCTTACCGTTACCGCTACCACCAACACAAGCAGGGACGAGAAGGATGCGGAAGGAAAGTATATTCGAAGGGAACGTTACAGCGGCTCCTGCAGCAGAAGCTTTTATGTCGGCGAGGAGGTAACGCAGGACGACATCAAGGCAAAGTTTGAGGATGGAACGCTGAAGCTGACGATCCCAAAGAAGGAGCCGCAGGTGAAAGAAGAACAGAAGCGTTATATTGAGATTGAAGGATAAGGAGGAAAAGGCGTATGTGGATGCCTGCATTATTTGGAGAAAGTTTGATCGATGATTTCTTTGATGAATTTTTTGATGATTTTAACGGACGTTCGCGTGTGAGTGCAAAGCCTGAAAACAAAAATGTAAAGCCGGCATACGGTTCTCAGGCAGATCAATTGATGCGGACCGACATCAAAGAGACCGAGGAGCAGTATATTTTGACAGTGGATCTTCCGGGGTTCAAAAAGGAAGACATTCAGGTGGCGGTAGAAAATGACTGCCTGACGATCACCGCGCAAAAGGAACCGGAAAAAGAAGACGTAAAATACCTGCGGCGCGAGCGGTATGCGGGTTCCTTGCGCAGAGCCTTTTACGTAGGCGACGGTGTGGAGCAGGAGGGTATGAAGGCGCAGTTCCAAAACGGCGTACTGCGGCTTACCCTTCCGAAGCAAAAACCGCAGAAGGTGGTAGAGGAAAACAAGTATATCGCAATCGAGTAGGTAAAATAGCATGATCCTGTATATGCACAAAGCAGAAGCCTGTGCGGCAGGAAAGTGAAATAAGAAAGCGCCCCGTAAAGGTCAGAGTTGAAACATGGTCTTTGCCGGGGCGCTTGGCTCTTTCAGGGGGATTGTAGTACATCCAATCCCCTCTCATCCCCTCTGACAGGAATGAGTATCCAATTCCCGCATTATTTTTGGCAGTTCTGTTCCTGATATCTGCGAAGCTGCGCTTTTAATTGCTCTACTTCGGCTTCCTTTGCGGCGAGGGCACTGTCTTTTTCTGCGAGAATACTCTCCTGTTTCGCGAGAGCACTTTCCTGCTCCGCGAGAGCACTTTTCTTTTCGGTGTAAGCCTTCTCCAACGCAGTATATTTTTCCTCAAGCTTTTCCCAGTGCTTCCGTCTTGCCTCCGCCTCCTGCATGCGGCGGCACTGTTCGGCAACCTTCCTGTTCTCAGAGAGCAGATAGAGGGCGTCGGATACTTTTTGAAACAAATCATCTTCTTCGGCTAACATTTGAAATTCCTCCCATGTTGTTGCTTTGAAAGCGGCAGCCCATCTGGTGAGACCGGACTGCCGGTCGTGTTCGGTTGCGAGCGCTGTCTGTGTCAGATTGAGTACGGACAAACGGAGCTTATCACTGAATATTTCCTGTGTTGTTTCGTTGATCATATAATAATGACTATAAAATTGTTTCTGCACATGGGGCAGGCTGAAATTCAGGATGCCGATATGGTGCGCGGGCATTACATCCAAGTAGGGAGCGCCCTTATCGAGGTTGTCAAAGGCCCTGCACAAATAGCATAGGGAGCGCTCCGGCCAGTTCCCTTCATTTTTGATCTGCATCTCCAGATTGATGAGGCTGTTGTTGTTTAAGATCAGCCGGATGTCGAGGATGGTGTCTTTATCCTCAATCGTAGCGCCGGGAACAAGGGTGTTCTTGATGACAATGGAACGAATCTCCGCGGGTGTTAAGTCGAGCAGGCTGCACAATAGTGAGCGGAGAATGGCTTCATCCATCTGAAACGCGACTTTAAACATGTAGTCGTTGGTGAGCGTGAACGGCAGCTTCCCACTGCGATCGGATAACGGAAGGTACGGTGACGGGGGAAGCAGGGTAAGAAATGAAGTGTTTTGGGACATGAGCGTCCTCCTTTCAAGAAGTGTGGTCAGGAAACCGGAATGAAACACGCCGTTTATTCAAAGCGCTGCTGCCAATATCTCGGGGCATCAAAGCTGCATGCCGCCGTGGTTCAAGGGTGTCTGCCAGTGAATAGAAACAGAAGTGAGAAAAAGAATGCGGTGCAGTCAGCAGCCGCATGTAAAAGAACCCACAGCCGTATGTCCGTGTCAAGGACATTTCAGTTAAGGACAGTGTAGCAGAGGATGAATGATGTGGCAATGTGCATTTCTCACAAAAAATTTCTGTGTGGAAATGCAGGGTAAAGGGGGAAAAAATTCGGCATTATGATGAAAAAGGGCAGAGAAGATTCGGGAAAAAGGAGAATTTTGTGGCGTTTGAATATGGATTCCCGCTTATATTTTTACCACCCATATGTTATCATTGTTTTGGGACCCAAAAATTTGCACAATTTGCTTGCACGTCCCAGGTATGATTCATGCAATTATAAGTTTTGAAGAAAAGGAGAAAAGGCGAAAGATGATTTCCATAGAAGCATATAAAGAGAATCCTTGTAAAGTCTTTTCCATCCCATACTGGAAAGCAAAAAGGATATCGATCCCTTCTGACATGAGAATTGTGCACAATAGCGACTTTGACAAAAAGCAGCCTGAATATGATGTTGATAAGAGGTTTTTTCGATTGATACATCATCTGTCAAACATACCGGAGTTTGAGGAAGCGGGAATTGGTTTGGAGGTGATTTCGTTCGCTAGAAGCGCCGAACTTGTGGATATGATCAACCGCTCCTATACGCACTTGGAGATTCGTGTATCTGAGGATTCTGTGAAAAGCTGGACGGACACGGAGGTTTATTGCCCTGAGTTATGGATCGGTGCTATTTTGGACGGAAATCTGATTGGTTCCATTATATGCGATTTTGATAGAGAAGTTGGTGAGGCGATCACAGAATGGCTTCAGGTACTGCCCGAATATAGGAGCAGAGGAATCGCTTCCGCTTTGCTGAGCAGGGCATTAAGAACAATGAGTTCTTTTGCAGACTTTGCTACGGTATCGGGCGAATGTGATAATATTACAAATCCGGAAAGCGTCTATAGAAAATGCGGATTTGAGGGCAATGATATCTGGCATGTTATGACATGTATAAAAGGAGAATAAAGCGATGCAGTTTGGGATGCCGACGTTAATTGAAATCAGGCAGTTAGAAGACACGATGAAATTGTGCCGGGAACTGGGCTTGGATTTCGTGGAGCTGAATATGAACCTGCCCGATTATCAGGCGGACAGGCTGGAAGATACCGAAAAACTGTTGGAGTTAAAGGAGCGGTATCAGATTGGGTTTACGATTCATTTGGATGAGAACCTGAATGTCTGTGATTTTAATCGGGAAGTGGCGGAGGCATATCTCAGCACGGTGAAGCGGACGATCGCGGCAGCCAAGGAATTCGGCGCGCCCATCCTGAACATGCATATGAATCATGGGGTGTATTTTACACTGCCGGAGCAGAAGGTAGAGTTGTTTGCGGTATATCAGGAGGAATACCAAGAGGCGTGGAAGCGTTTTCGGCATATGTGCGAGGAGGAAATCGGGGATGCAGACATCTGCATCTGTATCGAGAATACCGACGGCTATCGGGACTATGAAAAGCAGGCGATCCGGTATCTGCTGGAGAGCAAGGTGTTTGGGTTAACATGGGACATTGGGCATTCCCACGGCGTGCAGGATAGGGACGAACCGTTTCTCATGGAGCAGGAGGAACGGCTTTTGCATTTTCATATTCACGATGCGCTTGGCACAAAAAATCACAGAGCGCTCGGCACGGGGGAGATCGATCTGGCGCAGAGACTGCAGATCGCAAAGCGGCATGACTGCCGTTTAGTACTGGAAACAAAGACGGTCAGGGCGCTTAGGGAATCGGTGGACTGGTTAAAGGAAAAACAAAGTGCTTTTTTAACGAAAAGTCAGAAAGGTTCGAAAGGATATGAATGATCGGCAGGCAATGGCATATATCGAGGAATTATCAAGCCATCGGGGCATTGTGCCGGGCTTGGAGAGCATTCGCGAGCTTTGCAGGCGGCTCGGCGACCCGCAAAAGCGCGTTCCTGTCATACATATTGCGGGCACGAACGGGAAGGGCTCGACGCTTGCTTATCTCACAGCCATTCTTACGGCAGCAGGCTATCGCGTGGGAAGCTATTCTTCTCCGGCGGTGACGGACTATCGCGAGCGGTTCATGATGAATCAAAAAATGATTGCAAAGACGGCGTTTGCAAAGCTGTTAGAACGCGTTGCAGAGGCGGCGGAGCAAATGGCGGCGGAGGGCTATGCACATCCTACCGTATTCGAGGTCGAGACGGCGCTTGCTTTTTGTTTTTTTACTGAAAAAAATTGTGACGTGGCGGTCGTGGAGACCGGCATGGGCGGATTGCTTGACGCAACGAACCTGATCGAAAAGCCGCTTGTGAGCGTGCTGGCGTCGATCAGCATGGATCATATGCAGTTTTTGGGCGGCACGCTTGCAGAAATTGCGGCGCAGAAGGCGGGAATCATCAAGGAGGGCTGCCCGGTCGTCAGCATGGCGCAGAAGAAAGCGGCGGCGCAGGTGATCGCGGATGAGGCGGTAAAGAAGCATGCGCCCCTGTTCCTTGCGGATGGGAAAGCGGCGTCCGGTATCCGGTATGGTCTGACAGGTCAAAGCTTCCATTACGGAGGCTTCAAAAACTTAAAAATATCGCTCTGCGGCATGTGGCAGATCGAAAATGCGTGCCTTGCGGTGGAGACCGTGCGGGTGTTGAATGAACGGGGATTTTCGGTTTCCGAGGCGGCACTCAGGAAGGGACTGCTTTCGGCGCAGTGGAGGGGCAGGATGACCGTCCTGCAAAAAAAGCCCTATGTGATCACAGACGGCGCGCACAATGCGGACGCCGTGGAAAAACTGGCGGATTCTTTGTCTTTCTATTTTACAAATAAGCCGAAAGTATTTATAATGGGTGTGTTGAGAGATAAAGAGTATGGGACGATGATCGAGCGGATGGCGCCGCTGGCGGAGCAGCTCATTGCGATAACGCCGCCGGAAAATCCGCGGGCGCTGCCCGCTTATGAGCTTGCAAAGGAGATCAGAAAAGTAAATGAGCATGTGACGGCGGCGGACAGCCTGGAGGAAGCGGTGGAGATGGCTTATCTGCTCACCCCGCCTGAGGGAGTCATCGTTGCGTTCGGTTCGCTTTCGTATCTCGGAAGACTGGAGCAGGTGATCCGGGACAGAGAGAAACGGGTAGGTGTGAAAAAAGCACGCTAAGTGTGCGGGGCAGATAGCGGCAGCAGGAAGTGCGCAAAATATAGGCTGCGCATGGAGCGGCAGCAGGAAATTGTGGATATAAAAAGGCATGCAAAGTGCCTTCAAAGCAGAAACGGACTTGGGAGAGATGACGGCATGGATAAGGATAAGATCAGAGAAGCAGTTTTGATGCTGCTTGAGGGAATCGGTGAGGATCCGGGGCGGGAGGGGCTAAAAGAGACGCCTGACCGGATTGCGCGCATGTATGAGGAGATTTTAAGCGGCGGAGGCGAGACGGCCGAGCTGCCGCTGTCAAAGACCTTTCACACGGACAGCGCCGAGATGGTTTTGGAAAAGGATATTGTTTTTTATTCCATGTGCGAGCACCATATGATGCCGTTCTTCGGAAAGGCGCATGTGGCGTACATTCCGGACGGAGAGGTCGTAGGACTGAGCAAGCTGGCGCGTACGGTGGAAATTTATGCGCGCCGCCTGCAACTGCAGGAGAGGCTGACCGCGCAGATCGCCGATGCGATGATGACCTATGTCAAGTGCAGGGGCGTGATGGTGATGCTGGAGGCGGAACATATGTGCATGACGATGCGGGGCGTGAAAAAGCCCGGCTCACAGACGGTCACGATCGCCAAGCGCGGCGCTTTTGAGGAGCGGGCAGAGCTGGAGCGTACATTTTTTGCGATGCTGGGCAGGGCATGAAGCGGATACCGGGAAAAGGAAAAACACCGATGGAGAGAGTCAATCGTATTCTGGCGCATCCTGCTTATCGGGAGGCAGTCCGAAAAAATAAAGAAGCGGAACAGGAAAGGCGCTATTGTCATCATGACATGGCGCATTTTCTTGATGTGGCGCGGATTGCGATGCTGCTTGCGGCAAAAGAGGAGCTTCCGGTGTCTGAGGAGTCGGTCTATGCAGCGGCGCTTGTTCATGACATGGGGAGATACCGCCAGTATGAGGATGGAACGCCTCACGAGCGGGCAAGCGCCGAGCTGGCGGAGGAAATTCTTCTGCAAAGTGGTTTTGATGATAAAGAAACAAGCGTTATTATTGATGCCGTCCGAAATCACAGAAATGCGGAGACGGCAAAGGAGAAAAGCCTGCGGGGCTTGTTATACCGCGCGGATAAATTAAGCCGCGCTTGTTTTGCATGTCCTGTGCAGGAAGAATGCAATTGGAGCGCGGAAAAAAAGAATCTGAGGCTCATCGTGTAAGAAAAAAGAATGATGGATGGGAGGAATTGCGGGTATGAAAATCGGGAATCAGGAATTTGATACGGCGTCACACACCTATGTGATGGGAATCCTCAATATGACGCCGGACTCCTTTTCGGACGGTGGAAAGTGGAATAAAACGGACGCGGCGCTTCGGCATGTTGAGGAAATGATTTCTGAGGGCGCTGCTGTCATTGATGTGGGCGGTGAATCGACGAGGCCGGGCTTTGAAACCGTCAGCGACGAGGAAGAAATTGCCCGTATTGCGCCAATTATCACAAAAATTAAAACGGAATTTAACATTCCTGTCTCGCTTGATACCTATAAAAGCGCGGTTGCGGCTGCCGGGATTCAGGCGGGGGCGGATATGATCAATGATATATGGGGACTTCGTCATGATGCCGATATGGCGTCCCTCATTGCGGGGAACAATGTATCATGCTGTCTCATGCATAACCGGAGTGAGGCGGCTGCCGATGAACTGATGAAGACGGTGCTTTCTGAGCTTGGGGAAAGCGTGCGCATGGCGGAGGCGGCAGGAATTGCGAGAGAGCGGATCCTGCTTGATCCGGGAATCGGCTTCGGTAAAACCCATGAACAGAACCTGCGGCTCCTTCATGATATGGAAGAATTGCATATGTTTGGTTATCCGCTGCTGCTNGGNNCNTCNAGAAAATCNGTNNTNGGNCNGNCNCTNGNNCTGCCNGTGGNNGANCGNNTGGAAGGGACGNTTGTGACNACGGTNNTNGCGGTNATGNAGCNCTNNNCNTTTGTNNGCGTGCATGATGTAAAAGAGCATGCGCGCGCAATTCGCATGGCGGAGGCAATCCGGGACTGCATGTAACAGGGTGTGGGCGCACAGGCAGAACATACGGCATATCGAGGGATGCCGATAAACGGCAGGATACAGGAGAGACAGATCATGGATGAGATTCGGATTGAGGGGTTAGAGGTATACGCCTACCACGGTGTATTTCCTGAAGAAAACAAGAACGGACAGCATTTTTATTTAAATGCCGTGCTTTATACGGATACAAGGAAGGCGGGAAAATCGGACGAGCTTTCCGATTCCACACACTATGGGCTTGTCTGTGAGGAGATGGCGCATGCCATGAGGGAACAATGCTTTCATTTATTGGAGCGTGCGGCAGAGTATGTGGCGGAGCGGGTACTGCGCACGTTTCCGCTCATTTGGGAGATCGAGCTTGAGATCTGCAAGCCGGAAGCGCCGATCGCGCTGCCGTTTTCGAATGTGTCCGTTAAAATCCGCCGCGGCTGGCATGTAGTCTATCTCGGACTCGGCTCGAATCTCGGAGATTCGGAGGGGTATCTGCGGGACGCATTACAAAAGCTTTCGGCATCAAAAGAGATACGCCACGTAAAGAGTTCGTCTTTGATAAGCACAAAACCGTACGGTGTGCTTGACCAGCCGGATTTTCTAAACGGTGCGGCGGTGCTTGAGACACTGCTCACACCGATGGAACTCATGGATTATCTGCATGAATTAGAGGCGGAGGCGGGCCGCGTGCGAAAAGAGCGCTGGGGCGCGCGCACGCTGGATCTGGACATTCTTTTTTATGATAATGAGATCATAGACAGTGAACAGCTGACGATTCCGCATGCGGATATGGCAAACAGAGAGTTCGTGCTGAAGCCGCTTGCAGAGTTAAATCCCTGTCTCAGGCACCCGCTGACAGGAAAGACGGTGCGACAGATGCTTAAAGAGCTTCGGGATTTGTCTTAAGGAAGCGCTGATTAAATCAGCACTTCCTTAGTGCCCCGGCGGATGCACACGGATTTGCAGAGGAATATGCCGCTTTGCATGCGATTGGTTATTTTGCGGAAACCGCATCATTGGCAGCGTTAAATTCCTGCGGATAATCGGAGCCGAGCGCACAGTGATACATGGTCGTATCGTCGCCGTAAGCCCTGAAATATAAAAACTGGCTTGTCAGACAGAGGTTGCGGTAGACACCTTCCGCGAGCGTTACCATGCCGGAGCCATCCTTATTGATCCGTTTTAAGGCAGGCGCTTCGCTGTCCACCGTCTGATAAAACACATAATCCGCGGAGACATTGAAAAAGTCAACGCGGTCCGTCGTCAGCGTTTCTGTGGCGCCGGTCGAGAGATTCAAACGCGAAAGCGCGTAGTGCCGCGATAAATCCATGTAGTAGAGCCAGCCGTCCGAGTAGGCAGGATTCCAAAGACTGCCGTCCCAAATCCGGCTGATATTGTTGGTCAATGTGTCAAGCCGATAGAGATTGTGATCGTCCTGTGTGCCGTGGAAGTAAATATTCGTGCCGTTTCCGCATGCGGGGTTGGCAATATAATCCGTTACTAACTGGTCGTCCTGCCCCAAGGTGTTGATCCGGCGCATCGTGAATTCCTTTGTGTCCTCGTAATACAGATAAAAGATGGAATTACCGACGAGCAGCATCGTATCCAGCGTACCGCGTTTCAGGCAGGTCATATGTTTTCCGTTTGTGGTGGATCGGTAGAGACCGGTTGCCTTCAGGACGCTGCCGAGGTCGGAGCCGTTGCGGTTATCCGCCAAAAAATAATACAGATGACTGCCGGCGGCATTTAAGAATTTGATGGACTGATTATTGAGCTTTTCGATTCCGGATTCGTCGGGATTCATGCGGTAGAGCGTACCGTTATCATAAAAATTGGCAAAGTAGACAACGCCGTCCGATTCACAAAAATAACCGCCGTTATTAATATTTCCCGCCGTATTGCCGATCGTGTCTTCCGGATAAGTCTCGATCCGTTCTTTCAGCAGATACTTCGGAGCCATCAGGAGACCGAGAATCAGGACAATGACCAGGATTACAAGGACAGGACGTAATTTTTTCATAAAGCGCACGCACCTTTCTCACTTTCTCAAACTTTAGATATTTGCGAAATGCATAAATAAATGTTTAATCTACGCAAAATATACAATCCAACGCAGGCACGCTTTCGCTGCAATTCGATCGCAACGGTACATAACATACGAAAATACCGCATGTAAGTACCGGCGATCTCATAGCGCCCGCTTATGGGATTGTATATTTTGTATAAAAAAACATAATCAATTCTATTTCTCAAACTTTATTATAGCGGACTTCAAGCAGATAGAAAAGAGGAAAATCATAAAAATCGTAACAGGGAAGCCGTAGAACGGAAATGATACCGAAAAAACCCGTTACTTGGAAAATGCTTCTTGTTCTGCCATATAATTAGGTATAAAATAGAAAGAAGAGTGCGAAGAAGACACAAGATACCGCTCACGACATCATGGGGGATAATGTATGCAGAAAGATTTAGGAGAATTACGGAACCGGATTGACGAGATCGACGAACAGATCGTGGCGCTGTATGAGGAGCGTATGGAGGTCTGTAAAGGGGTTGCGGAGTACAAGATCGCAAACGGAAAAAAAGTATTTGACCGGGCGAGAGAGGATGAAAAGCTGCAAAAGGTCAGCGCGCTGGCACACAATGAATTTACCGGCCACGGCGTGCAGGAGCTGTTTGAGCAGATCATGTCGATGAGCCGCAAGCTCCAGTATCAGATGCTTGCAGATGCGGGAAGTACGGGGCGGCTGCCGTTTCTCGGTGTGAAGGAGCTGGATACGGCGCATGCGCGCGTTGTTTTTCAAGGCGCGGAAGGCTCTTATTCCCAGGCGGCAACGAAGCGCTTCTTCGGAGAAGGGGTCAACAGCTATTCCGTTGAGACGTTCCGTGATGCGATGGCGGCGATCGAGGAGGGAAGCGCGGACTATGCCGTTCTGCCGATTGAGAACTCGACGGCGGGCATTGTGAGCGAGATCTATGATCTGCTGGTGGAATTTGAAAATTACATTGTCGGGGAGCAGATCATTCCGATCGAGCATTGTCTGATGGCGCTGCCCGGTACGAAGCTTTCCGACATCCGCACGGTGTATTCGCATCCGCAGTCCCTCATGCAGAGCGCGCGCTATTTACAGGAGCATCCGAATTGGAAGCAGATCAGCCTGAAAAACAATGCGTTTGCAGCAAGAAAGGTAGCGGATGAGGGCGATGTCAGCCAGGCGGCGCTGGCAGGCGCTTATGCGGCGGAGGTTTACGGTCTCAACGTATTGGAGCAGGGCGTCAACGACAACAAAAACAATTCGACGCGCTTCATTATCGTGACGAATCAGAAAGTATTCCGCAAGGATGCGGACAAGATCAGTATCTGTCTGGAGATACCGCATAAGAGCGGCTCGCTCTACCACATCCTATCGCATTTTATTTATAATAATCTGAATATGACGAAGATTGAGAGCCGACCGATCGAGGAACGGAGCTGGGAGTATCGGTTTTTCATTGATTTTGACGGGAACCTTTCGCAGAGCGCTGTCAAAAATGCATTGCGCGGACTGCGCGAGGAGGCGCGCAGCATGAAGATACTGGGAAATTATTGATCATAGACGGGAGATAGATTGAAAAATCAAATATTTTTCAAAAACGAACTAGTTCATTTTGCAAATTTGTGCTGACGCCCAAATTCGCGGATTGTTGAAAGCATGGAGGATTAGAATGAAAGAACAGCAGTTATTAATTTATCGTGGTTTATTGCAGGATCCGATTTTTATGTCCATGGCACAGCTGGTACACCGGTATGAAGACAGAGACAGCGGAGAGCTTTCCGTGCTTGCTGCAGACTGTGTGAGCGGGCTTTTGACATGCGCCGCAGAGCACGGTTTTTACGGGAATGTGTGGCATTGCTATCTTGCCGATCTTCTCGTGAATGACGAAAATCCGTACAGTAAGTCATGCGAGATCGTAGGCGGCATTACGGGGACGTTGGATGAGGCGGCGGCGCATGATCTGGAGATCATCGGGGAATTTCTCTCCTATGATTTCGGAACCATGATGCGGAGGCTTTCAATTCCTTCTTTTTCCATGGTGGAGCATTATGAGCGGAGCGAGACGGCGGGACATGTGTATAACACGCGGATCAGAGATCGGATTTGTACGCTTGCACAGTGGCTCGGAGAGTGTGCGACGGCAAAGGAGATCAAAACGGTCTTAACGCAGTTTTATCAGGAATACGGCGTCGGCAGATTTGGTCTCCATAAGGCATTCCGCGTGGAAGAGCAGGGCTCGCACGCGTTTATTAAACCTATATTAAATATTCAACATGTTCATTTGGACGATCTGATCGGGTATGAGCTTGCCAAGAAGAAGCTGACGGACAATACGGAGGCGTTCGTGTCGGGAAGAAGCGCGAACAACTGCCTGCTGTTCGGAGATGCGGGAACCGGGAAATCTTCCTGTATCAAGGGTATCCTCAACCAATATTATGACAGGGGACTTCGTATCATTGAACTGTATAAGCACCAGTTCCAATGCCTGAATGATGTCATTTCCCAGATCAAAAACCGGAATTATAAATTTATCATTTATATGGATGACTTAAGCTTTGAGGAATTTGAGGTAGAATATAAATATCTCAAGGCGGTCATTGAGGGCGGACTGGAGAAGAGACCGAAAAATGTTCTCATTTATGCGACATCGAACAGGCGGCATCTGATCAGGGAGAGTTTTCGTGACAAGGAGGAGCGTGACGAGGAGCTTCATACGAATGACACGGTGCAGGAGAAGCTCTCGCTCGTATCCAGGTTCGGCGTAACGATCTACTTCGGCGCGCCCGATAAACAGGAGTTTGAGCAGATCGTGTCGGCGCTTGCCGACCGGAACGGAATCACAATGCCGAAAGAGGAGCTTTTGCTTAAGGCGAATCAGTGGGAGCTTGCGCACGGAGGCAGATCGGGACGTGTGGCGCAGCAGTTTATTGATAACCTGATGGGCATTGGAATGACCTGACAAAGAGGTGAGAGGGTAATGGCAGTCAAAACGTTTGCGGCGATTGACGTCGGCTCCTATGAGCTGGCGATCAAAATTTTCGAGATTTCCAAAAAGAATAAATTAAGGGAGATCGACCATATCAGGCATCGGATCGATCTTGGCTCGGACAGCTATGCTTCGGGCAAGATCAGCTATGAGAATATGGATGAGCTGTGCAGGGTGCTGCGGGAATTTACGAATATCATGAAGACATATCAGGTCAGCGCCTACAAAGCATACGGGACGAGCGCTTTGCGTGAAGCGAGTAATGTACTCATTATACTGGATCAGATCAAGCAGAGAACGGGCATAGAGATCAGCATTCTCAGCAACTCGGAGCAGCGTTTCCTTGATTACAAGGCGATTGCGTCTAAGGGCGAGGATTTTAATCGGATCATAGAGGAGGGCACGCTGATCGCGGACATCGGCGGCGGCTCCATCCAGCTTTCTCTTTTTGAAAAGGATACGCTTGTGACGACGCAGAACATGCGTCTCGGCGTGCTGCGCTTAAATGACCGCCTGCAAAAGCTCAATCCCAAGCGGAGTCAGGTTCATGAGCTGCTGCGGGAGATGATCGATAACCAGCTTGCCGTATTTAAGAAGCTGTATCTGAAGGATAATACGATCAAGCACCTCATTGTCGTGGATGACTATATTTCCATGATGCTGCAAAAAAGAATGCTCGGCGGACCGGCCCAGGGCTATGTTGACAAGGAAACATACGGAAAGTTCATGGAGCAGGCAGATCAATATACGAACAGACAGATTGCCGAGCATCTTGGTATTTCCGAGGAAAACAGTAATCTCCTCTATATTTCGGCGGTGATCACGGCGCAGGTTATGGAGATCAGCGGGGCGAATATGATCTGGGCGCCCGGCGTAACGCTCTGTGACGGGATTGCCTATGAGTATGCGGAGCGCACGAAGCTCATTTCCTTTACGCACGATTTTGAACAGGACATCATTGCCTGCGCTAAAAATATCAGCAAACGTTACATGGGAAGCAGAAAGAGAAGCGATACGCTGGAGTCCATTGCGCTGACGATTTACGACAGCATGAAAAAAATTCATGGATTAGGAAAAAGAGAACGGCTGTTATTGCAGATTGCGACGCGTCTGCATGACTGCGGAAAATATATCAGTCTGAACAATGTGAGTGAGTGCTCATACAGTATCATTCTTTCCACGGAGATCATCGGCTTGTCCCATACGGAGCGGGTGATCGTGGCAAATGTAGTGAAGTATAATCACTTGGAATTCTCTTCGTACGGGGAATTTTCAGAAAACGAGAATATCGACCAGAGCGTATATTTGGTGATCGCAAAGCTGACAGCGATCCTCCGCGTTGCGAACGGACTGGACCGCAGTCATAAGCAGAAATTTAAGAACATCCGTGCACAGTTGAAAGAGCAGGAGCTGCTGTTATATGTGGATTCGGCGACGGACATTACGTTGGAGAAGGGCTTGTTCATAAGCCGCGCCGATTTCTTTGAGGAAGTATACAGTGTCAGACCGGTCATTCACCGGAAACGGGCATAGGGCGTGAGAAGAAGTCTGACAGCTTGCGCCACAAGGCGTTTCGCGGATGGTCCGTACAGGAAAGAAATAGTTGAAAGTGATGGAAAGAGAGGGGATTCGTTTGGCAGAGACGATTGATTTCGGAAATCCGGCATATTATACGAACAGAGAGTTAAGCTGGCTGCTATTCAATAAGCGTGTTCTTTCGGAGGCGAAGGATAAACAGAATCCGTTGTTTGAACGGTTAAAATTTTTGAGCATTACCGCGTCTAATCTGGATGAGTTTTTTATGATCCGTGTCGCGTCCTTAAAAGATATGGTAAATGCCGGCTACAAAAAAACGGATATTGCGGGGCTTACGCCGAAGCAGCAGCTTACGCTGCTGGAGGCGGAGGCACATGAGCTCGTGAAGGAGCAGTATGCCGTTTACAAGAGTGCGCTTGTGCCGCAGCTGAAGGCGAACGGGCTGCGCGTGATCGAGCATCATGAGGAGCTGACAAAAAAAGAAGGCGAATATTTGGATCGTTACTTTGAGGACAATGTTTACCCTGTGCTCACGCCGATGGCGGTGGATTCGTCGCGGCCGTTTCCGCTCATCCGCAATAAATCGCTGAATCTCGGTGCGCTTTTACTGAAAAAGGGAACGGAGGAAGAGACGGAATTTGCCACGGTGCAGGTGCCGAGCGTCCTGCCGCGGATCGTATCGCTGCCAGCAGAAAACGGGGTCACAAGTGTCATCTTATTGGAAGAGGTCATTGAAAGAAATATCAGCAAACTTTTTTTAAATTATGATATTGTTTGTGCACACCCCTTTCGGATCATGAGAAATGCTGACCTGACGATTGAAGAGGACGAGGCGGAGGACCTATTAAAGGAGATCGAAAAACAGTTAAAGAAGCGTCAGTGGGGGCAGGCAATCCGATTAGAGGTCGAGGAGGGAATGGACGAGCGGCTTCTTAAGGTGATCAAGCGGGAGCTTGCGATCAGCGCGGAGGATATTTATGAGATCAACGGGCCGTTAGATCTTACTTTTTTAATGAAAATGTACGGGCTGGAAGGCTTTGATCAGCTCAAGCGGGAGGAATACTGCCCGCAGCCTCATCCGAAGCTGCCGCCCGATGCGGATATATTTGAACAGATCAAAAGGGGGGACATTCTGCTGCATCATCCATACCAGTCGTTCATGCCGGTGGTTGACTTCATCAAAACGGCAGCGAAAGATCCGGACGTGCTTGCGATCAAGCAGACGCTTTACCGTGTCAGCGGCAATTCACCGATCATTGCGGCATTGGCGCAGGCGGCGGACAATGGCAAACAGGTTTCAGTGCTCGTGGAATTAAAAGCGCGCTTTGATGAAGAACATAATATTGTGTGGGCGAAAAAGCTGGAAAAAGCGGGGTGCCACGTGATTTACGGATTGGTCGGGCTGAAAACGCACAGTAAGATAACACTTGTTGTCAGACGGGAGGAAGATGGCATCCGCCGTTACGTGCATCTCGGTACGGGCAATTATAATGACGCGACGGCAAAGATTTATACAGACACGGGTCTGCTCACCTGCAACGAGGAGATCGGGGAGGATGCGACGGCGGTATTCAATATGCTTTCCGGCTATTCAGAGCCGCTTTCATGGAATAAGCTTGCGCTTGCGCCGTTATGGTTAAAACAGCGTTTTCTGTATCTGATCCGCAGGGAGACGGAGCATGCAAGGAACGGGAACAAGGCGCATATCATTGCCAAGATCAATTCTCTTTGCGACCGGGATGTGATCGCGGCGCTGTATGAAGCTTCCGCCGCCGGGGTGACGATCGAAATGATCGTGCGCGGTATTTGCTGCTTAAAAGTAGGGATTCCCGGTGTCAGCGAGCATATTCATGTGCGTTCCATTGTCGGTAATTTTTTGGAGCACGCGCGGATCTTCTATTTTGAGAATGACGGAAACCCGGAGATTTATATGGGAAGTGCGGACTGGATGCCGAGGAATCTGGAGCGGCGGGTGGAGATCCTGTTCCCGATCGAGGATGAGGAATTGAAGGCGCAGGCACTTCATATTTTGCAGGCGCAGCTAAAAGACAATGTTAAGGCGCATATCTGCCAGAGCGACGGCAGTTATGTGAAAACGGACCGCCGCGGCAGGGAAGCATACAGTTGTCAGGATGCATTTTGCAAGGAAGCGAAGGAAGCGGCGAAGCAGAAAGATATCATAGCGAATGAGCGGGTCTTTATTCCGGAGACCCATATTTCCGAAGCGTAAGCGCAGCCGGAAGCGGCGGAGCAGAGGGCTGACAGCGGAGACCATGTGAGAGACAGCGATATTGCGTGGTAAAGAAAGAGCAGGATAAAACAGTGGAAATCGGAGATATTAACAGACAGTACGAGATCATATTGGCATCGGCGTCACCGAGGCGCAGGGAACTTTTGACGCAGATCGGCATTGCGTTTCGGGTGATGACAAGTGACGGCGAGGAAGTCATGACGCAGACTGCACCGGAGCAGATCGTCATGGAGCTTTCTGAGGCAAAGGCGCGTGAGGTACTCGCGCGATATCGGGCCGAGAGCGAAAAACCGTATCTTATCATTGCCGCCGACACGGTCGTTGCCACCCACGGCGTGGTTTTGGGAAAGCCGAAGGATGCGGACGATGCCGTGCAGATGCTCACACGCCTGCAGGGGAGGACGCATCAGGTTTATACCGGGGTCACACTGTTAACTCCGCATGGGCAGAATTGCTTTTTTGAGCGTACGGAAGTTACGTTTGTGCCGATGACGCACGGGCAGATCAAAGAATATGTGCGCACGGGTGAACCACTTGACAAGGCGGGCGCTTACGGCATACAGGGATACTTTGCGGCATATGTGAGCCGGATAGAGGGAGATTATTATAATGTGGTCGGTCTGCCGCTTGCGCGCCTGATACAGGAGATCGGCGCAGTGAGCGGTAAGGAGCAGATTCCCGCCCAACGGGAAGATGCATAGTAATAGAAAGGACAGGCAGCCTGATGATGGAAGATGCAGGCATGAGTAAGGAAAGGACGAACATGGAAAAGACAAGCAGAGACATGGGAAAGGGCATCCGCCTTGTCGCAACCGATATTGACGGCACGCTGGTCAAGGATTCTTCGCCGGACGTCTATCCCGAAATTGTGCAGATGTTTCGGGAACTGACCGCACGGGGCATTTTGTGCTGTGTGGCGAGCGGACGGCAATATCACAGCATTCGCAGGATGTTTGCCGAAGCGGGGGAGGAGATCCTCTATATTGCCGAAAACGGCGCGCATATTGTTTATCGGGGCGAGACGCTTTCCGTGACGGATATGCGCAAAGAACAGGCGCATGAGATCATCCGCCAGATGCGCGCCTGCGGCGAAGGCTATGAATTTGTGGTATCGACGCCGCAGGGAAGTCTGTTGGAGAGCAGGGATGACGCGTTTATCCGTCTCATTCGCGACAGTTATCATAATCAGATGGAGGTCGTGCCGGATGTGCTGAAAGACGACCCGCAGATCATTAAATGTGCCATGCATCATGACGGCAGCGTTCGAAGTGTGGCGGAGCAGGAATTGATCCCGCGCTGGCGGGAGCATGTCAAGGTCTGCATGGCGGGCGAAGAATGGATTGATTTTATGGATGCGGCGGTGGATAAGGGAAACGCCATCCGTTTTGTGCAGGAGTACTTTTCCATCGATCGCGGGGAGACGATGGTTTTTGGAGATAATGAGAACGATATCGGCATGATGAAAGCGGCGGGCGTGAGCTATGCGGTGGAAAACGCATGCGATGCCGTGAAGCAGGCGGCAAATCACAGATGTCCCGGCTACACGCAAAAGGGCGTGTATCAAGTGCTTCGAAGCACGTTTGGCGGGGAGAAAACAGAATAGCAGAAAGGAGCAGAAAGATGCAGATTTACGACGATACCGTATTAGATGTATTTTTAGAAAAACAGGGACAGCTTTTTACTGAGCGTGTTGCCGAAACAAGAGAGGAAGCGGAGGAATTTTTGGAGGACTGTATGGCAGTCATCGTGGATTCCTCAAAAGAAGTATTGGAATATTTTGATGAGGAAGGCATTGATGTGGAAGGCGCTGCCGAGCAGGACATTCTGACTGCATCCGAGGTATTCACAATCGGTGACGGTCGTTATTTAATTGTGGAAGGCTGAGACCATCCGGAAAGGTCAAGGGGGCAGGGGATTTTTTGAACTGCTGCCTGCAGAAGGAGAAGAGGAGAATTCTTATGAAAAAGGTTTTCGGTAAGAAGAAAGTGAGGATCGCGCTTGGCATATTGCTCGCGGTCATTCTCTTAGTTCCCGTACCGATCCATTATAAGGATGGAGGAAGCGTTGAGTACCGTGCCATTCTGTACAGTGTCAAATCGGTGCATTCTTTAGCACTGCCTGACTCCGGGCGGACTTATTATGAGGGAACAGTCGTTACGATTTTAGGGTTCAAAGTGTTCGATAATGTTGATTGGTGAACCCCCTTCTTTATTGAAGTAAAGAACGTATAAATAGGATTTCATTATTACAATAATACTAATCATTATGATGAGTCAGTACGAAGGACTTCACAAGGAATAAAATCAAACTATGAAAAAATCTTATGTTGTACCGGATAAAATCAAAATTCGTGGCGGGCGTGTACATAATCTGAAAAATATTGACGTTGACATACCGCTAAATCAGATCGTAGGGATCGCGGGGGTCTCGGGTTCCGGCAAATCGTCGCTGGCTCTCGGTATTTTGTATGCGGAGGGTTCAAGGCGGTATTTGGAATCGCTGTCAACCTATACGCGCAGGCGTATGACGCAGGCTGAGAAGGCACAGGTGGATGAAGTGCTTTATGTCCCTGCTGCGTTAGCCTTACATCAGCGTCCCGGCGTTCCGGGAATCCGTAGTACGTTTGGAACGGGAACAGAGCTGCTGAATCATCTGCGGATCATGTTTTCACGACTTGCCTCTCACCGTTGTCCAAACGGACATTATGCCCCGCCTTCCAAAGACGTTGCGGCAGATTTAGGACTTGATTGTCCTGTCTGCGGAGTTCATTTTATTCCTCCCGGCGCAGAAGAATTGGCTTTCAACAGTCAAGGGGCATGCAAGCGCTGCGATGGTACGGGCATTACCCGTATCGTTGATGAATCAACATTAGTTCCGGATGAGTCCTTATCTATCGATGACGGTGCAGTTGCGCCGTGGCAGACACTTATGTGGGCGCTGATGAAAAATATTGCCCGTGAGATGGGCGTGCGAACTGACGTTCCCTTCTGCGAGCTGACCGATAAAGAGCGTGAGATTGTGTTCCACGGACCTGCCGAGAAAAAACATATCCTATATTTTAATGAAAAAACGAATACATCGGCAGAAATGGACTTTACGTACTTTAATGCCGTATATACCGTAGAAAATGCCCTGTCAAAGGTCAAGGACGAAAAAGGGATGAAGCGGGTAGAAAAGTTCCTTCGGCAGGGTGTTTGTCCTGATTGCGGCGGATCACGTTTAAGCGAGGCGGCTCGTGCGCCGAAATTGCGTGGGCTTTCTCTTGCGGAAGCATGCACAATGACCTTGTCTGATCTGATCGAGTGGGTGGACGGTGTACCTGCGTCACTTCCGGAAGATATGCGTCCTATGGCGGAGAGTATCTGCGAGTCCTTCCGGAGCACCGCAAAACGATTGATGGATTTAGGATTATCCTATCTTACATTAGATCGTTCCGCTTCTACACTTTCGACAGGTGAGAGGCAGAGAATGCAGCTTGCGCGAGCCGTGCGGAATCGCACGACGGGTGTTCTGTATGTTCTCGACGAGCCGTCCATTGGTTTGCATCCGTCAAATATCGAGGGACTCAAAGGTGTTATGCACGACCTTGTTGCCGACGGAAATACTGTGATCCTGGTAGACCACGATACCCATATACTTTCCGAGGCGGATTGGCTTGTCGAACTCGGTCCTGAAGCGGGTGCAGGCGGAGGAACGATTATTGCACAGGGTACGCTTGCAGAGGTTGAATCCAATGGTAATACCCGTATCGGCGGGTTTCTTACGGGCAAGACCACGATAGATACCGGAAAGCATATTCCGTCCGGGCGGATGTTTGAGCTTGGAAAGCTCCATCTGTCTACCGCTGAAATTCATACGGTAAAACCGTTGGAAGTGGATTTCCCCAAAGGACGCCTGATCGCTGTAACGGGTGTTTCCGGTTCCGGAAAAACAACCTTAATTTTGGAAAGTCTGATTCCCGCTATAGAAGCCTTATGTAAAAAAGAAAAACTGCCGGAGCACATTAAAGATATTTCAGCGGAGGGAATTTCACAGATAAAACTGATCGACTCCGCCCCAATCGGCATTAATGTGCGCTCTACCGTTGCGACCTATGCCGACGTACATGATGAATTGCGTAAGATTTATGCGAAAACACGGAATGCAAAGGAAAGGGGATATAAGGCCGGCGATTTTTCATATAACACGGGAAAGCTTCGTTGTCCTACCTGTGACGGCACCGGCTCTATAAGCCTTGATATTCAATTCCTTCCCGATGTTGATATTACCTGCCCCGATTGCGGCGGTTCCCGCTATTCCAAAGACGCAAGTCTGATTAAGCGCATACCGAAACACGGCGGACTTTTCTTTACCCTGCCCGAACTAATGGATATGAATGTGGACGAAGCGATGAAAGCGTGCGAGGATCTTCCGATTGTTGAGCGCAGGCTGCAAGTGCTGCACGAGCTCGGACTTGGATATTTGACCTTGGGAGAAGCAACGCCGAGTTTGTCGGGTGGCGAGGCACAGCGGTTGAAGCTTGCCAGCGAGATGGGAAAAGGGCAGTCAGATACGGTATTTGTATTTGATGAACCAACAATCGGGCTTCATCCGTTAGATGTGGAAGTATTGTTACATGTGTTCATGAAGTTAATAAATAACGGCGCAACCGTAATTGTGATCGAACACGATTTTGACGTGATAAAGAATGCTGATTATGTGATCGATATGGGACCCGGCGGCGGTGTACACGGCGGGCAGATTATTGCAAGGGGAACGCCGCAGGAGATTTGTAATTGCGGGGAAAGCCTTACAGGGAAATACTTGAAGCGATATACTTAAATCTTGCTCATCGTATTTCCACGCTAAATGGAGATAGCGAAAAAATATTCCAACAGATCGCAGATTCCGTCATGATTATTGTCATTGGCGGTGATGAAATCGGCATGCTCCTTAACAGACGGCTTTGCGTTTGCAATCGCACAGCCCAAGCCTGCGGCGTCGATCATGGAAATATCGTTCGCTTCGTCGCCGATGGCGGCAGCGTCGGAAAGCGGGATGGAAAGCGATTTACAGAGATCCTTGACCGCGTTTCCCTTGCCGGAATCGATCGGATAAAATTCAAGATAATATTCATTGGAAAATACGGCCGTGATCCGGGCGGAAAGCTTCGCAAGCACCCGCCTCCTAAGCTCCTCCAAAAGGGCATGATCCTCTAAATGAATGGAGATGAGTTTATAGGGCTCTTTGCTAAGAGCAGACGGAATATCCGAAACCACGCGCGCGGGAAGATGGATATGCGTGCGGTAGTAGGAAAGCTCCGTGCGGTCGCGCTCAAAAAAGATCGTATCATTTTCATAGGTATGACAGTGAATGTCGAGCGCATGCGTTTCCGCCAAAATACTGCGCACGTCGTCCATGCGGATCGTATGTTCAATAACGGGCGTATTTGAATCACAGTGCCAGATCAGGCTGCCGTTATAGGCGATGATATAGGAATCAGGAAAGCACAAATCCAGCGCCGTGCGTGCCTCCAATACGCTGCCTAAAGGGCGGCCGGTCGTAAAAACAAGGACATGTCCCTGTTCGTTCAGCTTATAAAGCGCCTTTTTTGTTCGCTCTGATATTTGTTTTTTGTCATCCAGAAGGGTTCCATCCAAATCAGTGAACAGGATTTTTCTCTGCATGTTCTTTTGCTCCTATCGAAGGTAAAAAGATTTCATGAGGTTTTATAATTTTAAAAGTTCATCCAATATCGTCTCCGGTACGAAAAGATGACCGTATCCCGTGCCGAGCTCCAGGTTCGGCTTTGCTTTACCGTGGAAATCCGAGCCGCCGCTGTATAAAAGTCCATGGCGGTCGGCAAGCCGTTTCATGGCGCGTTCCTCGGCGAGGGTAAACGTGCTGTAGATGCATTCCATGCCGATCAGACCGGCGTCTTTTAAGAGCACGATCAATTCTTCCAAATGCGCGTCGCTCATGTGATAGAGTGTCGGGTGGGCGAGAATGGGAATGCCGTCCGCCTTTCGGATGAGCTTCACCGCCTGCATCGGCGTGATCTTTTCGCGCGGAACAAAATAACGGGTGTGATCTCCGACATAACGGTCGAATGCTTCCGGGAGGGACTGCACATAACCGTGAGAGAGCAGGTAACGGGCATAATGCGCCCGCGTGATCACGCTGTCAGGATATTCTGACTGCAGTTTTTCAAAGGTGATGTCGATTCCCGCCTCGCGCAGATTGTTGCACATTTTTTCGTTTCGCACCACGCGCGAATGCTGAAAATCATGGAGCTGCGCGAGAAAATCCTCATTATGGTAATCGAGATACAGCCCGACAATGTGAATGTCCTTTCCGTGATATTCGGAGGAAAGCTCGATGCCGGGGATGACTTCCAATTCGGGATGGGCTGCAGCGGCGGCCATGGCTTCGCTAAGACCGTCGATCGTATCGTGGTCTGTCAGGGCAAAGGCGCGAAGCCCCTTTTGTGCGGCGAGTTCCACAAGCTCGGCAGGGGTCATGGAGCCGTCCGATTTATTGGAATGAACATGTAAATCCACGGGTCTCATAAAACCAACCATTCCTTTCAGTTTTCGTCCTCTTCCTTGGAGGCGTCGGCATTGTATACGGTACGTTTTCTTGCCATTTCATCGCTCTCAAGGTACTCGTCGTAGGTCGTGATCTTGTCGATGAGTGTTCCGTCCGGTAAGAATTCCATGATCCGGTTTGCGGTCGTCTGTACAAATTGATGGTCGTGACAGGAGAACAGCACCACGCCGCTGAATTTGATCAGACCGTTATTGAGCGCCGTGATCGATTCCATATCAAGGTGGTTTGTCGGCTCGTCAAGGATGAGGCAGTTCGCACCGGAGATCATCATTTTACTTAACAGGCAGCGAACCTTTTCCCCACCGGAGAGAACGCGGACGCGCTTGACGCCGTCGTCACCCGCAAAAAGCATTCTGCCGAGGAAGCCGCGCACATACGTGACGTCCTTTACGGGAGAATAGCCCGTCAGCCAGTCTGTAATTGTTAAATCGTTATTAAATTCTTGCGTATTATCCTTCGGAAAATACGCCTGTGACGTCGTGACACCCCATTTATAGCTGCCCTCATCCGGTTCCAGTTCGCCGGAAAGAATCCGAAACAGCGTAGTGATGGCAAGTTCGTTGCTGCCGACAAAGGCAATCTTATCCTCGTGATTTAAGATAAAGGAAATGTGGTCAAGTACCTTTTCCCCGTCGATGGTCTTGGAAAGATTCTCAACCGTAAGAACCTCGTTGCCAATCTCGCGTTCGGGACGAAAATCGATATACGGATATTTACGGCTGGACGGGCGGATCGTGTCAAGCTCGATCTTTTCCAAAGCGCGTTTTCTTGACGTCGCCTGCTTGGATTTGCTCGCGTTTGCGGAAAAGCGGGAGATGAACTCCTGCAATTCTTTGATCTTTTCTTCTTTTTTCTTATTTGCTTCTTTCATCTGGCGGATGAGAAGCTGGCTTGACTCATACCAGAAGTCATAATTGCCGGAATAAAGCTGAATCTTGCCGTAGTCAATATCCGCGATATGCGTACAGACTTTATTAAGGAAATACCGGTCATGTGAAACAACAATAACGGTATTTTCGAAATTGATCAAAAACTCCTCCAGCCATGCGATGGCGTCTAAGTCCAGGTGGTTAGTCGGCTCATCGAGTAAGAGCACGTCGGGATTGCCGAATAAAGCTTTTGCGAGCAGGATCTTCACCTTCTCGCTTCCGTTTAAGTCGCTCATTTTTGCGGTATGCAGCTCGGTGTCAATGCCGAGACCGTTTAGGAGCATGGCGGCGTTTGACTCTGCTTCCCAGCCGTCCATTTCGGCAAACTCGGCCTCCAGTTCGCTGGCGCGGATGCCGTCCTCGTCGGAAAAGTCCTCTTTTGCATAAATGGCATCCTTTTCCTTCATGACCTCATACAGACGCGCGTTTCCCATAATGACGGTGTCCATGACGGAATATTCATCATATTTGAAATGATCCTGCTCCAAAAAAGAAAGCCGTTGTCCGGGCGTGATGGAAATGTCGCCGTTTGTGGTCTCCAGCTGTCCGGAGAGTATTTTCAGGAATGTGGATTTGCCTGCGCCGTTTGCACCGATCAAGCCATAGCAGTTACCCTCGGTAAATTTGATATTGACTTCCTCAAAAAGCGCCTTTTTGCCCACGCGGTATGTTACATTATTTGCACTGATCATCTTGAAATCCTCTGTTTCTTTCTTGCTTGATTGTTAACGCTGACGTTTCCATTATACATAAAAGCAGGGAAATTTCAATAATAAAGGATATTTGAAAAAATAGGATTGAAAAAAATAAACAAAAAAACTTCTATATTGAAAAGAAATGTGTTATAATTAACAAAATATTGTATATCGGGTTAAAAAATAAACTATTTAGCGGGGGCAGCACAAGTGGAGACAGAGGTTAAAGGCGGCAGAGTTCAATTTTTTCGGTCATTAAAGTTTAAGATCATGATACTTGCGGAGGTTTTTGTCATCATTGCGGTTGTCGGCTGCATTGCGATCGCACTGCCGACAAGCCAGAGACTGATCAGGGATCAGGCGCGCAGCAGCATGCTGTCACTGACAAAGTCATATGCAAGAACGATGAATTATGAGATATCCGCTGTGGAAGGCGAGATGCCTGCGGAGATGCTTGCGGGCGTTCTTTCCGACGCAAAGCTGGAAGGTGTGGAGACCTCCTATTCCTATTTGGTAGCAAGAGACAGTACGATGCTCTACCATCCGACGCCGGATAAAATCGGACAGCCGGTTGAGAATGCTGCCGTTAAGCAGATTCTTGCCGAGCTTGATCGGGGCGTTGTGCCGCAGCCGGACGTGATTACATATGAATTTAAGGGCGTCATGAAATATGCGGCGTATGTTGTTCTGGATAATCAGAGCATTCTTGTCATGACGGCGGATGAGAGCGATATTCTGTCCGGTGTGACAACGATGGAGTATTATTTGATCATGGGCGGTGCGATCCTTGTGGTGATCGGTATTGTACTCAGCCTGTTGGCAGTCGGATATATGCTGAGAGCGCTCGGTCTGCTCACGAGTGTGATCCACGAAACGAGCGAATTCAACTTTATCCAAAATCCGGCAGGCGAAAAAATCGTTCAGAAAAAGGATGAGATTGGTCTGATGGGACGTGCGATCCGTGAAATGCGCACGAACCTGCGCACCATGGTCGGCAGTATTGAGGGTGTCAGCGTCCAGATCACGAGTAATGTGAATGAAGTGAGAGCAATCTCGGCGGAAATCAACAGTAAGTGTACCGATAACTCCGCAACGACGCAGCAGCTTGCGGCTGGCATGGAGGAGACGGCGGCGACGACGGAGAACATCAGCAATAATATCGGTAATATGAAGGAAGGCGCAGAGCAGATCAGAACGCTTGCAGCAGAGGGCGAGCGCCTTGCCAATGAGGTGAAGAAGCGTGCCGAGGGGTTAAAAGCGACCACACTCGAGGCGACGGACAGAACCACGAATATGTATCGAAGCATCAGCGACAGGACGGAGCAGGCAATTGAGGATTCTAGGGCTGTTGATAAGATTAATGAATTGACGAGTGCGATCATGGCGATTTCCTCACAAACAAGTCTGCTTGCGCTGAACGCGTCCATTGAAGCCGCGAGAGCGGGGGAGGCAGGCAAGGGCTTTGCTGTCGTTGCAACGGAGATCGGTTCTCTGGCAAACCAGACTTCCGAGACGGTGGGAAACATCAATACGATCGTTGTGGATGTCAACCATGCAGTTTCCGCCCTTGCGGAATCGCTGCGGGATACGGTGGAATTTTTAGAAAAGGTTGTGCTAAAAGATTATGAGCAGTTTGCCGAGGTCGGCGAACATTATTATAAGGATTCGGAGGGGTATTCCTCCGGTATGTCCACGATCGGGGAGTCTGTGACAAGACTGGCGGATACGATCACACAGATTGCGGGTGCGCTTGACGGTATCAATTCGACCGTGAATGAATCCACGATCGGCGTGGCAGAAATTGCAGATAAAACAACACATGTTGTCGAACAGACGGTGCAGAATAATGAGCTTGTAGAGAACTGTATCGAGACGGTCGGCAGGTTGAATGAGATCACGGCAATGTTTCGGATTGACTAAAACGAAAAGCCGGAGAACAGGATGAAACACCAGTAAGGAGAAAATGTTTGTTATGATATCAACAATCAAAAATCTTTTGCGTTCGGTCAGTAGGAAAATCAATGGTGATGAGGCTATTGACACAAAGACGAAAATGCGTGTTTTGATATTCATTGCTATGGCAGTACACCTGCTCTATATGCAGCTGTTTACCATGTGTTCGGCATTTCCGCTCGTCATGTATAATTTGATTGTGTTATCGCTTTACATTATGCTTCTTATGGCCGTGAAATCGGAGAAGGAGATGCTGGTGTATACACTAACGTTTGTGGAACTGGTGTTCAATGCGGTCCTAAGTACCATTTTGATCGGATGGACCAGCGGCTTTTTCCTCTGTATCGTCTGTGTGGTACCGATCAGCTTTTACCTTACGTTTTCCGCGCTCAAGTCCAAGCTGAGGATTTTGCTGCCGATCGGTATTACCGTACTTACGTATATCCTGTATGTGTTTTTGTACCGGCATATGTTGCAAAATCAGCCGCTGCTTCCGGTCAAAGAGAATTATATTCCGATTTTATTTTTGTCAAATACGTTTGTTGTCTTCTTCCTGATCGCAGTCGTTTCGTTTAATTTTATCATTGAGACGTTGGACTCGACAAATGCCCTGATGACGAAGAACGAGAATTTGGGACATGCGGCGAATGTTGATCCACTGACAGGACTCTTAAACCGCAGAGGAATGGAGATTCATCTGCAGGAGACCATGAACAGCGCGAAGCTCAAAGGGACGCTGTTCAGTATCATCATCGGAGATATTGATAATTTTAAGCGGATCAATGATACGTTCAGTCATGAGTGCGGTGACCGTGCCCTGATCCATGTTGCGGATATTATGAAAAACGCGATTCGTGCGGGAGATGCTGTCTGTCGCTGGGGCGGAGAGGAGTTTTTGATTCTTGTGCAGGGAAACGGGGACATTGCCCGTATGATTGGCGAGCGGATCCGCCAGACGATTGAGAATCATTCTTTTATGTATAAGGAAGATGAGATCCGGTTTACCATGACGTTCGGTGCATCGGCATATGTGCCGGGCTATGCGATGGCTACCATTATCAAGCAGGCGGATGATAAGCTTTACGAAGGTAAAACAAGCGGCAAGAATAAGGTTGTACTGTAATAACAGTGGCAGAGCGGAAAAGACGGGTGCCGGGTTCCGGAGAGAATGCGGTCATATGATGGCATAGACATACAAAATGCGGGAGGTGTTGTGCAGGATATGGATTTTCATAATCTTTCATTTGACAAACGAATCGACGAAAATATCAAAAATTACAGCTTGGAGAAATTATATGATATAGAACGGATGAAAGCATATCTGACACAGTTGGCCTCATTTTGCGGTGCGGCGTATCTGCTGACGGACAGGCACGGAGAACCGGTGGCGCAGTCCGACGGGTATTGCGGCGATGTTCCTGATGTTGCTGCCACTCCGGGTATCAAGATCCGCGTAGCGGATCGCACGATAGCGCATCTGTATGTACAGGTACAGGGCGCGGATGAGAGGGAAAAAGAACAGGCGGAACAGCTTTTTACCGATACGGCGGCGTTTTTTTCGGCATACGGGCAGGAGAGCTATCTGCATAAAGAGCTGGATGAGTACAGTAATGAGTTGGAGCGGCGTCTTGAAAAAGAGAAATATCGCGTGACGCACGGCGATGAAGAAGATATTCTGACAGGAACACTCAATAAATCCTATTTTGAGAACCGCAGACAGATCATTGACCGTTCCGAGGTTGTGCCGGTAGCTGAGATTTGCTTAAATATCAACGACTGGAAATATGCTTATGATCATTTCGGCAATGAGGAAAGCGACCGTCTGATCCGTGTGATCGCAGAAATAATCAAAAGAAATGCGAAGGAGGATTACGTCATCGGCAGAACGGACGGCGATGTGTTTACGGTACTCATTCCGATGGCAGAGCCGGATGAAGCGCGGGATTACTGTGAGCGCGTCGCAAAGGAATGCATGGAGTTTGAGGACGCCAAGCTGTCTCCTTCGGTTGCATACGGGATTGTAATGAAGGACAATGTCGAGCAGAAGCTTGACGAGCTTTATTCTGATGCAGAATATGAGATGTTCGACTTAAAATATCAGATTAAAAATACGCCCGGCTATCAGGAGCGCCTGCAGCGCGCATCCGACGGACGGTAACAGACAAAAACATAAATCATCAAAGATACGGCCCCAAAAGCAGCGCGAGCGTGCCTGCATTGGAGCCGTATTTTTTACTATTTCTAAAGAAAGTATGAAATATGATATTTATGGTAAAAATGAGAAAACAAAAGAAAAAATGAGATAATAAAAGAAAATAAGAGAATATAGTGTGCTATTTGCTATTTTAGCGGTTGCAAAGACAATGTAAAAAACATAAGATATGCATTAGTGATTAGCACTCAAATGAAAAGAGTGCTAACAAATAAATAATCAATCGACATAAGGAGGCTTTATCATGAAATTGGTACCGTTAGGCGACAGAGTCGTACTGAAGCAGTTGGTTGCAGAAGAGACAACAAAATCCGGCATTGTTTTACCGGGACAGAATAAGGAGAAGCCGCAGCAGGCGGAGGTTCTTGCAGTCGGACCGGGCGGCATGATCGACGGTAAGGAAGTAAAGATGGAAGTGAAGGTCGGCGATCAGGTGATTTATTCCAAGTATTCCGGAACAGAGGTCAAGATCGAGGACGATGAGTATATCATTGTAAAGCAGAGCGATATTCTTGCAGTCATTCAGTAAATTCAGTTGATCAATATCAGGAGGAGAGAACAATCATGGCAAAAGAGATCAAATATGGCGCAGAGGCGCGTAAAGCATTAGAGAGCGGTGTGAATCAGCTTGCCGATACCGTAAGGGTGACATTGGGACCGAAAGGAAGAAACGTAGTACTCGATAAGTCCTACGGCGCTCCGCTCATCACAAACGACGGTGTGACGATCGCAAAGGAGATCGAATTAGAGGACGCATTTGAGAACATGGGCGCGCAGCTCGTCAAGGAAGTGGCAACAAAAACAAATGACGTTGCGGGAGACGGTACGACAACCGCTACGGTGCTTGCACAGGCAATGGTAAATGCCGGGATCAAGAATCTGGCTGCGGGCGCAAATCCGATCATTTTAAGAAAGGGTATGAAGAAAGCGACTGATTGCGCAGTAGACGCGATCGCAAAGATGAGCTCCAAGGTAAACGGCAAGGAGCATATCGCACGCGTGGCTGCAATCTCTGCCGGCGATGAGAATGTCGGCAATATGGTTGCGGATGCAATGGAGAAAGTATCCAATGACGGTGTTATCACGATCGAGGAGAGCAAGACGATGAAGACCGAGCTCGACCTTGTAGAAGGTATGCAGTTCGACCGTGGTTATATTTCCGCTTATATGGCGACCGATATGGATAAGATGGAAGCAGTTCTTGAAAATCCGTATATTCTGATCACTGATAAGAAGATTTCCAACATTCAGGAGATTCTTCCGCTCTTAGAGCAGATCGTACAATCCGGCGCAAAGCTTTTGATCATTGCGGAGGATGTAGAGGGCGAGGCTCTGACGACTTTGATCGTCAACAAGCTGCGCGGAACCTTCAATGTCGTGGCAGTTAAGGCACCGGGCTACGGCGACAGAAGAAAGGCAATGCTTGAGGACATTGCGATCTTAACCGGAGGAACCGTCATCAGCTCCGACTTAGGTTTAGAGTTGAAGGATACGACGATGGATCAGCTCGGTCACGCAAAGTCCGTGAAGGTACAGAAGGAAAATACCATTATCGTGGACGGCGAGGGTGACAAAGCGGCAATCCAGTCCCGCATCGCACAGATCAAGAATCAGATTGACGAGACAACATCCGATTTCGACAGGGAGAAGCTGCAGGAGAGACTTGCCAAGATGGCGGGCGGCGTTGCGGTCATCCGTGTCGGCGCGGCAACCGAGACCGAGATGAAGGAAGCAAAGCTCCGTATGGAGGATGCGCTTGCGGCTACGAGAGCGGCTGTAGAGGAAGGTATCATCTGCGGCGGCGGTTCCGCTTATATTCATGCGGCAAAGGATGTTGCGAAACTGGCGAAGGAGCTTTCCGGCGACGAGAAGACCGGTGCGGAGATCATCTTAAAGGCACTGGAAGCGCCGATGTATCACATTGCGGCTAATGCAGGTCTTGAGGGCAGCGTCATCATCAATAAGGTCAGCGAGTCCGAGGCAGGCGTCGGCTTTGATGTGTTGAAAGAGGAATATGTGGACATGGTTTCGGCGGGCATTCTTGATCCGGCAAAAGTGACGAGAAGCGCACTGCAGAATGCATGCTCCGTTGCGAGCACGCTCTTAACGACCGAGTCCGTTGTGGCAAACATCAAAGAGGAGACTCCGGCAATGCCCGCAGGAGGCGGCATGGGCGGTATGATGTAAGAGAAGCCCGAAAGATAAAATAGTGGATCTGTTTATGGGAAGCGGCAAAGCCTGTGTGCGATGCCGCTTCTTTTTGGCATTCTTTATCTGTCATATTGACCAAAAGAATTTGTGCAATTTGACGATTGGCGAATGTATATTATATAATTGGCGCATAGATACTTTCCTATTTCGAGAAAAGAGGAGACAATGATGGAACGACCGATCAGAAATGCGGCAAAAGCGTTAATTATGAAAGATGGTAAAATGCTTGCTGTCAAAATCAGCGATGGAAGTGAAGAATGGTATATCATGCCCGGAGGCGGACAAAATTCGGAAGAGCTGCTTCCGGAAGCGGTATGTAGAGAAGTTGCTGAAGAAATGGGAATTCAAGTTGCTGTGAAAGAATTGGTATTCGTCGTCGAAGGCATGCATGGTGAAAATTTTCATAGGGTTGATCTGGTCTTTTTGTGTGATTATATTCAAGAAATGGAAAATGCTGTGTTGCAGGGGGATACGAATCAGATAGGCTATGACTGGCTCGATATAAAGACACTCAACCTTGCTCCGCTCTATCCTTCAAAACTGCGTCGGCAGATCATGAATCTGTATGAAGGTAAAGAATATAAGGTATATTTGGGGAATGAGGAAGTTGGTGACCCGGAAATAACGGATTAGATCACACATGCAAAGTGAGGGAGGTACGCATGAACGAGGAGCATAATGTCATCACGATCACAAACGCAAGGATTCATAACTTAAAAAACGTGACGGTCACGATCCCGAAGAAAAAGCTGACGGTCATTACCGGCGTGTCGGGGAGCGGGAAATCTTCTCTTGCGTTTGACACGCTCTACGAGGAGGGGAAACGTCGTTACTTGATGTTTTCGGGAACACAGTTTATGGTTGATGCGGTTCCTTTTTTTGACAGCATCACAGGGCTTTCTCCCACAGCGGCAGTGGAGCAGAGGATCATCCGCCAGTCCAATCCCAGAAGCACCGTCGGCACCAGAACAAAGATCAGTGCGATGCTTGCGGCGCTCTATGCGGGCTATGGCGTGCGTGAGCCGGAATATGATGACGGACAGCCGCTTGCGATGGAAATGTTTCAAAAAAATTCCGCGAGAGGAATGTGCGTCAAATGTCTGGGCAAAGGGAGAGCGTACCGCCTGAACGAGGAGGCGGTATTTGATCAGGCAACCCGTGTCTGTGATGTGGCCTGCGGTCTCGGAAGCCGCGGCAAGATCCGGCATGCGCTGAATGATTTTTGCACGTATTACGGCATTGATATGTGGCAGAACCGGATCGGCGATCTGACGGAGGAGCAGCTTAACCTGCTCAAATACGGAGACAGCAAAAAGACAAAGTTTTACGGGATGATCCCACTGATCCATATACATACAAACGGATCCGTGTCTTCGTCGGGAAGGCTGGCGTATCTGATGACGCAGGCGGGACTGATGGAGGAGGATGTGTGCGGGAAATGCGGCGGCACAGGTTTAAGCGAGCAGGCGGCGCATACGTTTTTTGCGGGAAAGACGATCGCGGACCTAGAGCAGATGTGTGTCAGCGATCTGGCAGCGTTTTTAGAAGCGTATGAGGGGAAAAGAAATCCGCTGCTCGACGAGATTAAGACAAAGCTCTCGTGCATGATGAGCGTCGGCTTAAAGCACCTCTCCCTGTCGCGCCCGGTGCCTACATTATCCGGCGGTGAGATTCAAAGGCTGTTTCTGGCGAGCTATATGATCGCGGAGATGGACTCTGTTATTTTTGTATTCGATGAGCCGACGATCGGTCTGCATGAGACGGAAAAGGAGAATCTGATCCGTATCATACGAAGGCTTGTGGAGGCGGGAAATACCGTGGTGGCAGTGGAGCATGATGAAAATTTCATGCGGGAAGCGGACTATCTGATCGACATGGGACCGGATGCGGGAAAATTCGGGGGCGTCAAGATTTATGAGGGCGGCTATGAGGAATTTTTAAGCTGCGCGGCATCGAAAACCTCGCCTTATCTGACAGGGAGAAAAGGATTTCGGATCAAGGCGCGGTATCGCCCGGTAAATCTCCAGAACATGTTGACGATTTCTCATGCTTCCATTCATAATCTGCGCGATGTGACGGTAAACATTCCGCTCGGCGTGATGGTGGGAATCGCCGGGGTATCGGGGAGCGGAAAGTCCAGCCTGATCTCCGATACACTTGTTCCGAAGCTGAAAGAGATGCTGAAGACAAAATGTGTGACAGGAGACGATGCGGAGGAAGCGGAGCAGAACGAGAACCGCGCAGGGATGGACAAAGCCATGGTGACGGGGAGTGAGCAGATCAGACGCTGTTATGTGATCGACCAGCGTCCCATCGGCAGAAGCCGGACATCCTGCCCGGCTACCTATACGGGAATTTTTGACCGCGTGAGAACCTTGTTTGCGGAGACAAAAGAGGCAAAAGAGCGCGGATACACGCCGGGACTGTTTTCCGTGAACAGCGAGGGCGGCTGCCGGAGATGTAAGGGGGACGGCGTGATCCACTATCATGTGGGATTCGGCAATTTTATTGATATTGACTGTGAGGACTGCGGCGGGAGCGGCTATATTCCGGAGGCGATGGAGGTGAAGCTGGACGGAAAAAGCATTCGTGATGTTCTGCTCATGAGTGTGGATGAGGCGCGTGATTTTTTTGCGGATAAGGATAAGACCATCACGCATACCCTGAATGTCCTGCATCGGGTCGGCATGGGATATATCGGCTTAGGACAGGCTACCCCGACGATCTCGGGCGGAGAGAGCCAACGGATCAAGCTGGCAAAGGAGCTGGCGAAGGGAAAAAATGCGAAGGGCTGTCTTTATATTCTCGACGAGCCGACAACGGGGCTTTCGTTTTCCGACAGCGAGCGTCTGATCGAATTGATGGAGGAGCTGGTTGACTGCGGAAATTCTGTGATCGTAACTGAGCATGATCCGTATCTGCTATCCAACTGTGATTATATTCTGGAAATGGGCAGGGGCGGCGGCAGCGACGGAGGCAGCCTGATCGCGGAGGGAACGCCGCAGGAACTCATGCAAAACCCCGATTCCGTGACGGGAAAATACTTAAAGAGGGCATAAGAGAAATGGACCGAGAGATAGATGATTTTATAAAAAGAAAACGGTACCGGCAGGTGAACAGTGTTCTGGTATACAGGGACGGCGAGATTCTTGCCGAAAGCTATTATAACGGATTTACAAAGGAAAGCAGGAACGTCATCAAATCCGTTGCAAAGAGTGTGATGAGCATTTGTGCAGGGATTGCGCTTGACAAAGGGCTGCTTGCAAGCCTCGATGAGCCGATATGCCGCTATATTTCTCAATTCGACGAAGGACGCGATCCGCTTCATTCCGCGATCACGGTCAGACATCTGCTTACGATGACATCGGGCATCTATTGGAACGGCGGCGTGCATTATCATTGTCCGATGATGACGCAGATGAGAAAGAGCGGCGACTGGATCTCACATATCGCGGACTGTGTGGTCAGCGATATGCCCGGAACGAAATACTGCTATAAGGAATGGGATGTGATCCTGCTGGCAAAAGTGCTGGATGCCGTGTGCGGAGATTTCTATGATTTTTTAAAAGAGAATCTTTATGATCCGTTGGAAATAAGTTCGGAGCGTTGGTATCGGACGCCCTGCGGCGTTTATTACAGCGTGGCAGAAGGGGATGAAGAGTCGGAAGAACGCCGATCGAGCTTAACGGCGCAGGAGATGCTGCGGCTCGGGAAGCTTTTTTTGGACGGGGGCGTGTGTAACGGGAAGCGTGTTGTTTCAGAAGCCTATATCCGTCAGGCCGTGGCCGCTTCGGAGTGTAATGAAGGATATGGATATTTGTGGTGGCGCTCAGATGACCGGTACGGCTGCCGCGGCTTTGGCGGACAGAGCATCACGGTTGTTCCTGAAAAAAGGGCGGTGGTGGTGACACAGGCAACACCTACTGCCAGGGGAATGGCGTATTTTGATCTGGTAGAATACTGTTTGCAGCTTTGTCTAATATAGACAAAATACGATTTTTCTTTTTGGTGAATATAGAAATTGAAGCGGTCACGGAATGGTGCTATAATTTGCTTAACTGGTTAAGTAAGCGTGGCGCCATATTTTTTTACCATTTTGCTTAACTGGTTAAGCATAAAAATAAAAACGGGAGGATCTGTGAAAAATATAGCTCCGGGGAATCCGATACGGAATGCATTTTTCACGGGAAGAATGGAGGACGACAATGAAAAAAAGAAACGGAAAATGGAAAGTGACGGCGCTTTTACTGTGTCTCTTTGTTTTGGCAGGATGCGGAAAAGACGCGGGAAACACGGATGATGCGCAGACCGGTACGCCGAATACGGAAGATCAGGCAAATGCGCAGGGAGAGGAGCCGGCAGAGGAACCGGATACAGAGCCGGCGGTCTATACGGTAACATTCTATGACAACGACGGTACGACGGTATTATCGACGCAGGAAGTGGCGGGCGGGGAGCTTGCCGAGGAATATACGCCGGAGAAGGACGGACTGATCTTCATGGGCTGGTTCGGAACACCCTCCCATACACATGAATTTGATTTCTCCGCACCGATCACGGCGGATGTCGGTGTGTATGCCGGATTTATGGAGAATGTGGAAGATACGCGTTCCTTCGCCATTGTGGGGAGCGGAACAAGCCCGCTGCTTTCGGCGTCAAGCTGGGGAAATGTGATCAACGAGGAACATTATTTGACGAAGAGTGAAGATGAGAATGTCTATACGATCACACTTGATTTATGCGCAGGGGATGAATTCCAGTTTGCCATCGATTCTGCTTGGAGCAATCAGAGGGGCGGCGGTTATATGGCGACGACGGAATTGGACGGCACGGCATATTTTAGTGTATCGGGCGGACTTTCTGACAGCACGCTGAAAGCAAATATCAAATGTGCGGTGTCGGGTAATTATACCTTCATGCTCTATACCTATCCGGGTGCGGATGTGTATGACACGGCGGCAAGCACTTATTCGGAGGAGACGAAAGAAAATTATAATTCCAATCCCTATGACCGGATTGAATGGACCTACAACGGAGAGATGGAGGGCGACGCACAGGAGGCGGTAACAACCTATTACATCAAAGGCGCTATCATTACGGGGTGGGAAGACCGGTATGACGAGATGTATGAGTTCAAAGAGGACAATGGAATCCATACATTGACCATCGACTTGGAAGAAGGGGATGAATTCCTGCTCACAACGATCGTGACGGTAGGAGAGAATTCAGGCGTGGGAAATGAATATGTCCGTTATAGCAATATCTCGGATGAGGCGTCGCTTGCGCTCGTGGACGGCACTGAGAGCTATAATATCATTGTGAAACAGACCGGAACCTATACGCTGACCTATGATCCTTCCACAAGTGAGCTGACGGTTGCGCTTTCGGAATAAAAAAGATTGGCGCGGATGCGCCAATCTTTCGAAGAATTCGCCAAAGGCGAATTCTTCTGGGACTGCGAAATTGCGTAAAAAGAACGCGTAGCGTTCTTTTTTATACAAACACAATATGATCGCAGTCGGGTACACGGTTTAGGGCAAGCTCCATACAGGAATAAAGCCGTTCCATTTTCAGATGCAGATCTAAAGGCAGATAAAGGGCTGCGCTTCCTAAAAGGGAGCGCAGGCTTGCCTGATTGTAACAGAGATTCCCTTCAGGGGGCGTCATGCCGGGAACGGCAAACCGGACATCGCGAAACGTGTCAAGGATCAGTTTGCGGACCGCATGGTTGTTTGGCTCCAGGCAGAAATAGGCATAGTTGTCCGTACCGAAATGTGTATCGGCAGCCGCCTTGAGCGCCGAATAGTCCGTACAGACCTGAAAGAAAATCTGTAAAGGCGTATCGGTCAAAAGATCCAGCCCGATCAGGGGAATGAAGTTTTTATCGCCAATATCACTGAAATAATCAGCGGTGTTGTCATAGCAGATAATGGCGTCGGCATAGTCGATCTTGGACTGATCCTCGTGATTCAAGATCAGAAGATGATAACCATGTTCTTTCAGGACGGCTGAGAGCGCTTCGATCACCGAGAGCTGCTCACATCGCTTGTAAAGAAATTCCTCGCGGGGAAGATACAGCGCAACATGAGAAGTTTTGTTGGTTGCGAGTGATTTCGCCGAGGAATTGGGGCTGTAGCCGAGAAGATTCACGATCTGGAGAACCTTTTTTTTCGTCTCCTCACTGATACGCTGATCTTCGCGGTTGTTGATCACATAGGATACGGTCGCTGCCGACACGCCTGCCATTTTTGCAATGTCTCTAATCGTATATTTTGTATGCATAGCTCCATTATGTACTGTGAAAGTTTTTTTGTCAATTGTGGTATGGTGGAAAATGGAAAAAGAAGTACTGCCAAAGAAAGAAATGTTGTAAAGAGAAAGAACAGGGAGCAATCAAAGATGAACGAACAGGCAATATTACATATTCCGGAGTCCGGATACTGCTTTGCCGGGAGCGGCAGTCAGCTCGTGCTGCGCCTGCGCATGGACAGGCGGGATGAGGTAGACCGGATTGAGATTTTATTGGAATGTAAATACCGGTTTCAGGAGAAACAGAGCTGTTATCTTATGGAAAAAAAGTATGAGGACAGACTGTTTGCTTATTATGAGCGTACGATCGAATTATCCGATGTAAGGACCGCCTATGTGTTCCGAATCGTGCAGGGTGGGGACGCATGGTACTTTTCTGAGGACGGTCTGACAAAAGAGTATGATTTTTCGCTCGGTTATTTTAATTTTTTTCAACTTCCCTATATCAATGAGGCCGATCTGCACAGGGAAGTGCCTTGGATGAGACAGGCGGTTTTTTATCAGATTTTTGTGGATCGTTTCTGCCGCGGGATCGAGGAGAAGGATGAACGCTATATCAACCTGCCGTGGAACGGAAAGCCGCTGCCGAAAAGCTTTGCCGGAGGCGATATTCCGGGAATCACAAAGAAACTGGACTATATCAAAGGGCTGGGTGCGAACACCCTGTATCTGACGCCGGTGTTTCAATCCATATCGAACCATAAATACGATATCTCCGATTATTATACGGTCGATGAGCAGTTTGGAAAAAATGAAGATCTGAAGGAGCTTGTGGAGCAGGCGCACAAGCGGGGAATGCGGATCGTCTTAGATGCGGTCTTCAACCATTGCAGCGACCGCATGAAGCAGTTTCAGGATGTTCTGCAAAAAGGAAAAGAGTCCGCATATCATGACTGGTTTCTCATACGGGGAGATAAGCCGGATCAGGCTGCGATCAATTATGAAGTGTTTTCTTTTTGCAGCTATATGCCGAAGCTGAATACCTCAAATCCCGAGGTACAGGAATTTTTAGCGGATATTGCGGTGCATTGGATCAAAGAATATGATATAGACGGATGGCGGCTGGACGTCTCCGACGAAGTGGCGCATGATTTCTGGCGGCTGTTTCGTAAGCGTGTGAAGGCGGCGAAAGAGGACTGTGTGATCATCGGGGAGAACTGGCACGATGCAAATACTTTTTTGCGGGGCGATCAGTACGACAGTATCATGAATTACGCGTTTACCAAGGCGTGTCTTGACTATTATGCGTTCGGAACGTTTGAGGCAGAGCAGTTTGCGTGGAAGCTAAACGGGCTGCTCATGCGCAACACCGAAACAGTCAACCGTATGATGCTGAACCTGTTGGATACTCATGACACCGACCGTTTTTACACGAGCGTCGGAAACAATAAGGACAGACTGTTGTCCGCACTGGCAGTTACATGCATGTTTGAGGGCGCGCCCTGTATTTATTACGGAACGGAAATCCCGACGGAGGGCGGATACGATCCGGATAACCGCAGATGCTTTGACTGGGACGAGAGCCATTGGGATGAGGGACTCAGGGAACAGCTCATAAAGCTGTTGTCGCTTAGGAAGTACGAAGGCATTCAGAGCGGGGAAATCCGCATCACTTCCGAGGGCGGGCTGCTCTGCTTACGGAGGTTTCTGCCGGAAAATACGCACAGCGGGAGTCCTTGCGATGCGGCGGAAGCGGCAGAAACAGGGTGTACAGAAGAGAAAGCCACATCAGAGGAATGGACACTGTGGGCAAATCAGACGGGCAAAGCGCTTCCTGTAAAAGCGGAGGGCAAGGTCTTTGCGCAAAACCGTTATCATGACGGCATGCTTGAAACGGACGGATATGTGATCGTAAAAAAGTAACTTTCATTGCGGGATGTAAGATCGATAAAATTGTAAGCGGGAAAGGTGTGTGAATCATATGAGAAAAAAGGGATACCGATTGCTTGCGGGTCTGCTGTGCATCGGACTGCTGTCCGGCTGCGGCGGCAATGCTGGGGGAAATGACGGCCAAGGCAGCGGAGGAGACAGCGCCGGCAAAGATACGCAGAATGCACAGACGGGTGACAGTGCTGCAGCAGATCTTAGCAATATTTATACGGGAGAGCTGGAGCAGAACGTGACGATCCGCGTGCTGGAGAACGATACGGCGATCGAACAGGGATACTTTCAGGAGTTGATCAATGCATTTAATGAGGCGTATGCCGAATACGGCATTGTGGCGGTGGACGCCAATATGGATCAGTACAGCAATTTGGCGGACGACGGCCCTTACGGATACGGACCGGACGTCCTTTATCAGGCAAACGATGTGCTCATGAAATATGTGGACGGAAAACATATTTATCCGATCCCGGTACAGGACATGGAGTGTTATGCGCAGATTCCGGAACGTGCATGGGAAGCATATCGCAGGGAGATCGACGGCACTACCTATTATATGGCGGTGCCGGTCAATGTACAGACCTCCATGCTGTATTACCGGAAGGATCTGCTTCCTGACGATTGGGAGACGGCATGGGACGATGACGGAAACGGTGTTCCGGACATGGTGGAAAGCTGGAGTGATATGTACCGGTTCTCAAAGCTTAGGATGGAGGAAAATGAGGGACAGTACGGCTATATGCGTTCCATGTATGATGTTTATTTCTCCTCCAGTTTTCTGTTTTCCTATGGGGGCTATGTGTTCGGAAACAATAATACGGACCCCTCTGACCTTGGGTTTTCGGCGGGAGATTCCTGGATGGGCGCATCCGTTCTGCTGCAGCAGGCGTCCCTGATGAACGAGGGCTGCATCGATGATACGATCACGGTGAACGCCTACAGCAAGCTGGCGGACGGCACTTATTTTTCTACGATGACGACGCCGGACGTCTACACATTGTTCTTAAAGGAACTGATCCTTGCGTATCAGGGACAGGGGATGAGCGAGGAGGAGGCGCGGGCGCTTGCCGAGGAAAACCTCATCATGACAAAGGTGCCGATGCTTCCCGCAAGCGCGGATTTAACCGAGGAGAACCCGGAGCTCATTCCGCTAAAAACAATGGGCGGTGTAAACGGCTACGGGATCAGCGCTTACACGAAGGCGCCGAATGCATGCCTTGCGTTTGTCGAATTTGCAACGAGCTATGACATGATCATGCGAAGGTGCGAGATGCTTGGAATCGCACCCGCCAGAAGCGATGTGGCGTCGCAGAGGGGCGGAACTTCGGAAATGATCTATCAGAGCTTAGAGGAGGGCAATGTGGTGCTTATGCCGTCCATCACCGAAGTCGATCAGATCTGGACGCCGGCGCAGTCCTTTTTCTCCGATCTTGCGAAAGATGCGTTCCGTGAGCCGGGTGAGCAAAAGTACGACGATCCGGATAAATTAAAGGCCGGGCTCACGCAGGTAGACACACAGATTTACGACGCGATTTTTACGCTTTCGGGGAATTAGTGTGAGGAGGGATTGAGTTGAAAAAGAAAAAAATACGGACGGATGGTGTAACGCAGCTTCTCTTACACGGCGGTAAGAACGTGCGGGCAAGCATGTGCCTGATGGGCTTAGGACAGCTTTTGTACGGACAGATCGGAAAAGGACTTTTATATCTTTTTGTTCTTGCGCTGGCGGTGTTCTATTTTGTGCAAAGAGGATTTGCGGACATTGCGGGACTCATAACGCTCGGAACAAAGGAGGCGGATACATGGCTCGGCATCGAGGGGGACAATTCGGTCGTCATGCTGCTCATGGGAATACTCTCCGTGATCGCGGCCCTGTGTCTCTTCGTCTGCTATCTGTCCAATGTCAGGGACGCGTATGAGACGCAGAAAATTTGTGAGAGGGGCGGGAAACCGGCGTCCTTCCGCGAAGACTTAAAACAGTTATTAGACAAAAAATTTTACAAGACGGTCCTGTTTCTGCCGATCTTGGGTGTGTGCGTTTTTAATATTCTTCCGATCATCTTTATGATCGCGATCGCCTTTACCAATTACGGCGGAACGATCGTGCCGCCGAAGCTGGTCGATTGGGTCGGCGGAAGCAATTTTGTAAAGCTGGCGACGCTTTCGCAGTTCTCGCCGACCTTTTTGAAGATCCTAAGCTGGAATATCATTTGGGCGATCCTGTCAACTGCGCTCAACTATTTTGCGGGACTGGGGCTTGCGCTTTTATTAAACAAGGACTGTGTGAAGGGGAAAGCGCTGTGGCGCGCTTTTCCGGTGCTTGCCTATGCGGTTCCGGGGTTCATCACCCTGCTCGGCTTCAAATTTATGTTTTCCTACGGCGGGCCGGTCAATCAGATCATTACGGGAATGGGACACAAAGCGGTCGGCTTTCTCGATATTGACGCAAAATGGATCGCGCGGCTGATCGGGCTGTTGGTCAACGCATGGATCAGCGTGCCTTCGATCATGCTTTTGGCGACAGGGCTTTTGTCAAACCGGGATGCGAGTCAGATGGAATCGGCAAAAATAGACGGGGCGAATGCGTTTCAGCAGTTTCGGCACATCACGCTGCCCTTTGTGCTGTTTTCCACCACGCCGGTTTTGATTTCCCAGTTTATCGGCAACTTTAATAATTTCGGTATCTTTTTCTTCCTGCGGGGCGGATTATACATAGACGGGTATTTTCTTGCCAGCGATACCGACCTGCTCATCAACTGGCTGTATAATCTTTCCATCAACAACAATTATTACAGCATAGGCGCAACGATCAGTTTAGTCATCTTCGTGATCACGTCGCTGATCTCCCTGTCGATCTATACGGGAAGCGCGTCATACAGAGAGGAGGATACCTTCCGATGAAAAGTACGAAGACTTTACGGGTCATGGATACGGTGATCACGCATGTCATTCTGATCGCGGTCTGTTTTGTGTTTCTCTTTCCGTGCCTATGGCTGATATTGGCGTCCTTTAGTAAGTCGGGCTCCATTTATTCCTTTGACGGCTTCTTCCCGAGCGAATACAGTCTGGATACGTTTAAGACGCTCTTTACGGACACGGATATGTATAATTACCCGAGATGGTTTCGCAATACCCTGTTTATTGCTTCGATGAGCTGTCTGATCGGGACTTTTTTAGTCATACTGACCGCTTATACGATGTCTCGGTTTCAGTTCCGCGGCAGAAAAACGATCATGAAAACGACGCTCGTGCTCGGCATGTTCCCTTCCTTTATGGGAATGATCGCGGTATACATCATTATGACGCAGTTCGGACTCATCAATAAGATGTGGGGACTGATCCTGATCTATAGCTCCGGCGCACCGATGGGGTATCTGACGCAGAAAGGCTTTTTTGACACCATACCGGGCTCCATCGACGAAGCGGCGCGGATTGACGGCGCGACGAATTTTCAGGTATTCCTAAAGATCAACCTTCCGATCTCCATGCCGATCATCGTTTACACGGCGCTCACAAGCTTTGTTTTTCCGTGGAGCGATTTCATACTGCCGAAGCTCTTGTTAAAAGAGAAAGACCTATATACGGTGGCGGTCGGCTTAATGAGTCTTGGGGAGACAGAATTTGCACGATTCGCGGCAGGCTCCGTGTTCATTGCGGTACCCATCGTTATTCTTTATTTCTGTTTGATGCGTTTCCTTGTGGACGGTATGACGGCAGGAGCCGTGAAAGGATAAAATCCCCATAAATTGTAAATAAAAAGACATTGTAATAATAAGACATGCAGTCCGGTGTAATGGTGCTCTGACGCCGCCGGACTGCATGTCTTTTACGATTCATTCTTTTTTTTCCGTGGTACTTGATTCTGCGCGGGCACTTATACTATAATAGTGGTAATTGTTTTATTATTGAACGATATGGCAGCATTGAAAGCCGATGTGAATGGGGGACAGCAGAATGAAAAAATTAGAAGATTATGTGGTGAGCATTCCCGATTTCCCGGAGGAGGGAATCATTTTTCGCGACATCACAAGCGTGCTGCAGGATGCGGAAGGATTGCAGCTTGCCGTTGACACGATGCAGGAGCTTGTGAAGGACCTGGAGTTTGATGTGGTAGTCGGCGCGGAGTCGCGTGGATTTATTTTTGGAACGCCGATTGCCTATAATCAGAAGAAACCTTTTATTTTAATCCGAAAAAAGGGAAAACTTCCGAGAGAGACAGTTTCCGTTGATTACGAGCTGGAATACGGAACGGCAACGATCGAAATGCATAAGGATTCCATTCAGAAGGGTCAGAAGGTGCTGATCGTGGATGATCTGATCGCGACGGGCGGCACGACAGAGGCGATGATCAAGCTGGTGGAGCAGCTTGGCGGTGAGGTTGTCGGCGTTGTTGTTTTGATGGAGCTTGCCGGATTAAAGGGCAGGGAGCGGATTTCAGGGTATCGTTTGGATTCTGCGATCTGTTATGAAGGCAAATAAACGAATTTCGACAGTGCGAAGCTGATGGATAACGGCAGCAGGTGAGAGAATGACAGAAGAAAACAAGCAGGCGTTACAAAAAAATGAAGATCTGGTCCGTGTCGGAATGGTATCCCTGGAGGGATACGCCGACATGGAGAGGAAATCGGAGCTGGTGATCGACGACGGGCGCATTGAGGCAGTGAGAGAATTTCAAAGCCCGGAGGAGCTTTACGAGAGCCTTCTTGAGCGCATTCGCAAGTATCACCCGACAACGGACTGCTCCATGATCGAGCATGCTTATCAGCTTGCTTATGAGGCGCATAAAGACCAGACAAGAAAATCGGGGGAGCCTTACATCATCCATCCGCTCTGTGTGTCAATCGCTCTTGCAGACTTAGAGATGGACAAGGAGACGATCGCGGCAGGACTTTTACATGACGTCATAGAGGATACCGATTATACCTATGAAGACATTCAGCGCATATTTGGAAACGACGTTGCGCTTCTTGTTGACGGGGTGACGAAGCTCGATAAGCTCAAATATAAGGGCGGCAGCGGAGATAAGATCGATCTGCAGGCGGAGAATCTGCGGAAAATGTTTCTTGCGATGGCGAAGGATATCCGCGTCATTATTATTAAGCTTGCCGATCGCCTTCATAATATGCGCACGCTGGAATATCAGAAGCCGGACAAACAGCAGGCGATCGCACGCGAAACGCTGGACATCTATGCGCCGATCGCGCAGCGCCTCGGCATTTCCAAGGTAAAGGTTGAGCTGGACGATCTGTCCTTAAAATACCTTGAGCCGGATATTTATTACGATCTGGTAGATAAGATCGCCATTCGCAAGAATGTGCGTGAAAAATATATTCAAACAATCGTTGACGAAGTCAGCGAGCATATCCGCAACGCCGGGATCAAAGCGCAGATTGACGGGCGTGTCAAGCATTTTTTCAGTATTTACAAAAAAATGAAAAATCAGAACAAGACGATCGATCAGATCTACGACCTGTTTGCTGTCAGGATCATCGTCGATTCCGTGAAGGACTGTTATGCTGCGCTCGGTGTGATCCACGAAATGTATAAGCCGATACCGGGGCGTTTTAAGGACTATATTGCGGTACCAAAGGGAAATATGTACCAATCGCTTCACACGACGCTGATCGGGAAAAGCGGAACGCCGTTTGAGATCCAGATCCGTACGTTTGAGATGCATAAGGCGGCGGAGTACGGTATCGCGGCGCACTGGAAATATAAGGTTGCCTCGGACGGGAAGCAGATTGACGATTCCGAGCAGGAAAAGCTGACGTGGCTGCGGCAGATTTTGGAATGGCAGCGCGACATGTCCGATAATAAGGAATTTATGAATCTGCTCAAGAGCGATTTAGACCTTTTTTCGGACAATGTATACTGCTTTACGCCGACGGGAGACGTCAAGAGTCTGCCCGCCGGTTCGACGCCGATCGATTTTGCATACAGCGTACACAGTGCGGTCGGCAATCGGATGACCGGCGCACGTGTCAATGAGCAGCTCGTGACAATCGATTATGAGCTGAAAAACGGCGACCGTGTCGAGATTCTGACATCGCAAAACTCAAAGGGGCCAAGCAGGGACTGGCTCAATATCGTAAAGAGTACGCAGGCGAAAAATAAGATCAATCAGTGGTTTAAGAGTCAGTTAAAGGATGATAATATCATCAAGGGCAAGGAGCTGATCATGAGCTACTGCAAGGCGCGCTCCTTAAATACAAGCAATCTGATGAGACCCGAATATATGGAACGCATTATGCGCAAATACGGATTTCAGGATTGGGATTCCGTGCTTGCGGCGATCGGGCACGGGGGCTTGAAGGAAGGTTATATCGTCAACCGGATGCAGGAGATGTATGATGCCGATCACAAAAAGACGATGAGTGATGCGGAAATCTTAGAAGAAATCCGGGCGAATAATGAGCAGAGCGCGGCAAGACCGCAGATACAGAGCAAGGGAAAGAGTGCGATCGTCGTCAAGGGCATCCATGACGTCGCCGTTCGTTTTTCCAAGTGCTGCTCTCCGGTACCGGGCGATGAGATCGTCGGGTTTGTCACAAGGGGACGCGGCGTGTCCATACACCGGACAGACTGTGTGAACGTGCTGAATCTGCCGGAGATCGAGCGGCAGCGGCTGATCGACGCGGAATGGCAGGGTGTGGAGGAGCAGGGCGGTTCTTATTTGGCGGAGATCGTCATCTATGCGACAAACCGGAGCGGATTTCTTGCAGATGTCTCACGCGCACTGACGGAGCGCAACATTGATATACGTACGCTGAACACGCGCACGAATAAAGCGGGAAGAGTGACGATGGAAGTGTCGTTTGATGTCTCAAGCCGCGAGGAGTTGAACCGGATCATTGATAAATTGCGCACGATTGAGAGTGTGATAGATGTGGAAAGGACAAGGTCATGACATTGAAGATCGGCAGGATGGTGATAGGCGCCGTCCAGACAAATTGCTATTTTGTATATGATGAGGAACAGCAGGGCGCGGAGAAGGATGCGATCGTGTTTGATGCGGCGGATCAGGGCGCGACGATCTATGAGCGTCTGAAAGCAAAGGGATTCCGCGTGGCAGGCATTCTGCTGACGCATGCGCATTTCGACCATATCTGGGGCGTACAGGAGCTGCGCGCAAGATCGGGGGCAAAGGTTTATGCTTATGAGGGGGAGCGTCCTCTATGCGAGAGCGCGGACTTGAACGTGTCCGCGGATGTGGGCAGGGCATGTACGGTAAAACCGAATCAGTACGTAAAAGACGGTGAGGAGATCACGATCGCGGGCATGACCTGTAAAGTGATCGCGACACCCGGGCATACGATCGGAAGCTGCTGCTATTATTTTGAGGAGGCGGGCATACTCCTCAGCGGCGATACGCTGTTTGAGGAATCAGTCGGAAGGAGTGATCTTCCGACGGGAAGCACCGGGGAGCTCGTCCGCTCCGTAAAGGAAAAGCTGTTTGTACTGCCGGATGAGACAAAGGTTTATCCGGGACATGGCGATGCGACGACGATCGGACATGAGAAGCAGTACAATCCGTTTTGCGCATAGGAGTGCGGGGAAATTGGAAATTCGTGTTAATTCCATTTGTAATTTTTCAAACCCGAAAAATCATGGAGAAAATGATTATGGAGAATACAATAAAAAAGGTTTTGTCAGCATTCGCAGTTGTTGTGCTTCCCGCATTGGTACTGAGCTTATCTGCCTGCGGTAAAAACGAAAGCCATACAGAAGCAAAATCTTTGTATGAACAAGGTCTGGAAATTGTTCAGCTTATGACCGAAATGACGCAATATGCAGACGTTTATACCACGAGCAGTGAAATGCAGTCCGTTGTTCAAAATATAGGAGCCGGAGATTACGCAACTCCGAAGGCTGTGTATGCGATTTCCGTTGCGGATGAAAATGTTGCTGCAATGGCACAATTAATGAATCTGGGTCTGGACAGCGCTTCAGAAGAATTAAAGTCGTATTTTATGCAGAAGGTCTTTGGCTCTTTTATGGTACAGATCAATGCCAGGAGCGGTACCGACAAGTTGGCTGCAGCCAGCATATGTACGGTTGAGAGGACTTTTGTAAATGAGAATGTGAATGAAAATGTCATTTATCTGTATACATATGAAAATGCGGTTCCGGCAGCCGTGACATTTATTGTCGGCGAAGATCATGCAATTTCTGCAAGCGGTGTTTTTGTGATGTATGATGAATTTACCTGTGACTCGGCAGATGAGATCAAACCCTTTTTTCTGGGCATTCCCGTCGAAGTAACCGAGGTCTTTCCGGAAACATGAGCCATGAAAATGGGTGTTAAATAATTAGAAGCTTTTGAATAAGATCAGGGAGAGCAGTTTCTTAAAAGGGAGTTATTGCAAGCAGGACAGAACGAAAAGGAGCCGGAAATCATGCGACAGATTTTGGCGGTTTCCTGTAACAGGGAAAATTACGAATATGATATCCATGCGTTAGTGCAGTCGTTTTATCCGACGATGCTGGTGAAGGTGCTGCTGCCGGAAAAATGGGAGGAACAGGGTGTTTCGGCAGACATCGTCGTCTCGATTTCGGATAGCAGAGCGCAGATGGTTTTCCGGATGCGGGACGGAGAGACTTCCTCTTCGGATAGGGAACAGGCCGACGGTTGTTCCGAAATATTGCTGAAATCCACGAAGGAGCAGGCGGATCATTCTCACAAGTATGTCATGTCCCTGCCGGCGGAAAAACAGAAGGCGAAGGCGGCTTTCAAGCACTTTCTCTATGAGACGCTCTGTGCGGAAACGAAAATGACGCTGCCTTGGGGCAACTTAACGGGCATCCGTCCGACCAAGCTTGCGATGGAACTGATCGAGCGGGGGGCGTCCGGGGAGGACGTCGTTCTTTTTTTGCAAAAAGAGCATGATGTCTCACCTGAGAAGGCGGCGCTCTGTCTTGACATCGCGTTGCGTGAAAAGAGCATTTTAGAGCAGCTTGACGGAGAAAACGGCTATAGTCTGTACATCGGAATCCCGTTTTGTCCGACGACCTGTCTGTACTGTTCATTTACCTCCTATCCGGTAAGTGTGTGGGAGAAACGGATGGACGAGTACCTTGATTGTCTGTGTAAGGAAATTGACTATGTGAGGGAAGCGTTCGGGGGAAAAGCGCCGGAGACACTTTACATTGGCGGCGGTACGCCGACCAGTCTTTCCCCGGAGCGTTTGGAACGCCTGCTTCATAAGCTGGAGGAGACGTTTCCGCTTAAGGACTTAAAGGAGTTTACGGTTGAGGCAGGGCGGGCTGACAGCATTACAAGGGAGAAGCTGCAGGTCATCAGGCGTCATCATGTGACACGGATTTCCGTCAATCCGCAGACGATGAAGGAGGAAACGCTGCGCATCATCGGCAGAAGACACACCGCCGCGCAGGTGCGCGAGGCGTTTATCATGGCGCGTGAGGAAGGCTTTGACAATATTAATATGGATCTCATTCTCGGTCTGCCGGGAGAGAATGCGGAAGATGTCGCGCGGACGATCGGGGCGGTGAGGGAATTAGCGCCGGACAGTCTCACGGTGCATTCGCTTGCCTTAAAGCGCGCGTCGCGGCTGAATCAGTGGATCGAGGAAAACGGGATCGAGACGCTTTGCAACACGGACGAGACCATGGCGATTGCCGCTGCGGGCGCAAAAGAGATGGGGATGGAGCCGTATTATTTATACCGCCAGAAGAACATGTTCGGCAATTTTGAGAATACCGGATATGCGAAACCGGGGAAAAACGGCATCTACAATATTTTGATCATGGAGGAAGTGCAGACCATCGTTGCATTAGGCGCTGGTTCGATTACGAAACGGGTATATCCCGACGGGCGAATTGAGCGGTGTGAGAATGTGAAGGATGTTGCCCAATATATCGAGAGAATCGAGGAAATGATAGAAAGAAAACGTGCATTACTAAGTGATTGATCATTCAAAATTCGAACTAAAATTATTGAGTATGACATGGATTTCTGGTGTAACAAAAATATCAAAAGTCCAACAAAAGTACAACAAAATTTTTTGCAGTGGTACATCATAATACACCATAATGCAATTTTTATCTCAAAGTCCAACAAAATCAGTGTGAATCCACAGATACCTAAGGAGTGTTTCGGAAATAATCGAAATGCTCCTTTTTGCGCCTTTCAAGCAGGATTTTAGTCTTTTTATAGAATTTGTATAGTCAGGCTAGTCCAACAAATTAAAAAGCACATTTGGTAATAGTCATTTTATTTTATGAAAAGCGAGGAGATTCAGGTATGAACAACACAGCGTTAAGTGCAAGTGTGCAGTTGTCAAAACAACACACATGGTTTTTAGAAACAGGCAACATGAAAATTTTAATTATGAGAAATCAGAACAGGCAAAGCGTCGGGACTGTTATTTACAAAGTGTTAATGTACATTTCCGGTATTTTAGAAATAGCGAGGGGGATCAGTCCCCATTATCAAAAGTTTTGCCACAGACAGAAGTCTATGGAGGAAAAAGACAGTGCTGAAAATTCGGTTAATGGGAACAAAAAATGATATTAAGTGGTTTGAGAAAATTCTGAAAAGACAGTCAAAAGTTGTTGTAACAGACTTTTCCGAACTGTATCACAACAAAGGAACAAACAGGTTTTACAGAGCTTATGCAGAGGTACATAAGGCAAATATAAAAGAAAACTAAATGAAATCGGAGGAAAAAACCATGTGTAAAGTTATAGCAATCGCAAATCAAAAAGGCGGCGTCGGCAAGACCACCACTACAAGCAATTTAGGTATCGGACTGGCAAAACAGGGAAAGAAAGTCCTGCTGATTGACGCCGATGCGCAGGGAAGTCTGACAGCAAGTTTGGGTTTCACGGAACCGGACAGGCTGGAGGAAACGCTTGCAACGGTTATGATAAGCATTATCAATGATGAGGAAACCGGAGAGGATTACGGCATCTTAAAACATGAGGAGGGCATTGACCTTATGCCGGGGAACATTGAATTGTCGGGATTGGAAGTGTCGCTTGTGAACGTCATGAGCAGGGAGCTTGTGCTTCGTTCTTACATAGAACAGGTGAGGGACAGATATGATTATATCCTGATCGACTGTATGCCTTCGCTCGGCATGATAACCATAAATGTATTTGCCTGTGCAGACAGTATTTTAATACCGGTACAGGCGGCATATCTGCCGGTGAAAGGATTGGAGCAGCTTATTAAGACCATTGGAAAGGTAAAGCGGCAGATTAATCCAAAACTGGAGATTGAGGGCATTCTGCTGACAATGGTGGACAGCCGGACGAACTACGCAAAGGATATCAGTGCGCTTTTAATTGAAAATTATGGAAGCAGAGTGAGGATATTTGAAAACAGCATTCCAATTTCTGTCAGGGCGGCGGAGATTTCAGCGGAGGGAGTCAGTATCTATCAGCATGATCCAAAGGGGAAAGTGGCAGCTGCATACCAGTCACTGACAGAGGAGGTGCTTTGCGATGAGTAAAGGAAGAAGCGCGTCAAAAGTACAGATTAGTAAATTTGATGACCTTTTTGGATCTTCGACAATACAGTCTGACGCGGGACAGGTACAGGAGATATTGCTTTCTGAACTGCATGATTTCAAAGGGCACCCTTTTAAAGTGCTTGATGATGAAAAAATGCAGGAAACAGTGGAGAGCATTAAAAATTATGGTGTGCTGATGCCCGGAATTGTAAGACCGAGGGCAGAAGGCGGATATGAGATCATTGCGGGACATCGCAGACGGCACGGCTGTGAACTGGCGGGACTGTCCACGATGCCCGTGTTTGTAAAAGATTACAACGACGATGAAGCTACCGTAATTATGGTGGACACAAATATCCAGCGGGAAGACATTCTGCCAAGCGAGAAAGCAAAGGCTTATTCCATGAAATATGAAGCCATAAAGCATCAGGGAAAGAAAGGGAACGGAAACAGCCTTGACGAGGTTGGTGAAGCTGCCGGAGAAAGCGGAAAAACCGTACAGAGGTACATATGGCTTGCCCGTCTTTCTGATGAACTGCTTGAGATGGTGGATAAAAAGAAGATTGGTCTTGTGCAGGGTGTTGACCTGTCATTCCTTCCGGAACAGGCGCAGGAATGGGTACAGGTCATTCTTGAAGAAACAGGCATATCCATATCCACGGCGCAGTCGGCAAGGTTAAAGGAATATGGAAAAAATGATGAGCTGACTCTGCCGATGGTGCGGCTGATACTCACGGAGGAAAAACCAAAGGAGAGAAAAGTCACAATCAAGTCTGACAAGATCCGTGAGTTTTTTGCAGAAGATTACACCAGTGAGGATATAGAAAACATCATTTACCAACTGTTGGAGGACTGGAAGAATAAGCAGTAAGGGGGCGCGGAAAAGTGGGCAGTGCAATGGAATTTGATTATTACTATGGAATAGAAGCGGAGCAGTTTTCTTTTTACCGTGTTCCCCGTCTGTTAATCAAAGATGAAAGGTTCAAGGGGCTTAGCAGCGATGCCAAGCTCCTGTACGGGCTTATGCTTGACCGTATGGCGATGTCAATGAAAAACGGCTGGCTTGACGATCGAAACAGGGCATATATTATCTACACTGTTGAAAATATTAGGGAAGATTTAGGGTGCAGCAAGGAAAAAGCGGTAAAAATATTGGCGGAACTGGATTCCAACAAAGGGATCGGGCTTGTGGAAAGAATACGCAGGGGACTTGGAAAGCCGGACATTATTTATGTAAAGAATTTTGCCGTGTCAGATAAAATGGAAATGGAGCCGTCTAATGCTGATTTTTCCGCAGAGGTCGGAGAAACCGACTTCAAGAGGTCGGAAAAACCGACTTCAGGAAGTCAGGAAAACCGACTTCAGGAGGTCGGGGAAAATGACTTCAAGAGGTCGGAGAAACCGACTTCAGGAGGTCAGGAAAACCGACTTCAGGAGGTCGGGAAAACAGACCTAAATTATAACAATAATAATTATAACGATATGAGCTATAACAATCATATCAATCAATCAGAGGGGATTGATGCGATTGATGCGGCAGATAATACCGGAGCGTACATGGCGGTTATACGTGAAAATCTGGAATATGACCACCACATGAAGTATGACAGCCATAATGACAGGGAGATGTTCGAGGAAATTTATGAAATTGTGTGTGACATTGTGTGCGTAAAGCGCAGCAAGATCAACATCAACGGAGATGATTATCCTTATGAACTTGTAAAGTCACGTTTCCTGAAACTGGACAGCAGCCATGTAGAGTATGTCATGGACTGCATGAGGAATACCACGACAAAAATCACAAATATCAGGTCATATCTGATTAAGGTGCTTTATAATGCACCCTCAACAATGCGGCATTATTACCAGCAGGAGGTGCAGCATGATATGTATGGCGGCGGGTGGGAAGAAAAGGGAGCGGGGCAGCGTACATCCGGACATACTGACCAAATGTAGAAGATGTTTGGAAAACTTTGCAGAAAAGGCAGGGATTATGTTATAAAAATGGTTTATTTTTCCGCATTGTCATCGGGCGTAAATTCTGCGATATCATTGAGGGTAAATCCGTCACCCAGGATGTTCAATAACATATTCAGGGTATGTGTAGTGACGGACTGGTTGTTTTTCAGCCTCTGTATCTGTGACCTGCTGACACCGTGGCGAGTGTAAAGGCTGTACTGGCTTATTCCCTGTTCCTTTAAGGTTTTAAAGAGTTTGTCGAATTTTATCATAACCTGCGATATTTTCCTTTCGGTTTTTCTTGCTTCCATTTTATTATGCTCTTATAATGGAGATGGTTATAGTTACTAAAATTGGAGATTAAAGAAAGGAAAACAGAAACATGGACAAGAAAGAATTATTGAAAAAGTATGAGGAACAGGACAGCATGGGAAAAGCGCTGATGCTGGAAAAGCTGGCTTTCTGCAAGTTTGCAGACCGGTATGATTTTGAAAATTATTTCAGGATAGGGGAACTGAAAGACAGCGAGCTGCTGTGCCTTGTCAGTTTTCTGTATCATCAGGAGTGTTTTCTGATGATGCTGGATATCATGGAGCGCTACCAGGAGAGATTTATATTTGGTGACAGTTCTATACTGGATGAGGCAGAGCCTGATGATGATTTTATGGAAAGGATTTCAAAAGTTGGAATTTAAACAGAATATTATGGGAAAAAGAATATGGAGATACACGGATTATGGAAAAAAAGAGATACATATCAGAGGAAGAGCAAAAAAAATGCAGGGCAGTGGCAGATGCATTTGCCGGTCTTGAGGAAGAAAACATATTAGTGGTGGATGTAGGGAGATTTGGATTTTTGAGGCTGCTATATTACAAATATCCTGACGGCTTTGATAATACCATATCATATACCGACAGCAGGGAACTTTTCAATGATTTATGGCAGGACTGGCTATATGAACAGGTGCATAAGATAGCCAAAGAGTATCCGTCATTGACGGGACTGGAGTACGAAGATATGCTTGAGAGACTTCCGGAGGAAAGGCGGGAGGAACTGGAGGGCAGAAAGACAGATTTTGCTAAAAAGGCAGGGATTGCTTTATAAGGAACATTTATAGAAACATTTAACAGCGCGAGGGCAGCTATGGACCGTAAAAACGGCTTATGGCTGCCCTTATTTTATTTCAAAGTCTTTTGGACACTGTGTCCAAAAGCGGAAAGGAGTGTTATGCGGTATTTATTGCACAGGCTGTATGTTCCACCGTAGCGGCGTACAGGCATAGAAGAATGCAGATTGGAGGTATTTATGCAGGAGGAAGTGACACAAAAATCAATCGCCCTTGTGATCAAGACCTCAAAACTAACCACCAGCACACTGAAAGCTGCGATGCAGATGTACTTAAATCATCAGAAGCAGAAGAATCCAGGTTCAAAAACGCATGGAAAAACATCTGTGAGGAAACTGGTAGGTGAAGGCGCAGGCGTTTCGTCCATCGAAATATCTGACGGCAACATCAAATCATTTGAGCGTGTAGCCCGTAAATATAACGTTGATTTCGCAGTGAAGAAAGATAAGACAAACGCTCTGCCTAAATATGTGGTCTTTTTTAAGGGAAGGGATGCCGACGTGTTATCGCAGGCATTCAGGGAATTTGTTTATGGTAATGAGAAAAAGAAAGGCAGAACTTCCGTGAGGGAGAAACTGAAATGCTTTAAGGACATTGTATCGCAGAATAAAAACAGGGAGAGGACAAGGGAACACCAAAAGGACAGGGGGCAGTCTTTATGAGTAAGATTATAGACGGTATTGCCAAAGACCTTAAATCAGTTCCCGGAAAACTCAAGGCAAAGACAGGGAACGTTAATAAAAAGAAATTATTTCTGATGTGCCTTCCCTATATCCTTACTGGATATTTCTGCGATAAAATAGCGTGGCTGTGGCGGGTATCGCCGGGGAGCGATGCTTCCGCCAAAATGATGGTAGTCATGGAGGGGATGGACGGTTTATTTACAAACCCATTACCAAGTTTTTATCCAAGAGATTTGCTGATCGGAGCAGGATGCGGCATAGTTCTCCGGATTGTGGTGTACTATAAAGCCAAAAATGCGAAGAAGTTCCGGCATGGCGAGGAGTATGGCTCCGCAAGGTGGGGGACTGCCAAAGACATAGAGCCGTACATGGATGCCACATTTGAGAATAATATTCTGCTGACTGCAACGGAGAGGCTTATGATGTCAGGCAGACCGAAAGAGCCAAAGTATGCACGGAACAAGAATATTCTTGTTATTGGAGGTTCCGGTTCGGGAAAGACGAGGTTTTTCGTAAAACCAAACCTGATGCAGCAACATAGCAGCTTCGTGGTTACTGATCCGAAAGGCACCGTCCTGGTCGAGTGCGGAAAAATGCTCAAAAAGGGCGGATACAAGATAAAAGTCCTCAATACCATAAACTTTGCAAAATCCATGCACTACAATCCTTTTGCTTATATACGGAGCGAAAAGGACATCTTGAAACTTGTAAACACGATCATAGTCAACACCAAAGGAGAGGGACAGCAATCAGGTGAGGACTTTTGGGTAAAGGCTGAAAAACTCTATTATACGGCGCTGATCGCTTATATCTGGTATGAAGCGCCGGAGGACGAGCAGAATTTCGCAATGCTGATCGATCTGATTGACGCCAGCGAAGCAAGGGAGGACGATGAGGAGTTTAAAAATGCCGTTGACCTGCTGTTTGACGAGCTGGAAGAAAAAAACCCAAACCATTTCGCTGTAAGACAGTATAAGAAATACAAACTTGCGGCAGGAGTTATAAACTGTAAAGGACTTCTTAATCAAAATAAATACAAAAGAGCCATAGCATTTATGCGAAACTGGCGGAAAGGAGGGAATTGATTATGAGTCACGAATTAACAGCACTATACGAGAGATTGAGCCATGATGACGAGTTGCAGGGCGAAAGCAACAGCATATCCAACCAAAAGGCAATGTTAGAGGATTTTGCGGAGAAAAACGGGTTTAAGGGCATACGCCATTTTACCGATGACGGAATATCGGGCACGACCTTTGAGCGTGAGGGGCTTCAAACCATGCTTGCAGAGGTAGAAAAAGGCAATATCGGAACTATCATCGTGAAAGATATGAGCCGCTTGGGAAGAAACTATGTGCAAATGGGAATGTTGAGGGAACAGTTACGCAGAGCGAATGTAAGGCTGATTGCAGTTAACGAGGGCGTTGACACAAGTTCGGGATTTGATGATGATTTCCTTCCATTCCGAGATGTAATCAATGAATACTATGCAAAGGACATCAGCAAGAAAATCAAGTCCACTTTTAAGGCAAAAGGAGAAAGCGGAAAACACGTTGCAAGCAGTCCGCCATATGGTTATCTGAAAGACAAAGAAGATAGAAATAAATGGGTGATTGATGAAGAAGTAGCTCCCATTGTCAGACGGATATATCGCATGACGCTTGAAGGCTACGGTCCGTTTCAGATTGCGACACAACTATCAAGTGAACATATCCCCATTCCCGCCTACCACCAAGCACAGTTGGGTGTGGGATTGTGGCAGAACAGGGAGATTAAAAATCCTTATAAGTGGACGAGTTCCACCATAGCGCATATCTTACAAAAACATGAATATTTAGGGCATACGGTAAACTTCAAGACTCGCAAACATTTTAAGGACAAAAAGAGTCGTTATGTGGATAAAGACCAGTGGTTAATCTTTGAGGACACTCATGAGCCGATTATTGACCAAGAAACGTTTGAAAACGTACAGCGCATCAGAGGGCAGGTAAAGCGGTATCCCGACGGTTGGGGCGAAGCGCACCCGCTCACAGGAGTGATGTATTGTGCTGATTGTGGCGGTAAAATGTATGTCCATAGGGTAAACAACGGAAAGCGTATTCCCATGTATGTATGCGGAAATTATGCAAAACAGCCAGTCGGAACACTATGCAGGTCAGCGCACCGCATCAAAGCGGATCACGTTATGGAGATAGTGGCAAAGACCATAAAAGAGATTATTCAGTATGCTAATCTTGATAAAAAGCGTTTTGCGGAAGAAATACAGTCACATATTGAGGACAGGCAGACCGTAGACTTTACCGAACAGAGAAAACGCATGACAGTATGTGAAAAGCGTATCGGGGAGCTGGAAATGCTGATTGCCAAGATTTATGAGGATAACGCATTGGGGAAACTGTCAGACAAGCGTTATACCATGCTCTACAACCAATACGAGGGCGAGCAGGAACAATTGCAGGAAGAATTGGACAGTTACAAGGCAGAGCAGACACAGTATGAAAATGACCGTAAATCTGCCGCACGTTTTCTAAAATTGGTTGAGAGGTACAGCAACGCAGAGGAAATGTCAACAGTAATGCTGAATGAGTTTATTGAGAAAATAATTGTGCATGAGCGTGACCGTAAAGGAAGTGTTGACACTACTCAAAAGGTAGAGATTTATTTTAACTTTATCGGGGAATATATACCGCCGACTATGGAAGTAAAAGAGCCGACACCCGAAGAACTGGAAGAAATGCGCAAAAAAGAAGCGAGGAGGGATAAGTTACACCAAAACTATCTAAAGCGGAAAGCCAACGGCAAGCAGAAAGAATATGAGGAACGCACCAAAGTCAAGAAAAAGGCGCAGATTGACGAGCGAAATGGACGGATAAGACGCGAGGACAGAGAAAAAGGCGTATATTATTTCGTAGGAGATAAACACTCAAATACGCACAGAACAAAGATACCGTGTCATAGTATTCCGAGTTCGCACATACCGAATCAAAATACGTCATTATCGTCGAAGTGTTCCATAATATCCTCAACGTTACAATGAAGGATGTTGCATAGCCTGTCGATAGTGCTTACCTGCACATTTTTATTGTGGCGCAATCTGTCTAATTGAGAGCGATTTATGTTATATTTGGTATAGAGGTCATATTGCGTAATGCCCTTTTTCTTCATGGTTACCCATAAGCGGTCATAGCTTATCATTTTATCACCCCTTTTCAAAATAGTACTTGTATTATGATTATTATCATTGTAAAATCAGTATAATAATAGTGTCTATATAAGGATACTGTTGCAAAATTAACTGATGCACAAAACGATAAAGTGCAAGACAAATTTTGAAAGGGGTGTGAGTATCAAATGAAGTTTTATGAGGTTACTTACCTAATTGCGAATGAGCATTGTGAAAGGTTTTCTGCATTAGCAGAACGTTATGCAAGGATTAAAGGGTGGAATGAGAAGGATATGTTACAATTTGCAGTTACTGTCACATCAAAAGCAGATATTGAAGCGAAACTCCTATTTTTGGAAAAACATATGATTCGGTTGGAGAAAGAGTGGCAGGAACACAAAGAACAGAAATCGGAGCATAAACAGGTATATATTAGTGATATAGAACGTGAAAAATGCAGAAAGGTTGTAAACGCTTTTGCGGAGGAACTTGACGATGTTGAGGTAATGGTAGTTGAGGCAGGGAGATTCGGGTTTATAAAGTTGATATATTATAAGTTCCCTTATGGGTTTGATGATGCCATATCTTATACAAATAGCCTTGATTTGTTCCTAGATTTATGGAATGAATGGCTTGAGGCACAGTTGTTTAGACTTACGAAAAATACGCCAATGGCAGAGCTAAATTATGAGGATATGTTCAAATGCCTGTCAAAAGACAAGCAGGTGGAACTAATGGCAAAGAGAGAGTATTTTGCAGAAAAGGCAGAGATATGTATAAGATGCGAGTAGAAAGGGGGGATAAATGTTATGAAGAATAAGCGTATTTAGAAAATGGTGCAAAAGATATACTACAAATGATACACAGAAGCAGGAAAAGGGAGTTTTCAGAAATGAAAAGTCCCTTTTGTCATAATTATAATTTACAGTACCAATAGGTAGGAAGGAGAAGCAAATGATAGAATCAACAGAACGGTATAGTAAAGATTTGGAAAAGGCATTACAGGCATTGGAACAGGCAAAACAGCGTGTAGCCAACGAGAAGAAAAAGCAGAATGAGAAGAAACGCAAAGCCGAGAACCATCACAAGTATATCATGGGCGGTATTATCGTAAAGTATTTCCCCGACTGTTACAGTTTTGACGAGGACGAGCTGAACCGTATCTTATCAGTTGCATTGCAGACAAGAGAGTGTCAGCAGATTATAGCTAAAATCGAGTCGGAAAGCAGAAAAACTGCTCTTTCACAAGAAACACTACTCCGTACTGAAAATGAAAGCGAGGGCGAGGACGAATGACGAGAGCCGAGAAAACGAAAAGCAGGGGTAACGTAATCACCCCGTTTACGGGGTGCGCACAGATATACCACCCAAGGTGGTATGTGCGCTCTCCGAGGGGCAAGTTTCACTTGTATGGACTCCTGCGGAGGGCGGTGCGCCAAAGGCAGGCGCACATTGGGGAGCTACAATCCCCCATCGGGGCGAAAGTGCCGCCCCTGCCCCCTAATGAACTTTGCGTTCAGACAAAAGCCAAAGTGCGGCTTTTATCTGCCCACAAAGTCTATGAGTGCGCCCCACTACCCTATTGGCAGAATGTAGGTGTTGTATATGGGTAGTGTCACGAAACAGGCAAGCACACGTTTTTCCATAGTCAAACGGAGCAAAGGGCAGTCAGCGGTTGAGAAAGCATCATACATCAGCAGGAGTATTCTTGTGAGCGAATATGACGGGCAGACCTACCGCCCCAAATACCATGAAGATTTAGTCCACAGCGAAATCTCCCTACCACCCAATGCACCCAAAGAATATGCAGACCGAGCCACCTTATGGAACGCTGTTGAGCTGTCAGAGAAAGGGCACAAATCACAGCTTGCAAGAATGTTG
>JAAUZE010000008.1 GCA_014804755.1 Lachnospiraceae bacterium | reverse complement strand
ATTCCGATGTATTTCATATACAGATTACCTCCTGCACCGGAAAGCCGCCATGCCCTCCACGGTCTTTACTTCCGCTTTCCGATACATGGCTTTCAGCCGTTCACTCAGGCTTCCCACCGTTTCATAGGGCGGCGTAAAATATCCCTTGGGTGTGTAAATTTTATCAACCAGAAAATCTGTCCGTTTATTTTCACCTTTTACATAAAAGCAGCCACAGAATATCCCGCCCGGCTTCAGGACACGGAAAATCTCACTGTATGCCGCTTCTTTGTCAGGGAAAGCATGGAAACCGTTCAGTGACAGCACCAGGTCAAAACTCTCATCTTCAAAGGGCAGTTTCCCCACATCTCCCTGCATAAAGCGGACATTCTGAAGACCGCGTTTCTCCGCCTGCCTCTTTGCACGCTCCATCATGTCCAGGGAATAGTCAAGGCAGGTGATGTCTGCACCTGGCATCGTCTCATACACCGGCATGCTTAAGATCCCTGTCCCAACAGGCACTTCCAGCATTTTGCCGCTGAAGTTCTTTGGGATGCCGGACAATGCTAGTTCCAGATAATGGTCATTCTTTTTCTTGTCCATGTTCCAAACCAGCTTACACACTATTTTCCCCGGCAGGGTGGAGCAGGTGATCATCCCGTCATAAAAAGTTGCATCTCCACCAAGGTTTTTATAAGCGTTTTTGATTTCAATATGTCTGTTCATTTTATCTTCCTCGCATTATTCAATTTATTTGGTGTTAGTCAGCAAGTGGGTCGGTAAAGCTTTTGAGTCCGTTTTATTAGATCCATAAAGTGCGATGCTATTCCCAATTCAGGAGGGAATACCATGACTAACAAAGAATTGCTTATCAGGCGCATCGACCTGCTCTCAGAGGAAGATATTTCATCCTTACTGGATGCTGCCCTCCTCATGACAGCGAAAAACACCATGGCGGACAAACCGGATTGCCCTTATTGTGATTCCCATGCCGTTATCCGTTATGGTCATAAATGTGGAAAACAGCGCTTTTTCTGTAAATCCTGCGGAAAAACCTTTGTCCCAACCACCCATACCATAATGTCAAATTCACATTTCCCGGCAGAAGTCTGGAGGAAAGTGATCGAAGACACGATCCATGGCAATGCAATTGACTACACCGCACAACGGATAGGCTGTTCCCATCAGGCAGTTTTTGATATGCGCCACAAAGTGCTCATGTCACTGCAGCAGCTCCCTGAAATAAACGGGGTCTGCCTCGGCGATGTTTCTGAATTTGACGAGACTTTTGTCCTGGACTGCTACAAAGGAAAAAAGCTGGACAGCTCCATTCCCAGAAAACCGCGCAGGCATGGTGCAAAAGCGGAAAAAAGGGGAATCTCCAATGAGTATGTGTGTATCTGCACAGGCATCCAGCGTAAGGGGGATGCAATTGCCGCCACTGTCAACCGTGCAAAACCCAGCGCAAGGGAACTGGTTGATATATTTGAAGGCCATATTGCAGACGGGACCCTCGCCCTTTGCGACGGCCTGCGTAGCTACCATGTATTTCCAGGGCTTGCGGACTGCACCGTTAAGGACTGCAATGGCCATAACGGGGAAGATTCCTGCTTTTATAACCTGAATACGGTAAATGGGTTCCATAGCTTTATTAAGCGGCGGTATGTGTTTTACCGCGGAGTAGCAAGCAAGTATATCAACAGGTATAATGCACTTTTCTCAGCTGCCTACCAAAACGCTGCAAATATTATTGGGCGGCTAATGGATGTAGTGCTGGCGGTGACAGGCATCGATTATTACCATAGCAGCAAGGATATTAGGGAAGTTGGTTTAGTGGCTCTATAACCTTACCGCCCCACTTACTGACTAACACCATTTATTTTTATACCCCGCAGCACTTTTTGACTTCCTCAACCCACTGCTCCGGGTAGCAGATCAGCAGTTCCTCATGCTGCATATCATGGCGGCGGATATCCGGATTTTTAAAGTGCCGGTGATACCGCTCCAGATATCTCTCCCCCATTTTCACAGCATAAAAAATATGTATTGTTGTACCGGATACGGAAATCCCATTTTCAATCGGCGTGACCAGATCGGAACTGCCAAGGATTGCGTGACTGATATGGACATTCCTACGTTGCACTAGCAGCCCCACAAAGCTGCCTCCTAAAGAACAGCCATAGGCGACATGAATTTTCCCGCCATAATTTTCTTTGATATAATTTTCTATTTTATCCGTTTCCGTCACCATATCAGGGAATACATTCCCATGAAAGATCGTTTTTTCCGTTTCATCGAAACCATCATACGACACGCAGATCACGTGGAAATCTTCTGCCAGAAACGGAATGACTTTCTCAAAATTTGCCTTCCAGTGACAGCAGGTTCCCGGCAATAAAATAATTACCGGTTTATTTAACTCTCCAAATTCATAAAATTTCATTCTTCTTACCCCTGAACGCAGAGAACAGTCCCTTCTTCTCGTAAGGTTCACTGCTTATCGATACAGCATCATAACCGGCTTTCGCAACCACATTTTTCAGTTCCTGTTCCGGGATGTCTTTCTCCGCAATAATGACTGTCTGCTTCTTTGTATGTGAGCTTGTTACCTTTTTCACCTGAAAAGCGTTCCTTACCGCCTCGTTGATATGCGCCTCGCACATCCCACAGGCCATCCCTTCTATTCCTACTGTAATCTTAACCATAAAATGTCCTCCAATTATTATCCTAATTTAGGTTAGTGAAAACTAACCATGGTATTTAAGAAATGCGGTTACTTGATGTTAGTAACCGCTAACTCATATTAAATATACTCTACTCCATTTCCATTTGTCAATAATAATCTGGTTCAATCCATTAAATTTTTATGCTGCTTAAACTGATCGCCAAAGTGGAAGCATTATGTACCAAAGCAGATGTAGTCGGCTGAACCAGGCCGCCAACCCCAAGCAGGATCAACCCTGAATTGATACCTATAATCCTAAAATAATTCTTCCTGATCCACCCCATCAGTCCGTCACTGATTGATTTTAATGTCACACCCCCCGACAAATGGTCTGCATCCGCTCGCCGCAGGTAGATGACATGTGTTCAGACCGGACCTTTATGCCCAGCCACTTCCGCCTGCACCTGTTTCAACACCACCGCTTCTCCCGCATCCGTAAACAGGTTCACTGTCCAAATCCGCAGCACTATCCTTTCCAGAACTACCTTCTATCTGCCCTATGATACCCTGCCCACCTTCTGACTGTCCGCTGTTGTTTCCACACGCTGTCGCCCCTATCAGCAAAACAACGGATAAATCCGCCATGTCATCCTTTATGGCACAGGTATGCGTTTCCATACAGGCATAGCAGGCATTGCAGGGGGATATTTTTATAAGAAAAACTGATACAAAAAAAAGACCGCCCTGCAAAATACCGGGACGGCTCTTTCGTTCAAACATATCTATTCAAATTTTCTCTTTAATATATCTGCAAATTCTTCTATGTAGTAACCTGAATTGTCTTTCTTCCAGAAGGCACAATAGTTACGGGTAATCTGCGAATCTCCCCGGAACAAAGGAACACGGCTGATAGAAGAACCAAAATTTTCTGCTTTTTTCACCCCTTCTACCGGCATGAAACCCTGCCCTCCGATCACCATCAGGCGGGCCTCCTCCAAATTTTCCGCATAAAGAAAATCTCCCCGGAATCCTACCACTCCTTTATAATATTCCTGTTCGTTTTCCCTTTGCTCCTTTGACGCCACAAGGATACAGGGAATATTCTTCAATTCCTGCGGTGTGATAGACGGCAGGAAAGCAATCGGATTTCTGGATGATATTTCAACATACTCATTTCCGGTAGTTAAAATGAGATTCACATACTGGTCTGAAAATGCCCTTCTCTGATCGTTCAAAACCAGATCCACTCCTCCCATTCGGAGCAGTTCATACAATTCTTCATGATTTCCATATTCAATCTTCACTGACACATCCGGGTACTTCGCTGAGAATTCTTCCAATGCAAGATGAAACTCCTGTCCGCTGTAACAGCGCAGATAACCTATCACCAAAGCAGCTTTATCATCTTTTGCGAGTTTGCCCGCCTCCCGGCACATCTGCTCATAATCAGCAATCAGCACCAGACTCTTTTTATAGAAATATTCTCCTGCCGGAGTAAGTATAAACTTTCGTTTTTTTCTCTCCAACAGATAAAAACCAAGTTCACGCTCCAAAGCCTGTATCTGCTGCGAGATTGCAGACTGCGAGATATTGCACTCCTGGGCCGCCTCCGAAAAGCTGTTGTTGCGGACAACAGACTGAAAGTATCTAATTTGTCGTATCATGAATCCTTCCGGCCTCCATTCTTGGAATTGTTTTTGTCCTCAGATCGACATGCTTTTGCATCCTGCGTTCTGAAATATTCCATACAATGGTGCAAATCTTTTTTTGCCACGTGTCATTCATAGTGGTAATATTCCTTAAACCATGCCACGAATTCCCGCAGACCGTCTTCAATCGCTGTGTCAGGCTTAAAGCCATAATCGCGCATCAGGTCGGATACATCCGCATACGTCTGGTATACGTCTCCCGGCTGCATCGGAAGATATTCTTTAACCGCCTCCCTGCCGAGGCAGCGCTCCAGCGTCTCAATAAAATCCATTAATTTAATGGGCTTGTGATTTCCGATATTATATATTTTGTACGCGGCACCCAGCTCATCCTCCGCGGGCGGATTACATAGAATATTGACAACACCCGTGACAATATCATCAATATACGTAAAGTCCCGCATCATATCGCCGTTGTTATAAATCTGGATCGGTTCGCCCTCCATGATCTTTTTGGCAAATTTGAAATACGCCATATCCGGACGTCCCAGCGGTCCGTAAACCGTAAAGAAACGGAGCCCCGTCGCCTTGATACCGTACAGCTTACAGTATGCATACGCCATCAGTTCGTCTGTTTTTTTCGTCGCCGCATACAGACTGACGGGGCGGTCCACCTGATCCGTCGTCTCAAACGGCACTTTATCGTTCCCCCCATAGACAGAGCTTGATGACGCATAGACGAGATGGTGCACGGGATAATGGCGGCACGCCTCCAAAATCCGGAAAAATCCGATGACATTCGACTCAATATAGGATTCGGGATGATCGATGCTGTACCGCACGCCCGCCTGCGCGCCGAGATTGACGACAATCTCCGGTCGGTATTCCTCAAACACCGCTCTTACGTCGTCTTCCTCCGCAAGATTTCCCTTCACAAACGTATACTTTTCATGCTGCATCAGATATTTCAGCCGCTCCTCTTTCAGCCTCACGTCATAATAATCTGTCAGATTGTCAAAACCGATGACACGGGCGCCTCGCTCCAACAAACGCTTTGATAAAAAATAACCGATAAACCCCGCTCCTCCCGTGATCAGATAGGTTTTCCCCATATCAAACTCTTTCATACCCTATTCTCCTTTTGATTCCTCTACAGAAAAGCCGTTATGCCGCTCAGCAAGCCACTTCTCCATATATATATCATAACCATCTACCGTTGCAATATGGTAAAAGGAATAATCTTCCATATTTCCTTCCATCTGCTTGACGCTGTGCACCACGATGCATTCCGTCCCGTGCTTGCGCGCCAGCGTCGAAAGCTCCTCCGCATTCAGGATCGGCGCCTCGATCGCATCGTATAGCTCATGATGCGCATGCCATTTATCAATGATGACCGGTCTTCCGTAAGGCGATACGATCTCCGCCGTATACTGCCTTGTATATTCGATCAGGCTTAACGGAAACGCCGCGACGACCATATACTCCAAGTCATCGTTCAGTATCTCATCGCACACGTTGATCGCCGTCTGCGGGAGATGCTGCGGATTTTCCGCAAGCGTATAATTGCCGTTTCCAAACGCATTGCTCCCTCCTGCAACCATAACCGCGATTCCTGCCGTATATATCAATATCTTAAGAATTCCGAATTTCGCATTCACAACCGCATGGCATACCGCATAGCAGACCGTCGCCGCACAGGGCATAAGCCAAAGCTGCCGATAATAAATCTCATTATCCATGATCGTGTGTATGATCAGATGCGCCGTCGGGGGAAACACGAACAGAAAAAACACCGTGAGCGGAACATATAAAAATAGCAAACGTTTCTGTTTTTCTTTTTCACTGACAAAAAGATAACATACCGCCAGCGCATAATAGGTAAGATAAAGACTCTCCCCCCGATAACCGCGCAAGGTTTCCAATATCACACGTATCGTTTCTTCCATATGCCCCCTCCTTTCCTACCACGTCCGCAACAGCCAAAGATACACCAGCCCATATAAAAACGCAGGTATGACGCAGACCGCAATACAGAAGCATTTTCTCCACCGTCTTTGCGTGATCAGGCAGTACAGAGCCGTAATGCCGTACAGCGCCGAAAGCAGATAGACGGATGCCGTTGTCGTAAAGATTCCCGCAACGCTCAATAGCATCAGCAGCGCCATATAGACAGCCTTCCACTCGGTCAACAGACGGTAAAGCAGATAAAACGCAAGCGGCAGAATGATATTGGCAAACACGGCCTTTCCCTGCCATGTCCTTGTATACAGAAAGGTTTCCGGCGTAAAAATAGACACGTTGCCCCACACATACCATACCTGCACGAGCAGTACAAACAGCGGCACAACGCTACGGTTTTTCGAAAACAGCGCTCTCCCGACAAGCGCATAGACGCCATAACACATCGCAAGCAGCACCGGCCCCAAAACGGCATGCGCCGCCGTCGCCGCGTGCAGACCGCAGACCCGCCCAAGCCATGTCACAAAAACCGGCAGTACGGAAAGCGCGTGCCGCACGTCCAAGCCCATCGGCGTACCGGTATAGGCGTCCCTCTGATACATCGTATCCACAAAATCCGTAATCACCGACTGCGCGATATAGTAGGAGTCGTCGCCGTTCATGTGATTATAAAAATAGAAAAAGACCATCTGCACAAGTATCGATGCGATCACGATCGCCCAGAGAATCCATGCCCACCAAGCAGTCTTATCCCGGGCAGCCTTGCCATCCGTCTCTTCCCCGCTTATCTCTGTTTTCGGGTCTTCCGCAGGCTTTCTTCTCCTGCATAACACGACTGCCGCCGCTGTCATCGAAATAAACGCCGCAGCTAGAAGGAAAGGGTTGTACACCTGATAAAAACTGCTGAATTTGCCAAGTGTCACCACATAGGGCGTACAGATAAGCTCAAACAGGCAAAAAACAACGATCCACCCAAACACATACGCGTTGAGCAGAAATCCGCGCCCCTCATGACGCCGCAGGCACGCAGCAAAAAAAGAACCACACATCAGTGGCAGCACAAGCATCACGATCAAAATCCGTACAACCGTTATCGCAGGCATTACGCCCATGTTCTTTTCTCCTCTTTGTCGTTATTTCAAGCTGCATCTTACTGCCGTCATTTCGGACGGCACCACCGCCGTCACGATTTCAGACCGCATAAGACCCTCGTCAGCTTAAAACGCCTTATGATCCAATACGTCACCGCAAGCACGATCGCCGTATCCGCCGCAAAATTTCCCAAAATGATCAGCAACGGCGCCTCCACCCTCATCACACGGATGAGCAGCATCCTCGTCACAACAAGCGCATAGCCGTCCAGCAAATACATTTGCAGGGAATATTTGCCGCAGATTACGAAAAAATCATCCACAATGCGGCTTCGACCTTGAAACCATATCACAAGACAATACAGCACATAGCAGATGGAAAGCGAGGTTACAAGCTCCAAAAGAAGCCGCAGCACATAACCGACCGTAACATCCGCAACGATCTTTGCACCCAGATACACCATCCAATGCTGGTGCATGAACAGATAAAATCCGACCGCGCCTGCCACAAACGCAGGCAGCATAAATCCTATGCGCGCAGGTAATCCCTGTTCTCTTTTCTTTCTGAGGATCATTCCGATCACAAAATATAGACTGAATGTACTGCTATTCCGAAAAGAAAACACCGCCGGAACATAGCGGTAACCCAAAAACAGGAGCAGGGCCAACGCAAAAAGTATCGCAGTTCCGCCTTTTTGCTGCAAAAGCTTCGCTCCAAGCGGCGCAATCAGAAAGATCGTAAACAGCGACAGCAAAAACCAATCGTTTGCTCCATCCAGGAAAAATTCCTTCAGCGCCCCATGCCAGTCAACCGTGCGGTGAACCAACGGATTCGACATCAAACGGATCAGCGTATCCGCTGCCCCGAATACGAGATGCGGCACGAGGATTCTTTGTATTTTCCCCGACAGATAGGTCCCGTACTGCCCCCGATATTGAAAGCAAAAGCCGGAAATCAGAAAAAAAAGCGGCATCTCCGCCATCCACAAAAAACTATGCAGATATTTGCACCACAGATTCTGTGTCAGATCAACGGGGTATACCAGGATGGAGTGGTAGAGCAACACCATTAATATTGCGACGCCTCTTAATTTGTCCAATTCAGGGTAATACTTTTTTGCCACCGCTTCCACTCCTGTTTCTGTTCGCTTGCATCTGCGCCACTGCTTTTCCCCGCAGTACCACGCGGTAAACCTTCGGTTTCCCGCGTGACGGGCGTTCGCCCTGTCAATATCGAAAGTTGCAATCCCGTCTGCAAGCAGCCGGCTTGCATCTTTGCGATTTTTATACTCCGCAGTACCACGCGGTAAACCTTCGGTTTCCCGCGTGACGGGCGTTCGCCCTGTCAAAATCGAATGATGACGATCTGACTGCGAGCAGCCGCCTTGCATCTTTGCAATTTTCATACTCCGCAGTACCACGCGGTAAACCTTCGGTTTCCCGCGTGACGGGCGTTCGCCCTGTCAAAATCGAATGATGACGATCTGACTGCGAGCAGCCAATCGTCATCATTTCGATTTTGGTACTGCTCATTGCTTATGCATATTATAGCCGAAATAGTGGAGGAATACAACTTTCTATGTTTGACATTGACGAATATTTATACGATAATAAGGGGGACACTATAGCGGAAGGGAGAGCAGACATCAATGGATCGGATTGCTGTATTGATTCCTTGTTATAACGAGGCTCAGACAATTGAAAAGGTAGTGACCGACGCACGGGCAGCGCTGCCGGATGCCGTGATCTATGTTTATGACAACAATTCAGCGGACGGTACCGGAGAAATCGCAAAGGCAGCCGGAGCTATTGTCCGCCGCGAATATATGCAGGGAAAGGGAAATGTGATCCGCCGGATGTTTCGTGAGATTGACGCGGAATGCTATCTGATGATCGACGGGGACGACACTTACCCGCTAAACTGCGCGGCGGAAATGGTGGACAAAGTGCTTTCCCGCAAGACGGACATGGTCATCGGCGACCGCCTCTCTTCTACCTATTTTACACAGAACAAGCGCCCTTTCCATAATTTCGGAAACAGTCTTGTCCGTTCCAGCATCAACTGTCTGTTTCATTCGGACATCAAAGATATCATGACAGGCTACCGTGCGTTCAGCTATAACTTTGTCAAAACCTTTCCCGTGCTTTCGCGCGGGTTTGAGATTGAGACGGAAATGACGATCCATGCCGTCTACAATCATATGCAGCTTGAAAATGTGGTCGTTGATTACAGGGACCGTCCGGAAGGAAGCGTCTCCAAACTGAGCACCTATTCCGATGGTCTCAAAGTTTTGCGCATGATCATCCGCCTGTTCAAAAATTACAAACCGATGGCGTTTTATGGCCTATTCTCTTTTGTGCTGTTCGCTTTTGCGATTGGTTTCTTCATCCCCGTATTCGGCGAATTTCTGCGCACCGGACTTGTGCTGAAATTCCCAACGCTGTTCGTCTGCTGCTTCACGGCGCTTGCAGGCATTATCTCGCTGTTTTCCGGTTTGATCCTCTCCAACATGAACGAGAAAAACCGGCGCGATTTCGAGATCACGCTGATGGAGGCGGATAGTCAGTTCCGCGTCAAAAAAGAATGCCGCTGACGGAGTTCTTTTTGATACACCGAGGAAACACGCAGTATTTTCGGGGCTGGCTCTGAATAGTTACTTCTTTTTTATAAAAACGCGCATTCCCAGACTGCAACGCCGCTGTCCTGAAACACCTCGCGTAGCCGTTCTTTTAATTGCTGTTTCGTAATCCCCTTCTTTAGGATCACCTGAATAAAGCCGCCGCCGCCTGCACCTGCGATAAAGCGGCCGTCAATCAAATCCTCGCAGACGAGAAAAATCTGCTCAATACAGGTATTGGTCGAACCGGCATCCAGCTTCTTGGACAATTCCCAATGCCTGTTAAGCAGCGCGGCAAAGCCGTCAATATTTCCTTCCTCGAGTTCAAAACGCATCATTGATGCGACACGCTTCATCTCATAAAGCGCTTCCACCAATTCTTCCCTGCCGCCGATATAATTGCCGACAACATCCCGGAGCAGATTTCTCGCCAGCCGCCGCTGCCCCGTATAAATGAGTGCGAAGCGCTCCTGCAGTTCCTTTTTCGCTTCCTCAGGCATACTGATATACGACACCGAAATCTGCTGGTGCAGTCCCGGTCTCGTCGTAATAAACTTGATACCCTCCGTTAAACCGCCGACCTGATCCTGCCAGCCGCCTCCCGTACTCATGATCTGCTCCATACACGAAACCGTCTCATAAACCGCCTCATCCGAAAGTTTCCTGCCAAGAAACGCAAAAAGCCCCTTCACACATGCGCCGGAAAGAATTGAGCTTGTCCCAAGACCGGAACCTTTCGGCACACCGACAACCTGTGTGGACAGATAGATTCCGCCTCCCAGCTTCTTAAGCACCTGCTCCAAATCCGCTTCCCCTTCCATTGGAACAATGCCGCATGCAATGAGCGCCGCCTTATGCAACGCAAAAAAATCATACGGATTATGACAATCCTGAATCTCCGCAACAGAGTGTGCCTCGCCGCGCACCCCAAGATCGGCGCTCTCAAACGCGACATAATATGCATCCAACTTTCGCACACGTACCTGAACGGGCAGCCTGCCGTTTAGGGTAATGGCAGCATTTAAGACCACGCCGCCCTGTTCGTTGCACTGCGGAGGCGTGTCCGTCCAGCCGCCGCCCCAGTTTACGCGCACGGGCAGCTCTACCGAAACCTCATCCTGAACAATGTTCAAATGATCATTTTCCGGCAGCGCCGCCCTGCCTTTCAGAAAAATCTCATCACGGATCGTATCAAAGCACAGACTCTCCAGCATCCCCTCGTCATATCCGGCTATGGCATGCTGTTTTTGCCGCAGCCCGCGTGACAGGTGATAATAAATCCGGATTTTTTCGGAAAAATCCGCTGTTTCCGCATACGCAAGCAGCATCGTAAGCTGCTCTTCGCCGACACCGTGCTCCCCGAATATCTGCAGGCTCTTGTGATAATCCTGTCTTTCCCGGACAGCCCGCAGAAACTTTCTGACAATGATCTCATTCTGAAGCTGCCTCTGCCACTTCGGGATCGCTGCGGTATCCGCCTCCCGAAAGCTCCCGCAAAGGCTTAACCGCCTTGATGACAGCCATTGCTCCCGCTCTTTTTCCGTAAAGTCTCCACCCGATGCCGCCCGGCATAAAAACAGCGCTGCATCCACCGCTTCCTCCATGGTTCTGCAGACCGGATAAAGAGCGGCATTCCATAAAAAGCACTCCCCTGCCGCAATGTCACCCCACAAGACCTCTTTGTCGATCTGCATCGCATGAAGCAGTTCTTTTAGTGTTGTATGCAAAAACGGCGCATTGTCCGCAAGCGTCCCTTTTGGATTATCCCCCGTTCCATATACACGCACCACGCATCCGCCATCGCGTAAGAAAATCCCGTGCAGTACCACGCCTGACGGCACCTGTACGCCGGTAAGTCTTACGTTTGACACAATGCTGCCATCCCCAATTCCGGCATCCGACGCCATATAACTATGTTCAATATAGACACCATTTCCGAGTCCGCCTACCCGCTCCACGACCGAATGGTGCAGTGCCGTATTTCGCGGATAATCAGACTCCACTGCGGAAAACACTTCTTTTTTCCAATCTAGGAACTCGTAATCCTCCACGCCCGAAGTCACAAGATTCAGAAGTTCTCCTGTCGTACCAAAATGAATAAATTTCGCCGGTGAAAGACAGATGAGCTTCATGGAAAAACGATGAAGCGCCTGCCAGATCTGCGTGCGGCATTCGTGCAATTCCTCGCCTAGCTCACCCTCTGCCGCCTCTAAATAATACTGAGCAAGCGTCGCTTCCTCTGCGAGCGGATACAAAAAATCTCCGTAAAAGCTGATCCTTGCCTTATCGTTTACAAAACGCGCATACTTCTGATCGTCTATACGGCCATTCGTCGAGATCAGTGAAAACAGTGAGCCGAGCAGTTCCGCGTCCAGAAGCACCGCCCCCGTGTCAAGATCTACGCAGTTCTTGTCATTCACCGCACCGAGACGTCGAAGCTCCTCCTCGGATTGTTTGTGCAGAAACCGTCCGACCATATCGTTTCCGTCGTTCAAAAAAACACCGTGCTCTTTTCCGACTGCGACGTCCTCTTTGATAGAAATTGCTGCCGCACCGTGAAACTGCGCGTCGATCTGCAGCGGATTAAACAAAAGAAGCACATCCCCCGACAAAACAAGCATCCCTTCCGGAATCCTGCCCGCGACGCCCGCCATCGCGATCATAAACTCGTCAAAAAGCGTGGAGGGTCTTGCATCCGGCAGCTCGCGCGGCACGGGCGAAAAAAGCTTGCCGCACACGCTGTACTGCGGCACGCGCTTGCTGTCTCCGCCGGAATGAATGACCAATATCCTTTTTCCTTTGAAAAGCGCGGTTCCGCCTGCCAGACTCTGTTGCGCAATATATTTTAATACATGAAACGTCGCTCCGCCGCTGCCGACCCGCTTTCCCTCCGGATCCGGAAGTACGACATACTCCGTCTGCCGCGGAAGGAACCCGCCCTGCAGCCGTTCCGAAATCTGCTCCCGGTAAACCTTCGCCTGCTCCTCATTCGACGCCGTGAGAATGACATAGTCCCAATGGATCGCATTCTTAGAACGGATTCCCCTCAGATAGTCCTCCCAGGAATCCATATAGCTCTGACTCAAAAACAAATTATTCAGCTTTGCGTACCGATTCTCCATCCTCTTCTCCCCGTGTTCTGTCCGTTCATGATCGTTTCGGGCAGCAACCACCCGTTCTGCAGCTCCTTCTTCTCACACGAGCATATCCGGCGTGATCACGCCTTTTTGCAGCATCACGTTCGCATAGACCGCCTGTTCCCCCGTCGCAATGACCGCAAATGCTTTTTTTGATTCCTCATAAAAAGCAAACCGTTCAATATATCCGATTTTTTCCCCGCTGTTTCCCTCCGCGCGCTCCACAATCTCGTAAATGGTATCCCAAATCGGAAAATGCTTGGGATCCTGCGGCTCGGTCGCCATTAAATGAATCGGATGCTCCACATAAGTATCCGTTGGGATGACCTTTAAAATCGCGCGCAGCAGCTCCGGCACGCCATGTCCGTCACAGCGGATGACACGCGTATCCTTTCCGACGGACTGTGCCGGAAAATTGCCGTCCGCAATGACGATATAATCCCCATGTCCCATTTCACATAACGCTTTGAGCAGCTCCGGCGACAAAATCTCAGGTATTCCTTTTAACATAGAAAATCTCCTTCCCCATGGCTCCCTATCGGCGATCGCCTTATTTCATCATCAATGACTTCTCATCAGCGAGCGCCTTATTTCATAAGCAATCACATCACTTCTTATGACCAGACGCACGCAGCCTGCGGTTTTCGGCACGCACAAGCCTTACGAATTTCAGGTTCGTGTTAAGATAGCGCTTCATCAGACGCCCCGGCTCCTGACACAGGCGGTACAGCCATTCAAGCGAGCATTTCTGCATCCACTTCGGCGCTCTTTTTACCGTACCCGCGTGAAAATCAAACCCGGCGCCGACGCCGAGCATAACGGCATGTACCCGCCCCTCATGCGCCCGCATCCAATTCTCCTGCTTGGGTGCGCCTAAGCCCACCCATAAAATATCCGCACCCGACTCGTTGATCAGCCGCACCGCCTCCTCATCCTCCTCCTCGGTGAGCTTCCGAAACGGCGGCGAGACAAACCCCACCGTCTGTAAGTGCGGATAGGTGTCCTTCAGCTTCGTTTCCAGCGCGGCGATCGTCTCCGGGGATCCGCCGTAAAAATAATGTTTCAAAGCAGTCCCGTTTTCTTCCGCGTCCCGAAACAATTCCCCCATCAGATCCGGTCCGGCAACGCGCTGCGCTCCCGGAAATCCCCGCTTCCTACTGACGATCGATAGCGGCTTGCCGTCAGGCAGCACATAAGCCGCACCGTTCTGTACCGCCATGTAATCGGAATTTTCATATGCCATCACCGTTGTATGCACATTCGAAACGCAGATATATTTCCCGCGCAGCTCCTCTATATGCTCTTTTAATAGCGCCACGACCTCCGGTAGACTTGTCACGCAGACATGTACGCCCAGAATGTCGCAGACCGGAAGTTGTTTCATACAGCAGCCCTCCAATTTTTTGCTTCCATTTCCTACATCATTTAATCTAATCTGTTTTCCATCATTATCCAAAAGAATCCAAGTTTCTTTTGCTCTAAAACAGCATGAAGCAAAATGCCAGCATAAGCAGCGGCATGCAGCAGGTATACAATATGACACTCACTTTAGCCGGAATCGCGATGTCATATTGATTCTTGAAATTCGGGCGGTTTATGACAAGCAACAGAATTGTGGACGCCATAATTATATTCGGCACTGCCAACAAAGTCAGCCGTAGGATAACCCAATAATCCCCTTCAAAGAAATTGCACAGATAATCCCACATGCAGGTGTCATTCTCTCTGCCGCACAGCCCTTTAAGCCACGGCATTACATATTTCGTGTTCAAAACATATTTATATGTCCACCCCGCCTGACACATATAAACTGCCCGTCCAAATGTGAGCACACTGAGTAAAAACAAATTCATATTCCTGTTCTGTTTGGACGTCAACACCAAGACAACAAAAAACGGAACCCACAAAAACATTCTGTAAAAATCCTGCTCCATCAAATAACAAATAATGAAAAACGCCAGCGCCATCATGAATACCGTTTTTCTTTGATCTTCTTCACCCCGTTTTTTGGTTGTATAACAAACAAAATAAAGAATCAACAATGCGATCAGGGAATAAGACAATTCATTTGTCTCCGGCATGATCCGATATTCGCTGAAAAAATCAATGATCAGGCTCCCAAAATCATGCCTCTGCTTTACTACTTGATAAATTGCATCATTTCTATATAAAAATTCAAAGAGAACCGTCGGCACCATAGTCCCAACCGTCAACCCCAGCAGCTTAACGATATTCTTTTCTTTTAGCAAAAATAGGGCAATACATGGCAGCAGCATGATCGGGCAGAGTGACACACAGCCTATCATCAGCAAATAGCATTTCCGCCATTTCTCACACAGATACTCATAGAATGCAAGCATGAAAAGGCAGATATAGATAATCTCATCCTGTCCCGCATATCCTGTGGACAGCATGATCTCCGGAGAAGCCATGACTAGCAGGAATGCAAGAATTCCCGTATTTTCTGCCACCCCCCGATTTCCATTACCCATTAACATCAGACAAATCTTCCGGCAGGTCAGTGCTGTTACAATCTGTGCAAAAAGCCAGAACAACTTCGTCCAGCAAAGGCTGAAAAAATAATGCACGGACATAATACCACAGATCCGATGAACGACCCACAGCGGAAAATTCCAGATACATACCGGCAACAGCCACAGATAGTTACCACTGCAATTGGGATAATCCGCGCCCCGAAGGTTTTCTGCCGCATATTGATAAAATTCATCCAATCTGCCCCTGAATAACAAATCCCAAAAATTAAGGGACCATGCCGTAATAGAATCCACATCAATATATTCAAAAGAAATTAACATCAGAATGCTTGTCAGAACCGTAACACAAACCAGGGCGGTATACAATTTATGGCTTTGCAGCCGGCTTTTCCAATTCATAAAAATCACTTCATCCTCTCTGTTTCTATGCCGGATTCCAGAAGAATTGCGTAACAATCCAGAAGAATTCGCCTACGGCGAATTCTTCGAAAGAACGCAAAGCATCTTTGCGTTCTTTTTTAGTCCCTAAAATACAGATCCCTTGTATACACCTTGTCAAGCACATCCTTGAGATCCTCGCTGTAACGGTTTGCAATGATCACCGTGCTCATCTTCTTGAATTCCTCCAGATCGCGAATGACCCTGCTGCCGAAAAACTCCTCGTCCCTGCAGCTCGGCTCATAGACGACGACCTCTAAGCCCTTCGCCTTGATACGCTTCATGACGCCCTGAATGGAGCTCTGGCGGAAATTATCGGAATCGGCCTTCATAGTCAGACGATAAACACCGACACGGCACTCTCTGCCTCCTGCTCCGAACGTGCCTGTCTCACGGTTATAGTAGCCCGCCTTTTCCATGATCTGTTCCGCGATAAATTCTTTTCTCGTCCGGTTTGCATCCACGATCGCCCCGATGATATTGTTCGGCACATCGTTAAAATTGGCAAGAAGCTGCTTTGTATCCTTCGGCAGGCAGTAACCGCCGTATCCAAACGAGGGATTGTTGTAATGCGTGCCGATACGCGGATCAAGTCCCACACCCTCAATGATGGACCTGGAATCTAAGCCCCTGACCTCCGCATACGTGTCCAGCTCGTTAAAGAAGGATACCCTGAGCGCAAGATAGGTATTGGCAAACAGCTTCACCGCCTCAGCCTCCGTCAGGTTCATGAACAGCGTCGGTATTTCTTCTTTTATCGCGCCCTGCTTCAGGAGCGCGGCAAAGGTGTGCGCCGCTTCGACTAAACGCTCGTTCTCCATCGGCGCGCCGACAATGATCCGTGAAGGATACAGATTATCATAAAGCGCCCTGCCTTCCCGCAGAAATTCCGGTGAAAAGATGACATTGTCCGTCCCGAATTTCTCCCTCACCGACTCGGTGTAGCCGACCGGAATCGTGGACTTGATCACCATGACCGCATTCGGATTTGCCTGCATGACAAGCTTGATGACCGCCTCCACGGACGAGGTGTCAAAATAATTTCTGACCGGATCGTAATTGGTCGGTGTCGAAATAATGACAAAATCCGCCTCCCGGTATGCCGCAGGACCATCCGTTGTTGCCTTCAGCTTTAATTCCGGCTTCGCCAGATATTCCTCCAATTCCCGATCCACGATCGGTGACTTTCTCTGATTGATCATCTCTACCTTTTCCGGTATGATGTCCACTGCCGTCACCTCATTATGCTGTGATAAAAGCACGGCGTTTGACAGACCGACATAGCCTGTCCCCGCAACTGCGATCTTGTACATTTCTTTCATGATCTGCTCTCCTGTCCCTTTTATTTTCTATAATTCAATGGCTTTTTGGCTTTATTTTCCGGCTATTGTTCATTGTAGCACAAAACCATCCCAAAGGCTATCCAAATTATCACAGAGTACGAAAACAGTTGATATGAAAAAGAAAATGGAAAACAACGTTTTCGCAAGCCACCTTTTGTGATATACTAATGTATTATATTTTGCCGCATTGACACAAAGTGTATGCGCTCTTAGCGCTGTTATTCTCATAATTGGGTACACTCATGTAGAAAACAATTGATGCGCATGTGGGATTTGCGCCTGCACCCGGACCGCAGGCTGAATCAGAATGGTGGTTTCAGATGAATTTGGACGTGCTTTATCAATTTAATGAAAAATACGCACCTTATGCGGGCATTTCCATGACTTCTCTATTGGAAAATAATAAACAGATGGAAAAAATCCGCATTTTCATTCTCGGAGAAAATTTATCTCCGGACAGCATTACACGTTTTGAACGCATGGCGGACACTTATGGCTGTGAGATTTGTTTTATTTCCATCGATGATATGATCGAGCGGATGAAGCGCATGGGACTTTCATCCTACCGCGGCTCCTACGCCGCAAATATGCGTCTCTTTTTGGCAGATGTGCTTGATGACAGCGTAGACCGTCTGCTCTATTTAGATGCAGACACCATTGTGCTCGAAAACCTTCATGAACTGCTCAGTCTTGATCTGGGCGCGTATCCTCTCGCAATGGCGTTTGATTCCGTCATCTCCAACATGCGTAAAAATATTGGTTTTTCCGCGCAGGAGGATTATTACAATTCCGGCGTCATCCTGTTTCAGATGCATAAATGGAAAGAGCAGGACTTATCCGGTCAGATTGCAGCCTATGTAAAAAAAGAAAAACCAAATTTTTCTTCCCCTGACCAGGATTTACTGAATATCGTCTGCAAAAACAGGATTTATCGGCTGCCTCCGCAATTCAATCTGCAGCCGATGCATCTGGTCTTTCGCACAAATGATTATTGGAAATACTATCTCAGGGCTTCCTATTATGAGAAGTCAGAGATTGAATATGCCCGGGAAAATCCCGTTATTTTGCATTTTTTCCGCTTTATGGGGGAATTTCCGTGGCATAAAGGCAATGTTCACCCGGATAATGACGTTTTTGATCAATACATGCAGATGTCCGAATGGAACGACTATGTTAAGCAGCCGTCAGATGCTAATTACGTCATGAAAATCGAGAAATTCCTATACCGTTTTCTGCCCGGACCGCTTTTCCTAAGCATTTTCCGGCTCGCTCATGTTTATATGATGCAGCGAACCGCAAAGGCGCTAAAAAAAGGGAAACAATACCACATTTATCAAGGAAAGTAAAAGGAGCTTTTCATGAATCCCGAAACGTTTTTTCAGACAATCAGGCAAAAAATAAAACCGTCGTGGGCAACACTCCTGATCAGTGTGTTTCTGTTCGGACTGCTTGCGCACGCTTACGCGTTTTTTAACTATATCCCGAACTGGGACAGTGTGATCAGCTACTATTCCGATCAAAACACGATCCATCTTGGACGATGCTTTTTGACGCTTGCATGCGGTATCAGTTCTTATTATGACTTATCCTGGGTCAACGGACTTCTGTCGCTTGCCTACATCGCCGTCACGGCGATTCTGATCAGCGAACTGCTTCAGATTCGGAAAAAAAGCATGCTCATCCTTCTTGGCGCGCTCCTTGTAACATTTCCTGCCGTGACGAGCACGTTCGGTTATCTGTACACCGCGGACGGTTATATGCTCGCCATGCTCTGCACGACGCTCGCGATCTACCTTACTTTCAGGCATCGCTTCGGCTTCCTGCCGGGCGCGCTTCTTCTGATGTTCGGCCTCGGCTGCTATCAGGCGTATATCACCTTTGCCGCCATGCTCGTGATCGTATACAGCTTAGATAAGCTGCTGCATCAGGATACTCCGCTTTCTTCTCTCGCATGGAAGTGGCTGCGCGCGCTTGTCTGTGCCGTTATCGGCTATGCGCTCTATGCCGTCGTCAGCCGGCTCCTGTTGTCCGCACAGCATACCACGCTCGCTGATTATCAGGGTGTCAGTGCCATAAACGGCGGCGGTCTCGGCGGCGGCTTCGCCCCTTTGACCGCTGCAAAACAATGCCTGATCGACTTTGTGTATTTTTTCACAGGGCCGCTGCACCGCATGAATTTTTACTCGTTCCTGAATCTCTGCCTTCTGGCTTTGCTTGTCTGCGGCGCGCTTGCCCGCATCGTCAGAAAAAAGCTTTGGCGCTCGCCAGCACGGCTTTGCTGCATCTTATTGCTTGCGATGCTCATCCCGTTTGTATGCTATGCGATCTACTTTTTGACGCCGGACGTATCTTACCATATGCTGATGCAGGGCAGCATGTATTTCGTCTATGCGCTGCTGCTTGTACTGTATGACAGAGCCGTTTTTGATGCTGCGGACAAATTGCGCAGGGCTGCGGAATCTGTTCCTTCGGATAGCTCGCGTGTTATGCCGGCCTCCGCTGCCACAAATAAAAACCGCATGCATCACGGCATCGTCTGGCAGTGGCTGTGTGTCATCGTATGCTCACTGATCGTATACAACTTTATTTTGGTTGCCAATATCTGCTATCGGACGCAGGAGACGAGCGTGTCACGCTCCATGAATGAGATCGCGCGTCTTGCGGATATCATTCTGTCGAATCCTGCCCTGCAGGAATGCGGATCCATCGCCGTCATCGGTACGCGCGATGAAAATGATGCCATATCCCTCAATCTGCCGCCCGACATGACCGGATTTTCAGACGGGTACATCATGACGCACGCCCTGCACTACAGCCTGCTGCTTGACCGCTATCACAATCTTTCCTTTACGCCCGCTGACAATGAAGCTCTAGAAGCTCTCGCCGAAAACGCGATCGTGCGCAGCATGCCGTGCTATCCCGAGGAAGGGTCGGTCCAAGCCATATCCGGAACGCTTGTCATCAAGCTCTCGGATGAATCGTAATACAAGAGAGGTATCCATTATGTTTAAAGAAGCTTTTATCACCGTGCTGTGCTTTATCGGCGTCTATGTGATCCTACGTGTTCTCATCAAAAAAAATATACTGCTTGCAAAACGTCTCATCATCGGAGCGCTCGCACTAACGCTGCTGTTGAATATCTGTTACAATGTCTATGCGTTCTTTCCCGCGCTCGCGATAGACGGCGTCAACTATCTCGGCGATGCAGAGGATAATCTCTTTATCTATAATGAAAAATCTGAATTCCGCGATCAGATTTTATTTCCCACGCTGCAGAACCGCACGGTGCGTATCGATGAATCAGCAGCTTGCTATGCATTGTTTTTCCGTACGTTTGCAAAATCAACGGAAACGCTTTCGCTGACAGAAGACGAATGCGCTATGCTCATTTCCGCACAGGATATGCTTTCGTTTTCCGCACCGCTGAAAATCATCCATCTGATGAACTATGCGTTCCCCTCTTATGCGGAAATTTCTGAAGTTCCAATACTCTATCTGGATGAATCTAATCTTTCCGGAGAAGATATACTCGTGGCCGCATCCGACGATAACGGAAATCTGTATCTCTTTACGCAAAAAGCCTATCTGGAGGTGACGGGATATGAACAATAAACGTATTATGAACCTGCTTCCTTTTCTCTTCTGTGCATTCAGCGTGCTCCTTCTTGTTGTCAGCATGTTTGTAAATCGCGGCTATTTTTATCATCTTACCCATGGCAGCGTCGTCTGGTATCAGACAAAGCAGGTGTTTGCGCTTCTTCTTCTTTTTGTCATCGGCTATGTGTTCCTCAAAGTGATACAACACCATCTGCCGGAGCTGTGGGTCTGCCTGCTCGCCTTCCCAACCGCCGTCTGTCTCTGGTGCTTTTGCAGCGAATTCCTGCTGCTTGCGGATTTTACCTACCGCTTTTGGCGTGTCTGCTTCTTAATGGGCGCAGGCATCCTCGCCTGCTATCTGTTCCGCAGAGCGAAGCACATTCCGCTTCAGGCCGCTGCATTTTCCATCGGCAAAACCACTGCTGACGGCAAAGTGTCTGCCCGCGGCAGGATTGCTGTTTATGGCAGGATCATTGCCGTTGTGGTCGGTGTCTGCTGCCTCGTCTCAACGGGCTGGACCTATGTGCTGTTTAACTACGACAGCTATTTTTATTTTTCCGATTACGGCAAGGCGCTGACCCTCATGATGAGCTACAAGGATATTGTCAGTGATAACAGCTTTGTTCTTACAAATATCGGGCAATTCCTACCGCTTGTTAGCTCCTATATGACGTATTGGGGACTCGATTCCGGCGCGCCGGTCTTAAGTTTTTTTATTGTCAATCTGTATGCAGCGTTCGGCGTTGCTGTCTATGAGCAGGTACACGCACGTCTGGGTACAAAGCGGGCTGCATGCTTTGCCGGCCTTTCCTTGCTTCTTCTGGCAAGCTGCTCCGCATTCTTTATGTATACTCATTGGGTGTTATCCAACACCTATATTTTGTTTTATTTGTTCTTCCTTTTTTATCTCGGAAAAGACCATTGGAACACGCCGTCCGTTGACCGCGCTCTCTTGATCGGTCTTTATGCGCTTGCCGTGACAATGCTCAGAAAGGACGGGCTGATCATCGTATGCTTCATCTTTATCTGCTATAGTGTGCGAAAGCTGTATTCCTCTTGGATCCTGGCTTTGTTGTTCCTGCCTTCCGCAGCGTATCAGCTTTTCTATATTTACTGGCTGCGCCACATTATTTATGCGCGGACGTCGCTTGCCTTCGGCACATCCCTGCTCAGCGATAATTTTATGAAGCTTGTGCTGCTTGGCGTTGTTGGCACCTTCCTTTATCTGCTCGTGATGCACCTTCTTGCGGAGCGGGTGCTGAAGCGGTATCTGCGACATGCAATGACACTGTTTTTGATTGCAGCGCTCTGCTATTTTATGTCAGAAAACCTGATACGCTCCGTTGATTTCGTTGACGCCTGGCTGCGCAATTTCGGCGGTTTCGGATTTGGGTTCTGCATGCTCCAGATTCTGCTGCTTATCACGCTGGTGCTGCTTATGCCCTATTTTCCCACGGTGAATGCAGCAGGCACTTTAAAGCCGCCAAAAGAGCAGAAACCGTCCCGTTATGGATACACGTGGTTTTTTGTGATTGGAAATGTACTCGTAACCCTCATCATTTATCGCCAGAAAAGTAATACGGAAGTCGGCATTGATAACTCGGGTCTGCGGTCGCTTTACCAGATTCTTCCCGTGTTTTACTATGCCGCCATGACGACGATCGCACCGTTGTTTGAAAAACGCAAATAAACAAGAACGGAGCCCCGACAAATATGGAGAAAAAACGCATTCTCATCGTGCATAACGCATACAAGATCCCCGGCGGCGAGGACGCCGTCGCTGCCAATGAGCTGAAGCTTCTTCGCGACGCGGGTCATGAAGTCTATCTTTATCAAAAAAATAACGAGGAACTGGATTCCTACTCTCTTTTTCAAAAGCTTCTCCTGCCGCTGCGCTCAGTCTATTCCCGCAAAACGTATCGGGAAGTGCGGGCGCTGATCAAGGAGCACCATATCGATCTTGTTCATGTGCATAATACGCTGTTTGTCATCAGTCCGTCCGTTTATGACGCGGCGCGTTCTCTCGGCGTTCCGGTCGTGCAGACGATCCATAACTACCGGCTGCTCTGCCCAAACGCACTCCTTTTACGGGACGGTCGGATTTGTCAGGACTGTCTTTCACACGGTCTTCGCCAATCAGTGAAGCATGCCTGCTACCGCGGCTCCAAATTGCAGACGCTCATTGTCAGCCTGATGCTCGCTTATCACAGACGACGCGGGACATACCGTCATCTTTCCTATATTTGTCTGACAGAATTTAACAAGGAGATGCTTTTACGGCTCTCCCTGCACGGTAAGCCCCTGCTTTCACCCGCCCAGATTCATGTGAAGCCAAATTTTACCGCCGATCCCGGCGTACCGGTTCCTTATACCAAACGGCAGCCCTATTTTCTTTTCGCAAGCCGCATGGATGCTTCCAAAGGAATTTTCGTGTTACTGCGGGCGTGGGAATTTTACGAACAACATTCCGACTGCTCGAAAGAACTGGTCTTATGCAGTGCCGGCCCCGAGGAGAACACCGTGCGCGAATATATACGGACACATGCGCTTTCGCATGTGACCATGCTCGGCCAGCTTTCCCATGATGAGGTCTTATCAAAAATGAGATGCGCGCTTGCCGTCTGTCTGCCGACGCAATGGTATGAAGGTTTCCCCGTAGTCATTGCAGAAAGCTTTGCCTGCGGCACGCCCGTCATCGGCAGCAATATCGGAAATGTCGGAGCTCTTGTTACGCACGGTGAAACTGGTCTTACGCATGCGCCCGGGGACGCGGATGCGCTTGCGGATTTCTTTTTACATTGGGATCCGTCCTCAGAAGCCGTGCAGATCATGTCCGCCAACGCGCGCAAAACCTACGAGAATGCCTACACCCCCGAAAAAAATCTTAAGCTGCTCTTAAAAATATACCAAGATGCGCTTCAGAAAAAGGAAGAATCATAACACGGAGGATTTACATGAAAATCGGAATCATTGCACTCAGCCTGAATCAGAGCGCCGTACCCGGCTTTTATAATTCGCAGGAGCTCGGTATGGGAAAAGCGCTTGCGGCGGCAGGGCATACTGTGATCGTGTACAAGCTCTTTTCCCGCACACTCCTGCACAAAGCGCAGACAGAGCAGGTACAGGAACGGCTTAGGTATACACAGCTTCCTGCACGCGCACTCGGTATCAACGGCTTCTTTGACAAGCGTCTGCTTGACCCATCCATTCAGACTCTGATCTGTTTTAGCGATACACAGCTTTATACGCGAAATATTGCCAGATGGTGCAGATTGAACAACGTTCAGTTTTATCCCTATATCGGTGTTATCCAAAGTGCAAGCACCCATCCGCTGAAAAGAATGCTGATGAACGCGCTCACAAAACGACTGATCCGCTTTTACCGCCGCCAGCCCGTCGTATGGGGAAAAACGCCCGCTCTCTGCGCGGAGCTGTCCTCCCTTGGAGTCCCACAGACGCGCCTCGTGCCAATCGGGCTTGACAGGGATCTGCTTCATAAAGATTACCGCAACGCAGATCCTTCCGCATTGAAACAGGCTCACGGCTTCTCTCCGGAGACACCGATTCTTTTATTTATAGGGAGACTGGTTCCCGAAAAGGAACCACTTACGATGGTTGCTCTTTTTGCCGAACTACACAGAAATAATCCCCTTCTCCGACTCTGCATGATCGGAACAGGCGATTTGGAGAACGCTGTAAAGGCGGCTGTCACAGATGCCGGACTTGACGATGCCGTCACCCTGCTGCCACGTGTGCCAAATGATGAAATATGGGAATTTTACCGCATGAGCTGCTGCTATATCAATCTAAATCATCACGAAATCTACGGCATGGCACTTTTAGAGGCTATGTACTATGAATGCCCCGTGGTGGCGTTCCATGCACCGGGACCCGATTTCATATTGGATGACGGGCGCTTCGGACGGCTGTGCGGTTCAAAGGACGAACTGCTTTCAGCAATTTCAGCGCTCCTTACTCCTCTCGCTCATGCAGATGCTCACGCTTCCATAACCTCCGCAAGAGAACGCGTCGTGTCAGAATTTTTGTGGGAACGCTGCCTGCCGACGCTTGCGGAGCCCCGCTAAAAGATGGAATTTCAGCTTCCATATAGGTCAAGATACGCTATGCGTTCTCTTTTCCTGTCAAAAATTCCTCAATCTGCTCATCCATGCAGGCTCCCACATCGTCGCCTGAAATATAGCAGTTTGTCCATTCCACAACCTTCGCTATGGCAGTCTCCATGTTCCAGCGCGGCCGCCATCCGAATGTGGTCTTTAACTTCGTGCAGTCCAATTTCAGGAAATTCGCTTCATGCGGTCCTCCGTCGTGTCTGTTGACCCAATGAATCTCCTTGCCCGCTGCACTGCACCTGCCCGCATTTTCCTGATTGTCCAAACCGTCCTGCCCGGCTTTCCCATCCTTATCACCGTCATTCCACACATGGCAGAACAACGTAACCACATCCCCGGTCGTCAGGCAATTCTCATCATCCGGTCCCACATTATAGTTTCCGGCAAGCGAACGGTCCTCATACTGCCTCTGTGCGATCATCAGATATGCCGCGACAGGCTCTAACACATGCTGATAAGGTCTTGTCGAATACGGATTGCGAACGACAATATCCTCACCCTGTAACGCTGCGCGGATACAGTCGGGAATAATACGGTCCGCCGCAAAATCCCCGCCGCCTATCACGTTTCCGGCTCTTGCCGTCGAAATGGCAATCTCGCTGTCCGTAAAAAACGACTTCCCATAACTGTCTGTGACAAGCTCCGAACACGACTTGGAATTAGAATAAGGATCGTAGCCGTTTAATTCCTCATTCTCCCGGTATCCCCAGCTCCATTCCCGGTTGAGATATACCTTATCCGTCGTTACATTCACAAAGGATCTTACAGAATCCGTCAGGCGAATGCATTCCAGCACATTGACCGTCCCCATCACATTCGTCTCGTAAGTATATCTGGGATTTTTATAAGACTCCCGTACAATGGGCTGTGCCGCCATATGAATGACAATTTCCGGTCGATATTCTTCAAACACATGATGCAGCTTCTCATAATCCCTGATATCCCCAACGATCGAGGTCATCCGATCCGCCAATCCGCTTAACTCAAACAAGTTAGGCTGAGTCGGTGGCTTAAGCGCATACCCTGTCACCTGTGCTCCCACACCGGTCAACATGCGGCACATCCAGCTTCCTTTAAAACCGGTATGCCCCGTGATCAGTATTTTTTTGCCTTTATAAAAAGATAGATCCATTGTCGATCCGTTCATTCCCATTTTCCTTTCCACTTACCAATCTCCGACCCGGAAACCTCCTCCATTTCCGGCACGGTCCCGTCATTTACCAGCCCGACACCCGGTCATTTTTCTGTCAGAGCAGGCTCGGATGTCACCACAGCTTCCATGGCGCATTCCCCCCCGCCCAAAGCTCCTCCAACAGCTTTTTATCCCGCATGGTATCCATCGGCTGCCAAAACCCCTCGTGCCGGTATGCCGACATTTGGTTCTCTCTCGTTAACGCTTCGTATGGCTGCTTTTCAAGCTGCTGCGAATCATCCGTCAAATAGCGGAATATCTCCGGTTCCATCACGGCAAAGCCTGCATTCACCCATGCCTCGTCCTCTTTATCTTTTTCACGGATACTCTCCACGATTCCTGTTCCGGAATCGATCTGAATCGTTCCCCAACGTCCGCCCGGCTTTGCTGCGGTGATCGTTGCTATTGTTCCGCTTTTCTCATGATACGCAAGCAATTCCGGAATATCGATATCCGCCACACCGTCTCCATACGTCAGCATGAACGGCTCGTCACCGATATATTTCTGAATCCTCCTGATTCTCCCCGCCGTATTCGTGTGAAGCCCCGTATTTGCGAGCGTAATGTTCCACGGCTCCGTCACATTCTCGCAAATTGTTGAGGTATTATGCGCAAGGTCAATGATCACATCGGACTCCATCATATAATAATCCATGAAATATTCCTTGATCATCTGTCCCTTATAGCCGCAGCAGATCACAAAGTCATGAAAGCCGTAATAAGAATAAATTTTCATAATATGCCAAAGGATCGGATTCTCTCCGATCTCGATCATCGGCTTCGGCCGCAAATGCGACTCCTCGCTGATTCTTGTTCCCAGTCCTCCTGCTAAAATCACTACCTTCATTACACTGTCTCCTCATCTATCCGCTTATTTGTTCCGATCTGCATATCGGTCCGTCCAAATGCTCCCTGTGCGATCATCAAGATTGCGATCATATATGGAAAGTGGAACCTTCCATATCCAAACATCAACATCAGCATTCCCGTCCCCAGGATAACAATACTATAGATTCCTAACCAGACCGACCACTCCTTCCCGCGAATCTGCCTCACTGCGCCGACTGCCGCTAGTATCAGCACAAATAGATAGTAACACTCTGTCAAAATAACCATCAGATCAATCCCTTTTAGTTCTCCAAGCTGCAGATTTCTGACCTTATCTATCACACTTATGATATATGCTGTCTTCTCCGTATCTACCTTGTTGTCCGTATATGCCGTCGCAAAATATACATCATTGGCCCACAGATAAAACAGTCTGTTCGGCATCAGCTTTATCACTTTTCCCGGATTTTCCCTCATCCAGCTCAGCGCCTCATACAAATAGTAATCTTCCCATTCCTCATAAGTCCAATCTGCGGCTGCTGCAGGATCTGCATTTTGCTTAAGAACTGCATCCCAATGATTATTTCCGTCTGCGATCGGATTATTTCCGATAAAAAGGTTGATTCCCATTGTTGTTGACTGATAAACAAACTTTCCGCAATTTAGATAGCTAAGCCCGCCTATGCAGAGAATACATGCCATCATGGATGCGCAATAACACACGGTTCTCCTAAGCATCTTTCTCTTATCTGTCTGATAAATCCCCCACAAAACGGCCGGCAAAAATAAAATCATCACGGGACGGATCCAATTTGCAAGCCCCATAATAAACCCTGCCGCTGCCATGGTAAGCACTTCCCGCTTTTTGGCCATCGCCAATGCCATACTCAAAAAAACAAGCGCACAGAACGGCATTTCCGTATTTGCGAGCACGACCCCGCCGCCGACTCCCAGCGAAAAATAAATGCAATATAATATCTGAAAAACTTCTGCGCATCTGCGCTTCCCTGTCAAGCGATATACGATATCCTTTGCCGAAAACAGCAAAATCTGTAAGAACAATATGTTAAGACAGAATACCACTTTCAGATTATCCGTCAGTCGAAACACCAAGGCAAGAAAATTCACATATCCCGGCGCATGCAGATAGAAGACCCTTTGCAGATCCTGCACTCTTGGATAAAATGCGCGTGCGGCACTTATCTCTTTGGCCTTATTGACATATTCCATGAAATCGCCGAACTGCTCTCCGCTAAAGCATACGACCAGCCTGACTTGCAGTAACAGCATCAGCAGATATACCACCCATGAAGCAGTCCGCAGGGGGTCCTGTTCTTTTATCCTACTCTTCCAACATGCTTTCATGCTCTCCCCTATTCAGTTCCACCCTCAAAAATCATCTCATAAACAATCCATCCCCGATAGTGAAACTCTTTTTCTTCCAATACGGAATACTCTGCCCTCACTGCATCCGAAATCTCGTTCCCAGCAAATCCCAAATAAAAGTACCGGTACCGCTGATCCGATCCATTCTCGGATACAAGTTCCTTAAGCGCCTGCTCATTTGTTACCTCATAAAGTCTGAATGGTTTATTTCTCTCTGACGGCAGCAGTTCCCGCCTATGTCTGTCTCCATCCCAATACTGCGTATAGCAAACATACTCACCGGATTTCACACTGTTCATACCACGCACTCCGACCAGGCCATCAAAATGGTAATTTGCATTACCTATCATCGGAAAGACAATCTGATCACCTGCCTCGACCCCTTCTTTCATCGCATTGCCAAGCGCCCGCTCAAGCCAAAGCATCTGCCTGTTATAAACAGCGGCATCTCCCAGCAGTGCCCCGGTCGTGACCATCTCACCCGTTCCAATCTGCGTTGTCTGAAAAACCAGCTTGGATACCGGGTCAATCGTCCAAAACGAAGATACCAGCATCAACAACGCAAGTGCAAGCAATACGCCGTCAAGCAATCTCCCCTGCCATATATTACTTAGCAGGGTGATCAATGCGTACACCGCCAACAGATAGAGCACGGTCGGTATGATCGAAACATAACGCGGATGATTTACTGTTTTGAACATACATCCAAACAGCGTGTACACTCCGCCGCCGCAGAGAATCGGCATGATCCACTCTTTACGATTTCCGGCTGCCCTTTTTGTACAACAGGCGGCAGCCACACCGCATAGAATAATGATCACATAGCTCCATCCGAAATTCAGCATGAATAAAACCTTCAGTTTATCTACCATATAGGAAGTGTCTACGGCAAAACCGCCATAATCTCCGCCCGCCCCCCATACTCCGAGCCTCATGACCGTCAGTCCCCATATGGCTGCCACCATCAGCATGCCATAATTCCTCATGCGAAAAAACTGTCGTCTTATCCTCTCCGGCAGGCTGCCCGCTTTCCGAAAAAAAATCTCCTCCAACAACACGCCAACGCAAAACATGCCATATATCAGAAACGCCGGCTCCTTGGTAAAGGAAAAGAGCAGTCCGGAAATCACCTGAAGAATCCACTGCCGCCTCACAGTATAATACACCACAAGCATAAAAATGCACATACTGTAAAAATCAGTATTATAATAGTCCACCATTCCCAGTGTATACGGCGAAAAGGCATATACCGCCGTTCCTAAAACATACCGCTTTTCATCAAGTCCCGGCAGAATCGTTTTCCAGATTCCATATGCCGCACCGATGCTGGCAAGGTACAACACAACATTCCCCGCCGCCATTCCGTATCCTAAGTTATGTCCCAGAATCGCACCGAAAAACAGACCGATCATTGAAAATGTCTGTGATATATGACCACAGAGCGCCATACTGCTGATAGAATATAGCGTTGCCCTGCTATTGGCTTCATAATAAGTCGAACCATCCCACTTAAACTGTATCATATCCGGGTCCAGCGCTAAAAACAATGCGATCACACAAAGTGCGAACAAACCTTTATACTCATTTAACAGTCGCAGGAAATCCCGCCTTTTCCTTTGTGATCCGTCATGCCGCAGCAGCTGCCACTCCGCACAGGCGGCAATGAGCAGATAGATAAGCTGTGAAAGCATTTCATACCAATTTCGGTCTCGCACATTAACCCCAAAATTAAATACGAAAAATATTACTATACAAATCAGATATAGCGTATTCCACCCTCTGATCTGGCTGCACCAACTACTTTGACTACAGACTTTTCTGCACAAGAGCAGATAGCAGCTCCCCGCACAAGCCGCTAAAAGAAGGTGGACAAGCATAAAACGTTGATCTATATGACTGATCGTGGAAAAGCAAAAGCTTAAGTAGACACAGCCAACTGCTGCAATCCCGAAAAAGAATGCCTGTAACCGATCTGTCTTCCATACATCTGCTATCTTAGCGCGCATATCTATTTCCTATCTCCCTCCATCTGCCTGCTTTTTTCTAATTTCCTGCTTCTCTCTCCGTCTTCCCGCTTTCCTGATCGGGCATCTCATCCGACTCTCCGTCCTGCTTCACGTGGCTTGTCCTAAAATTGATTCTCTCTTCCTCAATCACCAGCGGTCTGTTCATGATCCGCTGGTTCATGCTCAAAATATATTCACCAATCAATCCGATAAAAATCAGCTGAACGGCTCCGAGAAAGAACAGTCCTACTGCGATGGATGCCATGCCCATGCTATATTTTTCCCAATTTGTCAGCTTTATGATAATATAAAAAACCGCTACCAGAAAACTGATCCCCGCCACCAAAAAGCCGGTAAATGTCGCAAGACGCAGCCCGATCTTTGTATAGGAAGTAAAACTCAGCATTGCCGCATCATACAGACGGTAAAAATTATTTTTTGTTTTCCCCGCCCGGCGTTTTTGCTGTTCATAAGGAATTTCCTTTCGTTTCCACCCAAGTTCCGCTACGATACCCCTTAAAAACGGCGTTGGATCATGCAGACCGCGAAGCACCTCGATAAATTCCCGATCATACAGTCCGAACCCGGTGAAATGCTCGATCTGCTCCACCTCGGACATCTTCTTAATCATCTTATAATAGACAGAGCGTAAAAAGTACATTGCCTTATTTTCCCTGCTCGTCGTCTTTTTCCCAATAACTATCTTATATCCCGCTTCCCACTGCTTTACAAACTCCGGGATCAGTCCGATCGGATCCTGAAAATCTGCGCAGAGGAGGATCACACAATCACCCGTAGTCTGCTGCAAGCCATAATAGGGGGAATTAAACTGCCCAAAGTTCTTGGCGTTGAATATCGCTTTCACACACGCATCCTTCGCGCAGACAGCCCTCAGCTTTTCCCTTGTTTTGTCCGTCGAATCATTATCAATAAAGACCAGTTCATACGCATATCCCGCCAGATCCTTGCGGAAGACATCTATGACCGCTTCTGTCAGCGCCTCTACATTTTCTTCTTCATTATAAGTCGGAACAAGAATGCTGATCGTTTTTTGCATACAACTCCCTCATGCTGCCAACGCCCGCAGTTTGGGGCGTCAGAATAAATTTGCCGATTGAAAATCTTTATTTTCAATCTACTTCCATCACAGCTTCATCAGATATTCGTACAGCGCCCTGTCAAGCAATGGCTCCTGATCCTGATTCGGCTTGCCAAATTCCAATTTCGGACTCACCACAGTCCGGTCATCGAACACAACCTCGTATAATTTCGGTTCTCGTTCTTCAAACTGCATTCCCTTTACTTCCTCTAATCCCGTTATCCGCTCCGCCCGGATCCCATACGCCTTTGCGATCGCACAAAAATCAGGAACCGTATACCCATTATCCGAAACGGTGTAATAATAATTGTTCTCAAAATACATTTCCTGAAAATGACGGATCATACCGAGCGATTGATTATTCAGCACGATCATCGTGATCGGGAGCCGGTTTGCCGACACAAACTGCAGTTCCTGAATATTCATCTGAAATCCTCCGTCGCCGCTAAAGCAGACAACCGGACGATGCGTCGCATAATAAATGCCAATGGCTGCCGGAAGCGCATAACCCATCGCGCCGTGTCCCCCGGACATATAAAGCCTCTGCCCGTGTTTCATATGAAAGGACTGTGCCACCCAAACCATGTTCTGCCCTACATCCGCCACAATACTGCAGTCATCCCCAGTCAGGCGGCTGATCGCATTAATTACCCTGTTTGGTTCTTTTTCATCAACATACTTAACCTTTTCCTTGATCGTCCTGCAGACCATAATCCAGTCCGCATACGAATCCTTTTGTGGCAGGCTCTTCTGAAGCAATGGGATTGCCAGCTCAAGAGGCAGGAGAAACTGCTGTTCGTCCTCACGGATCCTGACATCCAGCTCACCCGCATCAATATCTACCCGTATGATCTTCGCATCCGGTGCAAAACGCTCCCTCACTCCACCAACCTGCCGCACATCCAGTCTCGAACCCAGACAAATGAGCAGGTCACACTTCGCCACTACAAAGTTAGCGCTCCGGTTTCCATAAGCGCCGATAAATCCATAATAGGTTCCCTGCAGTCCGATATCCTCCGGTATCAAATCCACCGCAAGCATACTCGAAACCACCGGTATCCTGCAATTTAATATCATACTTCTGATCTGCTCTATCTGTCCCGCTGTCCTAATCCCATTTCCGAGAAGAAGGCATGGACGCTTTGCCAAAGAAAACGCCTCTTTCAGGCACTGTATAAACTCCCTGTTCCTGTGGGCATTCCGGCACTCTTCACCATCCCGCTCCATCTGATCCAAATCCGCCGCACCATTTTCTTCATTCAGTGCCTGCGCCTCTTTCTGTCCCGCGTCTAACAGCTTTATTTCGGAACGGAACACATTCATCGGTACATCCAGCAGTACCGGACCTTTCCGCCCACTCATCGCAAGCGAAAAAGCCCGTTCTAATGCCTCCTCCACCATTCCGGCATCCCGGATATAAATCGCCGCTTTCGTCACACCGGATACCATGGATACAATATCTGTCTCCTGAAAACCCCTTTGACGAACGGGCAACTCCCCTTTTGCTTCATTTGTATTTACCTGCCCGGTTATGAACACAGTCGGAATAGAATCAAAATACGCATTGCAGATTCCCGTCAGCAGATTGGTCGCTCCCGGACCACTCGTGGCAAACGCCACTCCCACCTTTCCGGATGCCTGCGCGTAACCGCATGCTGCAAATGCTGCGCCCTGCTCATGATAAGTAATATGTGTCGCGATCTCATCCTTCCGTCTTCCCAAAGAATCCATGAGATGCGTCACCATTCCGCCCGGATATCCGAACACATCCCTGATACCGTTTGTGATCAAATATGCAACAATATAATCCGATACCTTCATGTTCTTTCTATTCCTTCCACACATGTTCGCACTTATACTGTATCCAAAAGCGGCGGGACTGTCAAGAAACAATGCAGACAGCTCTATCGATAAAACCGTTCTTCTCATCCGCCTAGGGATATTTTGTTTCGTGTCTGAGCAGCGCATAACCGTCTTCATCAGCATCCCACGCAATGAAATCTATCAGTTTCCCTGTCGCCCTTTCCGCGACAATGACCCCCATCACCGTCCGATTCTCCAAAAAATAACTATAATCCGAATAATTGATAGATAACTCCGGCGCAGTCCCATCTAAATATCTTACCTCTCCAAATGTCGAACCATACAGAAATTCACCGTTTTCATCATACAAAATCTGTTTGTCGGCAGAATGATCAATCACGATCAGACTGTTCTTTGAACTGTTCTCCTCCTGCATCGTAACGCCCAATTCCTCAATTTTCTCTCTCAATACCGCATCATGATATACCGGAGACTGTGCCGGGATCCAAATGCAGCAGCTGTAATAATTTGACTGCATCAAATCCAAATACCGCGCCGGTTTCGTCATTCTTCCAAATACTTCCATCCTCTGTCTTTCCGTCTCTCCCCGATAATCCTCTAAGATATCCTGCCACTCTGCATAATCCTCATGCCACGACCGGTACGCCTCATCCGCCCTTCTGTCAGGGATCGGATAACGCTCCATGATATATTGACCCAGATATGCCGTGATCTTTTCCGCAGAGGCCGTGTTATAATGCAGATAATCCAGCGAATAATCAAGTTTCGGATCTATTCCGATCTCATCCGCGTGATCCGTCATATTCAGAAACGCAAAGCCATGCTCCCCGATCACCCGTTCCATATAAGCGGCTAATCCGTCCGTATTTTGACCTTCCACATTCAAATAGGGCTGCGAAACAAACAAGATTGGGAAATCATAGTCCTGTAATTCCTCCAACAGATCCAAAAATGCCTCCTTGTTGGCCTCATCCAGCTCCACTTCCGTCCGACTCCGCTCCACAAGCCCGCTGCTTTCATAAACCTCTTTGATCGGCAGATTATCATATCCCTTCTCCACGGTATGCCGGCGATTCTGCGCATAAACAGGCTGCGGGATCGTATCTCCATGATAATAGAACAGATCAAAGTAAAATTCCAATCTGTCCTCCCACACGGGAACAATCTCATTGATCAGATCAAAGCGATTTTTTGAAAACGATAGGCCGTCCGTATTATACCTTGTCGGCACCTCGAACGCCTCCTGCATTTTCCCAAAAGAATGATGTCCAAACAAAAACGGTGCAATATCAATGACCAAAAGCTTAGGAGACTGCGTTTTCAGCGCCTCCCTGACATAATATTTGATGGAATCCGTATATAATGTATTGATTGAAAAATTATAGGACACCATCCCATACTGATTCCATGCCTCCATCGGCATAAATGCGGAAAACGTGGCACTCGTCCCTATTATGATCACATCCAGCGAATCCTCTTCCTCATCATAAAAGCCTGCAACATGCTTTCTAGTATGGGAAAGACCGCCCCGGTAAATATAGGTCAGGTGCACAAAAGTTCCTGCAAGAAGCGCCCAAAACAAGGCGGCAGCGATCACTCTTTGTATCTTTCTACGCATACCCGATTTCCTCCAACATCTGCCTCACCGGAAAAACGCTGATCATATCAGCGTTTCCCTAGAATTGAAAATAAATAAACGCCGTCTCATCGTACCCTACACCGTATACGCCGAACAAAAGCACCGCGCATACACCCGCATACAGGCATAACCAGCGAAACCATACGCCCTGCCTGCAAAGCCATTCTCGCAGCACAATCCCGCGCCGCTTCATATAATCCGCAAAAAGAAGCACGCCCGTCGCAAGCGCAAGCACGACAAAGTTCTTTGCATCCGGTCCGACCATAAACAGCGACCCGTCAAACAGCACATGAATATTTCCGGCACGCACCATGCTTTTGATCGACCATACAGCCTCGCCAAGATCACCCGCACGGAAAAACAGCCATGCGAAATCGACCAACAGAAATGTGGCAATCATCCGGTATAGCCTATGGCTAAATGCCTGCCGGTTGATCTGTAATACATCGACCGCCTTATCCCTGACCGGTTGCAGCAGCTTCCCCATCACCTGATAAAACCCGTTCAGCAATCCCCATACGATAAAACTGAAGCTTGCGCCATGCCAAAGTCCGCTGAGTCCAAACACGATCATAATATTCACGTACTGCCTCACTCTGCCCTTTCGATTTCCTCCAAGAGGTATGTACAGATAATCACGGAACCAGCCTGTCAGCGTAATATGCCATCCCCGCCAGAAATCCGCCACGGTCTGCGCCAGATAAGGACTCTTAAAATTATCGGTCAATCGAAATCCCATGACTCTTGCCGCTCCCATGGCAATGATCGAATATCCCGCAAAGTCACAGTATATTTGAAGCGCGAACAGCATCGTGGCGATTATGAGATACCAGCCTCCGTACAAATGCTCCTCCGCATAGACCGCATCCACAAAAATAGCAGCTCTGTCCGCTATGACCATCTTCAGAAAATATCCCCACAACATTAACATCAGACCGTCCCTGACCGTCTCAAATTCAAAACGATGACGCTCCTGTATCTGACTGAGCAGATTATTCGAACGCTCGATCGGTCCCGCCACAAGCTGCGGAAAGAATGAAACAAACAGCGCATACTTGAAAAAGTTTTTTTCTGCCGCTGTCTCCCCGCGATAGACGTCCATAATATATCCCAACGCCTGAAAAGTATAGAAAGAAATTCCTACCGGCAGCAGCAGATCAAGCTGCGGCGGCGTCCACTTTATCCCGATTCCCTGTGCAATCCGCCCCACATTCAGCAAGAAGAAATCCGCATATTTAAACCATACCAGAATTCCCAGATTCAGTACAAAGCCGCCCGCCAGACAGCACCGCTTCCAAAACTTCTCGTTCTTTTTACCTGCAAGTGCGGACATGACAAGCGCTGCAATATAGGTTACTGCCGTTGAAAAGAAGATCAACAGTGCATAAGCCGGATTCCAGCACATATAAAAATAATAGGAACATACCAACAGCCATAGATACCGCACTCTGTGCGGAATCAGATAGTATCCTAATACCGCGATTGGAAAAAACAATAAAAACTCAATAGAATTGAAGATCATATAGAATCCCTTCCCTAAATTTTCGTCATCCATTTCTAACTTATTATCGTGACGTCACCAGTCCTCATCTATTTCAAACAGCGCTTCCCTTCTTTCATCACTTAAATTATTGTACTCCACCATAAAATAACGATCTACCGATTGTGTATATGGCGTCTGCTCATCAACCGCATGGCAATTCCCCTCTGCATCAAAATACACACCATATGACGCTATAACGGGCACGCGTTCCATCATATCCGACATCAATTGATAATAAGGTGATTTCGCAATTCCGGCCGTCTCCAGCACGAACGGCACCATATAATTCATGCTGACAAATTCCCTTGCCTGATCCTCTATGTCAAAATTTGCCCAGATCACAAACGGCGTGCTCCTTAACCAGAGTTCCCGTTCTTGCTGTGATAATCCGTCATCCATAACCTCCTGCACAAAAGACGGCGCGTGGTCACCCATCATGCACAGGATCACATCCCGGTCAACATTCTGAAAATATTCCGTCAGCTCCACAAACGCCTCATCCGATAACGAGATGCAGGATAAATACTCATCGATCTGCTTATCATAGTTTTCATAATCCGTACCGGCATGGACGATTGCCGCATTCGCAGGATTATCACCCCATCCGCCATGATTTTGAATCGTCAGACAGTAAAGAAAAACCGGTTTTTCAGACTGCTCCTCCTCATACCACGAGATCAGATTCTGATAAACGCTCTCATCCGTTGCATGCGGACGGTTCCCATAATAATCCATCTCTGCAAAATCATTCTCAAAGTAAATCTTATCAAATCCAATCTGCGGATATACGCGGCTTCTCTGATAACTGCCGCGCGATCCCGGATGCGCCGCGATCGACTCATAGCCCAAACTCTTCAAGTGCGAAACAACCGTGTGGGCTCCCTGCATATCAATCACATTAAACGGCGTGACCCCCGGCATTAAATACATGGAATTGCTCGATAATAATTCATATTCAGACTGGTTGGTTCCTCCTCCTACACTCGGAACGACTGCGTATCCGGTGATCGTATTGTCCAACGCATGGATTCCCGCAAGATAGTCCCTGTCCGCATCCAATTGCGTGACCATACTCAGATCATAGAATGTTTCATTCAAAATCAGTATCACATCCGGCGTGTGCTTCTCCTGACGCGGTTCTTCTATTTCTATTTCCGCTATCTTTTCTTCAGAATATCCTTCCGGTCTTAACACATAATCCCGAAGGCTGCTGATCACCTCGATCTGACATGCCATATATCCATAATCGCGATACGCTTCGCTCCACAGCCAGCCGATCGTCGTCCGCGGCTTAATCGGCTTCGGTGAAAAATACCCAAACCACAAAACCCCCGCACTAAGCAAAACAAAACCGATGTCCCGAAGCAGAACAAATCTCATTTTTCGTTTTGGCACCGCTTTCTTTTCAAGCCGTCCCGCAATCAGGCAGACCGTCAGTTCCAATATCCACAGTCCGAAAATGATACCCGCTTTCAGATCGGGCACGATCCGATAAGCTCCGAGCACGTTTGCAGCCGTTGCGGCATTCTTCAATTCCATGACTGTAAACGGCATGCCATGAAGGACAATGCAATAATGATTCACGATCGCTATGATAAAATAAACACAGCTGAAAATCAAACCGCTCAGCCAAATTTTATTCGTTAGTATCATGAGTACGAGGAATAGAATTTCTATTGTAAATAAATTTAACAGCGCATACTTCGTAGACATGAAATGCCACCACTCACCAATTGAGGCATACGCAGAACTCGTTTCTAATTGGATATAGGCACAGGCGAGCAGTGCAAACGGGCATAATACCACATAGAAATATTTCCATTTCTTCTTCCAAAATGCCGCTACCCTTCTAAAAAACGGTTCTTTCATTTTCCCACATAACCTCGTTTTCAAAATCTGATCTTAAAAACCACGCTAAAAATTTAATCTATTTTCAAAGAGCATCGAGGTTCACATTGCACTTATTCGCACCTCATAAAGACTTTCCAGTCTCCTCCCTTAGAATCGCTTTTCCGCCCTTCACCTCATACACCTTATTGCAGTTCTGTATCGTGGAAAGCCGATGCGCAATAATGATTAATGTCTTCATCCCCTTCAGCGCATCAATCGCCTGCATGACCGCACTCTCCGTCTCGTTATCCAATGCGGAGGTTGCCTCATCCAAAACCAGAATATCCGGATTATCATATAAAGCGCGCGCGATCGCAAGCCTTTGACGCTGTCCCCCGGAAAACTTTACTCCCGCTTCTCCTACCACGGTATCAAGCCCTTGCGGAAGACTTTTAATAAACTCATAAATCTGTGCGCTCTTCAGCGCATGAATGATCTTATCCTCATCGATCTCATCCTCATAAATTCCAAATGCCACATTATGTCTCACTGTATCATCGATCAGAAAAACATTTTGCGGGACAAAACCAATCGTCTTCGCCCATTGCTTAGGAATGGAAAAAATATCTATCCCATCCATCTGCACTTCACCGTGCTGCGGATGCAGCAAGCCCAAAATAACATCGGCAAGAGTGGTCTTACCCGCTCCCGATTCCCCAATAAACGCTACCGCATCCCCCTTTTCAATTGTCAGGGAAACGTCCTCTAATACATTTCTCTTTCCTTCCGGATATTTCCATGTAACGCCGCGAACCGTTAATTTCTGATGAAAAGAAATCCTATTCTTTTCATCAGGCATCTTGCCTGCTTTTCCTGCAAGTCCTCTTTCCACTGCCTGCATTTCTCTCTCCGCACGATCAGCTTCGTTCTTTCTTGCAACCGAAATATTATTATATGTCTCCTCCAGAGACAGTCGATTATATACCAGCCCGTTTATACTGCTGGTGACATTGGAAATTGCCGGCAGAATCCTGACCGCAGCCACTGCCACCGCCCCCAGTACCGTCACAAACTGCTGTGTAGCACCCTCATTACCATGACTTGTAATAAGGCAGACAAGAAGCACCAGCCCCGATATAAACACCGTCTCAATCATCCTGTTTGGCAGTTTGCACAGGAAAAGATACTGTGTATTAAAGCGGCATGCCCTGTCTGCCTCCGACTGAAATTGATCTACAAAATACCGTTTACGCTGTGTTACGCTTATTTCCTTGTACCCGTTCAACGGCTGCTGCAAATATTGATAGCGTTTGGCGAACGCTTCCCTGCACTGCCTCCCGCATTCCGCATTTCTTTTCTTAAAAACAAGTACGATCACAAGGGCTGTCAGCAACGCAAGGCACAAGAGTCCCAGTGCAAACAGTGGATCCAAATAAATCAAAAAAGCGCCCAGCAATACACAGGTCAATGTCTCCGCAAACAGTGAAGAAAATGAATCAATAACCTGTGCCACATTGATAATGTCCTCATTTACTCCCCGCATCATATCACCGCTATTTGTCTCAACAAAGTACATATAGTCACGGTTCAGATACGCCTTAAGCATGAGTGTTGATAAATCTCTCTCCATGCCGTTTCGAAAACGAAGCTGAAAATAATTTGCCGCTAAAATGATGCCGTCCTTCACAACATAGACAATCACAACCCCTACCGCAATTAACAACAACAGGCCATTTCCACTATGAATTCCGAATGTGTTCGCTATCTTTTGTACAACCGCATACTTCATGAGCTCATCCGGAGACATTAATGCAAGGACAAACGGGATGATCGCGCTCACTCCTAATGTTTCCAATATCGCACTGACAAAAAACAGTAATAACAAAAAAATACTTTTTTTTCTCTGCTCGCGATTCAAAATGCATAATAATTTTTTGAGCATTCCGAATAATGTCTTTATATTTTGCATCACCAATAACATCCTCTTTCCACATACCTCAATCGCTTTTTGTGATCTACATGATACTTTTTAACGTCACTTTCATTCCACCGTCCGCATTTTAAAAATGTGATTTACCTTTTTCCCAACTCCAAAACATATTCTTATTAATTGAAAATATATCCAAGACAAGCCTAAAACCACTCTATTCGTCTTTCTATAATTCTTAAAATAATAAAAAAGCGACTGAAATAAAACCTCTTCCGCCTCTAAGTCCTTGAAATTTCTTGCAATCGTCTCGGAACCCCGGTGAATGATTTTGACATCGTCACAATAGAACATAGCATATCCTACTTTTTTCAAGCGTTCGCTGAGAATCATCTCTTCGCCATACAGAAATGTGTTTTCATCAAAATTGCCAGCATATCTCATTTTTTCTCTGGCACATACCAAAAAACACCCGCTAACCCAGTCACATTCTCCATTTGGATAATTCGCTTCCTGACTCGTCCTCTTATTTTCTTTTTTTCCAAACACCAATCTCATCAACATTTTTGTCGGTCGGACAATTAAGGAATCCCATACCCGAGCCGCGTCATATGGTCCTTGACGTCTTCCGCTCACATCCTCTATATGTGGTCCGACAACTGCTGCTCTATCCGTTTCATCGAGTATTCTACTCAGCTTAGTCAAAGAAACCCTCTCACGAAATTCAATGTCATTATTGCTGAGTATCAAATAAGAATCTGCCCACTCTCGATCGGAGAATTCAATACCTATATTATTACCCCTTGCATAGCCTACATTTTTTCGCACCTGAATTACTCGAACCTCAGCCCCATGATAATCAAAACAAAGCACACACAGACCTTTATAAACCTTCTTTTGTATATTTAACCCCATCTCTCTTTCTAAGATATGGCAACTTGTACTGTTTGGTTTATTATCAACCACTACAAAATGAAGTTCTTTCCTCTCTTCTATCTTTTCGAGGCAGTCCTCAATATACTGCATAGTCACTTTTAATGAATTGAAATCAACTATTATAATAGAATACATTTCTATAAGTCCCCTGTTTACTCCACTATATTACATTTTAAATCTATTATCCAATACTTTCTTACACCATGTATCCGTATCATTTTAGCATAGACGCCAAGTCATAACAAGCTAAATACCATTGTCCGATTCGGATATCCATTTCAGGTGCCCTACCAATAGCAGCCCCTCTCCACATAACGGCTGTTCTTTGGTATCTCCGTGCTATCCGGCCTTGTCCAATATTTATTTGCAAACTGCGTCATTTGTTCCGCACACTCCTTTTCCCAGCGTTTCCCTTTTATCCCAAACCAAATCTGCGTCTGCCCACACAGCTGTATTGCCATGTGCCCGCTCTCTTTTATCTTTGCCGCCAAAGGGAAACCGTAAGCTCCACATCCCAAAATTGCCACATCATAATCCTTTTTCAATGTCTGTTGATATAACCATTCCAATGCCTCAAACCAATCCTTAAACCCATTGGATCGTCCAAGAATTCTTGGAGATTCCACCGCTTTCATTGTCTGCAGTTCAAATTGCGGAAGCACCCCGGGATTTTTCCATAATTTATCTCTGATCTGATATTGCTTCCGGATTGTTTCCGCAAACGGACTGATGACTAATACCTTTTTTCCCTCCAATGCCTCCGTCCATGGATGCTCCAGCGGATATTCAAAAAAGCTGTTCAGGGACTGAAAACGACAGATTTCCGCCTGTCTCGCAAACGTATCCGACACATAATCCTCATAAAGATTATACCAAACCGCCAATAGGTCTGCCGATTGACATGCTTCCACAAATACATTCGCAAATCGTGGCATCAAATTCACCCTTCTCGGAAAGAATCCGGCCCCATCACACCAGTTCATACAATCCTCATGAAGAATTTTTCGCTGCTTCCACAGATTATAAATAGGGAAACGGTTCATCAGCCCATACATCATGACACGGAGTTCCGTCTCGCCAAATCTGCCCAGCATAAATGGCTTCCCTTCTTCCAGCCTCTTCCTGATCAAGGTATTTCCTGCTTCCAGCGGTGGAACTGTCTTATCCCCATATGGCAGTTCCGCCTGCGTATTCGGATTTTGATACAAACTGCCTGTCGCATGATACTTCTGATGATTCTCTTGATATTTTGTCAACTCATTCTGATCTATCATAACAGCCACGCATAATCCAATTGCATTTGATATTGATTGGATTATTATTCCTTTCTCCCAGGTTCTACTGAACTATTCCATCTTTATCTGATATATTTTATAAGGCACTGTGGATCTGTATCTATATTATTACAGCTTTGACTGGCGCAAGGTGACTCAGACCACAACTTTTCGTCTCCTGAATCAATCTCTTTTCGCTGCTTACAAAAAATTTTACTGAAGTTGTACCCTTTTCGAGTGTTTCCCCGCAAACATGACAACATCTATTCATATTATATGCCGCCTCACAGCACTTTTTGCGTAAATTAACTATATTAATCATACGAATTCTGATTATTATGTTATTTTAATTTCCCCGTTTTTTGTGAAATAGATAGAATAGTTCCTAATTTATCATTTTAACATAACATATTAGTTGGTACAACCACAATCACACGGGAGTTTGACACTTAAATATTGAGAAAAATGTCCGGCGTTCCTGCAGCATCGGCTTCCTTTTTCTTCAGGATATTTACTATTCACTTGGTTTGAATAAAATATGCAGTGAAATTTCGGAAAAATACAGATTTGAGTACAACTTGAATGATATCCTGTCTATGCTTGTTTATTCCAGAATCATCACTCCCGGCTCTAAGAAAGCTTCCCTTGCTGACGCACAGGATTTTCTTGAACAGCCGAAGTGCGGTCTGCATCAAATCTACAGGGCATTGGAAGTTATCTCGAAAGAAAATGACTTTTTCCAGTCAGAATTATATAAGAACTCCCAGTCTGTCATAGACCGTAAAAAAGAAGTCCTCTACTACGACTGCACCAACTATTACTTTGAGATCGAGGAGGAAGATGATTTCAGAAAATATGGCGTCTCTAAAGAGCATCGTCCGAATCCCATCGTGCAAATGGGATTATTCATGGATGCTGACGGTATCCCTCTTTCCTTCTCCCTTTTTAACGGTAATGAAAATGAGCAGCCCTCCATGTCACCGCTGGAAAAAAAGATCATAAAAGATTTTGATACTTCGGACTTTATCGTATGTACAGATGCCGGTCTTTCTTCCACTGCCAACAGGAAGTTCAACAGCATACAGGGAAGAGGGTTCGTGACGACCCAGTCCATTAAAAAACTAAAAGGCTTTCTTCAGGATTTCTGTTTAGATGATGAAGGCTGGTATCTGCCCGGCGATAATAAAACTTATAAGCTGAGCGGACTTGATGAAAAAACTGACTACGATAAAGTCTTTTACAAAGACAGATGGATCAAGGAAGACGGTCTTGAACAGCACCTCATTGTCACTTATTCTGTCAAATACCGCAATTATCAGCGCCTGATCCGGGAACGGCAGATAGAAAGAGCCAGAAAATATGTGGAATCCCCCTCTTCTCTTAACAAGAAGAATGGAACTGACCCCAAGCGTTTCATTCAACAGGGACACTGTACTTCTGACGGCGAGATTGCTGAAAAGACTATCACATACCTCGATCAAAACTAGATAGATGAAGAAGCCATGTATGATGGTCTGTATGCTGTCTGTACCAATCTTGAGTATGCTGTTTCTGATATCATCGCAATAAACACAAAGCGCTGGAAAATCGAAGAATGCTTCCGCATCATGAAGACAGAATTCAAGGCGAGGCCGGTCTATCTGTCAAGAAAAGACAGGATAACCGCCCATTTCACCACCTGCTTTACCGCACTTATCATTTACAGGATCCTTGAAAAGAAACTGCATGATAAATACACATGTGAAGAGATCATAAATACTTTAAGGTCTATGGATATGATGATAGTCCCCGGAGAAGGTTACATTCCGACATATACAAGGACTGACCTGACCGATGCGCTGCATGATGCGTTTGGTTTCAGAACTGATTATCAGATCATTTCGCAGAAGAATATGAGAAAAATTTTAAACCAGACCAAAAAGAAATAGAAATAGCCACAAACTTACAAACGAAAAAAACCTCACAAACTGCGTATTTATGCTGCTTGTGAGGTTTTTACCCTTTTTCAACTGTCAAAGATGAGATTTTAACATAACATATTAGTTGGTACAACCACAATCACACAAGCGCTGATTCCGATTTTGACCGTCATCAACATACAAGAATCCTCACCTTTTTCCCGACGCATTTATCCATCGCAAACGCAACTCCGATACATATCATATATATACAAACGCTCCGAACTGTCCCTCCCATATGCACAAACAAATTCCCACAGAGTTCTCCCACTAACATATGGAGACAATATACCCCCAAAGAATACCTTGATAAGAACGAAATGATCTTGTTTTCCGGCAGTGGCAAAAATATAAAAAAACAAGAAAGTGCTACTCCGCATAGAAAAATTCTCGTTTCATAATAGTATCCTTGTGACAAATCAAGCACTTCGAATAACGCATTAACAACGATAAATATTGCTAAAGCATATGCCCATGTCATTTTTGTCACAACTTTATCCTTTCGCAATGACAATACAACCCCTGCCACAGCAAACAAAATCATGCCCGAAATGCGATTGAATGTACATCGCAGTTCGAGCAGCACAGACTCCGTGAAAACCTTATCATTCATCCCGGAAATCTGCCAAACAAATGCTATTGTAGCAACAATCAGCATCACTCTCATTGCTACCTGCATGTTCCATTTCTTTTGCAGGCAAAAAATACACCACAATAGTATTGATATGTATATCTGCACTGCGTTAAACCAAAAAACCGGATTGTTTTCTCCGCTGTTTCCAAACAACAGTTCTAACAACAGCCCTCTGATCAACAGCTTTTTTTCCAGAATGCTCCTGATTATAAAATTTACTCCTCCCCAGAAACAAAGCGGCACATACAAACGTACCATTCTTTTCCTTAATCCAATTACATTAAGACTTGTATAAATATTAGCTGTAAGAAAAAAACTAATGAACATAAATATCGGAACCGCCATCTTTTTTAAAAGGAAAAAATGATCAAACAGATTATTAAATCCATAAAAATGAATACAAACCACCCAAAATGAACAAACCACCCGTGCATAATCTATTCCCGCATACCGATTTTCTTTCTTTACCTCCATTTATCCGCTCCACTATCTTCTATATAATAACCCAATCGTGTCAGTGCAACATCTTCCGCTAATTCATATCAAAACCGCATAAAATACGCTTTCCGTCAGATCGAAGGAGTAATGTCTAAAATAGAATTTATATTCAGGGAAATGATCATGCAGCCATTTTGGAATATGAACCATATCCTCGTTGCTATGATATAAGCAGATTGCCAATATGGGATGGTTTCTTCTGATCGTTTCTTCCGCCCCTTTTAATGCTTCCTGTTCGCTGCCTTCGATATCCATTTTAATAAAAGAAGCATCCCTGCATTCCTCCAATTCATCTATACTGACCACAGGTATCCCGACGCAGTCTCTCGAATTGCCATCAGCAACAATTCTCGCATCACCGCCCGCTTCTGAGTTTTCAAACATCAATTTACCGCTGGATGACCATAATCCAGCTTTCTTTAAGATTATTTTCTCGTCTTTCCCATAACGCTCACACAATCTGGCAAACTGCCTGTCCCCTGGTTCAAACGAAATAATCTTTTGCCCCCCAAGTTTCTTTTTAAACCAATAAATACTGTCCCCGACCCATGCTCCGCCGTCAACAAAAACATAGTTATCGGTAATCGGAATAATCTCCGTATCAAAGTATTGACACGGAAGCTTTTTTAATGATGCAGTCGGAACATCAGCAAAGCGCCGCGTTTGCCTCGCCTTAATAATTCCTTTATATTGTATCACAGATTTTTCATCTTCCAAGAACTTTATATTATCTTTAATAATACTTTTAATTTCCGGATTAGAAAAATACTCTTTTGCTCCGTTCCAAAATGGATTATCCGATATATATTCTCCTTTCATTCTTCTGCTTATTTTATAATATCCCTGTCCTACTTTATAGAAAGCAATGGCATCTAACAGCCTTTCCACACACTTGTACTTCCTTAACGAACTAACTTTTTTCTCAATTCCCATGATGATTCCTCCCTGCTCATTCGCAAACAGCCTTTCATTATCTGCTTTTCTGATTAAAATTCCGATCGTTTACTCCCCAAACTCACACACATAAATATAATCTAACTCCACCGCCCTTATGGGTGACTTATAATTTTCACACATTTCTGCATAACTGCTATATGCAATATTGTTTAAGCCATAAGTCAACAGCCCTCTGTCATCCCATCCGACCACCATAAATCTAATAACCGCATCCTCGCCATAAAGCCGTTTAATTGTCTCCGCATTATCATAAAAAAGAATCTCTCCGTCTGTCATCGCTGATAACCGTGCATATAACCAATATGGTGCAACCGCATAACCGCTCGTTTCCGCCCCCCACTGTCTGAGATACTCTATTGCCGCTTCGCAGTCTTCCCGATAGCTGGCCTCTACTCGATAGTTCCAAACCGGCTCTACCTGACAGATGCACAGCGCTCCTATCATTCCGGCAAAATAAATCTTTTTCTGTTTCATGGTTTCCAAAACCGGCATGGCCTTCATTAAAAAATCACCAACATACCTGCATAGTAAAATCGTCAAAATCGGTACGAATGCAGTATAATATCTTATCAGATCTCTATATAAAGCATTTCTTGTAAAAATAAATGAGCACGATAATATCACAAATCCCCATGCCAAAATCTCATCGATCGTATGAAATCCATTCTGCTTCGCTTTTCCTTTCACACTACATGCGATGACCTTCGCAACGATCACATAGCCAATGACTACAAAGGCAATCCGCACCACAAAAAGAACCGAGTAAAAACTGATAAGCGGACGACTTGAAAGATCTATGTTAAAAAGTAACATGATCGCCTTAATATAATTTGTAATATGCAGTATAAGATTGTCCAAATTCAGCCAATCAGTTCCTCCATAAATCGCTCCGTAAGACGTTCCAAGCGTTGTATTATCCCACAGCTTCTGGAAAAAGCTCACCGGTAATATCCTCGTCAGCAGCATCAGTCCGACACCCAGCGCCAGCAGGGGCATCATATATTTTCTTGCCTTATCGTTATATAACCCCCTTAACGCCAACACAATCAGCATAGGAAGTAAAAATATAATATAATAGATCAAATCCGTAAACAAACTCGCGTAAATCACTACTATGACTTCAATGCCTATGATAATATTTTTCTTTTTCCCTTCATTTGTATTTAACCAGCATTGCAGCACAGCCAAGCTAATCAGGGCAAATATAAGCGGTATGATATGATAGTTATACGGGAACATTCTTATTAAATCCGTATCATCGTACACGGTTGTAAAATTCGAGTCAGCCTGAACCGTATGAATCAAAATCATAAAAAACGCCCACAAAGGCAGCAAAAACCAAGGTTTTCTTCCCTTCTTCCCAGAGGCGGAAAGGTATAAACCAAGCCCTAATACCATCACATAAAACAGTGTAAATTCTAATCTGATAGAAAAATAGGACATTCCACCTATTAATACCGACAAGCAGGATATCACATCGAAAACAATATTACTATGACGGTAGCTCTGCACATGCTTCAGCACCAAATACCATTGTTGTGTAGTTGCTAAGTCTTCCGCATTTGGCACAAATGAATGCTGGATATAAAAATAGTAAATCCCTCCCACAATAACAGTAACAACACATGCCACGCAAAATAACAGTTTCTGATGCCGATCAAATATCGATTTCATTGCTGCTGCCATCCTCCCTTATTCACTCTTATTCACTCTTATCCGCAAAGCTATAGATATAGTCATACTCTAACTGCTTTATGCAGATATAACCAAAAGACTTTAACAGCCTGTTGACTCTTTTCCTATTAGGAGCACCGATTTCGACAAAAATGATCGGTTTGTTTTTGCATATCGTTTTTTGGCCGCCCTTTAACACCTCATATTCATATCCCTCGACATCAATCTTAATGAAATCAATTTTTTCCTCTATATCCAGATTATCCAATGCGTCCATACAAATGCCCCCGCCTGCCGATGCTTCCACTTTAGTGCCGCCGGAGTCAACGCTGTCCTGATGCGTAATCGCTGCTTGACCGGAATGTGCGCCTAACGCAATATTTCTGCATATCGCTCTGTCCTGCAAATGATTCAATGCCACATTTTTCTGTAATATTTGATATGTGCGCAAGACCGGTTCAAAAGCATATACTTTTTTTGCAGCGCATTCCACGAGAAAAAAACATGTGTGATTACCAATATTCGCTCCAATATCCAAGACGCATCCTTTTATATACGGCGCAGCCACTTTCAGATGATGAATTTCAAAATAATTTTGCTCTAAATATATCTTATTTTGAACCATATCTCCATTACGCAAATTTATATCAGGTAGATAAAATTTTACCCCCCCCACTTCGAAGATTGAACCATTTTGTTTTATACTCTTGATTTCCTTATTTGCCTTGCTATTATAAACAAAATTTAGCGGTAGGATCATAATTGCCTTCACCATAGCTTTTACTTTTTTCAGTCCATTCGAACGCCAAACTTCTCTCAGTGCTTTATAGCTTTTCGGATTTCTGTCATATATCCTTGAAGCAATTTTTATTACCATATCTTTCTTATTCATAGTGTCTCTCCTCCGTTCATAATAATATTTTTTATTTGTATATTCCCCTATTGACCATTTCCACATAGGAATACCTGCCGCGGTTCCAAATCAATGCAGTATAATATCCATTATTCATTGAACCGATGAGATAGTCGCATCTGGAAAGTATATATACATTTGTCAAATATTCCAATATTGTTTGATACTTAGTGCTATTCTTACAAATATTTTCACCAAATCCTTCTTTCTCGCTATAATTTTTAAAGCGTGTCGCATTTGTATAATATACATCCGGAAATCTGTCCTTAAAAAAATCAATCATCTCTTCTTCATCCGAATTGACAAAAATAGCCGTTTCACGTCCTTTATGCCTCCAAGTTGTCAAACGTTCTTTCACCACTTCCGCTAAATCTTCGGGTGATGCCTGCACATAATGCCTAATTACCCTTTTCTTCAATTCAGCTCCCCTAATAGGTACACCGATCAAATCAGCCTTGTCCGATATGTTCCCTTGAAATGTCCGATATACATTTTGTATATGCTGTTCCGTCTCTTTATTAAACGGCACAAGCTCCGCCATCTCCCTTTGCCACCTTAAGGTATCCTTATCCCCGGCATAGCTGCAAAAAGGCTCGTTCCCATCAGAAAGAATCACATTCTTGCTAGAATAAACTTCCTCCAATGAATACCTCTTTCCGGTTTTCTTGTCCAACGGCTGCTCAAAATAATACTCCCACACATTGGTTGTTCCCATGACTGGCTCTTTCTCCTGATGCAGCGTTTCATAATTTTGCATATCAACAACCGGTATCCAGCCGCAATCATAAGCATGCTTCATGTAGCCCAGAACATAATTATAATTTGCCAAAAAGCCCGTTGCCGGCGGATACAGCCGTATCACATAAAATGTCTTATCGGGATTGTTCTCTCCAAAAGATTTTTTTTGTTGCGGCATCCGTATTTTTTTATAGGCATCCCAAAGCTTTACACTTGTCCAAAACAACGGATAAGGCGCTTTTGTCAATAACCAATCATGCAATTTTGTTACAAAAGATGATCTCATTGCCCACCTCCGGTACAAACACACTGCTTGTGCGATAAAAACCACGATGCTCGTTACATCGCTAAGCGCGTTTTAAACGCCTCATTACACTCCGAAATTCTTCCGTATGATGCATGCCTACAACAAACAAAAACGGCGGTATCATTATACAGGCCAGTACCTTCACCGCAAATTTCCATATAAAAACATCCGGCATCACCGCATACAGCATTGAAATGATAAGTCCCGACCCAGTTACCCACACCATATTCTTTATCAGGATTACAAAATGCCCTACCCCCGTTTGTCTAAAGTATTTATTTATAACAATACTTCCCTCAAACGGAATATTCAGAAACATGAGTGTAACAATTGTCGCTAAAACTACGCCCTCAATCCCCCAAAAATAACCCATGATGACATTAAACAGCAGATTACCCACCATTTCAAGAACCGCGACCTTTTTTCCCCGATTCCACATCCCCGCCGTCTCCCGCATCATCTTAAATGTATCGGTTATTCCAAGTAAATAAAAATAAAGCGCCATCAAAAATGCGGTTACCACGGAAAGCAGGTATTCCCTGCCAATCCAAATTACGATGAAATCCTGTATCAAACAGAAATAACAGATCGCAAACCAGCCCGATACAAATAATTGCAGGAAAAGCAGCTCCTTATATACAAGATAGCTGTTGTCACGCTCCTGCAAAGCAATATAGTTCCCCAGTGAAGGCGTGACTGCAGCAATAAAAATCCGCCTTATCGTTATCGGAATAGTTAAAACGGAATAATAATTCTGGTAATTGGCGACCGAAACCAGCCCCATCATTTTGGAAATGATAATACTGTCAAATGCATTTCTGCTGACATCCCGAAACCGATATATTCCCACACCAAGCATATCTTTTCCCATAACCCGCAGAGTTTGATCCTTGTCATGTTTCTTTTTCCGGCATACATACTGCGGATACTTTTTTTGCGTCGTATAATAAATCAGGATATTGACCGTAAGGCTGCACAGCGATAACAAAATGACATATGCATAATAATTCCCCCGAACAATGCATACCATCTGCAGCACATAAGTACATAACAGACAAAGGCTGCTTATCATTGCCTCATAATCCTTATGCTGATTTGCCAACAAAATTAATTTTCGGTAGGCAAGAGGTGTATAGCTGAAAACAGAATTTAGCAGATAACCCAAAAAAATCACATAAATGTTCACATTTTTCGGTCTATCCCCAGAAATCATCTGTTCCAGAAACGGGCTTAAAATCAGCCCTGCGATGAAAATTATACCTCCGATCGCAAAATAAACCGTCCGATATTGCCCAAGTAATCTACATACCTCATCAGAATCGTCTGTCGCAATCGGTTTATAAAGCCGGTAAACCATTGCATCCGTCATGCCAAATTCCGCTGCATTCAGCACATATAATACGGACACGCACAGGCTGTTCAGTCCCAAGCACTCACTGCCCAGATAGCGAATCATCATTGTTCGGATAAGAAACGGGAATATCATTGCAATTAAATTTAATATTCCCATCCAGATCATATTTTTTTTAATATGCTTGATATATGCGCTTGCCATTTTATTTCCACATCCTATATTCCATCCGCCCGTACCGATTCCCGTCAGTATCTGTAAATATCAGATTTCCTTTTTTCCGTCATAGCTTTTCATCCTCGGCCTGATCCCCATCACCTTCATCATACTCTGCCAGATGATTTGTATCACGACATAAAAAGAAAAATACGGATGCAGCAAATAGACCGGATTTCTTCTAAGGACCGCCAGCCACATCCCATGCAGCAGTGCTGGCAAAATCAGCAATGCATAAGGCACAAAAAAATACCGTTTTATTTTCAGATTCTTTTGATATTTTAGTCTTCCGCTGACTCCGCTTTCTCCCATTTCCGGAAAATGGATGTTGTTACACACACGCCATTTCAATTTTGGCAAATACGCTTTTACGGAATCAGCGGAATAGTGCAGCAACGCATCATCCTTCATGCATATTACGGCAGTATCACCCTTTTCCAGCATCACATAAAACAAATGCGTCATAACCTTTCCATCCGTGTAGGCATGCGGTATTTTTGAAAAATAGCTGTTGTCAAGCATCGTGCCGAGGCAGCACAGCTCTATGATCGGCTCTTTTTTCCTTCCGGCAAAATCTATGCAGATGTAATCCTTTTCTGCTCTGATCACCCGGTAGTATTTCAGCAATAGCTTCTCCAGACATGTATCATACTTGGAAAAATTATATAAAAAAAGTGAGAATGGGTCGCCGTACTCCGAAATATACTGGTTAATGCGCGGATACCCCTGCGGCCGCTTATAGCCGCTTCCCAGTACAACATGACACTGGGGATTTTGTTGAATTGCATCAACCTTTCTGCTAATGCTTCTGCTGTTTTCCATCACCTCATCATGATCAAGAAACAGGATGTATTTCCCATTTGCATGCTGAAGTCCCAGCAGCTTTGCATGTACCGGTTCTGTTTTCGGATTATGCAGCACAATGCATCCGTTCTTCTGCGCAAGCGTGCAGGTCTCGTCCGACGAACCGCCGTCCACAATCAGTATTTCTACGCTATCCTGCGGATAATTCTGCCTGCGGATCGCCTCCAATACTTTTCCGAGATGCTTTGCGGAATTATACGTGGCAATGATAATGCTAACCAGTTCATATCCCATCATTCCATCTTCCTCTTTCCCTGTGCATGAATCACCTTTTCTATCAAAGCATTGATAATGATGCGGTTATTTTCCCACCGAAGCGTAGCTGCAAACTGATGGGCACGCATCTGAAGCATCTTATATTTTTCAATATTGCCAGTGGCCTCACGCATATAGCGCACAAGCTCATCCACTGTATTGTGCGTACACAAATATCCTGTTTCACCATAGGATACCGCATCCCGCAGTCCCGGGGAATGATATACAATGCTCGGCGTTCCCAAATATCCTGCCTCCGATATAATAATTCCCCACCCCTCCCGAACCGACGGACACACTAAGACATGCGCGCGCTGCATCAGATCATACTTTTGTTCTTCTGGCACAAAGCCCCAGAAAACGACATCATATCCTTCCTCTTTTCCATAACTTAGTCCGTATTTGCGGCAGAGCGGAACCAACCTCTGTTCCAAATACTGTATATCGGTTTTTCCGACAACCCATAACCTTGCACCGACATTTTCCTTTTTATACTCCCCAAATGCCTCTATCGTATCATCAATTCCCTTATACTTTGCATATCTCCCACAATAAATGAATGTCAATTCCTTTTCTTTTTCAAGAAAAGTACTTCTGTCAAAAAGCTGCACTGGAAGTCCGTTCGGCACAATTATAATTTTGTTCTTATCAAAACCGAGTTCTACCAGCTCCTGCTTTGTAGATTCCGATACCGTAATCGTATAATCCTTTCTATTTAGTCGAAGCATGGGTGTTTCCAGCATTTTACCGATTTTTCCTAATACGCCCCCCATTTGGATGTCCCAGATTTCACGTGTCAGCTGGTGGATATAAAATACACGCTTTTTCTTGGAAACCCAGAATTTTGTGAAAAAACGAAACGTATTGCACTGATCGAATACAAGTACAATTTGCTTCCGATGCCGTATATAGTAGGAAATCGCAAAAAGCAGAACACCAAGGCAATTACCGTGGCGTATATAAGATATTCCGTCAACATCCTCCCTGTCCGCCGCCCCCTTACTTTTCATTGCAATATGGACAATCTCATAGTTTTGACTAATTGCTTTTAATAGCTCATGTGTATGAATTTCTGCTCCGCCCGCTTTTTCCGAGCGGATATCCCTCCATGACAGGGACAGTATCTGTTTTCTATTATTCTGTTTCCGCGCCGCTGTATCCAATATAAAGCCCTCTCTTTATTTTGATAAACATTCCGGTGACATATCCCTTAAAATAGGATGCAGCAATATCCCATCTGCCGTGCCGAATTGCCTTCAGGCAGTAATAGACCAAAAATGCATGTATAAAAAAGAGGAAATACAGAAGCTTCCCGACCAGCGGCGCAAATTTCCGCATATAGACACTGCGGTTTTTTGCAAAATAAAACGCCCTGATCGGTTTTCCTATTCCCCATGCACGCAGCTCCGCATTCTCATCCGGAGATTTCACACGGTAATGCACAGTCTGTGCCCTCGGATCAAGCACGGCCTTGTATCCGCTCAGTTTGATTCTTCTGCAAAAATCAGCATCCTCCAGCATAATATAATAATCCGTATCGATATATCCGATTTTTCTGACAACATCCTTTCGAATCATCCACATATTTTCACAGCAGTCCGTCTCAATTACGTCATCATCATTTCTGTAATCACCATGCGTCCAGGATGCCTTAGAAGTATATAAGCTGATCGTGGATCTGCCCACCTGCGTTTCCCGCATATCATACTGAATACATAATGCAGTAATAATCCCGATCTTTTCATCTTCCTCCATATCCCTGACCATATGACTGATGGTCTGTTTATCAATCAGGTTATCATCATCCATAAGCAGGATCAATTCCCCTCTGCTGTGATGGATTCCGACATTTCTCGCACCTGCTGCCATCAGATTTTTCCTGTTCCGGATAAGTTTCACCCTGTCCCCATAATTTTGTGCTTCTATCGATTCAACCGTTTTGTCAGTCGAATGGTTATCCACCACAAGAACCTCTAAATTATCATAGGCAGATTCCAAAACAGCATCAATGCAACGTATAACAAAATCAGAACGATTATACGTAGGTATAACGACGGATACTAGCGGTTTCATATTGACACTTCCCCCTTGAGATATGCTTTGTTTCTGGCTCGCAACATTCCCCGCCTAAAATACGGATAGGAAAGTGCTTTATCAAACCAGCAAATACATACGCCCGTAGACGACCAAACTGCATAATCCGGATGCGCTGCTTCTAAATACTTGCTGATATCTTCGTATTCCGTATCAGAATGATAGCATGCACACGCAACATAGACATCATTATTATTTAACAGGTTCGTGCTTCCCTGTAGTGCCTTCAAGCCCCATCCTTCCAGATCCATTTTCAAAAATATTCTTTCGCCGTGAAAACCCGCAAATAACTCATCTAATGAAGTCTGCTTTGCTGCTTCATCAGACTTGTCTGCAACAAACTGATTCACGATATGAACCTTTTCCGCCCAAGGCGCAAAGGTCGCTTTTAACGGTTCATTCCAGCGCGAATCTCCTTCTATCAGATATGCCTCACGGGCATACCCGATATATTCCAGCGTGAAGTTCCCTTCCGCACAACCCACATCAATCAGAATCGGTCCTTCTGAAGGATGGTCCACTTTGAGAAATGGATCGTCCCTGTCAATGTACAGATGGGGAGAGTTGTCCGCCTGTTCCTCCATCAATCCCGCAATGTATTTCTGTATTTCTTTTTGGTGACTTCCCCGCATCAAAAACAGCTTCTTACCGCCCACTACGGCATAAGGAAGCTTCCCCTTGCCGTCCTGTGCAGTCTCAATCTCACGAAAGCAAGGCGTATCCGTTTCATATGGTACAAACCGGAGTGTCTTATTTAACAAAAAATCCAGTTCATGAGCATACTGCCTGTTGAAATCAGCATCTGCTTTGCGGCCTCTTTGCAATTTTCTTTTCATCTTCGGGGCAAGATATCCCCTGCTATACAATCCCCAAATTATTTGTATTATCCATTCTTTTATTCTATGAAGCATATTACATTCACGATCTCCTCTCAATATTACTGTCCTTTAAGACAAAGAGCGGTCTGTCCTTCGACTCCATGTAAATCCGTGCCAAGTATTCCCCGATCACTCCCAGCAGTAAAATAATCGTTCCTCCAAAAAACATAAGCAGCAACACAATGGTTGCGTATCCTGTCCTTGCCCCTGTACTTTTTATACTACTAATAAAAAACCAAATTGCATAAATCACCGTAATAATATCAATCGTAAACCCAAACCAAATAGCAGCCCTTAGCGGAGTCGTTGCAAATGCAATAAATCCGCTTACCGCATACTGAAATAATCCTCCAAAAGACCATTTTGTCCGCCCTGCCGCCCGCGCAACATTTTCATATTCAATCCAACAGGTCGAAAAGCCGACCCAACTGAATATTCCTTTTGTGAAACGCTCTCTCTCTTTCATGGACACGATCGTTTCCACAACCTGCCTTGTCATCATGCGGTAATCACTTCCGCCTTGTACCATTTCCAGCCCTGTCAGAGATTTCATTGCTCGATAAAAAGTCCGCGAAAAAAAACTGCGAACCTTTGGCTCTCCTTTTCTGCTGACTCTTCTTGCCCCACAACAGTCATAGCCTTCTTCTATTTTCGATAACATCTGTGGAATCAAAGATGGAGGATGCTGTAAATCAGCATCCATCAGAACGACATAATCTGCATCCGAATAAGATAAACCCGCATAAATGGCGGCTTCCTTACCAAAATTGCGGGAAAAAGTAATATATTTTGCGAATCCCCCGCTTTTTTCTTCAGTCAGTTCCTTAATTTTGCTCAGCGTATTATCTTTGCTTCCATCATCCACATAGATTATCCGCCAAGCAATCTCCTTTTCAATAGCGGAGAATACCTTTTCGATTTCAGTATAGAGCAGCGATACACATGCCTCTTCATTATAGCAGGGCACAACAATGTCTATTGTTTTCATCCAGTCCTCCACTTTTAATTTCCTACTTTCTCCCAATTCAAAGAGTGGCGAATCCCCCCTGTTTTCTTTCATCCGAACGCTTCTTTCCGCAGACTCCGCCCGATTTGAATATTCACTTGCCTCTTTAATATTCACATACACATTTTCCGGTGCCAGCCTGCTAAAAATCCGTTGATTAATATCGGTCATAGATTCAAGACATCTTCTGCCATATGTGATTTTTCCTGTTTTTTCATGCTTCTTCCATTTGATTATCTACAGAGTTTGAAATACAGCTCCGAATCGAAAAAGTGCCGATCCAGTGTTTGATAAATCAAATTCCTATTCTCAGCTACATCCTCTTTCTCTAACTTATTATAGTCTATTTTCAGCAGTTTTTCAATCGTACCCTCATCAAATCGATATTTCACGATTTTCCCTCCTGCATAGATTGCATATGGCGGAATGTCTTTTGCTACAACGCTGCCTGCTCCGATTACTGCTCCCTGATGTATCACCACTCCCGAAAGAATCATACAATTCATGCCGATCCATACATCATCCTCAAGTATGATGGGACCTTTGGTGGGATTTCTCTCTTTTTCTCCCAACACGAATTCCTGGAAAGGAAAAGTAGAAAACCTGGAATAGTCATGTTCTGAAAATACAAACCGCGTGCCCTCGCCGATGGAACAATATGAGCCAATGACTAATTTCTCGTCCGGATTATGGTAGAAATACGGATTTATCATCCCATATGTCTCTTTCCCAATTGTGACTTTCGTAATATCAAACGGTTTTTGTATCGCACAATGGTTATGGCTATTTTTCCTGTACCATTCCCGCCTAAGTCTGATCCATTTTATTTTTTTAAATAAACAGTTCCACATCCTGCTCACTCGCCTTTTATTTTCATCCATTCCTGATAGTATCGATTCCACACTTGATTTTCAAGCCCATTCCAAAATTTGGGCTGCCCGTACGCATGGATAATCTTAACATCCTCTGCATCATCCCTTGGGTGCGTAAAATATACCCTATGATCCAACCGATGGTAAGGTATCTCAAACTTCTGGACCATCATCGTAAACAGGCATTGTTCCGGCAGATACAGAAAACGAGCATACTCTTTCAAGGCATGATAATACCAATCACAATATTTATCATAATCCACATTTTCGGATCTTTTTAGTACAAATAACGGCGTGCAGATGCTTACCCCACCCATATTATAACCGCTCATATTCTTTTGACAAATCGTCTTGTGGAACATGTCCGATAATTTCGTCTCCGTATCGCTCACAAAAGAAATTGCTTCTTTTTCATCGAGCAGTGCGGAAAGATCTTCTTTGATGATCACATCATAATCGGACCAGACAACCGTTTCATATTCTTTCAGCAGCCTGAAACATTCGATTTTGCAAAATACCATCTCAGAAAAATAGCGAATCGTCGGATTCCTCCAAAGCTTCCACTTTGAAACAGGACAGCGGTATCTGATAAACCGGCTGGGCATAATCATCTGAAACTTTTCCTGTATTTCCTCCGAAACCCCATCATGAAATATCACCATCTCGTCTGCCAGTCCCGGCGTCCGCTCTTTCACATTCAGAGCGAGTACGGCCATGGCGTCGATATTCTTTTTTGTACCGCCAGTTACCAATGCTTTAGTTCCCATACACATTTTCCTCCTGCAAAACCCGTTGAATACACTCCAGGTATGCATATCCGTTACGCTCATCCGGCTCCAGATACGCAGACTCACCCCACTCATTCCACGCGTTGATATATAAAAACTCATTTTCTGCCTGTACTGATTTCCGTATCTGCTTCCTTAATGCATCTTTGAACAGTTCTAACGAATTACCGGCATATACAACACCGCGTTCCTGCCGTCTCGGCGTATCATCATAATCCGCAAACATTCCATAATAAACTTTCTTTGGTGTCTGTACATTATCTTTTACCATACACCGATAGATGCCCTTCGCATTCCGCACATACGGAAGAAAAGATGTATGGAACAGCGCATTAAGGCGCTTCTTGATACCGCCTGCAAGGATACATGTCCTTCCATACATTTTGTGAATGTTAATATGATACGCGTGCTGCGGTTCAAAATTGTAATACGCATCAAGTTCATTTGTCCCTTTTACCCTGCCCCGATTATCCGAGTCACCGGCAATCATATATACACCGGCAAAGCCATTCTCTTTGGCCAGACGCTTCCAGCATATAAGCATCTCCTCTAAACATTCGATCTGATGCGCACGATAAATATGGAACACGGGTTTGTTGTCAATCTTAATATATCGTTCGTCCGAAAAATACGGAAGCAAATCCATAAAATGCTGAGTCCAGACAGCCTCATCACCATAGTCCTGCTGAATCAAAACCTCCTGCTCATTCTTATTGGCATACCATGTCCGCTTAAAGGTATTATTGTCCCAGCAAAGACTGTAATGAAGCTTTATCTCTTTATGTTGACGGAATATCTCTACCGGTTTCTCTAAAATATGTCTTCCGTGAAACCAATAGTGATACATACAGAATCCATAAATTCCATATTGTTCTGCCAAACCCGCCTGCCATTTTAAGGCCGATGCATTCTCGTCTGACAGATCATAATAATTGTCGTCCAGCGGTACCCTTGGCTGCCGTTGCTTTCTGCTATACTGCTTAGCGTTTTTTGCTGCCCGCCAGTCGGTATATCCTTTCCCCCACCACTCATTATTCTCAGGAATCTCATGGAACTGAGGAAGATAAAAACATACAATTTTCATTCACTCTATCCTTTTCCATACTTTGTCAAACTATTCTTTGTACAAACGTTTTCGTCTGTCTTCACTCTACTTCCCAAACACAGATCGATTCACATCCAGCCCCAAAATTGACTTGATCTTCACGATCAGGCCATGCCCATTCGCCCTCTTGAAATACGTCCGGTCAAATTCCTCATCCCACACAACTTCCTCTCTGTGACGAATCGGAAATCTGCACGCTCCCGCCCGCAGCTCCACGCTTTTCAATTCTCCGGATGTGTGCGTGGATTCCTCCTGAAAACCGATATTGCGCGTATAGCTCTGTCTGGGCACAATGTTCAGCTTATCATGCAGCAGTGTCGCATACATAAGCTGATAATCCCATGTATCATAGGAATGCCGATACAGCGCATCAAATTCCGCTGTATAGACCCAGTAAGATTTTAACGGCAGCACCTTGCGAAAGACCGGATTTTTCTTTTCCTTCTCCCATGACTTGATATCAAAATCATAAAGCTTCCAAGCACGTCTCCATGACGCCCATCCCCAGATAAACGGCACCTTCGTAAACAAATAATCCTGCTCTGTCTCATAATAGGCTGCCGGATTGCTGCCGCCGATCACCATGATCCGCTCATCATCCCGATAATACGCAAGCATTTCCTGACAGTAGGTAAAAAAGGTCGGGTCGGGCAGACAGTCATCCTCCAGTATGATCGCTTCCTCTTCCTGATCAAACACCCACGAAATGCCGCTTGAAACCCTTCTGCCGCAGCCCATGTTCTGCTCGGCATAGTTTTTGTGTACTTCACATTCCCAGTCAATATGCGACTCTAAATAGGCACGCACCTCGTCCACTTTCTCTTTTTCGCCGGCAACACGCGCTCTCGCGCCGTCAGACACAAGATACAGTTTACGCGGACGCGCCTGTCTGATTGCCTCAAAGACCTGCTTTGTTGTCGATAATCGGTTAAAGGTAAAAAAAGCAACCGGCGTCGTCAATTGATCCATCTTATTCATCATACTTCCTTTTTCCCTTTTAATCTTTCATTCGGTACGGCATACAGCACAAGCTCATTCAATTCAAAATATCCGTCCAAATAGGCTCCCATTATGGAGGGATACTTCCTCAGAAAGAACGTATACTCCGTAGTCAGCTTCCCGATCAGCTCCGGTATCACAAGCAGATCCTCTTTTTTATGATATACACAGACTGCCAGTACCGGCCGATTCTTCCGGATGACTCCCTCCGCGGACTTCAGCACATCCGCCTCCGCACCCTCGATATCCATATTGATATATGTGATTTTTTTATCTTGGAAGTAATCGTCAATACTACAGCTATCTCCTTTCCCCCCTGCTCCGAAGTATCGACCGATCGTGTGGATCTTTTTACGAAGCTCGGGCGACAGGTAGCGAAGATGCCTTTCCAGCTTTTTGGCCGTCTTCGCATCTCCTTCTACCGCATAGATTCTCTGATACGCTAACCCCTGACGGATAAAATGCAGAATCGTGTCGCCGCGGCAGGCTCCCAGATTAATCCAACACTCATCCTCTAAATGTTCGATCAACTTCTCTTCGGTCAGAAAATATTTATCTTCCTCCGGCGAAGTATATCCTTCATAACGATGCCCTTCCAAATAGGCACGCAAATACTCATAATAAGTATCTTTTGACCGCTCATCCGTAAATAATTCAGCATTTTTGCAAAATGCAGCCTGATTGCTGATAAAAAACTCATGCCAGTCCGGTTTTGTAATAGCATCCACTTCGGGATTCAGCCATATGACCTTTACGATTCGCTGAGATCTCAAATACTGAAAAATTTTCACTCTTTTGGCTGTACTCATCACCGTACCGTAGATTAACGCATAGTACTTTGTGCCGCCGTTTTTATTCAGTTCTGCAAAAGCGCTGCGCGACAGCACACGAATACCGTTAAATTCCTCCGCTTTCGGATTTTCATCAATAATGCAGTCAATTTTGATCCCGTCCGTCTTTGTCACATAATCGACAACCGCCCTCATCGCATCTCCCGAATAGTACAAAACACATTTACAGGAATGGTACTTCTCCAAAGCCTCCACAGTATAAATGTCCGATGCATATCCGTATTTTCTAAACTTATGCGATTCAAACAGTTTCTCCAATTTTTCCACTTTGTTTTTCCCCCTATTTTATGCCATCAGCTCCTCACAGAGCTTCTTATATCGTTCCCCGATCTCTTGCAGCGAATTCGCATTTCTGATATACCGCATCGGCTGCCCTGTACAATACCGGACGCCGTCGGCAAGCTGTTCATAATTTCCGTACTCCGCCAAATAGCCGTTCGCCTGATGTGTCACCTGTTCGGCGATCCCCCCAATGCGAAATCCGACGACGGGCGTTCCGCAGGCGAGCGCCTCCCCCACCGTATAGCAGAAGCTCTCCTGCTCCGAGGGAGCCAGAAACACATCCGCAAGATTATAGACCTCGGTCATCTCCTCCTCGGAACGAATGTAGCCAAGATAACGGGCTTCCAGCGGACAATCCTTCAACCGTTCCCCGTCTTTATTGCCGAATATTGCTAACAGATAAGAATCGACATCCAGCTTTTTAAGCGCTTTCAGAAGATTCTGTGCCCCCTTCGTCCGGTTTGAAAGCGCGCCGCAGGCGCCAAAGAGAATGATCTTTTTATCCGTCTCTACACCGTACTTTGCACGCAGCGCGTCCTTTTTCTCCATTCTGCGGTACTGCTCATAATCAATCGGGTTATAGATCCATGTGATATGCCGCCCCTGCCAAATACGGCTTTTCTCTGCACACTCCGCGCTCCATCTGCTCGGACCGACCAAGATTAGTCTGCCCGGCCTGCGGTGTGCACATACGCGCCCCCCGCTTTCCATATCCGTCTGCACCGGGTCGTCTATGGTTCGACCTGCATGAACCGCATGCACTTTCCTGGCAAAATTGCGTCGGGATACATCATTTTCCCGCTTAGAGCCGATCAGCGGGCATTTCCCGCAGCCTTCGGCATAGCGACCGCAATAGCGGTCATAGTGACATCCGCCCGTGCAGTTCCACATATCATGCGCCACCCAGAGAACCGGTTTCCCAAGCGCCAGAAGCTGCTCCACATTCCGATAACCAATAAACGAATTGACCCAATGCAGGATGATCACGTCCGCCTCCCGGACGTCAGGATGCTTCGACATATCCGTCCCAAAGTAATCCGAGATAACCTCCCCTTTGGAAAGTATCAGATTCCCTACATTTTTTGCTTTTGATATCAGGCTCTTAAACGGCGTATCGATCACTTGCGTTCCGATACTTTCCCCATGAAATTTGGTCCGCAGCAAGACTACAGACTCCACACCCTGTATACAAAGTGCACGGTGAATCCGCTCCACCGCTTTATAAGAGCCGCCAAGATCGGTTGTTGCCAAATGTACGACTTTCATACGAATCCTCCATGCTGCCGACAAACCGCGAATTTGAGCGTCAGCACAATATTTGCCAAGCAAACTTATTCGCTTTTGAAAAATCTTTGATTTTTCAATCTATTGCCTCTCAGGATTTTTTTCGAATATACAACAACCGGTACACGCCATGCAGCATCTTTGCCAACACGCGGCTGTTCCTGCAAAATTCGAACAGCGCAAAAACGGGATATCCCCAAAGCAGATGCTCTTTGATGCAATACTTTGCCTCCCGCTGATAGTCTTTCTTATTTTTCACGCTCGCACTGTTCGCGTCCAACGAATAGTAGACCATCATCTCACCGGTGCAGACAAACGGCACCTTTCTTTTTTTCAGACGAAGCATCCAGTCCCTGTCGGCGCAGATCCGATAATGCTCCGTATCAAACCGAATATCGCCAAAACACGCGCGATGCGCCAGGATTGCCTGATGATTGATACAGTCCCCTGTCAGATAATAGATCAGGCTGCCGCAGGAACCCCCATAGATCCGCTTCTCGGTATGCCCGTCGGGATGCACATAAGTGATACTGCCGTAAAGCACCTCCGCGCGGGACGGCCGACAGTGCGCAGCCATACGTTCCATCACACCCGCGTCAAAAAGCGTATCTCCCGCATTTAAAAAGTAAAGATAATGCCCCGTTGCCTTTGCCGCTCCTTTATTCATGGCGTCATAAATGCCCTGATCCGGCTCGGAATACCATTTTAATTTCCCCTGCGCGGCATAAGGGCGTACCAGCGCCTCCGTGCCGTCCGTAGAAGCGCCGTCAATGATAAGATATTCCAAATGTGGATAGGTCTGCTCCATTACAGAACGGATCGTCAGCCCGATCACGCGCTCCGCATTATAGCAGACCGTGATGATACTTATCGTTACCGGCTTCTGATCCGGACAGTCCCATCCGCTTTTCGATTTGCCTTTTTTTCTCAAACTCATACCTCTGCATATTACAGAATCGTCTGCAATACTACACCAATCAAGTATTTGAAAGTTTCCCCTCGGACTTTTGTCGTCGATTATTACGCTTTCTTTTCCTCATCCCCAAAATTCAGCCGCTTTTCCTCCACCACAAGCGGCCTGTGGATCACGCGCGTATTGATGTTTAAGATATATTCCCCGATCAGTCCGATAAAAAACAATTGAATGGAGCCCAAAATGTAAACACCCAGTACCATCGGCGCATTGCCCGCTTGAAAATTATCCCAGTTACAGAGCTTCATGACCAGATAGACCAGCGCAATGATCATGCTGATACCGGAGGACAGAAATCCGAGCAGCGTCGCAATGCGCAGCCCCACCTTAGTGTAAGAGGTAATACTCAGCATCGCCGCATCATACAGACTGAAAAAATTATTGTGTGTTTTGCCCGCGCGCCGCTTTGCCTGCTCGTAAAAGATCTCTTTGCGATTAAAGCCGGAACCGTATTCCGCCACAATACCGCGTAAAAACGGAACCGGATCGTTTAATTCTTTCAAAATTGCAATGAATGATTTATCATACAAACCAAAACCCGTGAAGTGCTCGATCATCTTGACATCGGACATATTCTTGATCATTTTGTAATAGCAGGAACGCATCCAGTAAATGAATCCATTTTCCTTACTGGTGGATTTGATGCCGCTGACGATCTTATGTCCCTGCTCCCACTCATGAACGAAAGTGGGAATCAACTCTACCGGATCTTGAAAGTCGCAGCACATGCTGATCGTGCAGTCCCCCGTCGTCTGGCACATTCCATGGAACGGAGAGTTGAACTGCCCGAAATTTGTCACGTTAAAGATTGCCTTGATCCGTTTGTCATCCCCGCACAGCTTCTCCAGCTTGTCCCTTGTGCCGTCCGTTGAGCAGTTATCAATAAACAGCAGCTCATAGTCATATTCCGGCAGTGCCTCTTTCATCACATTGGTGACTGCCATCGCCATGAGATCGACATTTTCCACTTCATTATAGCATGGGATTAAAATGCTTATTTTTTTCATGAAACCCCTTCACCCGCTGAATGTATTCATAAAAATCCATCAGAACAGACTGTCATCAATAGAAAGCACGCTCCTCCGGTTTTCTGTTGCCGTAAATCAAAAATAGCACTATGGATAGTGTATGCCAATAGTGCTATTATATGATATTTTGTAGTATCCGTCAAATAGATGTAAAACAAGACCCGTATCCTTATTCGCCTTTTCTATCCATTATCTTGTTAATGTTAAACGGTGGCAAAACTACGCTGTCCGTATCGGGCTGGGCTGTCAAGATTGTTACCTCGCTTCGCAAATAGGGCATAAGAATCGCTACTGCATTTTTATTGATCAAATCCGCGATTTTTTTGTCCTCAAGCGCATCCTTATTGTCTATCCCAAAGAATCCCGTCAAGCTGATCAGGAAATGATACTCATCCTTTTTGTCTCCTTCAAAAATGAGTGTAACTTTATATTCATTATCACCCCCCACACCGATCTGTATCTGTATTTTGAACGCTAATTCATTCTCGTTCTTAAATCCTTTTCTTTCAAATTCAATTTTATCATATACAAGCTTTTGTAATAAAAGTGAGCTGGTAACACTGTTATCCATAAATCCTCCCTTTATGCAGCAATCAATAAACCATCTTTCATTTCATTCTCGGCATCAAAAACATTATCCTGCTTTGCACTTTCAGCAAAAATCGTCTCCTTGCTCTCCATCATCGCAAAAAGCCTGTTATACTCATACAGCATCCTTTGCGCTTCCTCCAAGCGCACACTTTTTGTTTCCACAAGTATTTCGACTTCGCCGGAAAGCGTAACCACAAGATCCCCTAAAATATCCATTGTCCCCCAAAATTCCCCCATCAGATCCTGCTTAATATTGGAATCCAGCGAGGTTTCGATTGCGACAGACCGTTCGTTCGACGAAGTGTACTTCAAATCATATTGTTCGTAATATCGGATTTCTTCCTCAAACTCCTCCGGTTCCGCATCCAGATATTCATTTGCTTTCGGCAGATAAATGCTGTCCTCCGCCCAGTCATTCCTGTCGTCTTTCACTACCTTCATCTTCTCGCCGTTAATTGAATTAACAGAAAATCTTTCAACCGTCTCATTCGTAAAGGCCTCTCTGATCGTAAGTTCATTTTTCAACAATTTGACGATCTCAGCCGGTTTCGTTCTGCTTATCAGCCACTTTACTCCCTGCTCATTATTCTGGCAGCACACACAGATAAATAAATTACGCGCAGAATCTGTACAGGTAAACAAGACCGGATATCCCGCCTGAAACAGTATTTTGTCCATATATAACCAGCCATACTTAGATAAAGTAACAAACTCATTTTTCATTTAGGTTATCCCTCCCTCTTTTATACTCAGCCAGATGCTCCTCAAAATCCGAAATAATTTCAAAGACTTCTTCCGGTTTCGCATTTTCATACAGCCACCAATCCACATGTGATGCCGACTTAGGCTTACGCTCCTTTGTCCGCTGTACCAAGCCATATCTCGGTTCCGTATCTCCTATAGCTATTTTGTAAGGAACATGAAACTCGGACGTCATGGCCGCAAAGTTTTTTACATGATTCGGTTTCTCAAAAGTTGATAGTGAATAGACTCCCGGATCCTCCGGATCATTGCGATCTGTATAAGAAAAGCCCTGCTGCTCATAAGTCGGCAAAAAAGACTGTCTGTCGCATTTTCCGGTTCTGCACGCTCTATATACTTTTATCTTTTCTTCATGAGCCCCTTCCGGAAGAGTAAATAACTCAAAATATTTCGGAAACAGCCTGGATAATTTCTCCCGATCCTTATCACTCAAGTTTCGCTATCTCTCTTTCATCTGTATCAATCACGCGGCCGTCCCCAAAATATATGCAAAAACACACAGCTTTATCCTTTTGACCATTATACTAATATCTGCATTTTCCGTCAACCGCAAAAACCGCTTTTACCTTACGCTGGCATACCGCATTTTTCAGAAACCCCTTTCCTCCATGCGGCCAGTTCCCTTATTCCTTCCTCAAACGACACCTCCGGTACGAACCCTGTGTCCTTGGTAAGTTCCGCAATATCCGCGCACAGATGCATGACCTGTTTTGGTGCATAGGGCAGTCTGCCCAAGCCAAGCGGTCGCGCATACTTCGTCTCTTTGGCAAGAATCTCGAGATACTCCCGAAGCGGTCTTGCCCTGCCGCTTCCGAGCACATAGGTTTTTCCTGAAACGCCCCGCTCACCGATGAGGTACATCGCCCGCGCCGCATCCCGTCCATTTAAGTAGTCCCACTGCTGTTCTCCTAATGTAAACGCCGTCTCTTCGCCCGCCAGCATCCGTTCTAACGCGCTCATGATCATCGTATAATCCCCGTCATAACACCCATAGACTGACAGAATGCGTACCCAGACATGGCGCATGTCCCGGCTCTCACACATCTGCCTTGTCATTGCACCCGCGCAGAGCTTTGCCATTCCGTAACCGTTTTCCGGAAATGTGGGCGTATCAGGCTTCAGCATGCCCTCCACACGTCCGTATTCCGCCTGCGAACCGGCGCCGATAAACGTCCTGCACCCCAATGCCTCCGCAAGTTCTACCGCATCCAGACTATACTGGATATTCTGCACCTGCAGCGCCATGTCGTTTCGCGTATCGCCAAACGTTCCGTTCCATGCAAAATGATAGAACGCGTCATAACCGACCTCCAGTTGATCCCAAGTCACGGCATTGGGGCCTTCATCTGCCCCTGCCGCCTTCTTTCGCCTAAGCAGCTCCGCTAACTCCCTGTAATCGGATAGGTCCGCTTCCACAACCGACACAAGCGGATGTTTGGGTATCAGCGCCGTTCTCTTAGAATTTTTATGACAGAGCGCCGTCACCTGTATCTCGTTTTCTATGCAATACGCAATCAACGACATGCCGATCACGCCTGTCGGTCCGTCAATCAGAATCCGTCTCATCTGTCAAATCCCTTTTCTTTCAAAATTGCATCCGCTTTTTTACACCCTCATACTCCTCCTTCGGGAGAAATGGGTACATATCGTCCGGCTCCGGCGATACCATCGTCCCGTCCGGCATCGCCTTGGAAGCAAGCTTCGGTTCGAAATTCTGCTTAGGGTCTACGACCGCTTCCACGATCAGCGGTCCCTCCTGTGTCAGAAGCTCCTTAAGCTTCCCTGTCAGTCCGTCCGCAGTATCAATCCTCCGATAAGCGACCCCATATGCATACGCCAGCTTTTCCATATCCGGAAAGCTGATGCCGTTATCCGCGCACACTCCCACGAGCGGCGGCTCAAACAAATTGCTCTGGGTCTGTCTGATGGAATGATATCCATTGTTGTTAAGAATTACAATCATCAGGTTTAAGTGATGATGTACCACGGTCTGAAGCTCCTGCAGATTCATCTGAAAGCTTCCGTCCCCGTCAATGCAGATCACACGTTTTCCCTCTCTGGCAAAGCACACGCCCACCGCTGCCGGAAAGCCATAACCCATCGCGGCACAGCCCGAGTTTGTAAATAATCTCTGATCGTCTTTGATGACCGCCGCCTGAAAGGTCATGACACAGGCGCTGCCGTTTCCGCATATGACAGCGTCTCCCTCAGACAGCATGCCCGTAAATTCTTTTAAAAACACATAGGGGTTCAATTCCCTGCTCTCATAATACCCCGGCAATACGGCAGGATACTTCCCGTTGACCTCCCTGCAGAGGGACAACCAGCCTGTATGATCGCCCGCGATCGGCCCCCGTGCCGTTCCGACCGCCTCCGCAAGGGATCTCATCACATCCTTCACATCCGCATGAATCGGCATATCCGCCGTGACAGTAGGCTTATGCAGCTCGTTCTCATCAATATCGACAATGATCTTGTATGCATCTTTCGCAAAATTTTTATAATTATAACTGATCAGCCGGATATTTAAGCGCGAACCGAGCACCAGAAGCAGGTCGCAGTTCTGTACGACAAAGTTACCGCCCCGTGTTCCCACAGTTCCGGGTCTTCCGCAGTAGAGCGGATGCCCGTCACAAAGAAGGTCATGCGCATTCCACGCCGTCACGACCGGAATCTGCAGCGCCTCGATGCATTCCATAAATTCACGATAAGCATTACCCAGCCGGATCCCGGTTCCCGCAAAGATCACGGGCCGCTTCGCTTTCCGGATCTTTTCTATGATTATTGCAGTTATCGCTTCGTCATAAACCGGATTCTCTTTTCCGGCAAGGGAGGCATACTCTGAATCTGTCACATCAAACCCGGCAAGTTCGTCCGTCTCGACGATCGCGCCCTGAACGTCCACGGGAATATCAAGCCACACCGGTCCTTTTCTTCCATGATTACACAGATACCATGCCTTTTCCAAATGATAACGGATTTTCTCCGGTTCCGTGACCATAACGGCATATTTCGTCATGGTCTTTGCGCACTCGATGATCTGAAATTCCTGATCTCCAAGCTGTCTGACCGGTGTTCCGGTATACAGAGTCGTTGTCTCTCTTTTTACCTGCCCTGACACAATGAACATGGGAATCGAATCCTGCCATCCTCCCAAGACTCCGGTTATGGCATTCGTTCCGCCCGGACCGCTGGTGACACAGACCCCCGCCACGTTTCCGGTATACCTTGCATACCCTTCCGCCGCAATGGCGCACGCCTGCTCATGATGATTATAGATACAAGAGAGCCCTTCCTGATGCCCGAAGGCATCATTTAAATGCATTGCACCGCCTCCGGTCACGGTAAAGATATGCGTCACTCCCCGATCTCTTAAAAACTGTGAAATGTATTTGGCTGCTTTCATTTTCATAATTTATTCTAGCATCTCCATCTTTTTTCTTTGCGCCTTATCCGATATGATCCAAAATTTCCCGCGGCTTCTCTGCGACGCCCAGCGTATGTTCCAAGTGTATGGCATCCTCTTTTTTCCGAAAACCAAAGCCGTATGTCACGGCGATAAAATCGATCCCCGCCGCGGATGCCCCAAGCGCGTCATGCTCTGTATCACCTACCATTACCGCCTCTCTCGGTTCCACTTCAGCCGCCTCCAGACATTTTCTGATAATGTCTGCTTTTTTTAGCTTATTTTCGTGATCCGCACCGTATATGATGTCCGTATATCTGTCAAAACCGAAGTGCTTCATGATCCTCTCCGCATAATCCTGCCGCTTATATGTGGCAACGGCAATGGTGATCCCGCGCCGCGCCAGCTCGTCACACACCTCGTAGATTCCTTCATAGGGCAGCGCCTTTAATACGTCCCCCTCTTTATAGCGTTCCCGGAACGTAGCGGCAAGTTCCTGCAAAACCGCCCCCTCCAGTCCATAATGTTTTGCGAAGGAATCCTGAATCGGAGGTCCGATAAAGGAAAGGAGTTCCCCGTCTGCGATCGGCGGCAGCCGGTGTGCCGCTATGGTATACTTTACGGAAGAAAGAACGCCCTCCGTCGTGTCTAACAGCGTTCCGTCCACATCAAAAATCACTGCACGTTTCATCTTTATCTCCCACATTCCGTTTTATCAGGCAGGCGGTAACAGGTCGTCGTAATAAAGGAAAGCCTCGCAAGATTCTTGATCCGCAAAAGACTGCTCTCCACATCCGCGTTCAGCTCCCGCGCCTTTTTTTCGTCAAAAGAATGATCCCTGTTCGGATTGGCATAATCATAGGTTTTTGATGTGATATAACCATCGAATCCTGCCAGCGCAATTTCCCCGATGCCAAAGCCGCTGAGCAGCCGTATCATCATGATCATGGGATTATCCACGATCATCGCCTGCTCGTCTAACAGTCCGCTATATCCAAGGGTATAGTCAAACGAACCGTTTGTCTTTGTCACGTTTGTCGTTGCTATGATCTGTGTTCCGTCCTGCATTCCGGCAATTGCCGAGGAAAGCTGCACATATTTCTTTGCATTGCTGATAAAAAGGTAGTCCACCCGATAATCCTTCGGCATGAAATTGATCGCGATCGTGACAGGGCGGCAGCGACCGATATATTCATATACTTTTTCCTTTTCATCCAAAATGTGTCCGCCGGGGCCCAGTAAGAGAATCTGCTTCCCGCTCAGCCGTTCCTTCAGCCGTTCTTCTGCATTCTCATCAGACAGCGTAAATTTCTTCTGGTAAGCGATATACAGTTCCTCAATATACGCTTCCTCATACAACAGTTTCCGCTCCTCGTCGATCATGTCTAAGATCTCATGGACGGACTTCACGGAAAGCTTCTGCTTATCCATCAGATAGCTTACATAGTTGGGATGACAGTCGTGCGATGCCGAGAGAAAGAACTTAAAATTATATCCCCACGGAATCTGACGATAAATATCAAGAATCGTAACATCGATCGCCTCTAAAAGCTGACTGCTGTCATAATGCTTTTCACCATACTCGTTCATATACATGGCAAGCAGTTCTGTGGGTGCGTTTCCCGCGCTTTTTCCCATACCATACAGACTGCCATCCACAAGAAGCATTCTTCCTTCCGGCGGATTTTCCATGAGCTCCACGCAGTTCGCGTAGGCAAGCTGGAAATTATTATGCGCATGATAGCCGAGTCCAATGTCCGGATTCAGCATACGATCCGCCACGGTATAATAGTGCATCAACCTCTCTTTGTGCAAAAGACCATAGGTATCTACAAGGGAAAATGCATAGGGATTCAGTCTGTTGACCAACTCCAGCAGCTCTTCAAATTCCTGATCATGATAACTGGTAATCGATACGGCCTGTGCAAACACCTTATATCCCAGCCCTTTGATCTGATGGCAGAATTCAATTGCCTCGTGCATCTTCTGCTTCTTAAAGATGATCCGGATCCCGTCCAGACAGCACCGGGAGGCAGGCGCGATATGGTCGAGCCCGCATGTGCCGAAATCGATCATCCCCACCGCCATAGAAGCGCCTTTATCCAAATTGCCGTAAATCTTCTGCACGGCATCGGTATCCGGCATAATGGAACAATCCGGATCAAACGCTCTGCGTTCATCCAAAAAACCAACTTCTACGATATCCATTCCCGCACTGACCAGACGTTCGAATATATTTACAATATTGCTGGCTCCAAAACGCCAGTCATTCACATACCCGCCGTCCCGCAAGGTGCAGTCAAGCAGTCTGATGCTATCTTTGTCCATTCTAACCCTCACGCCTTTCGATGACCTGCAGACCCGCGTGCGCATGAAATACGCTGTGCCGCAGGCACAAATCACTTAAAATTTCAAATAGATATAATCGCCTTCGTATATCTTGATCTCTTTATTGGGAATGATCATAATAAACTGCGCCTCTTCGTTAAAATATTCCTTGGGAATATAACAGCTGGTACGCTGATAATCCATCACTCCCATATCATGCCCGTTTACGATCAGTTGATAATTGACCGAAGCGTCCATCAGAATCCCCACATCCTCAAAATAAACATCCCGGCTCACTGCCGTGTCAAACTGAACGAAAAACTGTGTTGTTGCCGGAGAATTCAATTCGAGAGAAAACGTGATCCCCCCCAAATAGTAATCCTTCAAATACATGTCCTTCTGATCGACAACCTCCATCACGGTCAATTCTGCTAAAACCGCAGGCTCCCGTTCCTTCGCCAGATACTTGAAAAAGAAATTGTCGACACTCCCTGAGAAGTTATAACCCCCAAATATGACATTTGCCCAGAGCGTCAGTTGTTCCGCTCCCTGCAGCTGAAGCCTGATCGAATCTCCCATATGGTGAATGCCGGTCACACTGCCGATACACAGGCAGACAATAAGCGCCGTGCTCGCAATCTTCCTTTTTCCCCATTCTCCCAATTGATCAATAATCATGACCGCAAGTACTAACAGCGCCGGGACAGAGGCCTTAACGCAGAAATCAAATCCTCCTCCCACCTGAATCCACGGAATGACCAGCAGACTGCATGCCGTAATCCAAAAGAGTGTGCTCTTTTTATAAGTTTTAAACAAAAGACCAAAATAAATTCCGACCTCAAACAGAATAAAGATCACATAGTAACCCAGTCTGTTTTGAATCACATGATTCCAAATTTCACCCAAACCGCCTGCGGCCTGTGACAGCAGCAGCGGAAAGGACTGTACTGCCGCCGAAAGCAGCATAGGGGCATTGAATGCCAGCTGATTATTTCCGCTGATCCGATCTCCTGCTGCCGTACCGGATATGATAAACAAGAAGCTGATCACTCCGATCAGTCCGGCCCCGGCGATATTCTGCAGACTGCAGGTCTCCTTCATCCTGTCCATCACATTCTTTCCATCTTCTTTTCGGAATATGAGATACAGGACATAGGGTATGATCCCCACAAACGGAAACGCAGCACTTAAAAGCAGGGTCGACCACACAAATATGACATTGCTTCGTCTTGGACAATTAATCACCAGCATCGTCGCCAGAAAACATGGTACTGTCGTGTTATATGGACCGTTCAGATGCGTGATAAACGACGCATAATTAAAATCATGCATACTGTAATCCAAATATCCGGTCGAGAACAACGGCGTATGCATATACAGCTCCTGCCGTATCACATCAAGACCACTGAAAAAGATCAGTATGATGAACGGCCATATCTCCACTTTCTTCCTATGCATACACAGCAGGCAATACATCAGCATGAGCCCCGCCCATGCCCATATGATCTGAAAGATATATCCTGCCTGAAGCGATACGAGTTTTCCGACAAGTGCACTCGGAAGCCAAAATCCAATATAATAAATCAGCGCTCTCATGAACGCGCCGCTCCCGTGCGTCACACCGTGCGCCGCAGGCCACTTCAGATTGACCATATAGTAAAAAACAGCATTTCTGTGCCGATGATCACTATTCTGATAAAATACGCCCCCGATTCCGGACAGGATTACCCAGACGAATATGATCAGTCCTACCGTCACAAACTTAACGATTTCTTTTTTCCCAATCGCCGGCAGATCGGAGATTCGCTCCTCCCTGATTGCCTTGACCAGAGAAACTCCCACGATCAGCAGGACCGGGATTGCATAACCGATCTTCAGATACCCTCCGGCAAAGATCAGAAAGGGAAGTGTCAAATATACATAAGTCGCCGCGCTCACAATTCTTGTTCTGACTGCCATCTTTATTCTCCAAATGTCAATAATGCGCGCCCCATATAGTCGATCATCTCATCCGTCATACCCGGATATACGCCGACCCAAAAGGTATCCCGCATGATCCTGTCCGTATTTTCCAGACTTCCCGCCACACGGAAGCCCTCTCCCGACCTTCGCATCTCATCAAAGCATGGATGCTTAATCAGATTACCCGCAAACAACATTCTTGTCTGTATCCCCTTCTGTTCCAACGTTTCAACCACACGGGACCGATCGGTTCCTTCTTTACAGGTGAGCATAAAGCCAAACCAGCTTGGAGAGGAATACGCACACGGCTCCGGCAGGATAAACGCCCTGCCGCCGCCCCCTTCGCTCAAAATATCATGCAGACGCTGCCAGTTCTTTCGTCTTTTCTCCACAAATCCCGGAAATTTTTCAAGCTGCGCACATCCGACCGCCGCCTGCATGTCCGTCGCTTTGAGATTATATCCAAAATGAGAGTAGACATATTTGTGATCGTACCCCAGCGGCAGCTCACCATATTGCCTGTCAAAACGGTGTCCGCAGAGATTATCCTGGCCGGAATTGCAGACGCAGTCCCTCCCCCAGTCACGCATGGAGCGGATACATTTATTTAAGAGCGGCTGGTTTGTATAAACCGCGCCTCCCTCTCCCATCGTCATATGATGGGGCGGATAAAAACTGGATGTTCCGATGTCCCCGATCGTACCCGTCAGATAGGTTTTGCCGTCTTCCATCGTATATTCCGATCCCAGCGCATCGCAATTATCCTCGATCAGCCATAGCTGATGTTCATCGCAAAACCGGCGGACAGCCCTTAGATCAAATGGATTTCCCAATGTATGCGCCGCCATGACCGCCTTTGTTTTGTTCGAAAGCGCCTTTTCCAAAGCCGTGACATCCATATTATACTGCGGTATGCTCACATCAATAAAAACGGGAACCGCGCCGTATTGGATGATCGGGGCTACCGTAGTGGGAAATCCTGCCGCTACGGTGATGATCTCATCCCCCCTCCTGATCGCACGGTCTCCTAAAAGAGGGGACGTCAGCGCCATAAACGCGCACAAATTTGCGGAGGAACCGGAATTGACCAGGTTACAGAAGCGCACGCCCAGATACTTTGCCATCTCCTCTTCAAAGCGTTTGGTATAACGTCCTGAGGTCAGCCAGAATTCCAGAGAACTATCCACCAGATTCACCATTTCCGCGCTGTCATACACACGGGATGCATAGGGAATCCGGTCGCCTTCCTCAAATGACTTTTTCCTGTTATGAAACTGATTACAATACTCTTCCACCAGCTTTAATATCTGCTCTCTTGCCTGTGACTCCGATTGATTTTCAAACATCATGCTTTCTCCATTCTTTATTAAGATTTTATGATCTATGCTTCCGCTATCTTACCTTTTCAAGCTTCCGATTCTCCACTCGGTATACACAATCGCAGTTCTCGATCGTCGTTAAGCGATGTGCGATCATCAGCATGGTCTTACTACCGTGCAGCGCGTCGATTGCTGCCATCACCTCTTTTTCTGTCTCATTATCAAGTGCAGAGGTTGCCTCATCAAATACCAGAATATCCGGATTGTGGTATAACGCCCTCGCGATTCCGATGCGCTGCCTCTGTCCGCCGGAAAGACGCATCCCCGCTTCTCCGACCTCCGTGTCAAGCCCGTGCTCCATCTGTCTTACAAAACTCTCAAGCTGTGCCTCCTTAAGCGCCTCCCAGACCAACTCATCGTCGATATCTTTATCTTTGACTCCAAATGCTACATTTCTCCTGACTGTATCGTCCATAATAAAGATTGTCTGCGGAATATATCCAATATCATGATGCCAGCTCTGCATAATCTCGTTGATATTGACACCATCAACAAGAACGCTTCCCTTCTGCGGTTTTAAAACACCCAGAATATTATCAACAAGCGTTGTCTTTCCGCCGCCGGATTCTCCGATAAACGCAACAGATTTCCCTTTCTCAATCGAAAAAGAAATATCTTCCAACACATAATGATCCGTATTGTCATAAGCGAAGGAAAGCGAATCAATCGTAATCTCCCGTTCAAAGCAGAGCTTTTCTGCCTTCGTTTCCGCTATCGCCTCATCCGCTGTATCCTGTACTTCTCTGATATCATGATAGATCAAATCCACGGACGCCTTATTATAGATCACATTTCCGTAATCAGAATAAAGCGTATTAATGCTGGGCAGCAGCTTAAATGCGGCAACTGCAAACAAAGATAACTGCGGCAGCAGCGCTCCCATATTTCCGCCCCCCAAAATGACGATTGCCAGATACAACAGGATTCCGCCGATCGTGATTGTCTCGATCAAATATTTCGGGATATAGCGCATCAGATTATAAATAAGTTCGACGCGGGTCGCGTTTTTATAAACCGTTCGATAACTTTCAATAAAAAAGCGTTCCCTATTCATGATCTTGATTTCTTTAATTCCTTCAAACGCCTGTTTCGCCGCCTTGATGATGCCTGCGCCTACCCGCTGATATTCCAGTCCTAACGAACGCATTTTTTTCTGCAGCACTAATATAATGATCAGCGCACAGAGCGCCAGCACGCCTGTCACCATGACCGTCATCCAAAAGCTGGTGAGCAGCAGCCCTGTGATCAACAGCACCGCGGTCAGTCCCTGCGAAATGATCTGCAAAAGATTTGTGATCACTGTATACATATTTCCGGTATCGGTGCTGACACTTCGCAATATCTCCGCTGTATTCTTGTTCAAAAAATAAGAATACGGCTGTTTCATATAAGCCTCCATCAGTTTCGTTGAAAAATGAAGCCTCGTATTCTTCGAAAAACTATTGATCGCATATGCCTGAAATGTTAAATAAACATTTTTTACAATATACAGTCCGATAATACATGCGATCAGCACAAGCATGATATCATTACTTTCGGAAAGTCCCGTGATATCGGATATCCATCTGCAATACCGGTTTGTCTGCACAGCTTCGGGATCAGTCGCAAGTTCCACCACGGGCAGAATCACATAGACGCCGCACAATTCCGCAATCGCGCCAAACAGCACCACGAAAACCATCCCGACAAATTTCAGCTTCAGTTTCCGATCAAACAGATAACTAAGTTCCTTATACAGATTCATAGCTCCTCCAAATATTCGTATAAGCGCCGTGCAAACTGCTGCTCACCCCAGCGTGCTGCCCGTTCATGCCCTGCGCGGATCAGGCTGTCGCATAACGCGTCGTCCTGCCACAGTCTTTTCACGCAATCCGCGATCTCGTCCACATCCGCGGGATCAAATAAGAGCGCAGCGTCACCCACCTGCTCCGGAATGCCGAAAATCCTTGACGTCGCCACCGGGCAGCCAAGTACAAAGGCCTCCAACTGCGGGATGTTCGTCGGTCCCCCGAAGGTCGGCATGACAAGCGCCCTTGCGTGTTGATAGAGCGCTACCATCTCCTTGTTCGAGACATAGCCAAGGATTTTGACCTGATCCTCCAAATGCAGCTCCCGTATCTGCCTGCATGCATTCTCATACCCGTTTTTTCCCGTTCCACTGCACACAAGATTGACACACACGCCCTCTTTCTTCAGGCGTGCAATCGCCTCCAGCAGCCTGCCATGATTTTTATGCTTCCAAAACTGCGCCGGGTAAAAAATATAGTTTTCAAATATATCCGGCTTCGGATACATCGGCTTCCCTATACTCTCATACACATAATCGGGGGCAATGAACGGAAGCGGATACACCCTGCCGCTTAAATCTGCCGCCTGCCCGCCGTAGCATTCAATCATCTGCTGTCTGCCCACATCGGAATCCACAAAGACCATTCTCGCATAACGGGCAATATTCGTATAACTTCTCTCCCGGCTCTTATAAATTTCAGGCGCCGAGATTTCCGGGAACTCCGTCAGATACCGATGCATCAGATCAAACACCGATACGATCGCCGGGGTATCCATCATGAAGCTGATCTTATCCGCACAAGGATAAATACACGCTTCTATGCGTTCTCTGCGGAGCGCACGCGCAAACGGATGCAAAAAACGGCACAGCTTTCTGCATGCCTCGACCGGCAGCGAAAGCTCCGCCAGATGATAAATCACCTTTTCTAATTTGTTTTTTTGCGCATAAATCGCTCGAAGACCGAAGCCTTCCGCAATCGGACGCCACTCCTCATACATGATAAAAGCGACAACCTCATACCGTTCCTTTGGAAGTGCCGCAAGAGACTTTAACATCGCAAGGCAGTATTGATAAGCGCCACCGGAATCCGGATGACGCTCCAGATAAATCCCTATTCGCTTTTTTCCAAGTCTCTTCTGCCCCGTTTGTTCACTCATATTTTAACATAATACCCTGTCTGTCAGGTCTGCTCGTCCTTTCCCGCAGATTCTTTCTCCATACGATTTTCCGTGCGATCCCTGATCACACATTCTCAGATCACCGCGCTTTTATCATAGCAGATATACCAAGATTATGCAAAGAAATTGAAGTAAATTTACTGATACAGCATAACCACCTGATCCGTCACAATACGCACCTGATATCCCCGCGCTAAGAAATATTCCGCTGTCTTTTCTTCCTCCCCGAAATATCCCCCGTTTTCGCAATCCGTAATGATAATCTTGGTCGGTATCTTATCCGAATGGGATTCATAGTATTCGATCAGCTCCGAGCTGTCCACTGCAAAACGCGTCACATAAGGAACCGCGATCTCCCCCTCCGAATACACGAGCGGCAGCGCAGAGATCGGGAGAAACAGTACTTTATCCCTTGATGTAATTCCACACAGATCGATCGCAGACAGTAACTCCTGATATTCGTCCGCCGTTTCTGCGGTAGTATAAATCCCTCTGCAGGGTCCCTGCAGCATTTTCGTATCCAGCTCCCACAGCGGCGCATCAAACCATGTAAAGAATAACCTCAGCCAAAGAACGCAGAAAGCAAATACTGCGACCGCGCCATACGAGAGGATACTCTGTACATGCGGCGTTTTCTCCCCGCTGATAAGCCCCCGGTATTCGCACAGCATCAGCACTGTGATACCGGACGGGATTACAAACATGGCGGACATGGACAAAATCTCCGTGTTGGTTCCGAGAAAATTGCATACTGCAAACAGGTAGCCGAACGCCAGCGCAGCAAACTCGCTTTTTATCGATGACACCGCTTCGCTCTCCGGTGCGCTTATCTGCTGCCCGGCCTCCTCCCGGCGCGCACAGTCTGTATTTCCGCATACGGTCAGCAGGAAAATCTCAACCCCTAAATAAAAAAGCGGCACCATCATCAGGTTATTGGCAACACTCCCATAAATAAAGGCAAAACGAAGAACCGCATATACCGTAAAAATCACAGAAATGCCAAACAAATACTTCCGCCACTTCTCATCCAGTGTTTTTCTCTTTAGGATCGTAACGGCATAAGCGCAGATCAGCACGACCGAGCAGCGCCAATACACCCGGAATATCTGCCACTGACTCTTCAATAGCTTCACAAGCGGATTCGCCTTACGCTCCGCATCATTCAATATCATTCTCACGTTATACAGATATTCATCGAAACTCCCTTTCCCGATCAGGGAGATCAGAAACGCCCCACCCAGTATCAACGCTCCGCATGTTACCCATACGATTCCTGCGCAGGAAAAAAGTCCCTCCTGCTCCCTTTTTCTGCACCGTCTGACCACACACACTGCCAGATAGACCGGGTAGACAAGGAATAAATATGGATTGCTGAACATGGAAAGGCATAGCAGGAATCCGCAGAGCACATAGTCCCTCCGTCTCCACTGCCTTCTGCTCAGACAAAAAGCGATCAGGATAAAAAAGACAGCGATCGCCATGGTATTATAGCTCAATGCCGTAATATTATATGGAGTAAAACACAAATAAACAAAGACCATCCACAGGATGCCCTTCCTGTCTTTCAGCAGCCGCCAGATGACCATACCGGATGCAAAATGAACACAGAGATAAACAATCCGCGCCTGTAACACATTGATCTGAAAGCCCGGAATCCATCGCACAAGCTGAAAAATCGGCCAGGTGCTCAACTGGGTCGGCGGATGCCAGTCATCCAGCAGGAAACGGTCGCCTTGTAAGTATCGTTTTAACGCGGCCAAATAACATAACTCATCATCCAGCGGCATACTAAACAGCGCGCGCGCTGCAAAAACAGCAAACAGCACCGCCACGACCGCCGCAAACAGGATCTGTTGTTTTTCTCTTCCTAACCCTTTTTTCATGTTCTCCATCCGTTTTCTCTTTTTGGATCTCTGCATAAAACGCAGACCGGTTCAATTGCTTTTTTCACCCAGACACAACAGCCGTCTTCCCAGCCGTTTCTCCACAATCTGATATGCAGACCATGTGAGAAGCACGGTGGCCGCCGCAAACACAAGAACATACATCACATCAGAATCCGGCCTATGCGCATACATCACTACCATTACCCCCGCATGGATCAAATACGCCGAATAGGAATATCGGCTGATCACATGCGCGGCCTTCGTAATAAACGGCCACTCCATCGGAAGGGCGGAGGAAGCGACAACAAAAAGCGCCGCCAAAAAGGCCGGCATCAATCCGGAATCAGAGCCTTTTACAACCAGCAGCAACAGGATCGGGCACACAAGCGCCGCAAAATTCCATTCCTTTTGTTCTCTGACCGCAAGATATGCCGTAATGCCTATGGCAAATAAATATAAAAATTGCAGCGGTCTCAGCCAGTCTGTACTGCGCTCCACAAGCCGCGCCAAAATATACAGTGCCGCAACGCCTGCCAGAGAAGTGCGATAGCTGCGGATAACCCGATGGTACACCGGCACGAGCAGATAAAAGAACACGAACACGCTGATCGTCCACACCGCACCCAGATTCATCCAAAAATTTTCCTCAGAGTAAACCCACTGATTCAGCAAAAACACATACCGGAACCATCCAAGTCCGGTCTCATCCGCCGGCACACCGCCCATGAAGGAATAGTACACCGCATAAAAAAGAATCATGATATAATACAACGGCAGGATCCGGACGGCGCGCTTTCTCCACCAGTTTCGCAGTCCGTGCTTCCCGCCCTGATCCGGGATCCTGTCAAGCGATTGATACGCCAGATACCCGCTCAGGATGAAAAAGAACTCCACTCCGGTAGAACCCGCCCTGCAAAATTGCTGCACAAATCCCGTCATAGTGATATTCTGTTCCAAATGTACCGCAATAACCCACAGGCAGGCAAACGCCCGAAGTAGATTCAACCCCGCATTTTCTTTGTTTTTCGCCATCTCTGTTTCACTCTTTGTCCGCTCTGTTCTATTCTTTGTCTGTGCTTCTCAGAATTTCCGAATCCCCAGCCTGTTCAGGACACTTTTGATCCTCCATTTCAGACAGTGCCGTCTGGAACCCGAATACGCTCTGTAAATCTTTTTATCAAGCTTCCGGTCGGGAAGCATCTCTCCCCAATTGTATTCTTTTTTATTTTCGCAAGCGGCCGTATCCTGCTGCCCCGCTGAAACCTCTGTCACAGCATTCATCCCATCACAACGACCGGACCTGCTTTCTGATTCCTTCCGCTTATCATGGCAGTTCGTGCCGCTCCCGTCCCGCCCGCAATTTACAACTTTGGTCTCCCTCGGGAAGACGGTCAGCTTATCGTTCATACTCTCAGCATAAGCAAAACGGACTGCCCAGGAATGAATCTTACCCTGCATCTGCATGTCCAACATATCCGCCAGATCCGCGCCGCCCCGATTCATTTTCCGTCTTCTTCTTATGGAATACCGGAAGGCCGGGTATTCTTTCATAGACCAATCGATTAAACGCCATCTGTCGAGCCATGTCGCCCATCCCCAGCTATTGCAGCGATACCACAGAAACGTGTCCGTTTTAAGCGCTCCGATTTCCGGTACTTCGGGAGTCCACCCACTGACAGCCCATGCGTCCGGATGATCCTCATAATGATCGAGTGCAGCGTTCATATAACGCAAAAAATCCTCAGTCACTAAAAGATCGTCCTCCACAACAATGACTCTGCCATATTTCTCTATCACGCTTCCGACTCCGGTAATCACCGATTCCGCAAGTCCCCTGTTCTGTTCTCCGTAAACCGCGTGTACTTTGGCAAACAGGCTGTGCTTCTCATATTCCTTTAGATACTCGTGAACCTTCAAAACCTGCTGCCTGTCCCGTTCTCCTTTATAACCGTCGGCAAACAAATACAGTTCGCTTACGTCTGCGCCCTCTGCGCGCTCCAGCGCATGCAGGGTCTTTTTCAGATGTTCCGGTCTGTTATAAGCAAACACGATCACCGGTGCATTCATATCCTTATCCATGCCTTTCTCATAGTCTTCGAAAAGGACTAAAACGCCTTCTCCATCACCTTCTGCAAAGGATATATGATTTCGTAAGCGATCAAAGCCTTCATCTTTCCCGCATTTATTTTTTTGATTGCTTTATTGGCAATATTCCGCATCGTCTTCGGTTTTGCTGAAAAACTCGGGAGCGGTTTGTGAACCAGCATCCGATTGATCCATTCCACATAATCCGGCTTTATGATCTTTGCCAGCAGTTTCTCGTTCAGCGGTTCGGGTGTGACATTTCTGAGCGCATTCTCATCAATGATCATATTATAATCACACTCTTTTTTCAGCCATCCATATTCAATATGAGTTTCCTCAAAATAGCGCTTCTGCCACAATCTTCCCTCTTTCTCCTGCCACGGGATATTCAGCATCGAAAGCGCAATATCTTTATCCAGAAAAGGGGACCACGCCGACATCCCATACTGTCTGGGTGTTTCCAGCAGATACCTGAGGAGCATGATCTTCATTCTCATGGCAAATAGAATCCGCCAGTTCTCTTCGCGTAGTTTTTCTTTATTTTCTTCGTAAAACTGTTTCTGCAGCTCCCTGACCTCCGGAAGCAGACAGATATCTTCCTGTATGCACAGTCCATGCGCATAGCCAAGCAGCGCCAAATCCTCGATTCTGCCAATCTCTTTAATACGCACATTTCCGGCCCAGCCGTCCCCGATTATGCCGCTTAAGACTGCATGATCCGTCCCTTTTGTATCCTCACATATTTTTTTGTAAAACTCCATTTGATACATACCATGCGCATGTATGGCGGGACCATACATTTCATTCCATTCATCCATATAATTCAGGAATCCGCCAAGTTTAATATTTTTCCAGTCTAGTCTATAGTTCTCGGCAAGTTTCCTTGCGCGCACGACCTCAAACGAATCCTCCTGTCTTTTGGAATACCCATAGGAATATGCTTTGATCTTGGATTTATCTTTGACATCAGCCAACAGCAGCCTTGAATCATATCCGCCGCTTAAAGGTAAAATGATCGATCCGGAAACGGTCTTCTCCCATTCCTGTATCGACTCTCTGATTTTTTCCAGTACCTCCCTGCTGTCCGCCTTCTGTCCCAAAAGACTTTCCGCAGGATCCTCCAGATAAGTAATGACGGGCTTCCCGTCTTTTCCTTTCTCTATTTTGGAAGCATATCTCAAAAACTTAACATCCTCGATCGGAGTCTGTCCGAACACGGAATATCCGAAACGAAAATAATTCCTTAACCCCTCCGGATGAAAGCGGATATTTTGATCATCGATCACTTCGTTGATCTGATAACTGATTTTTCCTGTTTTTTCGTTATAAAATACCGGCCTGCTCCCGAGCCAGTCCGTTTCGGCATAATCCAACAGCATATCCGATTTCTTCCTCACTTTCTCACAATCTCCAGTTCCTTAGATCCCAGCTTGGCCGCGATCATCCCAAAGGTGCTTCCCTTACTGCCAAGAATCTTCCCGCATCTGGACAATGCCCATAAATCCACACAGGCATCCAGCATCCCGTCCGTCTGATTTCTTCCCCAGCTCTTATTGTCCTTAAAAAAGACACCTTCGCCAAACCTTTGCGCAATCTCGTTCTCTACCTCATGGTCGTCCGTTGCCACAAAAAAACGGCACTCAGGATTTCGCTCCAGCTCCTTCTGCATCTGCGCAAGAAATGCCGAGATCGGGCTGTTCGCGATCGCCTCCTCGTGATCCGTCCGCCTGATATGAACTCCCACAGTATCAGCTCCGATCCTGTCAAACAGATCCTTTCCTCTTAGACACACTTCCGCGGATGGTTTCAAAAAATCCAACGTGATCCCGCGATCCTCATATACCGGCGTAAATGGTTTCCACGATTTCAGATAAATGTCCCCTGCATCCCGGACTCCCTCATCAACCATTCGGCAGATTTTCTCAGAGCTCATACCATCCCATTTGTCAACCTCTGTCACAAAGCTGCATTTTGTCATAAGCTTTTTGCGCAGCCTTTCACTTTTCAACCTTAATAACGGCTTTGTGCGGTATCCGTCCGTTGTGACCGTTATGATGTCTACCTCCGGTATCCATTCAAAAATATCTCCAAAGTCCGCCGCCAGATCGCTGTTATTGTTCCAAAGAATACAAAGTCTTTTATGATACTTTTCCGCTAAAAAATAAGCCGACGCCAGCACCTGCATCCGATTACCAAGCCCCGCTAACGGCTCCACCCAGAACTTATTTTTGTGATCCCCTGTCATTCCCATCCATTTACTCCGTTTCTAATGACTTAAGAATCCGGCAGATTTCCATAATATGCTCCTCTTCCAGATCCGGATAGAGCGGCAGCGTCATCACCTGTAAGGATTTCTCATGCGCGATCGGTGTCTCCTGTATCGGAAATTTTCCCTGATAACACGGAAATTCATTGGTCGGCGGATAAAAATATTTTCTGGCAAAATAACCTTTTTCATACAAAAGCGCGCATACCTGATCCCTGTCCATGCCGATTTCTTCTTTGTGGATAAAGATTGGGAAATACGCAAAATTGCTGACAACATGTTCCTGTTCCTTGAGCATTTCAATTCCGGGACAACCTTTTAAGTTTTCACGGTACAGTTCTACACGTTTTTTCCGCTCTTTTATCATTTCCCCTAAGTGGCGAAGATTGCACAGCCCCATGGCGGCATGAAATTCACTCATCTTGGAATTCAGACCAATATCCACCACCTCAGCATCCATATTGATTCCGAAATTTTGTAATGTATACAAACGTTCTTTTACCTTAACACTGTTGCAGCTGACTCCTCCGCCTTCACAAGTACTAAACACTTTCGTCGCATGAAAGCTGAATGTCGATAAGTCTCCGTATGCGCCCAGCCCCTTTCCTTTATAGGTTTCGCCTACGGCATGCGCTGCATCATAGATCACTTTCAGATGATGCTCCTTAGCGATCTGCGCAATCCGTTCGATATTACAGATCTGACCGTAGACGTGAACAGGCAGGATGGCAGTCGTCTCGGGTGTAATAAGCTGTTCTATTTTATCAGGATCCATCGTACAATTGACCGGATCGATGTCACAGAAAACGGGCGTCAGACCGCAATGCACAATCGCATGCGTAGTCGAAGAAAAGGTAAACGGCGTAGTAATGACCTCTCCCTTCAGTTCCAGCGCCTGTAAGGCAAGCTCAATCGCCATGTGACCATTGCTCACAAGCTCTATCTGTTCCGCAGACAGAAGCTCTCCAAGCTTTTCTCTCAATTGTTCATATTTCGGCCCCATATTTGTCAGACGGTGGCTTTCCCATATATCCCGTATTTCCGCCGCATATTCGTCAAATTCCGGCAGGCTTGATTTCGTTACATATATCATACTTTTTCCTTCCATCACCGCTTTTGCCCGATGGGCTGATTCCGTGTATTGACAGACGAAGTTCTTCCTATCAAAATTCCGTCAGATCAACAAAAGAAATATCTTTTTGAATAATCCTATTATATTCTTTCACCGTCAACTCATCCGTAAGAGCTTCCCCCTTTAACCACTTGACGATGGCTTTTGGAAGATTTACTCCCGCCAAATGACTAAACGGATATCCTCCCCCGAATCTGGCGTTCATCTCCAGTAAACAGACCTCACCTTTATCGACAAATACGTCGACATCCATATTTCCGATATGACCTGAACACTTCCCCAGTCTCTCCGCAAAATGCGAAACAGCCTCATCTCTCACGACTGCCGCACAGTCTGTCTCTCCTGAACGCATAGCATACTTTTTTCGCACCACATTACCGCAATAATTTCCATTTAGATCGTTGATAATATCAACCCCATATTCCGCTCCGGTCAGTTTCTGCTGAATGATTACGCAATGGTCAAGGTCAAAGGCTGCTTCATACTTCAAATAGGATCTTTGGATATCCCGCTTGCATTTTTCGTATAACAGTTCCAATTCCTTACGGTTTTCCGCCTCAAACATGGCGATCGATCCCATTCCCCATCTCGGTTTGATGATCATTGGAAAAAGCAATGTGTTCTTTTCCAGATCCGAATATACCTCCTCCGGATTCAAATATGTTTTTGCCGTGCTTATTCCGTTTTCTTTACAGAACAGATATGTCTTCCACTTATCATTACATCGATCCACTACCTGAGGCTCAGATACGATCACCTCTGTACCAATCTCCTTAAACTTCTCTTTATTCTGTGCAAGAACAAACAGATCAATATCAAACAGTGAGATTAAAAAGTCAATTTGATTCTTTTGGCAGAAGTCAATCAAAAAAGGGATGTATGCGCTATCATATATCAAAGGAGTCATAATCTGTCCGTCAGCATAGAAAAATGCCGCCGAAAGTGAAGAACTGTTTCCTACGTATACTTTCCCTTCATTTCCAATCACTTCTTTGAAATATTCTACAATATATCCTCTTCTTCCTGCAGAAGTAATGAACAAATTCACGCTTTCTCTCCTATTCCTTTCCTCTCAGGCATTCCCGCTTTCCTGTTACAAATTCTGATATTCTGCCTTTCTGTTCCTCATTCATACGGCCGGAATCGCTCAGTCTGATCCACAATTCCGATTTCGGGCATATCCCCCAAAAGCTGTCCGGATAAATTCGGATCCCCTGCTGAATTAATGCCGCATCATAAGAAAAAGAACTTTTTCCCATGATCAGAAGATCAGATTTTATTAAATTTCCAAAAGTTTCCTGCTCTGACTCATCCAAACAATAACTCACATTCTCATATTTGTCAAATTCTTTGAAATTTTCCCTTTTCCCCTGTGAAAAAATATAGATTCTTACTTTTTCCTTTTTTAAGAGGTCCGTCAGTATATCAAGAACCGCCAAATAGTAGTCAATACTCAGCCACCGCTGACGGTATTTCTCCATGATCTTCCCATCAGAATCCATGATATCTCCCCGTCTCACATGAACCGCGATATTAAAAAAGGCAGGGTCATAAAACGTCACATCCTTTTTTCTGACGGAAGCATTCATAAACCGTTCTCTCAGATAATCGCCGAGTTCATGCTGCCTGCCGCTGAACTGGTCAAGCTCCAAAAAAAACACGACTTTTTCACCGGCATACGATCTTACGATGTTCTCAATCTCTTCTACCTCCGCCGGATTCCGTTCATCAAAATAAGGCAGTTTTACTTTGCGGTATTTCTTTTCCTTCAGCAATTCCCGCGCTGTCACCTGTCCTTCCCCGAATCCCAGATACTCATCCCATTTTCTGTTGGTAAAGGGAGAATAGGCATATCCGATCCCCCAGCTTTGCGCAAAAAACACGCCCGCCATCCAACCGTCCATCTGATGCCCGATCCCTGCGCCTCTGTTGGGTACAGCTGTCAGATACAGCCCTTCCCTGCTGCCCTCCCTCCTGGCTCCATATCTTTGATAATGCCGATAAGAACCATACATACAATACCGATACAGTCCGGATTCCGACCTGTGATAAAAAAACGGATGCAGCTTCCTGTATATTTTATCTAAAATTTCTACGCATTTTTCTTTCATCTGATCTCCATCTTACCAATAAACACCGCCCTGCGTCTGATCAAGCACATTGACGTTTCCAACTTTTGTGTCCTTCGGAAGACGCACCCAATATTCATTATAAAGCTGCATATCGTCCCATCGTTTTCCTTTGATGCCAAAAAGGAGTTGAAGCATTCCGCCCATATGAACAGCCTGTTTTCCTGCCTGCTTTAATCTGACAGCCAGCGGGGAACTGAACGTGGCGCAGCTTAACAGGGCGATATCAAAATCTATCGCCATACACTCCTCATATAGATAGTCAAGCACTTCAAACCAGCTTTGAAACCGCGCATCCCGCCCCCCTGAATACCACCATACGGATTTCACTGTGAATAATGTAAATTCCGGCAGGGTATCTTTATCTTTGTGAAGGAGCTCCCGCTTTGGATACTGACTTACGATCGTATCCACAAAAGGACTGACGATCAATACCTTTTTTCCTTTTAACGCTTGGATCCAACAACCCTTATAATCATACAGATCGACCAAATGAGTCTTTGTAAGAAGCGCATCTCCGATATATTTGGATAGAATATCCTCCTCCATATTGACAACGTACCATGCGCAGATCACATCTGATTCCTGATACATTTCTTTCAAAATCCCGCGATACCTCATAAGCTGGTTCTTGTCCCCGTCAAAGTTTGCAGACGTATCATTCTTATGAAAGGAACTGCTCCCCCACAAGACATCTCTCTCCAGTAACGTAAACAGCGACGTTTCACTCATCCCATTCCTTGTCACGGCAAAGGGTTTTCCCTCTCTGATCCATTCTTTTAATTGTTCGTTAACTGCTTCCGGCTCCGTAAACGTTCCGACCAGACGCTTATAATATCGGATTCTTCCGTTACGAAACGTTTCAAACGGCAGAATCTTTCTCAATACCTTGCACTGAAAACTCGATATGATATAGCGGTACAGCCATCTGCATTTTCCTTTCGCCATGGTTATCTATCCTCCTCTCAACGCAGCATCTAAATACTGTCGTTGCTGTACAGCAGCCGGATCTCGTTGTCCGCATAGTCATTCCGAATCTCTGCAAGCAGCTGCCTGCCTTGAAACATAAGAAAACGCCCCGCATGATCCCTCTTAAGATCACACACACAAAACAGGGCACAGATCACAAATAAAGCTTCTTCATCAGTTTCTCCATTTTTATCGGAATATTTCCTGCTTCCCCAGCAATCACATGATATTTATGATTATTGATCCGTCAGATGATAATACTCCGCATAATCGTCCTCCCAGATAAGCTGATAGCTTTCCAGAAGAATGGTCTTCAATTCCATATTATTTGTATCCTTCTCACTGACCAGCCACAAAGGGGACTCCTCCCTTACATAAGCCAAAAAATCTATCATAATCTGCTTATTACTCTGTTCCCAGTGATATTGCAATATTCCATATTTATAACAGGGCAATACATCTCCCATCAGATAGTATTTTGCCGGTATCTCATAACCCAAAACACGATCACGCTCGTCAACGGGTATTTGCGAGAATTTTTCATGAACCGCATCATATTCGTTCAACACCGCTTTATCGATATAATAATCATAAAAATTACTTCCAATGATCCGAAGCGCCAACACACAATATCCCGCAAAAACAACTCCCGCCAATCCTTTTTCCAGATCACGCCGCCATTTTCCCTTCTTTTTTTCCCCGCCCTTCTCAAGAGGCATAAGTGAAAACAACAAAACCACGATCGGAAGAATAATGGTAAAATAATGATTGTATCCGTGTCCCAAAAATAACGAACAGAAATTCAGACCGACGACCAGTCCCATTATAACCTTTAACTCTTGATCTTCCATTTCGTTGAAGAAAACAATTGCCGCAGTGAGTATCGGCAAAAACAGAATTCCCATCCGAAACAGGGTCACAGGATTTGTGAAACCCGCTATCAATCCGGCCCTTCCGCTATACTGCAGATTAAACAGAAACGTTGCGTAAAACATTTCCCGCAAAGATCCCTGTGTCCAAAAATAGATACAGACCGGGAGCGCAATCGTCGCAATCCCCGCGGCGCCGGCAAGCAGATGCTGAAACAGCGCTCCGATTTGTCTTCTCTTGATCAGAATATACATCCAGCCTAATATCAAAGCGCAGATCGTCACCGCATTATTGGCACGGATAAAAAATAAAACGCCGAAACATATTCCATATAGATAGGAATGCCGCATTTTAGGATTACGAGCATCCATCCAATCCTTTAAAAAAAAGTAGAATATGCCCAAAATAAAGGGAAGGCTGTATTCCTCCGATAAATTTCCGTTTGCCAAAGGGTACGCAAGCCAGATCAAACCAGCCGCAACTGCCAGATACACTTTTCTTCCGCAGCAAAAATACCCGGCTATTTTCAGCATAAACCAGATATCCACTGTCAGAAAAATGCATTGAATGAGAAAAATGCCATTCCGTCCAAAGCGCATTCCGAGCGCCTCGATCCAAAACAGGATGGGCCCTTTATGATCAAAAACATCCAAATATAGCTGCTTCCCCTGATTCATTCCTTTTCCCACCATCATAAAAATAGCGGAATCCTGATTCATATATTTCGGAAAAAGCGGACTTGTATACGCCGAAAAAAACAATAAATACAAAACAGCGGTCAAGGGCATCCCTATTCTTTTTTTGAGCCAAACTGCCGCTTCCTTTAATACGTCCATATCCTATATACCCCAAAACGCAGGCGCCTTTAAGCATTCCTATTTTCCCAACAATATTTTCACATATGGGGTCACCGAGCGCACGAGCGCCGTCCCCAAGCCGAAGTTTTTATGCAGGAAATAAAACCATTCCCGGAACGGAAGCCCCTTTGGCGACTCCTTTAATCGAAAACGCTCTCTTCTCGAAAGATTGGTATCCGACCATGTCTTTTTCAATGGATTCCGCTCACAAATACCGACGTAACGCCTTGTGGACTCGATCGGATGTTTCGCGCGCTTGATGCGCAGACCGTAGTCGAAATCCCCCATCGCATGCGTAAAGTGCTCGTCGAAATTTCCTATCTCCTCAAACACCGCCGCCGGTAGCAGCACCAGATTGCAGTTAAAGGAATCACATTCTAAATTCTCGCTTGTCACATCCACCAGATCATATTTGATCCCGTGCTTGTGATAACGGATACCTCCGTAGGTCAGATTGCCGTCATGGTCGCAGGTCGTCCCGACTACCACGGCGTCCCCATGCTTTCCGCTCTGTATGATCATTTCATACAGCGCATTGTCAAACACAACGACGTCATCATTGGCAAACACATAGTAATCTGTCTTTTTACCGCTTTCCAGTATATGTGAGATTGCCTTACGCATCCCGCCGCACCAGTACAGCTTTCCGTCCCCGTGTACGATCGTGATGTCATAGCCGCGCCCGGCAAGCCTGCTTAAATCGGCCGCCGTACCGTCCGTACTGCCATCGTCCGTGACAACATAAGAAATGCGCAGTCTGTCATCCTGTATGGATTTGACAAACGCCGCCGTCTTCTCTTTTCGATTATAACATGTAAAGATCACTGTAACCGATGTCATGAAATACCTCTCTCTACTTGCATTCCATCTTCATTTTTTATTTTGCGCCCCTGCCGAATAATACAACGCCGATCGTCTGCACAAGAATCTTAAAATCTAAGCTTAATGACCAATAATCAATGTAATGCAAGTCATATTTTACCACATCATCAAAATTCTGTACATCGCTCCGGCCGCTGACCTGCCATAAGCCGGTCAGTCCCGGCGTCATGCACAACCTCCTGCGGTAATATGGTGTGTACTGCTCAAATTCGTCCTCGGTCGGCGGTCGCGTCCCGACAAGACTCATATCGCCGATCAGAATATTATAAAACTGCGGCAGCTCGTCAATGCTCGTCTTTCGCAGAAAATGTCCGACCCTCGTGATGCGCGGGTCATTCTCCATTTTAAACATCAGCCCCTGCACCTCGTTTTGCGCTTCCAGCTCCTTTTTCCGCGCCTCCGCGTCCACATACATCGAACGGAATTTATAGATTTTAAAACGCCTGCCGTTTTTGCCGATCCTCGTCTGCGCAAAAAAAACGGGGCCCTTGGAATCCAGCTTGATCGCGAGCGCCACAAACGGCAGCAAAACCAGCGTGATAAGCAGACCGACTAAGCTTCCCGCAATATCGATCAGCCGTTTGATCATGCGCCGTTTATAGTCAATCCGGTTCTCCGCATAGGTGATGACCGTAAAGCCGCCAAATTCCTCAACCGTACTGTTTTTCGTACTTAAGCCCGCCACATCAATATTATAATGACAGACAACGCCCATGGTCTCAAAATCCATAATGATCTGATCGACCTGCTTGCGGCTTGCCTCCGGCAGATACAAAAAGATCTCGTCGATCGGCATCTGCTTTGCCACATCCAACAGATTGTTCCCATCCGCAACAACGGGGATCTCGTTTATTGTTTCTTTCTCAAACCCATCCATCACCGCGATCGATGTAATGTCCCAATAAAGCTCCGCTTTTTTTAAGAGCTTGTCCATCAGTCCGGGGGCGTTTACCCGGTCGGTGATCACCATGATCTTTACTTTATGGCGTTCTTTTCGTAAGCGCACGCGCAGGTATCGTTTCAGAGCGACATGCGTGCCATAGGTAAGAAGCGTATCCGCCACCATAAAGTAACCGTACACGAGACGGGAATAATTTTCTGCCTGCTTGAACGAAAAGAGAACCACGCCAATGCCCGCCGCCATGATGACGTTACGCTTGATGATCGCTTTCGCCTCTACATAGTATCCCCTCTTCGTAAAGTTCCTATTATAATCTACCGCAGAATCATAGAGAATCGAAAAAACAAGGATTCCCCAAAACACATTCCAGTGCAGATTCGGTTCGTCGATCCTGCTGACAGAGTGAAAACGAAGATACAATCCCAACAAATAAGAAAGGAACAGGCACAGTATGTCCGTGATCAGAAGCACATACATCTCGAAAACATCCGTCTGGCGTTCCTTACGACCCATCTTTGCTCTCCTTTCTGCCTGTACAAGCTTTTTATTCTTCCGTTTCTCCAAACTTCACGACCAGCACCCCGTCTATCATCTGCATGGAATCTTCCTGCGGATAAATCCCCATCCGTGCAAATTCCTCCGAGGCAAGGATTGCCTCCTTTTGCGCCGCGGGCGCCTGTGTCACAGGAAAATTCAGATAGACCTGCATATATTTTATCACAGCATCCTCATTATACCAAGGCTTGATTTCCGTACCATCCACGCGCGTCAGTCCGTCGAACGCCGAGATCTGCGTATCACAGTTTTCATTAAACAGCGTCTCGCAGTTTGCCAGATAAACAGGCATCTCAGGGCTCCACCCCTCCGTACTCTCTATGCGGTACGCCAGACGGTTCAAAAGAGAATCCGTGCTCTTTGTCATCGCTTCCGCACGGTAATAGCCCTGATTGCACATATAGTAATTTCCCCAGATCACGGCGGTCAGACAGATGATCGTTATAAATTGTGGTACTAAACCCAGATACCCTGCCCGTCTGCTTTGTCCGGCATAGTCCGTTCTGCTCATTTTCCCCCGTCCGCAGCTCTTCTGCCCGGCGGACTCCTCCTGCGCACTGTCGTCCGTCCCCGGTATCTCCCTCCGGCCTTCGCCGGCCTCCGCCATCGCATCCATCAGTTTTAAGAGCAGAATAAACAGCAGCATCATCGAGAACATCATATAGCGGTCCACCCCGTTCCCGACGCGGTCCGCCATCAAAAACGGCGATGCGTTCACGCCGATCGGCAAAAAGAGTACCAAAAGGATCTGACAGACCAGACTGCCTCTTTCACGCGTTCCCTTTCGATAGCGCCGATAGCCCGCGACCGTGTAAAACAGAAACAAAACCGCCGCCAGAGCGTCAAAGGCGATCACTAACGCGAAATTGGCATATTCCATACTGAACAGATAGTATAAAAAATAGAAATAAGTATAGACGCCACCCTTTGCAATTCCTTTTAAGGTAAACGACGTCATATCATTGATTCCATGATAATCGCCCATCGAAATCCCCGTCACGGCCATCACGATCTGTAAAACAAGATAATACAGAATAAACCCTGCTGCCAGCGTAAGCAGATAACGGAGCACCTGTTTTAAGATGGATACAAATCCCTTTCCCTTCTGCCATACTTCAAGATACAGCATACAGAAGATCATGGCGATCGTCACCGACATGAACGGCTGATACACGCCGATGCAAAAACACAGCGCCAGCGCAGAGACCGCCATCCCTTTGATACTGCATGCACTTTGATGCAATACCCATCCGGATAAAACGGACAAAAGCAGCGCCACACAGAACACATCCGTATTCACTCCGTAAGATAAATAGCTTGCAACCCCCGGAAAAGAAACAAGTACGCCTTCACAAAGCAGGATGAGCACACGCCTTTTTAACCCAAATACATCAACAATCATACAGGCAGCCAACGACAGGCAGATCAGGCAAATAGCGCCGTTGACCGCCGGCATGCTGTAAACGGAACTTAATCTGCTGACAACCGGCAGAAACCAACGCCCCATCGCCAGCGTATCCCCCTTTTCGATGGACATCGGCGTCAGGATGTTGTTCATTTCAAAATAGTTGATCAGCTTATTGGAAAACATATAGAAATGAACAAAAAATCCGAACAGGAAGGTTGAACAAAACACCCACACCCGGTCTTTATGCTTTTGGATAAAACATTGGATCATATCCGCTGCCGTCACTTAAATTCCTCCCCAAAAATGTATTTCATATCCGCCGGAAGCAAAAAGTCCGTATAAATTCCGCCCACACCCTCTTGAAAAAGCGTTCTCGCCTGCGTGATCGTATTCACAGTATGCACGAGAACCGTGATCCCGTATTCCTGCATGATCTCTATCCCGTCATCCGCCGCAAACCGGTCCGCCGATACGGTAACGACAGGAATCCCCTTCTCCAGACAAAATGCCACAACACTTACATAGTCCGGATCCTCCAACAGGTACAGCGTAAACACAAAATGTTCAAACGGATAAATTTCCTTCACGCGATCATAATCCGACTCGTCATATATCTGAATAATAAAACGATCTAGCAATTCCGGCATTCCGTAGGATACCGCCGCATCAACGATTTTCTGCGCCATTTGCGTAATGTTGCAGTCCGTCATCACATAAATATCAGAATGATCCCGCAGCATATCCAATACATCGTCAAAGGACATCGCCTGATATTTGTAACAGACCGGTGTATGGTAATATTCTTCAAAATCAGGAATATTTCCTTCTTTGTAGACCGCATTCTCATAAACGGAATTATCCCAGTTATGCCTTATTGCGATCTGTCCGTCCGCCGTCAGGCACATATCCAGTTCAATGACTGTACATCACGCTGAAATATTCAGACAATTCATCGCCGCAGTTCTGCGTCTGCAGGATCCTGCCGTCCGCCTGAACCACATAATGGCTGCTGATGACAGGATATTCTTTTTGCAGCTCCAGCAGATACTGCTGATACCCGGTCAGCGGAAGCCCTGCGGCTTTCATGAAAATCGTCTGCAGATAATTCAAACTCGTCAATTCGCAGGAAATATCCTCCAGCTCATAGTTCGCCCAGATGATATACGGAACCAGATATTGTATTCCCTCCTGCGTACCGCCTCCGCCGGACGACTCTGCAACACGCTCATAGAATGATTCCTCCAGCCCCGGTTGATGATCGCCAAACATCAGGATCACGGTCGGCTCGGAAACGTTTGAAAAATATTCGGTCAGCTCCTGAAAAGCCCTGTCGCTCTCATGTACGCATGAAAGATACTGTTCCGCTTTCTCATATTCCCCCGGATACTGCGTGAGAACGACCGGTTCCGCAAACTCAGCGGCATCAAAATCGTAGTCCCCATGGTTCTGCATTGTCACATTGAATATAAACAGCCGCTCCGCCTCTTCTTTTTGTTCAAACAGCCTGTAAATCGTGCGATACTGGCTGGCATCCGTTGCAAACCCCCGCAGATACTCCAGTTCCTCCATATCGTCAATAAACAGCATCCTGTCAAAGCCTAAAACATCATATACCGTCGTTCTTCGGTATGCGCTATTATAATAGGAGTGCATTGCAATTGCCGTATAACCGAGCTCCCTTAAGCCGCTCACCAACGTCTGCGGATTCGTTCCGCTCTTGATCATTGTCGCATAGGGCATTGTCTGGAACAGTGCATTGGAATCCCCTGTCAGAAATTCATATTCGGATACTGCCGTGTTCCCCGCAAAGACAGAGGAATAGGCATATCCCTTCCTCATATTCTCTTCGTCTGAATCCAAAAAGGGAAACACCGGGATATTCGTCGCAAACTCCCCATATATCGATAAATCTGACAATGCCTCATTCATAATGACGATCACATTCGGATATTCGCTCAATGCGCCGGTTTCCTCAGACGGAAAGCGCTCTGCTGTCTCTGATACCATCTCCGCGTCGTAGCCGTCCGGCGCATCCAAAGACAGGTATTTTGACTGGAATAGAATATTAAAAAGGATTCCGTTTCGCTCTGAGGAATATGCCGGCGTATAATTTCTTTTTTCCAGCAGATCCCATTCGCTCCTTTTGACGACCGGCAAACCATTTCCCGCCATAGCAAAACACGATTCCAAACATTCCTGCAATACACAAGATTCCCACAACCAGTTCCGGTGTAATGCGGTAGTGATAACGGCCGGCAACTTTCATTGCCGTCCCTATACTGTAAATATCGATCGCATCGACACCCCGCCCGCGAAACTGCTTTAATACGGAATTGACGATCGTCAACAGCGTATATAATCCGCCGATTACACCGACGGATACGCGCATAGAAGCGCCAACCCCATAGATCATCAGCATCAGCGCCCATATCAAGCCGACATTCAGCCAATAAGGCAGTGTCTGTATCGGGACATCCACTTCCGATATGATGCGTTCACCGAACAGATAGAGACTGTATGCGGCAAAACCGAGAAGCAGGATATCCGAACCGGTCCGCCTTCTGCACAGCACCCGAAGCGCCGCTCCAAGCGCAAGCAGCACTCCTGAAATAATACAATAAATCAAAATATCGCTTAAATTGACGCCCAAAAACACAAAACGCAGTATACAAAGAAGGAGGAGCTCGACGCCATAATAAGCCGCAAACAGGATACCCGCGCGCTTAAGCTCCTGCCCATGTTCTCCAAATGCCCGCCGTTTTGTACTGACTCTTTTTTCTCTCATCGATACACCTGACTTTTTACCGCCCGTTCAAAGGTTTTCCGCTCTTCTTTAATGCTTGCGATATTTCAGCTTTTCTCTCTGCTGCGCCTCAATGGGCAATATCTCCTGCGGCTTTGCATGCAGCGCCTTATAAGCTGCCTCCAGGTCACGTTTCAGTTTTCTGACTCCCTCAGGCTCTAAAGAAGCAGCGTGATCGGTTCCTTTCCATGTTCGGTCCAATGTATAATGGCGCTCGATCGTCGATGCGCCGAGCGCATACGCCGCAATGTCAACCGCAATTCCCAAATGATGGCCGGAAAAGCCGATTTCCTTCACTCTGTCCCCATATGCGGCCCGCACGCGATTGATGTCTAAGAGGCAGACATCCTCAAACGGCACAGGATAACCTGATGTGCAGACATAGAGCACCACATCCTTTGCCCGCCCCTTTTTCTCGAACAGCGCAATGAGCGCCTCCTCCTCCTCATGCGTCGTCATGCCGAGGGATACATGGATCTCCCCCTCATAGTGCTCGCAGAGCCATGTAAGCATCTCAATATGATTATTGCAGGCGGACGGGATTTTGATCAGCGCCGGCTTCAGGGTCGCGATCTCCTTTGCCGAGGTTAAATCCCAGACTGATGTGCTGTAAGTAATGCCAAACTCCTCACACCATAATTTCAGCTGTGCATGCTGTTCGATGTCAAATTCCAGATATTCCCTGTGTTCCCCGTATGTCTTCCCATAGGCAAACGCCGGATTCGGATGCGGCGCGTTATACTGTTCCGGTGTCAACAGTTCTTTTACACACCTTTTTTGGAATTTCACAATATCCGCTTTACAGTAAATTGCCGCCATCTTGATCATTTCTTTGGCAATCTCCATCTCGCCCTTATGATTACAACCGATCTCCGCGATCATCCGCGGTTTTTGATACGCTGTCATATTCCTACCTTTTCCTTTCCGTCGTCTTCCGATTCCCATATGCATGAATGAGCGTACTGCTGATTTTATTCAAATCACATGCAAATCCCTTCTATTTATCCTGATCGTTTCCCGATCTCCCAGGTGCAGCGCTCCGCGGCATCAAGCTGCTCACGGACACAGCGCGTCACATAATCTACATAACCGGCAAGCCCCTCCTCCTCGGTGAGCACACCCTTTTTCTCATAATTGGACGCATCAAAATAGCCGAGGAACGAACTGTCTCCGAACGCCTTTAATTCCGCCCTCACATCATGCGCGGATATGGACACCTTTCCGTCCAAAATATCCTGCATGACCGTCTCGCATTCTTCCACCGAGCCGACATAGTACACGCCCGGCCCGCCTCTAAACGGCGTATCTCCGAAAATAAATGTCGGAATACCGTTAAACATGGACTCAAGCAGCACCGTGCCGTTACAGGACGCCGTTGCCATACAGCGCTTGACAAGCTCCTTCGAATCCACGTCACTCCTGATCAGACGTACATTCGGAATCTTCGCCAGTCTGTCATAAAAATCCTTATTGCGGTACGGCTGGACGAAATGTTCCTTAACATACAGCTTCACGCCGAATTTCACAAGCGCCGCTGCCAGAATCCCGATCATCAGCTCCTGTTCGACAAAGACGCCCCCCTTCGGCAGCGTCGTCGCTTCAGGCTGTAAATGGAGGAAAAAGATCACAAACGGCTCCGTCTCGTCCGCCGAAGGTCTGTCCGCCAGATTATCATAATAATGCACGTCGCGCATACTTTTTAGCTTGATGCGTCCGCGCTTCAAATATACCTTGTCCTGCCGCAGCTTCTTTAATCCGTCGCGAATGCCCTCCATGCTCTTTTCGGTAAGTGACACCTTTATCCCGTGCTTCAGCCATGAAACATGTCTGCGCCATACGTTTTTCCGCTGAAAATAGGACATAAAGAATTCCCTGCGGACCGCAATATGATCTTTTTTTGTCATACCCCGGTGAACTGCTTTATCATCCAATCCCTGGTTTTTGTGCAGGAGCGCCTGATAATAATGCTCTAAATCCTCGGGGAGCGTAATCTCTTTCTCTTCACGGTAGGAAAGATATTTCCGATATGTGTTCTCCCACATATTTTCCATATCCGTGCAGTATGCCAGACGCGGCGGAATGCTCGTGTCCGAACAAAAGCTCATCGGGATGCCGTACACCCTGCCGAGCGCGTAGATCACATAATCATGGCAGTGATGAGGGATATTGGAAAAGCAGATATAATTGATCCGCTTCGTGACGATCATATGATTCCAAAAACGAAGATGATCCAGATAAAAACGCTTGCTCTCATCCATGGTATAGAGATGCCGTTCAAAATTGCGCACAAGCATCTGCATTGCCGTGGACTCATAGGGAACCATTGCCTCCAACAGCTCTCTCGAAAGCGGAAGCAGCGCGTTTAAGTCATAAAATTCATCATAACGGTTATGCTCGCAGACATCATAATTCACACAGGTATACTTATCCTCATAGACGTCCTTTCCGTCACTGCATTTTGTTGTGATCACACAGGTATGGATCGGCAGTACCTGATCCACCCTGCGCAGCATCTCGGATTGGAAACCGTGGCAGGAATCCACGCCCTCAAAAAACAGATTCAACTCCATGTTGTCTTACCTCCGCTGCGCCTTTTATCAGCCACAGATTACTCAGCACACCCCTTCTCCCATTTAACCGGATACCTTCAAATACACGCTGCAGGCGGTCTCTTACCCTGCTACGCCGTGCTCGTTCAAAATGATCTTCCCATTTTCCACACGGTAAACAAGATCGCAGTTCTCTATCGTTTTTAGGCGGTGTGCAATAATGAGCATCGTCTTTTTGCCATGAAAATGATTGATCGCCTCCATGATCGCTGCCTCCGTATCGTTGTCAAGCGCGGAGGTTGCCTCGTCAAGCACAAGGATGTCGGGATTATGATACAGCGCTCTCGCAATGCCGATGCGCTGACGCTGACCGCCCGAAATGCGCACGCCGCGCTCACCGATCTTCGTATGCAGCCCTTCGGGAAGCCCTTCCACAAATTCCTTTAACTGCGCCTCCTCCAATACCTCCCACACGCGTTTCTCATCAATGTCTTCCACATCGATGCCAAACGCAACATTCGCCGAGATCGTATCATCCACCAGCCCGATAAACTGCGGGATATAGCCAATGTCATGCAGCCATCCGCCATAATCGGAGAATACGTCTACGCCGCCGCAGGTGATCTCTCCCGCCTCCGGCTTCAGAAGTCCCAGCATCACATCCACGATCGTCGATTTTCCCGCGCCGGAAGCGCCCATGATCCCCACAGATTTACCAAGCGGGATCGTCATGTCCGCATCCCGAAAAATATATGTCTCCGAGTTCGGGTAATGATAGGTGATTCCCCGACAAAGAATGCTGTCCGCAAGCGGCAGCTTATGCGCCATATCCGTGTTGCGCACATTCTGCTCAACGTTTTTCCGATAATCGTCCTCATCCGGCATCTCCACATTGTCATAGACAAAATCCAATGTCGGCTTGTAATAGGCAATATTGGCAAGATAGGTGCTCATCCGGCTCGCACAGGGCATCAGCCGCATCGCGGCAACCGCAAACGCCATCAGCTGCGGTGCAATATCCGCCACGCTCTCCCCCAACGCGACAGCCGCCAGCATATAGATCAGCACGCCGCAGATACAAACGGTCTCGATCAAAAGCTTCGATACGGAACCAAGCAGGTTATTGTCGCGCACAAGCTGGTAATAGCGCTTCCCGTATTTGATATAAGAATTCAGAAACGACTGTTCCTTGTCGTACACCTTCACATCCTTGATGCTGTTGATGGACTGGATAATACTCTTATACATCAATCCCTGCTTTACGCGCGACTCCTGCCCAATCGCACCTGCGCGCGGCTTCAGGAAACGGTTTACCAAAAGCAGGGTAACGATCAGCAGCGCGCCGATCACCAGGGTCATTTTAAAATCCGTCACTAATACCGTGACCCCCAAAAACATGGCGACAACAAGCTCTGTCAGAAGCTGCATGCACTGCAGCAGCAGGCTGAACACACCCGTCGTATCACTGTAAACAGTTCGCAGAATATCACCGCTGTTCACATTTAAATAATACTCATAGGGCCTATGCAAATAAATCTGCAATAAATCTCTGGAAATCCGATACTGGCAGTTTGCAATAAAAGTATGCTGTACATAGTACAGCAGGAGCATGTACAGATTTTTGCCAATGAAAATTGCGATCAGAGCGCTTAGGATCACAAGCAGAAGCTGTCTTGTCGTCTGTATATGCAATACGTCACAGATTACCCGCATATACCAGGTACTGTTTAAAGCGTCCTCGCTGATAATGAGCTGTGCGAGCGGCAGGATCATGGAAACGCTCAACGTTTCCAACAGCGCGCCGATGATGATCATCAGGACAAGCAGCGCAACACGCTGCTTTTGTTTTTTATTTAGTACCTTTCGAAATTTGGTGATGATCTCTTTCATAGATTTTCCGTTTCCTTGTGGTGTGATGTCCTCCGGACATGGCAATTCTTTCGATGCGCACTTCGCTTCGCTCCGGCGCGGTAAAATGTCTGACGACATTTTACCATATCTTCCCAGTAATTGCAAAATTGGTTGGATTTTGTCTGTCGTACCTGTCAAAGTATGCCAACGGTTAGGCTGCTTTTTCAGCTGCGATGGTAATCAGGACAGCCACGCCGCCTTTCTCATCTGTACGGTCTGTGAAACAACAGCCGGAGCAGCAGCCCCGGCAGTCCGCACAGGCGTTTTCTCTTTTTCACTGCCGGATCGTCAGAATCCGTCTTACGAAAATATTCCTGCACCGTCTCATTTTCCGCCGCAAAGCGCTTCACCCTGCGCAAAAACAGATTTTTATGCTCCTCAAGCCATCCCAGCGGCACAAAAGCGCGCACGCCGCATACGCAGGAACACGCTTTTGTACGTCCTCCCCGCTCTGAGGCCGTCTGTCCGTTCAGAAAACAAGCGCAAAACTCGTCCGCATTTGCGATCAGCTTTCGATTTCTGCCGATAAACTCCGCCAGCGCATCAAACTGCCCCCGCCCCATCCCGTTTGCATGCAGGCAGAGCGTATCAAAACGCTTCGGCAGGCGCGGCGAAGAAAGCGTGCAGGGCAAAAAAAGCAGTCCGCCGCGGTGGTACGGTATGCTGCAATAGCCGTCCGTAACGAACACAAACCCCAGGTTTTTCAGCGCCCTTAATGTCTGCCTGTCAAAAGTATGCCCCGGCGCCATGAACATTACCGCATCAATTCCCTGTTTTTTCAGGATTTCTTGTCCCTTTTTCAGCTTTTCATACTGCTCCTGATAGGAAAGCCCCGCAAATTCACTGAACGGATTGACACCCAACAGCCCCGATCTTTTATTCACATACACATGCGTAAAGCCATGCTGCGCGATCACCCAACCGCACTCCTGCAACGCCCGCATGCGCTCCCAAAAATCTGCTCTCGGCTCCTGTATATGAAGCGTCTCATCCTTATTATCCGGCACTACGCCGATGATCGGATGAATCTGATATTGTTCAAATAAAGCTTCCAGACGTTCAAATGCTTCCCAATCCATGTCGGGCGTAATATCGTCCAGTCGAATGAGTAATTGCTGCATGCCGCCTCCTCAGTCACATTTTTTATCTGCTTCTCATCATCCACTGCTCCAACATTAGAATATACCAAAGCTTCTCGCTGAAAACGCCCCTCTCGGTATAATCCTTCCAATAGGAATCTGCCGTGCGGACGTCAATGATATCTGCACACTGTTTCCTTCCGTCGCTTAACACACCCCGCGCCCACTCACGCAGCTCTCCTTCTTTGAGCCATTCATGAAGCGGGATACTGAATCCTTTTTTCGGACGTTCCATCAGTTCCCTGGGCACATAACGGTAAAGTACGTCACGCATTACTCTCTTGGTAACGCCTTCGCTGAATTTATAATCCATCGGGAGCGTCCATGCAAATTCTATCACATCACGATCCAGTAATGGCATTCTTGTTTCAAGAGAATATTGCATTCCGGACCGATCCACTTTGACGAGAATATCATCGGGAAGGTAGTGCAGCGCATCCATCAGCATTAGATTTGCCACTCCGTCCCGCAGAAAGCCCGCCGGATATTCAAAATAAGCATCCTGAAGGCGCGTGCGGACTTTCGACAGATATGTGGTGCGTGCCTCCTCCTGTCCGATGTAGCGGTGCGCCTCTTCTAACGTCTCCATTGTCAGATAGGCATGCGCCTTATGGAGCAATTCGTTTTTTCCCTCAAATCTGCCGCACAGGCCGCCGACGGCATGGCGAATGCCCCCCGGTAATCGGTGATATTTCTTTTTGAGTTTTCGCAATTCTTCCTCGGCAACCCGATACGTATTATAACCGCAAAACAGCTCGTCTCCCGCGTCTCCTGACAGCGATACGGTCACATGTTCGCGCGTCATCCTGCTGACAAGCATGGTCGGGATCTGGGATGAGTCCGCAAACGGCTCGCCGAAGCATTCCGCTATCTGTGCGATCACCTCACAGGCCTCCCGCTTGCCGACATAGAGTTCTGTATGCGCTGTTCTTAAGTGCGCAGCGATCGCCTTTGCGTGCTCCGCCTCATTATACTTTTCCGATTCAAAACCGATCGTAAACGTGCGCACGCGAATATCGCTCACCGCCTGCATGATGCTGACGACAAGCGCCGAATCAATCCCGCCCGACAAAAAAGCGCCGAGCGGCACATCGGAGATCATCTGTCCTCTCACGGTCTCCTTCAACAACTCTTCCAATCGGTCAGCCGCCTGTGCGCGTGTTCCCAAAAACGGGTGCGCCTCCCCTTCCTTTGCCACCTGCATTAAGTCCCAATACGAATGCTGCTCACGCGCAAGCGTTGACACATCCACATTAAGCCAGGTGCCGGGCGTCAGCTTATAAATATCCTGATAGATGGAATAAGGCGCCGGAATATAACCGTACTGAAAATAAAGCGGAAGTACCCGGCAGTCAATCTCATTATGAAAGCCCGATAATTCCCTGATCGCGGCAATATCCGAGGCAAACGCGAAGCAGCCGTCCACCATACCGTAATAGAGGGGTTTCTCCCCCATCCGGTCGCGCGCAAGCGTGACGCGTCCTTTCTGTCTGTCATACAGAGCCAGCGCAAACATGCCCTTCATTTTGCGAAGCGTCTGTTCTACTCCATAAAAGGCAAACGCCCGCAGGATCACTTCCGTATCGGAGCCGCCGCGCCATGCGCCGCGCTCTCCGTCCGATTCCATCTGCTTTCGCAATTCCCTGAAATTATAAACCTCTCCGTTGTATACAAGCACATACCGTTCATCCGGGGAGTGCATCGGCTGTGCGCCGTTTTCACTGAGATCAACGATCGCAAGCCTGCGGTGGCCGAGCGCCACATGATGATTCTCATCGAGAAAATAACCGCCCGCGTCCGGTCCTCTGTGAATCATCCGCTCATTCATTTTTTGTATCTCACCGGCCCCGTCCCCCCGGTAGCCGATCATGCCTGCTATTCCGCACATGTCGCTCTTCCTCTCGCTGCCGCACGCTAAAGCTGCATTTCCTTACACACCTCATGCCGGACCTGTTACTGCGCTCCGTTTTCCTGCTGTTCACATCGCATTTCCCTTGTCAGTCCTTCCCGCCTGTAAGCCTGCCCACAAGCCCAGCCGCGGCATGATACAGCTTCGGCATCGCTCCCCGCACTTCTTCTCCGTTATAGAACACCGCGGGCTCTCCGCCGAACGATTCCTTGAACTTCGTAATACTCTCGACGTCCTCCGCTTTTCCTGCACCGCCCCAGTCATATTGCTCTTTTCCCACATTTTTAAAAAAGAGCATGTCCTGATAATGGAGATAGCGGTTGGCAAACCCCACGATCTTCGTCGTGATGCTCTCGTCCGTCCGAAACTGCGAAGCTGACTGATACAGTCTCACACGCTGTTTGTCCAGTATATAGGTATGATATACGAGCAGCTTCTCACCGATGGATGCCGTTGTAAGCGCCATTGCGCCCGCTGCGGCATACTGCCGCATCATGGCGCGGCACTTCTCTTTTTCATTGTAGGAGATGCCTTTACTCGCCCAAAACTGTTCAAAAAAATCCGTAAAAGTAAGAATGTCCTGCTCCGTGATCTCTTTTCCGCATTTCGCCGCGCACACAACGCCCTCCTTCGGCGCGCGCCGTACCTCATAGCGGCAGTTTTTGGAGTAATGCGACAGAATCGTCTCCTCATCCTCCTTTAGATCACTTAACAGCGTCTCGAACTTTTCCGGCCGTGCTCCGATCGGCTTCTCCGACTCCTGATAGCGGATCACGCCGTCCATGGCAAGCGCATGCTCCGCATACCAACAGTCTATGATCGGAATTCCCTTATTTTTTTTCGATACGATCAGCATAATTCCTCCTACGGATAAGCTCTCTTTTCCTTCCTCACGCTTTCATACAATGTGCAATATAATCCATCCACATTTTGTTGACTCTTTCCGGCGCCAGTTCCTGCCTGATTTCGGCTGCATGCCTGCCAAGCCGCTCCTCCAGATCAGGGTCACTCAGAATGCGCCGGATTGCGTTCTCAAGCGCTTCGGTATCTCCCACAGGAATGAGCAGGCCGTTTTCTCCGTCCCGGATGACCGTGCGCGGTCCGCCGCACGGACAGTCCGTGGAAATGCAGGCAAGACCTAATGCCATTGCCTCCAGCAGGGCGTTCGGCATTCCCTCGACATTGGAGGAAAGAACAAAGATGCGGGACGCTTCTATCCGTTCCGCCACGCCATCCCGATCTCCCTCAAGAACAACCCTTCCCTGCATATGAAGCTCATCAATATAAGAACGCAGTTTTTCTTTTCTATCTCCATCCCCGTAAATGCGAAGCGTAAGCGCCGGATAGTCGCCGGAGACGGCAGCAAATGCCGCAATCAGCATCTCATGATTCTTTACGCTGTGCAGGCGCCCGACCGTGACGATCTCCTGCTTTCGCCCGCCCGTATAACGCTCTCTCATAAAATCGGGATGCAGCGGATTCATGAGCACCGCAGATTTTCTTTTGATTCCCTTTGAAAAAAACTGCCGTGCCTCCTCTGTCTGGAATACAATGCCGTCCGCCATGCGAAACAGTACTTTCGCAAGCATCCGCATCAGCCGTGTCGGATATTCCCTCGCGGGCGCACTCCTTACGGATACCACAACCCCGGTTTTTAAAAACCTCGTAGCAAGTACCGCGCGGATATTTGACTTACCGATAAACGATACGAGTACGGACGCACGCGTCTCCTTCACTGCGCTGCGCAGCTTTTGGATACGCCCAATGGCATTCGCGATCCTTCCGTTTTCTTCCGACTTCGGAAGCACGACACGCCTGACACGTCCGTCCAGCCGGTGATATTCCTTATCCTCCATACTGTCGGTCAGCATGAACACCTCGTACCCCTGCGCTGCAAACTCGTTGGCAAGATTACTGATCACCCGCTCCGCGCCGCCCGCAGTCAGCGAGGAAATATAAAACGCAATGGTTTTTTCTCTTTCTGCTGTCATGACCTTCGGCTCCTTTTCCGCCATAGCTCATACATGCACTGTAATGGAATATAGCAGCATTTTTTCACAAGAACCCACGGACTATACTGGGCGCAGTATAAATCCACCACTTCATAGCGCTCATCCGCATTATACGTGTGAATCCCAAGAACATGCAGCCCCGAAATCCGAATGCCGGATGCCTGTATGCGAAACCGCTCCTGCTCCCGGTAGCCTTCTAAACCGGACTGTCCTTTCCGGCTGACGCTCTTCTGCAGCATCTCTGTGTCAATCTCATTGATCAGCACTGCCTCGCCGTAAAAATTCTCACAAAGCTGCGCCGGCCGGTAGTATCTGTCTCCTTCCCGGATTAGCGCTCCGGCGGGACGTGCCCTCTTAGACTTGGAAAGACGTTCTAACAGCAAGGCCTTTTCCGGAAGTCCCTGTGCATCCGTTTCGCATTCATAAATTTCTAACGCACCGTCGCGATAAGTAAACAAATACCGGCTCCCGCCGCATTCGAACAAGGTGGAATCCACGGCATCCTCCCCCAGCAGTTCCCTGCATGGTTCCCACTCCCACGGAAACTGTTTCGCGCGGTAGAGCATGACCTTATGATTCTGCCTGCTCTCCGGCATCATATAGTACTGCCCCGCACAGAAAAACACATACGGATAGGAAAGGTGGAACGGTTCTTTTAACACGATCCGCGGCTTCGCATGCGCATCGTCCAGTGCGAGACACGCAATCTTTCCCTTACCGGTGACCGGTCCCGCAGTCTCATAAAAAAGATAACTCTTTCCGTCTTTTCCGATGAGGAACGGATCTGCCTGAATCCCCGATCTCGCGCGCAGGATGACCGTTAGATCCGTCACCTGCTCCTGCCGGTAGAGCGGCTGGGTGCCTCGCTTTCTGCATGCAATTGTCCAATACTTATATCGAAATAATGTCTTTCTTTTCATCCGTTAAACAATCTCTCCCATTCCTTCGCGATCTGCTGTCGTCCGCACTGCCTTCCCACTTCTGCAGCACTGTTCCCGAGGCGCCGGTTCCGTTCGGGATCCTCAAGCAGCAGCATGAGTCTTTCGCTTAACGCATCCACGTCATTGACCGGTACAAGAAAACCGTTCTCCCCGTCCCTGATCAGCTCTGCTGCCGAACCGCCCTCACAGTCGGTTGAAACAACCGCAAGTCCAAGCGCCATCGCTTCCAGCAGCGCGTTGGAAATGCCCTCGCTGACGGAGCAGAGCACATAGGCAGCGGCATCATAAATCTTCTCCGGTATCTGCTCCACAATCCCCGGAAGCATGACACATTTCTCCAGTCCGAGTTCCCCTGTCAGCGACTCCAGCTTTGAACGCGCCTCTCCCTCTCCGTATATCGTCAGCACAGCGCTCGGAAAGCGTGCATGAACTTTCTGAAATGCACGGATCAGCATCTGATGATTTTTGTTATCATCAAGCCGTCCCACCGCAACGATCTTCTGCGGACGCGCACCCTCATAACGCGGCTGACAGAACGCTTCCCCGATCGGATTTTTGATGACGACGGTTTTTTCCTGCAGACCTTTCGGGAAATATTGTCTCTGGCTCTCATTCTGACACACGACCCATGCCGTCCGCATGAACAGCCCGCATACCACGCGCTTATACAGTCCGTTTCCGAACTCATGAACCGGATTCATGCGGATCGCCGCAATTTTGATTCCCTTTTCCTTCCGCGCCGCCACAAGCAGGCGGACTGCGTTTTTCCCCATAAACCCGACCGCAATATCCGGCATGACTTCCCGATATGCCTCACGGATTTTCTTTTCTCTCCAAAGCTTTCGGACAATCGGGGCAAACAGTCCTTTCCCCGGATAATCCCCGATATTCATCCGCCTGACGGACTTCGGCAGCGCATATTCCTGTTCATAGGCATGATCCGTGAGCACGGTAATATGATATTGCCCGCTTAAGTCCTCCGCAAGATAGGAGAGCACACGTTCCGCCCCTCCCCGTCCCATGGAAGAGATATAAAACATGATTTTTTTCATTTCCATCCTCAATTCCTGCCGGTCAGCCGATCTTCCTTTACGCCTTCCCCCGCAGTCCCCGATACCATTGCTCCGCCATTAAGATTTCCCATATAATCTGGGGATTTGCCCGTCCTTTCGCAAAACGGGCACGGATGCTTTTCAACGCGCGTTTGTCAAAAATCCCATCCTGTGCAAGCCGATTATTCTCCAGCAGTTCCCACGCCCAATCCGCCGTATGTCCTGTTTTCAGCCAGCGCGCAAGCGGAACGGAAAATCCTTTTTTCGGTCGGTCAAGCAGTTCCTTCGGCACATATCGGTAAAGAATATCCTTCAAGATCTGTTTGCTTACCCCGCCGTCCCCGTACAAGTACTCCATCGGCAGGCGGTACGCAAATTCGATCACATCACGGTCAAGCATCGGCACGCGGTTTTCTAAGGAAACCGCCATCCCCGCCCGGTCTACCTTAACCAGAATGTCGTCCGGATGATAGGTCACCATATCTTTATACATCATTGCCCTCTTCGGATCGGTATAAAAAGCCTCTCCGGGCAGCCGCAGTCCTCCTTCTGTTCCGGCAAAATCCCGTTTCCTCACCGCGCGCCGCTCCGCCTCATCCTCAAAGAGTACCAGACGCTCCGCCCCATAATCCGTGTGGTAGCATACTGCTTCATGGAGCTGTATGATGTCCCGTGCCCGCAGACTTTCCGCAATGCGATAGCAGGAACCTGTTCCGCGCCAAAATCCCGCCTCCAGAACGGCTCCGCCGAATGCGCGTAAGCCCTTCGGCATGGTTTCTAATTTTTCCGCGAGCGATGCGATTTTCGGATAAGTATTATAACCGCAGAACAGCTCGTCTCCGGCATCACCCGAAAGGGACACCGTCACTTTCGTCTTGGCAAGCCTGCTGACAAGACAGGTTGGTATCTGGGATGAGTCCGCAAACGGCTCGCTAAATATATTCGAAAGTCCGGGGATCACGTCAAGCAGTTCCTTTTCCGTCACATAAAGCTCCGTGTGTTCCGTTCCCAAATGTGCGGCGATCTCCTTGGCATACTCCGCCTCATTGTACTTTTTTTCGTCAAATCCGATCGTAAAGGTCCGCACCGGCGCACTGCTCTGCTTCTGCATCAACGCTGCGATCAGCGGGCTGTCAATTCCTCCCGATAAAAAAGCACCGATGGGCACATCGGAAATCATCTGTTCCCGGATTGCCTCGCTAAGCAGTCTCTCCAGCTCATCGGCGGCTTCCTGCCTGCTGCCCTGAAACGGATTCTTCCTTCCGCTTTCCGCGGCCTCCGCCATCGACCAGTACGCATGAAGCTCCGCCTGCGCATCCGAAAACGGCTGGCGCAGCGTCAAAATGTAACCGGGCAGAAGCTTTCTGATCCCCTTGTATACAGAATACGGCGCCGGCACAAAGCCATATCGCATATAGGCATGCAGCGCTCTCCTGTCAATCTCCGCCTCAAATTTCGGATAGGCGGAAAGCGCCGCAAGATCGGATGCAAACACAAAATTTCCGCCCGCGAATCCGTAATAAAGCGGCTTTTCACCCGCCCGGTCCCTCGCGAGCGTCAGCACATGCTCTTTTCTGTCATAAAGCGCAAACGCAAACATTCCTTTCGCAAGCAAAAGCGCTTTCTCTGTCCCGAAGAGCGCCATAGCCTCCAGAAGCGCCTCCGTATCTGAAGTACCCCGAAAGCCAAAGCTTTCTCCCCGCCCTTTTTTATACGCAAGCACTTCTTTCCGCAGCAAATCCGCGTTATAAATCTCTCCATTGTAAGTCAGAACATATCTCCCGCATGCGGAAGTCATGGGCTGCGCCCCGTTCTCAGACAAGTCTAAGATGGCAAGACGACGATGACCAAACGTAACACCGCTCGTCTCATCCGCCCATTCCCCGCTGCCGTCCGGCCCGCGCTGTTTCATACGCGCAGTCATTTCACGGACAACCTGAATCTGATTCAATTGGCGATCAACAAACCCCGCTATGCCGCACATATCCTATTCCTTCCCGCCGATGACCCGCCCGATCAGTCTGTCCCATTGTGCATAAATTCTGTTCGGCGCAAGTGTTTCCCGCACGTTTTGCGCACTGCGCGCGAGTCTCCCCGCAAAATCCGGCTCCGTATATAATCTCTCCAGTCCGGCGAGAAGCTCTTCCCGCGTCCGCTCCTCATTTCCCATCGGAACAAGAATTCCGTTTTCTTCGTTGCGAACCAATTCCGCCGGCGCACCGCACGGACAATCCGTTACCACGACCGGCAGTCCGCATGCCATCGCTTCGATCAGCGCATTCGGCATGCCCTCATAATCCGACGTCATCAGATACACATCCGCCGCTTCATACTGTGCTGCTATGTCATCCACATTTCCGGGCAGACTCACACAGCCGCTCAAACCGTGTTCCGACACAAACCGCTCAATCTCCGCTCTTTCGGATCCTTCTCCGCAGATCATCAGGCTGCTTTCCCGATACTTTTTGTGGAACGCCTCAAACACCGCCAACAGACGTCCATAATTTTTCTGCGCTTCCAGCCTGCCGACCGCCAGCACGCGGAAGCCTTCTCTTTGTCCCGCCGTCTTATCTGACCGCATATGCACATCCGCGATAAACTCCGCAGAAAGCGGATTCGGAATGACAACGCCGCGCGCCGTAATATGCGCGGAAAACGAAAAATATGCCTTTGCCTCTTTTGTCTGAAACACATAGGCATCCGCCTTCGGATAAAGAAGGCGCATCAGCAAATAACGAAGTCTGGTTCCATATTCCACTGCCGGCGCATTTCGCACGCTGATCACGACCGGCATTCTGACCGCACGCTTTAGACTGCATGCAAGCATATTCGGCTCCGGCAGAAAACTGATCACAACCTGCGCACCGTCTTTTTGTAATCTGCAAAGCAGCCGTTTCAGCTTTTTTCTCCTGCGCGCAAAACGAACCGGCATGGCCGCCAGATAATCGCGCTCATTCTCGTCCACCGTGATCAGGCGGACGTCGGGATGCAGCGTATATTCCGGCTCCGCTTTCATCAGACTGATCACCGTCACCCTGCTGCGCCCTGCAAAATAGTCATTGCACATATTAGATATTACGCGCTCCGCTCCGCCTTTCGTAAGCGACAGCGTCAAAAACACGATATGATTCATGATTCCCCCAGCCTGAGATAGATCTCTCCCAATGCCCGCACATCGAATCCGGCTTCGGCAATTTTTTCCGCGTTATCCGCTCCGGCTCCCTGTTTTGCCCCCCATAGCGCATCCGCCCATACGTCCGCGCTTTCGGAAAGGCTTATTTTCTTAACTTGCTCCGTGATACAGACATCATCGGTGATCACATCCGAAATGACACAGGGCAGTCCTGCTGCCTGTGCCTCCACAAGCGCAATCGGCATACCCTCATAAAACGACGGAAATAAAAACACATCCATTGCCTGCAGCAGCGCAGGTATGTCATTGCGAACCCCTGTCAGCCGGACCCGCTCCTCTAAGCCCAGTGTCCGAATCTGCTCTTCCATCTGTGCCCGCAGCGCCCCATCGCCGACAAGCATCAGCGCCGCATTTCTTCCTTGTCCGGTCAACGCCGCAAGTACGGTGATCATCCACGCGTGGTTTTTGACCGGCATATAGTTTCCAACATGTCCGATCACAACCGTTTCTTCGGCAAAACCAAACTCTTCGCGCACTTTCCTGCGCATCCGCCCGTCATAGCGAAATGCCTCTATCTCAATCCCGTTCGTTATCACGCGGAATTGTTTTTTTCCCCGCGCATACTTCTCTCCGTACATCCAGATTCCGGCCTGCACGGAACAGGCGAACCGCCGCGTGCAGACCGCGTTGAGAAACGGGCGAAAGAGCTTATGGAGCCATATTTTTTTTGCGCTTGTGGAATGGGAATGCGCTACGCGCTCGTCCGCTCCGCCCAGCATTGCGGCGAGCAGATCGAGTGCCACCGTTGCCACATCCGTATGACGAAATACAAACCGGTAATGACCGTCCCGCACAATTTTGCGTATTCCGTTAAAATTCCCGATCGGACTGACCGATTTGCGCGGCACATAGAATACTCTTCCCCCAAGCTCCCGGATTTCCTCGTCAAAGCTGACTTCACGGTGCTCGCACACAACAAAATCAAACTGCACTTTGGAATGATCCACATGCCGGTATGCGTTCATAATGAAATTCCCGATCCCGCTTGGTGACATGGATGCGGTAATATGCAGCATTCGAATCATGGTATCCCCCGTCTTCTTTCACTGTAAATGTTCCCGATACCAGTCGATGGCAAGCGCGATCCCCTTTTCAAAATCATATTCCGGATCATAGCCTAACAGCTTCCTTGCCTTACTGATGTCCGCGTTGGAATGCTTAATATCTCCCGCGCGGTCAGGACCGAACTTCGGCTCAATCTTCTTTCCGAGCGCCTTGCAGAGATCGTAATAAATATCGATCAGATATTCCCTGCCGCCGTATGCGATATTGAAAGCGCCTCCCGCAGCCTCACCCGGCGCCAGACATGCTTTTAAGTTTGCCTCGATCACATTATCAATATAGGTAAAATCACGCGACTGCTTTCCGTCCCCGTTGATGGTCGGCGTCTCATCGTGAAGGAGCTGACGGATAAACTTCGGGATCACGGCCGCGTATGCGCCGTCGGGGTCCTGCCTGCGCCCAAACACATTAAAATAGCGCATGGCATAAGTGTCAAGCCCGTACAATTTGTGATACAGCTTTCCGTATTCCTCATCCACCCGCTTGGTAAGCGCATACGGGGACAACAGATTCCCCTCCTGCCCCTCGACTTTGGGCAGTACCGGATGGTCGCCGTAAACGGAAGAACTGGAAGCGTAGACAAACTTTTTTACCCCGCTCTGTCTTGCTGCCTCCATCATATTTAAGGTTCCGCGAATATTGATCTCCTCATATAAAAGCGGCATTTCAATGCTGCGCGGCACACTGCCCCACGCCGCCTGATTCAGCACATAGGTGGCTCCTTCGCACGCTTTCATGCAGGTGTCCAGATCCCGGATATCTCCTTTGATAAAGGTATAATTATCCCTGTCCGAAAGGAAATCCACATTCTCCTGTTTTCCGGTAGAAAGATCGTCTAAGCATCTCACGGTATACCCCATATCCGTCAATGCCTCACAGAGATTCGAGCCGATAAAGCCCGCGCCCCCCGTCACAAGAAACACACTGTCTTTGTCAAATACCAAATCCCGATAACCCATAATGCAAGCTCTCCTTATTTTTCAATCCGTCATCTTTCTTTGCAAAATCTTTCCCTGACAACTTCCCACACGCACACAAGTCCGGCGAGATAAAACAGCGTCATATTGTAGATCATATAGCGTGACAGGCACATGATTGTGAGCGCCGTTGCGCATACATTTGCCGCTGTCATCAGAAGCACGACCGCCATGAGCCACGCACCGTCACGTCCACTCTTCCTTTTAAAAAGATAACACATCAGCGCGGCCGCCACAACATAAATCAGCAGGGCATACACGCTGAACACCGGAGAAAGCAGCGATACCGTGCGCACAAAGCCGCCCGCCGCCACATAGAGATAGGTTGCAAGAAAACTGTCCGCGCTATGCGGAAGCACCGCTTTCATAAGCCGTCCCGCCATTTTGTCCTCATCCACGGCCATCTCGAACCCGTCTTTGGACCCTTCCGGCAATTCATACCACTCCTGCCACACTCCCGATGTGAGCAGAACGCTCAAGATACCGAATTTGATCTTATCGTGACTGTCCTCGTGATGCAGAATCCGCGCATGAAATCCGCTGTCCGCATCCGATGCACACAGTCCCTGCTCTTTCATCTGCGTATAAATGTCATGAAGATACGCAGCGTCCCGATCAGAAAGCGCTTCTTCCGCAGCCGCAACCGCCTCTTCATCGGCGGAGTATAATACGTTCGTCAGCAGCGTGACATTTCCCCCCGTATTTGCATGCACAACACCGTCCGTCATGGATTCGTGGTAGCACCGCATTGCTGACTTGCGCAGCACAAAGCCAAGCGCTGTCGCGACAAACAGCGCAAGAAGGATTGCGCAGATGCGTTTTGCATCCATCCCCCTGCCGGGTCTCTGCTCCTTTGCACCCTTCAAAGCCGCAGCCTGTCCCTTTGCTCCCACTGTCTGCATATCCGGCTCCTGCCCTACCGACTGCTGCATGCCCGGCTCTGCCGCTCTTGACGCAGCGGCGCTGCGCGCAAAGGCCGCCGCCGAAACGACAAACCACACAAGAAACATCGGCATGAGCTGCCCCCTTGCAAGGGAAAGCAGCAGCGCCGTAACATAAGACGCGGCAAGGTAGTATCCTTTTTTCTCCCGAAAAAACGCTTCCAGCAAAAACGTCGCAAACAGCGGATAAAGCGATATGGTCAGCCCCTCGCTCAAGATCGCATTTGTCAATACAATGCCTGACGGCGTAAACACGCTTGTGAACAAATGCGGCGCCAAAATGACCAAAAGCGCCGCGATCCGAAACAGCAGATTTAAGCGGAACTGTCTCACAAAAAAACGATAGAGATACCAATTCGCGAAAAACGCGAGCACATTCTGCAGCAGCGCAGCGAGCCAAAGAAAATGCTCCTTCCCCGCAAGCCGGCGGCAGAACTTCAGAAAGAGCGGATAGAGCGGCTCCCTGCTTGTATTGTAGCCGATATAGGTCGCAGAGTCAGGATACTGCCCGACACCGTAGAAAAGGAACAAAAAGCAGAAAAAGGCACCAATGACACAGGGCGCCAGATAAGAGCTGATATTTGGTTTTCTGGTCTCATATTTTTCGATTTTCATATGCTCTCTGCCATGGACAAACAATAATCAATAAATTCCGCCATGTTTGTATCCTTTACCCCTGATAGCCGTTCTCTCAAGATCCTGACCTGCTCCATAGAGTCCCGGGTTGGCGGGTTTGTATTTACCGGAAATACCTTGCTATAGTAATTCCCTTTTTCTTCCTATCATACTCTATTTCGTACTCCGATGCAAATTTTGATGCTGATAATCCGCCCTATAGGAATCTGTTTTTATCGGGGAGTCCTTCTTTATTATATCCAAAAAACTGATATGCACCCGTTCGCCGGCCGGCTGCATATCAGTTCTCATCCTTGAAAAATTTTCCCATCCGCGCGTTTGGGAAGCAGATCATAATCTCCAATACAAATAACCTGCGGACTCATACGCTTTTCTATCGAACATCCCCTTGATATCGGAGAATACTTTTTTCGTATGCTCCCGCGCGTACATCGCGCCGATCTCGTCCATCGTCAGGTCTTGATACTGCGTATGCGCGACCGCTAAGATCACCGCATCCATATCCCGGATTTCGGATAACTCCGTCATCGTGATGCCGTACTCCCGCTGTGCCTCAGCCCTGTCCGCAACCGGATCGGTAATGAGCGGTTCGATCCCGTATTCCCTGAGCTCCCGCACGATATCGATCACTTTGCTGTTACGCGTGTCCGGACAGTTTTCCTTAAAAGTAAAGCCAAGGATTGCCACGCGCGCGTCCCGCACGGGAATATCCGCTTTGATCAGATTCTTGACAAGGCTTTCCGCCACATATTTTCCCATATCATCGTTGATTCTTCTGCCGGATAAAATGATCTGGGAATGATAACCGAGCTGCTCCGCCTTATAGGTCAGATAATACGGATCCACACCGATACAATGGCCGCCGACAAGACCCGGCGCAAATTTAAGGAAATTCCATTTTGTGCCTGCTGCCTCTAAAACCGCTTTCGTATCAATGTTCATTTTATTGAAAATAATGGAAAGCTCGTTCATAAAAGCGATATTAATATCGCGCTGGCTGTTCTCGATGACCTTCGCGGCTTCGGCAACCTTGATCGACTCCGCGCGATGCACGCCGGCATCCACAACAAGCTCGTAAACATGCGCTACCGTATCGAGCGTCTCCTCATCCATGCCGGATACGATCTTCGTGATGGTCTCTAAGCGGTGTACCTTATCCCCCGGATTGATACGCTCCGGCGAATAGCCAACCTTGAAATCCACACCGCACTTTAACCCGGATTCCTTCTCTAAGATCGGCACGGCAACCTCCTCGGTCACGCCCGGATAAACCGTGGACTCATAGACGACGATGGAGCCTTTTGCAAGGTTTCTTCCGAGTATGCGGCTTGCGCCCTCGATCGGCGTTAAGTCCGGCGTATGGTCGGCATTGACCGGCGTTGGCACCGCCACGATATAAAATTTTGCCTCGCGCAGTTTTGTTTCATCCGACGTAAACTCCACGCTGCACGCTTTGATCGCTTCATCCCCCACCTCGCAGGTCGGGTCGATACCGTTTTGATATTTCGCGATCTTCTCTTTATTTAAGTCAAAACCAATCACCCGCACCTTTTTGGAAAATGCGACAGCGATCGGCATGCCGACATAACCAAGCCCGACCAATGCGATTTTTTCTTCCCCTTTTACAATCTTTTCATATAAGCTCATATTCTTCTCCTCCTCACGTTCTGCCAAAACGCAGTCATTCTGTTCACACCGGCCTGCAAAAGAATTTCCTCTTTTACTGCCAAATGTATGTTAACCCAAAATTTGTTTCAGTTCCTTCAAATAACTTTCCACGACAAAACGCCTGTCAAACTCCCGTTCCATTTTGCGCCTTGCTTCTACGCCCATCTGCTTTCGCTGCGCATAGGACATCTCCAAAAACTGCCGCACAGCACGGATCAGATCCTCCGTGTCGCGCTCCTTAACCAAAAGTCCCGTTTTCCCATCCTCGACCGTATCCCTGCATCCCGCGCGGTCCGTCGTGATGACCGGTCTGCCGCTCGCTGCGCTCTCCAGACAGACATTGGACATCCCCTCGGGATAAAAGGACGGGTGGATCGTACACTGGCTTTTTGCAAGAAACGGGCGCACATCCTCCTGCATCCCCTCAAACTGTAAAATGCCCTGCGCCTCTAAGTCCGCGATCCGTTTTCGATAAGAGTCGGGCTTATCGTCGTCATCTTCGCAAAACCCCAGAATATGAAAACGCGTATTCGGATATTCCCCGCGGATGACCTTCGCCATTTCCATAAACTGATCAATGCCCTTCTCCTTTAACACACGGGAAATGAAAAGCATGGATACCGGCTCGTCCTCCTCCGGATACGGCAGATACGAAAAACGCTCCAGATTGACACCGGAACCGGGCAGCTGTCTGTGTTTGCCGATTGCGATACCGCGCTTTGTAAAGTATTGCTCATTCTTTTGATTTTGAAAAAATAAGCAGCTTACGCCACGCATGGCATGTCTGTACATTCGAATTGTCGCTTTCTGAAGCAGTCCAGTTCCCTCAACTGCCGTGCCCAGACCCGTGATATTCGTGATATAGGGAATACCAGCCGAGGCCAGTGCCGAACCGCCGTAAATATTAGGTTTAATCGTATAGGTCAGCGCCACATCCGGTTTAACCTCGCCCAGAAGCTGACGATAACGCCGCATCAGCTTCACCTCATGCAGCGGATTCATCCCGCGCCGCTCCATTTTTGTTTCATGGAATATGCATCCCATCTTCACAAGCTTCGGAATCAACTCCCCCTCAGGCAGCGCGATATGAACCTCATAGGGCACCGCAAGCAGCGCTTCCAAAAGTTCCCTTCGAAAATTATACAGCCCGATATCCAGATTCGTCAAAATGAGTATTTTTTTCATGCTGCCCCTTCTCTGTTTCTTTTCCGGCTTATTATGATCAGTTTTTCCACCTTCGTAAGCACGTCCTTCTCCTCTCCTATGCGTCCATATCCCTGTAAGCCGGGAAAAAGTTTGTCTCCTTCGCATGGTTATTGATTTCCCGCAGACGCTCATACGTCTCCGCATCAAAAACCGCCCTTCCGATGGCAAACTGTGTATCCTCATATCGGTTAAACTGCTTTTTGAAATGATACAGCGAATCCTCGCGGCTTCCCAGACCACCGCCCAAATGAAACGTCTTCATACCGATGCTGTTCCCGAAACATGCCGCTTCATAGAGCAGCAGATTCGTCGGCGCATAGGACTGATATTCTTTTTTTGATGCGGACAAATGATAATGAAGCTGCCCATTCCCATACAGGATAATGGACATCGCGATCGTCTCTCCGGCAAGAAGCGCGGAAAAGACAAGTGCCTGATGCTTCATGTCGTTTAAGATGCTGTCATAAAATTCCTTTTGAAAATAGTAATAACAATCCGCGCCTACTTTATCCATCGTCGCGTTGTAAATTTGTTCAAACTCCGCAAATAGGCTCTCGTCCCTGCCCCAGTAAACGTGCACACCGCTCTTCTGGGCCTTGCGGATCAGATTCCGGTTTTTACTTGTAAGTCCCTCCCATATTTTCTCTTTCGAGGAAATATCCATGCAGACGGTATGCCCCAGATCAATGACCTCATAGAGGCATTCCATATCATGCGCGTTGCCAATCACGGGATGATAGCGGTTAAACTCCGCCACAATATGATGATCACGGCAAAAATCACGGTATGCATGTGCAAGCGCCTGCTTTTCTTCTCCTGAAGTATCCCCTTGCAAAAGAAAACCACCATAACCATACGGCGTCACAAAATCATAACATTCCTTTAATGCCTCGTCCGCTGCGTCCTTTGTCTGACGCACCGGCACGGCACGCTTCATCACGACATTCACAGCCTGCATCTTTTTTCCGTCATAATAGAGTAGGAGCGGCTCACCGTCCCCATTTCTCCAAAAAGCTTTGACATATCCCGGCGTGAAATACACGTCATGCTTTGTAAACTGTCCGATCACCCGGTTCCACTCATCTTCATGCGTCAGATCAATGATCCTGATTCCCGCCATATCGTTCCTGCTCCTGTTTCTGCCGTTTACAACACTGTAACACCCAACAAAGAAATGCCTTCGGCATTTTAAAAAAAAGACCTAAATGTTCTTGGGCTGAGTATTTTCCGGCCTTAGAACATTTTCTTTTTTTGATGCGCGGATTTCCGCTAAATTTCCCTCCACGTCATCCGTCACCTCGGCAACTTCGTCGCTCTTAGCAAATACGACCATGACGGTGCGCCATAAAATGCGCAGATCCAGCAAAAAGCTGATATGTTCGACATATTCGACGTCCTTTTCGAGCCGTTTATCCCACTCAATAAAGTTCCTGCCGCTCACCTGCGCCAATCCCGTCAGTCCGGGTCGGACGCTGTGTCGCTTCTTCTCCCGTTCCGTATACCACGGCAGGTAGGAGACAAGCAGCGGACGCGGTCCGATCAGGCTCATATCACCCTTAAAAATATTCCAAAGCTCCGGAAGCTCGTCAAGACTCGTCTTCCGAAGCAGTTTGCCGAATTTTGTCAGCCGTACCGAATCAGGAAGCAGCTCCCCGTTTTCATCCCGCTCATCGGTCATCGTGCGAAATTTACATAACGTAAATATCTTTTCATGGTATCCCGGCCGCTCCTGATGAAAGATTACAGGAGAACCGAGCTTGACACGTACCAAGACTGCCATGATCAAATACACCGGACTGAGCACGATCAGTCCAATCCCCGAACATACAATATCCAACAGGCGTTTGATGACGTTACGATACATGCTGTGATACTCCTCTTTTCATTCTCCCTTGCGAAACGCTGTTCACAACATTTATGATTGGTCAAAAGATCCCTATCCATAAGCAGGCACTTTGGAGCCGTCGGTACTTACATGCCGTATTTTGGCATGTTATGTACCGCTACGAGCGCCAAGTAGCGAAAGCGTGCCCGCGTTGGATTGTATCTTTTGAACATTACATAAACTTTCCCCCGCGTTTCGCAACCGCTCCCTTACTCTTTCCCAAACAGCCCGCGCACCAGCCCGATGATCAGCTCCATATCCTCCGGCGTATTCTTAATATCGCTCGGCAGGCAGAGACCATGATCAAAAATATGCTGCGATACGCTCTCTTTTCCGCCGTCATGCGTGAAAAAATCATAATCCGCAAACACGGGCTGCAAATGCATCGGTTTCCAGATCGGTCGCGATTCGATGTTATACTCGTCCAAACGATCCATCACCATATCCGTTGTTACATGACTATCGTTCCGGATCGTCATGCAGGAGAGCCAGTAATTTGCCTCGCCGTCCACATCCACCGGATTCATCGCAATCTCCTCAATATCCGCAAATGCCTCCTTGTAACGCTCATAGATTGCTTTTTTTAGCGCAATATGCTCATCCAGATGCAGCAGCTGCCCCCTGCCGACCCCTGCCGTGATATTGCTCATGCGATAGTTATAGCCGATCTGTGAATGCTGGTAATACCTTGCCTTGTCACGCGCCTGTGTCGCAAAAAAACGCGCGCGCGCGATCGCCTCTTGATCGTCCGAGACAAGCATGCCGCCCCCCGACGTCGTTATGATCTTATTCCCGTTAAACGAATAAATTCCGAATCTCCCGAATGTTCCCGTCTGCTTTCCTTTATAAGTCGCTCCGAGCGACTCCGCCGCATCCTCGATATACGGTACGTTATGCCGTTTACAGATTTCCATCAATTCATCAATCTTCGCGGGCGTTCCGTACAGATAAACGGCAATGACCGCCTTTGCCTGCGGATATTTTTTGAACGCCTGCTCCAGCGCCTGCGGCGACATATTCCACGTATCCGGCTCGCAGTCGATGAATACCGGAACCGCCTTCTCGTACATAATCGGATTACAGGTCGCAGAAAATGTCAGGGACGGTGCAAACACAATATCGCCTTCCTTCACACCCGCAAGCTTTAACGCGAGATGGATCGCCGCCGTTCCTGAATCTAAGGCCGCCGCATATCCCGCTTTCGTATACGCGCAGATTTCCTGCTCAAACGCATCCACATTCGGTCCGAGCGGTGCTACCCAGTTCGTATCAAATGCTTCCTGTACAAAACGCTGCTCGTCCCCATGCATGGTCGGACTTGACAGATAAATTCTCTTATGCTCCTCCCTGCTGCCCATAAAACCGTTCCCTCCTGCTCTATTCTAATTCCTCATCATCCTTCGGCGTATAGGTCGGCACAATTTCCCTCACAAGCTCTCTGATTTCCTCCGACTCCTCGTTCGCCGCATCCTTTAGACGCTTGAGCTGCTTAAAAAAGACCATCTCGTCAAACTCGATCGGCTTTCCGATATGAATGAGCTTGTTTGCCGTATCCGTCATGCCCTCCTCATTCATCAGAAGCTCCTCATATAACTTTTCACCCGGACGTAAGCCCGTAAACTTGATCTTGATATCCTCATCCACCTTATAGCCCGAAAGACGGATCAGGTTCTTCGCCAGATCCAGAATTTTTACCGGCTCTCCCATGTCGAGCACAAAAATCTCTCCGCCCTTCGCGTAAACTCCCGCCTGAAGCACCAAAGAGACCGCCTCGGGTATTGTCATAAAATACCGGATAATATCGGGATGCGTTACCGTCACCGGCCCTCCCGCCTCAATCTGCTTTCTGAACAGGGGAATCACGCTTCCGTTGCTCCCAAGCACGTTGCCGAAGCGCACCGCCACAAATTCCGTATCATAATGCCTGTTAAAGGTCTGAATGATCATCTCACAGATCCGCTTGGTCGCTCCCATGACATTCGTCGGGTTCACTGCTTTGTCCGTCGAGATCATGACAAATTTCTTTACCCCGTTCATCGCCGCTGCCTGCGCGGTCTTCCATGTCCCGAACACATTGTTTTTTACCGCCTCATTCGGGCTGTCCTCCATTAACGGCACATGTTTATGCGCCGCCGCATGATAGACAATATCCGGATGGTATGTCTCAAAAATGCTGCTCATGCGTGCGGTATTCCGGACGGATGCGATCAGCACAAGCAGATTCATGCGCGGATGCGCCGCGAGTAATTCCTGCTGAATGTCATAGGCGCTGTTCTCATAAATATCCACGATAATGAGCTGCTTCGGCTGATGTGTTGCGATCTGACGGCACAACTCGCTCCCGATGGAACCGCCGCCGCCCGTCACGAGCACGACCTTGTCCTTGACATATTCCAGGATGGAATTCAAATCCACCTTGATCGGTTCCCTGCCGAGCAGATCTTCCACATCCACATCCCTGATCTTGCTGACATTGACCTCCCCGTTCACAAGCTGATACATACCCGGAAGCGTGCGCAGCTTGCAATCCGTCTCTTTACAAATATCAATGATGTCACGGATCATGTGCTTCGGTACAGACGGCAGCGCAATGATGATCTCATCAATCTCATATTCCCTGGCTGCGCGGATGATCTCGCCCCTCCCGCCAACCACTTTGATTCCCTGCACATATCGACCCCATTTATTCTTATCATCGTCAATGACACATTTAATTGTCATTGTGGAATAATGGCTGCTGATGATCTCCTTCATAATGACGTTTCCGGCATCGCCCGCGCCGATGATCATGACCGCCGTTCCGTTTTTACTGTTATTGATCCGATGCTTCGCTTCTCTTAAAAAACGATATGAAAAGCGGCTTAAGAGCGTAAATGCAAACAATACCAGCAGATAGATAAAATAATAGGTTCTCGGTACATAATGCTTTGTAAAATGCAGTCCGACACATTGACAGAGCGCACTTAACGCGCATGCCGCCACCATATTCTGCATCTCGGTCACACCGGCATACGCCCAAAGACTGTGATAAAGCCTTAACAGGTAAAACACAAGGAGCGTCGTTATAATACCGAATGGCATAAACCATTCCACATTATCCACAAACTCCTGCGGGATTTCCGAAATATGAAACTCATAACGCATGACGAGCGGAATATAGCTCGATAACACCACCGCAATGATATCATAAATGATCAGAACGATACGCCGCACCAACAATTTTGTATTCAGGATCTTTTTCTCTATCTGCTTCATTTGTCCCATCGTTTCACCTTATTACTGTCAGATTACCATTTCTCCCCATCACAATTGCAATTACAACAAATTATTTTACCACATTTTTCCATGTTCGCATAGTAATGAGCATAAACAGCGTTACAAAACAGAGCGGCATACAAGGATTCGATGCATATTCTGTCAGACTTACAAGCAAAAACACACAGCCTGTCAAAAACAGCATGAACTGCTTTTCACTTCTCTCTTTCCCCGTCCATATCCGGTAGACCGCAGAAAAAATCATCAACAGGATCAACAGTAAAAACAGCACTCCCGCAGGTATCCCGAAATCATACGCATTCTGAATAAAGGAGTTATGCGCATGATCCGCGAGCATCTCGTAGTCCCCATCGTACCCCATCTGCTCATGCCCCTTCCATGTCAAATGTTCCAGATAATCCCGGAATATGGCAATCCTGCCGTTCGACATCTCGTTCAGTACTGTATTTCCCTCCACGGACAGCGCATGATCAAGATTCTGCGGCTCTGCAAGCCCTGTCATTTCTCCCGACGCCACCTCCGCCAGAACACTAAACTGCGGATCGGCAGACACCCGGTCCTCCAAATACTTTTGTATGAAATCCTGTGGAACATAAAACCGATTCGCCCAAAGCCTCACAAGCGCTCTGAAATACATATAGCTGTCAGAATCAGGCGCCTCGCCCTCCCGGATCGCTCCGTCAAAGTTCTCAGAATCCTCATTCAGATAAACCGGCTTGTCCACGATCGCCGGAACACATCTTGTCATCGTATAGATCACCGGTATGCTTAAGACCAGAGACAGCAGCAGAATTCCTGCAATCTGTATATAATACCTGATCTTGGGCCGGTATACAATGGCCGCCGCGATCGCCAGCGCAATCCCCAATCCCAAAACCGCCACGATCGCCGTTCTCGGTATTGCCAGTGCAATATAGGCAAGCACCACACTATTCCCTATCCATTCTTTCCAAGCTTTTCGAAAAACATAACCGGAATCCCTGATTGCCAAAAACAGGCGTACCAGCGCTGCCGCTGCCACACAGGAAAGATAAATTCCCGTGCTGGCCACAGTATGAAACCACATCGGATAACGATTGAAGCGATAATAATGATAGGGTCTGTGCAGACAGCACAGAACGATCATCAGTCCGAAATGCGTAAATAAGGCATTGATCATATTATGAACAATCCGATCTTTCTCTTCCTCCGTATAGCTCTGTAGATAGAACAGCGTGAATGTGACTGCCATAAAAAACGGCCACGCCTTACCAAAGCTGTTGATCATCATGAACACACACATCAGTACAAAACATAGCGCCAATGGGATATTCAGCCTTTGTTCCCGCATTTTTTTGAAATTCCGCAATGTATGGATCAGCACGATTCCCCAGAAATCCGCTGCCAGGATCAGGATTCCCGCCGCCTCCGTGGCATGCGCATCCCCCCCATTCGTACGACAGTAGAAGATGCCGGCCAAAATCAGTACTAAAGACCAGAGGCCGGAAAAGATATTGACCACCTCACGGAACTTTAATGTCAGCAGCACAAACAATCCAAACAGCATAAATACCATATTTCTTGCAATATCCTGCTTCCATTGGACAGATGCGTTCACGTATGCGACACCCTCATAAAAGAGAGCGGTAAGACACACTACCTGTAAATAGTCGATCCATACTTTTTTGTTCCTCTTTATGAGCGTTTCTAAAGACTGCTCCTGATCTCTTTGCATATGCCGGATCCATCCAATTCCCTTATAGAAAGCGTACCAAAAAAGACACAGCATGATCAGACAGGCTGCGGCATATACGATCCTATCCCAGATTTCTCCGCCAAAAAACCTTACAACACATAATTGATAGAAACAGAATCCGACAAAAAGTACTCCCGCCAAAGTCAGTCCCGCAAGACATCCTATCGCCGCCTGCGGCACCCGCTTTTTCCTCTTCAAAAACTCCATCAGCCAGACAATCACCACATACAACAGAACCCCACAGGCAAGCACACCCGTAATACACAGAATGCGTAATCCGGCAGAATACGGTGCCGTATAGTGGAATCGGATCAGGATTGCCTGATTCACATAAGGCGTGCCTGCATACGCAAGAATACCGCATTCCTCTATCTGCAGGAAACTCTGGTCCGCATAGGCGATCTGCAGCGTGCCGACACTGTCAAAATGGACATTAAAGCCAAGATAATAGGTCTCTCCGGGCGTCACATCAAGTTCCGGCGTGATCTTGATCTCATCGCGCAGCCGAATATCGGAAAACTGCAGGACTTCCTGATATAGAATGTTATACGCCGCATCATACAGGGTCACAAACACCCGATCCATGTAATGCACATCGTCCACCCTGCAGGAAACGCTTACATCACGGATATGATCTTCCTTCGGCACAAACTCCTGAAGCACGATTTCCTCCATCGTTACATTTCCTGTATAAGAAGGCTCCGTTTCGCCATATACAGAGTAGAAGGAATGATAAAAATACTGAAACGGCCATATCATCAGGCATAGTATGACCACCAATGTCACTAACACAATCCGTAATCTTACATATTGTAATAACACTTTCTTATCAATCTGTTTCATAGTCCTTCCGGTAAGTTTCCCACTAATCCTCTTTTTCCTCTCCACCTGTCACTTTCTCCCTGACAACAAACTGCGGCGAACGATTCATACTGATATACATTCTGCCGATATATTCTCCGATCAGTCCGAGCATCAGCATGATCATGCCGCCGATAAACACAAGCGCTGACATCATCGAGCTGAAACCGACCGGAACTGCGGGATTGACAAACTTTTTGATCACTGTATAGATACCGTAAAGAAACCCTGCCGCAGCAGTCATGACTCCGATCACGGTCGCAACGCGCAGGGGTTTGATCGAAAACGCAGTAAAGCCGTTAAACCAAAGCGCGAGCAGTTTTTTCATCGTATATCCGGAGCATCCCACCTCGCGCTCCCTGTGCGTTACATCCACATTGGAAATATTTTTTGTTGTGCGCAGTACCAGTCCGATCACATAGGGATAGCAGTTTTCATAATGCAGCATATCCTCCACCACGAAGCGCCTCGCCGCAAAGTAGCTGGAAATGTAAAGTTCCTTCGGTTTTCCGAGCATGACACGGGTCATCTTCTCATTGATCTTACTGCCCAAATTGCGGAATGCCGAATGCTTTTTCTGTGAATAACGTGCATACACAACATCGCTTCCTGCCTCTATCTGACTAAGCAGCTTTCCGACCTCGTTTGCCGGCGTCTGCCCGTCATCATCCAGACAGACGATAATGTCTCCCCGCACCTCATGAAAGCCTGCCATCAGCGCCGCGTGCTGTCCGAAATTTCTGGCGAGTCCGATTCCCGTAACCCCCGGCACATCACGGACAATCTGCCTGATCACATCCATCGTATCATCCGGCGAAGCGTCATTGACAAGCACGATCTCATAGGCATACCCGGACATGCCGCCCATCGTATCACAAATTTCCTGAACAACGCCGGGCAATGTCAGCGCCGAACGATAACAGGGGATCACAAAACTCACCATTGTCTTTTTTTCATTTTTCATTTTTATCCTCACACTTCTTTTTGGGGATTCAGTGATGCCATCAGCACGACATCCCTGAATCCACCCTGTAAAAACACATCCTCATGCAGATATGCCTCCTCGATAAACCCCGCGTGTTCATAGCTTTTCCGCGCCCTGACATTATCCGACAGCACACGCAGCATCACACGGTGCAGGGAAAGCTCATGAAACGCATAATCAAGCGCAAGATGCGCCGTCTCCGTACCGATTCCTTTTCCGAGCGCCGTCTCTTCACCGATAAAAATGCCATATTCCGCCTTGCGGTGTTCCCTGTCAATATCCCGGAAATAAACGCTTCCGACCGCCTTTTCATCCTGCGCAAGGCAGATGATCATCTGCACAACGCGCCCGGTCTTTACCTGTGTTTCAATCCAATGCAGATGCCCCTCGCGCGTAAACGGTTTCTGATATATGAACTGCTCCCGCACAAAGTCCCTGTTTCTCCATGCGACGATCGAGTCTGTGTCTTCCTCCGTCATCATCCTGAGCCAGACTCCCGTTCCTTTTCGAACCCATTGCTTCTCCAATTTAAGCCTCCCTGCCTCCGATCCCCGTATGCATGTTTCTGTCGCATCCTCCGCTTTCCGCTCTCATACGCTTTCCGCATTCATACGTTTTCAGTTTTCATACGCTCTTTGGTGAACCCGCTGCATATACGAAAAATCACCACTTCCTGCTTCGTAATCAAAACATACCTTGCAGATGTAAAAACGCCTCTCCCCGTTCCACTCAAACACCTCTTCACATGCCACTCTGACGTCATAACCTTTGCAGCGATAATAGTCCACCATCCAGTCCGTCCCGCGATCCGCGCGCGTCACAAAGTAGAGATTATTCATATACAATAAATCCGATTCCATATTTCCAATGCCGTAGCGGCTCAGCTTTTCTGCGTAAATCGGGCTCTTTGCCGGCCATCCGCCGCAGATTTCATAATTCCGGTAACTGTTATCCGCCGGAAACATCCGCTCGGAATATGCCACCGTGGAGTAGACGTCCAAAAGATAAAAATTTTCCTCATGTTCCGCAAAATAGGCGCGCAGCCCGTCCCACTCCGCATTGACCAGCTCCCTGCGCTCCTGTTCCTGTTCCACTTCTCCAATCCCGCGCATCGCAGGCACAAGTACCAGCGCTGTCAGGACAAGCAGTGCCGTGTCCATCCAGTACTTCTGATACAGCGGCAGATACGGTGCACGTCTTTTTTTCTTCCGGGCGGCGTCTCCTGTCCGGCTTTGCTCCGCACTTCTGCTTTTGTATTGGGAAAGCCTTTTTCTATAACCCGCATAAAACGTCTGCATCTGGCACAAAAACATGGCAAACAGGATCAGAACCTCGCACAGATACAGAGAAACCGTGATCCGTTCCGGCGTACGCCCCCGCATGATCAGATACATCCAACTGACCGTACGCATGAATGCCAGAAGCGCCAGCTTCCACGGAACGGAATAATCCCACTGCATCATGCCCGTCAAAAAAATGAGTACATATAATGCAATGACAACATACACCCATACGCCATCCTCAGCATGCAGCAGCCGGTACAGATACTCACGGATTCCCTCATAAATGCCGTTCTTAAAATACGATTTCCCAAGCTCCGTACGGTTATACTCTACAATGCTCTGCAGCGCATCTGCATTAAGCGAATCGTCAATGGCAAAATTATAATTTGACAACAGTTCTATCTGCGCCTCGCCAAAACCCAACTGCCTGTAGTATGCCCTGTTCTGCGCATAATCCGGCGCTTCACCCTGAAAATCATACAGCTCCGTCCGATATGCGAAAAAGCGGTCAAACTCATTCCACTCACTGCCACTATACGCCATCGCATTCAAAAGCAGGCCAAGCCCCATTCCGGCTGCGACCAAAACCGGCGTCATCAGGTATTTGAACAGATTACCGATTCCAAACATCGCAGTGTGCGTATGCTTCGCCCCCCGCGACCACTTCGCGATGCCCGCCGCTCCGATCAGCGGGCAGAGCAGCAGCATCATTTCTGTCCTCACATAAAAGCCCAAGATCACAAGCACAATGCTGATCCAGTTTTTACGGATAAACCTGCCGGCAGACAGCTCATCATCCGTCGTATAAAAAAGAAACACGCCCGTCGCCACCAGCAGCGCGCAGGTAACGGAATACTGCACATAAACAAGCTCCCAAAGCATGAGTCCCACAAAGAGAAGCGTCTGAAACATCAGCAGAATGCTCTTTTTTAAGAATCCGCTCACAACGGACACGATACGCTTTCCGATCAGAAAAAAGCAAAGGATATGACAGGCACACAAAAAAATGCCATACCATGGCAGCGTCGGCGAAAGCCTGTACAAAACACTGATCAAAAAGCCTGCCGGGTATAGCATTTGAATATTTCTTCCCTCTGGCGTCCCCGTATATGCCCCCGCGAGAATATCTTTCATCCATACATCATCATTCAAGTCATAATAGCAGTCGTAGAAATAGCCTGTGGCGATCACACAAAGTAATGTCACCACAAGCGCAAAGAGCATATCGCGGATGGTTCGTAATCTCTGCTCCTCTTTCATACACAGTAGAACTCCTTCACCTTACCGGCAATCTCCAAAACTTCCTCAGGTTCTAACTCATAATACATCGGCAGACGCAGCAGGCGCTCGCTCTCCCTTGTCGTATAACGGTCTTCCCCAAAAAACGTTCCGAACCGTCTGCCCGCGGGCGCCGTGTGAAGCGGTATATAATGGAACACTGCCATGATCCCGCTCTCTCCTAAAAAGTTGATCAGTCTCGTGCGCTCCTCGATATCTTTTACTTTAATATAGTACATATGCCCGTTGTTTACACAACCTTCCGGAATATAAGGGCGCTCGATAAGCCCTTTTTCTGCAAGCGGGGCAAGCTGTTCATCATACAAACGGTATAATGACAGCCGCTTCTCGTTGATCTCATCCGCCATCTCAAGCTGCGCCCATAAATATGCCGCGTTCATTTCGCCCGGCAGATAAGAAGAACCAAGATTTACCCAAGTATATTTGTCAATCTGACCACGGTAAAATTTAGCGCGGTTCGTTCCCTTCTCACGCAGGATTTCCGCATCCTCCGCATACTTTTGATCCTTTATGAGCAGCGCGCCGCCTTCGCCCATACTGTAGTTTTTGGTCTCATGGAAGCTGTAGCAGCCGAAATCTCCGATCGCTCCCAGCGCGCGTCCTTTATACGTCGAAAGCACGCCCTGCGCCGCATCCTCAATCACATAGAGTCCATGACGCGCCGCAATGTCCATGATCGTGTCCATCTCACAGGCAACGCCCGCATAATGAACCGGAACGATCGCCTTTGTCCGCTCAGTCACGGCATCCTCGATCCGCGTTTCATCAATATTCATCGTGTCCGGTCGGATATCGACAAACACCGGCTTCGCTCCGCGCAGCACAAAGGCGTTCGCCGTGGAGACAAAAGTATACGACGGCATGATCACCTCATCGCCCGGCCCGATGCCGCACAAAAGCGCCGCCAGCTCCGTCGCGTGCGTGCAGGATGTTGTCAGAAGGCTCTTCGTGGTTCCCGTGCGCTTCTCGATCCATGCATCGCACTTTTTAGTGAAAGGACCGTCTCCGCAAATCTTGCGATTCTTCTCCACCGCCTCCGTGATATATTCGATTTCTCTCCCCGTATAAGGAGGTTTATTAAAAGGAATTCTAATGTCCGGCATGTTGAATGCCCTCCTTGATTTCTGCTTCTTCTCACTAACGCTCATTGTATCATGAATCTGCGATTCATGAACGACATTCGCCGCTCGCCGAATGAGCAAGCTCATTCTTCTCACTAACGCTCATTGTATCATGTGTGACGCACAAATACAAGCTTAGTAAGCGCTTCGGCAATACGCTCCGCCCCATTTCCGTCCACAAGCGCGTGCATCGCATCCGCAAGCTTCTGCCGCCCGGACGCTGCCGCAAGATTAAAAAGCGCTGCCGCAAGCCACTTTTCCATTCCGGTCTGAAATTCTTCCGAGCGGATATCGCCGAGATTCACGGCGCCTGTTTCGCGCGCAAACGTCTCCGCCCCCATCCGCTGATTATCTGCCAGATAATACAGAATAACCGGCAGGCCGGCCGCACACAGCTCGTAAAGAGTACTGCCTGCCGCCGCAACTGCAAGATCGCAGCGGTGCATGACCGCCGATAAATCGCTGCACCCCTCTATGATCTCAATCTTTCCGTTCTGCTCCGCGAGCCGGTAAAGCCCGTCTTTTCCTTGGACATACGGACCGCAGACGACCAGAATCTTCGCATCGGGCAACCGCTCTGCAAGCAGCCTCGCAAACCATACGCCCGCGCCGTACGGATCGGAACCGCCCGTCGTCACAAGTACTGTGCCGAGTTTTTCCCTCACAGCGGCGTCTTCCCGCCGAAAGGACGGGCGAACCGGCGCATAGCCCGGACCGAGCAGATACATACATCTGTCATCCTTCTTTCCGACCGGACAAACATCCGCCTCTTTTTCCCGATTCACCGGATAATCAAGCTGATTTGCATAAACATTATAGTTGATCAGCATATCAACAGGGTATTCCTGCTCTTTCAGATCGTCCATCCAGACAACCCGGTGTCCGTATTCTTTTAACATCTCCACATAATGTTTTGTTACATGATAACTGTCCAGCACGATCGGCGCACCATCCGCAAGCAGCGCCGGCAGCCTCCCAAGTTCCGACTCCATATTCCTATAATCGGTGTCCAGGACCAGGCAGGGAAATCCTCTGGCAGCGATCATCTTCTGCGGCTTCTCCTCCGCGGTCACAAACGCAGGGCACAACCCCCGTTCTTCACAGGCATCGGCAATCGTTAAGCAGCGCATAAGATGTCCATAGCCGACCTGTTCATTCGCATCCGCACGAAAATAGATCAACGATTTCCGTGGCACTTCCGCACGAAAATGAAGAACCGCCGGATTTTCCCCCGCTGCCGTTTTCATATTCTCTGCTGATCTTTCATACCCGGCCTTTTCGAAGCAACGCACAGACGCGATATTTTCCGCTTTGACCTCTCCATAAAGCTCCCTACAGGTTGGGCATAACGCCGCAGCCCACCTTTTCGCCAGCGTCAGGATCAGACTGCCCAGACCGTTCCCACGCCATGCGGGCGCAATGCTTTGGCTAATACGATATGCGGCGCCGTTCCGGTCCCTTGTGAGTCGAAGCACGCCGACAGGCTGCTCATCATCGCCCTCCTCATCGCATACCATAAAGATCCAATGCGGACTGTCCGTATCCGCCTGCGTGCGCGCAAACCACGCTGCATGCTCGTCCCATGTGATCGGATCTGACGAGAACGACTGTCTGCGCGTTTCCGCGTCATTTGCCCATGTAAACAGCAGCTCCTTGTCTGCTTCTTTGACATTTCTGAAATAACCTTTCACTTGCATGAAGCTTCCGCCGCCTCCCTGCCGCCTTCAATATGCTCCCAGGCAAGCGGTTCTCCGCGCCTTAAGTCGTGCGCTGCACGTCTACCCAACACGCTTTTATAATATTTCGGTGCAAGTCCGTCTGATGGGCGGATGCTACGGATATTGTCCTCGGTGAATACCTCTCCCGCACGCACGTCCGCTGTCACAAAAATGCTCCTGCGAAATCTTAAATTTTCTTTTTCCTGCTCGGCCGCTCCATAGAACACGTTCCCGAGCGCCGCCTCCGTCTTCCGCACATCGCACACCATCTGATGAAATTCCTCCGGCGTCATAGAAAAAGACGCGTCCGGATTCTCAATCTCACGCCCGAGACAGAAATGCTTTTCGATGATGCTCCCGCCGAGCGCCACCGATGTCGCTGCACTAAACGAGCCCATGGAATGATCGGAAAGCCCGACCACCGTTTTGAAGCGTTCCTTCATATCCTTGATTGTTCTCAAATTCATCTGTTCCGGTTTTGCGGGATAGGCGCTGGAACACTTTAAGAGCGCGAGCTGATCGTTTCCTGTTTGATATATGGTCTGTACCGCATCTTCTATTTCTTCTTCATTCGCCATACCAGTTGACATAATTATTGGTTTTCCCTTGGACGCGATATAAGAGATCAACGGCAAGTCTACCAATTCAAAGGATGCAATCTTATAAAACAGGATTCCCATCTCCTCCAAAAAGTCTACCGAAGTGGTGTCAAACGGTGTTGAGAGAAACTGGATTCCCGCTTTATCCGCCTCTTCCATTAAGATAGGCTGCCACTCCCATGGTGTATACGCCTTTCCGTACAGTCCGTACAGATTTTCCCCCGCCCAGGTACCGTTGTCAATATGAAAACACGGCAGGTCGCAGTCAATCGTCAACGTGTCAGGCGTATAAGTCTGTATCTTGATGCAGTCCGCTCCCGCCTCCTTCGCGGCGTGGATGATTTCCTTCGCGCGCCCGATGCTTCCGGCATGGTTCGCCGACATTTCTGCGATAATGTATGCAGGATATCCTTCACCGATCACGCGGTTTTGTACGGTTATCGTCGAAACCCGCTTTTCATCTGTCATATGATCCTCCTTTGTGCGTGCCTTTACACCAATTTGCATCCATTCTTTCAATTTTATACATGCCAGTTCCATGATTGCAGTTTTAACCGCACCATTCGAAAAAATGCAAACGCCGAACACCTTAATGTATTTCATGAATCAGCCGATATTTCATTTCGGCGATCCTCCAGTCCTCCTCCGTATCAATATCCTGTACGGTAAGCTCGTCCATATAATAGGGCGCTGTATGCGCCATGACCATTGACCGCTGTTTCAAAAAAGACGCCACCCGGATACAATAAAATTGTCCGCAGTCATGGTAGTGCGGCTCTAAATCCTGCGAGCGCATCGCCATGGATTCCTTATCGGACGGTACCAGCTCTCCGTCCCTAAGCACGACACTTCTCTGCGGTGGGAACGAGAATTTCACCACGGGCAGCACGCCGTCTGCATTCCCCGAAAGAAGCACGTCCATTGCTTTCTTCAACGTCTCCGCCGTCAAAAACGGCGCTGTCGGATAGATCACGCATGCCGTCTCATAATAGATGCCGCGCTTTGCATACTCCTCCAACACCTCCGATACCACATCCGCCGTTGCCGCATAGTCGTTTGACGTCTGCTCGCTGCGGTAAAACGGCATTTCTGCGCCGTACGCTTTCGCGGTCTGCGCAATCTCCTCATCGTCCGTGGACACCATGACGGTATCGAATAAGCCGCTTGCCAGTGCGGCCTCAATGGAATATGACAAGATCGGCTTCCCGAGAAACAGCTTAATATTTTTGCGCGGAATCCGTTTACTGCCGCCGCGCGCGGTAATGATCGCTATGGATGACATCTGATTTCCTCCGTTCCTTTTCCTTTCACACCTGCAGTCGTGCCTTCAGAAAATGACTTAGATGTTCTTCATTTTTTGTAGTGTTCTACGACCTTCTTCACCGCATGAATGACATCCTCCACGTCCTGATCGCTCATAGCATAATAAAGCGGCAGGCTTAAGATTTCCTCATAAAGCTTCTCCGCATTCGGGCAAAGTCCTCTTTCATACCCTAGTTTTTCATAATACGGGTGATAGTATACGGGAATATAATGCACGTTGCAGCAAATGTTCTCTGCCGCCATCGCGTCAAAAAACTGCTTTCTCCCCACTGTCAGACGTTCGGGACGGATGCGAAGAATATAAAGATGCCGTGTCGTATCAGACTCCGGAATCTCCCGCTGCACAAAAAGCTCCGGCATCGCCGAAAACACCTCGTCATAGCGCGCGACGATTTCCTTTCTTCTTTCCTGAAATTTCGGAAGCTTGTCCAGCTGGCTGATAATGAGCGCTGCCTGTATATCCGTCATGCGGTAATTCATGCCCAGTTCAGTCTGCTCATAATACCATGCGCCGTCCGGCTCATGCATCAGCTGCTCCGGCTTTCTTGTAATGCCATGGGAACGGAACAGTACCAAACGATCGTACAGCTCCTTAGAATTTGTCAGGACCGCGCCGCCCTCACCGCCTGTCACAGTCTTGACCGGATGGAAGCTGAACGTTGTCATGTCGGCAATGCTGCCGATGCCGCGCCCCTTGTAGCGCGTCCCGATCGAATGCGCACCGTCCTCGATGAGATATACCTTTCTGCCGGTCTTTTCGCCCGCTTCCCCGCATAGTGAAAGCAGTTCATCCAGTTCCACTGCCTGCCCCGTATAATCAACGGCTACAACGGCTCTCGTCGCCTCCGTCATATGTGCCCTTACGCTCTCCGGTGAAATATTATAAGTTTCCGCATCAATGTCGGCAAACACCGGCTTTGCACCGCAGTAGAGCGCGCAGTTTGCGGAGGCTGCAAAGGTGATCGGCGTTGTGATGACTTCGTCCCCCGGCTCTACGCCTGCTGCCTGACACGCGATATGGAGCGCCGCTGTTCCGTTGCTGCATACAACGGCATACCGCGCCCCCGTGAGCGCGCAGAGACGCTCCTCCAATTCGGTGATCTTCGGTCCACACGTCAAATCCTGATAACGAAGCACCTGCGCGACCGCCGTAACGTCCGCCTCGTCAATATACTGATGTCCGTAAAACAATTTTGTCTCTCTCACCGGCTTCCCGCCGTCAATTGCCAGTTTTTCCATTCCGATACCCTTTCTTTCTGCCGCAGGCACATTTCATTCCTCCGGTCTCATATGCTCATAATCATCCCAGATGCTGTCATAATCATATGTGTGTACAAAGCTTTTGAACTCATCAAAAACCTCACGGTAATTGTCCGCATTTACTTCTCCTCTTTCATCCGCCATTGATTGGGCGATATGCTGCGACACTTCGCGTGAATAATGAATCTTATCCGTATAATTCTCCAGATCAGTCACTATCTCATAATCATCATGAAAAAAGAAGACCCGCACGTTGTCATACATAAGCAGCCGCTCGATGATGTATGCTTCATTCGTCAATATCGCATCTGTCTGGCGAAGACGTTCAAAATCATACCAGTACAGTATGCTGTACGGTGGAAAAAACACATAAAACTGTGTTTCGGGATGGCGTTCGATCATCGGGCAAATATTGATATCCATATTTTTTTTGACCGCATCCAACAGGAAATCATCCGCATAATCCTGTTCGGAGCGTGGCACGGGTGTATAGCTGTTTAATGCCACCCATTTATTATAACCAAACAACTGCCATGAGCTGTAATAATCCGTGGGATCCGTTCCCTGTGACGGGTCAAGCAGCGGTTTTAAGATATAATCGAGCAGAACGTCTTTATTGTACCAGTAATACACATCATTGCCTATGAAATCATCATACAGATATTCCGGCAGTTCATATTGTATCTGATCCGTGTCACCCGAACAGCTTGACACATCCAGCCCCCAAAACACCATATCAACGGTATGACCGCTTTTTTCCACCTGTTCCATCGCATTCACAATGTCCTTCGGATACGCTCCGTTATATGGCAGCTTCACAAGAGAAACCCCGAACAAGTCCTCAAACCATGCTGTATTAAAATTCACCGTCACGGAGGAACCGAGCAGCACCGCGTTATATTCCGTATTTTTAGCAAGTCCGGGATTCTGACTGAGCTGATTATCAATGACATAAGAAAACGTTTCCACCGGTCCATGATACTGAAAAAAAGGATCGATCACAATCACCAATGCTGCGACCGCAATCAGTCCCGCTGCGATCACTCCTGCAAGCACACCGAGAAATACCCGATATTTTCTCATCACACCGCCTCCTGCCTGCCCATACAACACTCATTTATAGATTTCCACACCTTTAAAAATTATAATATAAAAATGTGCTGACACCGGACAGACTGACAAAACACCACAAAAACAAAATGCCAAATCCGACTGCATATCCCACACGCGGCTTAAAATCCTCAATATACCGATGCACATTTTTCCCGCACAATACAATGAGAAACGCAGCAATCAGAAAACCGATACATAAGATCAGATCCCCATGCCCGCCGCCCGTTACATGCAAAAGCTTCAAAGCATACCAAAACTCTCCCACACGAAATGTTTCTAACAATTTCTGCGGCACAGCGCCGAATCCCCGAAACAGCCCCGCAAAGAACGCGCCTGCCGTATGTAAGTTTTCTGCGCGGAACAACACCAACAGCAGGTTGACGCACAACATATTACAAAACCACAGCGCCGCCCTCAAGAACCGCGTGCGTTCCATTCGCATGAGCGGTCTGTCCAGCACACGGCACAGGACGATTCCCACACCGTTCAGGATTCCCCAAAGGATAAACCCCCAATCCGCACCGTGCCATAATCCGCTTAACAAAAACACGATCAGAATATTTCGATAAGTACAGGCAGTTCCCCTCCTGCTGCCCCCAAGCGGAATGTAGACATATTTCGTGAAAAATCTTGTCAATGTAATATGCCACCGCTTCCAGTAATCCCTCAGCGTCAACGCACGATACGGCGAATCAAAGTTCACGGGAAGCGTCAGATTCATCATACGCCCCAAACCAACTGCCATATCGCTATAGCCACTGAAATCGAAATAGATCTGAAAGTAAAACGAAAGCATGACGAGCACCGCAGCGGGAGTGTTCAACGTTTCAAGAGAACCATAGCCCCACGCGACCGCACGCCCGAATGTATCCGCAAGCAGTACCTTTTTGGCCAGTCCCACAATAAATAAGACACAGCCCATGCTGAAATTGTCGGCGCGAAACGCTTTTTTCTTTTCATCAGCAAGCTGGGGAATCAGCTCTTCGTGCGTCACGATCGGTCCTGCGATCAGCTGCGGAAAAAACGATACAAACAGCGCATAGTCCAAAAAGGAATAATCTCCCGCTTCACCCCGGCAGGCATCTACAATAAAACCAATCTGCTGAAACGTAAAGAAACTGATCCCCAGCGGAAGCAAAAGCTTAAGCAATGGAATATCCAAACCGAACAGGGCATTCAGATTTTCCGAGAAGAAATCCATATATTTGAAAAAAAACAAAACCGCCAGATTACTGATTACGCCGAGTACCATCAGCGCCTTTGTATTCTTTTTCTTTTGAAGCAGTCCTCTTCCAATCCGGTAGATCATATAATTCCATAGGATACCGCCGATCAGAAGAAACAGATAAACGGCATGAAAATAACCATAAAACCACAAAGACATTCCGAACAGGAATGCCTTTGCCATCGTATATCTGTGAAAATAATTGAAACAAAAATATCCTATCAGACAGACCGGCAGAAAGAGCAGGATAAAAATGAAGGAATTAAAAACCATCGCCCTATTTCTCCAATTCCAGATCGTGCAGGCGTTCCCTGATCTGCTCTACGGAAAGCCACTCGCTGTTGTTGCCGGAGCTGTAGGAAAATCCCTCCTCCACTTTTTTGCCCGTCGGCTCCACTCTTTGTCTTGCATTAAATTTCGTCTGCGGATAAACGATAAAATGCTTGTCATATTCATAGGTAGTCGCGGAATCCTCGACCGTTATCATGATCTCATGAAGCTTCTCGCCCGGATAGATACCGATTTCCTTCGTCTTAGCACCCGGCAGCATTGCCTCTGCTAAATCCGTAATCTTAAACGACGGAATCTTGCTGATAAAGGTCTCGCCGCCCTTCGCCTCCGCAAGCGCCTTGATGACAAGCTCAACACCCTCCGTTAAGCTGATCCAGAAGCGTGTCATACGGTAGTCCGTGATCGTCAGCTCCGTCATACCTTTTTTGATCATCTCATAAAACTTCGGTATCACGGAACCGCGGCTTCCCGCCACATTTCCGTAACGTACGATGGAAAACGCAATGTCCCGCTCTCCCGCATAGGCATTTGCCGCAATAAAGAGCTTGTCCGAAACCAGCTTTGTCCCCCCGTAAAGATTGACGGGATTGACCGCCTTATCCGTGGAAAGCGCTACAACTCTGCTCACATTTGTGTTCAGTGCCGCCTCAATGACATTCATTGCGCCGTTGATATTGGTCTTGATCGCCTCATTCGGGTTATACTCACATGCAGGCACCTGCTTTAACGCCGCCGCATGAATAACATAATCCACACTGCTGAACGCACGCTCCAGGCGCTGCAAATCCCTTACATCCCCGATAAAATAGCGAATCTTCTCCCGATACTGTGCAAATTCCTGGTCCATCACCCACTGCTTAAACTCATCACGGGAATAAATTATGATTTTTTTCGGTTCATAATGCTCAAGTACATATTTCGTAAAACACTTCCCGAAAGAACCGGTTCCTCCCGTGATCAATATTGTCTTTCCGTCAATGATATTACCTGCCATCGTTTCCTCTCATTCCGCCTTATCCGGCGCGTTTTTCTTTCCCCAGTATTTCCTGTATTTTCCATAGTATACCAGTCAAATTTTACCATACCCCGTATAAAAAAACAACCTGCGTGCATGACTTTTCCCCTCCGGGTACCACACTGCTACCTCCCACTGTGCCCCTCAAGGAGACCTTTCAGGCGTTCCTCCAGCCATTCGCAGCCCTTCCGCACCCTGCATACGCGAAACAGCCATGCGCGGACCGCATCGATGAGCGTGCAGACCGCATAGACCGCCGCTGCCGCTCCGATGACAACGGGCATCAGCATATAGACCGGATAATCCGCAAACGCTGCAAAACATCCCTCAAATAAATACTTCCACACAAGCGGATGTGCGTGGATCAGATAGACACTGAACGAGAGCGGCGCACATAGGGAAACGCCTTTTTTGACCGGATTCGGAAGCCGGAGTCCCGAACATGCGGTCAACAGCGCAACGCTTCCAAGCAGCATTGCAGGAGACGTATAAACAAGCATGTTCGGCAGCGGGATTCCCACACCATAAACATCCGCCATTTGGATTCCCCATGCCGCAAGGACGCTCAGCGCATAGACCGCCAAAGCGGGAATCGGTTTCTTTAAGAACGGACAGCCATATATTTTGATATACGCGCCGACCAGATAAAGCGCCATCAGCCACCACAGGCTATATCCCTGCGCAGTCTGAAAAATATCGCTCACAAACAACGCCGGCAGGATTGAAAAGAGCAGGACGATGCTCACGATCAGATTTCGAAACTGCACGCTGCTCAAATGCGCGATCATACATTGTAACGCCGGCATAAACAGCATCAGTCCGAAATACGCCGTGTAATACCAGTATTGTCCCGTCATCGCCGGAAACAGTGCGTTTTTGACCAGCGTAAAACCAAACAGTTCCGGCATGACAATGCAGAATCCGGCCGTGATGAACACGGTATAAAAAAGCACGCGCGCCTGCGTTTCAAAAAGACGTGCATAACGAAACGAATGCCCCACCCCGACATAACCCGATATTAAAGCATAACAATTGATCGCCATGTACGCACCGGCTTCCAACAGATACGCCCCCGCATATCCTGCCGATCCCGGCGCGACGGACACACCGGCAAGCACGCCGCCCTGCCCCAGAATATGCATGACGACTATCATCAGCATGGAAATGATCCTTAAAAGCTCCACGCCCATATCCCGTTCTTTTTTTTCTGTACTCATCTGCATTTCCATTCCCCCCCGATGAGTTCGTTTTTCTTCCTAATTACCATAGCGGATGCGCCGGTACATACGCAGCGCCTTATCATAAAGCGCATACCGCACAGGACTCTTCATGTGCAGATCGATCATTTTTTTCTGCTCCGCGTCATACATCTCCCTATAATACGGATTATCCCTGAAATGCGGAAAATAGGCATTCATCCCGTCCCGCAGCTCCTTTAAAAACGGAATGGACGGAATGCGGACCCCCGCCATATAGGAAAACAGGGTATTCACATAATAGAGCTGCGTAAACCGCGCTTCCAATTCCTTATAGTACGGCTCATAAAAGCCCTCCCGCATGCAGCCTTCCACAAGCATTTCCGCCGTTTTCATGCGTTCATAACACCGCTCTCTCGTGATGCGGTGCACCGTGGACGCCTCATGCTGATAATAATAATACAGCGGTTCGTCCACCAATTCAAAATGAGTAAAATGCATCATCCAAAGAGGGCTTGCACAATTATCTTCATAAAAAACATGCTCCGGAAACCGAAGATGATATTGATCGATCACGCTTTTTTGATAGACCTTGATCACCATACTTCCGGGCATCAGCATCCACTTACGATACTGTTTTTCTCCCAGTATCCCCGTATGCTCCGGCGTATGATTCACGATCAGTTTTCCCGGGTTCATGCTGTGCTCGGATGTGAGCTGATACTGACATCCGGTCACGTCCGCGCCGCTTTCGTCCGCCCGCGCAAGCAGCTTCTCATACATATCCGGCGCAATCCAGTCGTCGGAATCAATAAAACCGATCCATTCCCCCTGCGCGAGTTCTATCCCGATGTTGCGCGCACCGCCCTGCCTCCTATTTTCGGGCGAGCTGACCACCCGCACCCGGTCCGGATTCCTCTGCTCGTACCGCTTCAGGATCTCAAACGATTCATCCGTCGAAGCGTCGTCCACCGCAATGATCTCATAATCCGCAATTGTCTGCGCTAAAAGAGAATCCATGCAGTAATTCAGTTTTCCGTCGCCCGCCATATTGTATACAGGTACAATGATACTCAGCTTCATCACAATTTGATCCCCGGGTTCAATTTATTTCAAAAATACTATACCAACATTTTATTTTCGTGTATACTAACATTTCTACCTCTGTCTTACAATTTTTCCGTCCTCAACCCGGAACACCATATCACATTTCTCTATGGTCTGCAATCTGTGTGCAATGATGAGCAGCGTCTTTTTCCCATGCAGGCGGTTGATCGATTCCATGATCGCCGCCTCGGTGTCATTGTCAAGCGCCGAAGTCGCCTCATCCAAAATGAGCACCTCCGGATCCTCATACAGCGCACGGGCGATTCCGATGCGCTGCCGCTGTCCGCCCGATATGCGGATTCCCCGCTCCCCGATGCCGGTCTTATCCCCGTCCGGCAGGGAGTCGATAAACTCAGTAAGCTGCGCCTCGGAAAGCGCATGGCGGAGCTTTTCCTCATCAATCCGATCCTCAGGAATACCATATGCCACATTTTTGCGAATATCGGCGTTTAAGAGTGCGATCATCTGCGGAATATAGCCAACGTTTTTCAGCCACTCCCGAGGGTGCTCGGTCACGGACACGCCGTCCGCCTCAATCGTTCCCTCTTCTAACTGCAGCAGCCCTAAAATAATATCAACGATCGTTGTTTTTCCCGCACCCGAACCCCCGACGATGCCGACTGCAGCACCGACAGGAATTGTCAGATCTGCATGATCGAAAATGTATTTCTCCGTGTTCGGATATTTATAGGTAATCCCTTTTAAACAGATTTCCTTCGTGACAGGCAGCTTCTCCTTCACCTCCACCGCATAGGATAAGTCGATCCGTTCCGCGCTGATGTCATCGAGCAGGTTGTCGCTCACATTTAAGAAGAACGGTTCACAGAACGAAATCTGCGTCATTTGATTATTGATACGGCTCGCCGAGGGCATCAAACGCATCGCCGCCACCGCAAACGCCGAGATTGTGGGAACCATCCCGCCGACATCCCTTCCGCTTAACACAAAAACGAGCATATAGCCGATGATCCCCGCCATGCACACCGCCTCGATCAAAAGCTTGGGCGTGTTGGAAAACATACTATAAGTCTCCATTGCACGGATATAGCCCTTTCCCTGTTTTAAGTATTCTCCGATAAAATACTGCTCCTTCGCGTTAACCTTGACCTCTTTAATGCCGGTCACGGTCTGTGTGATCCACTCGTACATGGCAGCGCCGTAGTCCTGATTCGCCTTGCCCGTGCGATTCATGATCGGCTTAATGATCTGCTTGATGATAACAAGCGTCACGACGAGCAGCACGCAGAGCGTGATCGCCATACCCGCATCCGTGACAAGCAGCGTTACCCCTAAAAAAACAAATACGATAAATTCGGACGCCATCTGCAAAAGCGCTAAGATCAGTGCGTACATATTATTGATATCCGCCGTGATGCTGCGCTGGATGACCGAAGTCTCCGCATTCAGGAAATATTCGTAATTCCGGTTGACGTAGCTGCGCAGCAGACGCTCCGCTGTCTGAAACTGATTGGTATAAACAAAATGATAAATCTGCTTATACTCCCAGAACAAAAACGCATCCTTGGCGACAAATACCACAATGAGCGCCGTCATGGACAGCACCGTGAACGGAATCCTGCCGCCGATATGCAGCGTTTCGCAAACTGACCGGATGACCGCGTTCCTCTCTATCACATCAGGCTGCATGACCGCCGACACGACCGGAATGACAAGCGAGATGCTCACCGTCTCCAAAAAGCCGGCTATGATCATCATGACCACAAGCCCTGCCATCTGGCGCTTCTGTTTTTTATCCATTAAGAGTCGTAATTTTTTGATATCCCTAAACATGCTGTTCCCTCTGTTTTTTTATTCTGTTCATATGCGATGAAGAATCCGCTTGCGGATTCTTCGGTGTGAGAAAGGTCGCTTGCGAACCGTAGAAAATCTTCGCGAAACAGCCTCTGCTGTGAGCGTTAGATTTTCTTCTCACACTGCCTTCTCATAAATCCTTCCACCATGAACGCGTGGCGCTCCTTCGGCTCATAGGCATCCCAGATCTGCGGTCCGATATTATATTTTTCATCGGCGAACGTGATCGCATCGAGCGCCGAGGTGATGATGGACACCGCTTTGGCAAAATGAACGCCCTCAATGAAGTTCAAAACCTCGATCGGGAATTTCCCGCGTATCACGACGCACTGTGGATAATACGCCGCATAATCAATATCGTCGCGCGGATGCGGCTTGATCACTACCCGCCTGCCCGCACAATGCTCTTTTATGATCTGCCCGCACACGGCAATGCGCACATCCTCCTCAGGCGGAAACGCCTCCGTCAAAAACAGCACGCAGTCTCCGCACCCTGAAAGCTGTGCCGTGATCTTCTCTGCATCAGGCAGGAAGATGCGGAGCATCGCCTGTTTTTGCGCGTCAGTAAGCGCACGCTCCAACGGCCTTCTCGGCACTTCTTTATATTTTTCATATCGGTACGGCACAACCGAACAGTCGTTCATCTCAAAGTCAAGACAGTATTTTCCGTATCCGTTCTGAATAAAGATCAGATTCCTTGCCGCAAGATATGCTTTTAACCGGAAATGACCCGCATTGTCCACATGCGCCGCATCAAAATGCTGAAGACAGTCCAGCCCGTCCTCCATGGCGTGATAATAAATATGCTTATAGCTTAAATAATAACCGATGGGATCGGAATCACAGAACACATAAATGTCCTTATACTGCGTAAAATCAATGTCAATATAGGCTTCCTGTATTTTGCCGTACTTCTTTGTGTAGATCATACGGTTGATCATATGGCGCACGATGTTATGATGATCTTTCTTATATTTCATCAGTTCGGGAAAATCTGAATCGCGCCGCTCGTCAAGCACGAGCACACGGTCGAAGATGCCCTCCGCTTCGATCCGTTTACCCAAGTCTCCGAAATCCATAAACACGCGGCTGAGTGCAAGATCCGCTTTCCCTGTCCGGTGCGCTTTCATACAGTCCGGCGCCCCCGCCGTCCTTTCCGCCTGCCCGTATTCTTCTCCCCGGTCTGTGTTTTCTTCCGTCTTTCTTGCAAGCGCCATCTCTTTTAACAGCGATATATAGACATGATACATCGTATGGCACACATAGATGCGCTGCCTTGGTTTTTGTTTGTTCTTACGCATAAGATGCCTCTGATTCCACAGCCCCGGACGTATGATCGGCGCAATGGAGCACGGCCCGTCCGCCGGAAGCGTGAGGTCTTCTGCCCTCGGCGCGCGCCCGCCCTTTGCCGTCCGTTCGGTAATCTGCCGACACAGGGAAAGCAGCTCCGCGGCAGCTCTCTGCGGATTCCACACATCGCGTATCGTCTCATACGCCCTGCTCCCAAGCGTCCGCCTAAGCGTCTGATCGGCGAGCAGCTTTCTCACGCACGCCTTCAGGCAGTCATAGTCGCGGTTGGGATAGAGAAATCCGTTCACCCCGTCCTTTATCAGATAGGGAGACGCGCCCGCCGCCTCATTGGCAGCCACCGCACAGCCGCTGTTCATCGCTTCGTTTAAGACAGCGCCCCATCCCTCACCGTGATCGCTCGTAAACAAAAAAATATCCGCCTGCTCCATGTGCTCCCGCACCTCTTCCGGCTTCCTAAATCCCGTAAATCGTACGATATTTTCCAACTCCCGCTCGCGCACCATCTGTTTGAGCAGGGATTCCTCCTCTCCGCCGCCGACCATCACAAGCTGAAACGTAAAGCCCTCTGCTTTTAAGTCCGCCGCCACTCTGACCGCATCCGCCGGATGCTTTAACTCCATAAACCTGCCCGCCCACAACAACACCGGAACCGTGTTTTTTTCTCTTTTCTCGTGGCAGTTTTCCCTTTCATAACGGGAAAGGCGCGTAAAATAGCCAAACCGGAACATCTTTCCCGGATACGCGTGAATCAGGTGATAATCCGAAGCAACATACGCTCCCGCGCACAGCAGATACGCGGCTCCGTTCCGAAAGCGAATGTGATCCCGATATTTGCGGAGTAATCCGCGCGGCGTAACAAACTTCCACTGCCCCTCCCTGTAAATCCGCTCACTGTAACGGAGCACCGGCTTGTTATCCCTCAGCCGCTTCCCGATCAGTTCCTCCTGCTCACAGCCTCCGAAAATGACGACATCACTCTCATCCATCAGTCGCATCACTTCTTCCTGCTGCTCATAGGAGCATACAAGCCACTTAAGACCGTCCGTTCCCCCGCCCCAGCCCATCGCCCGGCGCTCCTCCTCCATCGGCTCCGTCTGCACAAAGCGGTAATCATCTAAAAGCTGCTCATACAAGTATTCCGACATCGGAATCTGATGATGATTGATGTAATTGCTGACAAAGGTTAATTTCATATTCTGTCTCCATCGGTCCTGCATACTTTTATGCCCTGCTGTCACATACAGGCGTTGATCTCCCGATACATCCTGCACAATGTGCGATAATTCTCGTCCGCATCATGCGTCTTCCGGGCTCTCGCCCGCGCCGCGGCGGAAAGCCTCTTTGCAAGTTCTCCATCCTCAAAGATCCTTGTCACCGCCATCGCCAGCGCATTCACATTATCCGCACAGTATAGAAGACCTTCCTCTTCATCCGTCACCAGATCCGGCACGCCGCCGACCGATGAACTGACTACCGGAACGCCCAGCAGCATCGCCTCACCCACTGAATTCGGCGAATTCTCAATCGTGGAAGCGGATAAAAAAACATGCGCTTTCAGGTACCGCTCCTTCATCTGTACCGCATCCATCTGTCCGAGAAAGCAGACATGCTCCTCAAGCCCTCCCTCGTGAATGAGCGAGTTTAAATGCGCCCCGTAAGACGATATCTTTAATTTGTCCATCCATCCGGTGCTGCCGCGGCGTACAATACAGTCCCCCGCCACATACAGGCGGATGTCGGGATATTGCTTTTTTAGCACGACAAGCGCGCGCAGGGCATAATGCAGTCCCTTGATCGGATAATTCCCCTGACTGATAAACAGGCTGTGCTTCTCACAGCTCTCATAAGTCCAGACGCCATCGTAGAAGCAGGCGCGCATCGTCTCATTCATCCTATGATACTCCGCCTGCGGCGCCGCCTTCTCTGTCTCACTCCTGTCAAAACGCGTGCGTCCCGTCACATGTCCCGTAAGGGCAAGCGCCTGCGCCTCACGCTCTCCGCGCTTTCTCATTTTTTCCTGCTGCTGCAAAAGATTATCTTTTTTTATCAGATCCCGGAATGTAGAACGGCGCCTGATCTTTTCCGGTATGCCATCCAGATAATGTCTGGCCAATGCCGCGCAGACGCCCTGTATGCCGATCAGGGTGCGTTTCGGATTTGCAAATGCCCGGACCGCGGCATACGTATGCCCGTACTCCGTGCCGAAGCAATGTAAAATGTCCGGCCGAAAATCTGAAATGATTTCCCGCATGCGCTGCTCCAGCGCCGCATCATAGCGCTCCTCATGCTTGATGTCCTCCGAAAAGCCATAATAAAACAGCGCCGCGCCGGACAGCCTGCCCCTGACGCGCTCCGCTCCCTCCGGCATGCCGTTTACGGGAAAACAGACGCCGAGTACGATGTCCTCCGCCAAAGAAGTATCTTTTACCGTTTCCGTTCCGCCGTCCGCCGCCGTCCCGGAAAGAAGCCTGCGGCTTAAGCCGGAGAGCCATCCTTCCTTATTGCTGGCGTTCATGCCAAGTTCCTCTGCGATCACCGGCAGCATAATATTACAAACCCATAAAACCCGCATATTCCATCCTCATTTTCTGCTGTACACAATCCTCTTTATGCCCTGATACACCCCCGAAAACCAACGGCTGCGCGCAAGATACGTCCGAAGCGGCGCAAGTGTCAGGATCAGCGCTGCCCGGTAACGGGCGCGTTCGCCCTTTGTCATGTAAAGCGCCGTGACAGCACGATGCTCTTTTTTTGCCGCCGCGCGGTTTTCACGCGTTTCCGAAAAACCGCCGCCCTCATACGAGCAGACAGTAAACGGCAGATAGACCGTCTCCGCCCCTGCCTGAAAAAAGCACCACAGAAAATGCTCATAGTCCGCACGCACGCGGTAATGCGGCTCATAGGTCCTTTCCCTGCCCCGCTTGCGAAGCAGTTCCGGATTGATCAGTTCCGCCGGATAAAAGCAGCTCTGGTGACACGGAATATTGCGGTAGCAGCCAAACGCATCCAGCTTCGGATTGCTCATGACAAGGCTCTGCGTCTTCCTCTCATAGGTATTGCCGTAGAAAATGACCGGTTTCCCGCTGTCAGACAGCACGCCTTCCGCCGCCTTTCGCACTCCGGCAAGCACCTCGCGGTCATAAAGATAATCCCCGCAGTTTAAGAAGAGTACATATCGTCCCCTCACTCTGCCCGCAGCCTGATTCATCGCATCATAAATGCCGCTGTCCTTCTCACGGAACAGGCGGATACGTGGATCCGTGGGCAGTTGATCAGGCGAACCGTCCGTGGAGCCGCCATCCTTGACCAGGATCTCAAACTCAGACTCTGTCTGCATAAGGACACTACGGACGGTTTTCTCAAGCTCTTCCCCCGCCTGAAAGCAGACAATAATGATCGAAAAAAAAGGCTCCATCGCTTTCTCCTCTGACTGTTCCTGTACCTTACCGGCCGGCTGTCCTTCTTTCCTTAAAACAACCATGTATGATATGGTAAAAGCTTTACCAGTTCACCGTACGCCTTATACAAAAATGCCGCAAAATAAACCGCTCCAAATGCCGTGATCCCGATCACGGCCGCCTTCCGCTTCCTTTGATCCGTTATACGTAACGCCGCCCCCGGCAAAAGAAATACCTGCGTGACCGTCAGATACGTCCCGATCCGCGACACCTCCGGCAGAAAAGAACCGCACAGATAGAGCATGAGCGCCGCGACATTTAAGCGAAAATAAAATAACATCTGTCTATTGTTTTGTATCGCATCACGGTAGAAGAACAGGCAAAACAGCAATACCAATAAACACCTGACAATATTTACATAGGACGTGCCGCCCTCCAGATAAATCGTATTGCGGTACGTCGGATACAGATATAAAATCATCTTTAAATAAAAGTCTCCAAACACGAGTCCGCTTGCCGCCAGCACCGACAGCAATGCCGTCTGCCAGCGCTTCCAATGGCAGTCCGCCAGCAGGTAGACCGGCAGTACGACCAGCGCGGATTTATGGATCATCGCCCCGAGCACGACCACCAGAACAAACTTCGCGTAGCTTTTGCGGAACAGATACGGGATTGCACAGAGCGCAAACGCCACCGCCACATAATAACGCACGGTATTTAATGACTGATAATAATATCCGAACGCCATGAACAGATAAAAGCTGAACACAAAGCTGGCGCTTAAGGTATACAATGCTTTTAAAGTAAAAAACACCGTCACAAACGCAAAAAATGCGAACAAAAGCAGGTAATTATCCTTCCCGAACAGCGTCTGCAGGCATTTGACAAGCACATTAAAGCCGCGCTCCGTCGGCACAACATAGCCGTACCAGATATTGTAGAAATGATCCTCATAACGTCCATAATCATTTCCGACATAATAGCGCGCCGCTGAAACGGCAGACAGAAGAAAAAAAATAGCGCACAGGCTGATGCGGTTTACAAACATCCGCCTGTTCATCCCCCTCACCGGCAGCGCCTCCTGCTTCGAGACGAAAAATGCGGCTGCTGTTGTGACTAACAATAACACGATGTATACAATCACTCTGCCGCCTCCCGCATTCCCTGCTTCATCAGTGCATACGCTTTTTTCACGGGAATCTCCTTACACATGACCGGTTTGTTTTTTAACAGAAAACGAATCGCAAGCGGCTTTTTCCAAAAGCCGTACAAATAGTGGTAAAGTACCCCTCTGTCAAAAAAGAATTTTTCGTTATACCCATGAAACCATGTGGACGGCCGCGGGATCTCCTCCCCGATCGTCACCGGCACCTTGTAAACTTTCAGCCCGTTCACGATGCAGTCCCGGATAAAAAGACTGTCCTCGCCGTTGCTGTATTTTGCGCCGCCGCCGAACAACAGCGAAAATGTGATATTTTTTTGATGCAGCTTCGCTGTCCGGACGGCAAAGCTGTATGCGGGATAACGCCCGCAGTTATGCTGACCGACCCTGCCGAAGCTGTCGATGTGGTAAGTGCGCCGTTCCTCGCAGACGCCCACGTTAAACAACAGCATATCCGCCTCAGGATGTTTTTCAAATTCCGCAAGTATTTTCTGCTCATAGCCTTCCGTGTACACAATATCCTCATCCGCAAAGACGCTGATGTCCCGGTCGGCACGCAGCAGCGCGTTGTTGCGGCTTAAACCGACACCCTTCTCGCAGAACCGGTACGCGCGGATCCTGTGTCCGTTCTGCTCCCACTCCTCATAACCGTTTTCACCGCATTGGACGATCAGGATCGCATCCGAGTCAATCTGCATTTGCCGCGCCAGCTCCCGCGGTTTTTTATTGACCGCAGATACAAGCAGTTGTAAGGTCATACCCTTCCTCCTTTTCGATATCGTCATAAACGATCCGTCAAGAACGACCGTTAAGGAATGTCATTTGGAAATACCTTTGCTTTTCTTTATCATCCCGTAGTAGCATCCGGTCAGCCACTCGTCCGCCTCCGTAATCTTTGCATAAACGACCGGACAGTCCTGAATCCCAAGATTATGAAGCACACGCGGCAGCTGTTTACTGTTCTTCTTTCCCTGCGGAACCGCAAGGATCACGCCGCCTGCCTCACGAATCCTGTCATAGTCATCCGTCCCCGCACCCAAAAGCCCCGAAACAGACAGGCTCGGATACGCTTTTCCCCCGCAGAGCCGCTCCTCATTCCGCGCAAGCTCTTCGCTAAGCTTCCGGTTTCCGCATTCAATTCCCGCACAGGGAACCCCAAAACGCGCCTCCATCTCCTGCGGCAGATAGACGGCGTCCTGCACGGCAATGCACAATAAGAGCACAAACACCGCCATCACGGCAACCCCCGCCGCTCCTGTCGCAGCCGCACGCAGCATATGGTTGGATATCTCCTCCAGCACCGGCTCCTCTGAGCGGATTACCTCAATTCGCTCTAACTTTTCCCCGTCCCGGGCGTAATGGACGACCGCCTGCTCGATCGCCTGCTGAAGCAGTGTCACTTCTTCCGCTTCCCTTGCTCTTACCGTCGTTGTGAGCACACGGACGTCGGACAAAATCTCCGCCTTCACGCAATCCTCCACATAATGTCTCTCATAACCCTCGGGAAGCAGTCCCATCGCATAGCCAAGGATGAGATCGGAGGCGAGCAGATCGTTCCATGTGTAGCCGTTATAATAATAGTCAAAAAAAGACTTGTCCTCGATTTCCTCAAACGTAATGTAGTACTGGCTTCTCGCCTCGTACTTACGCCCCCCATCTGCCTGAGAATACCAGATGGCATACAGTGCGCCGCACAAAAGCGCTCCCGCCAGCGCAGAAATAATAACAATCGGTATTTTTTTTAGCAGCAACAGGAGAACAAGCTTGAGATCGACGCCCTCCCGTTCCAGTTCCCGCTGATTCATTTCGGCTTTACTCCCTTTCGCTTTTCAACGCACATCTGCCTACTTCTCCTTTGTGGAATCCTTCATTGCCGTCGTCTGCCCCTCGTCGATGCCCTCCGTGCTCTCCGGCACAAACAGGATCTTCAACGTTAGGAGCATAAGCTTCACGTCCATCCACACCGTATAATTCTCGATATAAGTTAAATCCAGTTTTAATTTATCGTATGGCGTCGTATTATATTTCCCATACACCTGCGCATACCCCGCAAGCCCCGCCTTCACCTTCATGCGATAGACGAACTCCGGCATCTCTTTCTTATACTGTTCAATGATTTCCGGTCTTTCCGGACGCGGTCCGATGAAAGACATATCGCCCTTAAGAATATTGATGAGCTGTGGCAGCTCATCCAGGCGAACCTTTCTTATAAATTTGCCAACAGGTGTTATTCTATCATCGTTTTTAGAGGAAAGGCGCGCAACACCATCTTTTTCCGCGTCCACCCGCATACTGCGGAACTTCAAAATAGCAAACGGTCTCTCCCCCCGCGTACAGCGAATCTGCTTATACAAAACAGGTCCTCCGTCATAAAGCTTGACCGCCAGCGCCGTAAGCAGCATGAACGGCGAGGCAAGCACAAGAAGCAGCAAGGAACAGACCAGATCGATACAGCGTTTGACAAAACGCTGCTCCACGGTCAGCTCATACTCCCTGATCAAAAAAATGGGCGTGTCAAAGAGATTCATCTGTTCCGCCCCCTTGACAAGTACGTCCGTGATCTTCGGCATAAAATAGATCCTGACGGAATGCGCATAACAATATTTCATCAGCCCGTTGCGTTCTTTTGCCGGAAGATCCCACAGCACGACTGCATCAAAGTTGCCCGAAACAGCCTTTTTGCGGACTGCGTCCAGGCCCTCCGCAATGCCGATGGTCTCTTTGATCTGGTATTTATCCTTGCGTGACTGAAATTTTCCCATAATATCCGCCACATCCCGCTCTCCGTAAATAAGCAGCAGCTTTCTCGGCGGATACAGCCGGTGATAAAGCCGGTTGCAAAGAAACGTCCAGCCCCCCGCAATGACAAGCTGCAGCAGCGTCATTTCGATCATGGGCGGTACGGCGACAAGCCAGTTTGCCATCAGAGAAACCTGAAAATAGGTAATGACATTGACGGCAAGCAGGGAAAAGATCTGGGAAAAGAACACATCCGTCCCCTTCAGATAACCGACCTTCGTACCGCCGTAGGTCGTGCTGAAAAACAGCAGCAGCACAAAATAAATGAGCAGTACAAGCACATGTCCGCGGAAATAGAATTTCAGTCGCAGACGCACGGGGGTATAATACACATAAAACCATGTATAAGCATACACCGCCGTCATCAGTGCCAGCCCGATCAGGGACAATCCAGATATGATTAACCGTTTTGCTGACTCAAACTTTTTCACTAAGCTCTCCGTACCTTTCCGTCTCTCCCTGCAGAGCCGCTGACCCACAGGTTTTTCTTCTGTAACCATTATGGTTCACAAATTTTCTCATTAGATACGCCTCAGCGTTGCGCGGACAGCCCATCCGCAAAAACAGCGTGCACTGCGAAACACAGAAAACCCCTCCTGCCTCCGGTACAACGACCATATGCGTTTGACCGCCTCCCATTTATTGGAGGACAGCGATCTTGCCGGCCGGCGGTAGATCGTTGTCACATCATCCATTCCGTACGCCGTATGCCCGCTTCTTAGAATACGCCACCACGCGGCGGTATCCTCACTTTTCACCTCAGGCATTTTCACCAGCTCTTTCGGAATCCGTTCCAGATCAAACAGCACCGTAGATGTAAAAATAACTGTGCGCGACAACGCCTGCTCATAGCGCAGCGTTTCGGGCACATGTACGATCTTCCCCGTTCCCTTCGCATCCGCGTCGCCGAACTCATAGGCGGTAAACACAAATCCCGCCTGCTTTTCTTTTAAGAAGGCAAGCTCTTTCGACAACTTGTCCGGAAACCATACGTCATCCGCGTCCAAATAAGCAAGATACCTTCCGTTCGCGGCATCCACACCGGTATTTCTCGCCCGTGCCGCACCGCCGTTTTCTTTTTGACGGATCAGGCGGATGCGTGAATCGGCATGTGTACGCAGATACGCCTCTATCACCGCGGCGCTGTCATCCTCAGACGCATCCTCCACCAGGATCAGCTCCCAGTCCGTATAAGTCTGTGCCCGTACCATGTCAAGCGTCTGCACAATATAATCCGCCGCCTGATACACCGGGACGACAATACTGATCTGTTCTTTTACGTGCCGTAATGCTTCCATTATACGACGTCCTCCGCAGTATCGGTCTTAAAGCTCCTCTTTCACCAGATAGATTGGGCGCCTCTTGACCTCCATATAGGTCTTACTTAAGTATTGACCGACAATTCCGATACATAACAGTTGTACGCCGCCAAGCAGCGAAATAATGCAGACCATGGACGGCCAGCCCGACGTCGGATCCCCAAAGATCAGCGTTCGTACCACGATAACGAGGATGAGCACCAACGCCAAAAAACAGAATAGTACGCCCAATACCGAAGCGATCGCGAGCGGCGCCGTGGAAAATGCCATGATCCCCTCAAGAGAATAGAGAAACAGCTTCCAAAACGACCACTTTGTTTCGCCTTTGACGCGCTCGATATTCTCATATTCCAGCCATTTCGTCTGAAAGCCTACCCAGCCGAATATCCCCTTGGTAAAACGATTATATTCCCGCATGGACAGAATCGCATCCACCACCTGTCTCGTCATCAGACGGTAGTCCCGCGCGCCATCCACGATCTCCGTCTTGCTGATCTTACGCATCAGACGGTAGAACATCCTTGCAAAAAAAGAACGGATCGGCGGCTCTCCCTTTCTGCTGACCCGCCTTGTCGCCACCGCGTCATATCCCTGCTCCAGATAAGAATACATCTCCGGCAGCAGCGCGGGCGGATCCTGTAAATCCGCATCCATCAAAACCGCAAAATCTCCTTTTGACTTGGACAGTCCTGCATAAATTCCGGCTTCTTTTCCAAAATTACGCGAAAAAGAGACAAGGTGCACGCGCTCATCCTGTTCGTGCAGCCTGCGCACCTCTGCTACCGTACCGTCCTTAGAGCCGTCATCCACATATATGATTTCCAATTCCACGTCCTTGTCATGAAAAAACGCTTCCTGCTTCTTCAGCTCCTCATAGAAATAGGGAACGTTCTCCTCCTCGTTGTAACATGGAACGATCACACTTAACAGCTTCATTGTCTGCCTCCCGCTGCATCTGCTTTTTCCATCCTATCCTCGCAAACCCGCGCTTACGCGCTCTTTTGTCCGGCTTTTGCCGGACGTTTGCTCGGTGTCGGCGCAGGAAAAACAAATGTCCGCTTCGCGGCCGCTTGTTTTTCCCTTGCGCCTACCATGATACTATGATTGCTTCGCAATCATAGTAAAGTACATGCCCATTCGGGCAGGTAGAATGTCTATCGACATTCTACCATATTTTCCCATTATCGTAAACCGCTTACCGCACGTAAACAAATAAGCTCTCCGATTCATAGACGCAGGAAAGCCCCCGTTTGTCTGAAAAAGACACGCCGAGCGGCTCTTTTAGGACGATCAGGTTACAGCCATACGCGAGCGCAAGCTCCGCTGCCTGCTCCGCCTGAAACGGTTCCGCCTCCATGGACAGACAGAGGCGAACCTGTTCCTCACCGTACCCGTCGCGCACATAAAAAAGCGCATTCGTCTGCCACAGATTTCTTCCATAGGCGAGCTGAATATCCGCATCATACCGCCTGACTATTTCCATCATACTCATAGGTGCGACCAGCAGTGCCTCCTGCCCGTTCTCCTTAAGCCTCTCCGCCTCGGACAAAACCACATCGAAGGCCCCGCGTTCCGCATCATTCCACTGCGCGCTCCGTCTGCCGGTTCCGCCGCCCGCCTCATCAAACGGAAATACCGTTCCCGCAAGCGCGATAGCCGCCGCAAGAAAGAGCGCGACCGGCGTAGCATGCCGTTTTTGATTCTCCCAAATATCCGCCGCCGCGTAAGCGATCGCCGGAAGTACCGGAACAGTCAGCGCCGCATACACATAGCGATACAAATTTCCCGATACTTTTTCAAACAACGCCGCTGTCAGCGGATTCATAAAAATCAAAAGCCACGCAAACAGTACTACGAGCTTCCGCCATGTCTTGCTCCCGTGTTCTTTTGCCGGTGCGTCATTCCCTGCGGTTCCGTCACTTTCCGCATGTACACATGCCTTCCGCGCAGCAATCTTTGTCCCCGCCAGATAGACCACGGCCGCAAATGCAAGCGCCCAGTACGCGCCGCTTCGCGTCTCGATTCGAAAGAAGGTAAGCAGGTTCTCCCAACATTCACGCATCCGTACCGCCTCCCTTCACAGTGTCCGCATATCCCCGCGCAAGCGAAACCGGCAGCGCGAGAAGCGCCATGCCGCCTGTTGCGAGAAAGATCACATGCACGGAAAAGCCCTGATGCAGCAGACGGAACGCATACGCTCCATCATAATAACCGCCAACCAGCAGTAAAAACAAATAAAACAGCAGCAGCTTCTGCCGCATCCTGCCCGACACCCCCCACGCGCCCGCAAGCACACTGCACGCCGATACGTTCAGGACCAGTCCCCACACAGGGATGAGACTGCAAATGAACAAATACACATCCGCCCCCGAGCATGCGCACAATACCGCATAAAACTGCGGCAGGGCATTACACTTTGCGATCCACGACACACCGAAGACCAGCTCCTTGCCCGTAGCAGGATGATAACGGTACAGCGTGCGCGTCGCAAGCGTGGTCGCCGCCTGTTCCACAGACATATCATTGCCAAAATAAGGCGTGTCTATTTCAATTAAGATCATATTGCATCCAAAGAGAATGGCGATCAGAAGCCATAGGATAAGCCGCTCTTTTTTCTCCGCCTCCCGTTTGATGTTCCGAAGCGGCACGGACCACAGCGCACCGCGGACAACGAGCGCGGCGGAAAAAAACAGCAGCGCGCAGACAGCCACATATCCCCATTGCAGGACAGAAAACGGAAGTGACAGACCGACAACCGCGATCTGCATCAGAAAAAATAAAATCAGCAAAGTAAAGGATCCGGTCACAAACGCGTGTGCCGCCCCTTTTCCCTGCTGATGTAAGATACGTTGTATCAAACGTCCGACCGCATAGCTTACAGTCGAAAACACAAGTAATATCACGATACCGGAAATCACAGACTTCTTCTCCATTCCTTAAGAATCATTCTGTTTCCAGTATATCCCATCTTTTACCCAAGTGCAACTTTAACCCTGCTCCTCGCGCAGCTCCAACTGGATCGAATCTGCAATTCTTGCAATATATTCGCTGTTGGTCGGTCTGTTCTTCCCATCGGCGCAGGTATAACCGAATAATTCCTCAAAGGTTTCTTCATTGCCGCGTTCCCATGATACCTCGATCGCATTGCGGACCGCGCGTTCCACCTTTTGGTCGGTTGTTCTGAATTTCTTGGCAAGCTCGGGATACAGAAGCTTTGTGACGCTGCTGACGACCTCCATATCCTCAAGGCACATCATCACCGCCTCGCGCAAATATCGAAATCCATTCAAATGCGCGGGTACGCCGATGTCAAGCATCATCTTTGTCACCCTGCGCTCAAGGCGTATCTTTGTTTGTTCGTCCTCTACCAGCATCTGCATCGTTGTCATTTCCTGCTCCTTTCGGCGGTCTGCGCGGCGTGAAGGCGCCGATTCCCTCCGCGTCCGCAGCAATCCCGATTGTTCCTCTCATCCTTCCTACAATCGACATTTTAGCATATTCAACGACATTTTGTAAATCTTAATCTATCGCGCAAACCTACAGATGCCTGTTCCGTTTCGCCTTTCCCTCAGAGATACTGCTCTTTCCCACCGCCTTCAACTGCTCCGGACCACACATTAAAACATCACGCTCATCCAACCGTTCATCTTGTTATATCCTGCCTGAAAATATGCCTCCCGCTGTTCCTCCTTTGTTTTCAGATGCGGCACATAAGTATTCCAGTGCCCGGCACCGGTCCTATCCACAAATATACTGACGGGGTCTCCATCCTCATTCAACTGTGTCCGAAAGCAAAATGCATACTCTTGTTCTTCCGTCAGCCACTTCGCACAAGGTGCATAATACCGCCACATCAGAGTGTTTGCGATGCGGTCCGCCTCCTCGGACGTATAGCCCTTCTCCGCAAGCATCCCGCTCAATTCCTCTATGACCGCTTCCATTCTGGGACTCGACTCCGTTGTGTACGGGATCATTCCTTCCTCCACTGCAAGTTCCGGATGCGGAACGGATCTCCACTCATCCTCTCCCGGTATTTCCAGATCCGCCAAAACCTCTTTGATTTTTTCCGTATCTGTAAGCCAGACTCTTGCAAGCACTCCCTGGAAGTATTCCAAATCCTCTGCCCGTTCCGCTTTCGGTTTAACATGGAACACAATCTCCGTACCGATCACACTGTCCGTCCAGTAACGGTTTGTGACACTGTAATCGCAAATTCGGTATTCCCCCTTGTATTCCTCCGTATTCTGATTGTTCAATTCGATAAAAAGACGTTCCAACAGATAAATATTCAGGTCGCGCAGCGTCATTGCCGAACCTTGTGCGGCATCCTCCCCGTCATCCTCGACCCAATAGTCGTCGGGAATCTCATGAGGCATGTCCATCCCGCCTTCCGGCGCAAAATAAGGCGTATAGCCGTTTTCTTCATCCCAAGTGACAAAATAAACAGCTTCTCTGGTTGGAAGCGCAATGCACACATGCGGTCCGGTCAATTCTCCATGATACCATGGTTCACGGGACCATGACACGGAGTAACTGAACCAATCGCTCACGTTGAACGAGTGAATGGTCCCATCAATTAAAACCATCTCTAACTCCCGTTCTTTATCGAAAACCATTCCGGTCTCTTCATAGATGTTGATCACCTCTCCTGCAGCGCCGGACTCTGTCTCAATTTCCTGTTCAGCCGTGATACTTTCTTCCGGAACCTGCCACCCTCCCTGCAGCGTAAAAGTCCCTAACAGTATCATGGCGGCGCTTACCATAACCCTCTCGATTCCCATCGGTCATCCCCCCTTAAAACAGCTGCGCAATTCACATCCGCCTACGGCAGTGCCAAATAATCGCACTGTTTTTTCATCCACATAATACCCTCTTTATACTTTTCACGAAAAGAGCAGCCTCCCCTCAGAGATACTGCTCTTTTCCTTCCGCCTTCAACTGCTCCACGATATTCTTTACTTCCTGTGCCTTATCCTTATGGCAGACTAAGATGGCGTCGTCCGCCTCGACAATGATCAGATCCTCCACACCGAGCGCCGCGATCAGCTTGCTTTTTGCATAAGAAATACAGTTTTTTGTATCCAGATGCACCTGTTCGCCGTATATGACATTTCCGTCCTCATCCGGCTCATACAGCGCCTGCAGCGCATCCCAGCTTCCGACGTCGTTCCACCCGAATTCGCCGATCAGCACGAGCACCTTATCGGCGCGTTCCATGATCCCGTAATCAATGGATATTTTCGGGATTGTCGGATAGACCGCATCCAGCACCTCCCGTTCACGCGGCGTATTCATCGCCCTGCCGATCTGCTCCAGCTTTTCATAAATATCCGGCAGCAGCCGCTTGAAATAAGCAAGGATCGTCGATGCCTTCCATACAAACATGCCGCTGTTCCATAAAAAACTACCGCTCTTGACATACGCCTTCGCCGTACGGATATCCGGCTTTTCCACGAAATCCACTACATCATAATACTCGCGGTGTTTTCCCGCCTTATACTGGATATACCCGTATCCGGTCGAGGCAAACGCCGGTTTGATGCCGATCGTCACAAGTCTGCCGGTTTTCTCCGCCACTGCCACCGCATGCTTCATCACCTTCGTGTATTCCTTCGGCTGCTTGATATAATGGTCGGAGGGCAGAATACACATCACGCCGTCCCCGTGCTTTTTGAGGATCTCCATCGCCGCATAGCCAATGCATGCCGAGGTATTGCGCGCCGCCGGCTCGGATAAAATATGCTTCTCGTCAAGGCGTCCCGCAGTCGCCTCCAGCATTTTCGGCGTCTGCGCAATGTTTGTCACAACAAAAATATTCTGTTTCTCCACAAACTCCGCAAGTCTGTCCACGGTCTCATTTACCATGAGATCCGAACCGGTCAGATTTAAGAATTGTTTCGGTATATCCTGTCTTGAAAGCGGCCAAAAACGGGTACCGCCGCCACCCGCAAGAATCACTCCGAACGTGTTCATCAAATGCTTACTCCCTCTATGTTACGCATACTACGCTGATGCTTCCAAACGCCCGGAAGAATCCGCCTGCGGATTCTTCCAGGAATGAAGTTTCTCTTAGACTGTGTATTTTACAGTCTTAGAGAAACTTCATTCCTTACATTCGGGCCTGCTCCACATTCTCGCAAAACCACGCATATGCCTTTGCGACGCCTTCCTCAAGCTCTACCTTGTGCCGCCAGCCCAAGCCGTGCAGCTTTGTCACATCCGTCAGCTTTCTGGGCGTTCCGTCCGGCATTTCGGTATTCCATACGATCTCGCCCTCATAGCCCACCGTCTTTTTGACAAGCTCCGCAAGCTCCTTTATCGTAAGCTCCTTGCCCGTTCCGATATTCACATGCTGTTCGCCGCTGTAATTCTCCAGCAAAAATACACAGGCATCCGCCATATCGTCCACATACAAAAATTCCCGAAGCGGCGTTCCCGTTCCCCACAGCTCAACCGTCTCTTTTCCCGCCGTCTTTGCCTCATGAAATTTGCGGATCATCGCAGGCATGACATGGGAACCCTGCAGATCATAATTGTCATACGGTCCGTACAAATTCGTCGGCATACAGGAAATGAAATCATCCCCGTACTGACGCTTATAAAACTTACACATTTCCAGACCGGCTATTTTAGCAACGGCGTACGCCTCGTTCGTCTCCTCCAACGGTCCGGTCAGCAGCGCGTCCTCCGGGATCGGCTGCGGCGCCATCTTCGGATAAATGCAGGTGCTTCCGAGAAACAGAAGTTTTTTCACCTGATATTCATGACTGCTCTGGATGACATTGCACTGAATCTGCAAATTGCTGTAAGCAAATTCCGCCGGTTTTGTATTATTAGCGTTAATGCCGCCGACCTTCGCCGCCGCAAGCACTACGACATCCGGCCTCTCACTCGCAAAAAATTCCCGCACCGCCGCCTGATCGCAAAGATCAAGCTCCCTGTGCGTTCTTCCGATCACATTCGTATACCCTTTTTCCTTCAGACTGCGGACAATGGCGCTTCCGACCAATCCGCGGTGCCCCGCCACATAAATCTTATCCGTCGTTTCCATTTTTATCCCTCATTCTGTTTTGATCTATTTCGCCTTGTCTTTGTTTTCCACAGGCTTAGGATTTCTCTTCGCACTGTACTCTTCACAGCTCATGCCCGCAATTTCTTTCATATCCGCATCCATCATCATTTTTACGAGCTGCTTAAAGTCCACCTTGCGTTTCCATCCGAGTTCTTTTTCCGCTTTCGCACAGTTTCCCCAAAGGAACTCAACCTCCGCCGGACGATAAAATTCGGGATTCACATCGACATAGAGCCTGCCCGTCTCTGCATCATAGCCCTTTTCATTCACGCCCTCACCCTCCCAGCGGAGCGTGATTCCGAGATTGGCGAACGCCTCCACGACAAACTCCCGTACCGTATGCGTCTCATTCGTCGCGAGCACATAATCCCCGCATTTATCCTGCTGGAGCATGAGCCACATACCCTCGACGTAATCGCCCGCAAAGCCCCAGTCGCGCTTTGCATTCATATTGCCGAGAGACAGCTTTTCCTGTTTTCCCGCCATGATATTCGCCAGCGCAAGCGTGATCTTTCTTGTCACAAAATTTTCTCCGCGGCGCGGGGACTCATGATTAAACAAGATGCCGTTGCAGGTAAACATGTTATAAGATTCTCTGTAATTGACTGTGATCCAGTAAGAGTACAGCTTTGCCACGCCGTAAGGACTTTTCGGATAAAACGGCGTCTGCTCGCTCTGCGGCGCCGTCTCGGGGATCCCGCCGAACAGCTCCGAAGTGGATGCCTGATAATAGCGGCAGTTTCCGCCGTTGACACGGATCGCTTCCAATAGCTTCAACGTGCTTGTCCCCGTCGCATCCGCCGTATACTCAGGTACTTCAAAGGATACACCCACATGGGACTGCGCCGCAAGATTATACACTTCGTTCGGACGGATCTCCCCGATCAGCCGCATCAGGTTGCTTGAATCGGTCGTATCCGCAAAATGTAAGAAAAATTTCACTTTATAATATTGGGAATTGATCAAATGATCAATCCTCGCCGTGTTCGATATGCTGTGTCTGCGGATCAGTCCGTGTACCTCATATCCTTTTGCCAGCAGAAATTCCGCAAGGTAGGAGCCGTCCTGTCCCGTAATACCGGTGATCAATGCAATATTGCTCATCTGTGAGTCCTCCTCTTTCTATTCAAGATGATTGCCAAAAATAATATCATTTTGCGATTTCTTTTCAGAGTATACTATTGTATAATTATGGTATCAACCTATATTATTGCGAAAAAATTGTATTTTATTGCTTTTTTTACATCGAAAGGACTTCATTATGGCAAACACACGGTCCGAGCGCGTCCTCGTCACACCTTCCTCCTATGCAAAAACACATTACCTTTACGTTCAGGAGGTCGGTTCCCTGCAAAGCTTAGAGCCCCATATCAGCAGCCGTAAGAACTTGAATTCCTATCTGTTCTTTGTCGTTTTGAGCGGACGCGGCACGCTTACCTATGAACACCGGACCAAAAGCTTAAAAAGCGGCGACTGCGCCTTTTTGGACTGCCGCAGCCCCTATGCGCACGAAAGCTCCGAGGAAGAACCGTGGCGCTTGACATGGGTTCATTTTAACGGCGCGGATGCCGCGCATTTTTATGAATCTTATCTGGAACAGGGACATCCTTTTTTCTTCCGCCCTGTTAGTATACTTCCATTTGTGGAAACTATCAGTCAATTATACGAAATCAGCCGCGACCGGACTTTTATGAACGAGCTGAACGCTCATTGTCTTTTGACGGAGCTCATTTCGCAGATTTATTCGCAGCAAAACGAAAGCTCTGACACCGCGCCCGCCAAGCTGCAGCAGATTCACGAATACATCCGGCTCCATTATGCCGAAAAGATCACACTGGATCTTTTGTCAGAATTGTTTTTTATCAGTAAATACCATATGTCGCGCGAATACCGGCAGGCATACGGCATGACGCTTGTCAGCGATATTACGCAGCGGCGCATCGCCCACGCAAAGTCCGCACTGCGTTTTTCCGAGCTTCCCGTCGAATCCGTCGCGGAGGAATCCGGTTTCTTAGACAGCGCTTATTTTATCCATGTGTTCAAGCGCGCCGAGGGCATGACACCGCTGCAATACCGCAAAAAATGGAAAAGTCTATGAATGCCTGCTCCGAATCCATCTGCCCGGAAGACGCTCCAACGCTCCCAGCAGAACTGCCGCCGCGGCTGAAACCGCAAGCGCCGCCAGATATCCGGGCAGATCCAGCTTTACATAGGATTTGACAAACAGAAATGCTTTTTCATATACAAACCCATGCACCAGCCATATATAGGTTGACTGCAGTCCCCACCACGCAAAAAAAGTCTCAAGCGCTCTCGCATGGGAGCATACGGTCAGCAGTCCGTAAATGAGCAGCGGCGTCAATATAAAATCCGTTCTCCCGTAAGCAGGACCTGTCGCCAACGCGACCCGCAGCGCTATGACCATACCGATCAGCGCCAAGGACAGACATACCGATAACCGGCTTCCCAGTCTTCGCAGCAGATGATCCGCCCGCTGATACACGCGGTAACGCCCGATCACATAACCCACAATAAATACCATCAAAAAAGAAATTCTGAGTCCGCGTCCGGCTGCCAACAATCCGCTCCATAACACCGGCTGCCAAAGCTTCCCCACGCATATCAGGATCAGACAGATCAGCACAAGCGCCGCATAAAACAGCCGCTTCTTTTTTGTCTCTTCCGCTCTGTCAAAGCGTGTCAGAAACAGATCCAACAGCGGCAGAACCAAAAGCATCTTGGCATATTGTTCCACATACCACCACGCCGCATTATAGGTGGGGTTGAAGGCCGTCAGATTTCCCCAAAACAACTCCGGCGTAAAAGGTCTTTTCAGGATTCCAAAGAAAACGCCCATAAAGATCAGCAGTATCAGCCAAAGCTTTCCATACAATTTCAGGATTCGCAGCAGCACACAGCGATATTCCGCAAACATCCTTCCGAAAAACCGTTCCCGCGGCTGCTGTTCCATTCCGTAATACATGCCATATCCGCTGACAAATGCAAAGATTCCCACGCAGATCTTACAGAACCACGCAATCCGCCTGGCAACATCCGGCTGCATAAAAGGCAGGACCGATTCATATTCCGTCACATAGGAATACAAGTGATGATACAGCATCATCCAGATCGCCACACCCTGCATGATCGCAGACTGCTTCTTTGTCATTCCATTCTCCACTTACCGTTCCTCCGAACTTCCTCTTTGTTCATTCTGCCTCATTCAGTACCCTTTTATCAGAAATCACTCAGCTTGATGACCACGAAGGTCTCTGTCTCTGCAACGGATGAGGATGCCGGCCAGCAGTCCATGTCAGCACTGAATATCTCTGCTTCCGCCGTTATTTCTTTCGTCGGCATCTCATAGGAAAATCCAAGCGTCTCAAAATACCCCAGAATTCTTCCGGTATTATAATAATTAGGGGTCTCAATGGGAACGCCCTCCACATAAGCATATTCAAAAAGGGAATAGGCAAGGAAGGACGCGGCTTCCTCTTTGGTGTAACACGAGCCGTTTCCTTTCGCATCAAGGTGCCCCGTAAAAACGACCGGTTTTGTGCGGGCGGTATCACTTAATGTATCCAGCCGGTTCATCATCTGCTGCGCCGTGATCCGGTCGGCGTCCCTAATGACGTCCTGCGTATAGAACATCCGCATCACCACGGACGCCTGCGCAAAGAGCAGGATACAGCCGCAGAGAATCCAGACATGCCGAAATATCTTTTTTCCGGGCAGATACACGGATAAAAAACGAACCAAAAACAGCCACATCGAGGCGCATACAAACGGGAGCATGCACTGTGCGCGGTAGATCGTCGGGCTTCCCGTCACAATGGCAAGAAAAAACGGGGATGCCAACGTGGCGCAAATCCCCAGCAACGCCGGTATGCGGCAGATTTTTTTAGAAATATAAAAAATCAAAGCCGCTGCTCCGGCAACGACGCACACGGCATAGGTAACCGGATAAAAGACGTCTGTTGCGAGAAGGACATGTTTGACATACGCAAGCAGATTGCGAATGGTCCATGCAAGATCGCCCGAAAACCAGCCGACCTGATCCGCCAGATAGGTTGTGTCATTAAAAAACAGCGTGGCAATGATCTCATAAATGGCAAAGCCGATCATAAAATGAAGCATCGACCACAATACCTGTTTCTTCCGCTCCGCGGCGTCGGACCGCTCCATACAAAACAGGTAAAGTACAATATAAAAACAGATCTGCAGGTTTACCATGGACTGATAAATGCCGTAGGAACCTATATCCAAAAGAACGGCAAGCGCAAACGCTGCAGCATTTTTCTTTTTCAAAAAGAGAACAAAATAGCCCGATGATACCACGATCATCGTCATCGCAAGCACAATCTCAAAGGACTGGAAGCGAAACATGTATTGGTCTGCAAGCGTCGGGAAAATCAAAAACAGACACGTGAAGACCAAATTGACCCGGTCGCTCCCGCCGTAACCCAGACGTGAAAATAAGAGGCAGCAGCACATCCCTTCCAGCCACATTGTGATCAGGAACAGCGCCGCCGCAAAATAGGGATTATACCAATGCATTCCGGTGAGACATTTCACCGCGATCAGTCCGAACCTGCCGATTCCTCCCCAGTTATAAAACGTGCGCGGATGGTTGAGAATGACTTCCGCATCCACATAAAAATCATTGGAATATGCCGCTTTTCCATAAACAAGCAGCAGCAGGGCAAATAACATCATCCCCAAAAGCCGATGTTCTTTGATAAACAGGACAAACGCTCGAAATGGCATTGCTAAATTCTGAAATTGTTTTTTTATGGTTTGGTTGTTGTTCATGTCCTACCCCTATATATCCTGCGGGCGCTTTTGCGCCGAACATTTCCATAGTTTAAGAAAATCCATACCATCGCGCAAAAACGATGGTATGGATTCTGAAAGTCACGATTCAGTTTGACATATGATCACGGTAATTTACTGCAATCCCAACTGTGACCAACTGGATACGCCAACGAACGGCGCATATTGATTCAGGCTGTCCCGATCCACCATCTGGTACACATAATAAGCGGGCTTCGGCGCACCGGTACTGGTTAACAGGCCGTTAGCAAGCCCCTGCTGTACCTCCTCCGGGATATCAAGCATCGCACTGTACAGTACCATCTTAATATACGGATTGGCTGCGATCAGCTTATAGGAATAAGCAATAGCCGCTGCCTGAATGTTCATGTCATTACCTGCACCTGAAGAACTAAAACCAAGCTCAGAAATGATGATATTTCTGACCGCACCCGTACGTGTAAGGTATTGCGGCTGCTGGAAGTAATTCGTTACAACATTCATGTTGAGCGGGGTGATCATCTTTGTATTGACCGTATTATCCACCAGCTTTAACGCGCCGTATCCCGGAGCCGTCGTCCAGAAGCTGGAGTGTGTCAAAGGCACGGCATACGGATGGAAGGAAAGACCCCAGTCAATATTTCCGGTTCTTAAGATTTCTGCATTAAACCCATCAATGACGTCCCTGCCGCAATAGGAGCTTCCGCCGTCGCTGTGCGTCCATCTTTGATCAGTACAGATATAAACATTTGCAGTGCTGTTGTGGCTCTTGATCGCGTTATATGCCACACGGAACTGTGTTGCATAATCTGCAGCAAACAGTGATACCGGAACTTCGCCGGCATAATGCCAGGAATCGCTGCTGTTGACCTCGTTACCGATGACGTAGCTCTGTACGGAACCAAGCTTGCCGCCGTTGTAACGATTTGCAAGGAACGACATAAATGCCGCGAACTTCTCCTCGCCTGCCTGCGTGGTCACATTTACCGAATAGTAGTGCGGATTCTTACCGGTTCCCATCGCTCCGGGGTGAACCATATCCGCAGTCCCTGCGGAAAGGCTGTTGACAACGATCATGCAGATGTCTGCATTCTGCGCATTGTAAAGGCTGACGATTGTATCAAGCTCCTTTACTGCCACTGCGTTAAAAGCGTAAACCTTGCCGTTATAGGTAAAGTTGATGCCGCCGCCGTTAAAGAAGTTTGCCGTATCAACCGTCGTTCCCGCATATCCTACGCCAAGATCTGAAAGAAGATTCGCATACGGCCAGTATGCCGTGATTCCCTTCTTGTTTCCGGTGGCTTCCGAAATGCTGACCGTCGCTTTGGTCGCAACGGCTTCCGGATTGAGAATATACATCTCGTTACTTACAGGAACAAAGCGACCGCCGCTTTTAACGGTCACGACAAATCGGGAATACAACTGCGAAGCTGCCGTATCCAAATTTAAAGCTGTGGAAAAATAGATACCATTCGCAGTCGCTGTACCGACCGCACAATAATCCTGTCTGAGTCCGACCTCAGACTCATAAGGCTTCAACGCAAACAAATAATACTGTCCGTCATCGCCTGCAGCACTTCCGCTTGCAGCCACTTTGACCTGATCGCCTTCGATATAACACAGCTGAATCTGAACCGTGCTATTTGCTGCTGATACCGGAAGCTGCAGTATCATTACCGCAACGAACGCAATGAGCAGACTTAATCCCCATTTCTTCTTCATCCTTTTTCCCTCCATAAAATGTATTGTTATGTCAGTCTTACTCTCTACTTTTATTGTGAATCTTCATTGTGAAGCGAGAGTATGAAAATTATATCAGATTTGTTTTTTCCATGCAATATCTTTTTTTGTAAAATTAGGAAAATAAAAACCTGTTGCTGCTGCCATTTCCTGGTATCTAATAGATCAGCCGCATACCCACTTCCCGATAAACAGGAAGCGCCTGAATAAAGACCATATAAAACGAGCTTCCGGCAGCGATAAAGAGTGCAAACGCGACGCCAAGGTTCACCAGCCGGTCGGGCAGATGCTTTCCGCGGAACCCTGCCTGAGAGAGCGCCCGTATGCCGCAGACCGTGTAATACATAATAGGAATGAGCGCCGGCAGCATATATCGTCCCTGATGCTGATAATTCATGGTATAGGCATAGCGGACTAAAATGATGAGCGGAAGCACCATGCACAGCACCATATTGATATGAAAAAACAACACTTTCCCGTTTACTTTACGCTCTTTTTTTCTGAGGAAGTTGCCGAAGCTCCACAGTCCGCCGAAAACCCCTGCTCCAAACAGCAGCTTATAGGAAAAATAAGTCCAGTAGTGCCCGCGGATGGATAGCGAGCCGTATGCGGCGATAAAGCTGTCATACAGGCACTGGAAAAACTGATTTTCCGACAGCATCCGGAAGATGCCGACGCCGCGGGCCTGATAAGTATACAGCGGACTTGTTTCGGGAAGCGCATACATGAGTGCCAGCTGCTCCTTGGTTTTCAGACCGAGAATATCTCCGTCCAAGACAAACCATGCACGCACAAACCACCAGCCCGCGCCGATGATGACAAGGATGCTGACCAATGCCCCGTAAGTAATCATCTTTTTGAAATCGCAGCGCCACTTCCCGTTTTCTTTTACCACATAATAGGCGATAAAGAGCAGAACGGCAGTCAAAATATATCCGTAGGCATTATAATAGGAAAGCGCGCACAAAATGATCCCGAATGCAAGGCATATGCAGTTTTTGACATGAAAACCCTCCTGATACCCCCATACCAATGCATGCAGGATCATCGCCGTCGCAAGCAGGCAGCAGGAATCCGTGTTGATGTAAGTGTGGACAAAAAGATTTTCGGGAAGATACATGACCGCCACGCAGAAAAGCCACCGAAAACGCCGGTCCGCAAAAAGACGTTTTCCGAGCAGATACACAAACACGGCCATGATACAGCCAAAAACAATGTTGACGGACCGCCCCGCGTATAAAAGAGTAAGGTCCGAATCCGTAAACAGACTGACAAAACGCATCACATAGCCTTGGATAATGTATGGCAGCGTGTTATACAGACCGTAAGAGAAACCGCATCCGGTGATCCTGACTTCTTCTTCCAGACCGGTCGGAAGCGTTCCGTGGTCGCAGATATACTTCGGGATCAGCATGCGGAAATATTCGTCGGGCGGACTGACCGGAACGTCCGAAATCGTGTCGACAACGGGCTGACGGACCGCCATTGGGATTGCCATGATCAGAAATCCCGCCATATACAAAATAAAGAAAAAACGTTCCGATTGTTTTTTCACTCTAATCCTCCATTCCTGCAAAGCGATCAAGCATCTTCCAACGTCTCACTCTGCCAGTTTTTTCCATAATTTCAATAATAAAGTGATTATAACAAGCTTAACTGCACAATTCAATGGCAATGTTTGCCATTAGCAAGACGCCGTCATTGGCAAAACATTGCAATGTCGAAAACGTTGACTGTCGGAAACAACCGCGCTATAATAAGAATAACGCATGGTTGGAATCCTTCATAGTCCGGCACGCACGGCCTTTGGATTCCCTTTCACAACACAGCGATGAAACATGAAAAGAGGAGACATTATGAGAAAACGGATCAACAAAAAGACAATTACCCTGTTCCTTAGTATATCCATGGCAGCAAGTCTCATGGCAGGATGCGGCAAAAAAGACACAGATACCAGTACGAATGACAGTACTCCGGAAATCGTTATCCCTGCCGACTCAGATCTTGACGACCCCCCGCAGCCGGATGACAATGATCTTACCGATGACGAGACCGACGCCCCGGTTGAGGAAGAAACCCGCGAGGGAATGTATCGCAGCGAGCTTACCAATGAGTGGATTGACGAGAGCCTGAAAGATCAGCGTCCCGTAGCGATCATGGTAGATAATGAATCCATTGCGCTTCCGCATTACGGTCTGACGGAAGCGGATATTGTATATGAGCTTATGAACAGCACCGCCAACAACCGCGTGACCCGTTTGATGGCGGTTGTAAAGGACTGGGGTGCAATCGAACAATTTGGCAGCATACGGAGCACAAGGCAGACAAACATCATGCTTGCTGCGGAATGGAACGCCGTGCTTTGCCATGACGGTGGTCCTTTCTATATTGATGAATGGCTCGCAAGAAAGTACTCCGCAAATTTCAGCGGCGGCTTCACGCGCGTAAACAATGGCAAGGCCTACGAATTCACCGAGTATATCTGCGCTGGCGACTTGGAACAGCGATTCAGCAATTCGCGTTATACGACCGAATATAATGAATATTATCCGGGACCGCACTATCTCTTTTCCAATACGGAGCTTGATCTGTCCGACCGCGAAGGCGCCTTTGCCTGCACAACGGTAGATCTCGGATCCGTGTTCCCGCACAACGGTTCCAAGCTTGTCTATAACGAAGAAACGGGAACCTACGATTATTATGAATACGGCGATGCACACCTTGATCCGCAGCACGACAATGCACCGTTGACATTCAAGAATCTGCTGCTTCAGGATACCACGTTTGCGCAGCTTGATCCGAACGGTTATTTGATCTATAATGCGATCGACACGTCAAAGCGCTCCGCATACTACATCACAAACGGCACGGCAATCGAAGTCGTGTGGAGCAAAGCGTCCGAGTCTGCTCCGACCATCTATTATGACAAGCAGACCGGAGAACAGATCGAGATCAATACCGGAAAAACCTATGTTGCGCTGATTCCCAGCGATTCATGGAATAAGATCGATATCCAATAAAAGAATTGCCTTCGCAATTCTTCTTGGACGATAAAACTGTTTTGGAACTGAAATCGTCTTGATATATGAAAAGGGAGCTGTTTACAGCTCCCTTTTCATATATTCTGCAATGGCGTCCTTCCAATGCGCAAACTGAAAATCCGTCGTCATGCGCAGCATATAATTGTCAAGCATCGAATACGCCGGACGCTTGGCAGGCGCCGCATATTCCGCCGTCGTGATAGATTCCACCTCGGTACTTTTTCCCGCCAACCGGAAAATCTCGGTTGTGAATTCCGCCCACGAGCAGTTTCCCTCACAGGTACCGTGAAACAGCCCGTAATTGTCCGTCGGCAGCAGATAGGCGATCGCCGCCGCCAGCTCGTCGGCGCTGGTCGGATTCCCGATCTGATCCTTTACCACACGCACCTTGTCATTTGTCTCGGACAGCTTTAACATGGTACGGACAAAATTTTTACCCTCCCCGTACAACCATGCCGTACGAATAATAAAATACCGGCTTCCGAAGTCGCGCACGAACTGTTCTCCCGCAAGCTTACCGCTCCCGTAGGCGCTCACCGGCCCCACCGCGTCAAACTCATTCAATTCCCGATTCTCCGTACCCGGAAATACATAATCCGTCGATACCTGAACAAGCTTCGCGCCCGCCTCTGATGCCGCGATCGCTAAGTTGCGCGGACCGATGGCGTTAATGCGAAATGCCAAATCCTTTTCCGATTCACATTTATTGACATCCGTGTAAGCGGCGCAGTTTACGATCGCATAAGGCTTTATCTCCCGCACAAACTTTAAAACCGCATCCACGTCCGTAATATCAAGCTCCCCCACATCCGTATTCACACATTCATATTCCGTGCTCGCTTCATACCGCTTGTTCATGGCATGCCCAAGCTGTCCGTTACACCCCGTAATGATAATCTTTTTCATTTCCGTCTATTCCTTTCTGCTTTATTTCCCTGTTTTATTGTATCGCAACTGCTTACGCATGGCAATCCCAAGCTTTTTTAAGTAGGCAAATTCCTCGCTGTCCCTATAAAAAAGATAATACCCCAAATTCGGGATGCTCATGCAAAAAAGCACCTTCACGAGCAATGCGCCAAAGCCGCCGAACTTAAGGAGACCGGAGAGATACACGGTCAGCGCAAACAGCGCCGCCGTAAGGATCGCAGCCTTCGCATAGCCGAAAAAATAACGGCGCGGCGACATCGAGAATGCCTGCCGGTATATGAGGCACGGGTCGTACCACCATGTCGTTAAAAGCCAGCTTACGATCGTTCCCGCGATCACACCCGCAAGCCCGATATACTGAACAAGCGCGATCGAGATCACAATATTCAAAACAGCCGTCGCGACGGGCCGCGCCTTTCCTTTCCAAAAAAGCCCGCAGGCATCGCGGTAAATAAAGGACGTCCGCTGAAAGCCGTTGATCATAAAATAGAGCACCTGCAAAAATACAAGCTCCACGGAAAACACCCGCGATGCACCGAAGCAGAGGCGGATGAACGGATTTAAGCAGACGAACATCCCAATCCCCATCAGTGTATACGCCCAATAGCAGAGAAGCTGGATGCAGCGGAAGACGAACTCGTTATGCTCTTTCGTATCCTCCGTATAATAATTCCCGACCGTCGCAGTGACTCCGCCGAACAGCTGCATGGCCACCTGCGAGATCCCGGAGATGATCACCTGATAATTACCGTACAACGCCACCGTTTTTACGTTGATAAATGCGGAGATCACCAGATTGTCCGTGGAATTGACGATGGTCGTGTTCATTTTGAACAGGGACATCCCCGAAACGTCCCGGAACAGGCTTTTCTTTTCTTCCTTCTCAAGCCTCCGGTACTCCTTCTCCTTCAGATAGGGATAGCGTTTATCCACCTCGCGCGCCGAGAACAGATTCACCAGTATCGCCGAAAACAGCCCGATCACCGAATAGACCATGAAGTTTCGGAGCAGGGCCAATGACGTAAGCTGCGCCGCGGTGACGAGCACATTGGCAATCACATAATAAAAACGCACGATATAAAGCTTTTGATCCGCCTGCAGCAGGGTCGCCTTATACGCCCAAAACCAATAGGATACCGCCGACTGCAGCACATATAACAGATAGACTGCGCGGACATCGACAAGCTCGGTCGTTCCCGTCATCAGATACGGTAAGAAAGGAAGCAGCGCCGCGCCCAGTAAAACGACCACCCAGCCGATGACAAAATAGGCTCTGCGGAAATAATGCATGATCGCTTTGATCTTTTCCTGATCTCCATCCGCGAGCGGCTGATACAGCCAAAAACAGACCGCCGTGGACAATCCTAATTCCGTCAGGCTCAAAATGGACAGAATATTGGTAAACAGACCGGAAATCCCCAGATATTCATCGCTCAGAAACCGAATGAATACCATGCGTCCGATGAACTGCAGCAGACCGACAAGCAATGTTCCCAATCCGCCCGCAAGCGTATTTACGATTGCTTTTTTACTCCTCATAATTTCAGTCTCTCCCGCAGTGCGTCCTTGTACATCTTTTTCTTCTTTTCGCGGCTTTTTTTCCTGATATAAGAGTGAAGCTCCAACTCCCCGGCTGAATAACAGCTCAATGCCACCATTTCTTCATGTTCGCTGAGCAGCGGGTCGGGAAGCTCTGCTTTGTGCAGTCCGTCCCGCGTACAGCCGAATGTCTTCTCCCATTCCACATGCTGCGATTTACAGATTTCTTCTATCGAGGATGGTGCCGTCACAAACGCGTCCTCGCAATGCTTAAATGCGGCCTCGCCCCGCTCGGTGTAAAACAGCACGCTGCTGCTTCCCCGTTTATCGCTGTTTTTTCCCGTATAATTATCTCCGACGGAAATGTCTGCCTGCCTGTTTAATTTATCCGTACATCTCACGCAGCGCCGCGGCCGGAAAAAGTCCTTGACGACCATGCGCTCCTTCGCACTGAGATCAACCTGACTCCCGTCCGCAAAGGTAAAGCGCATATTGCCGGGCCAGCCGCCCGCTCTCTTGTCCCTGAAATAAATCTCCGTCAGCTGCCCGTTACGTTCTATCTTTTTTTTATGAAACAGCCTGAAATAATCATAGATCGCGTATGTCTGCGCACGGTCGCAGAACAGGCCGATGATCAGTACCCGGTCCCTGTCCTCCCCGGAAAGCTGCAAAGCCTTCAAAAGGCCGTAAACGGCGCAGGCGCATCCGACATAAATACTGCGCTGACCGGGATGCGACAAAATCCCTTTTACTGCCTTTCTCTGGGACACGGGCACATAGCGGGATTTTTGTGTCGGACTTAAGTCTTCTCCCGGAAGAAATTCCCGTGTTCTCAGCTGATACTTGTCGCCGAAGCCCTCCACGAGATACGCGTTATCATATACACCGTCCCGCAGCAGCCGCTCCACCATTGCCGTCACAACGCCCCCGCTCGTCGCGCGCAAAAGAAGCTCCTCATCTTTCGCCTGCGCAGTCAGCGCGCGGCGCGGTGCGGCATACGGCACATCCTTCATTTCGACATTTCCGTAACAGACACGCATGCATTTTCCGCAGTGCACACATGCCGCCTCATTCACGATTGGAAAATAATAACCGTACTTGCGCTCAAAATGGATACAATCCTGCGGACAGACCGCAGCGCAGATCCTGCACGAAACGCATTCTCTGGTTTTCTCTATTGCAGAAACATTCCACCGATCCGGTTCAAACTTCCCCGGATCCTTGGGCGGACTGATGATGTCAAACACATTTCCTCTCTGAAGCTTGGCAAGAATCTCCCTGATCTTTACCGCTTCCGCCTCATAGTTCTCCTCCATGCGCGCGATCGGCCCATCCATCGCATCAGGAAGCGCCGTCCTGACATCAATTTCATAATCCTGCTGCTCAAACAATCGTAACAGCTCTTCATATTTTACCGCCCATCCCGGTACGATGCAGGGCGTTCCTTCTTTATAGGCATGCACGACGGCATGATAGCGGGACGCCACAAGATAGTCAAAACGCGCGGCGAGCGCACTGTAGGCAAAGCAGTCCGTCTCATCCTCCAACAGCACGACACGCTTGTCATTTTGATAATACGCCTTGATACGGCGGCAGCATGCAAGATCCTGTACCGCATGCCGGATGATATATACCGTTCTCCCCATCTCCAACAGCCGATCGATGACCCTGCGGTATAGCGCGTCCATCCGCTCTTCTTTCCCGTAACGGTCGTTCCGCATATTCGGCACAATACCGACGCTGTGCGGTGCGATATCCGGCACGCTCTGTTCCGCCCCGTCCTTGAAAGCTGTCTCATCCGCTTCCTCTCCCGCACGCGGCGCAGGCATATCCCGAAAAAGCGCTCTGCGGTCCACACCGCGGTTCGTCAAAACCAGATCCGGTGCATATTTCACTAAACGAAAATCGTAACGTCTCCTGAGCAGCTCATAGCCGGCCATTTCCCTGCAGTAAATTGCGGTCGCACTCCGGATCCATTCTATCAGATAACGATCCGCGAGCTTCTTCCGCCAGCCCTTCCATTCAAACGGTCCGAAGGACTGCGGCATAAAATAGAACTTGATATGACGCTTTTTTGCCACCGCGGCGCGATATCCCGCAAGCAGATTTTCCAGAATCCCCCAATTGGAGCCGAACGTATATCCGCTGACGTCAATGATCATATCCGTATGCTTTCGGATATACGCCGCATCCCCATGTCTGTCAAGCTTTCCGTAACGGTGCTGCAAAAGCTTATATTTCCATCCGAACAGGCAGACGCCGTCACGGAACAGAAAGCGGTATTTTGAAAGCGCTTCATCGCTTCTCGCGGCGTCTATATCGGACACCACAACAATTTCCTTGTCCGGATAGCGCCGTTTCACCTCATCCACCGCCACGAAGACCATCGCCTGCGCGCCCTTATTGACCAGATTTCCACCCGTGATCAGAACGTATCCCATGAAACGCCCTCCTCCATGCTTTTTCGCAATGTACGCCTAACCCTTGTTTCCCTCAAAAAAGATTGTCGCATTCGCGCCAATCTTTGACTAAGGAATTTCCTATCAGTCGAGAAGCGCGGCATACAGCCGCTCGACGGCGTCAGTATTATGCCGCGCGGTAAAGCATTCCCTTGCGCCACGGTACGCCTCCGCACCCATGCGCGTGATCTCCTGCGGATGCTCCAAAAAATAACGCATCCTGTCCGCCAGTGCCTCCGCGCTGCCGCTCTCAAACAAAAATCCATTTTTCCCATGTGCGATCAGCTCTGGGGTTGCCCCGCTGTCCGCGCCGATGACCGGATTAGAAGAAAGCATCGCTTCCGCTGTCACCCTCCCGAACGCTTCCATGCCGGAGCAGACAAGCTCCACATCCGTCTGCTTTCTGAGCGCCGCCATATCGGACACATAGCCCGTAAACGTGACCGTCCCCTCAGGCAGCTTCAGCGCCTGCGCTTTGAGCCGCTCCTCAAATGCTTTCGAAGACTTCAACGCGGACGCGGCACCCGCAACCATCAGTCTGACGCCGCCAAAACCCTGCTCACATAAAATCCGGCAGGCCTCGATCGCCAGCTCCTGATGCTTCCCCTCATGAAAATTACCCGCGATCAGGAACGTGACCTTCGTCCCGCTGCCGTCGTTTTGTCCGCCTATGACCTGCCCACGCTGACCGCCTGCTGCCTTCCCGTCAGGATATTTCTCATAGAAAAGCTTCTCAGAAATACCGTTATAGATCACAGTGCAGTGCGCATCCGGTATCTCCTGCTCATAATACCGCCGCAGACATTCCGAAATGAACACGATCTTTCCCGGAACATTTACCGCACGGCGTGCGCTCTCCTGCTTTCCCAATAGATAGATCAGGCGATAATCCAGATCGCCGAACTCCCGAAAATGCCAGACATGCGGCAATCCGCACATCTTTGCCGCACGCGCGCCGATGTCGATCGCGCTGGAATTTGAATGAATCAACTTCGCCTGTCTTTTTCTCGCCAGTGAGACAATCCGGCGTGCCGCGACCGGCTCCGTCAAATAGAGTACGCGAAATAAGAACTTCAACAGCGGATTCCATGCCTTGGGCATCATCCACCATCCGAAAAATATTTTTTTAACATAAATCCCCTGTTCCTTCAGTGCACGGAAGACCTGTCCCGACCGGAACGGAACAACGACCGTCACCGTATGTCCGCGGCGTTTCATATCCGATACCATCGTGACCAGGGATTTCGATGCGCCGCCCAGGTTCCGTTCATGAGCCACATACAGGATGTTCATTCCGATCATCTGCCCTTTCTGTCCTTCGTGTGCATTCCGTTCTTTGCGTGCGTTTTGTTCTATTCTTCTTGTGCGCTCCGGTCTTCCTGCCCACTCCGTTCTTTGCGTTCTTCTCCTGCCCCTGCGCTTTCCAGGCGCTTGATCCGTTCCTCGCAGAGCGCCGCGGCCTGTACAAGCTGCTTGATCCGCTCCGACTGCCGTGACACAATGACGGTCAGCGCAAAGAGAAGACAGATGGAAAGCAAAAACGCCACCAGATACAGCGCGTTGACCGGCGTTGCGATACCGAGCAGATCGGCAAGCTTAGACAACAGCTTCGGAAAACAGTCCACGATCAGCGCCGCAAAAGAAACCGCCAGCCACGGCAGCGCATATTTCAGTTCCATTCTTCTTTTGCGGATCAGGCGGATAATATACAACATGCCAAGCAGCAAAACTGCCGCGCCGATCAATTGTAATTTCACCATCGCTTCAGTATCTCCTTATATCCTCTATCAAAATGGCAAAGGTTACCTTGCACATATAGTAAATGCTCTTCGAAAAAGAAATAGAGGACTTCCCGTTCTCACGCTCCCGCATTTTCACAGGCGCTTCCTCCACCCGTTTTCCCTGCCGCAGCAAATATACAACACTCTCCGGCTCCGGATAATCCTTGGGATAATTCACAGCGAACGCCTCGATCACGCTGCGGTTCGCCATCCGCATGCCCGACGTGGGATCTGTGATCTTTTTTCCCGTTGAAACCCGGATGAGTTCCGTAAAATAGCGGATTCCCAGCCGCCTCATACCGGAAGACTGAAACCCTTCGTGCCGCAGGAACCGTGAACCGATCACCATATCCAGCTCCTCACGCACAAGCTTCTCTCGCATCTGTGTCAGATAGGCGGCGTCATGCTGTCCGTCGCCGTCAAACTGCACCGCCACATCATAGCCGTTCTGCATCGCATAGCGGTAGCCTGTCTGCACCGCTCCGCCAATCCCCAAATTGACAGGCAGATTTAAAACATGCAGCCCCTCCCGCCTGCATAAGTCAAGCGTACTGTCCCGCGAGCAGTCATTGATGATGATATAATCAAAATCAGGCGCGTTTTTCTGAATATCGCGCACCGTTTTTACAATATTTTTTTCCTCATTATACGCCGGTATCATGACAAGACTTTTCATCGGCTATTCTCCTATGCGGGCAGGGCGTTCACAAAAACTGACGCAGCACCCGAAGCGTCCTGCACAGGTCCGTAAACCACGCAAAACGGATGTGATTCTCCCGCAGCGCGCGATGTCCCTCTTTCAGTGACAAAAGATACGCCGAAAGGCCGTTATTGCTCGTACCGCCGTAATTCATGCGGATCAGGACCTCCGGGACATAGGCAAGCTTCACCTGTCCGTCCTTTAAACAGCGCACCATTAATTCATAGTCCGCCGAAATGCGGTAATCCGTCCGGTAAACTCCGTAGCGCTCGTACACTTCACGCTTCAGATAAAACGTCGGATGCCCCGGCATCCAGCCGAACCGCAGACGCCCCTGCCCCTGCCGCCATTTCCTTACGATCTTACCGTCCCTGCAATAATCCAGATCGGCATGCACGCCGTCCGTATGTTCTTTTTCTATCGCCTCAACGAGCCTTCGCACGGCATAGACCTCGGTAAATTCATCAAAACAGCACCCGATGACATCGCCCTTTGCCATGCGGATCCCTTTATTGATGGCATCATAAATTCCGTTATCCGGCTCCGAGCAGATCTTCATCCGCTCCCCGAACCACTGCTTCGCCTCCGCAAGGAGCTGAGGCGTCCGATCCGTGGATGCGCCGTCCACCACGATGTATTCCAAGTCCGCATAATCCTGTTTTTTGACCTGCTCAATGATCCGCTCCAGATGATCGGCATCGTTATAGGTAGCCGTAATGACCGAAACCGTAAGTCCCATAAGCAAAAGCCCTCTTCGTTTTTATCCTTTAGAGCGTCTCTATCATACCACAATTCGTTCCGGTTTTCAAATGGTACGGGCGTGCCGGCATCGCAGACGCCTATAAGTAATACGGTACGATCCCAAGCCTCCAGTTACAGTAAAGGAGCAGTCCTGCCATGATACCAAACAGAATCTGATAATACCGCTCCTTACCCCATTTCCACACAAGTCTCCCATTTAGGAAGCATACAAAGAACGGGAACAGCATCGGCGTAAAATAACGGTTCTGAACGCCGACAATGACCGGGCTGCCCACCGCGTTAAAGGACATATAAAGAACGGTCCAGACCACCGCCGACATGCCGAATACCATGACCGCAAACAACACTGCATCGCCCGTTTTCAACCGGCTGCGCTGTTCCTCTTTACACCCGACAAGCGCCGCCAACGCCGCCGTACCTAAAAAAATCCACGTGCAGAGCGTACCGGGCGTGCCCAGGTAAGCATACATGAGAAACTGGTCTTTTCCGTTAAACCAATCCACAATCCGGCCGAACATGGCGTGCAAAAGCTGTCCCGTATAGGAAAGCGGTGCACTGAATATATGCTTCAGCTGCCCAAGCATATTGGTCCCTTCCATACGTGTATCCCCGCCATTGGCAAGCGTCACCATTGCCGAGCCCCCGGTGCCGGATTTCGCAAGAATCTCATAAAGCATACACAGGCAAAGGGTCATCAGCACGCCGCGAAACAGCCACGCCGCACGCTTTGACGGAAACTTCCCGTTTCCCCAAAACAGAAGCAGACACCCCATCAGTATGTAAACCGGCTTCGCATAGCTGCCGATGATGAGACAGATTAAGATCGCCGCTACATTGCGCGGGCGCACCCTCGTTTTCGGTGCAAAAAACTCGTTTGCCGCCAGAACCATGCCCAGCAGTAAAAAGCTGTTCACACAGGCATCATAGCAGAACTGCGATGCCGTAAAAATACTGTTCGGCAATAATGCGAGCACCGCGACAAGCCCTTTTGCCTGCTTTGCTGTCCGAACGGCAAAAAAGCATACCACCGTGTACATCAGCAGATTTCCCAGTTTACTGAGCATCAGCATCACCGCGAACGGCAGCCTTAACATTCTCCCGACCGCCATAAAAAGAGCCATCGGAAGGTACGCGCGCCTGTCATAATAGATCATTTTGGTCTGCTGATACACTTCCGCCGTATCATAGTCATGAATCCCCTGCAAATAGGATTCTGTCAGTTCCCGCTCCCAGCGGTTATTGAAACGGGGCGCACGGAGCGTCTTTAATTCCAGTACTGCCTCCGTGTCATAAACCGTTCCGATATAAGAAAGATTCCAGACCTTGCTGACATGCGTCTGTTCATCATAGCTGATCTGATTCGTTCCCGTCATCAGGATCAGATGGATTCCGACCGTCAGTGCGATCGCTGCAAACGCATATTCCGGTTTTTCCGCCACAAAGGCGCGCCACAGCCATAACCATGCCGCCAGCCCGAGCAATACCCAGAAAAACAAGATGCGATACGGACTCCATTCCATAAAATTTGCCGCCGTGATCATGCCGTCCGACTCCGGCGCCTCGGAGAACGTCAATACCATTCCTGCTGCCCGCGTACGCAGATTAATTACACTTTCACCCAATTGGGGAGAAAGCCTGCCCTCCCACACGCCGATCTCGTTCCCCTGTTCATCCCATAATACCAGCCGGTAATCCGCCTCTTCTGTCAGATCAACCGCAATCCGAACGGTTTTGATATATTGTTCTTCCCCAAGATCAAGCACCGTCTCGGTGCTGCCTGCCGCAATCCCGCTCCGCATCTCATAATGCTCCTCAAACAGTGCATGCCTGTTAAAAAGGAACAGCTCCGCTAAAATGGAAACCACCAGCGCCACAGCCATAAGAATGAACAGCATACGCGCCCGTTGTTTTTTCTTCATGCAAGCCCCTCCTTCCCACGGCCCCTATCCATTGTCAAAGCCACACAGACCAGCAGAAGACATACGAGCTTTGCGTCAAACAGCAGCGGATAAGTTTCCTGCTCGGACGCATAATACATCAGCAGATCTCCGGCGTACGGTTCGTCGTCTACGACCGTAAGACATTCACCCATGTCCCTGTCCGTCGCAACCAAAGAGGGATAGAACGCTTCCCCCTCTGCAGGCGTATAGCGGATGGCAAGGATCAGTTCTCCGCACAGTGTCTCCTCATGGGGCAGTGCAACATACGTATAGGATCTTCTTAATCCCGCGTTAAGCGGCGCGCTTCCCTGTCCGACATAATTCTGCTCTCCGTCCGCTGATACCTGCCATACATCCACGCAGAGTACGCCTGACGGACAGTTCTCGGCTCCCCAGTCAAGGCAGGGCTGCACGCCGCTCACATTGACCTCTCCGACAGAGAAGGAAAAAAGCACCGTCGTCTCCGGCGTCAGGACAATATCCTGTTCCTGCTCTTCCTCCTCCAAAACCACATGATATTTCACAACACGATATGTCGTTTTGGGAAACAGACTGCTCAATACAAAAACAAGCGCCGCCAACGCGGCGCCTGCCCATATTCCTATTCGTTTCCTTTGTGAGATCCATTCTTTCATACGTCCGCCTTACTTTTCCCCAAGTCCCAGCCTGTTGACTGCCGAGAATATCGCGCGCACGGAAGCGCGGGTGATATTCGAGCTGACGCCTACGCCATAAGTGACCCTTCCGTCATTTGAATTCAAAAGATGAATGTATGCCGCCGCCTGTGAATTGGATCCGCTCTGCAATGCATGCTCCTCATAGTCAAGAATTTTGATCGATATACCGAGCGTTTCCTGCAGTCCGCGCTGTACCGCGTCAAGCGGTCCGTTTCCGACTGCCGTGTAGGTCTTCTCCTCACCGTGATCCGTATAAACAACGGTCACCCGTGTATCAAACTGCGACTCGGTCTCCCCGCTCAAATCGTCCACATGCAGCTTACGAAAATGAATCGGCTCCTTTTGGTTCAAATACTCCCTGCGGAAATTTTCCATGATCAGATCGGGAGACACCTCTCCCTGCTTTTCCGAAATATCCTGAATGACATTGGCAAATTCCCGCTGCATTCCCTTCGGCAGCTTAAATCCGAAATACGTATCCATGACAAACGCGACACCGCCCTTGCCCGACTGGGAATTGATGCGCACGATCGGCTCATACTCCCTGCCAATATCCGCGGGATCGATCGGCAGATACGGTACCTCCCAATACGCATTCCCACGCTCACGCATCGCCTTGACGCCCTTGTTGATCGCATCCTGATGCGAGCCGGAAAATGCCGTGAACACAAGCTTTCCGGCATACGGATGGCGCGGATGGATCGGAATCTTGCAGCAGCGCTCATAAATTTCAATGCTCTCATTCACATGCTCAATCTGCAATTTGGGATCAATCCCCTGTGAAAACATATTGTAGGCAAGGTTCATCACATCCACATTTCCCGTCCTCTCGCCATTTCCGAACAGTGTGCCCTCTACGCGCTCCGCACCTGCAAGCATCGCAAGCTCCGTGGAGGCGACTCCGGTCCCCCTGTCATTGTGGGGATGTACGCTTAAAATAATACTCTCACGATTCTTAAAATGCTTATTCATCCACTCGATTCTGTCCGCATATACATTCGGCGTCGTCATCTCGACCGTGGAGGGCAGATTGATGATGATGGGATTTTCCTTTGTCGCTCCCCATGTCTCCTGTACCGCCGTACAGATCTCCAGCGCAAAATCAAGCTCCGTTCCCGTAAAGCTTTCTGGCGAATACTCAAGCAGAATCTTTCCGGGAAAATCAGCCGCATACTGTTTTACCCATTTCGTGCCCTGCACCGCGATCTGGATGATCTCCTCCCGATTCATGCCAAACACGACGTCCCGCTGTAGGGTAGATGTCGAATTATAAATATGCACGATTGCCTGCGCACATCCCTCAATGGACTCAAACGTGCGCTTGATCTGCTCCTCGCGGCACTGCGAGAGCACCTGCACCTTGACGTCATCGGGAATCAGTCTGCGCTCCACAAGCTGACGCAAAAAATCATACTCGATCTGGCTTGCCGCGGGAAAACCGATCTCAATCTCCTTAAATCCCAGCTTTACAAGATGCTCAAAAAACTCAATCTTCTCACCCACGACCATCGGGTCAATGAGCGCCTGATTTCCGTCTCTTAGATCGACGCTGCACCAAACGGGCGCTTTCTCAATTTCCCGATTCGGCCATTCCCTTTCCGGATAATCGACCACCGGATTTCTCTTGTAACGCTGATAATGTAACATCCTTTTCCTACCTCCAATTTGAATTTTTCCCAAACAGAAAAATCAGCCCGAAACCATTTCGGGCTGACATCAGCTGCGGCTTTACTCTCCGAGACCGCTTTCGATCGCATTCACAAGCGTCTTTAAGGCCTCTTCCTCATCCTCACCCTCACAGGTGAACTCAATCTCATCACCACATTTTACACATGCGCCGAGCACGCTTAAAACGCTCTTTGCATTCGCTGTATTTTCCCGAAAGGTAAATGTAATCAACGATTTGAACTGCATAGCCTCTTTACATAGGATGCCGGCAGGTCTTAGATGCAGTCCCGTCGGATTCTTAATAACCACCTTTTGGCTTACCATAATTGTTATACCTCCACTTCTGGCTTCTTCAAAGCCGAATCGACCATAACCCCCACGATTACTGTCAATACGACTAGTATAGCATTTTCGCAAAGCATTCACAAGCTTTTCTTATCATATCTGTCTCATATCACGCTATAACATGATATTTTGAATCAGGTCGGCAAGCTTCTGCGCTTCCCTCTGGATCATTGCCTGATCTTTTCCCTCGATCATCACCCGCACGAGCGGCTCCGTTCCGGAAGGCCGGATCAGCACCCTGCCCTCTCCCTCAAACGTTTCGTTCAGCTTTTCGATCGCCGCCGCAATTTCGGGATATTCCATATAGCTTTCTTTTTTATGGTTCGGAACCTTTGCGTTGACAAGCGCCTGCGGCAGCACCTGCATAACCGATGACAATTCCGACAGCGGTTTCCCGGTTTCCACAAGCACCTGTAACAGATGCAGCGCGCTTAAGAGACCGTCCCCCGTCGTATTTTCGTCGAGGAATATAATATGCCCCGACTGCTCTCCACCCAGATTTGCCCCGATTTCCTTCATTCTCTCAAGCACATAGCGGTCGCCCACCTTTGTCTGCTCAATCTCGATGCCGCGCTCCTTTGCCATTAGGGAAAATCCGAGATTGCTCATGACCGTTACCACGATCATATTCTTTTTGAGCTTTCCGGTATCCTTCATATGATTTCCGACGATCGCCATGATCTGATCCCCGTCCACTACTCTGCCGTTTTCATCTACTGCGAGCAGACGGTCGGCATCGCCGTCAAACGCAAGCCCCAGCGCCGCTTTCTCATAAACAACGCGCGCCTTCAGCTCCTCTAAATGCGTGGAGCCGCAGTTTGCATTGATATTCGTGCCATCGGGATTGTTGTGGATCGCCACAATATTACCGCCAAGCTCTTTCAATGTCTCCACGGACGTATAAAATGCCGCACCCTCCGCGCAGTCCACGACAATCTTCATACCGTCAAGCTTCACCGGTACCGACTGAACCGCATGATTGATATATTCCTCGCGCGCGTCCGTCCGGTACTTGATCTTTCCGACAGAGGAACCCGTCGGAAATTTGACGCCTTTCATGTCGGAGCGGATCAGACTCTCAATCTCATCCTCTAACGAATCCGGCAGCTTATAGCCGTTTCCGTCAAAAAATTTAATTCCGTTAAACTCCACCGGATTATGGGATGCGGAAATCACAACACCCGCATCCACTTTATATTTTCTTGTCAGATAAGCAATCGCCGGTGTTGGGATCACACCGACATAGACCGCGTTTGCTCCGACGGAGCACGCGCCCGCCATCAGTGCATTCGCCAGCATGTCGCCCGATATTCTTGTATCACAGCCGACCATGATCGTCGGCTTGTGGTCTCGCTCCTTCGTCAGTACATAGGCTCCCGCCTGCCCAAGCTGCATCGCTAAAAGCGGCGTTAATTCCTCATTTGCAACTCCTCTTACTCCATCCGTTCCAAACAGTCTCGCCATGTTACGCTATGTCCTTTCTCCGTGTCCCTATTCTTCTTCCTCCACGATTTTTTTCAGCTCAATGGACACATACAGTCTCTGCACCTGTGTCACACGCTCAGGCATCACGAATGCCGCTTCAATAGAATAAACGCCGTCCGCAGGCTCATAGACTCCCTGCTGCTCAAAATAACCCGAAAGATCAATCTCTCCGACAAAGCTTTGCTCATCCACGCCCGCCATAACCGTCGGTATCGCTCGCACACTGATGGAGGAGCCGCTGTAATTCACGATCGTATATTCATATCCCTCCGGCGCATTGAAAATGCGGAGCTGCCCTTCCGGAATCATGACAGAGGTCGTCTCTAACGGCTCAATCCCTACCGAAACGCCCAGTAAGCCCGTGTGCTCCTCATCTGCAATGATAACGCCGCTCGGCAGATAATCATCCAAAGAAATGAGCGCATTCAGGGAATCCGTCTGTCCCGTTACATTGAGCACCTCTGCCGGAATGTCGATACTTGAGATCGTATCCAGCACATTCTGGGGCCCCGCGATCGTGATCCTATCATAAGTACCCACAATTGCTCCCGTCAGCTCATACCCTTCTGCCGGTGTACCGGAAACATGATAGGTAAACGGCACGCTCTTTGTCGCAAGGATCGAAACCTTCACTTCGACGCTTGAAATGTTAAGCTGTATACTGTCATCTTCAACCCGATTGCCGTCGGCATCATAGAGAACAATGCTCGCCGTCGTGCTCACATCGCTCATCATACCCGACACGTCCACGACCGCCTGTACGGAATCAATTCGATTGATCACAGACTCCGGTCCTTTTATACGCACGACCGTCTGACCTGCCGTTACGGTTCCCGTCAGATATCCTTCCTCCGGCGTACCGATCGCGGAAATCTGGATCGGAAGCTGTTTTTGTCTGACATCTTCTATATTCAATTTCAAAAATTCCGTATTGGATCGGATGCTGTCAATCTGATTACTGTAACGGTTACTTGAGAGCTTGATCGTTACCATATTCGTAACGCTGACCTCGGAGAGATCGGCAACCGCATGGATATTATCTCTGTCAAGCTGATCTAACACGGAGCGTTTTGCCCGCACCGTCACATTGATCATATTCGTATTGTCTAATATCTGATACACCTTTCCCTCATCGGTAATGGCGTCCGTATTCGTCAATTCGACCGGAATCCCGACAAATCTCTGCTCGTCGACCGGATCGTTGATATTCATCACGATCAGCCACAAGAACGACGCACAAATGACTGACAGAAATTTCAATCCGAGATTTTGTGTAAGCCATTTTTTCATGCTTTGGCCTTTCCCTTTCTCACACGGTGCTTCTTTTCCTCGCCGCTCGGCTTATCCTGTATCATTGCGATCTTTTCCTTCACACTGTCCGGATCCAGATCCCGATACAGCTCTCCCTTATAGGCAACGCTGACATACCCCGTCTCCTCCGAGACGACCAGCGTCAGAGAATCCGTCGCCTCAGAAATGCCGACCGCAGCGCGGTGGCGTGTTCCCAGTTCCTTGCTTAGATCACGGTTATCCGACAACGGAAGATAGCAGGTCGCCGATGTGACGCGTTCCCCGCGCACGATCACCGCGCCGTCGTGAAGCGGCGTATTGTGCTCAAAAATATTGATCAGCAGCTGGCTGGTGACGAGACCGTCCACCGCAATTCCCGTTCTCTCATACTCGGCAAGGGAATTCGTCTGCTCCATCACGATCAATGCGCCCGTCCTTACCTTTCCCATCTCAAAACAGGCACGCACGATCTCATTGACCGTACGATCGGTGTATCTGCCGGAATCCTTGCGCGCCGTTTCAAACGGAAGAACCGTGTTTAAGAAATTCTTACTGCCAAGCTGCTCCAACGCCTTGCGCAGCTCAGGCTGCATGATGATGACGACCGCGATCGCCGCCACGCTGATGACATTCTCCGCGATCCATAATATGGTCGACATATGGAAAAACGCAGCGACTCCGATAAAGACAAGTATGACAAGAACTCCTTTTAGGAATGCCCAGGCTCTGGTATTCTTAATCCACACCATGATCTGGTAAACCAAAAAGGAGATGATCAGGATCTCAACAATATCCGTCGCTTTGATGTAATTGGGTATGTGTACGGCAGACAGGTATTTGTCCGCAAACGCCGTAAATCTTTCCATACTGATCCCATCTGTTCTCTATATTATTTTTGGAGGCGCCGACGCAGGCTGTCTGCGACCGCAGGTTATCTGCGGTTGATGCCACCTGTATTACCATTCTTTATCTGCTATTGCTGTGTCCCTGTGTGCTTCTCGTTCCCGACGGTTTTGTCTGCATGCCGCTTCTCGTAGACAAACTGCTCTTGTTTGTCTGCAGACTGCCGCTGTTTGACTGCGAACTGCTGCCTTTTGCCGAAGGGCTGTCACTTTTTGATGACATGCTGCTCTTTGCCTGTGTATGCTGCGCTGCGGAAGCGAATGACCTGTGGGACGTGCTCTCCGGCGATGCCCTATGCGGCGCCACATCCTGTGAAGCCGTCCGGTGCGTGGACAATCCGCTCTCGACATGCTGCACGGGTTTTCGGGTATCCAGCTTCGTCACGGTCTTATCGGGAATCGTCACTGTCATCTTAGGAACTGCCTTAACATAATAATAATATTCATCATCTTCATATTGTATGTGCTCAGTCCTGCTATAATCGACATTGAAAACAAAAAATTGCAAAACCTTCACAATGCCGACTGCAGCAATACTCCCCACGATCGTTCCCACAATGGAAATATTGGTGTGATATTTCAGATCGCCGAACATCAGAATAACCATGCTCATCAGCGCACCCGTGATCATCGCGATCGTCCAGCAATGATCTACCGGCATTCTGCGGATAATGTATACAACGATTACTGTTACGGCAAATGCCGCGACCGCCACAAGCATCGCCCGATCATGCATGATCCCGTCCAAAAAATAACGGAAACGAACGAGCGTGCCGTCGGCATCCAAGGAGTTGATCGCCGGTGCGTTACGGCTGATAAAGCTCAATACATAATAGACGATCACACCGCAGCCTACGGATACAACGGACGCAGGACTTCCCACAAGTCCCATGGAAAGCGGCATAACGACCGGAATCTTCAACGCAAAGCAGACCGGCGTCAGAAGCACCGCAATGGTATCCTTCGGAGAAAAACGAAAATACAATAAAAACATCAGCAGATACAGTACCAACAGCACGATCACGCATTCCCATGACAGGCTGTATACATGACCGAGTGAAAATGCCGCCGCCATCACGATTATGAGATTGAGCGGCAGAAACGAACACAAAAGTGCTACGATCAGTACGATCGCCGTACTGTTGAGCTGCGTCATATAGCCCAGCTTCTTATTGACAAGGAGAAGTGAAATAAACGCCGCCGTAAATTTCAGCACAGGAACCAGATATGCCTCATATTTGCTGTAAAAGCTTTTTAGTTTTTCTTTTATGACAAGTAATGTAGCCATAACTATCCTCTCAATATGACTGTTTGTTTTTGGACTCAAGCTGATAGAGCTGCGACAGCTGGCGCAGCCTGCTCATATATGCTTTCTGCTTTTTTTTCGCTTTTCCGTATTTATAGGAATAAACGACATAGGAAATGAGCGCATATACGGCAACCGTCACAATATAAGCGATCGCCGCCTTGCGCGCAATTCCCCACAGGTCCATCTCATAAATTCCGTCTAACAATGTTTCAAAATGATATAACAAATAGATGCCGCACACTAAAAAATAAGCAATGGTCGCGCTGATAACGGACTTCAACACCTGAAGTCCGATATAATCGCCCCTGAAATAGCTTCCGATCGCGCCGTCCTTTTTTCCTTCGCCGCTCTCATAGGCCGCCATCCGTGTCATCATTATGATCCGTTCTTCGTTTAACATAGCTCTCCCGTAATAATTATCTGTCCAAGAATCTCATTTTCGGATTTTCACGATCCTGCTTCTTCGGTTCCAGCTTCGGTGCCTCCGGCTTGCGGATCGCATTGCTTAAATCATTTGCCATTCCCTTTTTACATTTTTCGCAGAAACGCCCTGTTTTAATCATGGCGCCGCAGTTTTCACAGCTCACGCCGATCGGGGAATCATCTGAAAATGCAAGCCGCTCCTCACGAATCCACTGCTGGATCTGTGGAATCTCCACATCACATTCCTCAGAGACAACATTGATCGTCGCATCCTTATTGTCACGGATAAAGTTCTTTACCTCCTGAAATTTCTCCTCCTGCTTCTCCCGACAAGCCGGACAAATGTGAGGTCCCGCCACATAGTTAAAAATCCTTCCACATTTTCTGCAATTTCTGACGTTCATACTTTCCACTCCTTCTCTAAATTCCGTTGCCGGAAGCCAATGTGATCACATAAATATCCGCTACTCCCGCATGCCGCAGCAGCGCTCCAGCGGCATCCACGGTGCTGCCCGTGGTAAAAATATCATCAATTAATATAATTGTCTTTAATTTTACATCATTTTGTATAAATTTGAAAGCCTTTTTCAGATTTTTTTGCCGTTCTTCCCGATTCAGCCCCTTTTGCGGTACCGTATTCCGCTCCCGGACAAGCGCTCCCTTCAAAACCGGAATGCCCAGCCGCTCGGACAGCGCCTCTGCAAAGAGCGCCGCCTGATTGTATCCCCGCTTTTTCAGCTTCGCTTTATTTAACGGGATCGGAATGAGCGCCTCGGCATGCCATGAAAGGATTTCTTCTCCCAGTATACGCACGGCCTCATCCGCATAAAAAGAAGCATACTCCTGCCTCCCTTCATACTTAAAGCGGTAAACGGATTCACGGATATCCTCATAATAAAACAGGCAACGCCCCCTCGTAAACATATGCTTTGTTGTGCCGCAGTCATGACAATAAACAAGCTGCCCGTCATGCAGCGGTTTTCCGCACTTCACACAATAGGGATCTCCCACCGTCCTAAGACGTGCGCGGCAAGGCGTGCAGATACCGCCCGTCCGACCGGAGAGCACTTCGTCACAGACAGGGCAATGCGCCGGATAGAGCAGCCCTATGAGCATCTCTGAGATTCTTTTTTTCTTTTTCATTCCTCCTCTTTCCGGATCAACTCTCTCAAACGATAGACCAGTCCCGTATGACGCTTCTGCTCATCCACATTAGCGATCATCTGCGCGATCGTCTGCCGGCTCCCCAGAATCGTCACGCAACCGCGCGCCCTCGTAATGCCCGTATAAAGCAGATTCCGATTTAAGAGCATACGCGGGGCAGACAAAAGCGGCATGATAATGCCTGGATATTCGCTGCCCTGTGACTTATGGATCGTGATCGCATAGGCAAGCTCCAATTCCTCCAGATTCGCAAACTCATAGTCCACAATGCGTCCCTCGTCAAACTGCACCCGCAGGATGCGCGCCGTCTCATCCACGGAAACGATACGCCCCATATCTCCGTTAAAGATCCCCGTCCCCCTGTCAACGGGAATCTGATAAGCGCCGAGCACCTCCCATTCCAGCTGGTAATTATTTTTGATCTGCATCACCTTATCTCCCTCGCGGAACACGTTTTCTCCAAAGACGTATTCTTTTTTGTCGGGAGATGCGGGATTTAAGTATTGCTGCAAAATACGGTTCAGGTTTTCCGCGCCGAGCGCCCCCTTACGCATCGGTGTCAGCACCTGTATCTCAAAGGGCTGCGCGTCCACATAGGCGGGCATTTTCCCCGTGATGAGCTGGATCATATGCTTGTAGATCACATTCACCTGATCCCGTTCCAGAAAAAAGAAATCCTTGCTCCGGTTATCCAGCGCGATTTCCTTTCCCTCATGAATCCGGTGCGCATTGACAACAATGTCGCTCTCCTCCGCCTGCCGGAAGATTTTGTTTAATACGACCATCGGAAAGCAGCCGCTCTCCATCAGGTCTCGAAGCACCTGTCCCGGTCCCACACTCGGAAGCTGGTTTGCATCCCCTACCAGAATCAGCCGCGTGCCGACCGTGACCGCTTTTAACAATGCATGAAATAAATAAATATCCACCATCGACATTTCATCAATGATGATCGCATCCGCTTCCAGCGGATTTTCCTCATTGCGCTCAAACCGCACGCGCCGTCCCTGCTCCGAGACCGCCCCGTTCAATTCCAGCAGACGGTGGATCGTCCGCGCCTCATAGCCGGTCGTCTCCTGCATCCGCTTGGCGGCCCGCCCCGTCGGCGCGGCAAGCTGAAACTCCATTCCCTCCTTGTCAAGCAGCTCAATGATCGCCTTCGTCGTTGTCGTTTTTCCGGTTCCGGGACCACCCGAAAGAATGAAGACGCCGTTTTTCATCGCCTCCGCAACCGCACGCCGCTGCAATTCGTCCAAGGTAAGCTGCTGCTCCTCCTCGATCCGCGCAATGCTGAGATGCAGCCTCTCATCCTCCTTCGGATCTTCTCCCCCGGCTGCAAGCATCAGATCATGCAGCATGCGCGCGCAGTCTAACTCCGTATAATAGGCGCTGCTCCCGTATACTGCCGCCATGCCGCCCTGATTTTTGATCACCAGTTTTTTATCCATCGCCATATTGGGAATGACCGGATCGACCGCCTCCTCCGAAAGCCCTAAAAGCTCTGCCGTCCGTGCGCGCAGGACGGGCAGTGGCAAAAAGAGATGCCCCTCCCCGCCCGCAAGCAGGAGCGTGTACAGCAGTCCGCTGCGGATACGGTAATCGGAATCTACATGAATGCCGATCTTCACCGCGATCTCATCCGCCGCCTTAAAGCCGATGCCTTCCACCTCCTCGGCAAGACGATACGGATTTTCCTGTAAGATCCCATATATTTCCGCACCGTACTGCTTATAGATCTTGATTGCCATCGTGTTCGTGATGCCGTATTTCTGCAAAAACATCATCGCGTCGCGCGTTCCTTTTTTATCCTCAAGCTGCGCGGCAATCTCGCGTGCCTTACGCTCGCTGATCCCTTTGATCTCCGAAAGACGTTCCGGCTCTTTCTCGATGATGGTAAACGTGTCCTCGCCGAAACGGGCGACAATACGAGCCGCAAGGGATTCCCCGATCCCCTTGACCGCGCCCGAACCAAGGTAACGTTCAATGGAAAGCACATCATCCGGCAGCATGCTCCGGTAGCTGCTCACCTTAAATTGTTTTCCGTAGATCGCATGCTTGATAAATTCTCCCTCCGCCTCGATCGTCTCCCCCTCGGAGGCGCTGTCAAACGTTCCCGTAACAGTCGTCGCCTTTCCGCCCACGACCAGCTCCAGTACTGTATAATGGTTGTCCTCATTGCGATAGATCACATGCTCCACATAGCCCTTTATTGTCTCCATGATATCCCCCATACCGCAGACCTGCCTGCGGCGCAAACAACCCCGATGCGCGCAAAAAGGCTGCTTCAGTAAGCAGCCTTTCTCTATCCGGTTGTTCTTTTACTTTTCAATGCAAATATACTTACCGGTCCGCCGTAAGCCGACAGCGTTACTGTCCACGCTTCATCGCCTCGTACAGCATCTGCGCGATTCCCAGACCGCTCTTCTCAGTGGAATCAGACGCAAGGGTGGCGATCGCCTGCTCCTTAAAGTATTCCGTCAGACTGTCGTCTCCCCCCATGGAAAATCCGATAGAAGATGACTTCTCATCGTCATCAAAGGAAATCGTCTTTTGCATTTCCTTAAATACCTGTTCCAGCAGATAGGATTCAAACTGCTTGCAGGCGCTCATCAGTTCTTCGTCCGTCGAATCCTTACTTATTGCGTTTGCCGCATTTTCCGTCTTCGTCGCCGAAACATCCTTCGCCATGCTCAGATAATCATTATATCCCAGTGTAAGACCGCTCATATCCATAGGTAAGTCCCCTTTTCTACCGATTCCGCTTCGCGGAATCTCAAATCTGTGCGGCGAATTTATCGCCTTGCATTCTCCTGTGTGAGATTTAGTACTTCTTAGCAAAGCGCCCATTGGCGCGAGCTTTAGAAGTACTTCTCACACGATTAGCTCTTTAACTGATTTGCCATCTGCATCATTTCATCCGTCGTTGTGATTGCCTTGGAATTCATCTCATAGGCACGCTGCGCGATGATCAGATTCACCATCTCATCTACGACCTTGACATTGGATGCCTCCAAGTAGCCCTGAACGATCTTGCTCTTTTTCAGCGCGTCGTTTTCCGCCTCGTTCATCGCTTCTCCGCTTGCCGCCGTCTCCTGATAATATCCGCCGTCCGTCTTATACAGACCTGTCGGATTATTGAACTGGTATACGCCGATCGTCATTCCGAGTTCACGCGGATTGTTTGTCTCGTCCGGATAGCAGAAGCTACCCTGATCGGTGATCGTGATCTTGCTCACGATCATATCCGGATCGAACACGATCTCGTTCCCTTCCGTATCCAATACCGGATAACCCTCTGCCGTACAGAGTGTCAGCCCATCATTTCCTTCCGAAATAAAGAAATTACCGTTCCTTGTATAATAGGTGCCGCCGTCCAGCCCACGAATGGAGAAAAAGCCCTCTCCCTCAATCGCAAACGCCGTAGGGCTCGTCGATTCTCTCATCTCACCCTGCGTGAAAATGGAACTGATGGATGAATTGCGCACACCCAGACCAACCTGCGCGCTTCCCGGCTTCTCCTCACCGTTTGCGGAAGTTGTCCGCGTTTGAAGTGTCTGATACAGAAGGGACTGAAACTCCGCCACATCCGTCTTATAACCCGTCGTATTCACATTGGAAAGGTTATGTGCGATCGTGTCCACATTCAGCTGCTGGGCGATCATGCCCGTTGCTGCCGACCATAAAGAACGTACCATGATAATTTCCTCCTACTATTTGCATGCCCGTCCGGGCGGGTATCATGTCCAAGGACATGAACCATTATCTTATACCTTGCCGATCTGGTTAACCGCAATATCGAGCGAACGGTCGAGCGTTGTGATCACCTTTTGGTTCGCCTCATAATTCCGCTGGATCGTGATCATATTTACCATTTCCTGAACGCTTTCCACATTGGACTGCTCTAAATATCCCGAATGGACTCTCGCGTTCGCATCCTGCAATTCTGCCCCCTCGATCGCGCGGTAATAATTCTCACCATACTTAGCCAAATAATCATAGTCGGCAAAATCCGTGATCTGGAGCGTCGCCATCAGTTCGTCATCCTGATAGATACCACCGGTCTGATCGATGTACGTATCCTTCGTCGGGTCAAGCTGAATCCGTTCCAAACCGCCGTTCGCTGCTCTGCCGAGCACATAATCGCCGTTGTCATTGACAAGATACCCTGCCGTATTCACGGTAAAACCGCCGTCACGCGTATAAAGCGTCATCGTCTCGTCATTTTTATTTGTAAACTCAATACTGAAAAATCCGCTGCCGCTTAAGGCAAGATCATATGTATTATCGGTGTTACGGAACGCGCCCTGCGACCAATCCGTGTAATTTTCACCGATTTTTACGCCAAGATTCATCTGTCCGATATAACGGCCGTTCCCCGGCGTCGTCACATCCTTGAGACGATATGCGAGCACGTCGGAAAACGCCTCGTTTGTCGCGCCTTCCTTCTTAAAACCGACCGTATTGACATTCGCAAGGTTATTCGTCATCGTATCCAGACGTTTCTGCTGGTTTACCATTCCGGTATAGGCCGTATATAATCCTCTGAGCATGTCTGCCTCCTTACCCGTTCCTTTTCGTGTTTCCCTTTATCCTGAATGAACCTTTTCTTAGCTTTCCTCATGATAGCCTGCAAGGAACTCTACATAGCGTCCGGTTCCGATCGCAACCGCTGTCATCGGCTCCTCCGCCGTCATTGTATTGATCCCCGTCTTGTTGGCGATCAGATCCTCCAGTCCGCGCAGCAGGCTCCCGCCTCCGGTTAATACGATACCACGATCCGCAATATCCGCCGCAAGCTCAGGCGGCGTTTTCTCAAGCACGCTGTGTATGATCTCAATGATCTGCGAAGTCGTCTCCCTAAGTGCCTCCTCTGTCTCCTCCGAGGAAACCTTGACGGTACGCGGCAGACCTGTCACCAAATTTCGCCCACGAACTTCCATATAATCTACTTCCGGACGCTTAAACGCCGTACCGATCTTGATCTTGATGTCCTCCGCCGTTCTCTCGCCGATCAAAAGATTATGCTTTTTACGCATATAGCGCACGATCGCTTCATCAAAATCATCGCCCGCAACCTTAATGGATGCGCTGACAACCGTACCTCCGAGGGAGATCACTGCAATATCCGACGTTCCGCCTCCAATATCAACGATCATATTACCGCACGGCTTGCTGATGTCAATGCCGGCGCCGATTGCCGCCGCGATCGGCTCCTCAATGATGGAAACCTCCCTCGCGCCCGCCTGATACGTTGCGTCCTCAACCGCTTTCTTCTCTACCTCAGTCACGCCGCTCGGCACGCACACCGCAATGCGCGGCTTACGGAAGGTTCTTCTTCCGAGCGCTTTCTGGATAAAATACTTCATCATTTTCTCGGTGACGGTATAGTCCGAAATAACACCCTGTCTTAACGGTCTGACCGCAACGATATTTCCCGGCGTCCTTCCCAACATCAGACGCGCATCCTCACCGATTGCCTTTATCTTATTCGTATCCCTGTCAAATGCAACAACGGACGGCTCCTTTAATACAACGCCCTTTCCCCTGATATAGACAAGAATACTCGCAGTTCCCAAGTCAATTCCGATATCCGTGTACTGCATGCTCCAAACCCCTTTCTCAACGCTCTCCTCTATTTCTATGTGAATGCTTCTTATATGCATGACCGAATGGCAAAATCTACTTTCAGCATTGCCATCTACCGTAAAAATTAAACATACGAAGCCATTATAACCCATAAGAACGCATTTTCAAAGGGGGTTTCCAAAAACTTCATAAAAATTTTTTGATCCGGGCACGGACAGAACCGTTACCTGTTTCTTTTTTTCCAACAAAGAAAGCACGCTACGTAAAGCGGTTCCGTCCGCCTTGCGTATCCGTGCCTCCATGCATCTAGGTATGTTATCGGCTGTTTTCCGATAAAAATAAAGGTCAATCCGTGCTTTTTTGCGTTTTTCTGTGATTTTCCCTTTCCAACATTTTCCGGACATAGGTTCCCGTATAAGAGCCTTCCGTCTGCGCAACCTGTTCCGGCGTTCCCCTTGCGATCACCGTTCCGCCGCCGTCTCCGCCCTCCGGACCCATATCAATGATATAGTCGGCTGTCTTGATCACATCCAGATTGTGCTCGATCACGACCACGGTATTGCCGCCGTCCGCAAGGCGGTGCAGGATATCCACCAGCTTATGCACATCCGCGAAATGCAGCCCCGTCGTCGGTTCATCCATAATATAGATGGTGTGCCCCGTATCCCGCTTAGAAAGCTCCGTCGCAAGCTTGATCCGCTGCGCCTCGCCGCCTGATAATGTTGTGGAAGGCTGTCCCAATCGAATATAGGAGAGACCGACATCATAAAGTGTCTCGATCTTTCTTCGGATGGATGGTACGTTTTCAAAGAAGCGCACCGCTTCCTCCACCGTCATATCCAGCACGTCATAAATGCTCTTTCCTTTATATTTCACATCCAGTGTTTCTCTATTATAGCGTTTTCCTCCACAGACCTCGCACGGTACATACACGTCGGGAAGAAAGTGCATTTCAATTTTGATGATACCGTCTCCGCTGCACGCCTCGCAGCGCCCGCCTTTCACGTTAAAGCTGAATCGTCCCTTGCTGTAGCCGCGCGCCTTTGCATCCGTTGTGCCGGCAAACAGATCACGGATCTGATCGAACACCCCCGTATAGGTCGCCGGATTGGAGCGCGGTGTCCGCCCGATCGGCGACTGGTCGATATTGATGACCTTATCGAGCTTATCCACATGAAGGATCGTGTCATGCGCACCGGCAACCGTTCTCGCCCGGTTCAGCTTCTTTGCCAGATGCTTATATAGAATTTCATTGACCAGCGAACTCTTTCCCGAACCGGAAACGCCCGTGACGCAGGTAAATACGCCGAGCGGAAAATCCACGTCGATATTTTTCAGGTTATGCTCTCTTGCGCCCTTGACAGTCAGAAAACCGGTCGGTTTTCTTCTTGTCTCAGGTACGGGGATCCGTTTTGCGCCGCTTAAATACTGTCCCGTTACGGATTCCTTCACCTTCATGATCTGCTCCGCCGTTCCCTGCGCTACGACCTCGCCCCCGTGCTCGCCCGCACCCGGACCAATGTCCACAATATAATCCGCCTCAAGCATCGTATCTTCGTCATGCTCCACAACGAGCACCGAATTGCCAAGATCACGCAGCCGCTTCAATGTGGCGAGCAGCTTATCGTTATCGCGCTGATGCAGACCGATGCTCGGCTCATCCAAAATATAGCATACGCCGACAAGCCCCGAACCGATCTGCGTTGCCAGCCGGATCCGCTGCGCCTCGCCGCCCGATAAGCTTGCCGTTGCTCTGGAAAGACTTAAGTATTCCAGCCCCACATCGACCAGAAACCGCACGCGCGCCCGGATCTCTTTCAGGATCTGATCTCCGATCAGCTGTTGCTGCCTTGTCAGTTCCAGCGTTTCAAGAAATGCCGACAGCGTTTTGATGGATAGGGATGTGATCTCATAAATGTTTTTGTCGCAGACCGTCACTGCAAGCGACGTCTTTTTTAACCGCATACCCTTGCAAAGCTTGCAGGGCGTGATCTTCATGAACGTCTCGTACTCCTGCTTCATCAAATCCGAACCGGTCTCGCGATAACGCTTCTGCATATTCTGAATCAGCCCTTCAAACGCGACCGGATACACGCCCTCCCCGCGCTGTCCTTTATAATGCACTTTTACCTGGCGCCCGCTTGTGCCGGAAATAATGACATTCTGAATCTCGTCCGAAAGCTCTTCAAACGGTGTGTCCAAAGAAAAATGATATTCCTTTGCCAATGCGCTAAGCAGCGCGTGGGTAAAGCTTCCCTCATCCGAGCTTGACTGCCAGCCCATTGCAACGATCGCACCCTGATTCAGGCTTAAGGTTTTATCCGGTATCATCAGTTCGGGATCAAACTCCATCTTGTAGCCGAGTCCGAAGCAGTCCGGACAGGCACCGAACGGATTATTGAAAGAAAAGCTCCTCGGCTCGATCTCCTCAATGCTGATTCCACAATCCGGGCAGGCAAAGCTCTGGCTGAACTGAAGCGGCTCCCCATCGATCACGTCAACCACCATCAGTCCTTCCGCCAGCTCAAGCGTATTCTCGATCGAGCTTGTCAGCCTGCTCTCAATCCCCGGCTTTACGATCAGACGGTCCACAACGATCTCTATGGTGTGCTTGATGTTTTTATCCAGCTTGATCTCCTCGGACAGCTCATACATGCTGCCGTCCAAGATCACGCGCACATAGCCGCTCCTTGCGGCGCGCGAAAGTACCTTTGCATGCTCTCCTTTTTTACCGCGGACAACGGGTGCAAGCAATTGTATTTTTGTTCCTTCCGCCAGCCCCATGATCTGGTCGCACATCTCATCAACCGTCTGCTTCCTGATCTCCCTGCCGCATTCCGGACAGTGCGGAATTCCGATGCGTGCGTAGAGCAGCCGGAAATAATCATAAATTTCCGTCACGGTTCCCACCGTCGAACGCGGGTTACGGTTTGTCGATTTCTGGTCTATCGAGATCGCCGGAGAAAGTCCCTCAATCTTTTCCACACTCGGCTTTTCCATCTGCCCCAAAAACTGTCTTGCGTAAGAGGACAATGACTCCATATAACGCCGCTGTCCTTCCGCATAGATCGTATCAAACGCCAGTGATGATTTTCCGGAGCCGGAAAGCCCCGTCAATACCACAAGCTGATTTCTCGGAATATCAATGTCAATCTGTTTCAGATTATGCTCGTTTGCTCCCCGGATTCGGATACACTCCGTTGGTGCAAGCATCTTTTTTGCTGCCATACTCTCTGTACTCCTTTATTCTGTTATTCCTCCAGCCGCTTCTTTAGCTCCATCATCTTATCGCGAAGCTCCGCCGCCGTCTCAAAATCAAGCTCCGCTGCTGCTTTCTTCATCTTCTTCTGGACTGCCGCGATCAGCTTCTCCAATTCTTCCTTTGTCATGGATTCGGGATCCTTCTCGAAGCGCACTTCCTCCTTGGCGATCTTCTTGCTGATGCTGATCAGATCTCTCACCGCCTTGCGGATCGTCTGCGGCGTGATCCCGTGCTCCTCATTATATTTCTGCTGGATACGGCGTCTGCGCTCCGTCTCCTCGATTGCTACGCGCATGGACTCCGTGATCTGATCCGCATACATAATGACATGTCCGTCAGAATTACGCGCCGCACGTCCGATCGTCTGTATCAATGAGGTTTCTGACCTCAGAAAGCCCTCCTTATCCGCATCCAGAATCGCCACCAGTGAAATCTCGGGAATATCCAGACCTTCTCGCAGCAGGTTGATGCCGACAAGCACGTCGAACACATCCAGCCGCATGTCCCGTATGATCTCGGCACGTTCCAGCGTATCAATATCCGAATGCAGATATTTGACACGGACGCCGACATCCTTCATATACTCGGTCAGATCTTCCGCCATCCGCTTTGTGAGCGTCGTCACAAGCACCTTGTTTTTTCGTTCCGTCTCCTTACGGATCTCACCGATCAGATCGTCGATCTGCCCCTCGATCGGACGCACGAACACTTCGGGATCTAAAAGTCCGGTCGGCCGGATGATCTGCTCTGTCCGCAGCAGCTCATGCTCCTGCTCATAGACATTCGGCGTTGCCGACACAAACAGCATCTGATCGATATGCTGCTCGAACTCCGCAAAATTCAGCGGCCGATTATCGAGCGCCGACGGCAGGCGGAACCCGTAATCGACAAGTGTTGTCTTGCGCGAACGATCTCCCGCATACATGCCTCGGATCTGCGGGATCGTAATATGGGACTCGTCAATGATGATCAGATAATCATCCTTAAAATAGTCCATCAGGCAGTGCGGCGGCTCCCCCGCCTTCGTGCCGTTCAAATGTCTTGAATAATTCTCAATGCCGGAACAGAACCCCGTCTCACGCAGCATCTCCACATCAAAATTCGTGCGCTCAGCAATGCGCTGCGCCTCTAACAGCTTGTCCTCCTGTTTGAAAAAAACAACCCGCTCCTTTAATTCCTCTTCGATTGCGTCGCAAGCGCACCTGATCTTTTCCGGCGCAACAACATAATGAGAAGCAGGGAAGATCATCACGTGCTCCAGTACTGAGAGCGACTTTCCCGTCAGCGGCTCAACCTCTGTAATGCGGTCAATCTCATCGCCGAAAAATTCGACCCTGATCAGCGCATCCCCACCCTGCGCAGGATTGATCTCCAGCACGTCGCCATGCACGCGAAAGCAGCTTCGGTCAAGATCTAAATCGTTTCGCTCGTACTGCATATCGATCAGCTCCCGGATGACCTGATCTCTGTCCTTCGTCATACCCGGCCGCAAGGAAACCACCATTCCCATATAATCGTCCGGACTTCCCAGACCGTAGATACATGACACACTGGCAACCACGATCACGTCCCTCCGCTCGGTCAGCGATGCGGTCGCGGACAGGCGCAGCTTGTCGATCTCCTCATTTACGGCAGAGTCCTTTGCGATATAGGTATCCGACGACGGCACATATGCCTCCGGCTGGTAATAATCATAATAGGAGACAAAATATTCGACTGCGTTATTCGGGAAAAATTCCTTAAACTCACCGTAAAGCTGTCCCGCAAGCGTCTTATTATGTGCAATGATCAGCGTCGGCTTATTCAATGCCTGTATGATATTCGCCATTGTAAAGGTCTTACCGGAACCGGTCACGCCGAGAAGCGTCTGGAATTGATTGCCCTGCTTAAATCCTTCCACCAGCTCCGTGATTGCCTGCGGCTGATCGCCGGTAGGCGCGTATTCCGATACCAATTCAAAATGATCCATGAAAGTACTCCGATCCTCACTCATTCCATACTCTATTACTACGTTCTCATCTTCACTATTTAATCATTTTTTCGCATTTCTACTATCTCGTCCTATGAGTATACCACAGCTTTTTTTTATTGTCTACCTGTTTGTCGAACATTTGTTCCTTTTTATTGTTCAAGACGTTCCATATTCTGTTTGACAGAAAATTGACAGACATGATATGCTTTGTTCGTTAATAAAAATAACAATTTACATATAGAAAAGAGGACATTATGGCAGTTATTGTTTACGGAACCCATGTTTTTACAAAGCTTGCAGGCTACTACGGGCAGAAAGAGGAATGCCCTGTCTGCCACAGAATATACCAAAAGGGATATGTCAGAAATACTGTTTGGGCGCATTTGGAATACATTCCGCTTTTTCCTGTAAAGAAAAATTATTTCAAAATGTGTCCCATATGTGGAAGAGGTATGGAGTTAAAGAGCAAGGAAGCGAAGGCGGAAATGGCAGTCGGTAATTACGGATACCGTCAGGCTTTTGAGCCTTATGCAAAGCATGTTTTAGCGAAAAAACCGACAGGATTCATGTCCACGGATAACAGCTATGAATTCTGGATAAGGGATTTGATGACGGGAGAAGAAATTCTTGTCGCTTCCGATATCACCAAAGATCAGGTGAAACGAATCAAAAAGAGCAGAGGATATAAAAAAGTTCCGATCGTGAATGCATAGGCAGTATCCCCCTTAAAATAGACAAAAAAAACGAAAGTCTATTTAAGGGGGATTTTTAACTCTTTGCACTTTGTGGTCGCCAGATCATGGTTCTGCAAAGCCGCCTGCTTATACCAATACTTCGCTTTTTCCATATCCTTAGGCACACCGATGCCATCCTCATAAAACCAGGCAAGATTACATTGCCCGTCTCGATCTCCATGTTCTGCTGCACGGCTTGTCCAATAGAATGCCTGACATAAATCTTTTTTGATGCCTAATCCCTCATAATAAAAATATCCTATCTGGCACTCCGCAAGCGGGTAGCCCTGCTCCGCCAATACAAGATGACCTTCAAAACATTTCTCATATTGCTGTGTATGAAAATATTTTTCAATCAGTTCGTTGCAAACGTCTAATTCCCTGCACGGCTTATAATACGATTCTGACATCTTATGCCCTCCTTAGCTTACACATTTCCATGCTATCATAAAACATAGTAGCATTCAACAATTTTTTGAACATATGTTCTGTCTTTGGTGGCAAGCACCATACAAGTCCGGGTTGATGATGATCTGAGAAAAAAGTCCGACGAACTCTTTCGCCAACTCGGAACCGATACCGCCTCTGCAATCAGAATGTTACATAAACAGAACACGACCGCAGACTGAACAGTTCAGCCAATGCGGTCGTATTCCGGCAATAAATGCTTTTCTTTTTACTTTTTTACACTTCAAACATCAGCTCGCCGTAGGTCGGGAACGGCCACATGGATTTGTCCACGATCATCTCCAATTTATCCGCCGGAGTCCGAAGCTGCTGCATGATCTTCATAACGGTATCTTTATAGAAGAACGCCTGCTCCCTTACGCCCGTCATCGCCGAAGCCTCCGCCTCCGCCTTCTTTAAGTCAGAAAGCGCTTCCCTCATATCGCCGAGCAGCGCAGAGGTCTCTTTTAAGAGCTCCGTCTGTACGGATGCGTCGCAATCCGCCGCTTTTACGGCATTGATCGTATCCGCAAGGCTCTTTGTGTAGGACACGACTGCCGGAATGATCTGTTTACCCGCCATATCGATCATCGTCAGCGCCTCGATGTTGATGGTCTTTGCATACGTTTCATAGATGATCTCTTCGCGCGATTCCAGCTCCGTCTTCGTGAAGATACCGAACTTCTCAAACAGCTTTACCGCCTTCTCGGTTGTCAAAGAGCCTGCTGCCTCGATCATGGACTTGATATTCGGCATCCCCCGCTTCTCCGCTTCCGCAACCCACTCATCGGAATAGCCGTCTCCGTTAAATACGATCCTCTGGTACTTCGTCATATATTCTTTGATCAGGTCATGCACCGCGATCTCAAAATCCTCCGCGCCCTCCAGACAGTCCGCCGCCTCGCAGAATGCCTCCGCAACGATCGCATTTAAGATCGTATTCGGGCTTGCGATGGAATCCGCCGAACCAACCATACGGAACTCAAATTTATTTCCCGTGAACGCAAACGGGGAAGTTCTGTTTCTGTCCGTTGCATCCTTCTCCAGATTGGGCAGCGTCTTTACGCCCGTCATCAGCTTGCCGCCCTCTTTTAAGTTCTTCGCCATTCCCGTTTCCACAAGCTGTCTCACAACATCGTCAAGCTGCTCGCCGAGGAACATCGAAATGATAGCGGGCGGCGCCTCATTCGCACCAAGTCTGTGATCGTTTCCGACATCGGACGCGCTCTGCCTGAGCAGATCCGCATGGGTATCGACTGCTTTCATGATGCAGGCAAGCACTAACAGGAACTGAATATTTTCATTCGGGGTATCGCCCGGATCTAAGAGATTCACGCCGTTATCCGTCGTGATCGACCAGTTGTTGTGCTTACCCGATCCGTTCACGCCCGCATACGGCTTCTCATGAAGCAGACATCTCATGTCATGCTTATAAGCAACCCGCTTCATCGCTTCCATAACGAGCTGGTTGTGATCGACCGCAATGTTCGCCGTCTCATAAATAGGCGCTAACTCGTGCTGCGCGGGCGCAACCTCATTGTGCTGCGTCTTTGCCGTCACGCCGAGCTTCCACAGTTCGATATTTAAGTCCTTCATATAAGCGCCGACACGCTCCTTGATGACGCCGAAATAATGATCCTCCATCTCCTGCCCTTTCGGAGCCGGCGCGCCGAACAGCGTTCTTCCCGCAAACATGAGATCGGGACGCTGCATATACAGATCTTTATCCACTAAGAAATATTCCTGCTCCGGTCCTACGGACGCCGTTACTTTCGTCGCACCCTGATTGCCGAACAGCCTTACAATACGAAGCGCCTGCTCGGAAAGCGCCTCCATGGAGCGCAACAGCGGCGTCTTTTTATCAAGCGCCTCTCCCGTATAGGAACAGAACGCCGTCGGGATACAGAGGATCGTGCCGCAGCCTGATTCCTTTAAGAAGGCCGGGGATGTGATATCCCACGCCGTATAGCCTCTCGCCTCAAAGGTCGCGCGCAGTCCGCCCGACGGGAAGGAAGAAGCATCCGGCTCTCCCTTGATCAGCTCTTTTCCCGAAAACTCCGTCAGCATTTTGCCGCTGTCATCCGGATGGGTAACAAATGCGTCATGCTTTTCCGCCGTGATACCGGTCAAAGGCTGGAACCAATGCGTAAAATGTGTCGCGCCGTTCTCGACCGCCCAATCCTTCATTGCCTTGGCAACCACGTTTGCCGCCGACATAGAAAGCTCGCCGCCCTCATCCATAACCTTTTTTACTTCCTTATAGACGTCTTTCGGCAGCACCTCTTTCATCTTTCCGAGTGTAAAGACATCCGATGCAAAAATCTCCTCAACGTTCATTACTTCGCTCATAATGCTCCTCCCTTTCTCCTCAAAACAAAAAATGCCCCAAAATTGCTTTTGGAACATCATTGTTCAGGTTACCATATGTACGAAATCTTTTTCGTTTCTATTACCATAACCTAAATTGAAAAAAAATGCAAGCCCAAAGAACAAAATTTTTTCGTTCTTGATTGTACTATGACTCCGCGCCGGCGGTCAACCGTTTTTTCTGACCCGTATGAGATCATACTGTGATGCCGCCTCGGACAGCGTAAGAAACAACACCTGCTGCGGGTGCGGACAGCTCCTGACGCTTTCCCCGTCTTCGGTTCTCATGTCAAGCACCTGCACCGGAACATTTCTTCCGTCAGGACACATCAGCTCCACCTCATCGCCGACCGCAAACTTATTTCGCTGTGTGATGCGTAAACTTCCATCCGGCAGCACCTCCTCGATCATGCCGAGATACACGTACTCATTAATGTAGGTATTATCGTCATATACCTGCGCGTCCCGCTCCGGCTTGCCGTAAAAAAATCCGGTCGTAAATTTCCGATACGTACATTTGACGATCTCCTCCCGGTACTTTGGCAGATTCGCCCGGTAGGTATCGGGCGAAGCAAAATAGTCGTCGATCGCCATCCGGTAGGTTCGCGCCACCGCCGCCACATAAAGCGCCGTCTTCATGCGCCCTTCCACCTTAAAGCTGTCAATCCCCGCCGCGACAAGATCGGGAATATGCTCCACCATGCACAGGTCCTTGGAGTTAAACAAAAACGTACCGCGCTCATTCTCGTATACCGGAAGATACTCGCCCGGTCTCGTCTCCTCCACCACCGCGTATTTCCAACGGCAAGGATGCGTGCATGCGCCCTGATTCGCATCCCTTCCCGTAAAATAATTACTTAACAGGCACCTGCCCGAATACGAAATGCACATCGCTCCATGAATAAAGGTTTCTATTTCCATCTCCTGCGGAATGCGGTCTCTGATCTCCCTGATCTCCGCAAGCGAAAGCTCTCTGGCGGACACGACCCTGCGCGCGCCTAAGTCCCACCAGAACCGGTACGTTCCGTAATTGGTATTGTTTGCCTGCGTGGAAATATGAAGCTCTGTCTCCGGACAGATTTCCTTCGCCAGCATGAACATTCCCGGATCGGATATGATCAGCGCATCCGGCTTCAACGCTTTTAATTCGCGAAAATAATCCGCCGCCGCGGCAAGGTCGTCATTGTGCGCCAAAATATTGGCAGTCACATACACCCGCACGCCATGCGCATGCGCAAACGCGATTCCCCGCGCCATCTCCTGCATCGAAAAATTCTTTGCCTTTGCGCGCAGTCCGAACACCTCGCCGCCGATGTACACCGCATCCGCGCCAAATACCACGGCGGTCTTTAATACCTCAAGGCTGCCCGCCGGTATCAAAAGCTCCGGCCTGCCCACCCGCTTCTCATTTCTCATACCCATCTCCTATTTTTTGACGCTCAATGCCACGCCGTCACCGACCGGCAGGATCGTCGTTTCCAGTTCCTCATGATGCGTCAGCACATACAGATATTCCCGCATTCTCGCATGGATCGTCCGGTTCCGTCTCGTAACCGCATAGCGGGACTCGATGACATCCCCATCTTGAAGCACATTGTCCGACACGAGCAGCCCGCCCGGCGCAAGCAGCCGGAGCACGTCCGGGAAAAAATGAGAATACTGTCCCTTTGCCGCATCCATAAAAATGAAATCATAGCTTCCGGTCAGTTCCTTCAAAATATCCGTCGCATCGCCCTCTAAAAGCGTGATCTGTTTTTCCCTTCCGGCCCTGTGGAAATTCTCCTTGGCAAGCGGGATTCTTTTTTCATATTTCTCGATCGTCGTGATCTTTGCCTGCGGCGCCGCATCACTCATGAGCAGCGCCGAAAACCCGATTGCCGTACCGACCTCAAGAATCTCAGCCGGCTTTGTCAGCGCTAACAGAAAACGCAAAAGCGCCTGCGTCTGTGTCCGCACGATCGGCACCGCCGTCTCATGCGCCGTCTTTTCCAATTCGTATAAAAACGCCGAATTGCCTTTATCAAGAGAATTGATAAAGGCAATCATTCTTTCATCCACAACCACTGTTAATTCCTTTCCGGCATTCCCTCGGAAATCTTCTCCAGCATCTCCTCGACCGTCATGCTTGTATTCAGCTCGTATACCCCCGGCTGCTCGATCCCATGATAATTGGATAACAGTTCCTGAAAATAAAACAGTCTGGTACTGCGGATCAATCCCTTATCATACAGCTTCTGTCCAAGCGATCTGACATCATCCTCTTCCGTCACTGCCACGGACACGGTAACACCCTCACCCTGGGTCATCGGTTCCTCCGCAAAAATGCGATAGCCGAACGTATAAGCCGATAAAGCAAGGCGGTAGATAAAGAATACCACGAGTACCATCACCGCCACTTTGATCACAAGCGCCGCGATTCCTCTGATGATCTGTTTTACGTCCATTTTAAATAACCTATTCCTTTCCAAGCGTCATGTCAAACTCCAGCTCCGCCGTGATCCGGGTATAGACATCCTGCATCATCCTGCAAAAAGAAAGCTCCGCCGCAAGAAAATCATTGACAAGCTGATTGTCCCGCAAGCTGGCGCCCTCCGCCTCCAGCTGCTCCACTTCATCAAACAGCTTATCGCTGTCCTCGGTATTTTGCAGTATAAACATCCTTCTCCGATATTCATCGATCCGCTGCTTCAGATCCGGATAAAGCTCAAGCTGCTTCCTCTCCCGCATATATTTCTGATACGTGTCCGATTCTTTTACACAGCCCACAAATGCATTCAACGCCTGCTCCAAGTTCTTCATAGCCTCTTTCGTCCTTTGCACGCATTCCTATCTCATTCCCAACGGGAATCTACCCATCGGGAAGAATCCGCCTTTGGCGCATTTCTTTTTTAACCTATAGGAATTCCCTCAGTCCCAGAAGAATTCGCCTTTGGCGAATTCTTCGAAAGAAATGCGCCTTGGCGCATTTCTTTTTTATTCCACATCCATAATGATCGGCAGGATCATCGGCCTGCGCTTCGTCTTTTTCCAAACGAAATCACTTAAACAGTCCTTGATCGTCGCTTTGATCTTTCCCCAATCCGTCACATTGCGGTCCAGACAGCGCAATACCTGAGACGACACAAGTTCCCTTGCCTCCGCCATCAGCTCGTCGGATTCGCGCACATACACAAACCCGCGCGAAACAATCTCCGGTCCCGAAGCAAGCTGTCCGGAATAGGAGTCCAGCGCCATCACGACAATGATGATGCCGTCTTCCGCCAAATGCTGCCTGTCGCGCAGCACGACATTGCCGACATCCCCCACGCCGAGTCCGTCCACGAGTACCTCTCCGACCGCCACTTTTCCGGTCACGGCCGCCTTTTCTTCCGAAAGCTCAAGCACATCGCCCGAAGAAATAATAAAAATATGTTCCTTGGGAATGCCCAGCTCCGTCGCAAGCTTCGCCTGCGCTTTTAAGTGCTTATATTCGCCATGCACGGGGATCGCGTATTTCGGTCTTGTCAGTGTGTAGATCAGCTTGATCTCCTCCTGACACGCGTGTCCCGACACATGCACATCCTGAAAGATCACGTCCGCACCTTTCATCAACAGCTCATTGATCACATTCGTGACCGCTTTCTCGTTGCCCGGAATCGGATTGGACGAAAAAATGATCGTATCATTCGGTTTGATGGATATTTTCCTGTGCGTGCCGTTTGCCATACGGCTTAGCGCCGCCATGCTCTCACCCTGGGACCCCGTCGTGATGATAACGGTCTGCTCGTCGGGATAATTTTTGAGCTGCTCAATATCGATCAGCGTATTTTCCGGTATATTGAGACATTCCAGCGCGGACGCCGTCTCAATGATATTCACCATGCTGCGCCCCTCCACAACGACCTTGCGGCCGAAGCGGTAAGCAGAGTTGATGATCTGCTGCACGCGGTCCACATTCGACGCAAACGTCGCAATGATAATGCGCGTGTCCTTATGCTCCTGAAAAATGGTATCGATCGTCTTTCCGACGGTCTTCTCCGACAGGGTAAAGCCCGGCCGCTCTGCATTCGTGGAATCACACATTAACGCGAGCACGCCCTTTTTTCCGATCTCCGCAAACCGTCCCAAGTCGATCGCATCGCCGAATACCGGCGTGTAATCCACCTTGAAATCTCCCGTATGGATGATCGTTCCCGCGGGCGAATAGATTGCAAGCGCCGCCGCATCCACAATACTATGATTTGTTTTGATATACTCTACGCGGAACTGTCCTAAGTTGATGGACTGTCCGAATTTCACGACTTTGCGCTTCGTCACCTTCATCAGCTCATGCTCGCGCAGCTTGTTCTCAATGATCCCCATGGTCAGGCGCGTCGCATACACCGGCACGTTGATCTCTTTTAATACATAAGGCAGCGCGCCGATATGATCCTCATGCCCGTGCGTGATCACAAAGCCCTTTACCTTATCTATATGTTCCTTTAAGTACGTCACATCCGGAATGACTAAATCAATTCCAAGCATATCATCTGCGGGAAAGCTCAGTCCGCAGTCCACCACAATTATACTGTCCTCATACTCGAAGGCAGTAATGTTCATGCCAATCTGCTCCAGCCCTCCGAGCGGAATGATCCGCAGGCTCGAAGCATGGCTTCCTTCTTTTTCCTTTCTTTTCAAAAAAATTTCCTCCACATTTCTGTTCATCCGTTCCGATCACAATCCTTTTTTGATTATAACCGGAAAACAACGTCTTTACTCATTCAGCATTCCTTCAAAAACGCCCGCGATCGCCTCAAACTCCGCATCATCCTCCACGAACACATACACGCTCTCTAAGTCCGTATCCTTGGAATCATCGCGCAGAATGACCGCCGTCGCCTCCTCATCCTTGCTGTCTGTCACAAGCAGATAGCTCCTGCCCGCTATCCGCGTCTGCTCTAACACATAAAATACCAGTTTTTCGCCGTTCTCGCCCTCTAATACGATCTGATCCTGTTCCATCGCTACTCCGTCGCGTCTCCGTTTCTTTTTTCCTGCATAGCGCAGCGGTCAAGATACCCCTGTAAGATCAAGACTGCCGCGATCATATCCACATAGTCGCGGCGATGCTCCCTTCGTATCCCCGCTTCCATCATTGCCTTATCAGCCGCCACCGTCGTGAGCCGCTCATCCCAATATGCCACGGGAAGGCCCGTACGCCTTTCAAGCATTTCACCGAACTCCCGCGTCTTCTCCGCGCGGACTCCCTGCGTATCGTTCATATTCTTCGGCAGTCCGAGTACGATCTGCCCGACACCATACTCCTCAATCAGTTCCTCGATCCGCGCACATGTCCTGCGCAGCTTATTCTCCTGCTCCCTGCGAATGATCTCCTTACCCTGCGCCGTGATGAGCAGCTCATCGCTTAATGCCACACCCACCGTCTTAGAGCCGAAATCCAGTCCCATGATCCGCATACAAATCCCCATTCTCAAACGACCTACAAGTTTGTGCGTAAGCGCAAACTCTTGCAAAGCGAACAAGTTCGCTTTTATTTATCATTCCATCCGTTGAAGCGGATATACTGCGCCAGCATTTCCTCTACCAGCTCATCGCGCTCCACCTTCATGATCATCGTCCGGGCGTTCTTATGGCTGGTAATATAGGTCGGATCTCCCGACATAATATACCCCACGATCTGATTGACCGGATTATAGCCCTTCTCCGTCAGCGCCTCATACACTGCGCGAAGAACCTCCTGTACCTGAATCTCCGGTTCTGTCTCTACCCTGAAAAATTGTGTATTTCCCAAATCTGCCATTTCGCCACTTCCTTTATCTGAGACGATCAGTGCCTGTCCCTATATTGACACCTCCACGCGTACCATACTGTTTCTATTCTACTCTACTTCCCCGAATTTTGCAATGAGACTTATCTACCTTAATAAAATAACCTGTAATCCGCTGTCCTGAAGCAGTCTTTCCCCGACTCCCCGCACGATCCGGTTCGGCTGAATTTCCCCTTCCGGCACTGCCGCCAGCACATAATCCTCCGTATGCCCGATCAGATAGCGCACGCCCCCGATCTCCTTATACTCCTCTGTAAGAATCTCCATCGGCTGCCCGATATACTGCGTGCGATATGTCTCGGAAAGCCGGTCCGATACCGCGATCAGCTCATCGCTCCTGCGCGCTTTGACGCTGTCCGGAACCTGCCCCTCCATCACCGCAGCCGGCGTTCCCTCCCGCTTGGAATATTTGAATACATGCATCTCATAAAAACCGATGCGCTCCGCATACGCTTTTGTCGCGGCAAACTCCTCCTCTGTTTCTCCCGGAAAACCGACGATCACATCCGTCGTGACCGCGGCGCGCTGAAACGCCTCCCTCAAAATCCTTACACTCTGCGCAAAGTACTCCGTGTCATAATGCCGGTTCATCCGCTTTAAGACCGTATCGCATCCGCTTTGCAGGGATAAATGAAAATGCGGACAGAGCTTCTTACATTTCGCAAGGCGTTCGGCAAGCTCCGGTGTCACGATCCTCGGCTCTAAAGAACCAAGCCGGATACGGCATATTCCCGGAATTTCGGCAAGCTGCTCCACCAACTCCGCAAGAAAGCCCGCCCTGGCGGCATCCCGATAATCCGCTGACCGGATTCCGAGAAAATCCAGCCCATACGAGCTCAAATGAATCCCCGTGAGCACAAGCTCTTTGCAACCGGCATCCGCCAGCGCACGCGCCTCTGCGAGAACACTCTCCGGCTTTCTGCTTCTGACACGTCCGCGTGCAAGCGGGATCGCGCAGTAGGTACAAAACTGGTTGCATCCGTCCTGAATCTTTAAGAATGCGCGCACATGCTCCTGCGGTTTTGTCAAAGCAAGCTCCTCATATTCATCCGTGTGCGCAATATCCACTACCGTATCATGTGCCGCGTGAGACGCAAAATATTCCTCCAGAATACGAACGATCTGCCCTTTTCGATTATTCCCTATGATAATATCGGCGCCTAAATCCTCCGCGTGAAGAGCTGTCTGCACATAACAGCCGACCGCAACGACCACAGCCTGCGGATTTTGCTTTCTGGCGCGGTGCAGCATCTGTCTGCTTTTTCGATCCGCAATATTTGTCACAGTACAAGTATTAATGATATAAATGTCTGCTTTTTGAACAAATGGCACAATTTCATATCCGTTTTCTTGTAACATTTGCCGCATAACGTCCATTTCATAAGTATTCACCTTACAGCCAAGATTATGTAATGCTACACTTTTCATAGGAAACCTCGTTTTTTTTGTATTGTTTTATGTATTGACTTTTCCTTTTTAAGCAATTAAGATGATGATGTGGTTCAAATGACCGCGCAACCAAAAATATAAGGAGGTAATGATCAATGAAGACAGTGAAGATTTCTTTGAATTCCATTGACAAAGTAAAATCGTTCGTAAACGATATTACAAAATTCGATTATGACTTTGATTTAGTTTCCGGCAGATATGTTATCGATGCAAAATCCATCATGGGTATTTTCAGCTTAGACTTATCCAAGCCGATCGAATTAAATATCCACGCAGAAGATAACATCGACGATGTTCTTGACATCATTAAGCCGTACATGATCTAATCAATGGAACACATACACAGGTGCATGTGGTAAAAAAGCAAGGTGAACGCCTTGCTTTTTTTGCACCCTGATCACGCCTCTATATGAATCACTTCATCCGTTTCAAGCGCCGTCTGCACCAGCCCGTCAATCTTCTCCTTCAGGTTTGTCTCATGATCGCGAATGACCTTGAGATTAGGCTTCGTCACGGGATGCTTCGCTACAAAGATTGTGCAGCAGTCCTCAAATGGCAGGATGGACGTCTCGTAGGTATTGATCTTTTCGGCAATATCGACAATATCATTTTTATCAAAGCCGATGAGCGGACGATATACCGGCATACTGCACGCGTCATCCGTGCAGGCAAGACTCGCCATCGTCTGGGATGCAACCTGTCCGATACTCTCTCCCGTCACCAGTCCTAAGCAATTGTTTTTGCCGGCAAGCGTCTCCGCAATGCGCATCATATAACGGCGCATAATGATCGTCAGCTCGTCATGCGGACACTTTTCATAAATATAGAGCTGAATGTCGGTAAAATTGATGACATGCAGATCGATCGGTCCCGTAAAGCGTGAGATCAGCTTTGCCAAATCGACCACCTTCTGCTTGGCACGCTCCGACGTATAGGGCGGCGCATGAAAATAAACAGCGTCGATATGCACACCGCGCTTCGCGATCATATAGCCCGCGACCGGAGAATCAATCCCGCCTGAAAGCAGGAGCATCGCCTTTCCGTTTGTCCCGAGCGGAAGACCGCCCGGTCCCGGTATTACCTCGGAATATAAATAAATCTTCTCGCGCACCTCCACATTGAGCTGAATGTCGGGATGATGCACATCCACGCGGAAATCCGGGAACGCCTCTAAGATCGCCGCACCCAATTCCTCATTCATCTGCGGCGACTGCATCGGATAATTTTTTCTTGCGCGTCTGGCAAACACCTTAAACGTTTTATGCTTGTCCGCATATACGGTATCCATGTAGGAAAGCACATCCTTCGTCAGTTGTTCAAAGCCTGAATCCTCCACATGAACAACCGGGCAGATACCCGAAACGCCGAACACGGTCTTTAGGTTGTCCACCGTCTCGTCATAATCAAATTCAGACAGCGCATCAACATAGATGCGTCCGTCCGCCTTATGCACGCGGAAGCTGCCGTCACAACGGCGCAGCGCATATTTGATGTCACTTACCAGCGCATCCTCAAAAAGATAACGGTTCTTTCCTTTAATACCGATCTCCGCATATTTGATCAAAAAAGCTGAAAACATTGTTTTTTCTCCTTTGAAATAAAAAATACTAATGGTACAAAATAGACAATCCAATGCACGGCACGCTTTCGCTGCCTTCCGCTCGCAACGGTACGTAACATGCCAAAATACGGCATGTAAGCACCGGCGGCGTCAGAGCGCCGTTGCATATGGATATGTCTATTTTTCACACACTATTTTCTTGTGTAGCGCCGCAGCTTCGGAATCTGCTCGTTCAGCACTGCAAGCGCGTAGTCAAGCTGTTCTTTCGTTGTGTCTAAGGAAAAGCTGAACCGCACAGTCGATTCCAAAAGCTCCCGGCTGACGCCGATCGCCTGAAGTGTAGCGGAAGGCGTCGGTTTATGGGACGAGCAGGCGCTCCCCGCAGAAATACAGATTCCCTCGGCGTCTAAGCTGTGCAGCAGCACCTCGGCGCGGACACCCTTTACGGACAGACTCACGATATGGGGCGATCCGTCCCTGCCGCGCGGACCGTTCAGCGTCACATCGGGAATGCGCAGCACCTGCTCCGTAAAATATTCTTTATACTCATACAGGCGGTCCACATCCTCATCCAGATGCGCAAAAATCCCCTCGACTGCTCTCCCGAGTCCGGCGATCCCCACGACATTCTCCGTTCCGGAACGCATGCCGCCCTGCTGCCCGCCGCCAAAAAGGATCGGCTTGATCTTTACTTTCTCACCGACGTACAGGAAACCGATTCCCTTCGGCGCATGAATCTTATGCCCGCTCACTGACAACAGATCAATCCCGTCTTTTTTCGGATAAATGCGGCATTTTCCGTATCCCTGCACCGCATCCACATGAAACAGGGTCTGCGGGTTTTTCTCCTTTATGACTCTGCCCGCCTCCGCGATCGGCATAACGCTTCCGATTTCATTATTCGTATGCATGATGGAAACAAGAATCGTTTCCGGCGTGATCGCCGCCTCCAGCTCCTCGATACGGATGCGCCCGTATGCATCCACAGGCAGATAAGTAACGCCGTAGCCGAGGCTCTCTAAATAATTCATTGTCTGCAAAACAGCGGGATGCTCGATCTGCGTTGTGATCAGGTGTCTTCCCCTGCGGTAGTTCGCCATTGCCGCGCCGATGATCGCCAGATTATCCGCTTCCGTTCCTCCCGATGTAAAAAGAATCTCTTTTTCCTGTACCTTTAAGCTTTTCGCAATTTGTTCCTTCGCATAGCGGAGATACTGCTCCGCCTCCACACCCTTTGTATGCAGGCTCGACGGATTTCCGTAATCCACACGCATGACCCCATCTACAATTTCAGCAACGCTGTCAAAGCATCTCGTGGTCGCCGAATTATCAAAATAACATTTCATTTCTGTCTTCTCTCATTCCAATATATATTACTATATTCTAAGTCGTCTCCAAATGATACATGAGCCATGCCATGACGGTGAAGCCTGCCGTTTCCGTGCGCAGAATACGCCTGCCCAACGTCACGGGCACGATCCCCGCCACTTTCGCCAGTTCAATCTCCGTCTCCTCAAAGCCGCCCTCCGGTCCGATCATGACCGCGATCTGTGTGCCCGGGCGGATGCTGCCGATCAGCGCTCTTGTCCGTTCCATGTCCGCTGCAAGCTCATAGGGGATCATTTTCACATCCGCCCCTGCCGCTTCTTTCACCGCATCGGCAAAAGAGACAACGGGGCTGACCTTCGGGATCAGCGCGCGCCTGCTCTGTTTTGCCGCCGCCTCCGAAATGGCATTCCAGCGCGCCAGCTTCGATACCTCTTTCTTCGCATCCAGCTTCACGACACAGCGCCCCGATGCCACGGGAATGATCTCATAAACGCCGAGCTCCACCGCCTTCTGTATGATGAGCTCCATTTTATCCGCTTTCGGCAGTGCCTGAAACAAACGCACCCTTGCGGGCAGCTCCACGCCATCCTCTTTGATAAAACGAAGCACGCACTCTACCTGCTCCCCGTCAAACGCGTGCACCTCACAGCGGTATTCTTTTCCGTCCACACCATTGCTGACGGCAAGCTCCTCGCCCTGCCTGATACGCAGCACGTTCACGATATGGTTCACATCCTCCCCCGTGATCACAACGCGGCGCCTCTCCACGTCGATCTGCGACGGCTCCACAAAAAAATGATACATAGGCCCTCTCCGAAAATCTTCATTTTTTGCCGGTCACGCTCACCCACTCGCCCTGATAAGTCACTTCCACGATCTCTAACCCCGCCGCAAGCATCGCGTCCCGCACATCCTGTTCCTTGTGGTTCTCATTGATGATGCCCGACGTGATGTAATAGCCGCCCGGCTTGATATGCCGCGTGACCACGGGCGTCAGAGGTACAAGCACATCCGCCAAAATATTCGCGGTGACAATGTCATACTGCTCGTCGCCGACACATTCCCGAAGCTCCTCATCGGTAATAAGATTCCCGATCAGCAATTCAAACTTCGATGCGTCAATGCCGTTCGCCGAAAGATTTTCATAAACCGCCTGCTCGGCGCACGGGTCAATATCCGTGCCGGTCACACGCTGCGCCCCATACATGAGCGCAATGATGCCGAGAATACCACTTCCCGTACCGACGTCTAAGAGCGCTGTCTCATTTGTCATATATTTTCTGATCTGACGGATACAGAGCTGCGTCGTCTCATGCATGCCTGTTCCGAACGCCGTGCCGGGGTCGATATGCAGAACTCTCTTGTCCCTGTCCTCCAGTCCCACAGCTTCCCATGACGGGATCACAAGCAGATCGTCGATATAAAATTGATGGAAATACTGTTTCCAGTTGTTGATCCAGTCGATGTCCTCCGTCTCGGACAATGAGATGGTTCCCTCGCCCAGCTCCAAAAAGCCGCGAAGCTCGTCCATCTCCTGCTCGATGCGCGAAAGAAGCTCCTGCTTCGTCGTCTTTTCCCCCGAAAGAAGAAGCAGACCGTCCTCATCCGTCTCCACAAAAAACGTCACATAGGCGATTCCGTCGTCTTCCGCTGTATCGGGAAGAATATCCACGAACATCCGCTCCTTATCCGCTGCCGTCAAAGGAACCTTGTCCTCGATCTGCGCACCCTCAAGCCCAATGTCATAGAGCGTGCTGATCAAAATATCCTCCGCCTCCGTCACCGTCTTGATCCTGAATGCCGTCCACTTCATCGCCGCATCCCTCCCGCTTTCTTTGCCCGCCTGTTTTCCCGCGGACTGTTCTGTTACAGTATATATGGATTTTCCATAAAAAACAAGGGCGCAAACCCGAATTGTTCACGCCCTTACCGTACCATGATCAGAAAAATTTCTTTTTCTTCTTTGTCTCCTTCTGCGTTTCTCCGCCCGCTTTCGTGCCTGTTACGCGTTTGACCTCATTTAAGCTGTCACCCGTCATGGAATCGAACTCGGTCAGCAGATCGCGCGCTTTTGCGGACAGCTTATCCGGCACCTGCACCACGAACGTGACATAATGGTTGCCTCGCTGCTCCTTATTATGGACATTCGGCACGCCCTTACGTTTTAGGACAACGCGGGTATCCGTCTGCGTCCCCGGCTTGATCGTGTAGGCGATCCTGCTGTCAAGCGTATCGACAAGCACCTCGCCGCCAAGTGCGGCAATCGCGAATGAGATCGGTACTGTCGAATAAATATCCACACCGTCACGCTGGAAAATCGGGTGACGCATCACCTGACATTCCACAAGCACATCTCCGCGCGGCCCGCCGTTCGTTCCCGGTTCTCCCATATCGGAAATGCGGAACGCCTGGCCGTTATCGATTCCCGCCGGAATGATCGCCATGATCTTTTTACGGATGGAATGATAACCTGAGCCGTGGCAGTCGGGACATTTGTCCTTAATGACCTTTCCCGTTCCGTTACAATCGGGACATGCCTGCACATTCCTGACCGTTCCGAAAAAGCTGTTCTGTGTGTAAACAATCTGTCCGGAGCCCTTGCATTTATCACAGGTGACGGGGCCGCTTCCCGGCTTCGCACCGCTTCCGTGACAGGTCTTGCACTCTTCCTTGTACGGTATCTCGATCTCTTTTTCCGCGCCGAACACTGCTTCCACAAAGCTGATACGGATGCTCGTTCTCACATTGCGCCCGCGCATCGGTCCGTTGCCCGATCTTCCCGAACGCCGTCCTCCGCCGAACAGATCGCCGAATATATCTCCGAATATATCGCCGAAATCCGCGCCGCTGAAGTCAAAGCCGCCGAAGCCGCCTCCGCCCGCGCCGCCCTCAAACGCCGCATGACCGAATTGATCATACTGTCTGCGCTTTTCCGGGTCGCTTAAGACTGCATAAGCCTCGGACGCTTCCTTGAACTTCTTTTCCGCCTCTTTGTCACCCGGATTCATATCAGGATGATACTTTTTGGCGAGTACACGATATGCTTTTTTGATCTCTGCTTCATCGGCATTCTTGCCGACTCCAAGCACCTCGTAATAATCCCGTTTCTGTTCTGCCATATGTGTTATACCTCGCGGTAATCCCCGTCAACAACATCGTCATCCGCCTGCTCAGGCGCCGGTCCTGCGTCCGCACCCATACCACTCATGTCGGGGCCTGCCGCGCCGCCTGCCTGCTGCATGTTCTCGTACATCTTTGTGAACAGGTTCTGTGCGTTGTTCATCAGCTTTTCTTTTGCCGCCTTTAACTCCGTTACCTGATCGTCCGTCATCTCATTGTCCTTGGTCTTTTCCAAGAGATCCTTGAGTGCCTGTAAATCGCTCTCAAGCGACGCCTTCTCGTCCGCGCTGATCTTATCTCCGACCTCGCTTAACGCCTTCTCGGTCTGGAATACAAAGGAGTCGGCATCGTTTCTTGTGTCGATGGCTTCCTTGCGCTTCTTATCCTGTGCCTCGTACTCCGCAGCTTCCTTCACTGCCTTATCAATATCCTCGTCGGACATATTCGAGCCCGCCGTGATCGTGATATGCTGCTCCTTGCCCGTTCCCAAATCCTTTGCGGATACATTGACGATACCGTTTGCATCAATATCAAACGTTACCTCGATCTGCGGCATACCGCGTCTTGCAGGCGGAATACCGTCTAAACGGAACTGTCCTAAGGACTTGTTATCCTTTGCGAACTGTCTCTCGCCCTGTACGACATTAATGTCAACCGCGGTCTGATTATCCGCTGCCGTCGAGAAGATCTGGCTCTTTCTCGTCGGGATCGTCGTATTTCTCTCGATCAGTCTCGTTGCCACACCGCCCATCGTCTCAATGGACAGGGACAGCGGCGTTACGTCAAGCAGAAGGATTTCTCCTGCGCCTGCGTCTCCGGCAAGCTTACCGCCCTGAATGGACGCGCCGAGCGCTACGCACTCATCCGGGTTCAGGGACTTATTCGGCTCATGTCCGGTCAGCTGCTTTACCTTATCCTGTACGGCAGGAATTCTCGTGGAACCGCCGACAAGAAGCACCTTGCCGAGATCCGATGCGGTCAGTCCCGCATCCTTTAATGCATTCTGAACCGGGATTGCCGTCTTTTCTACCAAGTCATGAGTCAGCTCATCAAATTTTGCTCTTGTCAGATTCATATCAAAATGAAGCGGTCCGCTCGCATTCATGCTGATGAACGGCAGGTTGATATTCGTCTGCGTCGCGGAGGAAAGTTCCTTCTTTGCTTTCTCCGCCGCTTCCTTTAATCTCTGAAGCGCCATCTTATCCTGGGATAAGTCCACGCCGTTTGCATTCTTAAACTCTCTTACCATCCAGTCAATGACCTTCTGGTCGAAATCATCGCCGCCGAGATGCGTATCGCCGTTTGTCGCGAGCACTTCAATGACACCCTCGCCGATCTCGATGATGGAGACATCAAACGTACCGCCGCCAAGGTCGTACACCATGATCTTCTGCTCTTTTTCATTGTCAAGACCGTAAGCAAGTGCAGCAGCAGTCGGCTCGTTGATGATACGCTTTACATCCAGTCCCGCGATCTTTCCGGCGTCCTTCGTTGCCTGACGCTGGGAGTCATTAAAATATGCAGGAACCGTGATAACGGCTTCCGTCACCTTCTCGCCAAGATAATTCTCCGCATCCGCTTTCAGTTTCTGTAAGATCATCGCTGAAATCTGCTGAGGGGAATATTTCTTTCCGTCAATATTACGTCCGTGATCGGTACCCATATCTCTCTTGATGGATGCGATCGTGTTGTCCGCATTCGTTACCGCCTGACGCTTTGCCGGCTCGCCGACCAGACGCTCGCCGTTCTTTGTGAACGCCACAACTGACGGCGTTGTTCTCGCGCCTTCCTGATTGGCGATGACCGTGGGCTTTCCGCCCTCCATTACAGCCACGCAGCTATTTGTTGTTCCCAAGTCAATTCCGATTATTTTTCCCATCGTTCTCTCCTCCATTCAAATACGATCTGAACATTCTTTGTTTTCTGTCTATAAAAATCCGTTTCCGGCTTTTTACACAATCTGTCCTGTCACAAATCCGCCTGACTGCGCCGCCGGGCGATTCTGCGCCAGCTTATTACCGCTCTACGGCACGACCGCCACCATACTGTGTCTGACGACGGTGTCGCGGTAGGTATAGCCCTTCTGCAGCTCCTGCGCGATCATGCCGGACTCATACTCCTCACTCTCCACCTGCATGACTGCATTGTGGAAATCCGGGTTAAATTCTTTTCCGACTGCCTCGATCGGCCGCACTTCCAGTTTTTCCAATTCGCTGATCAGCTGCTTATAAACCATGCTCATGCCTTCGGCGAACGGGCCGGACTTTTCTTCTTCGGGAACACTCGCCAAACCGCGTTCAAAATTATCGACAACCGGCAGGATCTTTTCTATCACGCTTCTTGCTCCGGTCTCAAACATCGCCGTCTTTTCTTTTTCCGTCCGCTTGCGGAAATTTTCAAATTCCGCCATCTGACGTCTGACGCGATCCTCCAGTTCCTCTATCTTTTCCTGCTGCTTATCCTTTTTATCTGCCTTCTTATTCTTCTTAAAGAATTTGCCTTCCTTTTCTTTCGGCGTATCTGTGTGAGAGGCGTCCTTGCCGTCCGCATCCGCCGCAGTCTCCCCATCGGTTACGGTCTGCTCTGTGTCCGCCGATGTCTTGTCGTCGCTTTCGGACTGCTCCTCATCCGCGGCCTCCTCGTCGTCTACGCTCGGTTCCATATCCGCTGATGCCTCGTCAGCGCTTTGTTCGTCATACGCCTCGCCGTCGCTTTCCGTTACCGCCTTGGCGTCCTCCGATGTCTGCGCATCTGCGGTTCGCTCCTCTTTGATCCTGTCATCCTTCTTTTCTGACATGGGACTCATCTCCTTTATTGCTTTTTCTTATAGATTTCTTCAAGCTGCGTCATCACCGTCTTTAGGCTGCCGACCGCTTTCTCATAATCCATGCGCTTCGGACCGATGATGCCGATCGTTCCTTTCATGCCCTCGCCCAGCTCATAGGTCGCCGTCACAACACTGCAGTCCCTCATATGCTGCACGGGCGTCTCGTCTCCGATATAAACCTTGATGCCCGTATTCTCGTCGTCCGAGAGCGTCTCCTGCACGATCTGGGTCAGTTCCTGCTTTTCCTCAAACGTCGTGATCAGCTCGCTGGCGCGCTTCTGATCAGCAAGCTCCGGATATCGGAAAATATTATTGGCGCCGCTTGTATAGATCTCAAGATCCTCATCCGACGTGATCGCACCCGCGACCGCGTCGATCACATCGCCCACGATGCCACTGTGAATCCCCGCCTGCTGCTTCATGGCGGAGATCATACCTAAGCTGATCTCGTTGACGGAAAGCCCGCCAAGCTGTGTGTTCAAAAGAATATTGAGCTTTAAGACGGTTTCATCGGAAAGCTCCTCTTCCACCGAGAACATCTCATTCTTAATGACATTCCCCTCAACCACGATCACGGCCAAAAGCTGTCCCGGATCAACCTTCGTCAACTGAATGAACTTTAACTTATTCCCTACAATCTGCGGCGCTGAGATCATGGCGGCGTAATTGGTATTCGTGGCAAGCACCCTCGCCGCCTGCTGCAATAGCCGCTCCATCTTTTCTTCTTTTTCAAGAAGCATCTCTTTCATCTCATTGACTTCGCGTTCCTTGTCCGCCATCATGTGATCCACATACAGGCGATAGCCCTTATCCGACGGAATCCGCCCCGCCGAGGTATGGGGCTGCAAGATGTATCCCAGCTCCTCTAAATCCGCCATCTCATTGCGGATGGTCGCCGAGCTTAGATTCAAGTCGGTATATTTGGAAATCGTTCTGCTTCCGACCGGCTCTCCCGTCTCAAGATAATTGCGGATGATCGCCTGCAGAATTTTCATTTTTCTTTCGTCCAGTACTGCCTGCCCCAACCGTAATCACCTTCCCTTGTCCTGTTAGCACTCATTTCGATAGAGTGCTAATATCTTCATACATAAGTTATCACTTACCCTTTATATTGTCAACTCATTTTTGAAAAAATAATAATAAAAAATACATAAAAAAATACACCGCCGATGCCAGCCGGTATCACGGTGTATTGATTTGATTCCTTTGTTTTATAAAATGTGCCGAATCACATTCGCTTTTTGAACGGATTCCCCCGCGCTCTCTTACAGACCAAAGCTGCCTGTTACATCGCCGTTGATAACATAATAAACTGCCATGTCAGCCGGCTTTACATAGAGCTCTACGGACTTAAAGTCCTTAATATCTCTGCCGAGATCATATACCCAGACATCCTTTGCGCTCTGAACCAGAGAATCTTCCGTAAGAGAACGTCCGTCAACCTCTAACGTGATGGTGTTCTTTGCTCTTCTCTTTACGGTCTCCTTCTTCTCCGCTGCCACCTTCTTTGCTGCAGGAGCTTTCTTCTCTGTTGTCTTCTTCGTCTTAGAACCCGGCTTCCGTCCCGGTTTCTTCTTTACAACAGGTGCCTCATCCTTTACTGCTGCGGGTGCTGCTGCCTCTGCCTTTACAACTACATCCTTTTCTGCCGCCTTTTCAGTGACAGGCTTCTTTGTCTCAGCCATACTTCCTCCTTTACACATGCACTGTGCTTCCTTATCTTTTCTAACTTGCTACCTCATTGCCGAACGTTTCACGCTGGTAACAAAGCATTTGCTATAATTCATACAATTGCACTGTATCGCATATGAAGCAAAAAGTCAAACAAAGTACGCAACTTTCGTGTGTTTGTATATTTTTGGCCTTAGTTTTTCCAGATTTTTCATAATTATGCACAAAGAATTTGCATAAAACTTACCTGAAAATCAGGAAGAAAAGCAGCACCAGCGCGCCAAGCGCGATCCGATACCAGCCGAAAACCTTAAAATCATGCTTTTTAATATAGTCCATCAGGAACTTCAGAACGAAAAGTGAAACCACAAACGCAACAAGCATTCCGGTCAAAAGAATCCATACCTCCTGCCCCGTAAATGCAAAACCGTACTTCACAAGCTTTAGCAGGCTTGCGCCGAGCATCACCGGAATTGCCAGAAAGAACGTGAACTCCGCCGCCACGGTTCTTGACACGCCGATCATAAGCGCGCCGACTATGGTCGCCCCCGAACGGGACGTCCCCGGAAACACCGCGGCGATCAGCTGAAACATTCCGATGATCAGCGCCGTCTTATAGGTCATCTGCCGCATGCTCGTCACGACCGGGCGCACCCCGCGGTTCCGGTTTTCCACTACGATGAATGCGACGCCGAACACAATGAGCGAGAGTGCGACCACAACATAATTATAAAGGTACTTTTCCAACACATCGTCAAACAGCAGTCCGACAACCGCCGCAGGAATACAGGCCGCCACGATCTGAAACCACATGATAAAGATATCTTTTTTTATGACGGGCTTCGTCCTGTCCTTCCACTGAAAGGGCCATATTTTCTGCCAAAAAAGCACGACCACCGCCATGATGGCGCCAAGCTGGATCACCACCTCGAACATGCTGTAAAATTCATCGGATACCTTAAGCGGCAGCAGCTCATTTAATAAGATCATATGTCCCGTGCTGCTGATGGGAAGCCACTCCGTGATGCCCTCCACGATACCGAATAAGATTGCTTTCAGGATTTCAAGCATAGCCGCTCCTTTCGATGGGTTGCTGACGCTTATTTATATTCTTCCCGCACAAAGCGTCTGAGTGCGTCAAGGGAACGCTCCACCTTCTCCGTGTCGATGCAGTATGCCATGCGGAAATACCCCGGGCAGCCAAAGCTGTCCCCCGGCACAAGAATGAGGTCGTACTTCTTTGCTTTTTCGCAGAAAGAAACGGCGTTCTCTTCAAGCGCTTTCGGGAAAATATAAAACGTTCCCGCAGGGCGCACAACGGTAAATCCAAGCGAGACAAGCTCGTCATACAGTATATTCCGATTGGTTTCGTAGACGGACAGATCCGCCACGGCGTCCAGATTTTCAGCGACCGCGAGCTGCACCATTGCTGTCGGACAGTTATGGCCGATTCCTCGCGAAATCTGCCCGCACATCTGAATCATCAGCTCTGCATCCGGACAGGCGGGATGAACCGCCACATAACCGATCCGGTCTCCCGGCACGGATAAGGATTTTGACCACGAATAGCAGGTGATCGTATTCTCATAATAATTGGCTGGGTAGGGAACGCTTTTGCCGTCAAATGCGATTTCCCGGTACGGCTCGTCGGAGATCAGATAAATCTCATGTCCGTATTCCTCCTGCTTCTCATGCAGATAGGCAGAAAGGCGCTGCAGCGTCTCCCCCGAATAGACCACGCCCGAAGGATTATTCGGCGTATTGATGAGCACTGCCATGACCCGCTCATTCATGATAGCGTCAAACGCCTCAAAATGAATTTGAAAATCCTCTGTATGCGCAGGGACGACGCGCAGGCATGCACCGCTTAAATCCACATACGGATGGTATTCCGGGAAAAAAGGAGCAAATGTCACGACCTCATCTCCCGGCGATGTCACCAGACGGATCGCATGTGCGATCGCACCCGCAGCGCCGCTCACCATAAAGATATGCTCTTTTTGGTAATTCATTCCAAAACGCCGGTTTAAGTTTACCGCAACCGCCTCTCTGACGGCAGGAATCGTCAGCGTTGGGCTGTAACCGTGCAGCGCCATCGAATTTTCGTCGCGCAGCATGGCGATCAGCGTATCCGTATAAGACTGCGGCACTTCGACCGAGGGATTGCCCAAGCTGTAATCAAAGACATTTTCATAACCGATCTGCTTTCCCCGCTCCGTGGCATATTCCGACAGGCTGCGGATCACAGATTTCGCCGATAACATTTCCTGATATTTTTTTGCAAGCATCTTTATTCGTCTCAACTTTCGCTATCATTTTTTATTGTTGACGCAATGATCTCCAGTTTTCCCTGTATGCTGTACGTTCCGTAACCCGACGGCAGAATGAAATGATCTCCCTTTTTGATCAGCTGCCCGTCTAAAAGACCGCTGCCCTCGATCACGCTCATGATCAGGAACGGCTCGTCCTGCGAAAAATTCACGGGCGCAGTCACATCCAGCTTCCATACTTTATAATAATCACATACGATCAGCGGATTCATCTGATTTTCCGGAAGTCCCGCGGGCGTCATGACGCTCTCCTCCACCGGTTTTGCAGGTACGGTGATGACGTCAATGCTTTTTTCAATATGAAGCTCGCGCGGCTTCCCGTTACTCAAGCGGTCATAATCGTAGACACGATAAGTAATATCGCTGTTCTGCTGCGTTTCTAAAATCATCAGCCCGCCCTTGATCGCATGCACCGTTCCGGGATCGATCTGAATGAAATCTCCTTTTTTCACGGGAATCTCGCGGATCAATTCTCCCCAGCGCTTTTCTTCGATCATATCACGAAGCTCTTCTTTGGAGGACGCGTTGTGTCCGATCACGAGCGCCGCATCCTCGGGGCAGTCCAAGATGTACCAGCATTCGGTTTTTCCGAGAGAGCCGTTCTCATTCTTTTTTGCATACGTGTCATCGGGATGTACCTGAATGCTCAAATCCGATTTCGCGTCAATGATCTTGATGAGAAGCGGAAAACGATCCAGCCCGGTATTTCCGAACAGCGCGGGCTCCTTCTCCCAAAGCTCGGACAGCGTCCTGCCTGCATATACGCCCTCGCGCACGACGCAGTCCCCGTTCGGATGCGCGCTGACAGCCCAGCACTCGCCCGTATCGTCGCCGGGGATCGGATACCCCCAGTCCGTCCCAAGGCGGTTTCCCCCCCAGATCATCTGCTTGAATACCGGATTCAAAAATAAGATCGGTTTTACTTCCTGATTCATACTCAAATTCCCTCCATTTGTTCTGATCGTCTCGGCATACCAGTATGCGGAATCCTTAGCCGTCCGCTTTTGCGTCGCATAATCCACATAAATGATGCCGAACCGGTCTTTGTAGCCTTCCGACCACTCAAAGTTATCCAAAAACGTCCATAAAAAATAACCTCTGACATCCACGCCCTCGTCCGCCGCTCTTTGCACCTCGGACAAATACGCATCCAAAAACGTACTGCGGTTTGTATCATGCACACGTCCGTCCGGAGATACAATATCCCGATAGCAGACGCCGTTCTCCGTTACATGAATCGGCAGATGATAACGCTCATAGGCAAAACGCAGCCCCCAGTAAATGCATTCCGGCGTCATCGGCCAGCCCGTTCCCGTCTGCGGGGAGCCATATTCATAGTCGAGAAACTGCGGCTCACCATTCTCTCCCGCTTTGATATAATATCCGTTATAAATATTTGTTCCCATGAAATCGAGCGGCTGTGAGATCAGCTCCATATCCTCTTTCGTAATCTCCGGCAGCCATTTCTCAAATTTTCGAACCCCCTCCTCGGGGTATTTCCCAAGAAAGACCGCATCCGAAAACCAGCCCATATTCCATGCCCAATTGTCCATATCATTATAAAAACCGAAATAGACCTTCCGCGCCGCCTCGATATCCGCGGGCGCGTCCGTCTTCGGAATCGCCACACCGCATGTCAAAGAAATACTGACCTTGATCGGGCGGCACGCGTATTTTCGCAGATTGATGACCGCCTGCCCGTGTGCGCGCAGCGCGTTGTGCGCAATCTGAAAGGTCTCTGTGTAGGACATCTTTAGTCCGGGTGCCTGCACGCCCCGCAGATGGGCAAGTCCGACAAAGCATTGCGGCTCGTTGAGCGTAATGAAATGCTCGACCAAATCGGAAAAGCGCTCCGCAATGACCCGCGCATACTCGCCGAACCATTCGATCGACTTCTCATTCAGCCAGCCGCCCTGATTCTGGAGCGCCTGCGGCAACTCCCAGTGATAGAGTGTCAGATACGGTGTCACGCCGTTTTTCAGCATGCTCTTGATCAGATTGCGATAAAAAAGAACGCCCTTTTCATTGACTTTTCCTGTTCCCTCCGGCAGAATCCGGCACCAATTGACCGAAAATCGATACGCCTTAATACCGAGCGCTCCCATGATCGCAAAATCATCCTCATAGCGGTGCATATGATCGCACGCGATCTCCGCGCGGTGTCCGCCGTAAATTTTTCCCTCATCGGCATAGATATCCCATATGCCTTTTCCGATACCGTCCCCCGGCTCTTTTCCCTCGATCTGGTACGCGCTTGCCGCTACGCCCCAGACAAAATCTTCACGAAACATGGTAACCTCTTTCTCACATCAGCATTTTAAATTTCTTCAACCCCGAAAGAAATGCCGCAGGAATTTCTTTGAAAGATCGGCGCAAAGCGCCGATCTTTTTTAGTGCGATACGATCAACGATATTAAGTAAAACAAGGACGCGTCATCCTCATGCGCCTGCGTCAGCGTGATCTCCACGGTATGCTTCCGGTTCTCCCCATGCACGAGAAGATTCTGCATAAAAAGGCAGTCTCCCCATGTCTCGTCAAAATTGGCATCCAGGATCACTGCATTATCCTCATCTCCGTCCACGACCGCCTTTGCAATCGGAGCCGGCTGCGTGATCGTCTTTCGGTACTGCACCGCAATCTCGCTTCCCTCTGCCCCAAACGTGATCTTTGCCCCCTGTTTTCCTGCCGTCCATCCATTACGAAACCCTTCCAGAACCAGACGCTGCGGCGTCAGATCCGCCGTCCAGCCATCCAAGACGGGCGACGCGTTATTGTTCTGCAGACGCACACTGTTCTGATAGTGATTGTCCGTCAGCGGCGCGGGCATTGCTTTCGGCTGCGCTTCCTCTTTGGACAGCTCCGCATAGACTTTCTCCAAATATGCAATGATCACCGACGCGACCAGCGCATGTCCCGCCGTATTCGGATGCAGGTCATCGGGCGTAATATCACGGTTCGGGATTCTGCCCGCCTCAACCTCCGCATAAATGACCGGCTTCATTGCCACACAGGGGAGATCATAATACGTTCCGACCGCCTGATGGATTTCCTGCGCCGTTTTTCCATGATCATACATGACATTATGAATGAGCGTGACCGCCGGTTTTAGCGGCGCGTCATAAATCTTTCTGACAAGCCCCTCATAGGTCTCTTTGAAAAAGTCATTATTTTCATCATTGACCGAAAACTCCACAAACACGACGTCCGGCCGGCTGTTAAGAAGGTCGCTCTGCACCCTTGCCGCGCCAAACTGGGAGGTGGTTCCCCCGATTCCGGCATTGACATAAGTAAACGCGGTTTTCGGGAATTTTTTTACCCACCAGTCAAATACAAGATACGCATAGCAGGTCGTGTGCGTTTCAGCGACAGCTCCCTGTGTGATGGAACCGCCCAAAAAGCCGATCGTGATGCGGTCACCGCCCTCGGCGCGCCGCATGCACTCCTTGAGCCGGTACCAGTTTCCTCTGTTTACCAAACCTTTTTCGGTCTGAATCTGATAAGCCATATTGTATCTCCTTATTTATTTGCTTATTTTAAAATAGTTAACTCACGCTATCGTTCTCTTCGGGCAGCGCTCCGGAAAAACGATTGTTTTTCCTTGTCTGCCTGACTCTGCCCTTTGCGAAAATTATACCATATTATTACACAAAAGAACAGGAGAAGCTGACTCTCCTGTTCTTTTGTATCTCACGATGTCACCGTCTTAGCGGATACCAATCTCGGTATCGTTGTCCGTTACATGGCTGTGTGTCTTAATGTAATCTACAATCTCATCCAATTTTGTAAATGCCAGCCCAACATAGCTGTCTGCGCATCCGTAATACAGCGCGATCTTGCCGGATACCGGATCATGAATCGTTGCACAAGGGAAGCAGACATTCGGAACAAAGCCTCTCTCCTCATACCACTCCTCCGGTGTCAGCAGGAAATTCTCGCATCTGTAAAGCACCTTGGACGGATTATCAATATCAAGGATCGCGCCGCCGATGGAATATACAAAACCGTTGCAGGTTCCGGATACGCCGTGATAGAATAACAGCCATCCCTCGGTCGTCTCGATCGGAGCGGCGCCGCCGCCGATCTTCACGGACTCCCACCACTCGCTGCTGCGTCCCATTACATGGCGATGTCTGCCCCAGTATACCATATCCGGGCTCTCACTCAGGAAAATGTCGCCGAACGGCGTATGTCCGCTGTCGGAAGGACGGCTTAACAGCATATACTTTCCGTTTATCTTTCTCGGAAACAGCACTGCGTTTCTGTTAAACGGAATGAACGGATTTTCCAGTCTCGTAAAGGTCTTAAAATCGGTTGTCTTTGCCATGCCGATGGAAGCACCGTAGAAATCCTGACACCAAATGATGTAATAGGTATCCTCCACTTTCACCAGACGGGGATCGTATGCATAGATCGGCATGAAATCGTTGCCGTTCTCATCCTTGAACGGGATCTTCTCCTTATCAAATTCCCAATGGATCGCATCCTTGCTGTGTCCGAGATAGATGTAAGGAATGCCGTTTGTCTGCTCGCCGCGGAACACACCGATAAATTCATCCCCATAGGGCATAACCGCACTGTTAAAAATCCGCGCTACATTCTCCACCGGATTTCTGCCGATGATCGGATTCTCCGTATATCTCCAGATCGGCGCCCCAACGATCCCTTCCGGTTTCTCCTGCCAAGGCACATTTTGAACCTCCGGGCAATTCAACATTTTTACTTCGCTCATACTAGTTCTCCTTTTCCTTTTTTTGATGCGCCTTTGCGCTCATTTTCTAATATCCTTCACGGAATCTCTGATTAAGAGCGTTCCGTCGATGACCTTTCTGACATTGGACGGCGCGCCGCCCTCGATCTGTCGGATCAGCAGGGAAACCGCTTCGTCCGCCATCACCTCCACATTGACCGCAACCGTTGTCAGCTTTTGATAAGTAAGATGACCGATAAACGTATAGTTATCGAAGCCGACAACGGACACATCCTCCGGCACACGCAGTCCTTTGTTCCGAAGTTGCTCTATCAGAAGATAGGCAAGCTCGTCACAATTACATACAAAAGCGGTCGGCATGTCCTCCGGCAGCGCGATCTCGCTTTTAAACAGGCAGTTCTCATCCCTGTCCTCCAGCACATAATCTGCTCTCGGTTCGATATCGTGGACCAGCATCGCCCGATAATAGCCGAGATAACGATCCAGTATGGAAGCCGTCGCATGAATGCTTCCGACGAACGCAATCTTTTTATGTCCTTTATCAATACAGTATTCCGTCAGTCTGTACGCGCCGTATACATTATCCGTGACCACACTGTCGGCTTCTACTTCCCCGTCATAAAAATCCAAAAGAACAAGCGGGATTCCCGTACCCTTTATCTTCTGCACATAAGCGGTCGAGAACTGTCCCAAAATGATGATGCCGTCCACCTTGCGCTCCGCCGCAACAACGGGCATCGTCATCTTTTCACGCATATCATCCGTAACAATCTCCATAATACCCGAATAATTGCACTTTGTTAAAGCGAGGATAATATAATGATAAACCTTCAGATAGAACGCGTACGAATCTGGGTCTACATAATTACTCGCAACGATCACCCCGATATTAAATTTGGAATTGTCCGAAACACTTTTCGCCTTTGACACACTGTGGCAATAGCCCATTTCATCGGCCTTCTGCTTAATGCTCCGACGGAGCTGTTCACCGACACCGTCCTTATCCGACAGCGCCTTTGAAACAGTAACGGTGCTGACACCCAAAGCATCGGCTATGTTCTTCATCGTCACATTCTTGTTCATGCTCCACCTATGCTTCCCTCTGTATCTCCCATGAAACATACATCATCTATTGCAAACATATCTGATATACAAATATATACTCTCTTTCAAACATTTCTCTTGATTTCAATTGCATATTTTCTATCAAGTGCTTCTATATTAAAACAGCCGACAAAGACCAGCCAAAATTTTCTTTCTTATTGATAATACCACTTTTCCGCTTCCTCGCTTCCTTCCTCCGGAACGGGCATGAATTTCAACATCACATACTCCATCGGATAAGTCAGCAGGAACAAATAAACTCCCGGGATCACAAACACCGACCATGGCATCAGATACACACCGATCGCGGCAAGTACAAAAAGCACAATCATCCCAAATGTGAGCGGTAGATACTTAAACGCTGCAAATGCCGTAAATTTCAGCATTTCTAAGTTTTTCTTCTCAAATCTTGATAAAAACGGACAAAAATAAACTGTAACGGAGGCAAGCAAAAACGAAACCAGCAGCAGCACCATGAACAGCGCGCTGTTTAACTTACTGTCATTCACCCATACATAACGGATGTCAAATACAATGACCAAAGCAGCGATCACAAACACCAGCGTCATAACCGTCGCCTGCTTCCAATTCGCTCTCCATGAGTGAAAAAATTCCTTATGGATATAACCGGTCTTATGGCGCACCGACTTTGCCATCGCGTAATATGCCGCCGTTGTTGACGCGCCCGCCGTAATGATCGGAATGCATCCGAGTATCCACAAAATGCCTACCCATAAAATATCACAGAGCATTCCCATAAATCTTGAAAAAAGACTATCGCTGCGAAACAAGTTTTCCCTCCCTGTTCCCTTTCTATATAGTCTGCTGCGCCGTTTCCTTCCGTGGCATGACGCTTCATACAGATCACAGATCAGCATGGTCACCGCCGCACACCACTTGGATATGCGGCGGCATCCCTGCTTTTCCATACTGCATTATAACAATCAATTCCTGATTACTTAAAGTAGTTATCCAGAGAATCCTGTATCGGCTGCTTCCATGTCTCCTGGAACTGTGCCGGAGTCATATCGCCGTTCATGAGACTTACCCAGTCATTGTCCCACTCAAGACCAAAGTTATTCCAAAGGTCAAACTGATCTCTGGAACCGGTGTACTCCATAACTGCATAGTTCTCCTCGGTCATCGCACAGTCTTCCCACCATGTCAGGTTCGAGTCACGATAATCGGTGTCGCCATGATACCAGTTTGCCCAATCTTCAAATACATGGTATACAAACTCAGGATCTTCCACACCGGTCGGGATCATCCATGCATTACCGGCTGACAGGTTGCGAAGATTATTGGTATCCTGATTTCCGTGCGGTCCGATCGGCCAAGGACACCATACGATATCGAAATCACAATTAATATCCTTATTCGCGTCAGAAATCCATGCCGCCGTCGCCCAGAATGCAATATTACCGTCAAGATAAGAGTTCTGGTTGGAGTCAAAATCATCCGAATTCCACGGCTTTGCTACTCTGTCCACACTCCACATATTGTACATGAAGTCAAGTACTTCACCAACCTCCGGGCTGGAAAGTGTCTCTGTATCGGTGGATGCGATCGTCGTGCCGTTTGACATTAAAAGATTATACACGGTGAAATCCCAACGGGAGCAGTAGCCATACTGATCGATCACGCCGTCACCGTTTGTATCCTGTGTCAGCTGCACCATATACTCGCGCCACTTATCCCATGTCCACTCGCCTCTCTCATACAGATCCTCAGGATACTCAAGACCCGCATCATCCAAAATCTGCTTATTATAAGCGAGCATGTACGTATTGTAAAGTCCCGCCTCTGCGGAAACCTGCGTAAACAGATACACACTGTCATCATTCAGTCCGATATTGGTCGGCGTAAAGATCATCCGGTCGTTGCAGACATCTGCATCAGGAACGATATCCCGCAGATTTATTGCATAGCCGTTCAGTGCCGCCGCGATGCCGAAGCTTAAGTCCACCTCGTAAATATCGCAGTCCGGATGACCTGCTAAGATGGAGGTGTTGATGGACTCTCTTGTACCGTTAAAGGTCAAGTTCACAAACTCGATTCTTACATTGTACTTCTCCTCAACCTCTTTGACAACATCAAAATGCGCCTGCGCAAACTCCTCATCGGATACGCTCTGATCATCCCAGATACTCTCGTTTGTACTGTCATAAAAATGGTCGTACCAGGTACCAATTCTGATCGTTCTCGTCTCGGCTGCCGGTCCCACCGCACTGCCACCGTCAGAGTTGTCCGCAGAAGTATTGGTGTCGTCGTTGCCGGACGCATTGTTGCTGCTTGCCGCCGGTGTATTATTGCTATCGCTTGCCGCAGGCTTATCATCACCGCCGCCGCACGCTGTCATACCTGCAAGCATAACCACGCTGAGACCGAGCGCAAGTAATTTCTTATAAGATTTCATGCTATATAATTCCTCCTTTATTTTTCATGAATATCATTAGGGAAACCGCAGGCGGCGATACGGTCCCGCCGCCCGGCGATTTGTGTTACCTATTCTGCGATCTTACTGCATACCTACAGACATGCTGTAAACTTCCCAGTCATTCGCTGCCTCGCACTGTAACGTATTCAGATACTGACCAAAGTCTTCTCCAAAGTACGGTACCAACTGCTCGTAGGTGTACTGAACCATACCATCTCCTACTGCGCCGTCAACCTCGAAGGTCTCCTGGTTCACTCCGCGCAGCCAGCCGCCCATCGGGTTCACCTGCTCGTCGCCGCAGATTGCTACAAGCCATACCGGCGTATCACCGCTGTACTCGATATTGATCACACAGCCCGGTACAAAGAGCGCTTTCTGCTCCTCAGTCAGGTCGATACCTGCCTGTGCCCAGCCGCCTGCGCTTGCCGCAAAGCCTTCAATCTCTGTTGCATTCTTAGCCGGAACGATCGGCTTTCCAACCCTCACGCTGTACACTTCCCAATCATTCTGCGCTTCACACTGTAAGGTATCCAGATACTGGCCGAAATCCTCTCCGAAATACGGTACTAACTGCTCGTAGGTGTACTGAACAACACCATCTCCTACTGCGCCGTCAACCTCGAAGGTCTCCTGATTTACACCGCGCAGCCAGCCGCCCATCGGGTTCGGATTCTCTTCATTACAGATTGCTACAAGCCATACCGGCGTATCGCCGCTGTACTCGATCTCGATCACGGAGCCCGGTACAAAGAGTGCCTTCTGCTCCTCCGTCAGATCGATACCTGCCTGCGCCCAGCCGCCTGCGCTTGCTGCAAAGCCTTCAATCTCCGTGCCGCCTACCGTTACCAGACCGCTGTCCGTACCGACTCTCATGCCGAATACTTCCCAGTCATTGGCAGCTTCGCACTGTAACGTATTCAGATACTGACCATAATCCTCACCAAAGAACTCTACCAAATCTTCATAACGATACTGGATCTTGCCGTCTCCTACGTAAGCGTTCGGGATAAAGGTATTCTGATCTACGCCGCGCAGCCAGCCACCCATCGGGTTCACCTGCTCTTCGCCGCAGATTGCTACAAGCCATACCGGTGTAGTGCCGCTGTAGTCAATTTCAATGACGGAACCCGGTACAAAGAGCGCCTTCTGCTCCTCAGTTAAATCAATACCTGCCTGTGCCCAGCCGCCTGCGCTTGCTGCAAAGCCGTCGATCTCAACCACATCCTTTAATACCAGAAGGTTCGGATCTGCTGCAGCTGCTGCAACCTCTACGACAACAGAAGTATCCGCTGCAAGCACATTACCTGCTGCATCCTTAAAGGTAATGTTGTCAATATAAAGCGTTGACTGACTGCCGGTCTCGCTCCTGCCGTTATCCACTTCCATGGAGATTGCAAATACATCGCCGTCTGCAAAAGATGCGCCGTCCGGAACTGTATAGGTTACAGTCTTCGGATTTGCCGTGTCAAGATACACACTCCATGCCTGAGCGTTCTTGCCGCCGCTGATCATGCTGTAAAGGTTTCCGGATACGGCATAGAAATTACCGTCCGCACTCACCACACCGATCGTCACATCGACCGTTGCCACATCGCCTGCCTTGTCTCCCAAAAGCTGGTCAACCGGCATTGCCACACAGGGGAATTTACCGCCCGGTACTACCTGTAATGCCTTGGAACCGTTGTAATCCACTACGGAAAGCTCCGCCGGACCGGTACCTCCTGCAATTTTGGTATCGCAGTATGCGAAACCGCATGCACCATCCTCAAAATCGATGCTTGCCTCAGTGGATGCGGGCACCACATCATCGGAAGGTGTTTCCGTCGGCGCTTCTGTCGGAGCCTCCGTCGGTGCTACGTCATCCGTCTGATTCGTATCAGACGGTGCGTCTGTTTCGGCATCATTGCCGCCGCAGCCGACCATAGCAAAGGTCATCGCTGCCGCAAGAAATAATGCTAAGAGTTTTTTTGCCTTCAACTTTTTCATCCTCCTTATTTAGTATCGTTGAATTGTTACGGGCAAAGCGTCCCGTCGTTTAACCGACAATACCGCTTCGCTCAACTCCCTCTATAAAGTACTTTTGAAGAACGACATAGATGATAACCACGGGAAGCATCACGAGCACAATGCCGGCATCCAGATACAGCTGCAGAATGGCAGGATCATAGATCTTCTCATTCGTTGATATGTTTGCCGTCAGCCCTGCGATCTTCTTACTGATTATCAGATCATCGCTGATCAAAAATAACTTTCCATAAAATGTATCATTGTACTGCCATACCATGGAAAAGATCGCCACGGTAATGACAGAGGGCATTGCGTTAACTAGCATGATACGGAAATAGGTGTACCATGTGCCCGCACCGTCCACAAACGCCGCCTCCTCGATCTCCTTCGGCAGTCCGCGGAAAAACTGATTGAAAATGTAGATATAAAGTCCCGAACGCAAGCCGCATCCGAACACCGTCATGATATATACCGGAATCGGCGTTGTCAGGATATTAACCGGCGCTCCTTTGATGAGACTGATAATGCCAAACACATCAAAATTCGCAAACGTCATATACAGCGGAAGCATGATCGTATGCGTCGGAATGACGATCATCACAACCACCAAACCAAAAAATAAATTTTTGAGCGGAAACTTATATCTCGCAAAACCGTATCCGACCATGGAACAAACGAATACCTGGATTAACATGAGCGTAACCGAGTAGATCAGTGAATTGCTTACGGTTTTCCAGTAATCCAGATACCCGCTTGCCAACGAATAACGCTCAAGCGTCGGCTCCTGCGGAATCATATACACCATCGGGTTATAGTTATCGGCATTGGAGAAAAAAGAACTTGTAATAATGCCAAGCACCGGACCTAAAATCACATAGCTGACACCGACGATCAATAAAAACTTCAACAAACCGATGAGAAAGCCCTTAGCATTCGACTGCCAGCGCTTTCTGTCATTGGCAAATTGTGTATCTGCCTTGAGCGCCGCGTACTGTTCCTTCAGCTTTTGTACGGAAAATGCTTTTGTATTCTTTGCTGCCTTTGTTGTCTTCGCCATTTCTTTTTCCTCCTTTCTTAGTTATAGTAGAACGCACGCTTCTGTATGAACCGGCACACGATCACCAAGATCAGACAGGTGATCACGGTAGATACCAGACTCATTACAGAGCTTAATCCGTAATTATTATAGTTAAACGCCGTGTTATACGCCAGTTCGACAACATCGGAATCTGCGAAGCTGTCCACCACGGTATAGACCACGTTTGTGATGATATGGGGCATTACCATCGGAAACGTTACCTTCCAGAATGTTTCATACCCCGTCGCGCCCTCAATCTTTGCTACCTCGTACATGGAACCCGGTATGGACTGCAATGCCGCGATAAAAATGATGATCTGTACGCCCGAGGCATTGATGATCTCACTGATCCGCTGAACCGCGCCCATGATATACTCAATAATTCCCATCGGCAGACCGAGCGAACCGAACATTTGAATATAATACTCGATGCTCACACCGCTGGAGGCCGCCTCAGCGACCTCTGCCGCCGCGTTAGACATTCCGCCGCTCATCATGCTGCGCGCCAAATCCATCGCATCCGTGATCGCCTCTGAATTCAAAATAACCGGCAGGAAGAAGATGGCCCGGACAAGCGTTCGTCCGCGGAATTTCTTATTGAGCAGCAGCGCCATAAACAAACTGAAAAATGTGATCAGCGGTACATCGATCAGCATATTGGCAACAGAGGTTGTCAATATCTGCTTAAACGATGCATGCGCGCGGAACGCATAAATAAAATTATCAAGCCCCGCAAACGTCAGTGAGTAACCGCCTCCCGGCTTTACCTCCAGTACGTTTAAGGAAAACTGCACCGTCATAAATAAGCTTCGTGCATAAAACCACAGGAAACCGATCAGCCATGGCATGATAAAGAGATAACCGGTAATGGCACGTTTTCTTGTGAGAGTCATTTTTCTTTTTTTCTTCTTCATCAATGAACGCCTCCCATCTCATAGCCTCGTGCCGGAACGGTCACGCCGTCCACCGTCTGGCTCGCAGTACCCGTATTCACATAGATCGTGACGCCGTTGCTGTAGGTGATCGCACGTACGCCGTTTGCGTAGATCACATGGTTCACGATCGTCGCTCCGTTCACGTAACTTAATGCCCCATTCACCTCGTCGTAAACGGCAAGCGCCTCCTGCTTCCAATTTGCATACGTGGTCGAGTAGAAACGGCTGATACCTGTGTTCTTCATCTCGTTGGAATTCTCCCACGTGAACACAAAGTGCGGCGACGCGCCCGTCTCGATCAGATTCAGAACGGTCTCCGTTCTGTCAAACGTATCGCTTAAGTTGATGACCGAACCGGAGTAATCAATACAGCCGTGTATGATCATCTCATAGAACGGAATCGTCTCGTCCACAATATAATAATCATTATCCGTCAGCGGTGCGTTAATGATGTCATTCGCATACGCAAAGGAATAATCATTTCCCGCATTCACCATCAACAGCTTACCGGTGTCTTCCAAATTCTGAAGCTCTGCCTCCACGACATCCTGCGCCGCGGTACGATCAATGACGTTCGTCCGCTTTTTATCGGAATGAAGCTGATTGCCAAGGTCTCTTAAGGAAATACCGCTAATGTCGTATCGGTCAATCCTATCTGTGAATTTTTCTACATAGCGCACAAGGAACTTCGGTGAAACCAGATAGAACCGATTCTCCGACCATCCTAAGCCCGATGTCTGACGCAGCGTTGACGGATTGACCAATCCGAACTCCGCAATATAACCCGCGCCGTAATATCTGGCTGTCTCATTTCCTTCGCTGTAGCGATCGGAAATTTCTGTCACGCGCTGGAACGCTACATCTGCATAGAACGTTCCGCCGTTTGCCGCAACCGCCGCACTCAAATCTTCTAAGCCCGATCTGCCTCCCAAGCGCCACGGGACCTTGATCTTATTCAGCACGTCATGATAATAGCCGCCGTTACACCAGCCTTGATAATTCATGACCTGATTGGAAACCCCGTTTGCCGCAAGGTCATTCGATATTTCAATCGCTTCGTCAAAATCGGTCATGGCGTAAAGCCCTCTATAACGCACACCGAGGAAGAACTTGATCTTTTCAATCCCGCCAATGACGTCGTAATAGAATTTGATATCCCCGGCCGCATTGTTCGGGGTCAGCACACCCTCGCTGATCAGGCGATCCCTGTAATAATTCGCCGCGCCGGCATAGCCTGCGTGCTCCTCGGTCAGCATCGTATATCTGACCGTCAGATTCTGGTCATAGTAATTTTTCTCCACGATCGGCAAGTCCGCCTCGTTACCCGTCGTACCGAACATCTCTAATTTCTCGTTTCCTCTCAACACGAAAGTCGGATAAACGTAATTGTACTCATTGATTCTTCCCGAAACGCTCGCGCTCAAATATGCCATCGCGCCGCCTCTCTCGATCGTAGCAAATACGGAACTGTCCTCACGGAAGATGCCGAACAATGCCATCTTGACATTCTCGGTATTCTCACGGACCGTCAACTCCGCGGCAATCGGATCAATTCCATAAACGTATTCCGAATACGGCTGCGCCGTCGTCTTTCCGTTGTTAAAATTGATGATCGACCCGGAGCCGTTCGGCACAAGAAGATAGCCGGTTTCATCAAGCCCCGCCGCGCCAAGGAAACGAAGCATGGAAATACGGTAGATCGCACCGCCGCCGTTCTCCTTTACCGCACTCATCGGGATGGATACCTCAACAGCATCCTCGACCAAACGGTATTCCAGCGGGATTTCAAAGGAAATCGGGACAGCGCCGTCCACGCCCGACCCTTCCATCTCGCGGTTGTAGTCATCCTGCGTGAAACCCGCTTCCTCAAAATAGCGATTCAGCCTGCGAATCTGTGACGCGCCGTTTTGTGCGGATTCCAGCAACTCCATATAATCATCCGCCACACTGCTTTCTTTATATTTCGTTCTTACGAATTTGGACCCTTCCTCATCCAATGCGGCGCAGACCGCATCCAGTGCATCCGCACTGATATAGATCGGCACGATACCCGTTGATGCCGACAGGTCGCCAAACGTATAAATGAAGCGTACGCCGTTTTCAATCGACTCGATCTCAAGCTGGTCTCCCTGCTCGACACAATAGCTGAAGGAATCGTAGGTTCCCTGTGTTCTTGCCGTATTGAAATAGTCCACGACCAACTGGGATTTCATGTAATTCGTATTGGTCTTATTCGCGATCGCATCGTCGTCTGCGTCCGGCGGATTCGTATAAATGATCTGGCCGTTGCGGGTATCCACAAAAGCAGCTTCCCCCGTCTCCGCGTTCACATACAACTTTAACGTACCGTTCTGTGCGGCAAGCACCATGCCCTCCACATCAGATGTACTTTCCGCGATCGGCGTGAACTCTTTTCCCTCCTCATAGTCATAGGAGGTAAGATAATCTTTGTAGTGATTGTAAAAATAAAAATGTACCAGATAGTACACAAGCCATATCAGGACGACCGCAGCGACAAGGCTTACAACACTGATCAGAATTTTTTTACTTTTCCGCATCTTATGTCCTCCCCCTTACGCCCTGAAAATCAGTTCCTGATAAATACTGTAAAAGAAACTGTATACCTGATTAATGAGATCCATTACCAACAATACAACGAATATAATGATGAAAATTGCCACAAAGGTCAGGAAGATCGTGATCAACGTCTTACCCAATGTATAATTGTGAACCTCCATGACTCCCACCAGCATCATGAACACCCCGTAAGCAATACCGATACCGATGATCATGAAATAGAATGCGCCCTCGTCCGCTGCCACCGCATGGCTGAAGATTGTTCCGATATTCATGCAGACGATCATCGGAATCATCGCATACCCAAGCGCGATCGCAATATCCTTTAATCTGCCCTCGCCGTTCATCAAACAGGTGATCGACCAGTTTCCGACACAGAACAGCAGATATAACAAAAGCACGGAAGCCAATTCGCTCAACAGATTGATGGTAAGCGGATCAATGTCATTGACAATAAAGCTTGCCGATATGCGGTTGATGGAAAAGCTGATCGAAAAGAGAACAACAAGCAAAATCGCGATCGGAACACTTCCGCGTTCTCTGTGCCGAATCTCATAATATCCGTCCGCCGGATGGCTTACGGTGTAAAATGCATATTTCCATTTGTCCTTGGAAAATAACTGTTTCATCAGATAAGCCCTCCTTCCCCGTCCGCTTTACCTTTCTTTTTCTTACGCAATTTCCGGTATACGACCCATGCAATGATAAGTACGACTACCACGGTCATGATCATGTTCATGTTCTTTGCCAAAAGCTCGTTTCGGTACCGTTTCCATGCAATGGAATAATATTTCCGGTTCATACCAAGCTCTAAGTACTCCATCGCAAGGCGGTTATCGCCCGCCGTTAAATATGCTTTTCCGATACCGGTATTGGCAAGCTCATTGTTTCCGTCTAACCGCAATACCTCCTCCCATTTCTCGATCGCTTCCGTCTCGTCACCGTCGAACCGCAGCCCGACTGCATCGTTGATGAGAGAACCGTATCTGGTTTCCGCAAATCTTAAAATCGCGCCGTAATATGCGTCTAATACAATGATCTCACCCTCGATCGACTCGATCGCCACAGGTACGTTGAATGTTCCTTCCTGTGAGCCGAGGCCGCCGAAGATGTAGAGAAGATTTCCCTCTTTATCGTAAGTAAAGATCCTGCCGCGTCTTCTGTCCAGCAGGGAGTAAATTCCCTTATCGCGGTATACCACGTCCGTGATCTGGGACGGACCGCTGTAATCGCCGTACATACCGACCAAAATATCGCCGCCGACATTCCCGTTCTCGCCCTTTTGGATGACATCCTTCCCCTGCGGGTTTAACCGTCTGACTGCCTGCACGCCCTCCGAATCAATATTGGAGGCGTAAATAAATCCGCCGTCATCCACATCGATTCCCGTAAACTCGGTCGGGATATAGAGCTGGGATTTAGAGCGCTCCTCCTTACTTGCGAGCCTCCTCCAAAACTTCTCCCACAATGTGATCTTTACTTCGATCGTTCCAAAATATCCGGTAAATTCTCCGTTGCTCTCAAATACCAAAATTCCTTCAAATGCGTTTTTCGCGATCACATAGACACGGTCCGCATAATCCACCGTTACCTTAAGCGGAATAAACTCAAAATTATCCTCTAAGATTTCCGATTGCGGATTATCCACGATCTTGATGAACTCGCCCTCCGGCGTCAGCACGACAACTCTTCTGTTATTGGAATCCGCAACATAGAGCTCCATATTCTCGGAAACGCACACGCCATATGGCGCGTTAAACGTATCCGCCGTGCCGTTCCTGTCAAACGTGGTAATTTCCCGAACCATCTCGGTCATATCATGATTTAAGACCACGATCCGGTTGTTGCCCGTATCCGCCACATACACCAAGCCGTCAGGCGCCACACAGAAATCCTGCGGCTCCTTAAAATCGGTCGTCCCGACGCTTAAGCCCGTGACCGAACCGTTCGGCACATACGCCGCGGGAGTGATCACAAAGTCCTCGCGGTAGTTGTAATTGTAGGTATCATACGGAAGCTCTTCCGCATGTACTGCCTCAGCCGGTACAAGCAGGAACACGATTGCCGCAAGAAGGGCAGCGGCTATCTTATTGATCCGATTTTTCTTTTTCATAGCGCTCCCTCCCATCAATCCTTCATACCGGATGTCGTCATCGTCTCTAACACGTTACTCTGGCATGCAAGGAAGAAGATGATCGGCACCGCCGCAATAACAAAAGTAACCGCAGCGGAAGCTCCGGCTCTCGCCGTACCTCCGGCTGCAATCTGCTGTAAGGCAAACTGCATCGGCTTTAACTGCTCGTCACGTAAAAACATCGAACCGGTGTTGCCCCACATCTGCTGGAACTGGAAGATTGCCAGTGTCAGCCACGCAGGTTTCACGTTCGGCATGACGATCTTCCAAAACACCTGATACTCGCTTGCGCCGTCAAGTCTCGCCGACTCCATCAGCGATGTCGGAAGCTGCTCCATGAACTGCTTCATCAGGTAAAGTCCCATACCGTACTGACACGCCGGCAGGATCAGCGCCAGATAATTATTATTGATGCCGAGCCAGCTGATGATCATATAGTTCGGGATCTGTGTAACCGTCCAGGAGAACATCATCGAGAGCACGACCATATTAAACAGAATGCTCTTTCCCGGGAACTCATGCTTCGCAAGCGGATATGCCGCAAGGGAAGCAAAGATAACATGCAAAACGGTTCCCGCGCCCGTAATGATGATCGTATTTAATATGTATCGCGAGAACGGTACCCACGAATCGCTCATGACCGTAAACAGATCGGTAAAGTTCTCAAACGTTGGGTTCCGCACAAATACCTTCGGCGGATACTGGAATAATTCGTCCAAGGGCTTTAAGCAGTTGTTAATGATCATGACAAGCGGCAGCGCCATGAATACACCGCAGATGCCCATGATAAAGAACAGGATGCCGTTACCCGCGAGGGAACGATTCAGCTTCTTTTCCCTTGGCTTAAAAAAACGATATTTCTTTTTCGTCTTCGTCGCTGTCTTTGCCACTTACTCTCCCACCCTTCTCAACAGTTTTTGTACAAGCTTGTTCGTGCCTACCATTAGCAGGAAGAGCACGGTTGCGATCGCGGAGGCATAACCCATATCAAATCGGGTGGAACCGTAATCCAACAGGTGCGTGACGACCGTTGCGCCCGCGTAGTTGACGGATGGGTTTCCGGCCAACTGGATGGAAATATCCGCAACTGCAAACGACTGTGTGATCTGCATGACCGCACCAAACATCAACTGCGGTCTCATGGACGGGAGCGTCACATACCACAGCTCCTGCCAGCGGTTCTTGACACCGTCCAATGCCGCCGCCTCATACAGGCTCTTATCGACAGTCTGCAGACCGGCAATGAACGAAAGGAAGCCGGTACCAAGCGAGAGCCAGAGCTGTACGACGATCAGACAGGGCAGGATAAATTTCGCATCCTGCATCCACAGCTTTTGTTCATTGATAATGCCGAGCTTGATCAGAATACCGTTCAAGTATCCGTATCTGTCGCTCGATAAAATGAGCTGCCATACCATATATGCGTTACCGCAGATAGACGGCGCATAAAAGATCAAGGTGAGCAACGTCCTGACTTTACTCGAAAACTCGTTGATGATCCATGCGAACATGAGGCAGAGGAAATAGCTGACCGGTCCCGTCACTACCGCGAAGATCAGCGTATTCTTCAAGGATACAAGGAAAATGTCATCCTCCAGCAGCAGCTTCACATAATTGTTCCAGCCGTTGAATGTCGGCCACTCCAGCATGTTGAAGTATGTAAAGCTTAATGCGATCGACATTAGCACCGGCAACACCGTGAACAGGAAGAACAGGATGAAATACGGCGCCATCATGATATAGCAGGATTTGTTTTTCTTAATGCGGTAGCCAAGCGTTCCTTGCTTTCTGGCTACTTCCAAAGCTTCCTTTGATGCCATTTAATTTCCCTCCCCCTCTAAGTCTTCCAGTGTGATCAAATTAAATTCTTTTCGTTTATAGGTGATCTCATCGTTAATGTAGAGTACCTTATCCATCAGCTCCTCGCGGGGCGATGCCGTATCGGTATCCGTCGTTACCGTGTAGAACGCGTTATTGACGTTACGCCAGGAATAATAACCGCCCGGCACCTGTGGAATTCCTTTTACCCATGTGAAGGCTTCCGCCAGAGCTTCATACGTATCTACTTTCCAAGGCATACGCCCGAATGCCTCCTGATTTGCCGTCGCAACTCGCGCCGCGGAACCCATCAAGGACTCCATCTCGCGGTCGAACAGCGCCTGCACATCAGCGGAGGTCCACCACTTTAAAAACTCCCAGCATGCATCCGGCTGATCGGTATCCGCCATGATCAGACTCGCAAGTCCCGTACATCCGACAGAGTGATCGACCGTGCCGTCCTCCTGTACGGTTCCCGGAACAATCGTGAAATCCCACAATCCCGCGATATCCGGCGCGGACACCTCCAGGTTGTTGTATACCGTGTAATCCGCAATAATGATCGGGCACTCACCGGTACGGAAACGCTCTTCCACACTCGTTGTCTTATCCAGTCCGTAATCCGTATAATATTCGCAGTATTCCTTGAACGTATTGACCGCGATATCCGAATCGAGTGCCGAGGAAATACCGCCCTCGTTGTAATACTCTCCGCCGTTCTGATAAAGAAGCATTGCGAAAATCTGCTCCGTCGGCAGCATGCCGAACTCCATCTGGTTCTTTGCAAGCACGGACATGATCACCTTTACATCATCCCATGTCTCCGGAATCTCCAAACCAAGCTCCGTTAAAATATCCTTTCGATAGAACATAACCGGGAATGTCTGCGTCTCAGGCAGCGCATAAGTCGCACCGTCAAAGGTAAACGCCGTCAGCGCACTCGGATAAAACCGCGCCGCCACCTCATCAAAATCCGAAAACTGCGTCAGGTCAAGCACGGCATTTCGCAGTCCGTAATTGACAGGGGTATCGTTACCTGTATTTAAGACCGCTCCGGCAACACCGTTCGTATTGGCAACCTGTATCGCCACATCCGGTCCCTCTCCCGCAAGCTCGGCGCGCAGCAGCGTATTCATATCCACAAGCTGTACGTTCACGTTAATGCCCGTCTTGCTTGTAAAGGATTCGTCGATCAGGGAGCGGATGACATTCGCCTGATCGCGTCCCGTTCCGATCCAAAGCGTGATCGGTTTGTTATCGGCGCTCTCTTCTCCCGTTGCACCGAGAGAGTTGTAATCAATCACAAAGGAATAGAATAATCTTTTAATCTCGTATACCAGCTTATCCCAAAACGAATTGGAGGAAACCTTGTTCGTCACATCCGAGGAACGTATGAAAATCCGGTCAAGCTGCAGCGGCTGGCTGATAACCTGCGTGATCCAATTACCGCATGCCCTGACGTTCTGCTTATAGGTACCGACAACCTTTACGAACCGCTCTTCGTCTTTGATCAGATAGTCAAGCTGGTCGCGCATCGTGATCAGCACGGTTTCCTTGTCAGAGGATCCTCCCGCCGCCGCACGCAACGCAGCGATCGCGTCATTCAGCTGGTCACGCACCACCGTCATCTCATCCACTAATCCCGGCAGGGACGCGGCGATCTGATAATCGCGGTAGGTATCCGGGCTCACACCCGTGATACGGATCAGCTTTCTGTAAATGGCATTTAATTGAGATACACAGTCCTGAACCTCGGCAATGACACTGGAAAACTCGCCAAGCACAACCTCCATGCGGAGTGTGTGTCTGCCCGCCTCCAAATAGAACTGATAAGGATTTCCATTCTCATCCTCAAGCGTATCCATACGCCAGTTGGAGGAATAGGTAAATCCGTAATCCGACATTTCTTCAAACGGCACCGCGCCGTCAAGCGTGATCTTGCGCGACACATAAATACCGCGCATGAAGCTCTGTTTATCAAACATGGAAATTTCATAATAGCCCGACTCCGGCACCGTGAACTCCCACTCGATCCACTGTCCCGCGTCGCTCCAGCTCTCGCCGCCGATGCTGTTGTTAAGAAGCGCTTTTGCGCTGCTCGGCGAAACCGCCGGGGAAGACTGATCCTGCTTCGGATAAAGCATCTGAGAGGACGTCTTAGAAGCGTTCTCCGCCTGGATCATGATATTCTGCCCGCTTGTGGGCTGCGCGCCCTGCGCATCCCACGCCGCTTTCACCTCAGCGTAGCTTCTGACCGGCTCGCTGTTCGATAAGATCAGCCTGCGTAAAAGCATCGGCTCTCTCTGCGAATTGATCGTGATCGTATGTACGCCCTGCTCAAGGTAGAGCGATAACGGCTCCGTAATGTAACCGTTGTTATCATAAAGCATTGCCGTTGTCCACTCAGGAATCTCCACGGAAGTCGGCTTCATGTCATTGCCCTGCACGTCCCGGTTCCACTCGACATCATAGATACCGTCCGCAAAGCTTGCCTGTGCAACATCGGTTGACCATACACGGGAAAACTCAACAAGAGAAAGCTCCCCGTAAGGAAGTTCTCCATCCACAAAGAAGCTTCTCTGAATCTCGGAATTCTTACCTTCCACGGGGTAATACTCCAAGGAAAGCTCGTAAAGCCCTGTCTCCGGCACGTCCACCTTGTATTCCACATAGGCGCTCTCCGTTGTCAGAACCGCATCGCCGCTCATTCCCTCATAGTCGGTATAAATTTCCGGTGTCAGCTCCACGTCGTTTTCCATGTAGCAGCTATAGTCCCCTGCATCCACCGCAATCTCCCGCTGCGGACGCGCTGCTCCGGCATGCGCTTCCAGATACTCGCTGTAGCCCGGAACGGAATCAGTCACGGAATAAGTGCTGACAATTTCCTTGCATTCCTCCTGTGTCATCAGAGACTCCGCGCGAACATTGAGCGCCGCAAGCTGCACAACGCTAAAAAGCTCTGCCACCGTCAATACCGCCGCCATCCATTTCTTTTTCGTTTTCCCCTGTCTCATCTTGATACCCAGCCTTTCTATCACCTGCAAAAATCATATATGTAAATATTCATTCCGTTCATCCCTTTAGTATCAAGTAATCTATGATTACTTGATACTAAACAAAGAAGGATCCTTCTTTGTTTTATTCTTATATTTATCGTATGATTTTTTTAATCATTTTTTGTTGCTGTCTTCTCATCCGGAAGAATCCGCTTTGCGGATTCTTCGAAAGAACGCTCTGCGTTCTTTTTTATTCGTAATACCATGCATCCTCATTGCCGTCAGGCTTCGGCATGTATTTTCGCAGCGCCCGCTCTATCATGAAGGTGCATACATAACACCACATCCCCGGCAAAAAAAGAATTGTCGCCATGGGCAGATAACGGAAAATCAGCCACGCAAGCACTCCCGTTCCCGCAAGGATCAATATGGTAAACCCGATATACCGCACCGCCATGACAAACGCCAGCTTCACCATGGAGGAGAGCTTCATCGTAAACCTTGACAGCACCGGAAACAGATACACCGCAATGCCCGCCGTTACAACCATGACCGTGATATAAATACGGCTTAGGAACGCGCCCGTCCCCGTTCCCTGATCCAATGCGATCAGCCGGAGATGATATAATACAAAGAGCCACACCGCCAGCGCCGCTGTCAGAATGCTGCCGCTTAAAAACGTCCGCTTAAAGGAAGCAATATATTCCGTAGTCGGATAACTCCGGTTTCTGCGGATATTTTTCATCATTGCGTAGTACAGGGACGTTGTCGCCGTACCGATCGTAATGATCGGGATACAGGATACCAGCCATAGAAGATTCAGGATGATAACCTGTCCGATCTTCGTCATAACATAGATCAATTCGCCTTCCGAACCGAGTATTTTTCGTTCGGGCTTCTTTTCGTTCCCGTCCGTCTCCCGTTTCATTTCCCTTTTGGGATCGCGATTTGTTTTATCCCTCATCCGCTATGCATCCTCCCTGATCGGGTAGGTTGTCAGATCTGGGACTTCGTCAAGCGTGATCATATGCTCATGCTCGTATACCCGTTTCAAAACATCCGCCTCCGTGTAGGTCTCGGCATACCTGTTGACTCCTCCCGGAGCCGCCACGAAATCGCCGCCCCACGTCGCGTAAAATCCCCACATGGCGCCATCTCTGATCAGAAGATCGGGATCAGGAATCGTTCCGTTCTCGGAAAGAACTACCAGTTTTTTGCCGCCCGCATAACGGTTTACTTCAAGGAACGTCGCAATCTGTGAGCCGTATTGATGCTCGCCGGCGTAAATATCAATACCGACAATATCGACCACATCATCACCCGGATACCAGTCGGCGTCCTGCCCGTTCCACACCCAGATGAGATTGTTCAAGCCATATTCATTCGTAAATTTGTCATACATAAGGCGGTATAATGCGATATTGGACTCCGCTTCACAGTCGCCCCACCAAAACCATCCGCCGCTCGCTTCATGAAGCGGTCTCCACAAGACCGGCACGCCCGCCTCCTGCAGCGCCTTTAATTCCCCTGCGATGGCATCCATGTCCGAGAGCAGCGCTTCCATACCCGCTTCATCTTCTCCGTTCATGATCGCATCCAGATCGATGTTTGTATGCTCTTTGTAAAACGCGCTGTACCATGTGCCCGTGACATATTCCGCCGGTGCGCTCCAATGCCAGCACATTGTTACGATTGCGCCTTCCTCCCACGCCTGCTTGGCATACTCGATCGAGTTTCCTACGCTGCCGTTCGCCACGAAGGTCGGTGTATATCCCATCATATCCAGACCGATGACCGCCGGAAACTTTCCCGTTTCCTTCCAAATACATGCCGTTTCCTTACCATATAGTCCCGTATCACAATATTGACCTGTCAGAACATTTGTCCCGTAATTATCACAGAGATAACTCATCAGCCGCCTTGCACAGTCATCCGCATTCTCGTTGACCAGCTTTGCCGATACCTGATAAAACGCCTCGCCCAACTCCGGGCTTTCGTATACCGTTAATTTGTCCAGTGCAATATATCCCCAGTACTTGACCACGCCGATCTCATGATCGCCGGCTTCCATATAGATACGCTCCAACTCCGTTTCCGCAAACGTCTCCGTCTCGCTCGCAATGTAGCCGATCTCCGCTCCGTCAAGCGATACTTTATTTTCTTTGTATCCGCCAAGCTGTGCATGCGTAAATGCTAAATCATAAAAACCGTCCGTCTCAATATGTACGGTGATCGTGCAGACATCGCCGTCGTTTTCAAATCCTTCCGCGTAGCCTTCGCCCGAATATCCCTCGACGTGGCTGCCGGCTCTGACATTGCCCGTAAAGCTTCCGTCCTCCGCCTCATACTCACCGACGACAACCCGCTGTGCGGGAGTGTTTTCATCCTGCTCCTGTCCCGATGCCGCGCCGTCTTGTCCCTGAGCGTCCGTATTCGATTTCCCTGCGCCGCAGCCGGCAAGCGCCGCCGTCAGCACACAAATGATCATGAAAGCTGCTGTTCTCTTCTTCATTCCCGTTACCTGTTATTTAAGTAATATCAGCCAAACTAAGCTAAATCCATTTGATTTGTCAAGTTGTCTTGAGCTTCTTATTAGCTAATTTTGCCACGCTTGTTAAGTTAATTTAAGTGTCCCGCACAAATCTCATCTTTTACGGCAATATGCTTTTTTTATAAAAACAAACATAAAAATATGCAAAATGATAGCCTCTTATCGTTTCTATACTACTCTTTCCTATGCAACTTTACAAGTATTTATGTTTTTTTTCTGTCGATTTGTAAAAAATACATAAAATATGCCCTTTATTTTTTACTTAAATTGCTATTGACAATTCATTTATGGAGAATGTTTCCAGATTTCCTCACGGAAAAGTTGCCCTGTGTTCTTTTGCAATCTTTCCCCCTTACCGAATCACACTTACGAAATATCGGCCATGACAGCAAAAAGAGCCTCCTGCGGAAGCCCTTTTTGTCTGTTCCGATTAAAATCCGTATCAGATCGTTATGATTTACTTAAAAATTCCAGATTCCTTCTGATCAGCTCACAGCGCTGCGCCACGCACTCTACAGAGCGTCCCGGATCCTCCGGCGTGTTAAATACATAATCCATGAGCCGTTCGATCGTCGTTGTCGCTACATGCATCCTCGTATCACTGGACGCATAGTAAATATACACATCCCCGTTGTCCTTTGCGATCGCGCCGTTCGTGAACACGACGTTGCTGACGTCGCCGACGCGCTCTTTTCCGTGCGGACCGATCAGTAAGCCCGACGGCTCCGCAATGACCTTCGAGGGATCGTTTAAGTCCGTTGCAAACGCATAAATGACATAGCGTAAGCCCGCTGCCGTATTGCGTACGCCGTGCGCGATATGGATCCAGCCCTTCGGCGTTTTGATCGGTACAGCGCCCGCACCGTTTTTTGCCTCCGTGATCGTGTGATATTTCCGCTTGCTCGTGATGATCTCCTCGTCAATGACCGCATGGGTGATGTCATCACATAAGCCGAAGCCGACGCCGCCGCCGGAACCGGTGTCAATGAAATCATCCATCGGTCTCGTGTAGAACGCATATTTTCCATTTACAAATTCCGGATGCAGCACGACGTTCCTCTGCTGCGGGGAATTTAAGGTCTTTAAGTTCTCAAGGCGCTCCCACTTCTTTAAGTCCTTCGTTCTGACAATGCCTGCTGCCGCAACCGCCGCGGACAGATCGTTTACTGTTTTATCCTTGCTCTCCGAACAGAACACGCCGTAAATATAGCCGTCCTCATGCTTCGTCAGGCGCATGTCGTACACATTCGTCTCCTCGGGACAGGTATCGTCCAGCAGGATCGGATAATCCCAGAAGTGAAAGCCGTCGATCCCGTTATCGCTTTCCGCAACGCCAAAGAACGATTTACGGTCATTTCCCTCGATCCTTGCTACCAGATAGTATTTTCCGTTTAACTCGATTGCGCCGGAATTCATGACCGCGTTGATGCCGAGCCGCTCCATAAAATACGGATTCGTCTCCGGGTTTAAGTCATAACGCCATGTCAGCGGGATATGGCCGCTCGTCAATACGGGATACTCATAACGGTCATAAATGCCGTTATAGGCATCACTCTTTACATTTTTTCTCTCGAGAAGCTTCTTCTGCTTAGCAAGCTCCACATAATACTGCTCATGTAACATAGGGTTCCTCCTTATAATTGATGTGAAATATGTAATTGCGAAACGCATCCATCGCGATTATGAATGTGCAAATATACAGTTCCATAAGCAGGTGCTCTGACACGGCCGGTACTTACATGCCGTATTTGGGCATGTTATGTACCGCTGCCAGTGGAAGGCAGCGAAAGCGTGCCTGCGCCGGATTGTATATTTGCACACCGAAAATACTTTATGGATGCGTTTCGCAACCATGTTTACAGCTCTACGTCCAATTTTTCCGCGCGCCGGATGACTTCAAAGCACATCCGTCCGTTATGATACGGGCATTTCCAAGGCTCCACGATCGGCTTCCTGCTCGTGGGCTTTCCCTCGATGTCCACTTCCCAAAACCACTCGGAATCCGGGCGGCTGTCGATCAGGTGCTCCTTAATGTACGCCCATTCTGCGCGCGCCGCCTCCAAATATTCTTTTTTTGACGGATCCATCTGATAACCGTTCAAAAAACCAACGACCGTCTCCGCCTGCACCCACCAGATACGGGAGGTATTGACAACGCCGCGCTCGCATTCGTTATGCAGAGAATGCCCGTTAAATGCGGTCTTGTAAATCTGCGCCGTTAAATCCTTCGTGATCGGCGTCATTTTTTCCGCATAGCGCGCTTCTCCTATGACTTCCACGCCGCGGTCGATGAGCCACGCCGTCTCAATATCATGTCCGTAGGAATGCAGGTCGATGAGCGTATGATATTCGCGGTCAAAAAACACCTCCTGCCGGTGCAGCTCGGGATTATACATATGGTCGGCAAAGGTATCCATGATCCATTCCAGCTTCGCTTTCACCTCAGGGTTATGATCGACGCGGTACAGCTCCGTATAGCCCTCAAATACATGAAGCAGCGTATTCATGGTCTTCTCAGCGATCACGCCGTTCTCGGAAAGCTTGTCGTTCTCGACCTCCTCAAACCGCAGATTGAATGCCTCCTTATAGCCGAGCGCATCCGTACAGCGTTCCTCAATGACATGAAACAGGTCATACGCCAAGGCAAGCGCCTCTTTATCTCCGCTCGCTTCATAGTAGGAAGAAAGCGCGTAGATTGCAAACGCCTGATTGTAGGTGTGCTTTGTCGAATCCTCCGGCTTGCCGTCAAAGGTCATCGACCAGAAAATTCCGCCGTTTTCCTTATCTAAGCAGCAGTCCCGCAGGAACTCATAGCCGTGACGCGCTTCCTCCAGGAGCGATTCGTCCTTTAAGAGGGTATAGGCATTTGCAAAAAACCATGTGATGCGGCTGTTTAAGATGCAGCCCTTCACCGCCTGCCTGTCCACGTTTAAGTCAAAATCCATGTAACCGTAATAGCCGCCATGCTCATCATCCCGCAGACGTTTCCAAAACGGAATGATCTTATTGCACAAATGCTCTTTTACCTCCTGTACCATTGCCATATTGTGTGTCCTCCTTATTGATATTGTGCTTTCAGATCACCACAAAACACAAGCCTTGTATTTTGCGCAATCACCCGGTATTTCTTCTCTCTATCGGAGCGTGATCTCAAAAATCCTTGCCATAACGGGTTTTGGCAGATCCACGGTCAGCTCGCCCGACATCGGATTGATGTCAAAATTGCAGGGCATCTTTACCGGGTATGCGCAGCGCACCTCCACAGGCCGTTTCCCATGAAAAGCCTCCGCAAGCGGCAGCACGATACGACCCTCATTACCGCCCCTGCGCCAAAGAGCAACATATACCTTCGCATCCGTGACAAGCGCTGAAGCAAGAAGACTGTCTCGGCTGTCCGCCGTTCCGAGCGGCCAGTACGGCAGCGCACGCGGAATATCCGCGCGGATGGACTTATAATAGTCGATTCCTTCTTTCACCAGCGCAAAGCGCTCCGCGGAAAGCTCCGCCAAATGCCCGCTTTGGTGAATCCGCAGCAGCATGGCGTTGACCATATTATAAACTGTTTCCTCTAAAATGTCAGCCCGGTCTCTGAGAGAACCTTTTTCCTCCGCCGCTTTCTCCCGCTGCGGATACGACCAGACCGCCGCCTGCTCGGGTGTCACGCCCGCAGCCGCATTCGCCGCGATCGTCGCGTAATTGATATAGTCCTCCTGATCGGAGGTGGACTGGATGCTGTAACGCGAAAGCAGCGCATAATCGATGCGCAGTCCGCCGCTCCCGCAGTTCTCGATCACTAAGTCCGGATATTTTTCAAATACCTCGTCAAGCCAGTCAAGATACGCCTTCTCATGCTGCAGGAGACCGTCTCCGACGCTGTCCGCATACAGCTCCGTTCCGATGCCCGGCTCGATATTGTAATCCATCTTGATATAGCCGACGCCGTACTCGTTCACAACGCGGTCAACCACCTCATTCACATGGTCGATGACTGCCGGATTGCGAAAATCAAGCTGATAACGGCTGCGGTCGTATACCCGCTTTCCGTGACGGATAAAAAACCAATCGTCCGGCACGCTCTTTGCTTTTTCACATTCAATGCCCATGACCTCCAGCTCCAGCCAGACGCCCGGGATCATTCCTTTTTGGCGGATATAGTCCGTCACCTCGCGGATGCCGTTCGGGAACCGCTCGCGCGATTCCTGCCATTCACCGACGCTGTCCCACCACAAGCCCGGCGCATACCAGCCCGCGTCGATCACGAAATATTCACAGCCCGCATCCGCCGCCGCGTCAATGAGCGGAAACTCCTTTTCGCTTGTCGGATCGCCGAACAGACAGTTCATATAATCATTAAAAATAACCGGAAGGTTTTCATTGTCCTTATTCGGTCTGCGTATCTGCCTGCGGTATTTCGTCAGCTCGCCCATCGCCTCGTTAAAATCCGCCGACGCGACGCCGACCGCGACCGGAACGGAGCAGAAGGAATCCCCCGGTTCCAGCACTTTGTACCAATGGGACTGAATCTCGGTCGGTCCGCTCACCGCCACATAAAAATGCCGGTTCTGATCGCCGATCTCATAGTGCCATGAACCGTTGTGCTCAATCTGCCAGTACAGCGCGCTGTCCGCCTCCTTGTTGGCAAGATAGCCCATCGGCAGATACTCCTTGGTGGACCAGTTTCCCGTGTTTGTCACTTCGATCGTCTTGCTCGTGCGCTGATACACGGTCGGCTGCGTCTGCCCGAGTCCCAAGTCCGGAAAGGAATAGGTCTTCCAGTTCATTTCCTTCTGCCAGCCGTTGTGGCAGATGCGCAGCTCCAGCTTTTCATCCGTGGAGCCGTTTCCCTCTTTTTCGATGCCGGCATAATAGAAAGAAGAAAGATATTCCAAGGTCTGCGTTTCCGTTCCCTCATTAAACACCTCGTTCCACATGCGGACGATCTGCGTGCCCTCGTAAAACTGCCATGTCGTCACAACGTACGCACCCGTCTCTTTGTCCGTCTGCGTGATGACAAGCCTGCGCCCGATCGCATTGCGGGTATCCTGCATGTCCTTGTAGGTGAGCGTGTAGCCCGGCGCCGTCACGATATGCTTATTTCCGTGTTTTTCATAGGGACGGTTATAGCCCGAAAAATTGATCTGCACAAGCTGGAACATTTCGTCGATGAACTGCGGTTCTTTGCATAGCGTGCCCTCGTCAAACTCCGCCGCTGAAAAATGCAAAAGCTTGATCTGATCTTTGTCCGTAATACCGAATACGATATGCAGCTTTCCCTCGTCAATGTTGATATATTGCATGTTATACCTCCAAGATATGCAGCAGCTTCCCTTGATAATCTCCCCACGGATTTTGCACCTGAATGCCCGCGTACATCATCGCCTCACCGGAATACACGCGCTCCTCGCCCTCGATGCGGTAATTCTTTTTCGGATCAAGTCCTTTTAAGCGGATGCGGCGGGAATGATAGTTCGGACGCATCAAAACCTGAATGAACGTGACAAGCGCTTCTTTTTTATCCTTTGAAACAACCATGTAGCAGTCATACTTATGATTTTCGGAATAGGAGGCAATGCGGTAATAATCGCCCGTGCGCACCAGATCGTTATAAGCGTGATACATCTTCACCTGATCGGGGATCATGCTCCGGTCTTTCTCCGGAATCTTTGTCACATCCAGCTCATAGCCGAAGGTTCCCGCCAATGCGACATAGCCGCGCGTCTCAAACGGCGTCACCCTGCCGACCGTATGATTCGGACAGTCGCTGACATGCGCGCCCATCGCGGAAAGCGGGTAAACAAGCGCCGTCCCCTCCTGAATCTCAAGCCGCTCGATGGCGTCGGTATCATCCGAGCACCAGATCTGCGGACTGTAATAAAGCATCCCCGCGTCAAAGCGCGCGCCGCCGCCGGAACAGTTCTCCAACAGCAGGTGCGGAAACTCCGTGATCATGCGCTCCTGAAGCTGATAAACGCCGAGCATATAGCGGTGGAACAGCTCGCCCTGCCTGTCCGCGTCAAGCCCAAGGCTTCCGATGTCGGAAAGCTGACGGTTCATATCCCATTTCACATACTCGATATTTGCGCTGTGAAGGATTGCGGAAATGCGCCCATACACATAATCCACGATCTCCTGACGGGATAGGTCAAGCACATATTGGTTTCTGCAAAGTCCCGCCGTTCTTCCGGGAATGGCGATCGCCCAGTCGGGATGCTCCCGATACAGATCGGAATCCGGCGAGATCATTTCCGGCTCCATCCAGATACCGAATTTCATGCCGAGGCGGTTCACCTCATCCACGAGATGTTTCAAGCCGCCCGGCAGCTTTTCCTCATTGACGAACCAGTCTCCGAGAGAGGAATTGTCATCGTTTCTGTGCCCAAACCAGCCGTCGTCCATAACGAGCATCTCAATGCCCAGCTCGGACGCCTGTTTTGCGATGGCGATCAATTTTTCTGTATTAAAATCAAAATAGGTCGCCTCCCAGTTATTGATCAGGATCGGGCGTTTTTTATCCTTATACTCCCCGCGGATCAAATGATTGCGGAACAGATCATGGAAGCTGCGGCTCATGGCCCCGATTCCCTCCGCCGAGTAGACCATGACCGCCTCCGGCGCCTGAAAGCCCGCCTGCGGCTCTAATTTCCAACTAAAATCGGTCGGATGGATTCCCATCATCGCGCGCAGCGTATCAAACTGACTGAGCGTTGTCTGTGCAAGGAAATTGCCCGAATAAACAAAGCTCATGCCGTATACCTCGCCGTGCTCATCATCCGCATTGTGTTCCAAAAGAGCCAGGAACGGATGCTCCTGATGGCTCGATTCGCCGCGTACAGAGGATACGCCCTGCATGCCGAGCGCTATGCGTCTTCTGTTGATATGACGCTCTCTCGCCCAGGAACCGTGCAGTGTAATGAGATCGAAATCCCGGTTATCCATATCCAGACAGGCACTCATGACCTTTGTGAGATAAATTTCCTTCGTTCCCTCGTTGATGACCTCCACGCTTCTCGCGATCACGTCCACATCTTCAAACGCCGTGTAGGACAGGATCACGCGCAGGTTCAAGATACGTTCCACGCAGTGAAGCTTTAACGTCGTGCATTCTCCCTCGCTCCCGAAGGTTGCCGGAAGGCCGGTAAGCTTATGCTTACCCGGACAGATCTCGTGCTTCTCATAGGAAAGCTGCAATGCCGTATGTCCGTCCGTAGTGCGCACGCTGATCGCGTCCTCCCTGAAATCTCCGAGTCCGTGCGTCGGATATTCCATCGGGCAGGAATCCAGAAACGATAAACGGTCACGGTTATTTTTGCTCGGCACAAAGGGCGGTTCCTCCGTGCGCAGTAAATATGTCAGCTCATGGCTGTTTATTCTTTTTCCGTAATAGATGTGACCGATAAAATTCTCCTCATCAATGATGCCGATCAGATAGCTGCTGTTCGGTGTGTCCAACTTAAATACGCGTTCCTTCTCAAAATATTGTACGCTCATGTCACCCTCCTGTTTTTTTATTCTTTGGGCAATCGCCCATATCATTTTCTAAAGAAGCACTGGCAATCAGAGTTTTCTTAATATGTGTCGCGCAGGCTTGTGATGCACAGGCGGTTTTGTACGTCCGACGCATCCGCGAAGCTGCCACGCAGAATGTCTTTCTTTGCCATTGTGATGACGCGCGGTTCCGCGCCCGTGATCCCGATGCAGTTGTCAGAAAAAATAACGTCCGCATCCGCGAAATCAAGCGTCACAAACGGCGCATAGGCATCCGCCGTCAGCGTGATCTCATACGCTGTTTTTTCCGTATTCTCGGCAACCTCGGCCTGTACCGAAACGTCGGGCAGACGCATGTGTTTATAGGGAAGCAGCACCTCATGCTCATATTGCCGCGTCACATTTCCTTTTTCATCCGTAACCGTAAAGACTGCCTCCACGAACACGTCCTCGCGGGCGTGGCGCGATGCGGTATCCACACAGGCTTCGGGCGGTCTGCTTATGCGAATTTCCTGTAACAGCAGGTCTGCGTAGTCCTCTTTTAACAGGCAGCACGCGGTAAACGGCTCTACGACCGCCTCCGCCCGAACCGTCCGAAGCACCTCATAGGTCATTGTCTTTAAGGACAGCTCGACCGATACCGAAACGCTGTGCTGCGATTCGTTTTGGCAATGCGCCTCCACCGGACAGGAATTGCCCTCCGCCGTATTCGGGCGCACAAGCGAGCCCGCCACAGGCGCATAGAAACGCGCCGCCATATAGTGGAGCGGCTTCCATCTCCCAAAATAATCAATGCTCGCCCATGACGCGACCGGCCAGTTGTCGTTGATCTGCCAGTAAAGCGTCCCCATGCAACGGCCGCGGTTTTTTCGCCAATGCTCCACACCGCTCTTGACAGCGACCGCCTGCAAAATCTGCGTTACATAGAGCAGGCTGTCAAAATCCTTCGGATATCGGAAATTTCCGGAAAGATAATAGAGCATCTTTCCGTTCGCGGCATCGTTTTTCTGGTGATCTTCCATTACACGCGAGAAAATATTGCGGTCCTCCGGCCGCGTATAGCTCTCCACCGTCTTGCTGTTCGGAAACGACTGGAAACCAAATTCGGAGCAGAACCGGAAAAAATGATTCTGATAATCCGAAAACGGAAGCTGTCCGTGCCATACTGCCCAATAATGCGTATCCCCGCGGTTCGCATCATCGGGATTGTCCAGACTGCCGCCTGACGACGGGGAGGACGGCCAGTAAAAAGTCGTATCATCCGCTTCCCTTAAGGCCTTCGGCAAAAGATATTCAAACATCTTAATGTAGTCGGCGCGCACATACGGTGTTTCGTGCGCAAAGCTCGGCCAGTGATACCATGCGGATTCGATCTCGTTATTGCCGCACCATAAGCCAAGCGACGCGTGATGGCGCAGGCGTACCGCGTTGTCATGCGTTTCCGCCACGATATTTTCTTCAAATTCGTCCGTAAGCTCGTAAGCGTTGCACGCATACATCAGATCCTGCCACACAATGAGTCCGTAACGGTCGCAAAGCTCATAAAACGTATCGGACGGATAGTAGCCGCCGCCCCATACGCGGATCGTATTATAATTTGCTCTTTTCGCACTCGTAAGCAGCATGTCGATGCGCTGCTCGCTAATACGGGAATAAATGCAGTCCTCGGGAATATAGTTTGCGCCCTTTGAGAACAACTTTACTCCGTTTACCTGAAAGCAGAACTCGCTCCCCCATTCGTCCTCGTCCTGCGAAACGGTGAGCGTCCGCAGACCGATCGTGTAATCCCGCTCGTCGATCGGCTCGGTTTTCGTGATCTGAAGCGCCGCGGCGCCGCCCGCTGCTGCTCCCGCCGGTTTCAGGCCGATATGCAGATTATACAGATTTTGGTCTCCGAGACCATTCGGCCACCAGAGGCGGGGCTCATCCACCGTAAGTTCCATGGTAAGGCGCGTACTACCCGCCATGACGAGCGCTGTCTTCGCAAGCACCTGCGTCGCCGGCAGCTTCTGTCCGTTAAAATAGGAAGGCGTCAGCGTCAGGGACACTTTATAATTTTTCGCCTCCAGAACCTCCAGCGCCGTTTCCACCTGAAGCGTTACGATGCCGTCCTCATGCCGCTGGCGGATCCGCACATCCGCAATACGCGCCTCGCTGTAGCAGACCATCTCCATGTCACGCCAGATGCCGGCGTCAGGAAGCTGTGCACCCCAATCCCAGCCAAACATGGAATGCGCTTTGCGCAGATACTGGTTACCCCGCATTCCTCCTGCCGGAATGACCGTGATCTCTTTCCCCTTTGCCGGACGATAATTCTCTATGTAGCGAAGCGTGGAAGAAAACACGACCCGGATCTCATTCTCGCCCTCGTGGAGCAGCCCGCCGACTTCAAAGCGATAGGTTCTGTGCATATCCGAGGTCGATGCGATGCTCGTCCCGTTGATGAACAGCTCGGCAAGCGTATCCAGCCCATGACAGACCAGTTCTATTTTTTCATAGGAAAGCTGTTCCTCTCGGACGTTAAAATTCCTCACAAATTCGTAATCGTCCCAAAACAGCTCCCGCATGCGGTACTCATTGTCCCGGTCATACGGGTCTAAAATGACTCCGGCATCCAAAAGCGTGGAAAGCACAGAGCCCGGCACCGCCGCCGGATATTCCCGATCGTCTCCTACCCGGCGCATCCGCCATGTTCCGTTTAATGTCTCTTTGATCATCGTTTTATCATGCCCTTCCTTTTATGCTTCATTTCCATTATACACATTATTCCAGAAAAGCGAACGGATTTTTTGCATCCATGTGTATAAACTGCATGAGCAGATACGCGCAGCGCAGGGAAACCCGCTCTTCCCGCAGGATTCTCTTTGCCTCGGCGCGGTCAGCGAGCAGTACCTGAATGGATTCGGTCGCTTCCTTAAGATCCGTCCGCGGCGTGCCGGACGCATAGCCGAACACCGCCTGCGAGCTCTCATCCGTCATGCCTGCCCCTAAGAAAAACGCCCTGCGGTATGCCATATCGCCGCCTTCATAGACGGTAAAGGTAAGTCCCGTCTCCTCCTTCATCTCGCGCACCGCCGCCTGCGCCGCCGTCTCGCCCGCATCGATCAGTCCTGCCGGAAGCTCATAGAGCCACGCGTCAAGCGGATAGCGGTACTGTCTGATGAGCACGAGCTTGTCCGGTTCGTCTCTTAAGACCGGATAGATCACGATGCCTTCCGCATGCTGATCATGGGTGAGGGCCTTAATATGATCCTGATCGTTGCGGCTCGCAAAATAGTAGGAAAACGGCGCTCCTTTCTCCGTGAGCGCATCCATCTCATAAAGATTCAAAAAACGATTGTCCGTCTGCTTTCGTATGTCGGTGTATCTTTTCATCCATGCCCCTCTTCTTTGCGCAACTGAATTTTTGAGTTTATTATAGCATCCCTTCCGGTATTTTGCTTTCTTTTTCTTATATTTCTTTTCGGAATCGAATTTTATTCTCTCTTTTATGATTGGTATCCACTGTAATTCTATTTATCTTTATTTTTAGCGAATATTATTCCTCATTGTTTGGAGATTCCTATTATATAATATTACACAGCATACGTATTATAGGGATCTATTCAGAAAAGAGGATGACCATGAGTGATTTTCAAGCCAAATACAAAACAAATTTCTGCCGGCGGCTGACACAGCTTCGAATCAACGCCGGCGTCTCAGCCCGCGATATGAGTCTTTCCCTCGGCTTAAGCGAGGGCTACATCAATAAGCTCGAAAACGAGAAAGCGCTTCCGAGCATGCATACCTTTTTCGCGATCTGCGATTATTTTGATATTACGCCGCAGGAATTTTTTGACACCGGCGAAGCGTTTCCGCTTGAGATCCGAATCGCCGTCCGGGAATTGAATAAAATGAATATGGAACAGTTAGAACGCATCGTTGGCGTTATGATGGATATCAATCACGACAAATAGAAAACCGGCTGATCGCCGCAAACGAAAAAGAGCACCCCGCCCATGGCGGAATGCTCTTTTTCATCCGGCGTTTTTATGATGTCAGCCGTTTATGTCCGTATGACGAACGATCGGTTCGACCGATCAATATGTATACGACCCGCCTACGGTGATACGTCTGCTGCTGTGGTTCTTTACAAACACGTAGTAGTCCCCTGCCTCCGAGATCGTAAACTGATGAAAAATTGTATCCGATGACGTCACCGAGACCCCGGAGCCGCCGACACGCATCACACCGGCTTCGATCTTCATACCTTCCGGATCGGTCCACGCTTGGATCGATACGACATCTCCCGCATCTAAATGAAACGGCGTTACCGAACCGGTAGCGGCGGAGGATAAGCCCCAATTGATCGTGCTGCCCGCTCTGCCGATGTTCACATCATCCATCACGATACACCCATAGGTCGCGAATTCCTCCGCGCTTATGACGCGCTCCTCCAGCGTATTGCCCCAGTCGTTCTCATCCTCACTTGTTATCGACTTTGTCGCTTCATACAGTCCGTCATGAAGCATCACGACGCCGTTTCCTGCCGCATATGCCGTCATGGAGCTCCCCGCGACAAACACTGCCGTCAGCAGCGCTGCTATCTGTTTTTTCATCTTTCCACTCCCCTCATATTGAAGCATTGTTTCCACTCTCAGCTGTAATGCACTCTTTTTCTCTGTGATGCCCAGTGCAACCTCTTCCTCTTCGTCTTTCTTCTGTACCACCATTTCCAAAATGGCCGAGCAGTATTCCTTATGGGAGAACGCGTCTTCCATCGCCTCACAGGCCATCTGATCGCATGCGGCTTCCGTGTAGTCATTGTCGTACTTTCTCATCCGATACACAAGCGGATTCAGCGCGTGGATGAGATTCGCCGCCGCAAACTCCGCTCTGAAAAACAGATCCTGCCGCTTACAGTGCATCAGTTCATGAGAAAAAATGACTTCCAGCTCTTTCCTGCTGAATTCCGGTGTCCGGGCAGGCACGATGACCTTCTTGTGAAGGATTCCCACCGTACACGGCACACAGCCCTCGCAGCTTCGCAAAAGAACGATATGTCTATGTATCCCGAGATGCTGCTTGATCCGCTCGAAGCAATCCAGCACGTCCTGGCTGCGCTCCGGCTCAGAGCACCGCAGCAGATCTTTCAGATCCGGTCTTTCCCTCCAATATCGAATGAATGCCGCGGTCACGCCGACGCCCCAGATACATAGCAGTGCGATCGACAGATAAAAAGTCATTGTCGATTGACTCAATATACTTACATGATAACCCGTATCTTTCTGCCATGGCAAAAGCAGCATGTTGTCTCCCCTGCGCCACAGTACGGCAATGTACAGCATCGGAACCAGATAAAACTGTAACCCGACGCGCAGGCAGCGCGACAGCAGCACTTCTCGCCCCGCACCCAAACATTTCCTCAACAGCAGCCACGCCAGCGAAAACACGCTTCCCGACAAGGTGGTCAGCACAAAGGCATAAAACACATAAATGATACTCTCAGTTAAGTTCATTAATCAGTTCCTTGATCTTCGCGATCTCATCATCGCGCAGTTTTCTTTTGTCGTGCAGGGCGCATAACAGATCCCCCGCATTGTTATTTCCCCAGAACTCCACGCATCTCTTGATCATCTTATCGCCGTAATCCTTCTCGCTCACGATCGGCTGATAGAAAAACGTGCGTCCGCTCCTGTAAGAAGTCAGGAAATTCTTTCTCACCAGTCTCGCCAAAAACGTGGATACCGTCTGCGGCTTCCACGCCCTCTGAAACCGTTCATTCACGCCCTTCACGATATCGGGCAAGGTCAGTTCCTCATCAGATTCCCAAATGACCTTCATTACCAATTGTTCGCACTCTGTCAGATTTGTCTTGTCCTTGCTCATTTTCTCTCTCCTTCTTGTCAAAGCAGGACCTTTCGTGCACACACATTGACCATACCACACATGTTGTCCGATTACAACTGTCCCACTTTTTGTTTTTACTCGTTTTCTGTTTCTTTTATGATAATAGAGAATCTGATTCTCTATCTATCAAGCCTTTTCCGTAATCCGTTACAACAGCACAAACTCTGTTGACTCATACTGCCGGACCCGTTCCTCATACGCATCCCGCATCGCCTGTTCATATACCAAATGGGGTTCGGCGGCTCCAAGCTGCCTCTGAATATACAGTGCAAAATCGGGATTTAAGATCATCAGCGGACCGATCGTATACGTTCCCATAAACCGGCCTCTCCGCACGCCCTCCAGCTTCGTCTCCCGGTTGATGCCGTCTCCCTTTGTCACCTCATACAGAAACTCCGTGCGATTATCGCCGTAGCTCTGCGTGAACTGACTCTTAAAGCCAACCAGCGTCATTCCCTCAAACCGTCCCATGACCGCACTGTTATAGCGGTGGAACATATCGCGCTTTGCCGTATAATGAAACAGGCCAAGTCCCTCGATCCTGCTTTTGTCCTCATTTTCGATCGCGTCAAAAAAAACTTCCATCGCATTTCCCGTGATCAAAAAGAGTACATCTGCTTTGATCAATTCTTCGATCCGTTCCCGATACGGTCTCAGCTTTTCTATGACAAGCTCCTGCTGCCGCTCCGTCATCGGTCCCATATAGATCATGTCCGGCGTGTGCGCAGCAAAGTACGGCTCCTCACTCAATGCATCCTCCACATACCGCGCTTCCGGCATACAGAGCTTCAGATAACGGATATTCGCGTGATCTCCGTAGAGATTTGCGATCTCGGGAAACAGCGTTTCTACAACAACCTCTTTTTTTTCCTCCGAATCGGCCATTACGCCGCTCACGCTCCTCTCTCCCTGATCAGTTCCTCAATTCTTTGGTGCAGCTTATGGGAAAGATCCGGTTTATAGCACTGATGCAGCACAAATACCTGCTCCGTACCGTCTAAGGAAAGGTAACCAGGCGCTTCCTCGTCCGTCATGCCGATCACGATCTTCTCCTCCGGAATCCCTGCCATCATAAGCCTGAGCTTCTGATCCTTTGCACGGTTTCCCGGCACGACAATACGCTTCACAAGCGGCGTATTCAGCTTTTCGTAATCGCAGTCATACATCCAGGTCATATTTTCGAGCAGCTTTTCATCATCCAGCAAAAACAGGATTTCCTTTGTGCCCGGCTCCTTCGATAAATAATCAAACACCACGGAGCACGCCACGGGATTGTGTTCCTTTGCCATATGATCGATCACTTCAATGCCGCCGACCGTCGTCTTGTTATAACGCGTGTCCACGATATGCAGCTTGGAAAATCCGTCCCTGAGTTCATCGGGACTCATTCCCATTTCCCGAAGCAGCGTCGTTACCGCCACCTGATTATAGACATTAAAGATACTGTCGCTGATGAGTTTATAGGACTGCGGCACACCGCGTTCCTTTAAGATCATCTCCCGGCGCTCAAAGCTCACCTCCGCCTCATAATCCGGCACAGGCGACGCAAAACCGCAGTTGGGGCAGTGCGCCTTTCCGATCTGATGATAACGCACATAATCATAAGAAAGCTTCGCTGCGCATTTCGGACAGATCTGGCAGTCGTTGATGATATTATGACAGGTTTCCGTGTCCGAAGGCAGTCGGCTGATGCTGTAATACACGCGGGGGTTGTCCGGCGCGACGCCGCTGCTGATCAGGTCGTCCGCGTTTAAAATCATCTTTGTATCCGGCTGCATATATGCCGATATGATCCCGGCAATATATTCCGCATGCGCGTTGCGCAAAATGGAATCGCGGAACAGATTCGTACACACCACATAATCCGGCTTGATGAACGGATAAATATGCATGGAGCTTCGCTCATCGACCTCGATCACGCCCCACGTATTCTTAGACTTCCCTAAAAGCGTGGCATTCACAAGAAACGCACACGCCACTCCCGCCTTTGTATTGGAGCCCTTGCGGTTGTTTGCCGTGTGAATCCCCTCCGCCTCCAGCAGATCGACAAGCAGATTGGACACAGTTGTCTTTCCGTTTGTGCCCGTCACACCGATCAGATGCTCCGGTCTTTCGACCTGTCCCATAAAATCCGGGCAGATCTGCAATGCCAGCTTTCCCGGAAAAAAGGTTGCATTCATGCCAAGCAGTCTCTGCGTCGTGTAGGCAAGCTTTCCAACGAGCATGGCGATATAAAATCTTGCTGTTCTCTTTGCCATTGCCTCTCCTCCCTGCAACATAGACTGCGCTTTTTCCGCGATTTCATTCCTTATTTTACTATTTATGGTCAAAAAAAGCAATCGGCAATTGACGTTTTCGGGAAAACGCTGAGGAAAGCGCTTCCTTGGGTAACATTTAAAACGCCAGCCCCCGATAGCGGTTCACGCACGCAAACAGTTCCTGCCTGCGCGGTCTTGCCAGTGACGCTGCGACTTCTCCCCGTCCGAACAGTGCTTCCGGACCGTCCTTCTCCAAATCCGCCTCCAATGCGTCCACAGCCTGCGCAAGCGTCCGCGCCCCGTTAAACTGCTTTTCCTCCAGCACTTTCAGCGCATAGCCGAGCGCACGCGTCTGCTCCTCGTCTTTTAACTGCTCAAGCCCACGCAGTATCACGTTATTCTTTGCAAGCGCTACCTCATCTTTTCCGAACGTCTTGATCTTTATGCGCTCCTCCGAGAGAAGACGTCTGTCCGGCTTAGGACATCGTTTCGCGCTATATGCCGGAAACTCCGCCTGCGCCGTACGGAACACCGCAAATTGTTCCGCAGCAGCCTTCGCCTGCGCCGTAATGTCCAATGGGACATATTCCTTCATCTGAACGACGGTATCCGCCACATGAAAATACGATCCGCTGCTGCCCGCCACAAGAATGGTCGAGATTCCCCGGCTCTCGTACAGCCCGTTCACCCGCTCAATAAACGGCGTGATCGGCTCCTCTTCGCTCTTGACTACCTCCTGCATCAGACGGTCACGGATCATAAAATTGGTCGCCGAGGTATCCTCGTCCATGAGCAGCAGAGCGCAGCCGCTCTCGACCGCTTCCATCAGTCCCGCCGCCTGCGAGGTGCTGCCGCTGGCGTCCTCCGTCGTAAAATGCGTCGTATCCTTTTTATTGGGCAGATGGCTGATGAACGGCGTGATATCGACATTTACAATGCTCCTTCCATCCTCGGCGCGCAGCTTCACCGCGCTTTCATCCGTGATGACAAGCTCCCTGCCATCCCCGCCGATATGGTTATAGACGCCGTCCTGAATTGCCTGTAAGACCGTCGATTTTCCGTGATAGCCTCCGCCCACAAACAGCGTGACACCCTTTCGGATGCCCATACCGCTCACCTTTCCTCTGTTCGGCAGCACAAGCTCCACCTTCAGCGATTCCAGCGAGCAAAACGGTACCGCTCCCTGCAGCGGCTTGTCCGATACCCCGCTCTGCCTCGGCAGAACCGCGCCGTCCGCAATAAACGCGCACAGTCCCATCTGCGGAAGTATGCCGCGGATATACTGCTGATCCTCACACAGCGCGATCGCCGAGGCGAGCGCCTTTTGGTCTATATTTGAAAAATAAAGACTTTTCCGCACACAGTCCGGCAAAATACGGAACAATATTTTTTCCAGTTCGCCCGCATTCACGGAGCGTCCGTTCGCCGGAAAACCGGCTTCAAAACGCACGATGATCTTTTTCTCATCCGCGCGGCATGCCGTGCGCTCCAGCACTTCCTGCCCGCAGCGCGATACCGCAAGCAGACCGCTCTTTCCCGAACCCTTCGCGATAAAGCTGCCGCCCTTGATCTCATGCGCAAACAGCCTTGTCAAATGATCCTGAAAGGTGATCCTTTTACCTTTTTCCCCGATATATTCCTTCGGAAATCCCGCTTTCGCCATCGGCACGTGCACCGAGAGGCGCGACGGCGCCGCAAAAGGATCTCCCTGCACATGGTCGATGGAAAGCACATAGCCCCCAAATTCATATTCTCCGCGCAGATCCTTGTATGCGGGATAGCCCCGATGGTCAATACTGCGCAGTTTTGCCTGCAATTCACTTGACGTTTTCATATCGAACCTCACAAATAAGCCGGGTCTTCGTAGATCAGGTTAAGCTTCGTAAACTCCGCCCTGCAGCCGCCCACGGCATAGCAGCCGATCATGACGCCCGTAAAGCCCTCTGCGACCTCGCTTGATAAATATTTTGCCTGCCCGGTGCCAAGGTATAACTCCTTTTCATCCGTTTCCACAAAAAAATGATACGCGGTATTCTCACCCTTCACGATCAGCTTTGCGCTGTCCGTCCGGATCGGGATCGCCGCCTGTATATGCTTGATGCCGCCGATATTAAGGCGAAGGATCACCTCATAGTCTCCCGCCGCCCCGCCTGCGTCTGCCTGCGCGGCTGCACCCGTCCTCGCGCCTGCTGCCGTTTTGTCATTCGCGCCTGCTGCCGCCCCGCCATTCGTGTTCTCCGCGCCGCGCCGATTGATGATGGCGACTTCATAATGCTCGTTTTCACAGGAGTACAGCGTAACTCCCGCCTCGGGAATGTCTGCGCTCTGCGCATCGCGGCAGACCCACAGCGCTTTGTCAGCCAGCCCGTCTGCCAATTCCTGTGCGGCTTCCCTGCCCGCCTCTGCTGCCGGTTCCGGCTGCAGAGCCGCAGCATCTGACTCCGCCGCGGACAGTTCTTCCAATTTCAGCAGCACCGACAGGCGAAATGCAAAGTCCTTCTGCCGCATGGCAAGGAACGTCGGCGACGCCACATCATCCAGTGTATCCCTGCCGCCGTACAATACCGCGCGGTCCGCCGACAGCTCGTAGCGGCTTTCATCGGGATGACGCAGATAGCACCAGTCGATCCCAAAATCCGTATTTTCAAAAGTATATTCTTTTTTGACCTGCTGGGAAAATGTTCCCGTCAGCTCATACTCAAAATCAGCCGTTCCGTCCGTGCCCGCATGAAACCAGCCGTCCTCGTCAAAACGCACCGGAATCAAAAACACTTCGCGCCCCAGCGTATGATACGGACGCCACATATGCATCTGCCGGAATCCCAGACAGAGAATATGCCATTCCCCGTTGTCATCTCTGATCAGATCACCGTGTCCGATCCCCTGAATGATAAACGGCGCTTTGTTGCGGTTTGTCAGCACGGGGTTGCGCGCGTAATTCTCAAACGGTCCCCACACGGACGTGCCGCGGGCATAGGTGATCATATGACCGTACTCCGTACCGCCCTCCGCCGCCATTAGATAGTAGAACCCGCCGATGCGGTATAAATGCGGGCTTTCCAGAAAACGTCCTCCCGAACCTTTCCAGATGCATTTGCTTTCCGAAAGCTTTTTGCCCGTCGCAATATCGATCTCACACTGGGTCACGCCTCCCACGCCCGCATCATCGCAGCCGTTGCTCATGAAATATACATGGCCGTCCTCAAAATAGAGCGACGGGTCGATGCCGCCTTGTGCAACATAGATCGGATCGGACCATTCCTTGTAAATGTCATCCGTATAAACATAAAAATTCTGATGCGTGGTATCATTGGTCGTCACCATATAAAAACGGCCCTCATGATACCGGATGGTCGGCGCAAAAACACCCCCGGAGCTTCCGATGTTCTCAAGCATGACCTGACTTTTTCGTGTCAGCACATAACCGAGCTGCTTCCAGTTGACCAGATCCTCGCTCTCAAACAGCGGTACCCCCGGAAAATACTGAAACGAACTGCACACCATATAATATTTGCCGTTTGCGGCACATACACTCGGATCCGGATAAAAACCGGATATGACAGGATTTTTGTATTTCATCGGATCGCCCTTCTATCGGAAACTCTTTACCCAATTGATCAAAGAATCGTGATATACATTATCATAAACATCCTGCCTCATTCTGTCGGTCACATTGCCGTTCTTTTCCATGATGGCAAGGATCGCCTCCTGAAGTCCGGCAATCTTTCCCCGCTCATACGCTTCATCGCAGGCGCGGTTCATCGCCTCATGCGCCTCGTCCTTCGCCGTTTCCGCGGCATCCGTTTCCGTCTTCACTCGGCCTGCCGCCGTATCCGTCCCTGCGGTATTTTCATCTGCCTTAGCTTCACACGTGCCGGCACATGCCCCTGCAGCGTCTGCTTCCGTTTTCAATTCACACCACGGCTCCACACAGCTTTCTCCGGTAAAATTTGCGCCCGTCACCGGCTCGCACGTCTCTGCGGAGGCTTCGCTCTCCTGCGCACACGCTCCTGCGGGAGCTTCGTTCTCCTGCGTGCGCTCTCCTGCGCCGTCCGCTCCGGCTGTCCCGGCGTCCGCCTGCATCGCAGCTTCCTCCGCATCCGATACGGAAATCCCCTCCGCGTTTGTCAGCCAGATCTCTCCCGAATTTGCCTTGACATTGACGCAGATCGTGCCATTTACCGCAGAAACTTTTTGTCCTGACAGCGCGCCGACAAACTCCGTTCCGCTTCCGCATGGAAGCGTCATCACATAATCACTGTCATCATTGTTGACCGTGACAATGGCGGTATCATTCTGCGTATTTCTTGAAAAAGCATACTGCCTGTTTGTCAGCAGTAATTGCTGATAATCGCCGTAGGACAGCGCTTTCGAAGCCTGTCTGATCTTTCCGAGCGCCGCCGTCAGCTTCGTGCACGCGTTATTTGTCAACGCATCCTTGTGATCGTTAAGCGCAATCGCCGGTCGAAGCGATGCATCGGAGAATTTTTCTTTTTTCCCTTCTATTCCGAACTCCGAGCCGTAATAAACGCTCGGCACGCCGGGCAGCGTATAGAGCAGCACATGCACGGGCGCATAATGCGCCTTGTTCATCAGCTTCGTATAAATGCGCTCCACGTCATGATTATCCACAAAATTGTAAAGCTTCAGCCCGTCGGGACGGTTTCCACCCATCCCGTACAGACGCGTTACCGTATGCGCGATCTCAAAATAATTGTGGTCGTTATGTCCCGAATAAAGCGCCTTGTGCAAATGATAATTCGTTACGGAGTGGAGCGTCCCCTCGTTTACCCAGCGGGTATAATCCCCGTGGATGACCTCCCCCATCAGCCAGAATTCCGGCTTTACCTCATTCGCAACGCCGCGCAGCGCACGCATAAATTCAAAATCCAGCACATCCGCCGCATCTAAGCGGATTCCGTCAACGTCAAACTCCTTCACCCAGAAACGGATCACGTCACAAATATAATCCCGCACCGCCGGATTTCTTTGATTGAGCTTGACAAGCAGATTGTAGCCGCCCCAATTATCATAAGAAAATCCGTCGTTATACTCGTTGTTCCCCCAAAAATTCACGTTGCAGAACCAGTCCTTATACGCAGAGCTTTCGCGATTCTGCTTCACGTCCCGGAATGCAAAAAAATCACGTCCGACATGGTTGAACACACCGTCAAAAATGACCTTGATCCCCTGCTCATGGCAGGCCTTTACAAACGCCGTCAAGTCCCCGTTATCGCCGAGCCTGCTGTCAAGCTTCTTATAATCCGTCGTCTCATAGCCGTGTCCCACGGACTCAAACAGCGGTCCGATATACAACGCGTTACACCCGATCTTTCTGCAATGTTCGATCCACGGTATCAGCGTATTCAGCCGATGCACGACCTCCCCGTACGGATTCTCCGTCGGCGCTCCCGTAAGTCCCAACGGATAAATGTGATAAAATACCGCCTCATCATACCATGCCATGTTTTATTCCTCCCCTAATGATAAAATAACAAGTGTGTCATCCTCGCCGAACGTCACCATATCATGCTTGGACGGATTTAGGGTCACATCATCATCCCCGTCTAACTTCCATCCCATTGCAATCTCAGCATTATCCCTGACGATCTTGGTAATTGCCGCAAACGAGATCGGCTCGCCAAGCTTCACATAATTGCCTGCAGGTTTCATATAGATTTCCGAACCTTCGGACTGAAGCAGTTCTCTAAAGATCACATGCAGGTCAAGCTCGTTGGATACCTGCGCCATAATGCGGTTTGCGATTTCGCTGCCGACAATAAAATCGTTGACCTTCGCAATCTTCAAAAGCTGCTGGTCCTCCGCGATCGTCACCTCGCTCGTCACATTGATCTTTCCCGGGAACTTCTCTACCAGGCTGCGCAGATATAAAAGCAGCATCGCCGTCTGTGCGTCCGCTTCCTCCTCCGGGATGCCGTCCTCACAGACTAACAGCACATTCGTGATTCCTGGTACCTTTTCGTTCACCAGACCATGCAGGATCTCCGGATCAAAAATATCACATTGGATAAATGACACATCAATATACTCTAACAACGGCTGTACCACACTGACGTCATAATCGCGGTCAGAAGCGATCAGCACGGTTGATCCCTTTTTCACAAAATCATCCAGTCCGCGCAGAATATCCTTAAGCGCTATGTTCCAATCCAACACAAGCACATGCAGCTCCTTGCGGTCCTCCAACGGGATCACATTGGCAAGGTGACTCTCATCCGGCAGCGGGCGGCTTTCATCAAACGCGACCACCTCTCCGTCGTCATCTGAAAGCAGAACCAGATCATCCTCCGGATGAACCACGATATCGTTTTCGGGATTGATCACGATCTCCTTTGTCCCGCCGTTTCTTCTGACTCCCACGAGTACCGCGTTTTCGAATCGATTAATCAGATCGCCAAATACCGTATCCTTCTCAACAAATTTTTTTCCGTCCTTATAATGGGCTTCAAAATACAGCTCCGATTTCTGGTAGCTGAACACCTCAGCAAGTACGAGAGAAAGACCCGGCTGCCGGCACACCTGCGCCATAATGCGTGCAAGCAGATCTTCAAAATACAAAATTTCCGTCTGACCCCGAAATTCCTCCGTCGCAATCTGCGCTGCCTCGATACTCCGTTTATTATGCAGCAGCGTCGTGATGTTCGGTCCCCGTCCCTTCATCGCGCCCTTCTTATTTTTGAGGTACGCGGTAACGGAAAGAAGAATCCGCAGCACATAAAAATCGTTATCATTATTGACGATGACCGCTTTCGCCATTTCCAGCGATGCCATTTCAAACAGGCTCTCCTGTGTCGGTTTTCCTTTCCTGCAGATGATATCCGTCGTGCGGAAGCCCTCTCCCTTAAAATGCTCCCGGATCGCCTGCTCCATTTCCTCCTTATCCACATCATCCAAAACGACCACGCAGCCGCGCGGCTGATTGGCGTTTGCCTCAACCAATTCCTCCAAGATGCAGAAGATACTCGAATTAAAACCGATGATGACCGTGTGATCTTTTTCGATGATCTGCGAATGCCCCTTGCGCAGATCGGACATTTTCCGATCCAGCGCGCTGCCGATGATTCCGATCAACGCACCCATCAGAACCATGCCGCAGAGCGTCACGACCAGCATGAGCGCGAGCAGCGGTTTATTGGCTGTGCCGTCCCCCGTGATGGTTCCCTGATCGATCAGATGCATGAGACTGCTCCAGACCCCGCCCGCCGTCGTTTCCTCGTTATCAAACGACGAACCGGCAACGCCGAAGAACAGAACAACGACAAACGCGGCAAGCAGCAGCATGACAAACTGCGCGCCCACCCCTTTAGACATATATTTGTCAAACTCATAATTCAGTCTCTTCATCCATTTGGGTCTTCTTTTTTTCCCGTCCATAATTCCTCCGCTATATTCGATAGAGACGCGTCACCTGAAGCGGCAAGCGCTTCGGCGATTCCGCGCATTCTCTCATTTTTAAGGTGGTACATGGTCCGCTTTTCCCAGCAGATACCCTCCAGATATTCCCGCTGTTTCGTACTTAAGCCAAGCGCCGCAAAATCGTTCTCCGACTGCATCCTTCCAAAATCACATGCGATATAGATATGCTCCTCATTTTCCTTACGTTCCGGCTCTTTTTTCAAACGGCGGAAGCTCTTTTTTCCGTATTTGCCTTCTTCCTGCACATAGGTATACGTCTGGCTCTCCTGATGCGCATCCGGCTTCTCCCGAAGAAGAATGCCCGTATCCAGCAGATATTTCGTGTATGCCTGCCGCACACGCTCATAGGATACCGGAAAGCTTAACCGCTCATGAATCTCTTTCGCCGTATAGCCGAGGTGCGCAAGATGACGGATCGCGCCTCCGCACGCCACATCAAATGTAAAATCGGATAGCGCCTGCCCGAACGCCTGATTCCTGCCGTCTTTTCCGCCCCATTCCATCGCATCACCCATTCATCCGCCGAATACTATAAGGAAGTGCTGATTTAATCAGCACCTTCTTAGTTTACCAAAAAAGAAGACTGTGCGCAAGTCCGCAGACATGCACCACTTTTCATTTAAGTAAAAAAGATTGACGCGGATGCGCCAATCTTTCGTAGAATCTCCTTTATGTTCCAGCATGTATGATCCTGATCTCGTTTCAGATTTGTTTTGTAAACTCCGCAACGCTTTCCGCTTTCGCCGCCAGCTTTAGCCATGTACGGAGGGTTGTATCATCCTTTTGTGCTATAATTGTCTCCTGCAAGGAAGAAGGAACGTCACCCAAACATCCAAGCAAGTCAAGCACTGCCTGCGCCAGACCGGCGGTTTTCCCTTTTGCCAGCCCCACCTCTATGCCTTCTTCCCGTATCCGTTCCTCAATCTCAAAGCTTTTCATATAGGCAAGCCCCACCTTTCCGTCACGTTTGACCGCCGTTACCATCTCATGCAGTCTCTGTAAGCTCTCTGTCTTTGCATTCTCCCTTGACGAATGCTCCATGTAATGCAGGAGTTCTTGTAAATCCTCCGGCGGATTTCCCTTCGTTCCCTGCGTATAAAGAAAAATCGTTCTCGCTCCGTCCTCATACGGTAACTCCGGAACCTCTATACAGCCGTTCTTAACCGTATAGACCATCCGTTCAAGAGAAAACGGATCATAGGTCGTGATAAAGACCACAACAACATTCCGAAGGGCACGATATCTTTCTCCCGCTTTCAGGCTTCCGGCATCCAGCTTCGCATGATAGAACCGCGCTCTTTTGGGCAGGGCGGCAACGTCCACTTTCCCGCTGTTGTTATCGGGTTCCATGTCGAACAGTTCTCCGTCTTCTTCATCAAGGTACACGTCCATGCGGATACCGTGTTTGTCCGTATCCTCTCCCTGAACGAAGCGCTGTGGAATCACCTGAAGCTTACCGAGCTTTCTACCAAGAATGCACTCCAAGATGCAGCGCGCTGCAGGCTCTCCGTAGATTTGGTGGCTCGTCAAGCTGTTCACCAGAAAGTTATCCACCAGATTCAGTTCTTCCAATTGTCTCATTTTTCCTCCTGTTCCCATAGTGCACGGAAACAGAAGTCTGTCTCTTTTCTTTTTCCATACACTATGCTTTTCAACTTGTTTTGTGGGTAAAGCATAGATAGAGAATTCCCTTCAGAAATTCTCTTGGAATCATAGAAAGAACTCCATCGAGATCGGCAGAATGCCGTCTGACACGGATCATATTTTCGAAAATGCCTGCTGTATCGAAACGTAATCCGTCAAAGAATATATGCTTTGTGCTGATTATACAAAAGCTTTCTTCATACGTCAAGTGAATTTGTACAAAATAGTAAAAAAGAACGCTATGCGTTCTTTTTTACTCCTCCATGAGCATGGAAACCGGCTCGATTTTCCGAATCCTGACGGAAGAAAGAAAGGAAGCGGCAAGCGCGACAAGCACGATGCCCGCAATCGAAATGAGCATCCATATGGGCGGAACTGACATATCCACTTGTTTGATGCCGCAGAACGACATTACAATGACAACAAGCGGACTAAACAGAAAACTGCTGCATACCGCCCCCAAAACGGCGCCCGCCGCAATGACCGGCACATTCATGAGCATGGTCTGCGCGATCAGCTGCGCCGTCGTAAATCCGAGCGCTTTCCAAATGCCGTAATTTCTGCGCTCCTTGATCAGCTTTGACTTAATGAGCAGCACTTCCACGAGCACGACCACAAACAGCGTGATCAACACAAATACAACACAGATCGCCGCCATGACAAACACGATCATTTTCATCGTATTCGCGACCTGCTTCGCGGAATCCGCGACCGTCAATTCCGGAAAATGCACAAGGATCCGTTCGGACATCTCCGCAACAGTCACACCTTCCTCCAGATAGCAGAAAACCTGCACCAGCTCCACTGTATTAATCAGACGCTTTGCGCCTGCCTCGCACATCATCGCTTTTAAGCCCATATTATTCATTTTTTGATCAATACCGCTGACTACATAGGAAAGCCGCTCCCCGCCCGCTGTCACATAAACGGTATCGCCCGGCTTCACATGAAGCCGCTTTGCAATACTTGTCGTCAGCACAATCTCATTCTCATATTTCGGCAGACGGCCCTGTACAAGCATCTCGTTGTGCAGCGCCTCGGGATCGCGCCAGTAATCGCAGGTCACTTCTGTCTCGGCATCCGCGCTTTCGATGTGAACGGACGTATTACCGTAATACAGCACGCTCTCGATACCGTCCCACTGCGCAAGCTCTTCACCCGCCTGTTCCACTCCGTCCCCAGTAACCAAAATATCTCCCGCCTCCGTACCGACGATCTTGAGCAGCGTATCCGTGCGGATCGCAAAGTTTTCATACAGCCCAAAGCCCATGCACACGGAAAAAGAAAGCAATGTGACAATACAGAGTACCGATACGGTCTTTCCTTTTTCACCAAAGAGATGTTTGCCCGCAAGCACAAACGCTTCCGGCAGTCTGCTCTTTTCAAAAGGAAACGGATTACGCTTAAAATTATGTGTCGAAATCCCGCCCCGAAGCGCATCCAAAACCGGCGTCTTCCGATAGGCGCGTCCGCAAAGCCACGCTACGCCGGTGACAATGATCATCAACGCTGCAACTGTCACAAGCGCCGCCCCGGTATGGAATTTCTGATTCCAGCTAAGACCGAGCATCATCCCCTGGATGCTGCCGATCAGACCGCTCCCTAAGATGCCGAACAGGATGCCCGTTATGGATGCCAAAAAAGCGAGGAACGCCATCTCCAACATGACCGCGCTCTGAAGCTGCCTTGTCGTATAACCTGCCGCCTGCAAAATTCCCGTGTTTTTGCGGTTCATTTCCAAAAAGTTATAGACACTGAATCGAACAATGATGAGTGCAACCGCAATGAGCAGCAGAGAAAAGACAAGCATGACACCCATGCTGATTTTTGACAGGATCGCCACGCCGCCCCTCATTGTCCTCCAGTTCATGCCCAGATTGATCGAATTTCCGATTTCCGGTATTTCCGCCACCAGAATCTGTGACATTTTATGATCAAAAACAATGCTGTCCTCTCCTGTCCGCAGCCGGACTTTATAGCATATGCTGTCCTGCCCCTCACGCGTCGCATCGTTAACTTTTTGCATCTCATTAAACCGCGCGTTGCTGATATAGCAGCTATACGCACTCACATTCAGCGGCGTGGCAAACAGCGGATCCTGCACAAAGCCCGCCACATGAAATTCCCACTCCGTCTCCCCGATCAAAAGATAAAACGGGTCGCCCACCGCATAACCGCCCGCCGCTTTCAGATAATAGGGGAGCAGAATACTGTCCTCGCGCTCGGTCACATGCTCGCTGCCCGCCAGCGTGCAGATCGTGCGCTCCTCCTCGATCCTGCCGAAAATGAACATGCTGCTCTGCTGCGACTCCTCCTCTTTTCCTTTCCAATAATCGGCGCTGACAAAAAACAGACATTCGGATGCCTCGTATTCCACGACCTCCTCCTGCGACTTGAAAATATCCGGTATCCGGTCGCCCCCCTGGCTTGTAATATAGATCAAATCCGCCGTATGCGCGCGCTCATATGCCGCATCCAGCGTACTGTTTAAGCCCGCGAATACGGATACGCTCACATAGAGAAACAACGCCGCAAGCGCGATCAGAAAAAATAACACCACGACATCCCTTTTTTTCTTTTTCATGTTATTCCAAATGATAAACCACAACGCCTCCATATAACACCTCCATGCTGCTAACACCAAAGCGAACAAATTCGCTTTGCAAATTTGGGCGTCAGCACAAATTTATAACGAGAAGAATACCCGCATTTTGGGTATTCTTCAGTGTGAGACATAGAACTTCTTCGCGAAATGCCCATTGGCATGAGCGTTAGAAGTTCTTCTCACACTACCACCCCATTTCCTGCAAAAACCCGCGCAATGCGGCGTGCCGCTTCTCGTCCCCGCTCTCGTATGCGCCGAGCTTCAGTTCCCCCGTGATCACGCCGTCCTTTAAGTAAAGAACGCGGTTTCCGCGCCTCGCCGACTTCATATCATGCGTCACCATCACAATGCTCTGTCCCTTACGGTGCAGTTCCGTAAAAAGATTCAGCACATGCTCGGCATTCTGCGAATTGAGCGCGCCCGTCGGCTCATCGGCAAACAAGATCTCCGGCTCGTTGATCATACCGCGGACAACCGCAACGCGCTGCTGCTCTCCTCCCGAAAGCTGTGTCGGAAATTTGCGAAACGACTGCTCTTCAACGCCAACCTGCTTTAACAGCTCCTTTGCGCGCTCCGCGACCGCGTGACGATTTTTCCCGACCAAAAGCCCGCACACAATAATATTGTCAAGTACGCTCATCGTATCATTCAGATAATTCTGTTGGAACACAAAGCCGCAATGCCTGCGCCGGAACACGGCAAGAGCATCGTTGCTGAGATGGGATATTTCCTCCCCCTGATAGGAAATGCTCCCAAGCGTTGGTCGGTCCATTCCCGAAAGCGCGTAAAGCAGTGTGCTTTTTCCCGAACCGGAATTTCCCATGATGACGGTAAAATCTCCTTGTTCCACCGAAAGATTTAAGTTTTTTAATACATGCTGCTGTACGCTCTCATTGGAAAAGGTCTTGCATAAATCTTTTGCTGTTAAAATGCTGCTCATACGAATCCTCCATGCTGTCAATAGCCCGTGACTCCTGTCTTACTTAACCCTGATCTCATTGTAACAGCATTTTCTTCCAAAGTCTTAACCTGTTTCCTGCCCGTTTCTTAACTAATTCTTAAATGTTAATGTTTTTTACGCCGACCAATATGTTTTTATTTCTCCAAACGCCTTGAATTTACTGGATAGATAGTACGTTATTCATCATTTGCCATGCATCTTACTAAAATTCTCGTGCTTTTATCCGCCATTCTATAAATAATAACCAAAATAAGCTTATTTATTTTACAAGCATAAGTATAAACATTTGCTTTTATTTCTTTCTCTCGTGTGATAAACTTATTATTGATGTGGTTACATGTCTATTGGAGAACAAATACGAAAATATAGAAGCGAAATGGGTTTATCACGAAAAGAAATTGCTTATGCAATCGGCATCCCGCTATCAAAACCAAACGGAAAATTGCCTTTTTATGTAGATAATGATACAAAAGAAGGCAATGAACTATTAGTAAAAAATGTGATAGCATATGGCATAAAAATGAACATTATTAGAGCTTTTAACAAACTCAACTATATTGGGCAAAAGGAAGCCGAAAAGAGAGTAAACGAATTAACAGAAATACCACGTTACACACAAAATGATACCAAATATACAGAACAAGTACAGGCCGAAGCAGACAGAAAAGAACTTGAAGATTCCCAGACCCATCCTTGATTTTTACCCGAAAATGAGCAAAGTGGGGTCTGATTAGTCCCCATCCGTATCCACTCAAGAATTAAAGTGCAACTTTGCACAAAATGCGAGTGAATAAGTCCAGAACATCGTACTGCCGTTAGTAATAACATGCAATATACAAGGGAGAACCATTATGCCAAAGTTAAAACCATCACCACAAGAAGAACGAAACCTCATAGTCCGAGCATGCATAGCAGGAAATCAAGAAAGATACGTCATAACTGATGAATTTCTGGCAGATCATCTCGGCATGAGCATATCAACATTCAAGAAGAAAAAGACCCACCCTGAGACCTTTGACTTAATTGATATTCAAATGCTTTCCCATTACCTGAAATTTACCCCTGTACAGGCGGCGAGCATTGCTCTTGGACGTGATATCACAGCTAAAGAAGTGAAAGATTTCATTTTAATGTAGATTCATAAGTGCTATCACAATATTGAAGGTTTATGCGGTTAGGAAGGAAGGTCCTAAACTTCCTTAGAGAAGGGTTTTCACTGCTATCAGAAAATTCGTTGCAATGTTTTTTATTGTTGGCGCATTATCATTCTGCGCAGAAAGGACGGAGATTATGATACCTAATAATGCAGCAGGAATCTCAACTTATACGGAAACCAATATTTCTATAAATGTCAGCTTGGCAACTGACGGCCTTTCTTCCTAATCGCTTAAACGTTTTTCTTAACACTTTATACACATAATATTCTTGCAAAAGGAGGCATTGCATGTCCACCAAATGTACTGTATATATTGATGAAGCTGGTGACTTAGGCATAAACAGGGGAACGCAATGGTTTGTTCTCACCGCTGTAATTATAAACAAGGAATCCGAACCATATATTAGAAGTATCCTAAAATCTATCAAAAGAGAACTAAATCTCGATAATATTCATTTTCGGAAACTTCGGAATTTTGAGCAGCGAGCATATGTTATAAACAAAATATGTGATTGTCAATTTGAATACATAAACATTATATTGGATACCTCAAAGCTGGATATAAACAAACTAAAAGCCGATAGACGCACATTCACAGAAAAACCAAGTGTCATTCTCTATAACCACGCTTGTCGATATTTAATTGAACGCGTATCATGGTTACTTCGTGATACCGATCGTACAGGAGAGATTGTATTATCAAGTCGTGGAACGTCCAGAGATGCCGAGTTAATTGACTATATAAATGACAAGCTTCTAAATTATTCTGAGAACCAGATTTCTAATCAGTTCTCCGGAATATACAGTAAAACTGCTGAATCATGGGATATGCTTCAATTGGCAGATATTTGTGCCACTTCCATGTTTTACTACCATGAAATTAACACCTATGGATTTTTATTACCATGTCATGCAATGAAATTACGAAAATACCTTTATCAGAGAAGCGGGTCAATAGACAAGTATGGAATAAAATATTATTCTGATGAAATGAGGCCAGACAATAAATATTTCACAGATCATATGGTTTGCAAATAAAAAGAAAAAGAACCCCCGGCACGACTACCACATGTCAAGCATGCTGGTGATTTCACCCTCGTGTTATCCGGCGACGTTCTTCTTCTGTATTATTATAATACGCTAAATAAATTTATATGTCAACAAACATTTGTTCTATTTTTATATTATTGGCCCACTACACCATGACAATATAATATGCTTACCAGGGGAGCCGTTGGGGCGTTATGTCAGCCGCCGGACGAAAGAAAGGAGGCTGGTGCTTATGGTTACATACAGTGACTTGTTCACATTTGTAATTATGCTTTGCGCAGTAATAACTCTTGTTATCTACATTAAACGCAAAAAGTAGCGCCCCCTGCTCTGGTAAAGTAAGGCGCTGCTTTTTGCACTGATACTTTCCGGCGGTCAGGTGTACGCTGACCAACGGCTCTCTTGTTAAGCATATTATAGACGAAATGCCCTGAACCGTCAAGCATAAAAGCGGCTCCTGAGCCAAACAGGAAAATGCCCTGTTTTCGGGACTTTCACGAATGCCCGCCTTAACTAATTCTTAAATAGGTTGATCAGTTTATTTGATGCCTCTTAAAACCGCGGCAGGCAAAATACGAGCAAATGCAGGTAACGATCAGTGCAAATACCGGCAGGAAAATATACGGAGGAATTACCAGTCCGAATATTTCATATTGAAATTCAAGCATCACATGCCAGAAAGTGAACATCCCTATGGGCAGGAGATTGATCAGGCAGGATACCCAGGCAGGCGCTCCTTGGGGAACGCTGATAAATAAAGGAATGATCAGCAGCGCGATCATGACCACAATGGTGTTGAACGGCAGCTTCAGCTTTGAAGAAAAAAGTGCGGTGATCGCCGCAAACATGACGCAGCCCGCAAGCATACATATAAAATAAAACAGCGCGGCCTGCCCGATTGTAATCGGGTATGGAAAAACACCAACCACCAATTCCAACGATCCGTTTGCTCCGTTCGTGCCCCAGACAATCAACGACTCGATCAGGCTTATGACCGATAACAGAGTAATCAGCGCCGCTGAGAGCAAAAACGCAGTGAACAATTTTGCGCCGATCACAAGCCCTTTGCCATGCTTTGATGAAAGTATAAGACTGTCGGCGCCGCTTGCGTACTCATCAGAAAAAATTCCCGAGATCATTACTGCTATCGCCGCCCCCGCCATGATCGCAGTTGTAAACATGATTACAACAAATCTGTAATATCCGCCCCAATACTCATATGTCAAGGTTTCAGGTGAGTTGTTTAGACACTTTTGACGATATCTGCGCACATTTTCACTTCCCGCACCGTTCATCATTTCCTGCTCCATATTTTTGCGGCGCACAGCGTCAAACTGCTCCGCCTGCTCGCGGGTCAGGTTCTGAAATTCCTCGACACCGCTTAAATGAAATGTGATGCGTACAATACCGTAGATTTCACTGTATTTCATCGCATGATTCCGATATTCCGATGTGTCGGTGTAATATCCGCCTTCGAGCGGTACATTTCTATAAGCCTCAACCGCCTCCATGATCAAATCGGCGTCCAGGATTCTGCCCGAAAGCGCCTCGCCGTTCCGACGCTCTCTCATTTCCTCCTCATATCTGGAAATAGCGACCTCAGCGCCGTTTTCGTCCGTGTAGTAAGATGCTCCTATCAGAACACCGAAAACGCTGAGTGCCCCGACAATCATTACAAGCGCGAGCACGATCACGGTACGTTTTCTGCGCAGGATTTTCTTCAGTTCAAATCTTACCAGTTCAAAAAACAGATTCATATCGCGTATCCCTCCGTCGTTTCCTCGTTAAAATAATACAGATACAGATCCTCCAACGTCGCCTGCGCATTTTCAGCATTCTCGCAGGGCTTTTCATCACTGACAAGGCGAAGAAATACACCGCCGTTCTCATTTCTTGTATTAATGATCGGATATTTCAGGCTGAGCTCATCGGCGGTTTTTGCGGAAACAATACACTCCCAGACCTTGCCGCTGATGACCGAAATAATTTCATCAAGCGATCCTTCGTGAATAAGCTGACCGCCTTTCATCACGAGAATCGTGTTGGCGATATGCTCGATATCTGACACGATATGCGTCGATAAAAGTATGATCCTGTCCGTGCCCATTCGGGAAATCATATTGCGGAATTTCACTCGTTCTTTGGGGTCAAGTCCCGCAGTCGGCTCGTCGAGTATCAGTATTTGCGGATCGTTCAGCATTGCCTGCGCGATACCGAGCCGCTGCTTCATACCGCCCGAAAATGTTTTTATTTTTTTCCGAGCCTCGTTTTTAAGCGAAACCATCTCCAGAAGCTCGGCAGTCTTTGCTTTCGCCCTGCTTTTGGGAATGCCCTTCAGCGCGGCAAGATACATCATAAAATCCTGCGCGGTAAATTCGGGATAGTATCCGAAATTTTGCGGGAGATATCCGAGAATATCGCGGTATTCCCCCTGTGAAACGTCGATCCCATTGTATGAGATATTCCCCGATGCGGGCTTAGATAATCCGCACAACATTCTCATTAACGTTGTTTTTCCCGCTCCGTTCGCGCCAAGAAGTCCGTATACGCCGTTGTGAAGCGTCGTCGATATTCTGTCACAGGCAATTTTGCTGCCGTAATTTTTTGTCACGCGATCAATGATTAATTCCATAACAAACATCCCCTCCATTCATTATTTTCCTGCCCTGAATCGCGATCACGATCGCACCGCCTACACATAGCACGGTGTATAAGATGTTTACAAAGCGCGCATCAAAAGGCATTCCGCCCAGTAGAAATATGCCCGTCAAGATAACGCCGAGTGTTGCCGCAACGTTGATGTATACACACTCCAGGCCCGTGGCCTTATCCAAAACAACAAGGGCGATTCCGTTGACTGTGATATAAGGAGTTAAAATATACAAAACGGCTCTCATCATGCCGAGCGACGAGAAAAATCCAAGAATGACCGCAATCGCTGATATGACCGCGAAATTACATACGCCCAGAATGATCATTCGCGCGCCGACAAGCTGCGGCAGGGAATATCTGCACCCTGCCTCGATTTCCGACATTCCGAAAATATCGGAGCGTGAGATTTCCATTGCCGTCATCAATGCCAAAAACGGGATCAGCGTCGATACGATCCAAACGAGATACATTTCGTTTTGCGGAATCATATACACTGCGCTGATCACGATCAACAGCACTGCCGCCGAGAAAAGCCATACTCTCTTGCGGATATAGCCTATCTGCGACAAAATAAATTCCGAATAGGACAGCTTAGGATAGCGTATAGAACCGATAAACCTGTCCTTGTTTCGCGGCTCGGGCGGTGTAAAAGCGCCTCGCAGAGCCTCCCTGATTTTCATACTACAACACTCCCTCCATCAGTTTTTTCAATTCTTTCAAGGCAGCTTTCTCAAGACGATATACCGCGAATCTTGAAATTCCCGCCGCGCATGCGGTTTCGTTCACTGACAACTCGCCGATATATCGTAAAACAATGATCTCGCGCTGCCGCTCGTCAAGCTTTTCGAGCGCGCCTCGGACAGCTACCTTGATTTCTCTCTGCTCCGCGAAATCCTCCGCAGGGTAATCTTCGGTCAATCCCAAAGCCTGCTTTCGCCGGAAGTGATCGACACACAGGTTCTTGGCGATCGTGTACAGATAAGCCATATCCTGACCGCGACGTATTTTGGACTGCTGCCCGAAATATTTGAGAAAGGTTTCCTGCGTGATGTCTTCGGCGACAAAGGAATTTCTCACTTTATAAAAGCAAAAACGGTATATTTTATCATAAATGTCAGCCAGATCATTCACCGCTTATAACCTCCTCTCATCATGTATAACGTTTTCGCCATGCGGAATGTGCGGCCTTTTACGAAAATTCCTTTATCGAAGGAATGGCAAGACTATTCATCCGGGCCTAAAAACAGCATCGAAACCGTTTATGGCTTCGATGCTGTTTCTTTTGTCTTTTATACTTTTTTCAGGGAAAGCTCCACAACAAAGCCTCCCTCCTGCCAAAAATGAATTTCTCCGTACATCCGCTCCATAAACAGCTTTGCCAGATACAGCCCGAGTCCCGAACCGCTCTTTCCCTTCGCGTTGCTTCCCCGGTAAAATTTCTCGCCGAGCAGGACAAGCTCGTCCGTCTCCACGCCCGCACCCTCGTCCCGGATCCGCATTCCGAGCCTTTGATCCGTCTCAAAAAAAGTAACTGTCACGGGCGTACCCGCATATTTCCACGAATTGCTGACAACATTATCAATGACCTGACGAAGCCTGAGCCTGTCCATCCACACAAGGCAGTGCGGCACATCCCCCTCTATACGAATCTCGCTGTAATCCTGTAACTCTTCAAACATCTCGCGGATACACGGGGACTGCTCCTCCGCCGGTTCCACTTTCAGAACCTCCAGCTCCTCTAAGCTTGCCTGAAACAGATTGTTCGCCAGCGCATCCACCATACCCGCCTTCGCATGAATGACCGCAACCTTTGCCTTTGTATCGGGATTCTGTTCCTTAACCTGCAATACCTCGCAGGTTGCCCGGATCGTGGCGATCGGCGTCTTAATATCGTGCGACAGCTCCGCGACCAGCTCCCTTTTACTTCGGTTCGCCTGATACTCGCTCTCCTTCGCCCGCTTCAGCTCCTCGCGCATCAGGTCAAAGCTTTCCGTAAATGCGCCGAAATACTGGCGTTTCCGCATCGGCAGCGGAAAATCGAGATTCCCCTTTGCGATCTGCCTCGCAAATGTCTGCAATTGCGTAAACGGACGGATAAAGCGCACATAGAAAAAACCGAATAGCAGCAGACCGCCAGCCAAAAGAATCCCCCACATGATCAGCATGCGCCTGTATAATATCCGCTCCATGCTCCGATAACGTTGTTCAGACACATTCCAAACGATCTTGCCGGCGCACTCCCCATCCTGCCGGACTGTCTCCGGCTCTTGTTCCCACATCAAATCCATGATGAGCGCCTCACTTTGGTATGCGCTGCCAAGCGCAATCTCATAATCCTCATCAGAAAAAAGAAGAATCCGGCAGCCGTATTCCCGTTCCACGCGCTCCCGGTTCTCCCCCCGCCTCAGCGCCTGCTGTGCCAATGTGCGCTGCTCATGATAAAAAACCATGTCTCTGCCTTCCGCATCCGTCCGCTCAAAACCGTATCCGATGAACAGTAAAAGCAAAAGCATGACCGCCAGATAACAGAAAAGCCAATACCGCAGTTTCGTCATGAAATTTCCTCTCCCTGATTACGTCGTACCGACAACGCCGCCCCCCAAAAGCCTGCACTTTCCATCTTGCGGGCGGGCATCCTGATCATCCTTCCAGCATATATCCCGTTCCCCAGATCGTTTTGATGAGCCTGGGATCGGACGGATCCTCCTCCAGCTTTTCCCGCAGCCTCCTGATATGAACGTTCAGGGTGCCGTCACTGTAAAACGCATCGCCCCACACCGAAAGAAACAACTGCTCCTTCGTCACGATCGTTCCGCGGTGCTCATATAAGCATTTAAGCAGCGCAAACTCCTTCGCCTTTAAGGGAATCTCCTGTTCCTCCGCGCTGCTCGTTGCTCCGGTCCTATTCTTTTTCAGGTACACGCACAGCTTTTCCTCCGCAAGGCGGAGCGGACCGTCCTGTTCCCCCGCGTCCGCGCCGCCCTGATCCGTCCCGCTTCCCGCAGCGCTTCCGGCTCCTTTGACATTGTCCGCTCCGCCGTCCATCTCTGCATCATTCACCGTTCCTGTCCCATCCATCCTGCCGGCTTCCTGTTGCAATGCTTCTTCTTTTATACACGCTGCCGCCCGCCTCCCCGCTTCCATGCGTTTTAAGACCACCTGTACCTTCGCAAGCAGCACGCTTAAAGAATAGGGCTTTTTGATATAATCGTCCCCGCCGATGTTTAAGGCGATCAGCACATCACTGTCGCTATCGCGCGCACTGATGAATAAGATAGGAATATCCAAGGTTTCCCTTATTTTTTTACACAGAGAAAAACCACTCTCGTTCACCAGATTAATGTCAAGCAGAATGAGCCCCACCGTGTTTTCGGCTAAAAAAGCAAGGCACTCCCGCGCCGACTCCACATACTTGCAGCTTACGCCGAACATCTCAAAATACTCGCAGGTCATCTGCGCAAGTTCCACCTCATCGTCCACGATCAGACATTGCACGTCCATGCCGGTTCTCCTACTTTCTGAGCTCTTTATAAAATGCATCTTGTATCATTTGATCCTCATTCGCGATAGAACGAACCGAAGAGTTCCTCAAACCGTTCTTCACAGACTCCATATTTGCCACGCCAACCGCTTAGCGGAAGGATTATATCTGAACGGCTGCTTCCCGGCACTTTCCGTCCTATCTCGCAGCGGGTATTAAAATTCGTAAAACCATCAAACAATGGTTTGATAAATGGATTATACATAACACCAAGCTCTGCTAATGTCATGAGCTGCCCCCGCAACCTATATTTTTCACAGTTTGGAATCAGTTTTGACTTTTTGATACGTTGTTCCAACTGTCCGGGTGTTTCATCCTCCGGCGCATTCCGTATCATATCAATTACAGAGCGGAAAATCTGCAAATCTTCTTCCGTAGCTGTCCGTGGGGGCAATTTCACAAATTCTTCTAAATCAATATAAAACCGATCGACAAACTCATTCCAGGAATATCCCCAATATCTGCGAAATATTTCCTTTCCCCTTTCGGACCAAAAATCCCTTTTTATTGTGCAGATTTCGCATATATCTCTCCCCTGCGAATTGCAAAAATGATGAAGCGGCACTGCACGCGCGAACAAATAGCTCATAATCGGCTGCCGTCCCCTTGGGAAACTCCCAAACCCAGCAATATAGGCAGAAAGCACATTATGCAATGTCAGATTTGAATTACCGATTATTTCCTTTAACTTATGAATGTTATCGTCATGTGTATCATAGACGATGTCATTTACAACAAATCCGCTTTCCTGTAAATACAGGACCTCTTCTGGTGAAAGATTTTCTATAGAATACTGTCTGGTATTCGATTTCAGATCAAATACATCCCCCGTTTTGACTCGTATTTTATTTCCTTTTTCATCTTTGATATAGTCTTTTTTATAATATACCTTTTTTAGTATCCTAAATAGCTTCTCATCCATACTGCCTTATGCCTGCTCCATCTCCTGCAACTCGGTCTCGGTCTCCATCATCCGCTCCAACAGTGTCTCCTGCAAATGCTCCTCGCCGTCTAACTGCTCCTGCAGCTCCATCAGCTTCTGATAGTCCGAGGCAAGCTCTGGCTCCATGAGGCGTAAAGACAGCTCCGCCGCCCGCGCCTCGCTCTCCTCAAGCTGCTTTTCATACTTTTCCAGCTGCTTTTTGAGCCGGGACAGAACCTTTCCCGGATTATAATATGTTTTCTTGTCAAATACATCGTCCAGCGTCGGATTCTTTGCGGCGTTCCCGCTGCCGTTCATCCCTGCATTACTTTGCCCGGCCTGTACCGGACTGCCATTCGTTCCCGCACCGCCCGCTTTCTCTCCGGCGGCATTCTTTTTTCCCTGCGCGGCGGTTCCGTTCTCCCGCACGGTATCCTTCACGACCCCGCTCATGCGCTTCTGTTTTTCCTCTAAATATTCCTCGTAACCGCCCCGATACTGCCGCACCTCGCCCAAGTCAAATTCCAGCACGCCCGTCGCGATCCGGCTGACAAAATAGCGGTCATGCGAAACAAACAGGATCGTCCCCGGAAAATCCCCCAGCATTTTTTCCAGCGCATCCTTTCCCGCCATATCCATATGGTTGGTCGGCTCATCCAAAATGAGCAGATTCGGCTTACGATAAAACATTTTACAGAGCTCCAGGCGCACTTTCTCCCCTCCGGAAAGCTGCCCCATCTGCTTCATGACATCCTCCCCCGAAAAAAGAAACGCACCGAGCGCGCTCCGCACTTGCTCGCGCAAAAGCTTCGGATATTCCTCCCAAAAATTATCCAATATCGTCTGCTCCGGCGGCGCGTCTTTCATGACCGCTTCCTGCTGGTCGAAATACCCCCACTCCACATTGTGACCGAATGAGAATCTCCCCGAAAGCGGCGGGATCAACCCGACAAGCGTTTTGAGCAGCGTCGATTTTCCGATACCGTTCTCCCCGAGAATCGCCAGCTTTTGCCCCTTTTCCAATAAAAAAGAAACCTCCGCAAGCTCTTTGTCATAACCGATCTTTAGGTTTTTGACATTCAATACTTCCGTATAGCTTTCGATGCGCGGCATAAACATGGCGCGGAAGGTTTTTGTGTCAAACCGCCTCGGCTTCTCGATCTTCACCATATGCTCGATCGCCATCTGCTTGGAATGCGCGGACGCCACCTTTGTCGGCGTGTTCTTCCACTTTTCGATCCACTCCGTCAGACGCTTGATCTCCTTCTGCTGCGCCTCATAATCCTTCTCCTGCTTCTGCAGGTCTTCCTCCTTGCGCTTCATGAATGCGCTGTAATTGCCCGGATAACGCTTGATGCGGTGATACTCGATCTCATAGGTCACGTCGATCACGCGGTCCAGGAACATGCGGTCATGCGATACAATAACGACAGCTTTGTCATATTTTTTCAAATAATCTTCCAGCCATTCGATCGTCTGCAGGTCAAGGTGGTTGGTCGGCTCGTCCAATAGCATGATGTCCGGTCTTGAGAGCAGCAGCTTAATAAACGCGATCTTCGTCTGCTGCCCGCCCGAAAAGCTCCCAATCGGACGCTGTAAGTCCGCAAGCGCAAAACCGAACTGCTGAAACATGATCTCCATGTCCCTGCGCCAGCTATATCCTCTGAGCGCCTCCATCCGCCTTTGCAGCGCATTGTATTCGCCGAGCAGCCGCCGTTGTTCTTCGCTCTGCGGTTCTGCGTCCTGCATCCCGTCAGCTTCCTCTTCGCTGCCGTTTCTGTACGCCGTGCCGCTCTCCAACTGACACTCAATCTCTTTCATGCGCGCCTCGCAGGCAAACACCGCGGCAAAGGTTTTCTTGATCTCCTCTTCCACGCTGAGGTCCGCGTCCGGAAAGCTGATCTGATGTAAAAAACCAATCTCCTGCTTTCCCGCCATCGTAATGCCGCACGTCTCGTCGCTGTCCAAATTATTCATGGTAATGTCACCGTTGATCAGCTTTAGGAGCGTTGTCTTTCCGCAGCCGTTCCGTCCGACCACCGCAATTTTCTCATGGTCGTGAATCTCAAAATTTACATCCTCTATAATCGTGTCCGCGCCGTACTGCACCAGCGCATGCCGTATCTGATACCTCATAATGTGCTTCCTCTTTACGCCAATGATAACAAAATGAGCGGTACCCCGCCGTTTTGGCAAATGTATCGCTCATTTTACGTGCTATGATCCTTTTGTCCGATTACTTTACAGTCACGGATGTGATGTGCGGATTCACGCCCTCATACCAGTATAAGAAACCTTCCATATCGACTACATCGCCGATCTGTAGATTCTTGACTGCCGCGTAAACATCCGTCGTGTTATCACACAGATAGGACTCTACCGTAAACGTATAGGTCTGTCCGTTTAAGGAAACATTGAAGTACAGATCGTCGCCGTCCGTACCGGAATTGTCCCACTTATACATGAATGCAGCGCCGTTGCCCGCATCCTCCACGGTCATCCCCTTGAACGATACAAATTCATTTTGATGTGCGATCAGGTCATCCGATCCGAGCATGCTCGTTACGTCAAGCGCTGATGCAACATAATTGCCATCCTCGATCTCGAACGTTGCGTCAATAATCTCAACCTCGCCTGACCACTCTGCCTTATAGCCCGTAACCTTGATCTTCGTACCCGGCGTCAGCTTATCGTAGTCCGCCTCGGAGCAAGCCATCTCGTAAATAAAATATGCGCCGTCCTTATCCTGCGTATAAATCGTCGCCTTATTATCCCACCAAGCCTGCTTTGCCTGTACATAGGTCTCTACGACGACCTGCGCGTCCACTGCCGCAGCCACGTACTCCGCATGGGTCATGACACCCTCGGACTTTACATCGCTTCCTGCATCACCCTTTCCACCGCAGCCTGCGAGCGCAAGCATCAGGGAAAACGTTAAAATCAATGCCACACTTTTTTTCATTTTTTTCTCTCCTCTTTTTCTTTATGCGCGGAAGTCCCTTTCAGAGCTCCCTTCAACAATCACACGTTGACATTGTACTCAACAATCGCAAAGAAATCAATAGATTTCTTTTGAAATCAATAGCTTTTCTGCTTTTTTGCCTGCAAAATGACATAAAGTATGATCAAAATCCATACGACCGCCAGCGAAACAAGCAGAACAACCGCCGTTTTCGGGAGCGGACCTAAGTCTGTTTTTCCCGTCGCGGATGACCCGCCCTGATCTAAGCGGTACAGTGATGTCGTGTCGGCATAGAGCGTCTCTATAAACGCCTCATCCACGGTCTGCCCCCTCCTGACTGCCTTCACTGTCTCCTCGACCAACTGCCCTGCGGCATTGCGCAAGGATGCCGAGCCGTTAAACACCGGCGTAACAAAAGTATTGTCAATATTGTCAATCAGGAGCTTCGCCGCCTTGATCTTGATGTCATAGTGCAGAGCGTTGTCCTCGCCGCCCCTCGCCAGATAGTCCGTATACTCCGCCGCATTCTGCGCCCTCGTTGTCACGGGGATATAACCCTCCGTCTCGGCATACGCGATCTGCACGTTGTTCGTCAGAAGATACTGCGCAAACAGCCATGACGCCAATACCTCCTGCGGGTCAGACTTGTTAAACAAGCACACGGACGGTCCCTGCGAGATCATCTGCGGCGCATCCGTGTCAAACTGCGGGACCATCCTGATCTCGGTCTCAAACTGCACCAGTTTCTCATCGCTGATGTCCCGAAGCGGCGCATCCGTTCCCATCCATGTCGCGCCCGCCGTGGAATCGACCGCAAAAATACACTGTCCCGCATTGAGGAAATTGGCGGGATAACTCGATATCTTAAATGTGGAAAACGCTTTGGTCTTTCCATGCTCCGCAATCGTATAGAGAAGCGCCTTCGTCGTATCGTTAAAAAGAAGGATGTCCCCCTCATCCGTGGAATAGTCGCCGCCCGTCTGCTTAAGCATCTGGATCATCATGTTATCCGTGGATTTGTAGATAAACGGGATCAGCACGTTCTGCCCGTTGACGATATAATTTCCGTCCGCGTCCGCCGCCAGAGCCGCCTCGGATACCTCCCACACAAAATCCCATGTCAGCACATCGGGCAGTGTATAACCCAGCGCTTCCACATAGGTTTTATTCACATAGCACGCCTCGGTGGAACGCATGAACGGGATCGCGTAATAGTGCCCGTCAAACGCACCCTCTTCCAAGAAACGGGAAACGACCTCGTTTTGTGCCACCGCGTCAAAACGCACCTCGCTCCCTCCGAAACCATAACGTTCATCGGCAAACAATTCGTCCAGAGGAACCACGACATTTGTTCCGGTCAGATAAGTTGCGATGTGATCCGGATAAGTGATACAGACATTCGGCGTCGTATTCGTGGAAATATTCGTAATGACGTCATTATAGATCACTCCATAATCCGTATACAAACGCAGATTCACCTTGATATTCGGATACAGCTGTTCAAACTCAGCGATCGCCCGCTCGTAAATGTCCGCCTGCGTCTTGTTCGTATCGTTTTTTGCCCAAAACGTGATCGTATAATTCCTTGAGGTGTCGAATTCTTCCGGCATCCCGAACGGGTCAAGCCCCTTCGACCCGTGACAGCCTGCAAGCAGCGCGGCAAATGCAAAAAGCAGAGATAACAGCAAAAAACGAACGGTCTTTCTTTTTTTCGTCACCCTTTTGTCCCCCCTCTTGATACACCCGCCATGATCTTTTCGCGGAAAATGAGAAACAGCACGATGAGCGGCAGCGAGATCACAACGACCGCCGCCATCATCGCGGGGATATTTTCACGGCCGAAACCGTTCTCCCGGATCTCCTGAATGCCGTTCGACACCAGAAAATAGCGCTCGTCGTCGGTGATGAGGCGCGGCCACACATAGGAATTCCAGCACTCGATCACCTTTAAGATCACGATCGTAATGAGCGTCGGGCGGCAGATCGGCACCATCACCTTGCACAGATACTTTAAGTCGGAGGTACCATCCACTTTCGCCGCATAATAAAGCGAATCCGGCACCTGCGCAAAATTCTCTTTTAGCAAATAGATATAAAAAACGGATGTGACGGACGGTAAGATCAGTCCCAAAAACGAATTGCGCATGTTCATGTTTGTGATCGTCGCAAAGTTCGTAATGATGACAAGCTCGTTCGGTATCATCATCAGCGCCAGAAACAGCGTGAACACGAGATTTTTTCCCCGAAAGTTCAAACGCGCAAACGCGAACGCCGCCAATGTGATGACCACCATCATGATCGCGGTCGTCGCCACCGTAAAAATAAACGTGTTGAGCAGGTATCTGCCGAGCGGAACGGCGCTGAACGCATCCGCATAGTTCTGAAGCGTCGGCGACAGGGTAATAAATTGCGGAATATATTCTGAGTTGTACGCGCCGTAGCTTTTGATGCTCGTCAGCAGCATCCAGTAAAAAGGAAACAGCACGATGAGCGCCCACAATGTGAGCAGGATATAAGTGACCGTGCGCACACCTTTTTTGCGCCGCGCCGCCGTGCGCTCAATCTCCTTATAAGTATCCGTTTTTGCCATGAAGGATTCCTCCTTAATTGTACGTCGTGTGCTTACTGCTGATGAGCAGGTTGATACAGGTGATCGTCAAGACGATCACAAATAATATGATCGCCGCCGCCGAGGCATACGACGGATAGCCGCCGCTGTCCCCGTAAAGCATGTCGTACACATATCCGACGATCGTATTCATTCCCGCCGCATTTAAGTTCGTCCCGAATAATGCGACAGCGTCGCTGTATTCCTTGAACGCGCCGATAAAGCCCGTGATGACAAGATAAAAGATCGTAGGCGAAATCATCGGCAGCGTGATCTTTCTAAAAATACGCGCGCCCGACGTGCCATCCACCTTTGCCGCGTTGTAATAGCTCTGATCCACAGATAAGAGCGCGCTTGTGAGGAGCAGGATCTTAAACGGCATAACGACCCATATGATATAAAAACACATGACAAACATTTTCGCCCAGTACGGTCCGGAAATAAAATCGACCGACTCTCCGCCGAACCAATGAATGAGCAGGTTCACGAGTCCGTCCGTATACTCCGTCTTTTTGAACAGGATCATAAAGACAAGACCGACGGCAAGCGTATTCGTCACATACGGCAGAAAATAAACCGTCTGAAAAAGCCTGCGAAGCGGTTTGATGGAGCTTAAACCCACGGAGATCAAAAGCGCGATGCCTGTTGAGAGCGGCACGGTGATGACCACCATGAGGAAGGTATTTTTTACCGCCTGCAAAAAATACGTGTCATGCAGAACATACGCAAAATTATAGCCACCGGTTCCCTGATAGGTCTGGGAAGCAAAATTGTAGCTTTCCTCGAACGAATACACAAATACGTCAATGAGCGGATATACCATAAAGCATCCCAAAAACAAAATAGCCGGCAGCAGATACAGCCAACCCTTCAATTTATTTTTTTCCATACAATTCCTCATTCCTGTTTTGGTTTATCTCCATACTTGATATGGTAAACCAAATCCTTGATCTTTCCGATGTTCATATACAGTGTATCCTCACTGATGTGTTTTTTTGCAAGCTCGGACAAAATACGCGGCTTGGCGCACGCGTCGATCGTGATCGTATCGATGAGCTGCGACATCGGTATTCGTTCATTTTCCAGTATTTTTTCAAGGGAGCACTCGTCCCGCCCCCAGAGCAGGAACAATCCCTTCTGCATATACAACCGGTCGAACTGCTGCGTCGCATCCACAAAGATCGGCATATCAACGCCCTCGTTTCCCATGAGCGTTGATTCCTTATCTATGTATTTTTGCAGCCATTCATACAGAAATTTATTATTCCGGATGACCTCGCTGGAAAGCTTTCTTCTTTCCCTGAGCGCTTGCTCATATTTACTCTTATTAAAAATGAACACCTTGCCGTCATTTTCCGCGTACCGCCCCTTGGCGTCATGGCATGCAAAAAACAAGGCCACGTCAAAGGAATAGGAAAAATCCAGCATTCTCGTCGGAAGTGCAAAATGCTGCGCGATCTCAATACAGGTCAGCTCATCAAAATTAAACAGTTGCTTCATTTCATCAACAAAGCGGAACATCTGACTGTCCGCAATGTGGATGTGATCCCCGCGAAGCCCTGACGGGATCAGCACAAACTCGCTGTTTGCCTGTCCTCGGAACACAATGACATCGCCCCGCCCATCCAACTTTTCGATATATTCGTCATAGGAACTAATCTTCGACATGTTAGTCTGCCTTCCTGAGTATTAAAAATAAATCCGTTCTCCCGTCTCTTTCTGAAACAGAAGCACCTTATTCGGTTTTAACGCAAACCGGACGTCCTTTGCATCCGTGTCCACCTTGTTCTCCGCGTTGATAATGGAGCGGATCGCCTTGCTCTGCGCATGCGGATTCGTCGATACGACGCTGATATCGCGTCCCATGACCTCTACTCCCGTCAGCGCACAGCATAATACCCCGTCTTCTTTTAAAAGAAAGCCCTCGGGACGGATGCCGACATCCACTGCCCCGTCCGCTGCGCCCGGAACAGACAGTACGGCGTCGTCACCGATATGGAGCATTCCCGCTTTGACCTCGCCGTCAAAGAGATTGACCGGCGGCGTGCCTAAAAATTTGGCAACAAATAAATTGACCGGATCGTCATACACCTCCTGCGGCTTTCCGATCTGCTGCACTACGCCGTCCTTCATAACGACGATCACATCGGAAATGCTCATCGCTTCCTCCTGATCATGCGTCACAAACACGGTCGTAATGCCCGTCTCCCGCTGAATGCGCCGAATTTCCTCCCGCGTCTGTAAGCGCAGGCGCGCATCGAGATTCGAAAGCGGCTCGTCCAGCAAAAGCACCTTCGGCATCTTCACCATCGCACGCGCGATCGCAACGCGCTGCTGCTGACCGCCGGAAAGCTCGTTCGGCTTTCTGTCCATCAATTCCTCGATCTGCACGAGCTTTGCCGCTTCATGCGCTTTGTCCTGCATCTGCTGCTTCGTGAGCTTGTCCTCACCCTTGAGGTTCTCCAGCGGAAACGTGATATTCTGTCTGACTGTCAAATGCGGATAGAGCGCATAATTTTGGAACACCACACCGACCCCCCTGTTTTCGGGCGGTAAATCCGTCACATCGTCCTCGCCGAAAAAGATTTTACCGCTTGTCGGCTTTTGCAGCCCGCATATCATAAAAAGCGTCGTACTTTTTCCGCAGCCCGAGGGTCCGAGCAGCCCGACAAGCTTCCCGTCCGGAATTTCAAAGGAAAAATCATCCACTGCAACGACCTCGCCGCCCGCTTTTTTATTGCGGTTCGGAAATTTTTTTGTCAAATTCTGTAAAACTACTTTCATAACCGATACTCATGCCTTTCTGCTGCCCGCAAATCCGGTTTTCTTTTTCCGGCACACGCTCTTTATGCCCCCGCACGCCGGATTCCTGCATTCCCATTATAGTGTGCCTCCCCGGTAAAAACAAGAGCAAAAATCGCTGCAAAGTGCTTTCCATCGCTTTATTTTACCAAAACGCGGTAATTTCTACCCCCTAAAACGCATTTTCCATTTGCTTTTCTTGCGATTTGCTACTATAATATGCGTACCGAGTACTTACAGGACTCCGAGGGAGGTTTTGCGTATGAAGAACCGACGACATAAACGCAAGGAATCCTATTCCGTACTTTTTGTCTCCAACATAGACAGACGCAATCGGCGTTTTCGCATTGCACGCTCTACGCTGCGTCTGTTGTTTGTTCTCTTTTTCACGATCCTTGCCGCTGCCGGATGGCTCAGCTATCAGGCGCTGACCCAGATACAGCACGAGAGCGGATTGCAGCAGCAGCTTCGTGAACAACAGCTTGCGGAAGAACGGCTTGTTTCGGAATGGGAAGACGAAAAAGATAATTGGACACAGGAAAAACAGGCATTGGAGGAGGAACTGGCTGCAGTTCGCTCAGATTTGGATTTGCGGGAACAGGAGCTGCAGGCGATCGCAGATGCCGAGCGGGAAGCGGCGGAAGCGGCGGAACGCGAAGCGGCGGAGGCATTGGTTCCCACTTTATATCCATCCTCCGGCGTGGGAGTAATCACTTCCACCTTTTCTAATGAACACCCGTACACCTCATTTACCGTTGAGTCGGGAACCGATGTTATCGCAGCCGGCAACGGCACGGTCAGGTCGATCAATTCGGATGACACCTACCGCTACATGATCGAGATCGTGCATGAAAGCGGCTATACGACCTACTATCTCTACCGCCAGAATGCCGAATTGAAGGTGGAAGAAGGTGCACAGGTAAATAAAGGAGATTCCCTGTTCACGATCACTTCTGAAGGCACGGAATTAGATTATGGGGTACTGTTTGGAGAAGAATGGATCGATCCGCTCTCCATTATGGATACCAAGGGCTAAAAAATGAGCTTCGTACATTAACACAGGCATCGCAAAATGCAATGCACTAAAGGGAGGAACAAATTTATGAGAAAAAAAAATACTGACGTTGGAAAAACACAGACAGTCGGCACACTGATCGGCGCCGGAGCCGTTTTTGACGGAAACATCAACGCCCCCGAAACCATCCGCATTGACGGCAGCTTAAACGGCGACTGTACGTGTAAGGAAAATGTCATACTCGGCACGGACGGCGTGATCATCGGCAATATATCGGCTCTGAATGTCACACTTTCAGGCAGGGTAACGGGCGATATTCACGTGCAGGGCAGGCTGGAGCTTTTCTCCACCGCAAAAGTTACCGGCAATGTTACCGCGCGCTCTTTGATCGTGGACGAGGATGCATGCTTTGACGGCAAGTGTACCATGACGACCGCTCAGGCTGATCCGTCAACCAAACCCTTTGACCGCAAAAAGGCAAAGGCAGCGGAGCAGGAAGAGATTTCCACGATAGAATAAAAAAGAATGCAAGGCATTCTTTGCGAGATTTTGCTACGCAAAACTCGCGTGCACGAAAGTTTCTGTTGATAAAAAAAATGAGCGCACGAAAATTCCGATACATAAAAACAGACCGATCCGATACACCATTGTACCAGGTCGGTCTGTTTTTTACGGAAACACGGATTCAATCAGGGTTTCTATATATTTTACTCTGGGAATCGCTGATCCAATGAGAGGTCTACTTAGACAGGATCTCCCGTACGGCTTCCCATACGCTCTCCGCAATCTCCTCCTGTGGGCGGTTTCCGTCAATGATCACACAACGCTCCTCATTTTCCAGCATCTGAAACGCTTTCCTGTAATTTTCCCGCACAAGCTTCAGTCTTTCCTTTGTCTCAAACAGCTCCACATGACGGCGGTTCTTCGCGATTCTCTCCAACGCGACATCCGGATCAACGTCAATAAACAGATTCACGGCGGGTCTTAGGATCGCGCTGCTCGGCTTATTTGCCTGAATGACCCAGTCCATCGGCATATCCACACTGTTATAGGCATAGGAAGAAAAATAGTATCTGTCCGTGATCACGGTCGTACCGGATTCCACCTTCGCCGCGATCCCGTCCGCTTCGTTTAATAAATGATCTAAACGATCCGCAACAAATAACCCCGCGATCACACGGTTGTCCGTCCGAAACTCCCCCTTCAAAATTTGCCGGATCAACGCCCCGATCGGCGAAGCAGTCGGCTCCATTGTCAGCTCACAGCAGACGCCTTCTTTTTTTAACCGCTCATAAAGATACGCCGCCTGTGTGCTCTTTCCGCTCCCGTCAATGCCCTCTAGGGCGATCAGACTGCCCCGCCCTGTGTTTTCCCTGCTATCAGTTACCTTCCCCATATGTGTTTCGTTCTCCTGCTATTCTTTGTCAGAACATTTTTACATGCAGCATCTGTGCTGCTCCATGTAATTCATTATAACGTATGACAGGAAAATCTACCACAGTTATTTTTTCCTGTCATAAACAGCATAAAAATAACTCTGACAGGAATTGTCATCTAAATGTAAAATATGGTAAAATGAGGTCATATCGGAGAGGAGAGTTACTCAGGCTATGAATATTCAGATGCAAACAGGCGGCGTATTCATTCTATTACTGCTGCTTTATTTCTACAAACGCCAGCATACCATCGGGCTGTATACCGGAAGACTCTTTTTGCGTGCGCTTTACATTACGATCGCTTGTCTGATCCTGGATATTTTATCGATCGTTCTCATCATCAATCAGGCGCATCTCCCGATATGGCTGGTGAAAACCGAATGCAAGGCGTATCTCGTCTCCCTCATCACTACCGGTTATATCGCATTTGCCTACGCAAGCGCCGATATTCATCATTTAGTCAAGGCGGACAAGTTTACCCGCAGACTGGGAGTTGTGGTCATTGTGATCGGCATCCTGATCTTTGCGCTTCCCATTTCTACTTATTATGACGGTCACAATATTGTATACACACACGGTCTGGCGTGCTCCGCCACCTATGCAGGCGCGCTGCTCTTGATTCTGGCAACGCTGCTCAAGATTTTTCTGCACGGAAAAACAATGAACCCCAAACGCCGCAGCGCCATCCGTCTGTGGCTGCTGATATGGATTGTGGCTGCCCTGACCCAATTCTTAAACAGCAAGCTTTTGTTGGTCGGTTTCGCGAGCGTTATGGGAATGGTCATTTTATTTTTCGAGCTTGAAAATCCTGAAATTTACATTGACAGGAGCACCGGTTTTTTTAACAGCTATGCATTTGTTGAATTTATCAAACAGCGCTACCACATGGACATTGACTGCTGCGGCATCCTTCTTTCCCTTGAAAATGTGCATGTCATCAACAATATGACGCCTGCCAAAATGGAGAAAGCCATGGCGGAGATCGTACAGTTTATCCGCCGGATTCCGAAAGTCCGGGTGTTCAAGACGGACGATCGGGAGTTTTCACTGGAATTTGAAGAGAAAGAGGCACTCTATCACGCCTGCGGCATCATTTACGACCGTTTTCGACGCAGCTGGCTTACAGACCACGCTGATGAGGAGCCGGTATTTTTACAGCCGAATTACATCCTCATTCCCTCCTGCAAGGTGGCAGAAAATGCAGAGGAAATGCTCGGCGTTCTCAAATATTTCCGTTCTCACTGTGCGGAATCATCGGAGGACTCTGTCATAACGATAGATGAAGACAGTGTGAAAAAACGACGCGAGCATGACGAAATGCTCGGCACGCTTGTGCGCGCCATAAAGGAAGACCGGATTGAGGTGTTTTATCAGCCCATTTACTCCACAAAAGAAAAGAAATTCGTATCCGCAGAGGCATTGGCGCGTATCCGCAGGGAAGACGGCAGCATCATCCCGCCGGGACTTTTTATCCCCATCGCGGAGGAGACCGGGCTTATCAGCGAGGTCGGCGAGATCCTATTCGACAAAACCTGCCGTTTTATAAAAGAGCAGAATCTGAACGACTACGGCATTCAATATATTGAGGCAAACCTCTCCGTCATACAGTGCGACAGCGAGGCCCTCGCAAACACGTACATCAGTATTATGCAAAAACATCATATCGCTCCCGAATCCATCAATCTGGAAATCACGGAATCCGCATCGATCAACACGCGAAAGACGCTGCTTGAAAACATGCGGTGCTTAATCGATTACGGCGTGTCCTTTTCGCTGGATGATTTCGGAAGCGGGCAGTCGAACTTAAACTATATCGTGGACATGCCGGTTCAGATCGTGAAATTCGACCGCGATATGACGCAGTCATACTTTAAGGGTGAAAAAGCAAAGTTCGTCCTGCGCGCCGCCATGAACATGATCCACGATATGCACTTAAAGGTCGTCTCTGAGGGCGTGGAGACAAAAGAGCAGTTGACCGTGCTTGAAGAGCTGGGTATCGACTATATCCAAGGCTATTATTTCTCAAAGCCCCTGGAAGCAAAGGCATTTATTGAATTTATTAAGAAAGAAAATTTCCGGTGACAGTTCCCACCGTCACCGGAAGTTCAACACCCAGCGGTTCTCACTCTGATAATAGATCAGCCATACGCGTATCCTTTGTTCCCTCACCACAATCTCACAGTCAAACTCGATAAAGGGCGTGCCCGCATACATTTTTTTCTCAGCGGAATGCACCATGATCGGTCTGACGGTTCGGCACATTCCGTCCTCGTCTTTTAACTTCAGCATCAATGGTATCAGCCTCCCGGTACTGGTAAACCAGCACTCACAGGCAACCTCCTGCTGCCTCCCGCGTATCTGCCCTGCATGCCCGTCCTGATGTTCTTTTCCTGCCCCGAATGCCATCGCGCACCTCCTATTCCGGTTTCATTCCGCTGTAATCCGCCTCTCTCTTTTCTCTTGAGATTCCTCCGCTCATATGGTCAATCGGTTGATTTAAAAAGGCTGCCCTCATCAACGCATCCGCGCCGAACCGTTCCCGAACAGCGTCCACCGCCGTATCCAGTCGTGCCAGCTTTTCGTAGTCCGCCCCGTCAAACAGGCTCATCTGTCTTGTGAAGTTCTCTCTGCATACGCCGGAGGTATGCACGCCCAGATGCCGGATCGGACTCCCGCCCCAAAGCTCGTCAAACAGCCCGCACGCCGCCTGATAAATCTCCAGCGTAATATTGGTGGAAACCGGCAGTACACGCTGGTGCGAGCAGTAGGAGAAATCCGTTCCTTTGATCCCCACGGCAGCCACACCGATCTGCACGCCATCTGCGCGAAGCCTTGCCGCCACCGTTTCCGACAGCGCCAACAACACTTTTTTGGCTGTCGGCGCATCCGTCACGTCAAAAGGAGTGGTTGTGCTGTTCCCGTATCCTTTGTTGGCCGGAGCCTGCTTCATCACCGGGGAAGAATCCAGCCCGTTCGCAAATGCCCACACGATCTCTCCCTGCTTTTTGAGTATGCTCTTGATATATGCCGGATCCGCCTGCGCAAGCTCCCCGATCGTCCTGATCCCGACAGAAAATAGTTTTTTCGCGGTCGCCCTTCCCACAAAAAACAGCTCCGATACGGAGAGCGGCCACATTTTCCTCTGTATTTCCGACTTCCACAGTGTATGCACCTTATCCGGCTTCCGAAAATCAGACGCCATCTTAGCGAGCAGCTTGTTTTCCGACACCCCCACATTCACCGTAAATCCCAATTCACGATGAATCCGATCCTTTATCATTTCCGCAGTCTGCTCCGGCTCCCCGAACAAATGGCAGGTCTGCGTCATATCCACAAATGCCTCGTCAATGCTGTACTGCTCCACGGTGTCCGAGTATTCCCGCAGGATCTCCATCACCGCCGCAGAGCAGCGCTCATACAGGTTATAGTTCGGCGCGGCAAGCGTGAGCCCCGGACACTTTCTTTTTGCCTCCGGTATGCTCTCGCCCGTCTGTATGCCATATCGCTTCGCCGGTATGGACTTGGCAAGAATAATGCCGTGGCGCAGACTTGCATCTCCCGCTACCGCTGAAGGGATCTCGCGAAGATCCACTGTCCCTCCTTTATGATACAGACGATAAACAGCCTCCCAACTAAGGAAGGCTGCATTCACATCAATATGAAATATCACTGATTTCAAACGTGTGTTCACCTCCTGTGTGACACATTATAGCAAACATACGTTCTGCTTTCAACCGGTATTTTTTTCCATATGTTTAAACGAGCGTCATCTGCTCATAGTCCGTCGTACGCTCTAAAAGACAGGGCCGCCTTTGTGCTTTGACCGGCCTCATTCATCTGCAAAAATATTTTCATAGTCCTGAAGCTGATGATATATCGCATCCACATAAATGGTCGATCCCTCTATCCGATAAAGCATCAGATAGCGGTGCCGCATGAAATGGATGACACAGTATTCGTTCTTTTTTAGCAGAGGATAAGAACAGGGTTTCAGACCCTCGACAGCTTTTGAAAGCTGATCCCGTGTTTCCATGGCATCCTGCCACACATTACGAGCTGCCTGATCATTCAGCAGCGTATATTGCAGATAATCAACATAACTGTTCAGTTGAGACAATGCTTTTGGTGAAATAATTACATCAAATGAATTCATGCTGTTTTCCCATTCTGTCTAAAGCGTCTTCCATATTCAATCCCTGTCCGGCAGCAATCTGCTGACGTGATTCCGTAAGGTCGGAATGAACCTGCCTCTGACTGACCGGGACAAACGGATTGGCCGGCTTTCTGGAGTTGAACAACTGCTTCGTAAATTCCAAAACCTTGATTCTTGCCTCCTCCGGCATTGCTTCCAGCATGGAAACTGTTGCATCTAAAGTGCTCATGGGAAATCCCCCTCTCATGATCGAACCAATCGGAAACCTATTTTCCTGCCATGAATGAATTATACCCGAAAAAGGCCTGCAGTTCAACATAAATAAGAACAGCAAACACACGTCAACATTTCTTGCTTTTTCACAACATTCTTCTTAAGTTTCTCCTGAGTCTGTAAAAGCTTGGTTAACAGCTTTGGTGATTGACACAATCTAATTGTAGGACTATGTGGTAGTATTAGATTGATCAGATCACATCCTTTCTAAAATTAATAAAAGGGCATTGTAATAAAAGAGACGAGGTGATCAATCCCGTCTCTTTTATATATGAAAATATTTACTTATAAAGCGAAAAAACATCCCATATCTGGAATGTCTTTCTACCAAAACCCTATGGTGGACGACATTACAGCCGCCTTACATCCTCATGCACCGTATAAGGGAAATTACTTGGTGAAGTAAATATAACATACCATAATAATGTTGTCAAGTACATTCTATATTATTCATCCAACATTAATCTTGTGTCATGATTAGTTGAAAAATCAAATATTTTTCCGCCACAAACATAGGGAAGTAACATTTTTACAGTTTCTATACTTGTTTTATCATGTTTTTCAAGGTTTCGATAAAAAGTGTTAGATATAAAGTCAATTAATTGAATCATAGGGTGGTTTTTAGAATCTGTATATTTAACATCTACCGTGCGACATAATGGATTCATAACAGTAAAATGCTGTTCTAGATAATCATCCAATGTATACTTAGCATCTGTAGAAATATTTTGTTCATCTATCAATATTCTCATATCTCTTGTATTTTTAGAATACTTACTACAATGTCTAAACATATTATCTAAGTAGAGTTGCAATATATAATTGAATGTTCTAGCATGATTTTTTATAAACTCATCTGTAGTATATGTATTATCTAAAACAATTATTCCCAATTCAAAATCTTCTGAGCAATTTCTTATAATACGATCGTAAATAGGTTTCTTTTTTGTTTCCGATAACTTACTTCCCTTTATTTCTCCATTTTCTTCCAGCATTATTTTATATTTGGGGTTTTGCAATAAAGACGCAATTCCCTTTTGAAAATATCTTTGCAATCTACTATATTTCCGTGTAAATAGAATGGCAATAATAAAGTACCTATTAAAAGATATATTAGTTTTAGTTATGCTGCCAGATTCATCTATAAATAGTGATAAATCTTCATGCATTGAAGTTCCTATCGATTTCATTAATATTTTCCTCGCAATTGTCAATGGTTTTATAATAAAATACCAATATTGACATTATACTACATATTGCGTGTCAATACTATACAGAACATATTTTTGCATAATATGAAAGGGTAGTCGTACAATAAAAACACATTAGTTGATGTCTTATTTCTTTTGTAACACTATATTATGCTTTAAGTATTTCAAATTTTACTACCTGTTACTTACGACTATGTGTTTGACTTAAATGCTTATTTTGATAAATAATTAATTAGTTGATTACAAGAACCTATTGTACATTTATTATGGTCAATTTTATCTTTCAACTCTAAAGGTTCTTTGCTCTCATAATCATTAACAGAGCATGCAACAATAATTGCCAATCCCAAAAATGCTAGCGGAATAGATAATATAATATCAATGTTGTTAATTGGAGAAATGGGTACAATAATTGGTGAAACAATTAATAATGCACTAACTATTTTTAAAGGAACCATCCTCTCAGATCTGGAGACGCTACAAAAGCTGCAGCTCCGGTACATCGCACCCGATGAAGTAAAGCTGTCCCCGAAGCTGCTTAAGTAGCTTTATAAACTTATGCAAAACCGCCGCTGGTCAGAAATCAAACATATCTCTAACGGCCTGTAGAAGTTAGTCTGACACACCCATCTTCCAGAGGCCTGTTTGCCATGCTTCTAAACACGATTTTTAGCATAAATTTGAGATGAGTATACCACATTTCGGAAGTTATCGTAACTAAAAACTTTAAAATTTATGGCGTTTTCAAAGTGCATGTAGAATTTACCGTTTCATATGGAAGTTAACTTTACAATTCAGGAATATATCTAAAATGCACGTTGTGGGTATTTTTTTCCATGCGCTTAAAAGAGCGTCATCTGCTCATAGTCCGTCGTGCGCTCTAAAAGGCAGGGTTGTTTTTCCAACAGATTTTTCGTCCGCTCCCCGTCCCATATCCAATCCGCGATCTCGTCCGGTTCCAAAATAAGCGGCATGCGGTCATGCACCGGTTCCATAGATGCATTCGCCGCCGTTGTCAGGATGACAAACCGATCGCCGTCCTCATAACGCCGAAAACATCCCGCCATAAAAAGTACGGGCGAATCGGTTCTGCGAAAACGATATTTTTCTTTTTTGTGGTTCCACTCATAAAAGCCCGCCGCCGGGATCACAATGCGATGGTTTTTTATCCCCTCCCGAAAGGTCGGTTTCTCCATCGCAGTTTCGCTCCGTGCATTAAAAATAACCTGTCCTTTTTTGCCGTTTCCCTTCAGCGTATATCCCGGCAGTCCCCAGCGCAGCATGCGGCAATCTAAGGTTCTGTATCCGGCGGTTTCCATCCCGGCGCCGAGCACGGGTGCAAGTGCCGCAGGGTAAATGTCTCCCGCCTTCCCGATTCCTGCCGCAACGTTCCCTTTTCCTTCATTCCAAGGGTTCTTCTCCTGCGTAATTCCTGCCTCCTGTTTCCGCGTTGCTTCCTGCACAGTCCGCTGTGCGCGCAGTTTTTCATCCACCCAGCGAATGACTTTCTCGATCTCTTTTGCAGTATCATCCTCCATATAGTAGCGTCCGCACATAACTGACTCTCCCGCATCTCTGCTTTATTCCGCTGTTTGCTCGGTCATAATTCCCCAACGAATTCCAAACTTATCAACAAAAACAACTCGACAAGAACTATATGGAGTCGCTTCCAGTTGATATATTGTCTTACTTCCTTCTTTCATGATTTCATATGCTCTTTGCACTTCTTCTTTTGTATCATACATAACAGTGAGGAAATTTGAATAGCACGTTTGAAATTCAATATCCACATGGTCGCTCATAATGATTCTTTGATTGCCCAATACAAGTTCCGAATGGTATATATACTCTTTTTGATTTTCTTTAAGCAACGGATTATATTCGGGATCATTCGCTTCTCCATATGTAATCAGACAACTAATCTTCCCATTAAATGCCTTTTCATACATATGAATGGCTTCCCGACAATTTCCTCCAAAACTTAGCGTAGGTACGATCTGCATTTTCAGTCTCCTTTTCCGTATAATTCTTATTGTTATTGCAATTATAACCAATTATAAACGGGTGCACAATTCCGTAAAAAGAATAAGACTATAATTGCTCTCCCGTATGTCAATCCTTTCATCACAGTGCGCTTTTGATTGGATGTCTTAAAACAGTTTTAAGCCGTTCAGGCGCCACCTTTCTTGCGTCGCTTAAATAAATCTCATGATGATAACGGCTTTCCGTAATGTCAAGCTCATAACCCTGCTCCTCCATAAAATCATGCATCAGTCGGACCGTTTTCGGCTCATCGTCATATGCGCCGATATGCATGCATTGCACGCACAGACCCTCATTGTAGGTCATCCATTCCACTTTTGAAAAATCCGCTTTCTTTTTCCGCTCCGCTTCCCCGATTGCCCAGTCAAAATCTGCTTTTGTCACAAAATCGGGCAGTCTGATAACGGAAATAAATTGAAAATTTTCTTTATGGCTATAATCGATTCCCTTTACACCATCCTGCCACCAAAAGCCTTCCAGCGGCGGAACAACATAGTCGAAATATCCCTCGATCCGGTGATCACCCATTTTGCTCATTTTGATTGTAAACGCGATCGCGTAGAGCAGTCCGATGGACTGCTTGTACTCGCTTCCTTCTTCATTCGGATCTCCGCTGCCGCGAACCGCCAGATAATTCATGGGCGGTATTTCCACAATACCCGGTTTGTTTTTGGGCATGTAAAATTGCTTGTATTCTTTTTTATAATCAAATGCCATGTGCTTTCCTTCCTCTTTTCTTTCTACTTTTGCATGTTTTCGAACATTCCGCCGTAAACGCATACCGCCCTAGGTTTTTTCGTTTCTCCTGCGTTTGCGATCATTAGCGCGAATTCAACAAGTTTTTCTCACATTTTCGACTCGCTGCCGGATATTGTTTTCAAATTCCTCATCCGACATGGACGGGTCTTTCGTGTTTCTCCAAATATCGCACGGAAGGTTCTGACAGCCGCCGCAGTTTTTCTGCTTTTTTTGATTAACCGAGCATTCATAAATGGGGCAGGCCTGTCCCTCCGGCGCGTGGAACACTTTTCCGGCACTCTCATTACAGCCCTTGCACATCGTTCCATAGCAGGCGCATTCCCTGCACTGCGTACCGCAGCAGCTGAGTGCTTCGTGCGCAGTACCGCCGCAAGTGTTTCCGGCTTCGTGCGCAGCCTCCCTGCCATAATCCCCGCTTCCGCCCGATGCTCCTTTTTCGCTGTCCGCAATCTGACCGCAAGCCGCGCCTTCCAATATCTCCTTCTGCTTTTTCTTGCTCAGTCCGCCAAGTACCAGCTGATACGACTTGTCCAGCATATCTTTTAACAGCTCATCCGGTACTGCGCCGTCCGGCTTCACGGAATTCCAATGCACTTTATTCATATAAAAGCCGGGAACAATGTCCTCATATTGCTGTCTGAAGAACTCCCCCTCCATCGGTTCCAGTTTCAATGTGATATAGTAAGGCTCATCGTTTTCCCCCATGCAGATGGCCGCGAACATCTTGCCGCCGATCTGATAGCGAAGCCAATTCCAATCATTCTGCAAATCCTTCGTCACTCCCGGTTTGCTTAACAAAAATTCATCGATCCATGTATATCTCATCTTTGTCCTCCTATCTTACTCCATCTATGCGTTTAAGTATATGCACAAGGTATCCTATTTCTCTCCATCGCCTGTACCATTTACCCCCGAACCGCCGTTCTCTAGCTGCCCGAATCATATTTTCTGCGTATCCTCTCAAAACACGCGATAAGCTCCGCCCGGATCTCCTCCGGTTCCAAAAGCTCCACTTTTTCCCGAAACGTCATGAGCCACGTGATCAGATTTTCCCTGTTTGTATAATCCGCCTGAAAAAGCAGCTTCCCGTTCTCCGTTTCCCGAAAGCATTCCGTCCCGAACTCTTCGACCAGTCTCCATTTGCATTCCGGTTCAAAAAGTGCTTTCACCTTGATTCCGCCGGGAAAGATACCCTCATCATTTAAATCCGGCACATCTGCTTTCCTCTTTACAAACACCTCCTCCGACACGCGCACATCCTCCATGCGGTTTAGCTTGAACAGCCGGAAATCCTCCCGCATTTTGCAAAAGCCCCACACATACCAGCTTGACCATCGAAAGATCAGATAATACGGCTCGATGCGCCGGACGGATTCACCGCTCGGAGAATAGTAGGTAAACAGCAGTTCTTTTTTCACATCGATCGCGGCGCGTATCAATTCGATCTTGGGCGCAAGTGATTCTTTATACCACGAGGAGAGATCGATCAGCACTGACTGATTTCCGACTAAAAAATCCGAGGAACCGACCGATAATTTTTCCATCAATTGTCCGTACCGATTGGTTCCGTTTACGCTGTCTAAGCTGCGAAGCCCCGCGAGAATATCCTGCATCTCCGCGTGATTCACTAGTGTCCGGTCTATCTTATAGTTGTCCATGATCGAGATGCCGCCGCCCGCTCCCTGCCGCGTCACAATGGGAATGCCCGCTTTACACAGATCTTCAATATCCCGGTTGATCGTTCGTCTGGAAACCTCAAACTTCTCCGCCAGGTCAGGCGCGGTCACGGTATCCTTTTGCAGTAATATGGACAAAATTCCGATCAGTCTGTCTATTTTCATGGCGGTCCTCCTGTATGCCGCACCCTCGCCCGCGGCACATCGCTTTTATCGCTTCTGTCTCCGCTTTTATTTATCATAGAACGCAAAACATGACATCTGTGTGTCATGTTTGTGTTAAAAAATAATAGAAAAGGCTACGCCAAAGCATAGCCTTTCGGTAGTATCCGTCGCAACGGAAATACTCTCTTATCGATTCCACTTATCGGTAGGACTCACCTGATGATTGCTCATCTATACTAGTATTATATAAATGGAGTTCAACTATGTCAATCAAATTTTTATTTATTAAATTAAATCTTTCACTAAGAGATGCAGTCTGCAATAACGATCCTCAAAAATCACTTTCTCATCATGATATCCGTTTTTCTCGAAAAATTGTAAATCCCCATTCGGAAAAGTACCTTCTTCATCTGAAATAACAATCGCTTTTTTGTACCGCTTTGACAGATATTGTTCTAATGCCCTCAATGGTGCTGATTTATAATCAAAAGTCTCATCTGACAAATAAACACAGGTAATAAATGCAATTTCCTGTCCCTTAGGAATATCATATGGGACGTACAAAGATGGAACGTACTCCGCGCCCCCCAACAATGTTTCGTTATCCATATTCATAAACCCGATTATTCCATCCGGAAAATCCTGATACATTTTAACCTTTGAACTACATCCTGAACAATTCCTTCTACCGGTACACTGTGACGCAAGAAAATAATTATCCTTATGTATCGGCTGAATGACCTCGCTTTTTTCGACTGTTCCCATCGTAATTCTATATGGAGTTTCTTTTGGCAGCATTCCCGTACTTAACGTTTGTAAGAATGCTTCTGAAACAGGGCCATAATATCTTTCTTTATGATTCACAATCGTGAGGAACGGAAAGAACATGCTTTTATTTTTTGCCAGATCAAAATCATTTGTTATGTCATGCAACCGAATATCAAATTTGTTATCCCAACGTGACAGCATTTGAATGATTTCGTCTGAAATAGGACACATGCCGCCCCAATAATAAAAATCTATCTGCATATTTATCTCTCTTTCTCTGCAGCAATTAATATTCCTTTGTGATTTCCCCCGCCGAAATGCCGTACCTGCTCAAAAATACTTCTTTATCCCGCTCGTCCCGGATCAGCATGATCTCCTCAAACTTTCCGGTATGAATATTCTTAAATCCGGCAACCTGCTCTCCCGTGCAGATGCTGGCGCGGATGACCGGCTTTACATTTTCTTTGTCATAGTATTCCACTTGAAGCTTCTTTTTTCCGAACATGCCATTCCTCCTTTTTCTGCGATCCATCCGTGCCGACTATCACATGCCGATGATCGTAAATACCACGTCCGCGCCGTTTCCCACGAAATTAACCATGAAATGCGCCGTCATCGGGATAAATACATTCTTGGTTTTTACATAGGAAACGCTGAGCGGCAGCGCCCAGAGCATCGTGAGAAAAATCCCCCATGGCGTCAGGGAATGCTCCGCCGCATAAAGAAGCATGCTGCATATCACGGTCGCCGCCATCACGTTTTTATTTCCCGTCAAAATCAGGTTTTTCCGATAAAAGGTCTCCTCTACAACGGGCGGCAGAACGATCGTCGAAATGGCAAACAATACAAGCGTGAACCAATTGTCACGCCTTAATCCGATCATTCCCGTATCCCATTGCGGAAACGTGCTTTCCAATATCATGGTTGCCGCAAACGCCAGCATAAAAAAGAATACGGTGATCCCCACGGGCTTCCAAAACGCTTTCCCAGCTTTTAAGCTTCTTCCCCACTCCTTTACCGAGAAATCCTTTACCGCGACGAAATAAAGGAGCAGCACAAAATAAAACAGAAAATTCGTATAGATAAAATACTCCGCCGGAATCACAAAGCACGAAATGATAAAAGCAATTTCTACCGCCAGCGGAAAAAGATTTTTCTTCCAATACGCGTTCATATTTCTCTCCTTCCTCACCGTTTCAATCGTCCGCACCGCTTTTCTTGGCCGGACCGTCTCCTAACGCGAAACCCGCGCCGCCAGCTCCAGCGCGATCATGGCGATCCGGTCTTTTTCCTCCAATTTGGAATGATTGCTTAAGCTCCGCACATCCCATTCCTCCGCATCCAGATTATCCGCCGCATAGAAAAACTGGATCAGGTCTTTTTCGCGAAACTGCGCGACTGCCGCATCCGCCGAGCATTCCATATCCACACAGATACAGCCCTGCTCTTTTCTGCGCCTGACTTTTTCCGGCGTCTCACGATAAAACGCATCCGTCGTCCATGTTTTCCCTACCGTATATTTCACCTGAAGTTCATCCAGCATACCGGTAAACACTTCCAGATACTTCCTATTTACTTCGATCTCATCCGATGCTGGCGCATAGTGGTAGCTTGTTCCCTCGTCCCTCACCGCGCAATCAGGAATAATGACAGAACAGTCGTCGATGCTTTTGTCAAGCACGCCGCAGGTTCCGAAAATGATCGCTTTCTTAACGCCCATCATAAATACATCTTCCAACATCCCCACGCTCATAGGCGCGCCCACGTCGACCATAAACAGCGCAACATCCATGCCCTTGTACACTGCCTTGTAAACCGGTTTCACACCATTTGCGGTACTTGTCTCCGCAAAGATCTTTGCATCCAATTCCTCGACCATTCTTTCAAACGTCATATGAGAATAGCAGGCGACCGCCACCTCCGGCATGCCCTCCACCGGCTTGATAATATCTTCCGGATTGATGACTGCTTTTTTTATCGAATCAAACTCTGTTAAGATCATAAAAGTCCCCCTGCCTTTCTGCAAACCGCGACGCGCATGCGTTCATGCCACAGGCGCCATATTCGTATAGAGAACAAGTCCATGCTTGTATTCCCTCGCTCATGCTGACTTTATTTCTTCGTAAGTGTTCAAAACCTCGTTCCTCACAGCTTTGAAGATGCACTTTCTGAACAGTTCCCTTTTCTCAAAAAAACATGGTGAAAGAACGCGATGTTCCGATATTCTTCCATGCCGGAAACCCGCTGCTCCAAACGCATCATCTTTTGCTGCCATTCTTCTTCCTTCTGTATGTCCTGATTCTGCTGTAAATCCCAAAATGTCCGCATACCCAGGATCTTTTCAATCCGCAGCTTTGGTGCCCATTTGATCAGATCCTCGTCCTCGTAATAATGAATTTCCCCAAACTGCGGACTCACGCCACATGCTCCGTCCAGCAATTCATTCGCATGTTCAAAATTGTTCAGCAGTACCGTCATCTGCATGACGCGCCCCGGACGGTTATGCTTCAATACGGAAAGAAGTCCGTCTTTTTTTAACAGTCGTTGGAATTCCTTTAAGATTTCCGCGCGCTCTGCGGCGTATTCCAGTACATTATGACAAAAAATCACATCAAACGATTCGTCCTCATATCGGGATAATAATTTGAAATCCCCGCAGATCTGCTCCACATCTTCATACGGATTCTCCGTTAAAACCTGCGCATTCGGCTCTATCGCGATCACAGTGTTATCCTTTGCATAATGCGCGCCCATCACGCCGTTTCCGCAGCCGAACTCCAGAATCCGTTTTCCCGAAAATCCCCCGAGCTGCTCCCATGTCAATTTTTTCTGAAGCTGTTCCCACGTTCCCAATTCGTGTATGTTCATGTTAATCCTCCATGATTCTGCTCAAACAGAATCCCAAATCTCACCCATTTTGTTTGCCAATCTTTCTCCCCAAATATCGGTTCACCTTTTTTCGATAATCAAGGTAAGCTTGTCCAAACGTTCGGACCAAAAAATCTTCCTCCACATTCACGATCTGCAAATGGAACATCAGACCGGCAAATACCGATACCGCAAGCAGAACCCAGTTAAAAAACATCAGCACAATCCCTATGTAAACAAGGTCAAATCCAAGGAAAGCCGGATTGCGGCTGATCTGATAAATACCGCCTGTGACAAGCTCCGTGCGCTCCATTTCCGAAACGCCTGCACGCCAGCTGTCCCGCATCGTCACCACCGCCAAAATAAAAACCACCGCTCCGCAGATTCCGATCAGCACGCCCGCTATTCTTGCCCATAGCGGCAAGGGCGATACGTCCAAAACAATACTGACAATCTCCGCCGCAGGGACGAGGAGTGACGTGATTTTCATTGTAATCTCAATGCGCTTCACAAGCCCCGTTTTCCCTTTTCCCATCTGATTGGTCTGTATACCCTTTTTTCTCTGCAATATCATTTTTGTAAAATAGCACCCGTAAAAAACGAGTAATATCACGATCGCTATGATCTGAAAGCCTATATTCATTGTTTTTCCCTTCAAACTAATCCTCCATGCTGCCAACAGCCCGCGAATTTGGGCGTCAGCACAAATTTGCAAAGCGAACTTGTTCGCTTTAGAAAAATCTTTGATTTTTCAATCTTTGCATAGGAGCTCATAGCATGCATATGTATAGTCCTTAAAAGAATGGATGTCCTTTAACAATCCTTTTTTCAATTGATCGGCCGTATGAAGCGCAAGATCAAATTGTTCCTGCGTGATGTCTTTTTGCCGCAGCGCTTCTTCCAGTTCATCCATGTCATCCACTTTAATTTCTCCGTTCGGATAAACCACCAGATCCAAGTACAGATCGTCAAACCACGGCATACCGTCCGTATCCGTTCCCTGACCCGCGATCATATCAATGTACCATAACAATATATCGCTTTTTTCATTCATCATGGCAGTGATACAATAAAAATCATTCTGCGGCAAAATACTCAGCCATTTGATGCCTCCGTCGCAGACCACGATCTCTTCCCCGCCCAATTTCCATTTCTGCACTTCACTTACCTGTCGAATGTCGATCAGACCAATATATCCCTCAAAAAAGTCCCCAACCACTCTTTTGCCGGTCATCTCTTTTGACAGGATACATTTCCATTCATCATAGGATAATCTGCATCTTTTCATAGGCGTACTCCTCCTTGTCATCAGAAACATTCTGCCTCTTAAAAATGTTATATAGCTTCAAAAAAGCAGCTTTAACTCCGTCTCTCCGTGACTGACAACGCCGGTCGGTTTGAATCCCAGCTTTTCATAAACATGCGCCGCAATGTGATTTTCGGGCGCGCAGTTCAGAAGCAAAAAATCATATTTCCCGGATTCCTTGGCCATGCGAATAATCTCTTGGATGGCCTGTGTTCCATAACCCTGGTTCTGATGCTCCGGCGGGAACATGATCCTCCATATGATGAGGCAGCGTTCTTCCAAATCCTCATCCAGCATCATAAAACCGACCGATACGCCGCTATTGCAGATCGCAAACGGATACACATCGCCCGCATCCCGATACAGCCACGCCTGCGCAAGAGAGTACGCATTTGACGCTACAAAATGCTCCTCCGGTGGACGCTTCATTTGGATGACCGCATCAAAATTTTCTTCCGTTATCGCTTCAAAATGAATCATGGTCTTCTATTCCCTCCTCAATCCGCACTAAAATCAATTTCGTATCTTGCTCCCTGTGAAAAAAGAACACCGTCCGTCAGCTGCACACAGAGGATGACTGTGTTTTCATCTTCAAAATTGTTGTGTCCGTTATCAATCCACTCTGCAAAAGCCGTCCGCAACTTTCCGGCAATGTCCTCATTCTCCGCCCTGCCAAAATAACCGAGACTGACCGCCTTCCCATGCGCGGTAAACCATTCTCCCGCAATCGCCACATTCGGATTTTTTTCGATCTGCTTCATTTTGTCGGAAAGCGCATACGTGATCGTATAAAACGCCCCATCCTCATAAAATCCGTCCACATTGCGGACGCTGGGCATATCGCCTTCCAACGTCGCCAATGCGATAATATTGTCTTTTCCGAACCGTTCTTCCATGATCTTTTTTGTTTCCTGATTCAGCTTTTCCACTTTATATATTCCTTTCGTCCCGCATCAATTAACCTTGCTCAAATGTCTTTTCGAAAACAAATAACCCGATTGGCTTCTTCAAACCCCATTGCCAAATGAAATTTGAGACTATTCACATTGTCTAATTCACAATCACTTGCAAATTCAGAACAGTTTTTTCCCTTTGCCCACTTTTCGCATTCCTGCAGCAGTTCTTTTGCATAGCCTTTATGGCGAAACTCGTCCTGAACAAAGATTCCTTCTAAATAACCGACCGGTGATGTCTCCGTGCCCTCGACATAGTCATGCCTAAGCTGACACTGCGCAAATCCGATCGGCTTGTCCTCCGCATATTGAATAAAGCAAGCCGCATCCTCGCTGCCAATCATTTCCGCAAATTCGGATGCCAGCTCCGATATGGTATTGTCTTCCCACATCTGGATTGCCAATTCTGCCAAGGTTAACGCATCTGCTTGTTCTGCCTGTTTTATCATTCTATGTTCCTCCGTGAATTACGATTGGGATTTCGCTCTGACGTTGTGTTATTTATTCAGTTGTAGTAATGGTTGTTTAAACAAATTTGAATTTATAACACAGATATGGCTCCCCGCCGGAGCCATATCTGTTATTTTAACACAATATAACCAAAACATGAAGAACTAATTAGATCATCCCTGTCTCGTCCCCATCATTTTCCCCAATTGCTCCATGATTCCCACATTGCCATTGACAGATATGTCGCCTACCTTCTCACAGATCTTCTCCAGATACTCAAGCTCCTTCAGCTTGTAGAGTGTCTGGTTCTCGTCCATAAGCTTCGCCGTGTTGAGCAGAGATCTGGTAGAGGCCACCTCCTCCCTTCTGGCGATCACGTTTGCCTGAGCTGCCTTTTCCGCCACAAGGACAGAATTCATGATCTCCCTGATCTCGCCGGGCAGTATGATATCCTTGATTCCCGCGGTGAGGAAATTCACACAGAACATCTCTTCCCGCCCCTTAAGCGCCTCGTAGATTTCCCCGGAGATCTGCTCCTTTGCCTCCAGTATCTCGTCCAGCTTGTAATTGCCCACGACCTCTCTGATCACAAGCTGTACCGCAGGGTAAAGCTGTCCTTTCAGATCCGAGATCGTTGCAACGAATTCTACTGCATCCCGTATTTTATACATGCATGCAACGTTCATTCTGATGCCTATCTTGTCTTTGGTCAGAATTTCCTGACCCACGATATCCAGTTCTTTCTGCTTCATATCAATCACGCAGCAGGAAACGACATGATGGTAATTCCAGAAACGATATACGCCTTTGGAAAGTGGGGTCTGCATGACGTTGTCATAGTATACCAGACCGATTTCTCCCTCTCCCACCGACACCTCCGTATAAAGGTGCTTCGGCACCAGCGAAAGCATCTGCTTCGTCACTTCTGCTCCGATGAACGTCTCCGCCATGGACACAACTTTGACCTCATACGTATCAAACACATTCCAGAATACATAATCCTTCCTGCTCGCAAAGGCTGTCAGCTTGCCATTCATGTAGATGAAACCCACAGAGCCATCCGGTATTTCCGTATGTACAGTGGCATTAAGGAATGCAGCATCTCCGGAAAGCACCTGATAGGGAACCTCCTGATAATCCAGTTCATTCGACATCTCCTCAATCTCGACCGTGTAACCTGCTATCTTAGGAAAATGCCAGGTTCCCGCGGTGATCATCTTTTGAAATACGCCATTCTTCAATACAAACCCTGCCTGATTATCTCTGATAATATACTTCATAACTTACTCCTCCTGATCTTAATTTGTTTTAGTAATACTGATATCCCTCATTCATCAGTCTGAAGCGGAAGCCCGGTTCAGCAGACCGTGGGGAGGAAGGGCACTCTGTAAAGGGATATCATCACCGTTTCTCAATATTCTTTACAGAGTGTTGTTCCTCCTTCCGATCTGCGGTATCCCCGGCCTTCAGGCCGCAGACTGATTTGGCGCCCTCACGCTTTCCCTGCTTCGCAATCCTTTGCGCTTCACAGAGATGCAGAATTTGCCTGAAATCGGGATAAAAGTATTGCTTTGGGCGGATTCGAACCGCAGACTTTACAGGTCTTGCCATAATGTTGTGCACTCTACCCACTGAGCTACCGTTTACACGGGAGGGATTCGAACCCTCGACACCACAAACCTTCACTTAACACCACGTTAAGCCGGTTGGAATATTCGTGGAATACCGCACAGCACGCTGTCGGCACCGCCGGGCAGGAAGTGACTTCCAATACCCGTGCCTTGTCAAATATCCCACAGTATACTGACACCATATCAGCTTTTCTGTTCAGTATACTGCGGGGTATTTGACCCCCGCTGAGCTCATCCTTTCACCACGCCCACTGTCTTTAACTTCCTCACCGGCGTGACCATGTCCAGCTGCTGTGCCATAACCTGGTCAATATCCTTATAGGCAAACCGGCACTCCTCGGCAACATCATTTTTCTTGCGCTTTCCCAGCACAACATCCTGTTCCTTCAGATCCACCATGACCTGCTCTGTGCTGAATGCCTGCATGGCGCCGGATCTGGAGTATCTTCTGCCAGCACCGTGGGAGGAGGTGCAGAAGGATTCCTTATTTCCTTTTCCTTCCACCACATAGCTGTAAGATCCCATGGCTCCCGGTATCACAGCCATTTCTCCTTCCCTCACTCTGGTAGCGCCTTTCCTATGTACCCAGACATTAGCGTCATAATGATTTTCCAATGCCGCATAGTTGTGATGGCAGTTGATCTCCTCTCCGAATTCCACTGTGAGGTCCGTGTGCTTCTCAATCTGCTCTTTCACAATGCCACAGGTCTTATCCAGCATACGGGCGCGGTTCTCGAAGGCATAATCCAGCGCCAGATTCATCCAGTTGATATACTGCTGCCCTTCTTTTGTCTGGACAGGCAAGAAAGACAAATGATACTCATCCTTGACTTCGCTGTGCCACATTCTGTTCAGCTCTCCCGCCTTCTTATGGAAGTAATCGCAGATTGCCTTTCCGAGATGACGGCTTCCGGAGTGGATCATAATGCAGAGATATCCTTCCTGATCTTCCTGAAGCTCGATAAAATGATTACCGCCGCCCAGACTTCCCACCTGAAAATATCCGTCCTCAATCAATGGCACCAGCTCTGCATCCTCCTCATATTTTTCCATTTCCCGCTGTGCACGATCCAGCACTTCCGACTCCTGCGGAACCTTGTATCTCTCTGTATTTAGCGGAATCGTCCGCATGATGCTTCCGATGATGGACTGGATCAGGGTGCCGTTTCCGGTCTGAATGCCTTTTATGTCCTCCACGCGAATATTGGTAGGAATAAAATCCATACCGCATCCGATATCTACCCCAACCGCATTGGGGATGATCACATCCTTTGTGGCGATCACTCCGCCGATGGGCATTCCCTTACCCGCATGGGTATCAGGCATCAGACATACCCATTTATGTATGAAAGGAAGCTTCGACAGGTTGTATGCCTGCTCCAGACATTTTCCCTCCAGCCCACTCTCATCTTTCAGCCACACCTTTACCGGAAATCTTGTATTCTCGTTATACAATACGAACATATCCTCTCCATCCTTTCTTCCTATCTTGTATATGGTTCATCTTCCGTTCCCTGATGCAAAGCCGCATTTTATATGGTTTTGCTTGATGAACTAAAATCAGTATATGAAACATTTTCCAAATAATCATTTCAAAAATGTTGCGAAGTGTGTTATATTTATTCCTAAATAAAAACTAACTGCCATAAACGGCGGTCATTCGGAGGCAATATGTCTGATTTTCAGGAGCTGGTCAAAAGCTTTCCCAAAACAAGAGAATATGTGCGTGATTTTTTTGTCTACGGCTTCAAGACCAGAGATGAATTCAAGGACAAAAGCCCCCGAACCTACGACAATGAACGGAGGCGACTGGAAAGCTGGCTTGGGAATCATGTGCGGAAAGACCATGTGTCTAACGGCTCCAACATTTCTCTCGCCATAGACAGTAACCTGCTGGATACCAACCCTCTGTTTCGGGTATGGAAGACGAAAAGCTTCACCGACAACGATATCGTGCTCCATTTTCTGATACTTGATCTGCTTCAGGACGGCGCAGAATTGACTGCGGAGGAAATAACAGGCGGCCTGCTTGAGAAATATGAGGCGCTGTTCGATATACAGACCGTTCGCCGAAAATGCAACGCCTATGAAAAAGAAGGGCTGTTACATAAAAAGAAATCTGGGAAAACCATCGTTTTTTCCATCGATAATTCTCTGGCTGTCTGGATAAAATCCAATGAGAGCATGCTGGACGCCCTTGCATTTTACCAGATGGCAGGGAGCTTCGGGATCATCGGAAACCACCTTTCGGAACAGTTTGATCATCACAACCGGACCTTCCGGGTGAAACACAGCTTCTGCGTACATACTTTGGAGGAGGAAATCCTTTTCGACCTTCTGAATGCCATGAACCATAAGACAGATGTACGTCTGGAAATAAAAAGCTCCAAAAACGGAGCACTGAATACCGCCGACTGTACGCCCCTGCAGATTTTCACCAGCACCAGAAGCGGCCGCCGTTTTCTATGCGGATATGCGAAAAAAAGTAAGCGTTTCACCTGCTACCGCCTGGATACCGTCAAAACCGTCACTCTCTTAGACCAATCGGAGAAATATGAGGAACTGCTGGCACAGCTGGATCGGAACCGCTGCCATCTGTGGGGCGTATCCTTTCAGGGGAATGCCCGACACCACCTTAACCGGCTGACTATGACAATACAGGCTCTGGAACCTTCCGAACAATATATTGTGGAACGTTTAAAGCGTGAGGGCAGAGGCGGTACGGTCACAAGAATAGAACGTAATGTTTATCAGTACGAAATAGAAGTATTCGACTGCAATGAGATGCTGCCCTGGATCCGCACCTTCATAGGCAGGATCTTGTCTCTGGAATGTACGGACAAATCCGTGGAACATCGCTTTTATCGGGATCTACAGACAATGTGCCGGATGTACCAAATAAAGGACAACTCTTGAAAAGGAAGAAGACCTATGGAAGTATTCTCAGAAATATATAGCTGTTACTACCAGGTATTAAGACATTTACTGTGCAGTCAGGACGCACTGACCATGCAAGACATCCGCCGCCGGATCTGCGACGAAGGTTTTGAGGAGAGCCTGCTCTCCATAATCCCCAGGCTGGAAGACGGGACATGGAATTTATTTGAAAAGGATGGGAAGCTATACCATTCCCGTCTCTCATCCTCCTTTATCACCCCTGTTTCCAGCCTTGAGAAGTCCTATCTTAAGGCACTGCTGTCCGACCCGCGCATAGGGTTGTTCCTGGAACAGGATCAGCTGGAAACATTGGATAAAATGCTGGCTTCCGTTGCTCCGCTTTGGAGACCGGAACAGTTCTATTATTTCGATCGGTTCGCCGACAGCGACCCTTACGAGGATGAAAATTACCGCCACTGCTTTCGGACTCTGCTTCAGGCACAGAAACAGAAACAGTACGTGGACATCGACTACACCGCGCCCAACGGGAACCGCGTACATCACCACTATATCCCCGCCCGTCTGGAATACTCGGTCAAAAATGACAAATTCCGGATTCTCGCCTTGAAACCTTGCCGTCCGGCTTTTGATTCAGATTCGCACCATGAAGCTAAAGCGGACGGAAGAATGAAGCTGGAAATTCTGAATGTTTCCCGTATTCAGAGCGTAAAACTGATGCCAAAAACGCTATCCTCCCCTGTGGACTTAGACGCGATGATTCAGCGTTCTTACTATAAAGAACCTCTTAAACTGCGCATTGTCAACAAACGCAATGCCCTTGAGCGTGCCATGCTGCACTTTGCAAACTATGAAAAAAATACTACAAAAATAGATGAGGATACCTATGAATGCGTCATCTATTATAACCGGAATATGGAGACCGAACTGCTGATTGAAGTCATGTCCTTTGGGCCTATGCTTACTGTGCTCGAAAATGAAAGATTCCTGAACAGTCTGAAAGCGAGACTGCAAAGACAGGTTTCCACATGATGCTGCTCACTTACGCCCTAATCTCCCGAAAAATTTTCTCCACGCACTTTTTACAAATTCCCTCAATAAATCTATTCCACAATAAAGCTTTTTCCGTCATATCCATCCCCTCTATAAATGCCAAGTTATCTTCGTGTATAGATCAAATCTGCCATACCATTATATGACTGTATATTACGCAATCTTAGCTTAATTTCAGATTTTGCATTTTCAAAAAGCCGAATACCAGAGCCTAAAAGTGTTGGAATTATAGTAATATAATAGCAGTCAATTAAGTCCTCATTTATTAACTGCTGAATAAGATTAGCTCCACCGCATATCCAAATACCTTTTCCGTTTTCTTTTTTTAAGCTTTTTATCAAATCAACAGGATTTGTGCTTGTAAATCGAATTTTTTCTGAAGAAGTATACTCATTGTGCGTAATTACATAAGTTGTAAAATCATTATACACCCACTCATTGGGAGAAAGTTCTGTAACTACTTGATGATAAGTATTCCACCCCATCAATATTGTATCAATATTCTTTACAAACTCGGAATAGGTGTCAATATTCTCTTCATCGCTACTTTGTCCTTTCAGCCAATCGACACCGCCCTTACTATCCGCTATATACCCATCGAGGCTCATTGCAATAAATAAACTGATTTTTCTCATGTTTCGTCACCTCGTACCGACTTTTCTGCTCCATTACAAGCCATTTGCATTTACATCAAAAAAATTCCATCACGTTTGTATGTTCCTGATAACGTGACCGTTCTGAACTCTATAAACGTTTCAACAATTGTTCCATATTTTCCCTGTGCGGTATGATGATTTCGATATCCACTTCCGGATGCTCAGTCACATATGCCGTGAGCATCTCCATTAAATTATCCTTTGACTCCATATAATCATTGATGATCACTTCATTACTGAATCCCAGCCGTTTCAAGATCATTGCTGATACGACGCCGGTACGGTCCTTGCCTGCTGTACAGAAATACATCACGTTCGATTCCGCACCCATGATTGTATCGATGATCTTGTCCATTTTTTCATCTATCATCTGTCGATATACCACATGAAGATGTTCCAGTGATTTGGGCGTATCGCCACCGCCGGTAACCGGGAGATGAAAATACTTAAAACCATCCTGTCCTTTCAGACAGCATGGTCTTCTCACACATTCTTCCTCCGACCTTAAATCCACAATCGTTGTTACATGCTGATCCAGCAGCCACTGAATTTCCTGACCAGTCAAATTTTCCGGAACATCGCTCCTAATATATCGCATCGTACCTGTCGGCAGCACCCGCGTGTTTCTTGTTGATTGCAATAAAGAACTCATGTGAATCATTCACCCATCCATTTGGTTTTTGTGTTCTCCCTTTTCAGATTAGGGTTGCCAGCCATAACAGATAGCAACCCGATAAACAGATATTTATACCTCTAACTCATACAATGCCATAGAGCGTCCATTGGGGTAATCTATAATATCCACAATTTTAAATCCCAATTTTAAATATATCTTTCTTACAACCTTTTCATCAAGTGCTGTATCTAACCGTATATACCTTATTCCCTTCTTTTTGCAAAGCTGCTTGATTGCTTCTATGATGAAGCGCGTCATGTTTTTACCGGCAAATTCACGTCTTACACAAAGCTTGTGCAAATACACAGCTTCATTTTCCGCATCAGGCCAGTACTCTGAATCCCTCCATTGTAAAATAAACGCACAGACTGCAACACCATCCATTTTACCAATATAAAAGTTCTCCGGCTGCGCATCTATTGTAATCAGTTCTTCTTTTGTCAGCCATTCATCCCGCCATATGCGAAAGCCCTTATTCCGCCCCCACATAGCAACTTCCTTCATAATCCTAATTGCTTCATCAACCTGATTGGAATAAATCTCCATATTGTCCTCCGCAGGTCCCGATTTGTTGCTCTGAATATTATCATAGGCGGCCAGAAAACTCAATATGAACTAGTGAAGTTGTTAGCGTTTTACAATCATCTAACCATCTCATTCATCACCGCAGTATAATCTCGCCATCCGCCCGTAAGATTCCTTTTCATCGGCAAATCCCGCGAGTCCGCCGATCTGACTGAATGTCCCGATCAACGGCATGTTCTCAAATACCGTTCCTTTCAGTTCTTTAACTGTTGCCTCAACAAACTTGTCGGCAAAGATCACCTTGATATTTCTGCCGAAATAGCTTTCGATCTGATAAGCAACAAACTCGGTAAGCCCGCTTGCATTATGCATATCCGCGACCAACGCCTGTGCTTCGATGAGTCGGTCTTCCCGTTCTGTCAAACAATTCGCAGTCAGCGCGCCTTCTATCGCCCGCTTTATTTTCTCAGCAATCGGCAGTTTACTGAATGCCGTTCCGAACCACTTGCTATACGGCGCGTACGTGTCCTGATACAAAAAACATAACCTCATCAGGCGCTCCGCAATTCTGGCGCAGATGATCCGTGAACCGATCTCGTCCCCGCATGCGCCGCAACGTTTCATAAAAGCCTGCTCCGATGCGATGCATTCCCAATTGGAGGCGATCAGATACAGCTTTACGTCCTTCGGATAGTATATCAGCTTGGAGATCGTCCCGACACAATTTAGCTGATCGACAAAGAATTTTCCCGAAACCAATGATAACAATCTGTGTTCCGAAAACGCAAGCCACTCTAGCGGACTGATATGATCTAAATCGGACTTCCCAATCTGTTCCGTCAAATACTCCTCAAATGTGTAAATGAAGATCAGCGGATTCACTTTTCCTTCGCTGATCAGTTTGGGATGCTGCACGCCGCAGTCATTCGGATCGGGTTCTGTGAAATTCACGCTATAACCCTCGTATGTATAAGGGAGCTTTTCGGATAATACCGAAAGGATGTCATTCTTTTTTGACAGATCCTCTTTACTTAAAAAAAGATAAAACCGCGGTCCCCACATGTGATCTGTTGATACGGCATCATCATACCCTAACACATCGGAACCATAGCCGATCAGCCCTGCTGAATATCTTAATTCAGGAAAGTTTTCATCAAGAATTGCTTTTGCGCAATCGTTGAAAAAGTCTTCGCACAGTTTCAGGCCTTTGATCTGTTTATTTTCTTTTATTTCCGGCAAGATCAAGCTTTCTGTTTCTTTTCTGACCGTCCCTTTATGTTCCATATGGTTTTGGCTCCTCATCGGGTGGTATGCTGTTGTATCCCTGCGATGCTATTTTTTATAGTTCTCTTTTCATGATTATTACTCATTGACGGTTAAATAATAAAAAGTTTTTCCACCACTTTTTCTGTGATTATTCCAATCTCCTTCTATAGATTTCTTTACATTTATGGAATCTTTAAAATCATTTCCCCGCTTCTTACAATGTTCAGCCAATAACTCATCGCTGATATCCAAATATATTACTACATCGCAATCTACAATGATTGTAGTGAACAACGGATGACCAACTTTTACTGATATTTTTTCATAAACCAGTTTATCTATAAAGTCACCAATTTCATTTGTCCATGGTTTTTGGCTGATAAAATCTGCTTCTTCTTTGGTTAATTGCGGCCATAATTCATCATCCAAATCTACACAACCAGGAATTTGTTTTAACAAGGTTGTCTTACCACAACATGTTGTTCCCAAAACACAAATACGCTCCATTTTATGTTTCTCAAAAATTGCATTTAGTGCATTGATTGTCTCTTGGGCTGATATTTGTATTGGCATGCAGAAATCCTCCTACTAAATTTATATTCTGACTCATGGATACATAGAAAGCGCTTTTGATTGGCTGTTGGATAAAGCGGAAGTTTTTCTTTACAGCAAATAAAACAGTTCGCTCATATGCTTAATATGATAATCTGCATATTTGATAATTGTTTTTTTCTGCTCATCGTTTTTCGTTTCAAGCATTTCTGAAAAAACAGTACCCATACCTGCCTCCTTTGCATCGCATAATTCATTTGAACCTCCGTCACCAACAAACAGACTGTCCTCCGGAGATACATGCAAACGCTGCATTGCTAACTCATAAATCTGTCTATCAGGCTTTAGCAATCCGACGTCACACGAAAAGATGGCATCATCAAAATACGGAGATAACGGTGATTGGTTCCAATATTTACAATCAATGCAGTCTGCATTACTTATCAGCCCTAATTTGATATTCTCTGCTTTTAATTTTTGTAAAACGTCTAATATTTCTTTTGATACCATTTTTAGGGCATTTTGCATCCTCTTTTCACGAGCATTCAAAACTTGCTGTTTTTGAACAATACTAACCTCAAACGGCATAAGAGACACGATATTATCTATTATCTCTCTTTCATTTTTAACGAAACCCAAAGCCCTTTCACGATATAAAATATCATTTTCGGCGTACTGTTCCCACTCGCCAACAGACAAATTTAATATATCAAATTCATTATTTATTTTTTCGTATGCCGGAACAATCAATGTAAAAAACAAATCAAAGTATATCGCCTTTATCATTTCTCCCCTCAATTCGGATGTATTGAGAATCAGTATAAGCTATTTTCAGAAGGCAAACGCTTCCAAAAAGGAAGTATCATTTTCGTGGTTATAATTGTGGTGTCACGTCCAGCAATTCAAGATTTATCGTTCTTTTTCAGCCAATAGCGCATAAAACGTTGCCCACGCACTTGGTTTTCCTACTTTTTCCTTTGGCAACCAAGACTTCGTAAGTGTACCGGCCAGAATTACCCGCCCTATATCATCTTTTGCTGAATTCAAGCAATTCCAACCGGCTGCAGTTGCAGGATCATTTCCGTACCCAAGTGAGGAAATCGTTTCCATAATGTTTTGAATTCCCATTCGCATCGGTTCAAACGGATAGAATACATCTGAATTGCGCGAGCCTTCTTTCTCATTATCCCCAAGTATTAATTTATCCAAATTATCCCGTCTAAATAATAAATTTCTGCTCAGAAAATAACGAATTAACTCCTGTTCTATATCGAGAATGATTCCCTTTTTGCGGCAACATGAGCATAATCTTAACGCATAATAATCTGCTTTATAACAACTTTTAGGAATATACTTTAGTCTGCCTTTTCGTCTTTCGCAAAGAAAACCTCCGTCCGGTAAGCGATTATCATGCAACAGCGCAAATATTTTCTGCACATCAGGATTTCCACCAAATCCAAGGGCAACCATTGCCTGTAATAGCATGAATGCTTCGCAGCCAAAGTCAAAGCCTGCCCGAATTCTGTCCATTGCTGTTTCGAACCATTCGGACGGCATCATGGATTGATTCAGACCACATTCTGCCAGAGCATTGATATAATATGCATACCACAAACCTTTTACTCTGTACCAATCGTCAGGCAGTTTTGACACAATCCATGTGAATGCTTCAGCTGGGTCATCCTCCAGCCCAAGTAATTCTATTTTTGTCCTATGTTTTACCGCCGGATTTCCTGTCTCCAACAACCAGGTAAGTGCGTCATCTGCCATACAGATTTTCTCCTCTAACTCCAATTTGATAAACAAGAATACGCGCTTTTCTGAAGACACACCATTTTAAAAAGAGCGTGTCCTTTCAGCCGTTATGCCTCAAAATCGCTTGCAACATCTTTCATTGGATATGAAATCTTTTTTCTACAGACGCTTTACCATTTTATATTCGTCTGCGTATGTCCCGTCCATATAGCGCAATGCATTCGGCAAGGTCCCTGTCACTTCAAATCCAAAGCCCAAATACATGGAAAGCGCTTTTTGATTGGCTGTGACCACATCCAGTTCGATCTGCGTGACTTCTTTCTCCCTGCACCACTTGATGCATTCCTCCATCATCTTCCCACCGATTCCTAAGTCTTGATAATCTTTCAGGATCACAAACGCAACCTCAGCTCTATGCCGATATCTCTGATACCGCCTCACAAGTCCCACAGAGCATTGACCTACCAGCCTGCCCTCGTATTCTGCCACAAACCATGTGCTGTCATCATCGGCTAAGACGCCTTCAATGACCGCTTCTTCTCGCTCCGCGGTCGTGCGGAACTCGCCCGGATTACGCGCCAAAAACAACGTCTCCACATCTGCGGTGGAAATGATGGAGACGATGTCCTGCGCGTCCTTGGTGATTGGTTTTCTGATAGTGACTGATTTTCCGTTTTTGAGGGTGTAGAACATGATGGACTCCTTTCGCATACTCCAGCAACGGAGACTGTGTTAATGGGTATATATTGGCAAGTTGGGCTTTGCGCAACTTTATTCAACTGTTTTGACTTAATTCAGAACCATTTTCTCATAAATCTTGGATAGTGTAAAGCGGCGAGATTAGCAAACTTAATATTCATGGCAAAAGACAGCAGTTAAGAATGCTTGTATGTATTTACTGAATATTTGAGAAAGATGTTGAAATACGCACAATCGTGTAGTACAATACAAAATTAGGTAGATGGGATGCTACTGGATCATTTGTTATTGGGTAATAAAAGGTCGTCTGACGGGCTGGACGAATAAGTATTCAACGGTATCTGTTGATGTAGTTTCTAAAGATAAAGGATAATAAGAAATTATCTATTGAATAATGATTTGTATATTGTGAAAAACACCAATTTATCGGAGGAACAAAGTGGAAATATTTATTAGCTGGTCAAAAGATAAAAGTAAATTATTAGCATTAGAAACAAAAAAATTCATCTTGAATACATTAGAAAATAAAATTGAAGTGTTTTTTTCTCCCGATATGTATAAAGGGACATCCGTTGATAATGAAATACATAATAATCTTTTGAGAAGTGATAAATGTATCGTTTGTATAACATCAGATAATTTTAAGAATCCTTGGTTAATGTATGAAGCAGGTGTAGTGTATGGTGCACATTTTGCAGAGCCAGGAGGAAGTATAGTTATACCAATATTATTTGAACATATTCCCGATTGGTCATCATGGGTAGATAAACCTCTAAATCGTTATGTCCCTATACGTTTAAATAATGAAAATGATAATTTTAAGAAATCACGAGAGGAATTCAAACGTTTTTTACAAGAATTGGCAAAAGATTCTAATACAGATATCAAAAACTTCAATAGTCACTGGAATGCATATATAAAAGAAGTTAAAATGATCTTGCAACGTGAACAAATGATTCCCGACACTTGCAGAGATTTGGTTGAGCAAATTATGAAGGACAACCATGGAAATTTCACAATAGTTAGTCCTGAAATAACCAAGGAGCATATTCTTTTTCATAAAGGATTTTCAACCAGCGTTCTTACGAAAATACTTATTCGAAATGTAATTGATTATCAAGGCAAACGTTTATGGTTTTATGGCAGAAGGAATAAAAAAATATTTACAGGTGAAAATGATGATTTTTTTAAGTATCTAGCCATTGAAGGAATAAATAATGGGGTGGATTTTAAATGTCTATTTCCACATCCAAAAAGCGAAGCTATGACCAAAGCTGTAAGCAAAGACAAAGAGAGGAGATTCTTAGCAGATTTACAAACCTGTTTGGAAGCGGCTGTTAGGATGCAAAATAGATTTCACTTGCCTATAAGCGAAATGATTAGGCTATACAAATGCCCACGCAAAGAATCTATAATCATAAGTGATAACGCCGTGCTTTATAGTCCAATAATATGTGACAGCGAAGGATACCCTCTCCAAATTACTAATTCTTCATTTGAAATAATAGAAATTTCCGAAAATGATATACAAAGCCGTGGAAAACATCTTTATGATACATTTTTAAACGTATGGGAACAAGCGGTTCCCTTGACCGAAAAGCTCTACAACGAATTGTACGATATATAAGTCATATTGTTAGTTATAGGTATCAAAATAATCAAAAACAAGTTCCATTATTTTGCTTGCCATATGACTTGGAGTATAATTTGAAACATCCAAGCTAAACACATTTTTAAATTTTTGCTGCAACTTAATTGCCTGCATATGTAATAACTGATTTTTTCCTGCTCTAGATTGGGAAATAATTATTTCTGTTTTACTGGCCGATTCATGATAATCACGTTCCTCCGAACGCGATTGTCTTCGGGAAATGTGATCTTCCTCGTCAGAGATATATAGATTAATAAATACTACGTGTTTTGATAACCATGCTAATGGCTGATTATTAGGAAAATATGCGCTTGGTATAATACCAGTACCTTCTATTATAGTTGGTATCCGTCGCCTTTGTTGTCTGAGAATTATCTCCTTAACGTAGGGAAGTAATTGTTCTGACTGTAACTTGGTAATTTCAAAATTGCTATTTGTAATAGACTCAAACAACGCATGATATTTACTTATTAATTCATCCTTGTCTATATAAGCTTCTTCAGCCAAACATTCATATGCGGTTCGCACAACTGTTCTCAGCAAATCATATTCACTTACTCTTCTAAATTCAGGATAATTCTTCACTATCTCATACGCTGCAGTTGTTTTTCCAACACATGATACTCCAGATAGCATTAAAATAGCGTCTTTAGGAACATGCATATCAACCTCCGATAAATTGGTGTTTTTCACAATATACAAATCATTATTCAATAGATAATTTCTTATTATCCTCCATTCACCTCCATCAAATTCCTCGGATGCTTGCGCACCAAAATATCCTTCTGCTTTGCGTTCGACACATGCGTATAAATCTCCGTCGTGCTAATGGAGCTGTGCCCAAGCATCCTTTGAATATAGCGGATATCGACGTCCTGCTCCAATAAAAGTGTGGCAAAAGAATGCCGGAACATATGCGGCGTGATGTGCTGCGTGATGCCCGCAAGCTCCGCATAGTGATTGATCATAAAACGGACCGACTGATCGGATAGCTTATGCTGTAACCGATTCACAAAAAAATACCCGCAAACCTCTATGTCCTCTCTAAATGTCTCCCGATACTGTACCAACGCAGCGATTACCTCCCGATTACCAAGCTGGATCATCCGCTCTTTTGCACCTTTTCCGTATATCAAAATGTTATTGCTCTCAAGGTCTATATCCGCGGGTTTTAACGAACACAACTCCGATATCCGCATTCCTGTCGCAAACAATAACTCCATCACGGCAATATCTCTGACGCAGCATCGCCGCTGATATTCTGATTTTGCCTGTTCTTTTTGTGTGTAGATGGCAGAGAGAAATGCCTGTATCGAATGAAACGGAATGGTCTTAGGCAAGAGCTTCGCTTCCCGAAAACGGACGTCCAGCTTTACGAACGGATTTTCATGCAATATTTCTTTATATTCCATGTAATGAAAAAAGGCTTTTAAGCTTGCGATCTTCCGCTTGACCGTTTTGGGCTTATACCGTTTGTGCAGACAGGTGATAAAATTGTCCACCGCATTTTGGGAAAAACAATCAGATACCCCGGCGCAAAAATCCTCATACTGTTTTAAGTCAATACGATAAGCCTTCAATGTCTTGGAATCCAACCGCTTCCGATAATGACAATATTCCAAATATTCCCTCATGCAACAATGTAACGTATTCATAATCAGACACGCTCCTCTTTTGTTTTTTAATCATTATGCAATTGCGCACACTGGTTGTCCATCTGATTTCTTTCACGATCAAATACCATGAAAATTCCAGTTTATCAATACTGTTATAGAAATATGAACGCGAGTATGCTATGATTTTATGAAACAGACCAGATTGACAGGGCTTATCAAGGAAAGGAACCGACGATATGGAATCCCCGAAAGAACAAGCATGGCAGCATGAAGTAACCGGTGTCGATGGAGATACAAACCTATTTGGCGTCAATATATTTAAGTACAAATGGAAACCGACCCATGAATCCGCAACGGTTCATGACCCCTTATACGGTCAGGAATACAAGTTTCCTATTTATACTGCTAAGATTCATGGTCAGCAGCATACATTTGCCGCCGGAGAATTCAGCAATTGTGTCTGGGGCTTTTTCACCCCGAATAATCGGAAAGGATGAACACAGCATGGAATACAAAGAAAATACCTTATCTTATGAAGACTACGCGAAACTGCGCGAAAGTGTCGGATGGCTCAACTTTTCAAAGGAGCAATCAGAGAATGCGATCCGAAACAGCCTGTATATCGCAACCGCGGTTGAACATAATGAAACGATCGCCATGGGCAGATTGATCGGCGACGGACAATATGATCTGATCGCGGATGTCATCGTGCGCCCTGATTTTCAAAAGCAAAAAATCGGCACCACCATTCTGAATATGCTGTTAACCTATGTATCCGATCACACGCCCGCAGGCGGCAGGTCAAGTATTCAACTCATTGCGGAGCCGGGAAAAGAACCGTTTTACGAATCTCTCGGTTTCAAAAAAATACCGCACGAATATTGCGGCTGCGGTATGAGAAAGATTATTCGGAGAGAATAACATTCCTATTACCCCCAAAACAACTCAGATAGGTACCGAAAATGGATCTGAATGAACTGAAAAAAATCAAGAACGATGCGGAACTCGTGAATGCTGTTTACCATTTTTTTGATGAAAAATCCAGATTAAACTGCAGTAATGCAGCCAGAGTTGAGTTTACGACTACGATCACATATATTGAAAAATATCTAAAACAGGGCATGAAAATTCTTGATCTCGGAGCAGGCGCCGGGGAGTACAGTCTTTATTTTGCAAATAAGGGATACCACGTGAATGCGGTTGAACTTGCGGATAAAAACGTGGCGGATTTCCGTGAAAAGATAACTGACGGTCTTACGATTGATCTCAGACAGGGAAACGCTCTCGACCTATCCGATTTTGACGATGAAACGTTTGATATTGTCCTGTTATTCGGTCCGCTTTATCATTTGCACGATGAAAAGGATCGGAACACAGCAATTAGGGAAGCGAAACGAGTGTTGAAAAAAGACGGTACCCTGTTTGTCGCTTTTATTAATAATGACATGCTCCACTACACGGAATGGGGCTATAACCCGGACTATCTTCTGACCGGTGAGTATGATAGGGAAACGTTCAAAACAGTTAATTTCCCATTTGTATTTTTTAACCTAAATCAATGTCGTGAAATGCTCACCCGTAATGATCTTACTATCATTCACGAAATCGCCTCAGACGGCATGAGTGAATTATTGGAGGATCGAATCAATCAGCTTGATGATGCCGGATATGCGCAATATTTGAAACTGCACCTCTTTTATTGTGAAAAACCGGAGCACCTTGGAAAGACAAATCATTTTCTCTTTGTGGCAAAAAAACTCTTGACTTCAACGTAACGTGATACGGTATTCTTTTTTCAGGAGAGCAGTAATGATACCGGCCGGCAGTTCCTTCCTGCTTCCTACGATATGTTAAGCCTGTTTTGATTGGCTATAAACCCACAAGTGATTGCGAAACCATTCCGCAATCCTGATCGGCAAGGAGTTGATTCCCATGCGGACCACAAGCCAAGTTGCGAAATTGACCAACGTCAGTGTACGCACATTGCAGTATTATGACGAAATCGGACTGCTCAAGCCAAGCGAAACAACGCCGTCCGGTTACCGCCTGTACAATGATGAAGCGTTACAGACATTACAGCAGATCTTATTTTTCAAGGAATTAGGTTTCAAGCTAAAGGATATCCGGGATATATTGGAGAAGCCCGATTTTGACAGGATCGCTGCTTTCAAAAAGCAAAAAGAACTGCTTCTGTTAAAGCGCAACCGCACAGACCGGCTGATACAGCTCCTTGACCGTTTAGAGAAAGGAGAAAACTGTATGAGTTTCAAGGAATTTGACTTATCCGATTATATTCATGCGTTGGAGGAGTTCAAGAATCGCAATACCAATGAGGTGATCAAATACTGGGGCAGTGTAGAGAATTATGATCTGTTTATTCAAAAAATCAAGGACGACGAACCGAACGTCGCAAAGCTTGCTATCAAACAGTTCGGCAGCATGGAAGCGTATACCGCGGCGATGAAAGAAAATCTGGCTCATTTTTCAGAGATCATGGAAAAATGGGTTTCCGAAATCCCCGAAGAAATGAAGCAGGATCTTTTTGTGAAATTGGCCGCCAATAAAGAAAAGGACGTTTCCTCAGATGAGGTGCAGCAAATCGTTCAGGAAATCATCGCCCGCGCACAGGGAAACGCCCCATCTGAATTGGTCGGCGATCAGGCCAATTATTGCCGCCTGATCATCGATCTCTATTCCACTGACTATTTGAGATCCGTTTTTGACACCAAAAACGGCACCGGTTCTGCGGAATATGTTGCGGAAGCGTTTCGATGCTATTTGCGGCACAACAATTTCTAACCCAAATGATCTTCATACCGCAACAAGGGACATTATGTATCCTCATAATGTCCCTTGCATGATGCTATAATAACCGCTCCATCTTTTTCTTTATAAACAATTCGATTTACTTCATCAATACGCCTGCTCCACCACCCACTTAAATTATTTTTTAATGGTTCCGGCTTACCAATCCCTTCGTAGCAGTTCCTTTGTATCTCTTTGATGAGAGCATTAATCCTTTTTAATGTTTTCTTGTCTTGTATCTGCCACTCTAAGTATTCTTCCCAGGCGCGCTCCTCCCAAAGTATCTTCATGCATTAATCCTCGAGTAATTCATGCTCAGAAAGAACCGATTTTCCTGATTCAATATCGTCTACTACCTTTTTCAAATATGACATATTACTTTCTGAATAAAACGGATCTAACGATACATCAAACGGAATTCTTTTTTCTCTTGTCATTTTTTTTGCAAAAATAGTAAATGCGGTTGTCATGCTTAATCCTAAATCTTTGCAAATTTCTTCCATATTCTTTTTTAATTCTTCATCCATCCGAAAATTAATCATTGCCTGTGCCATAATTACCGCTCCTTCTTTTTACCCTTCCATTCTATCACGCGGTTCTGTATTTGTAAAGCAATTGTTTAGCTTTTGCTTTACAATATTGTTTTAAATTTCCCCCTGCTCCACAGCCACATCGGCGTATGAATATCAATGGGAACATATTCCGTACCGCGCAGCAGCTCATTCCATCTATCCGCAACGATTTGCTGAACATCTGCTCTTTTTGCCTCTTCCGCACTGATCACGCCCAGCTTCTCACTCGCCTGGATGACATGCGTATCCGGCGCCACAGTAATATGTTCGCGGTCAACAAATTTTGCATCGGTGTACTGCTCCATCACATACAGCCAGTAATTACATATTTTACTGCCGCCCAAATAAGGAAATGCTTTTTTATTCCTGCTTATGGATTCTTTTATGGCAGATACTTCATAATTCATCGCCGAGAAAAAGCTCCGTACATCGCCACCGTATTTGTCGTGGAACGTGGCGCAGAGCGTTTTCCAAATGACCGACTGCTTATTCGGCTGCAATGCGACCTTATATTGAACCAGCAAATCTTTCAAATCGGCTTCCGCCATCCGCAATACATGTCCGCAGTCAAAAATCTCCGGCACATTCTTGTATAACCGATTGGCGCACTCCCACAAAACATACGAATTTCTTTGATAATTCAACGCCATCGGCAACGTAAAATACAAGTAGTTCTCTTTCGAGGCCCTGTCCAAACCGGGGTTCTCATGTTCCGGCATCTTGATGATCCATGCCCCTTTTCCAGCCTGTGAATTTGTGCTATGCGGTACAGATTCGTGGTTGAAAGAATTGCATTCTTTCAGCCTTTCGCCGCCGAGCAGGCCGTCCCGATATGCCGCCATCAGCTTATGGACTTTTGATAGGATAAGGTCTTTGCTGTCCAATTGGATGTTCCTTTCCGCTATATCATTTGTCAGCAGACTGACTTCTCCGATTTTCATAAGTTCCTCCAACCACATGATCCCTTTACACATTCAAGGCATTAGTATTCCTGACTTAACAAAAAATCCGCCACATGCATCGTCTTAATTCCATCATAATTACCCTCGGCAAATTCATCTGTCCGCAACACATATTTCGGATAATTGTCCCGAATTTCCAACAGCCGTTTATATTCCCGCTCCTCTGTCTTTTCCGAATCAATCTTCTGCGTAACCTGAACGTAAACTTTCTCATTCTGGCGAACTGCGACAAAGTCCACTTCCCCATCGTCTGTCTTTCCGATATATACCGTATATCCACGGCGGCATAATTCCAAATAGACGATATTTTCAAGACTAGATGCTGTCATATTAGCCTGATATCCCAAAACACTATAGCGAAGCGACGTATCTGCCAAATAAAATTTCTCCTGTGTTTTCAATATTTCCTTGCCCCGCAAATCATAACGTGAGCAACGATGTAGCAGATAAGCCTTTTCCAGTTTCTCCAAATAACTGTATACCGTCTCATTATCCAAAGACCTGCGCTCCGCCTTCAAATAGTCTGAAATTGATTTTGCTGAGAATGTATTTCCTACATTATGGAATGTATATTTCACAACGCGCTCTAATTGGTCAATCTTGCGAACCTGATTCCGCCTTACAATATCTGAAAAAATCGTGGAATTATAGATGTCGCGAACAATCGTATCTATTTCATCCAAACTATAGTCTTGAAGATGAACGGCCGGAAAACCACCACGCCGAATATAATCTGCCAGTTCCGTTCTCGTATCTTTTAGCAGAGTATGCTGACCTTTGAATGTCAAATACTCCTGAAAAGACAGTGTGTAAATTCGAAAAGCAATATATCTTCCCGTTAGATACGTAGATATCTCTGAAGACATCATTTTAGAATTTGACCCGGTAACATACAAATCCACATCAAAATCCGATACCAAAGAATTGACAACCTTTTCCCAACCCGAAACTTCCTGTATTTCATCCAAAAAAAAGTAAGTTCTCCCGTTCGTGCTGAGTCTGCTTTTCAATTCTGCATACATCTGCTTTGCAGTCATGTCTTCATATTCCATCGAATCGAACCGATAACTAACGATCTGACTTTCCGGTATGGCTCTTTCATCGCGCAGCCTCTCCATGATCATTTTAAGTATGGTAGACTTACCGCATCGACGGACACCCGTAAGAATTTTAACGAAAGGCGCATCCGTATACGCCATCACTTTATCAATATACATTGGCCTATCTATCATGTAATCACCCCTCTCCAAGAAAAGTATACCCTTATTCTCTCTCAAAATCAATGCGTTTTGCGATTTGTAACCGCAAAACTTTCTCTCGTTTTTCAAAAAAAAATATTTTTGACCTTTGCTTCTTAATCTTTCATCAAACTGCCAAAATGAGCCGCCACCCACGGCGGGCAACGGCTCATTTCCTTATTTTTTTGCAACGATCAAATAACGATGAATAGTTCCTTCCACTTTTCCGTCTTTTTCAATCATCTCCTGCATTTTCAACAGCCGCTCAAAACACCGATCCACCGAAAAATCAGGGAATTCCCATTCAATGATATGTGCAAACCAAACGAATGCGCCTACGTCATAGAACGTGATCGGACGGTAGGCTTCTTCCGCCTGCATAATCTGAAAACCTGCCTCTTCAAAGTTCTTCCGCTGCTTTGCAAGATTCAGATCAGGAAACGGCTTGTCTGTTCCGGGCAATACCATTTCCACTAAATCCCTATCATTATCTTCGCCCACCTGTTCTGTGATAAACACACCATCCTGCCGCAGTAATCGAAATATTTCTCTTGCGTCAAAATCACCATGCCGATTGATCATTAAGTCAAATGCCTCATCGGCAAATGGGATGTTTGTCGGATCATTGCATTCCTTGAAATTTATCCCCAACGGAAGTAGTGTTTCCTTACACAAATCCACATTGGGCGGATACCCTTCCGTTGCGGATGTTTTGTCATATGGGTGATGTAAGGATAGTAAAAGCTCGCCGCCGCCCGTATCATAATCCAGTATATCCAAGTGGCTTTTTAAGTGACTTCTGACGATCTTTTCATAATCCCACGGCAAGTCATTTTCTTCTTCGTATCTCCCATGAATATGCGAAAAATCCCAACCGTGAATATGCGCTATTTCCTCTTCCTGTTTCCAAATGGTTTTAAAGTGATCTCTATTCATAAAACTGCTTTCCTTTCATCATAGAAACCTCCTCTTCACAAATTTAAAAGCCCAATATTGGCTAAACTCACTAATTGCAACGACATTAACAATAATATGTTTCCGTCCCAAAAAATAAAATCCATTTCTGAATCACTTCCTCACTGCGTGCTTCTATGATTCTCATAATATTCCGCAATGCATTTGGTGGTATATCGGAATTATTATGTGCCAGCAGGCATTTACCCGAAGCAGTAATCCATATCTTTGTAGCGTTTGCTGACGGATTTCCTTCTGACACATGCACATGTACAGGCTCACTCGGTCTTCCTTCATTCGCCCAAAAGTAAACCCAATAGGAGCCGATTTTAAAAACCCGAGGCATTCATAAATCCTCCTTCTCGTGAAAATTCCATAATAAGGTGTGCCGTAGATTTAATAATATCCATATAATATTTGACTTGTTCCTCTGAATAACCATGAACCTCCATGCGATAAGACGGCAGATAACAGGTCATGTTGTGAAAACAATCCTTTTCATCAGGTGTCTCAACATATACCTTTACCTCCCCATTTTCCAATTGCTCCGAATGTACAATTTCTGTGTTGTCCTCTAAAGTCAAAAAAGGATACATCATAACTGCTTCACCCCCTTAGAAACGAATCATCTTAATCTTAAATATTTCTGCACAACAAATCCGCCTAAACCCGCGCCTTATCTGAAACTCTTTTATATCATTATGATCGCCCTAAATCCTACCACAGTCACTTAACGAATTCAATGCATTTTCCTCGCCTTCATACAAAATGAGATCGGCAGCATTTGTGCTTTTTTCGTTTTTGCATCCGCGTCCTCTGCGGCGTGCAGGGACCCGTCATCCGTTTCCTCCACCAGCTGTTCAATCGCAAAGCCCGCTTTCGCCAGCGCATTGATATAGGTTGACATTTTTCTGTTGCAAAGAATGACCTCACTGTCATGCACCGGCATTTTAAACCAGGACTCGTCGTAATAGCTTTTTGTCATCACCAGCTTATCATCTTCAAATACGTCCTTCCTCTCGTCGCACGACCATCCCACGCAATAATTCAAGGTATGATGCCAGCTGAAAATGAAAATCCCATCCTTTTTCAGATAAGAGGCGATATGATCAAACGTCCCCTGCAGATCCGTTGTCCATCCGATCCCGTAGATGGAATAAACATAATCAAAATAATCCTTCGGCACATCGAGTTCCGCTTCCATTTTGGAGCAGATCAGCTTTGCCGAATATCCGCTCTCCTTTAACAGCCTCGCGGCGTTATCAAGCTGCTTCTGCGACAGATCAACACCCCATAACTCGCCCGCGCCCCTCTCGGCATGATACTTCAAAGAATGCCCGCTGCCGCAGCATATTTCCAACATCCTCTTACCCGTAACGTCCCCAAACAGATGCAGCTCATCCCCTGTCGGAAACCGAACCCCATACACAGGGAGCGCAGTTGTCCCAAACCACAGATCGGCATGTTCATTCCAGTACGCCTTATTGCTTTCAATAATCTCACTGTTCTCCATCGTCTGATTTCTGTTCACAGTCTTGTCTCTTTCCACAATCTCTCCGCTCCTCATGCAAAGCCCGCTTTCCTCATCACCGCAATCCGATCCCCGTCAACACCTCATTGGTCGTCCTTCCGTCATAGCGGTACTTCAATTCCTGCCCGCTGAACGGCAGCGCCGCCCCGCCCGCAAGCTTGATCATTTGATAGTTGACCCGAAGCCTGTCTGCATTCCGGAGGATGGATTGTCTCACGGACGGTTTTGCGATCTTTTCCGCATAAAAAAGAACCTGTTCCAGCGTGCCAAACTCATGAAGCAGCGAAGCCGCCGTCTTTGCGCCAACCTTTTCCGCACCTTTAATGTTGTCCGCCGTATCGCCCACAAGCGATTTCCAATCCGCATATTGCTCCGGCGCAATATCAAATTTCTCCTTGACATATTCCGGCGTGCAGATCATTGTTTTTTCACCGCGATAACGAAGCACGGATACCTTGTCCGTGATAAGCTGAAAAAAATCACTGTCAAACGATGCGATCACGACCTCCTCATTCCGACCGAATGACAGCGCATAACCGGCGATCAGATCGTCCGCCTCACAATCCATCGTTTCTATGTACCTGATTCCAAGGAAATCCAACGCTTTATATACATCCGGCAGCTGGGAAAACGGGTTTTCTTCCTCACATACCGTGCTATAATCCGGCCGGTTCGCTTTGTAAGCGGAATCCAGCTCACATCGGGGATTTTCATGCTCTCCGTCAAATAGGACCGCCATATGCGTGGGTTCCACCATGCGGATGATTTTTAACATGGCGCCCACAAAGCCGAGCGTCCCCTGAATCGCTTTTCCCTGCCCGTTTACGATTCTTGCCGGCATGCCAAAAAACATTTGAAACAACAGGTTGCTTCCGTCAATGAGTAACAGTCTGTCCAATCGTTTCCCCTTTCAGTCCTTATCTGCCGCTCCGCTGCTATACATTCTCTTACGTTAAATTCTTCTTTTTATTCCGCATGACTCTCATAGATTCTGTAGCACACATAACTGAAAAAGCTTCCCAACAGCCCCGTGCACAAAAACATCACCGCCATACCGCTTCCTGCGCCTTTCCCGACGAGCAATTGAAGCGCAGAAACCACACCGTATTCCGCCGCCATAAACGGTTCGAAGACATAGTCGGCCAAAAATCCTCCTAATAAGATGCCAACCGGAACCGTGCAGAACTGAATGGCGTTTCTCACCGCAAATACCCGGCCCTGCATTTCCGTCGGCACCGTACGATAAAAAATGACATTCTGACCCGCATTGATAAACGGAATCGGCAGACTTGCCATCAGTCCCGCAAACGACCACAGGACAACGCCGCGTCCCATACCCATCAGAAGATCGCCCAGCAAAAAAGACAACATCGCGGAAAAATAAATCATCTTTACGCTATTCTTCGAAAACTTCCCCGCGGCAACCAAAATTCCGCCTGCAATGCCGCCGATCCCCATCACCGCATTTACGATCCCGAGCGTCAAAGAATCATTTCCGCTCCTTGCCAGGATCATGGGCGACAAAATATTCTCATAGGTAAGCCTTGAGAAAAAATTGAGCAGCGCCATCGTAATGATGATCGTGAAAATCGCCTTCTGCCGCGCCAGATAACGAAACCCTTCCGCACATCCTTCAAATATTGATTTTTTATCGTCTTGTAACCGCTCATTTTCGGGAATATATATCAGTAACAGCAGCACCGCAAATGCAAAAACAAAGCTTGACAGATCAACCACTAATACCATCGTTAATCCGCCAAATGCAAATAACGACGCGGAAAGCACCGGCGCCAACACCATGATCAGATTACCCGAAAAAGAGTTCATCCCGCTCACCTGTGCAAGTTTCTCCTCCGGCACCATTTTTCCGACCGCCACCGCGGACGCGGGTCCTTGGAACGCGCTCGTCAGCCCGATCACAAAATTGACCATATAGATATGATAGACCCGCAGCCCTCCCGACATGCTTAAAAAGAGTACGACCACGGAACAGATCGCCGCGATCGTATCCGATACCAGCATGATCCCCTTTTTGCTATGGCTGTCAACAAACGCTCCCGCCGCCAGACTCACTAAAATGTAAGGTACATAGTTAAAAAAGGACATCAAAGAAACCGTCATCGCAGAATGGTTCTGTGAATACGCCCACAGAATCAATGCAAACCCCGTGAGCTGACTTCCAAGCTGCGATACCGCCTGACTTAACCAAAAAACAATATATTTTTTATAATTATGATTCATCGAATTTCTCTCCTTATAGTTATTTTTTCATATTTGCGGTTCCCTATAAGTACAAAATCCGATGCGGGCAATGAATATTCTCTTAGTTTTCCCTCTGCACAAGGATTGCCCAACGATCAGACCTTGTACAGAGATTGAATCCTAAGTCAATGCGCATATGACACAGCATCGTGCATCCCTCCTTATCTCTTATCCACAAGCAAAGTTACGCACATATTATGTTCTGCGATTCACAATCGCTGCTTATCAAATATTATGAATCCTGATCGGCAAAAAAGCAAGAGCAGATATCCTATTCGTTGTTACAATGACCAGATGTTTTGATATAAAAATTCACCTGACGGTTGAATCGTGTAAAAAAGAGTTTCCTATAAGCTAAGAAAAGCGCCCAAGTCTTATGACTTGGGCGCCTGCCACTATCATCATAAACAAAACCGTTCTATCACAGCTTCTGTGATCTTCCCGGCAAACGCTTCCCGCGCTTATACCTCGTACACGACATCCTCTAAGGATACGATCGGGAATTCAACTTTGTCGCTCAGCATCTCCTCAATCTCATCAAAAGCGAAGATCGCGCTGACAACGATCGCGTCAACCTCTTCATAATCGTCCTCGGGATCAATGACATCCAACTCGGAGTAAGTGCTTGCCGCATTTTTGTCAACCGCGTATTTTACGGTTACGGAAGTCCCCTTCAGCTCGTCATACAGACGGTTTCCCATCTCTCCCATACCGTAGATGGCAATCGTCTTATAACCGTTGTCCGTGAAGTACTTCTCTAAGGATTTACCCTCCTGCTTTAATACAAGCCACTGATTAAGCATGTTGTAATAACCCTTGAACTTGTCAACCTTCTCTGCCTTCTGTGCAACCTGCTTGTTGCCCAGATAGGAGCTTCCCGCAAACCCTGCAATCGCTCCGACCAATGTGGAAAATACTGCTACGCCGCCTTTTTTCATGTTTTCTTTCCTCCTAATGATAAACGTGATATTTTTGCGCCCTCTCCGGACGCGTCCGATATATTTAACCTAACTTGTATCATATCATACTTTATTTTATTTTGCACTACACTTTATCCCGTTTGTACTATTTTATTCCCAAGAACGGCACATCCGGCGATAATATACACATTTTCATTCGACATCTCTGTGCTGCTTACAGCAGCACCTTCCACATGCGCACAAACAAATCCTTATTATATTGATACCCCGCAAAATGCTGCAAATCCCGCTCATTCTCCAAAAGGTTACTGTACGGGTCAATATAAACCTTTTTCAGGCTGTGATCCTCCACTTTGGATACATGCTCACACATCGCAAGCCACAACACGCTTAAGTCCTCAACCGTTTCGATTGACACCTGATCCCTCTTTATAACGGGATATTCCGGATATTGTCTTTGCACTTCCTCCGCATCGTCACTGACAATCCGCAGAGAAACTTCCGTCTCCGCTTTTTGTATCTTTTTCACAATATCCTGAAGCAGCTTGTAATCCCCGTTAAATTCAACGACCACATTATGATAGGTCTCAAACAATCCTGCCACCCGGTCTTCGATCGCATCCTTCGGCAGGATTTTTCCCTCGGCCGCCTTCCCTGTGAGATGATGAATCGCATCGTCAAGCGCATGCATCATAATGGAAATCTGATTTGTCTTCCCCTTGTAATAACAGCCGTACATGGTCTGAAAAACATTTTCCAGCAAGGTTCCTATCGCTGCTTCTCTTTGATCCTGCGGTGTATACCTCGCAAAAAAACGAATTCTGTTTCGCCAGAAATAATAAGTAGAAAAATACGTATCCCCGGAATTGGTTCCCATATCATGCAGCACCTTCGCCTGTCGGTACGCCGCAACCCGATACCCCGCAAGCTTTGCCTTATAGCACCATTCCATATCGTCCCAATAAATGAAGTTTTCTTCCGGGAGCAGCCCGATCTTATCGATCACCTCATCCCGAACCATCAGCGAACAGGCCGGAACATAATCGCAATCCTGCACCTCCGGGATATCCTCATTGTCTAAATGGTCTTTATAATAAGGAACATGTGTGCATTTTTCAAAATCCAGCCGCGCTCCAAGCTCCTGGAGCCGTTCCGGGTGCTGCATGCGGCAGATCTTGGAACCGACGATTCCCACCTCATGATGCTCTTCTAAAAAACAAAGCAGGTTTTCAATATTATGCTCATCCATCACAATATCATTATCCACGCACATGTAATAGGGGTATCCCGTCTGCCTTGCCGCGCGGAGTCCCGTGTTGAATCCCCCGCTGCCGCCGAGGTTTTGCTCGTTCTGAATCAGAATGACCCTGTCTCCATATGCCGCTTTCACCGCGTCCGCACTGCCGTCCGTCGAGGCATTATCCACCACATAGACGTCAAAATCCTTTCTGCTTGAATCCAGTACTGATTGGATGCACGATAATACAAATTGTTTTTTATTATAATTGCAAATGACGATACCAATTTTTTTGCCCATGCGCAGCCTCCTATATACACGTTTAACAGTACAATCAATGCTCTCTCATGCCTTCCTGCAACGCCTCATAATATTTCCCGGCTATTCAATATTCTTCACTCGTACCGCCTACGGCAGTATAAACTTATCCCTTTTCCCTGCCCTCAGCCGTCAATCCCAGCAGATGATCCACATATGCTTCCACACTGCATTTTCTTCTAGCGGATTCACACGCTTTCTGTCCCATCTGCCCAAGCTTTTCTCTATGCCGGTCAAGATATGCAATTTTTTCCGCCATGGCATCCAGATCACCGATTTCACAGAGATATCCCATGTCCTCTGCGACAAACTCCTCGCATCCGGCGACTTTCGTAACGATCGGAACACATCCGTTCCCCATCGCCTCCAACATTGACAGACTAGTGCCTTCGTATTCGGACAGATTAATAAAAATATCCTGACTGCTCCAAAAACGATTCATCTCTTCCCTTGGAATATAGCCTGTAAGGGACACAAACTGCGCGTACCCCTTTTCCGTGATATGGTTTTGAATCATATCGCGCAGAGCTCCGCTTCCGGCAATCTGCATGCGGAAATGAACCTTGCGTTCCATCAGTCTGTCCATCAATTCCGGCAGTAAATCCGCCCTTTTCTGACTTTTCGACAACCTCGCCGCGTACCCGATCCGAAGCGGCTGACTCTCGTCAGACATATAATCCCGCCCTATGCCTGCATCATATTTTACCGGGCTCTCTTTATAATGCACCTTCTCCGGCGCCATTTGATATTCTTCGACCAGACTCCGATTAATATCCCTGCTCACTCCCATACAGGCATTGATCTCAGCTTCAAATTTCTTCACGATTCCAAAGAGCCGTGGCAGATTATTATGTACTATCTCTATCAGTTGTCGAACAGCAACCTGATTCTGCCTTTTCACGATTGCCGCCGCAAGCATCGTCATGCTCTGCCAGGAATCAATGACCACGCAGGGCGCATTTTCCATGATCACATGGACTGTATCACGTAAACCACTGCAATATTCCCGCCCCCGCATATTCAGATAATAGGTGTCGTTTTGAAACCGTTCCGGTGCAGGCTGCGAGGTCTGATTGGTCAGAATCTTGATCCCGTATCCCCTTTTTCTTAACTCGTCCGCTACCGTATAGGTCCAGCTCTCCACGCCGCCCTGGTATAACCCGAGATCCGTGCCGAATAAAAACGTTGGCTTTTTACTGCTGTCGATCGGATACCCGGAAAGGTCGGAATATACCCCCGCGCTTTGTTCCAGGTATTGATACATAAAGACCTCTTTCTCAACCACACGGTCTTTCAATCCCATTTCAGTCAATTGCTTCCTGATCTCACTCTCCCAGGTGCTTGCGATCACAATCCTGCTTTCGTCATCATATAAAGAATCCGGAGGAATCACCGGAATCCCGTCCAGTATTGTACCCCACTTATCCTTGCCGTTATCCGTAAAGGCCCTGACCGGAATACCAAAATCATTCAGCATCCACTTCACGATCTTCCCGCCGGTTCCTGCGCCAAATACTACAACCGGATCCATCGCTTTCCTCCTCCATACTTTACGTCCGCTTTCAATCGCCGCACAAAAGCTCTTTCTTACACAGCACAAACAAATCCTTGGTCTGCTCAAAGCTGCTGGCATAGATAAAATCTTTTGCCGTGTAGATCAGGTTGCACCACGGATCGATATAACAGTCCTTTTCCATGTCCGGTGACAGCTTAAAAATATGCTCGCACATGACCAGATGGGCCGCAAATTTCTCCGGCTCATAGCGCTCCGTGACTTCACAGTCCGGATACTGCGTTGTCAGCTCTTTCACTTGCTCAGGACAGTCCGCCGTGGAAATCGCGATCCGCATATCCGGCAGGGTTTTCCGTATATTTTTGATAATGTTTCCGATCCCCTCAAAGCTTCCGTTAAATCGGATCAGCACGCTTTCTTTTCCCGACAATGCCTGCTCTAACCGGTTCGCCACGGCAGGCCTTGGCAGAATTCTTCCCTCTTTTGCTTTTCCCCTTACTCCGTGTACGGCGTCGTCAAAGGCATACATGAGCGTCCGTATGATATTCGTCTCTCCTTTTAGGTTGACGCTATAGATCATTCGGAACATTTCTGTCAGCAGACTTTCCGCAAAACGTTCCCTGTCCTCCGGCGGAAGAAACTGTCTGAAAAAATGAATCCGATTCCGCCACATATAGTAATGAATAAAGGTGTTTCCCGCATTCCTGCCCCCGGCCTTGTGCCACACCTTCGATTTTCCGTAGGACGCGACCTTATAGCCTGCCTGCCGGAATCGATACCCCCATTCCATATCGTCCCAATAAATAAAATTATCCTCCGGCATGATACCGACCTTCCTGACCGCATCCACCCGCGCCATCAGAGAGCAGGCGGGAACATAATCGCCGTATACCACCTCCGGAAGTTGTCCCGCATCGATACAATTTTTATGCTGATCCTGCTGAATAAAGGTATCAAAGCGGATGATCCCGCCGAAATTCCAGATCTTATCCGGCTCGTCCATAAAGTACGCTTTGCTGCCTACCACCGCCGTATCCTCGTGCTCCTCCAAAAAGCGGCGCAGCGCGCTGACCGCATCGGGAGCAAATACAATATCGTTATCCACGCACATCAAATATTTGTAATCGCTCTCCAGCACTTTTCTGAGTCCTGTGTTGAACCCGCCGGAGCCGCCCAGATTTTCCTGATTGACCAAAAGCGTTACGCGATCCCCGAATTGTTCTCTGATCAGTTTTACGGAATCATCCTGCGATGCGTTGTCCACGACGTAGACATCAAAATCGTCCGTATCAGAAGCAAATAAAGATTCCAGACATTTGAGCACATAGTCCTGTTTATTGTAATTGCATATGACAATCCCGATTTCTTTTTTCATCTTCTTGCTCCTTCATAATTTCCAACGTCCTCTTTAATCCGGCCTCCATATCATATTCCATACGAACGCCGAGCTCTAAGAGCTTCTGATTATCAAGCACCGCGTGCATAATGCCGGAATTTCCTCTGCGCTCTGACTCTGTCTGCTGTTCATATTTTACGCCGCTTCCCGCATAGCTGCCGAGGATTTCCGCAAGCCCGCGGATCGTCACGACGGATTTTTCATTCGACACATTATAAGCTTCCCCCGGAGCGCCCCGGAAAAGGATCGTAAACAGTGCCGCCGCCGCATCCGCCACATAGCAGTAAGACCGCCTTTGAAGCCCTTCGCTTTTTAATACAATTTCCTCCTGATCCAATGCTTTCCGGAGGAACTGAAAAATCACTCTGTTTTCACCCGTCGTCATGGTCGGTCCATAGATATGGCACAATCTTGCGATGCATACCGGAACCTGATATTCACATGCCGCACTGACGCACATCGTCTCCGCCGCCCGTTTTGAAATGCCATAACAGTTTCTGACTTTCAGACTGTCAAGCAGCCCCGTCATTGTCTCTGAGATTGGAAGATCCTCCGGCAGATCCACCTTTCCGTATGCCTCCCCGCTGGACAGATATAGGATTTTTTTTACTTTTACCTGCTTCGCATATTCTAAAAGCCAATGCATTCCTAATACATTCGCATTCATCACACCGAGCGGATCTGTGACAAAGCTGTTCGGATCTCCCTTGCTTGCGGCGTGAATGATATAGTCCATGGATTTCGGAGCATCCGGCGGCAGCGGTACGGAAACGTCCTGAACGATCAGGTGAAAGTATTCTTTATCCAAATAGGTTCCGAATACCTCTTTCGCGCGCGCCTCATTGCGGCACAGCACCCAGATACCGATATGCGTTCCCAGATGTTCATTTCTGAAGAGTAACACATCGACAAGACAGGAACCGATCAGGCCGGTTCCTCCCGTGATCAAAACATTTTTCTGTTCGAGTTCCTCTCCCGAAAAGACGACCTCATTTATTTTTTTCAGATCCTCCTGATACAGGGCGCTTTCCAGCATCATGTCCTCCATTCCTGCAGTGTGAGCTACTTCATCCAGTCATCCTTTTTTGAGTGCAGCAGCGCCTTGAATATCTCAATGTCCTCCGCCGTCGTCAATTTCAAATTTTTCTCCGAACCGGTCGAAAAATAAATCTGCTCTCCAAGCTCGATCATGAGCGTACAGGTCGCAATGGATTCCTTAATTCCCCGCTTTGCAGCCTCCTCGTGCGCCCACACCAGCTTCTTCAGCGGAAACGCCTGCGGCGTCTGCGTTCTTGCAAGGCGGTCTCTCGGTATCATTTCCGTGGAGCTGTTTTTATCATCCGTCAAAAGCATCGCCTCCGCGCACGGAATCACTGTGATCGCGGAACCGTGACGCATGCAGCAGCTGATATTCTCCGAAATGATCTCCTGCGATACCATCGGACGGATCGCATCATGAATGATCACCAGATCTTCACCGTCGCAGACTTCCTTTAATCCCATCACACCGTTCCGAAGGGATTCCTGACCGTTTTCTCCACCCGGAAAAATCCATTGCAGCTTCGTGATATTAAACTGCTTTGCGTATGCCCTTAAGATCTCCTCCCAGCCCTGCAGACATACGACTGCGATCGCATCCACATTCGGATGTTTCTGAAACGCTTCCAACGTATATACGATGACAGGCCTGTCATTTACGTTGATAAACTGTTTCGGTATATCCTGCTTCATTCTCTGCCCGCTTCCGCCGGCGATCAGCATTGCAACATTCATAACCGCTCCTATCCGCCCGCTTTTAGGGGCATTTCCGATACCTTACTTCCTAATATCCTTAATCTTTCGGATCAACCGCTCACACGACCTGCCGTCCGTCTTCGCAAACATCCGTCTGCGCGAGACATGGCGCTGCTCTTTATGAGTATCCTCTTTCAGCACCTCGCAGATTCCCTCCATGAGTTCCTCCATCGTCGTCGCTTTTCGCTCCGGCATGTATTCGTCCTGATCAATATAGCATTCTCTCGTATGCTCCGTATATTCCTCCCAGTCATAGCAGAAAGCCAGAACTGGACGGTCCAAGAGCATAAAGTCGGTATACACGGAAGAATAATCCGTGATGAGCAGATCACTTTCGCCTAAAAACGAATACACGTCGATCTCCGCATCCGCATTCACGATATTCCGATAATGAAGTTTCTCCAGTTCCTTCTTGATTTTTGACTTCGGGTGAAGCTTCATGACAAGGAACAGTTTCTCTTTTTCTAAAAAATGATCCAGTACCGCCGGGTCCAGCACGGTAAGCAGCTTTGTCTCCGACTCCCTAAATGTCGGCATATAGGTGAGAATCCGCCAGCCGCTCTTTCGCCGGGCGGATATGAGCCTTAAAAGCTCACGTTCTTCTTTCGTATAAAGATTACGGATCTGACACTCCTCAAAAGGAAACAGAATATCATTTCTCGGATATCCCTCCACGATGATGTGTTTTTCATCCGTGTGAAACGCTGATATAAAGATTTCCTTCATGGCCGACGAGGTCGCCAGCGTATAGTGATCCGGCTTTTCATCCGACAGCCGCCGTGGAAATGTCTTCCATCTCTCCCACAAGTTCTTGGGGTGGCGCACAGTGTCAAAGCGGTTATCATAGTTCGTACGCTTATTGCCGGATCCATGCCACAGATTGACCTTGACCGCGCCGCCGGACTGCCAAAAGTTAATATCCTTGGAATAATTGTCAAAAATATAAACTTTTGCCCGCAGTGCATACCAGATTCCCTTCAACGAATGGTACTCATACGCCTCATAGCCATTGGCTTTCAGAAAGCGGATCACCTCTTTATTGTGGCTGATCCAGATCGGCCGCAACCCGTTCTCCGCCCGATGCTGGCATGCATATAAATACAAATATCTGGGGTTTTCCGAAAATCTTCTTCCAAAGGTGCTTCCAAACAGCCAAATGTTCTTATCTCTGGGCATCAAAAAAGACAGCCAATATACCGGAAGGAGAAGCAATTGCCCCCAATATTTGATTCCATTGACCGCCCTACGTTTCATCCATATGTATCCTCCGTGATCTCTTGTCATTAAGCGCTCCCTGCTTAACCTACGCCAAAAAATATTCTTGGTGCATTTTATTATATATCGGCAGGTTTATGCACTTTTCTTAGGTTGTTGTCTTACCTCACTCTAAACCAATTAAAATGATACCACATTTGCTCCGCAATTATGGAAAATGTGATGTGCACTCCGCTTCGGCGCGGTATCATGCCTAACGACATTATACCATGATTGCTGCGCAATCATAGTAAAGTGCATGCCCATTCGGGCTGGTATAATGTCTATCGACATTATACCACAAAAAAGACCTCACTCCAAGCAGGCTGAAATAATGAACGCCTACTTGGAAGCGATTTACATTTCTTTTATTGCTAAAGTATCCATAATCTGCTTTGCCTCACTTATACAGGAAGATTTATTCCATGCCGTCTCATTGCCAATCATGTATAAGCGATATTTTGCTCTCGTTGCCGCGACATTGACAATGTTTTTGTTAACCCATCTGATTGCGCCTTCCGCGTCCTTTGATTCATCGCATCCAAGTAAAAAAATCACTTCATCTGCTTCTTTTCCCTGAAACGTATGAACTGTTCCGATCCTCTTCTGGTCATAATCTAAAATATAATCAGGATTCACTTTGGTTGTTGCCTTATTCCTTCTGCAATAGTCCTGAATATGCTTCTTGATTCCTGACACAACGGATGTAAACGGGCTAATGATATAAAGGCTGGGCTCGGAAGTCTTTGAAAACGCGGTTTCCAACAATTCACATACTTTATCTCCCTGTGCCTCCACAAAATGATTTTTGTTGCCCTTTTCTTTTCCGGTCAAATTGATCCATTGTGATTTTTCATATACAAACAGTTTTGCTTTTTCCGGTTTGGGCGGTCTCGTCTGCTGCTTCATAATCCCGTTGTAGGACAGTTGATTTGATATATCGTACATCGGGGAAATGCATCTCCTGTGAACTAACAGTGGGCATCCTACCCACTCAGGCTCATCTGACCCGTTATCCAAATAGGTACCAAACGCATTGAGTCTATCCGCAAAACTCTGAACAGATATTGTTTTTTTCTTGTAAGGTTTTAGAACCGCATCACGATAAGCATTCTTGAGCAGTAATAAATCATCCGTCACAACCGGTTCTACCTGTCTGGGATCTCCAACAATCACCGCTCTCCTGCACCTGTATAAAGCCCCCAATGCCATCTGCGGCTGGGCCTGTCCGGCCTCATCCACAACAAGCATACCTATCGTACCGGTATTTTTAACATCTCTCAATAGATTTCCGATTGATGCAAATGTTGAAGATATCACCGGTACCAATAAGAAAAGCGTCTGATATAATGCCGGAACAATCCTCTCCTTATCTTCTTTATGAAACTTTATCCTTTCTTTGTCATCGCCTTCTTTGAATCCCCAGTAATGGGAAAGTGTATTAAAATTATCACGACACCGATTTGATGAAACAACAAACTCCTTATTCATTCGCATTGCCAACGCAAATAATTTTTCTCTTTCCCGATTATATCGTTGCGTGAACCATGGGTTTTCCACCTGCGCAGCTGTCGATGCATCTCTGTCTTCCGATATAAGTTTCTCAATATAATCATCATCCATCATAGTTGCCGTGTCTAAATCTGAGGCTTTTACATATTTTCCCACCTCCGATTCATATTCGTTGACCGTATCTTTGTATTGTTTCTCCACATCGATTATTCTATTTTCGGCTGTTTTCATCTCTTTTTCTTTACTTCTGATCACCTTATCGGCATCTTGTTTTTTTCTTATAAGCTCAGCCAGCTTCGCTTTAGATGCATTCACCGATTCCTGCGCATGCGCTTCGGAATTTGCCATTTCACGCAATTCCTGCTCCATATCACGTATCATCTGCCTTTGTCTATCCGCATCCTTTTTATATTCGTCCGCTAATTGCATCGCCGCTTCATATTTCGCCTTTTTGAATATTTTAGTGAATATGCCGACTGAACTTCTCTCTGAAATTTCCTCCCTTAATGTCTCTTTAATATGTGCACCAGCCTCATCCAGCGCTGCTCTCTTTGCCTGAAGTCTCTTCTGCACTTCTTCTAAATCCTTGCTGCACGCAAGATATTTCCTCTCTGCCTCCAACAGCGCGGAATCTATTTCCGCAATCTGACTGGTCATCTCTTTTTGGGCCTCTTGATATTCCCTCTCGGCCAGTTCAAGTTCCTGCTTTGCCTGAAGCAGCATAGATTTCGCAGTTGCTTTCGCAGCAGACAAATCGCCTATACGACTCAATTCCTCTTGCAATTTTTCAACAATTCCAAGCTGTTCCCTAAACCTCCTCCTCGCCTCTTTATATTTCTGTACCCGATTTTTTGCCGTATCCCTCTTGGCATAAAAGTCACGCGACAATGGATATAGTACTTTACTGTAAAAATGGTTTAAGTTTGATTTTTTCCCTAGCGGAGCAGCCACTAACCCCCATACATCGTTTGATTCAAGCAATTCCTGCGCGTATTTTGTAAAGTAGATATCCAGATACGTTTTTCTTTGATATGTCGTCTCTACAACATCTGACGTATTCGCATCAAACAGCCCGGAAACCTCAGCGAGCGCTGCGCTCAATTCCTTTGAATCTCCCTCCAATGGACTCAAATCTCCTGTCAGTCCCCTGGGCAATTCTTTCGATATATTTTCTACAGCCGCATTATTGCACGATGTGACTAACATGCTATAATTATTGATTTCATCCTCTTTCAGGCGGAACCAATGACGGGTATATGTTGAGTATGCATTTCCTTCTTTGTCTCCGTGCAAAAAATCACATTCTACAAATGCGTCTTCCGGGTCATCGTACTTCGATAATAATATTGCTCTTTCCACAATATTGCTCACTACGATTTCCTTTAGTAATGTGGTTTTCCCGGTTCCCGGAGGTCCATTTACCGAAAATATCTTCCCGTTTACATCAAAAAGCGCTGATTGTCCCTTTTTGATTGCAAGATTGATCGCCATCTGCTGCATATATGCCGGCATAAATCTAGACGGCCACTTACCAAGCGGAGCATTCTTTAACCGCATTAGTTCGACCATATGATCCCGGTATGATCCGAAATCATTATTATCCGGGATAACGACATTGATACGCTTCGACTGGTCTTCTTTCCCGCTTAATACGGTAATATACTTTTGGAGATCCTGTCCTAAAAAATGATCCCTCGCCAAATCATTCTTTTTTACGCTCTCCAAAACAAGCTTTATATCATTCGAAAAATAGTCATGATTTAGTCCAAGATAATTATCATCTTCACGCTTGTTTTTTGTTGCCTCATCCTTAAAAAGCTGAAAACTAATTCCATAAACCTCTTCATATGCATCCTCTTCCTGATCGTCGTTCTCAATATTTCCCTTTATATAGGATTTTTCTATCTCTTTATACAATTTCTGCAATTGCGTTAATGTAACAGCACTTGCCGCAAATGTCTGTATTTCCTCATCTGAATCCGGCGTCGTATTCTTATCTTCAAAATGTTTTTCACATATCGCCGGCATATCTTTTTTATTTTCGGATTTTATCTCATCTGAAAGCAGCATATTATGCATTTTATCTTTCTTAAAAAAGAATTTTTCCAGCTGCTCCACAGTATTTGCATACATAGCATCATCTAATGCGCCTGACAAATTACTTTTCGCATTCTTCATCTGATCCAGCGCCCATAGAATGGTAGATAGAGATAACGATTTCTCAACGTAATTTCCTTCTGGTGAAAGCTGTAGGCTTGCCCATGCAATTTTATCTGAACTCTTTTCAGGACGGTTACTGTCCTCCGCGTCAAACGGCAAAACTTTAGAGATGCATTCAATACAATGCTCTCTTTTCACTTTTCCAATGTAAAAAGTCAGATTCCCCCACTTTTTCATATCGCAGGAACAGGCTTCGTTTCGTATCAGTTCATATAAATCCGCTTCAACGTCCGTACCGGATAATAAAATGAAATCCTCTATCGTCTTACTTCTTGTCCTATTCTTTGCGACATCTTCTTTATACTTTTTTATTCTATTTCTAATATCCCGGCTTTCAGGATATTTATCTTGGGAGAGAAACTCCAGCGCAAACCAATAATCTAATATTTTTTCAGCCGCCTTACCTTCTGAATATTCCATTGCATCGACCTCCGATTTGTTTTTTACCTGCCGCCAGCCTCTAAATAACAAGAATCAATGTAATCACAATATATTGCATTCAGCGCTTAACTAAATCATATCACTTTATTCAGGTAAATACTACTGTCTGACAAGCAGTTTGCAATTATGGATTATTATAAGATAGGATAACAAATAAGAAAATTTAGAAAAAGCAGGTGCAACATCTGTGCACCTGCCTTTTCACTCTCATTTCAAAAAAAATCATTAAACATCCACGAAATTCAATCGTCACATGGCTGCCGCCATCCGCTCCACACGGGTAAATCAGCGGATCATGGTTCCTTCCGGTACAATATCATCCACAAAGATCACCTGACATCCGCATGCGTTATTTGTGGCTGCCACCAGCATTCCTTCACTGGTTACGCCCGTGATTCTGGTGGGCTCAAGATTTGCTATCACAATGATCTTCTTACCAACCAGTTCCTCCGGTGTATAATATGCCTTTATGGAAGAAACGATTGTACGTTCTCTGATTCCGTCAAATAAAGTCAATTTGTAACAGCTGTGAGATTTTCGGATCTCCTGGCATTTTAAAACCTTACATACTCTCAGATCCATCTGATTAAACAGATCCAGATTAATCTGGTCCTTAACCGGCTCTACCAGGTCAGGATCACCGTATTCTACCTTCTTCTCTTCTTTTTCAGGTTCTTTATTTAATTCAGACAAAGGAACCTTTTCTTCTTCCGTCTTATCAGTAGAAAAGTCAAGCAGATGAACAAAGCGATCTTTATCAATGGCATACAGGAACAGATACAGTCTTGGTCCTTTCTCTTTGTTCAACAATAACTTATACACCGTTTTGAAGAATTCTCCCTGAAGCTTCCTCAATTCAGGCGTGTCTGCTCCGTATACTATTTTGGTGATCTCATACAGCTGGAAGTTCAGCTCATCCAGTGTATAGTTCTCATTCACCAGATAATCATGCAGCAGTGCAATTTCCTTCTTCTGTTCTTCGTTTAACTGATCATAGACCTCCCAGTTACGGTACGGAACCAGCTTGTTGGCATTCTCAGGAGAGCAGTTTTCCAGCCAGTATTTTGCCAACTCCAGTCTTTCCTCAAAATCAGCATATTTGAATGGCTGGCCGATCTTTTCAAACACGGTCTCAAGCATCGGAACATTGAAGTCAACGATGGAACCCAACTGAACCAGAAGAGACATCGGAACCGTCTTGATCGGTTTGTCTGTCAGCAGGCAGCTTTCCATGATAGATTTCACATGGTCATCCGCTTCTCCCTTGATATACTGATCATACTGTTTATCAAATTCGAAATACTGACGCAAGATTCCATCGTCAAAACACAGGTCAAACGCCTTGTTTGTTTCGACTCTCGCATATAACCATAACAGTATTTCCGGCTGGTAAATCTTCAGAAGGGTTTCAGGAGTCATATTCAGTCCTGAAGAACCGGACATTTTTCCTGTTGTTCCTCTGATGCCGATAAACTCATAGCCCTTGAAAATCGGAGCCTGGAAGCCGAAAATCTTTTCGGCAATGACTCTGCTTGTATCAAAAGAGCCTCCCGGTGCAGCATGGTCTTTTCCGCCGGGCTCAAAATCCACATTCTCATACATCCATCTCATCGGCCAGTCGATTTTCCATGCCAGCTTACAGTCGGTATCCGTATGGAAATCAAATGTGCCATGATGGCCGCATTTACACTCATATTCCGCTTTCTTCTCCGCATCAGAGTATGATACGATCTTTGTTGTATCTCTATGACACTCGCTGCAGTAGATGCTTGCAGGATAATATGCTTCCTTTTCTCCCTCTACAGCATCCTGTGTGCGAAAGCTGTCCAGGATGTCAAAGATTTCTGCTCTTTTATCCAAAGCCATTATAATGCTTTCGCGATAGCAGCCGGAACGATACATGCTCGCCTGATGGCGGTAATCCAATTTGATACCGAATTTATCAATGGACTCTTCAAATTCTTTCTCAAAATATTCCGCATAGGTGGCATGCTCTGTCTCAAAAGGGTTGGGAACATCTACATACGGATATCCGATATATTTTTCAAAATCTTCCGTAACCTTTGCCACATTTACAGGCACCTTACGCATCCGATCGTATTCATCCCACGAAAAAAGCAGTCTTGCTTTTTTCCCTTTTCTTTCCAACGCTCTTACAACAAACAAGCTTGTTGCAATATCTCTGAAGTTACCAATATGAATAGATCCGGAAGGGCTGATTCCGGCAGCACATACATATTCTTCTTTATTGGGGTTTCTTTTTATGATTTCCTCTGCAATCAAATCTGACCAATGCATATTCTAAAATCTCCTGCCCTGATTTATGTGTATTCACGTCCGTCTCGCTTTTGCTTTTTTATTGATTGGACTTATCAATGTCCAGTATCTTATAATTAACCACGCCCATCTGAGTGTCAACGCTGACATTATCGCCTATTTTTGCGCCCAGAAGCGCTTTCCCGACCGGTGATTCGTTGGAAATCTTCCCCTTTAAGCTGTTGGCCTCGCTCGAGCCGACAATCTTATATTCCAGCTCCTCATTATATTCCAAATCCAGAATGCGCACCTTACATCCGATGCTGACCTTGTCTAAATCCACCTCGTCCTCGATCACGACCTCGGCGTTTTTCAGGATTTTTTCCAGTTCTTCAATTCTTGCCTCAATGTCGCGCTGCTCATCCTTGGCCGCATCATATTCCGCATTCTCGGACAGATCTCCCTGCTCGCGCGCTTCCTTGATCTTCTGCGCAACTTCTTTTCTTCTGACCACTTTCAGATTGTGAAGCTCCTCTTCGTATTTACGCAGTCCCTCATACGTTAAAATGTTCTTTTTCCCTTCCATTCCGATATCCTTCTTCCCTTTTCCAAAATAATAAATCCGGCCTAAATCATACCGCCGTTTTACAAAAGCGCGTGTATCATATCACATTTACCATATTGTGTCAAGAAGCTTTTCAAGCGCCGCGTAGCTCGTAACCTCATTGACCGCGCGCCGCATCGCGGCGGAATTCGGGTATCCTGCCGTGTACCACGCCACATGCTTACGCATTTCGCGCACACCGATATATTCTCCCTTTTCTTCAAGAAGCATACCGGCGTGGCGCAGCATCATATGTTTGACCTCATCGCGGTCAGGCTTTTCAACGCGTTCATTTGCAAGCCCCTGCGCGATCTGCGTAAAGATCCACGGGTTCCCCCGCGCAGCCCGGCCGACCATCACGCCGTCGCAGCCCGTCTCTTCCATCATTCTTTTCGCAGACGCCGCATCCGTCACATCGCCATTTCCGATGACCGGAATGCGCAAAGCCTGCTTCACGGCACGGATGCATGTAAGGTCCGCCTCTCCCGCGTAGTATTGTTCTCTCGTCCTGCCGTGCACCGTAACCGCCGCCGCGCCGGACTCCTGTGCAATCCGAGCGAGCTCTGCCGCATTTTCATGCGCATCGTCAAAACCGCGCCGGATTTTTACCGTGACCGGCTTAACTGTCGAGCGCGCCACCGCCTCAATGATCTTTCCCGCCAAAAGAGGATTTTTCATCAGCGCGCTCCCCTCGCCGTTATTGACGATCTTCGGCACGGGACAGCCCATGTTAATATCGAGCACCGCAAACGGAAGCTCCTCGATCTGTTTTGCCATTTCGCCCATCAGCTCCGGCTCAGAGCCGAATAATTGCAGGGATACAAGCCCCTCCTTCTCAGAAATGTGCAGCAGCTCCTCGGTATTCTTATTGTGATAGGAAAGCGCCTTGGCGGAGATCATTTCCATACACACCATACCCGCCCCCTGCTCCGCGCACAGAACACGGAACGGTAAGTCCGTCACACCCGCCATCGGCGCAAGTATCATATTGTTCGGAAGCGTTACATTCCCGATCTTCAACTGCATGACTTCATTCCCCCTGCGCATTCAGCTCCGCTGTAATGTCCTCATGCAGCACGACCGCCCTGTAATACAGGCTGAGCGATTCAAACAGCTCCCTGCGCTTGCGCCGCACCTCGCTGACTAACAGCCCGCTCCCGATGTCATCGTAGAGATAATCCTCGTCCGCCGCCTCCGTCTTCATCGTCACGCTGCCGTCCTCTTCGAAGCCGATCGTGAAAATCCCGCCGACCTCCTCCGTAAACAGAACGCAGATAATGTGCAGCTCCTCCTGTATGGACTGCGGCAGCTTCTCAAACTTTTTATTAAAATAATATTTTTTATCATAGGCGTTCGCCCCGCATAAAACTGTTCGCGACTCGCTCATATCTACCCTTTCATTTTATACATAGCCATACAGTCCGCGCACGGAAACCTCGCCCGCATAGACCTCGCAGCGTGTTCCGTCCGCATTTTCGACGATCAGTTCCCCGTTCTTTGTGATTCCCTTTGAAATACCCACATACTCGCCCTTCGGATCTAACACGCGCACCTCTTTTCCCATACCCGCAAGATGCGCCTCGTATTGTTCCCTGACAGCGGACAGATCATACGTCTGTAAGAACTGTTCATAATATTGTTCAAAAAAGAACATCACACGCGCGATGAGCTGCGCGCGCGAGTGTGTCCGCCCCGTCTCACGCAGTATGGATGTGGCGATCTGGTCCACTTCCTTCGGAAATTCCTTTTGATTCACGTTAATGCCCGTGCCGATGACGACATGGTGGATATATCCCGGCTCCGCGCTCATTTCCGTCAGAATCCCGCATACCTTATGCCCGTTTAATACAACATCGTTCGGCCATTTGATCCGTACCGACTGATCTTCGCAGACCTCCTCTAAAGCCGCCGTAACAGCCAATGCCATTAACAGCGTCACACGGGAAGCATATTCCGGTGAGAACTGCGGTTTCAGCAGCAGCGTCATGTAGATTGCCTGCCCGCTGTCCTCCGACTCCCATCCTTTTCCCCGCCTGCCACGCCCCATCGTCTGCGTATCGGCAACTACAAGCGCGCCGTGCGGCGCACCCTCCTCCGCAAGGCGTTTCGCGTCAATATTCGTAGAGCCTGTTTCCCCATAGGAATACACCGTCCTGCCCGCCCACGCAGTTGCAACCCGGCTTGTGATCTCCTCTGCTGAGATGACGTCGGGCGCACTTTTTAAGCAGTAGCCCCGGTTCGGGACTGCCTCGATCTCATAGCCTTCCGCTTTCAGTTGATTGATGATCTTCCATACAGCCGTGCGCGATACGCCGAAGCGTTCGCACAGCTCCTGCCCGGACACGTAGTTCCCGCTGCGCAGAAGCTTCAGGATCTGCGTCTTTTTTGTTTCTTTCATTTCTCAAACCTTCTCAAACGCACCAAGGGTAGCCGCCATGACCGCCTTGATCGTGTGCATGCGGTTTTCCGCCTCCTCAAACACATGGGAGCGCGCGGACTCAAACACCTCGTCCGTCACTTCCATTTCGGTCAGGCCGTATTTTTCATGAATTTCCTTTCCGATCTTCGTGTCCAGATCATGAAACGCAGGAAGGCAATGTAAAAACACCGCTTTCTCGCCTGCATGATCCATGACCTCGCTTGTCACGCGGTACGGCGTTAAATCGCGGATACGCTCCTCCCATACGCTGTCCGGCTCGCCCATGGACACCCACACATCCGTACAGATCACATCCGCACCTTTTGTTCCTTCCTTCACATCCGAAGTCAGCGTGACCGTTCCGCCGCTCTCTTTCGCGTATTCCCTGCACTGTGCCACAAGCGCCTCATCCGGAAAATACTTCTCGGGCGCGCACGCCGTAAAATGCAGACCGAGCTTTGCGCATACGATCATCAGCGAATTTCCCATGTTATAACGGGCGTCACCCATATACACCAGTTTTAAGCCCGCAAGATGTCCAAACAGCTCACGGACCGTCAGCATATCGGCAAGCATCTGCGTCGGATGATACTCGTTCGTCAGACCGTTCCAAACCGGAACACCCGCATGAGCGGCAAGCTCCTCCACGATCGTCTGCTCGAAGCCCCGGTACTCAATCCCCTCATACATGGAGCCGAGCACGCGCGCCGTATCCTTGATGCTTTCCTTTTTCCCGATCTGCGAACCTGACGGATCTAAATAAGTCGTTCCCATGCCGAGGTCATGCGCCGCCACCTCAAACGAGCAGCGCGTCCGCGTACTGGTCTTCTCAAAAATAAGCGCCACGTTTTTTCCGCGCAGCACATCGACCGGAATTCCTTTTTTCTTTTTTTCCTTTAATTCCGCCGCCAAATCCAACAGGTAAGTGATCTCCTGCGGCGTAAAATCCTTTAATGTTAAAAAATGACGTCCTTTTAAGCTGATCGTTTCACTCATGCCAATCCTCCATGCCGCCAACAGCCCGCGCATTTGGGCGTCAGCACAAATTTGTAAAGCAAACTTGTTCGCTTTTGAAAAATAACTCTCTTTTCAGAAAAATGTTCCCATCAGCTACCCCACAAACCGGAAGTTGATGAGATTGTACCATAACTTATATTAAACTGATATCATCATTTTCAATATAAACTGCTTGTCCGTCAACAAGTTGTATTTCTTTTTCTCCTTTTGGCAATTCAACCAATTTATTCTCTTTCCAATGAGGAATAATAGGATTCGGAATAATATGCAATCCACCTTCCAGATTTCCTGCCACATACATACTGCCGGCACTGATTCCAACATATACAAGACCATTATTAATTGCTTTTGCAATTACGTCATCAAATCCTGTCCTGACCATTTCACGACAAAGAACAGCACTATCTCCGCCACCGACAAAAACTGCATCAAATCTTTTCAGTTCTTCAATAGTTAATAATCTTGTAATCACAGCAGGACTTTTGATATGTTGTGAATATGTTCGCTTGTAATCTTTAGAAAGAAGTAATTCTAAATTATACACCAAAATATTTTCATAACAAATTCCCATTTTAACAAGTTCGTCCAAACAAACAGCTAATCCTTCTCTTGCTCCGTCTGTTTCAATTCCGGCAGTTGGTATATATAGTATTTTTAAATCTATAGGACTTTTTCCAATAATATCAAAAAATATCTTTTTCGTACTATCAGATAAGCCACTTGATGTTAAAAGCAAATGTCTGCGATTCATTGTAATACCCCTCCTGTTTATAAATACCGCTTTGCCAGTACAATTATAACCTGTTTTTAACGGGCACACAATTCCGAAAAGGGAAGAAAATAATTGTGCAGAAAAAAGAGCTGCGCGCAGCGCAGCTCTTTCGAAGTATCACTTACGTGATTCTTTCAGGATGAAAATTTCCTATCAGATGCACAACGTATCGCCAAACGCTCCCGTAAACTTATTTCGTAATGACCTCCTTAAAGGTCGTAGCAAGCCCTGCGATTCCCTGTAAATCAGACGGAATGATGATCTTGGTCGCCTGTCCGTTCGCCGCTTTCTCAAACGCCTCTAAGCTCTTCAACTGCAGCACCTTATCATCCATGCCGGATTCCTTTAAGAAACGGATACCGTCCGCCGTTGCCTGCTGTACTCTTAAGATTGCCTCCGCCTGACCTTCTGCCTCACGGATCATTTTCTCTTTCTGTGCCTCTGCGCGGAGGATGGCTGCCTGCTTCTCTGCTTCCGCCTCAAGGATCGCCGCCTCTTTCTTACCTTCCGCAACGGTCACGCTTGCTTTTTTCTCACCTTCTGCTCTCGTAACCGCTTCACGGCGCTCACGCTCCGCTTTCATCTGTCTCTCCATCGCATTCTGGATCTCTGCGGGAGGAATGATATTCTTTAACTCGACACGCGTAACCTTAATGCCCCACGGGTCAGTCGCCACATCCAAAGACGCACGCATCTTCGTGTTGATCGTCTCACGCGATGTCAGTGTCTGGTCAAGCTCTAAGTCACCGATGATGTTACGCAGCGTCGTCGCCGTCAGATTCTCGATCGCCATGATCGGGTTCTCCACGCCGTATGCGAACAGTCTCGGATCAGTGATCATGAAAAATACGACCGTATCGATCCGCATCGTAACGTTATCCTTCGTGATAACGGGCTGCGGCGCAAAGTCCACAACCTGCTCTTTTAACAGGACCCTCTTTGCAACCTTATCGATCAGCGGCATTTTGAAGTGAATGCCCACGGGCCATGTTCCCTGATAAGCGCCGAGACGCTCCACAACAAACGCCTGTGCCTGCGGAACGATCTTTACGCAGGATGCAAGGATCACAATGAGTAATACAAGTACAACAAGAAGTGCGATAATTCCAGGATTATTCATAACTGTTCCCTTTCCGCTTACCCGCTTTCGGGTAAGTCATTTTCGATTTTGGTTCCATGTAAGCCCCCCGGCTTCTCTGTAGTGCTGACGTACGCAAACCTGTCTGCTTCCTATTTCGGCTCCACGATCAGCTTCACGCCGCTTACCTGTCTGACAACGACCACCATGCCAACCGGAAGTCTCATGCCCTCGTAGAGCGTACGGGCTGACCATTCCTGTCCGCCGACCTTAACCTCGCCGATCCCCTCAAGATTATTGATCTCACTTGTCACGATCGCCTGCATGCCGATCATGCTCTCCACATTCGTTCGTACCCTGTCCTTATTGAAATAGCGGACAGCAAGCGGTCTTGTAAACCACAAAAGCACCAGAGAGACCACAAAAAACAGGATGATCTGAAGCCACAGGGGTGCTGAAAAGGCAGCTGCGACCGCTGCGATCAGACTTCCGCCCGCAAACCAGATCGTCGTTAACGCCATCGACACAAGCTCAACCACGATAAATACAGCGAGTGCTATCAGCCATATGACAGTCATATTCATAACCATTCCCCTTTCTTCTGTTCTGTGTGTATTATCTTACACCATTTTGAAAAAAAAAGAAACCCTCCTGCCGAGAGTTTCTTTCTTTTTTCACATATGAAATATTTCTCCGTCCGGGAAGAATCCGCAAAGCGGATTCTTCGAAAGAAACGAAGCATTATGCTTCGTTTCTTTTTTTACCAAAACGCATGATCGCCGATGATCAGATCGCTGCTGCGGATGGTCTTCACATTAAAATGAAGCACATCGCCGACATTGCTGACGCCGCTCATCGCCTCGATCGCCGCCTGGGTACACGAATCCGGCACACCGCGCTGCAGCGCTTTCGCCACTCTGCCCGTCATGGCAGGCGTAAACTGTCCAGGCGCATAAATAACACCTGATATTGTATTGGGATATGCCGGATGCTTCACTCGGTTCATCACGACCGCACCGACCGCAAGCTGTCCCTCATACGTCTGATTGCCCGCCTCACACCAGATCAACGCCGCTAAAAGCTGCAGATCACTGTAGTTCGCCTCGACATTGGCCTGCTCCTCGCTGAGCGCCGCCCTGCGGGCTGCCGATTCCTCCTGTGCCCTGCGCCTTGCTTCCGCCTCCGCTGCTTCGCGCTCTGCGATCTCCTCCAAGGTCTCTCCCGTCGCGCATAACAGGTCTACCGTTACATATTGAGCGGACACATAGCCTTCGCTCCCGTCATAAGCGACCTTAAGCCATTCGCCCATATCTTCGTAAATATCGACAATATCCCCCTCGGCAAGCAGTGCGTAGATACCCGCGTCCGTGGACGCCTGCTTGCGGATGCGCAGTCCGCTCTCATTTACCGTTGCCGTCCATCTTCCTACCTGCGCCAACGCTTCCTGCGCTTCCCCATCAAATAACAGATAATCGTTTTTTGCCCATCCGACAACGCTGCCCGAACGCAGAAGCGTCCAGCCGTCACCCTCCTCTAAAATCTCACCGTAACAGTCCGCATACAGTCTGCCGATGATCGGTGCATCCTCGCTGGCCGATTCCCGGACGTTCAGTGTACTCTGCACATTTGTCATAACAAACGTGGTTTGTCTCTCTGCGGCGCCCGCCGCCTCCGGCTCATCTGCCGGTTCCTGTTCCTGTGCTGCTCCCGAAGACGCCTGCGTCTCCCTTGATTCTCCGCCGGACGTTGTTTCCTGCGCTCCTCCTGCTCCGGCGTTTACCGCGAGCTCCGTATCCAGGATCAATGCCACACCGGCACTCAGCGCATCCGCATCCAGCATCAGCTCAGCTCCCGCCTGCAGCGCATCCACATGTTCGGTGCCGCCCGCCCTGACTGTACTCGTTGAAGCGGCTACATACGCTAAAATCACAACAACCGCCATGATCATCACAGCCGCGCGGGACAGTCTTCCGCCTGTTGCTCCCTTCATATGAAACCTCCGTGTGATTTGTGTTTTCCTTATCGAAATCTTCGTGCGCTCTTTTACTTTCCCTTACAAGTTTATTGCTTTCTTGTTTCAATTATTACAATTTTATTAAATAATGTTACGGCACCTATAATAACAAAGCAGGAAACTTTTGTCAAGTTCCCTGCCTTCGTTAAAATTTCACACAATTTCACTTTACTTTATGGTTATTTCATACAACTTATACAGAAGTCAACTCGCGAATATTACCAAAAAAATGATTTCCATATCCCTCAGCCAACCTGTCGGGCAATCCGTTCTCCGCCCGTTCTACAGCCGCTTTGACTTTTCCACACAGGCTGTCAGCGCCTCCACGACCGCGCTGCGCATTCCCTGACGCTCCAGCACACGCACGCCCTCGATCGTTGTCCCCGCAGGCGAGCAGACCATATCCTTCAGCTCTGCGGGATGCTTCCCTGTCTCCAGGATCAGCTTTGCCGTTCCTAAGACCGTCTGCGCCGCAAATTCGTACGCCTGCGCCCTCGGCATGCCGCCGAGCACCGCCGCGTCCGCCATTGCCTCCACAAACATGCACACGTAGGCAGGCGCGCTTCCCGCTACCGCACCGACCGTATCCATCAGACGCTCAGGCACCTCGACCGCCCTTCCGAACGAGGAAAGCAGCTTTTCTGCCAGCATCTTATCCTCATCCGTCACCTGCAGGTTATAGCAAACACCTGTGCAGCCCTCGCCAACGAGCGCCGGCGTATTCGGCATACACCTTACCAGACGGAGCGTTTTCCCGAATTCCTGCTCGATATAAGCGGTTGTTTTGCCTGCGGCGATAGAAATAACAAGTGTTTTTTCATCGACACGGTCCTTCACCTGCGCGATCACCTGTGGAAACATCTGGGGTTTGACCGCCAAAAAAAGAATATCCGACTCCTCTGCCACACGACAGTTGTCCGGCGTCGTCTCGATCCCAAATCGTTCCGACACCGCCTCAAGCGTTTTTGCGGTCGCCGCCGAACCGATCAGCTCACCCGGCTCAACCACCTGTTTTTCCAGCATGCCGCCGATGATCGCTTTCGCCATATTACCAAGTCCGATAAAACCGATTTTCATACATTTTCTTCCTTCCTGTTTTGCATTCCGTATCTTAGACGCGCCTTTGGCGTGCGGCCTCATACAGCAGGATTCCCGCTGCCATCGCCGCATTTAGGGATTCCACATGCCCCGCCATCGGAATCGTTACACAGCGATTTGCCCGCTTCACGGTCTCCTCCCGTAATCCGTTTCCCTCATTTCCGATCAAAAAAGCACACGACTCCCGGTAGTCCGGTTCATCATAGACACATGCGCCGGATGCCGGACATGCCGCATAGGTACGCACCCCCGCTGCCGTAAGCTGCTCCAGCGCCTCCCCCAGATCATCCGTCACAACAAACGGCACCCGGTATACGGAACCCATTGTGGAGCGGATTGTCTTCGGGCTGTAAATATCCGCCGTATCCCGCGTCATGATCACACCGGATACGCCCGCACCCTCCGCCGTTCTGAGCATCGTGCCGAGATTTCCCGGATCCTGTATCTGTTCCAACACAAGAAATAACGGCGCCCCGCCGCTCGCCCGTTTTAATAACATGTGCAATTTATGGTGCGACTGTTTTATCACCGTCAAAATGCCCTGCGGCGTTTTTGTATCGCTGATCTTGCGGAACACCTCGCTGCTCACAAGCTCGCAGGAAAGCGCATCCAGCTTTTCCCGCATGACGGCATCCGCCGTATGATAACAGGATTCCTCCGCATAAACCGCCACGATCCGATCATCCGGCGCCTCCATAAACAGCTTTCGTCCCTCTGCCAGAAACACATCCGCCTCGGCGCGCGCCTTCGCCTTTGCAGAAAGCTCCGCAAGCTCCTTTACTTTTTTATTCGCCGTACTGGTGATCATATAAACCCCCATCTGTAAAGAATCGCTAAAGCGATTCTTCTAGGACTAAGAAATTTCCTATGGACAAAAAAGGGTTTGCGCCCGGCAAACCCTTTCCGTGATGTTTCCATTCACCAAAAATTGAGACACACAAGCCGATCGTCCCGTTACTGTGCAAGTACGCGGCTCACCTCATACTGATACTCAGAAATATCCTTTTTCATCGCCAGCGCTTCCTCAATATCGTAATCCCGAAATTCTCCGTTCTTATAACCGACAACGCGGTTGCTCTTACCCTGACAGAGAATATCCGCCGCATAAGCGCCCATGACCGATGCGTAGAAACGATCCTTACAGGTCGGATTACCGCCACGCTGCATGTAGCCTAAGATCGTCGCTCTCGTTTCAATGCCCGTCGCCGCCTCAATGCGCCTTGCCATGGACGTGGAATGACCGATGCCCTCGGCATTGATGATAATGTGATGCGTCTTCCCACGCTTTCTGTTCGCGATGATATTATTGATGATACTTTGCTCGTTATAATCGTACTTCTCCGGAAGAAGAATATCCTCCGCGCCGTTTGCAACGCCGCACCATAAAGCAATATAACCCGCATTGCGCCCCATAACCTCAATGATACTGCACCGCTCATGGGAGGACGAGGTATCACGCACCTTATCAATCGCGCTCATTGCCGTATTGACCGCCGTATCAAAGCCGATCGTATAATCCGTGCAGGCAATATCCAAGTCGATCGTTCCGGGAAGTCCTACGGTATTGATCCCGTGGCGCGCAATCTGCTGCGCTCCCCGATAAGAACCGTCTCCTCCGATCACGACAAGCCCGTCAATCCCGTGTTTGCGGCATATCTCCGCACCTTTCGCCTGTCCCTCCTCCGTTCGGAACTCAGAGCAGCGCGCTGTTCCAAGAATCGTTCCGCCGCGTTGGATAATATCCGAGACAGAATGCCGGTCCATGTCAATGATCTCTTCGTTCAAAAGCCCCTGATAGCCTTTCTTGATTCCCTTTACCGAAACGCCGTTTGCAAGCGCTTTTCTTACAACGGAACGGATTGCCGCATTCATGCCGGGCGCATCCCCGCCGCTCGTCAATACACCGATTGTCTTGATCTGATTCGCCATCGTTCTACCATGCCCTTTCCGTTGTCTGTTTTTATCTTTTATCTATTGAAGTCATTTTAATCTATTTTGAAACATTTTTCAATACAGGCGGACACAAAAATATGCGGGGAGTCTTTATCTATTAGGAAACTTCTCATCCCCAGAAGAATCCGCATAGCGGATTCTTCGAAAGAACGCTTCGCGTTCTTTTATAGCCGGCTTAGGTCCGCCTTCTGACTGTAGCTGAGCTTCACGTTCTCCTCCCCGAACGCATCCGCAAGCCGTTTCAGCAGATCCGCATCGGCACGAACCTTCCAGTTCGCGTCCAGTTCTTTTTTCGCACGAATATCTTCTATATAAATAATAACGCCATCCTTCCCCTCCTGCTCCCACAGCAGCGACTTTAACGTATCCTCGGAAGCCTGATAAGCCTCCTTCGTCGGAAACTTGATCCACACATTCCGCGGAATATCCTCAAAGAACACGATGCGCTCGCAGATGAGCTTGGCGTCCTTATCCTCCTCCGCGGAAACCCGCCCCGTGACGAACACCTTTGCGTCCTCGATCAGCTTTGCGGAATTTTGCTCATAATCACGCGGAAAAATGACAACTTCAATCGTACCGACCAAATCCTCCAGCGTAATAAACGCCATCACCTTATCGTTTTTCGTGTATTTGATCTTCTTATCCGCGATCATGCCGCCCGCCGTGACCTTCTGACCATCCTTCAGCGCGGCTTCTCCCGTCTCCTCATCCAAATAAAAATCCGATGTTTTGACTGAGCTGTAGCGCTCCCACAGCGCCTTATCCTGCTCTAACGGATGCCCGCTGACGTAGACTCCGAGCACCTCTTTTTCAAAGGCAAGCAGCATATCCTGTCCATACTCACCCACATCCGGCAGGGTGATCTCAAACGCCTCGCGGCTTTCCTCGCCGACAAGGTCAAATAAAGACATCTGTCCCGCCATATGATTTTTTTTGTCCTGATGCAGGGAGTCCAAAATCTGCACATACACGCACATGAACTGCTTGCGCGTGCCGCCCAGACTGTCAAGCGCGCCCGCCTTAATGAAATTTTCGATGGCGCGCTTGTTCATCTCGCACCCGGCGTCGCTCATCCTCGTCAGGAAATCCTCGATGCTTTTGAATTTACCGCTGCGCTCACGCTCCTTTACAACCGCCTCAATGATCGGTCTGCCGACGCTCTTGATCGCCGTCAGCGCATAGCGGATCTTGTTCTCGGAAACGAAGAAGCCGCCGCTCCCCTCGTTAATATCGGGGGGCAGAATCTCAATGCCCATACTGCGCGACACCAGAATATACTCACACGCTTTGCCCGGATTATCGATCACGGAAGTAAGGAGCGCCGCCATGAACTCGATCGGATAATAATGCTTTAAGTATGCGGTCTGATACGCGACGACCGCATAGCACGCTGCATGGGACTTATTGAACGCATACTTCGCGAAATCCATCATCGTATCATAAATCTGACTCGCAACCTCCGGCGCGATGCCCGCCGCCTCACAGCCGGGCACGCCCTCCTCCTTGTTGCCGTAAACAAAGTTTTTGCGCTCCTGTTCCATCACATATTGCTTCTTTTTACTCATGGCACGGCGCACAAGATCGCTCCGCCCAAGCGTATAGCCGCCCAGATCGCGCACGATCTGCATAACCTGCTCCTGATAGACAATACAGCCGTAGGTCGCCTCCAAGATCGGCTTTAACTGCGGACAGGCGTAGGTAATCTCATCCACATGATCTTTTCCGTAAATATACTTCGGGATAAAGTCCATCGGTCCCGGGCGATAGAGGGAGATCCCCGCGATAATATCCTCTAAGCTGCGCGGCTTTAACTCCTTCATGAAGCTTTTCATGCCCCCGCTCTCTATCTGAAAAATACCGTCCGTCCTTCCCGTTCCGATCTCTTCAAATACCGCTTTATCATCATAATCAATCTCATTCATCGAAAGTGGGATGCCCCGCGTCTGTTCGACATTGCGCACCGCATCCTGAATGACCGTCAGCGTCCGCAGTCCTAAGAAGTCCATCTTCAAAAGACCAAGCTGCTCGATGGTCGTCATCGTAAACTGGGTCGTGATCTCTCCCTCGGCCCCCCTCGAAAGCGGCACAAACTCCTCCGCGGGACGCTGACAGATCACAACGCCCGCCGCGTGAATGGAAGTATGACGCGGCAATCCCTCTAAGCGCTTCGCCATGTCGATCAGCTCATGCACCTGCCCGTCACTCTCATAGAGCACGCGAAGCTCAGGATTGACCTCAAGCGCGCGGGATAGTGTAATGTTCAGCTCATACGGTATCATTTTGGCAATATTGTCCACAAATGCATACGGCAGATCCATCACGCGCCCGACGTCACGGATGACGCCCTTCGCCGCCAGCGTACCGAATGTCACGATCTGAACTACCTTATCCGCACCGTATTTGGCAGTCACATAATCAATGACCTCCTGCCGGCGCTCATAACAGAAATCCACGTCAATATCCGGCATGGACACACGTTCCGGATTTAAGAAACGTTCGAATAACAGTTGATATTTAATCGGATCAATGTCCGTGATATGCAGACAGTACGATACAATGGACCCCGCCGCGGAGCCTCTTCCCGGTCCGACTGCGATCCCGTGCTCTCTGGCATAGTTGATATAGTCCCACACGATCAAAAAATAATCGACATAGCCCATGCTCCGTATGACGTCCAGCTCATAGGAAAGCCGCTCGGAAAGTCCTTCCCCGCCCTGCGGGTAGCGCTCCGCCATGCCCCTGTTACAGAGTTCGTTTAAGTAGCTCCAGGAATCATATCCCTCCGGCACGTCAAAATGCGGCAGCTTCGTCACGCCGAACTCGATCGTCACATCACAGCGGTCCGCGATGCGCTGCGTGTTCTCAAGCGCCTCGACCGCGTAAGGGAACACGATTTTCATCTCGTCCTCGCTCTTCACGTAATACTGTCCGCCCTCGTAGCGCATGCGATCCTCGTCCGCAAGCTTCTTTCCGGTCTGCAGGCAGAGCAGGATGTCATGCGGCTTTACATCATCCGCGTAGGTATAATGCACATCGTTCGTTGCCACAAGCGGGATGTCCAGCTCCTTCGACATTGCCATGAGCGCCATATTGACGGTCTGCTGCGTCGGAATCCCGTGATCCTGCAGCTCGAGAAAATAATTTCCCTTGCCAAAGATTGCCTCATAGCGCAGCGCTGTCTTTTTGGCTTCCTCGATCAATCCCTTGGCTATGTTACGCTGCACCTCTCCTGCAAGACAAGCGGAAAGCGCGATAATGCCCTCATGAAATTCCTCAAGCAGCTCCATATCCACGCGGGGTTTGTAATAGTACCCTTCCGTAAAACCGCGGGATACGATCTTCATCAGGTTTGCATAACCAGTGTTATTCTCTGCAAGCAGCACCAAATGGTAATAGCGGTCGTCGGAAACATGGGTCTCTTTCTCAAAACGCGAGCCCGGCGCGACATAGACCTCACAGCCAAGGATCGGCTTAATGCCCGCCTCCGCCGCCTCACGGTAAAAATCGATCACGCCGTACATGACGCCGTGATCCGTGATCGCCGCCGCGTTCATGCCGAGCTCTTTCACACGCTTCACGTATTCCTTGATCTTATTTGAACCGTCCAAAAGACTATACTCGGTATGGACATGAAGATGTACAAACGACATGCGCGCCTCCTTTGTATGATGGCAATACCATGAAATAACAATATGTTAAAGGATTTATAATAATTTTTCCAAACTTTGCTTTAGCACTGGAATATCCTCCAATAATGTATTCCAAACAATTTCCAAATCAACGTTTTCATAATCATGCGCATGCAGATTCCTCATTCCTCTGATTGCACGCCATGGAATGTTTTTACTTCCTTCTTTTTGTTCATCTGATAATCTATTGGCCAGTTCACCGATTTGAATAATACACATATTACATGCATATTGAAACGAAATATCCGTTTTATATCTTTCAAAATCCATATTGAATCTTGTTAAAAGAATATTTACATCATTACAATATTTAATCATTTTCTTAATAATCAAGTTATCCTCATTCTTCATATAAGAGTACCCCCTCTTGCATTATCTCAGCAAGAAACTGTTTGTCTTCAATCCCTGTAGTCACAACATCAACATGACAATCCAAAACATTTTCCAGTTCATCAATAAAGGCAAAATATTGAAGCAGACTTTTCAGCTTTCCCCGCTCTATATATAGATCAACATCACTATCATCTGTTGCCTCCCCTCTGGCATAAGAGCCAAACAGACTCATGCGTCCAATTCCGTATTCTTTAGCAATGGGGGTTGTTTTTTTCTTTATCTCATTGATCGTATAACGCATATCATCACTTCCCCGTTATGATTTCATAACACATACCATGGTTGACCCAGAACTGACCATAAAAATATTTTACCCTAAATCCACACACTATACAATCAGAAATTGCCCGTAATATAATAGGCGGGACCGTCGCACTAAGGAAATCAGATACAAGATATTGCAGAATTTAATTGTGTTTCATGCAATATTCTGTACTCCCAACGCTTAGTGCAACAGCCCCGCAAAAGCTCATTTTACAAATACTTTTTACAAATATTTCTTTAACACATCAACCTTATCAAGCTGCTCCCACGGCAGATTTAAGTCGTTGCGCCCGAAGTGTCCGTACGCTGCCGTCTGCTTGTAGATCGGCCTGCGCAGATCGAGCATTTTGATGATGCCCGCAGGTCTTAAATCAAAATTGTCACGGATGATGCCGACCAGCTTCTCCGAGCTTAATTTTCCCGTGCCGAACGTATCGATCATGACGGAGGTCGGCTCCGCTACGCCGATCGCATAGGATAACTGAATCTCACACTTATCGGCAAGTCCCGCCGCCACGATATTTTTTGCGACATAGCGCGCCGCGTACGCTGCGGAACGATCGACCTTCGTGCAGTCCTTCCCCGAAAACGCGCCGCCGCCGTGTCTTGCGTAGCCGCCGTAGGTATCCACAATGATCTTACGTCCCGTCAGACCCGCATCGCCGTGCGGTCCGCCAATCACAAAGCGTCCTGTCGGGTTGATAAAATACTTGGTATTCTCATCAATCAGCTCCTTCGGGAGCACCGGATCAAACACATATTTTTTGATGTCCTCATGAATCTGCTCCTGCGTGACATCCTCGTCGTGCTGTGTGGATAACACAACCGCCTCTAAACGGATCGGCTTATTATTTTCATCATATTCCACAGAGACCTGACTCTTGCCGTCCGGTCTTAAATAAGAAAGCGTACCGTCCTTTCTCACCTTGGTAAGCTGTAATGCCAGCTTGTGCGCAAGCGAGATCGGGTACGGCATATATTCCTCGGTTTCGTTCGTCGCATAGCCGAACATCATACCCTGATCGCCCGCGCCGATCGCGGCAAGCTGCTCGTCGGACATTTTCGCCTCTCTTGCCTCCAGCGCCTTGTCTACACCCATTGCAATATCGGGAGACTGTTTGTCCAATGCGACCATGACCGCGCAGGTATTCCCGTCAAATCCTGTCTTTGCATCATCATAACCGATCTCGTTCACCGTTTTTCTGACGATCGCCGGAATGTCCAGATTTGCCTTTGTCGTGATCTCGCCCGTGACAAGCACAAACCCTGTACATGCAGCTGTCTCACAGGCAACGCGGCTCATCGGATCCTGCTCCATGCAGGCGTCTAAGATGGCGTCGGAAACCGCATCGCAGACTTTGTCAGGATGTCCCTCCGTAACGGATTCAGACGTAAATAAGTGTTTTTCCATGATTGGTTCCTCCTTCTTTATCACAAAAAAATAAGTCCGCAGCTAAGCGGACCTGACATCACAGATAATCAAATCCTCTTATTGTTCGATCAACCGCAGATGATATGCGGTCAACAATATTCGCTCAGGTTGGCACCTTCCGGTTATGGGGTTGCCGTGGCTTCACAGATCCTATGTATCTCCACCACTCCGAATAAGAGAATATTCCTCGTAAAACGAGGGGTTCAATATGGAATTTTCCTATCTGCTATTAACATACATCAAACGTTTGGCTATGTCAATGGATTTGATTGACAATATTGTAAAAAAATTTTATAATTTTACTATCACTATTGTTACTTTTGACCGAAGGGAGGTACGCTATGAAGAGACTAAGCACGCAGGAATTGGTCCCGGGAATGGTCACGGCGGAGGACGTCTATAGTTATAGCGATCAACTGATCCTTCCCAAGGGACTTACCTTAACAGACAAAACCATTACAAAGCTTGAATTTTATTCCATCCTCTCTATCCGTATTGAGGATGATTTGAATGAGTCATTAGGGAAGCCGTCTCCCAGCCTTTCCGTTTCCGAGCATGTGCAGAGCAGTCCGGAATTTCAGGCATTCAAGCGCTACTTTGACGAATCTTTGATCGGTTTCAAAAACAGTCTGAATGATATCGTCGAGAACAATGCGCCGATCGATACGGATGCCATGCTGGAACAGGCATTATCCCTGCTTCAGACCAAAAAGGCTTCATTCAACGTATTTACCATGCTACAGAGTATGCGATCCTATGATGATCTGACCTATGCGCATTCGATGAATGTTGCTCTGATCTGCAATATTTTTGCCCGGTGGCTCCTTTTTTCGCAGGAGGATATTGAGCTTGCGACGCTGTGCGGCATGCTGCATGACATCGGCAAACTCGTCATTCCCGATTTTATCATTAAAAAGCCTGCGAGACTGACCGAGGAAGAGTATTCCATCATTAAAACGCATCCGTATGAGGGCTATAAGATCCTGCGCGCGCAGAACGTGAACGAGCATGTCTGCAACGCCGCATTAATGCATCACGAGCGCTGTGACGGCACCGGTTATCCGCTCGGACTCGTCGGCAATAAGATCGACAAATTCGCAAAGATCGTTTCCATCGCCGACGTATATGACGCTATGACAAGCGCGCGTATCTATCGCGGTCCTCTCTGTCCGTTTGAAGTGATCGATATTCTCATTTCCGAGGGACTGCAGAAATATGACCCCGGCTATTATATGACTTTTATGAATAATGTCGTAACAACCTACCTGTTAAACCGCGTCCGCCTAAGCGACGGCAGGGAGGGTGAGGTCGTCTTCATCAATCCGAACAACCCTGCACGGCCGACCGTACGCGTGGGAGATACCTTTGTTGATCTTTTCAAGGAAACGGGGCTGTCCATTGTAAAGATTGTATAAAAAAGAATCCGCCAAAGGCGGATTCTTTCAAAAAATTTGCCAAAGCAAATTTTTTCGGGATTGTGAAGTTTCCTATAAGTAAAAAAAGAGTGCCTAGCACTCTTTTTTTACTTTGTAAAGGCAAACTCTTTCAACTCAAACAGGCATCGGTTCCTAAAAGGTTCTCCCGTCCAGTCAGACGGATACTCTGTCAAAATCCGAAAGAACAGACTGTGTCTTCCCGTTACTGCCTTCACCCTTTCCGTGACCGCACCGCTTTCTCTGCCGATCTTAAGACGTCCGATCTCTTCTCCATCCTTTCCGTCGAGCAGCACCTGCAGAATACTGTCACAGCCCATACCATTGATATTTACGGAAAGCTCCATCGTCCTGCTGCCGAAATCGTCTCCGAAATCAAAGTATTTATATCCGATCACGCACCCTTCCGTCACATTCGTCACAACACGCTCAAATACATTTTTCTCGGTCACGAACGCACCGCCCTCCAACACGCAGGCAATTTCTGCCGGCGTGATCTCATAAGGATTTAGGGCATCTTCAAATCCCAAAGACGTCATCTCCACCGCAGGAATCGTTCCGTCCGGAAGAATCTCAATCTTCTCGACACAGGCACGCCGGGACATAATGGTATCATTGGTCATCCGATGGTAAAAAACATACCACTGCCCGTTAATCTGCGCAACAGAGCCATGATTATTGCCACCCGGATATTCCACGCCATTATCTATGATATATCCCCGATAGGTAAACGGCCCTGTCGGACTGTCCGAAGTGGCATACGCAAGTCTGCTGCCGCGCTTCGGCGAATAGATCAGATAATAGGTATCCCCAATCTTTCTTGGCGAGCACGCTTCATAAAACAGCGCATCCGTCTCCGTGAATCCTCCGTCCTCCTGTTTCTCACAGGGAATGATATGCTCGATGCAGCTCCCATCAATGACCTCATACATACTGCCGCTGTTGATCTGCGCCATAAAAGAACGTTCAAATCCGCAGTATATATACGTTCTGCCATCGTCATCCACCAGTACTCCCGGATCGATAAACCAGCCATTGCAACAGATTTCGTCAGAAATCGTATAATGATACTTATTCAACAACAAAAACGGTCCCTCCGGTTTGTCGCTCACCGCGACACAGCCTACGGAACCTATGATATAAGCGTAAAGATAATATTTTCCGTCCTTTTCCACAACATCCGGAGCATAGAGATAATGGGAACGGTCTGTCCAATCCGTGTCAGGCTCATGATCAAAGGTCTGCTGTGTGCGAAAGATGTCGCCGTGACACACCCACTGATTCAGATGATCAAGCGGTGCGCTCCAGCATTTCAACACATAATCGCAGAATTTCACTGATCCCGCATTGTCATGTGAACCATAGATATAAATTCTGTCACCGAACACTCTCGGCTCGCCGTCCGGAATGTATTCCCAGCGCGGCAGATATGGATTTGGCATGGACGTCCCCTTTTATCCCACTTTTAATTGAAATTTTTTGAGCTGTGTTTCATCGGACACACGCTCAATCTGCGCGCCGAGCGCCTGAAGCTTATATTCCAGATCCTCATATCCGCGCTCAATGTATTGAATCTCGTCGAGCGTCGAAAATCCGTCCGCAGCAAGCGCCGCAATGACGAGCGCCGCCCCTGCCCGAAGATCGGGAACCGTCATTCCCGCCCCAAGATACTTGGAAACGCCGTCAATGATCGCCATCGTACTTTCGACCTTGATCTCCGCTCCCATCTTTGTAAGCTCATCAACATACTTGAAGCGGTTCTCAAAAATACTCTCCGATACGATGCTCGTTCCCTTTGCCAAACCGAGCACCGCCACAATCTGCGGCTGCATATCCGTCGGAAAACCGGGATACGGAAGCGTTTTCACCTGTGTGTTGTGCAGCCGTTTTGCCGCCACAACTCTGACTGCATCGTCCGATTCCTCGACCTCACAGCCAATCTCTATCAGCTTTGCCGTGATGGATTCCAAATGCCTCGGAATCACATTTTTTACTGTTACGTCACCCTTGGTCGCCGCTGCCGCCATCATGAACGTTCCCGCCTCTATCTGATCGGGAATAATCATATACTCGGTTTTATGTAGCTTTGTCACGCCCTTGATCCGAATGACGTCCGTACCTGCGCCCTTGATATTGGCGCCCATGGAATTCAAAAAGTTTGCAAGATCGACCACATGCGGTTCCTTCGCCGCGTTCTCAATGATGGTCTTGCCCTCCGCCATGCTCGCTGCCATCATCACATTGATAGTCGCGCCGACCGATACTTTATCCATGAAAATATGGTTTCCGGTCAAATGCTTTGCCTCCGCCACGATCGCACCGTGAACGATGCGCACGTCTGCGCCCAGCGCCTTAAATCCCTTGATATGCTGATCGATCGCGCGGACACCGATATTGCATCCGCCCGGAAGCGGAACCTCCGCATGCTTGTATTTGCCGAGAAGCGCGCCGATCAAATAGTAGGAGGCGCGAATCTTCTTCATATACTCGTCTTCTATTACTAAATTGTGAATCTGTGAACCGTTTATCTTAACAGTGTGTCTGTCGATCCGGGTAATGACAGCCCCGACGCTCGACATTGCCTGCATCAGTACATTCGTATCCCTGACATCCGGTACATTCTCTATCAAAACTGTTTCGTCCGTCATGATGGATGCCGCCAAAATCGCAAGCGCCGCATTTTTGGCTCCTCCGATCTCGACTTCGCCCACAAGGGGTGTGCCGCCTTTTACTGCGTATTGATCCATAACGCACCTCATCTATATTTCTAATCTATGCATATCATTATTATATGCAGGAAACGACTCATCCTACACTCTAATCAACCATGTTGACAACAGCCCGCGCATGCGGGTGTCGGCACAGCAACGGTAAGGCGACACATCGCAGAACTCTACATACAATATATGGTACAAGCATACCATATATTGTTACTGTCCGTTCACCTATGCGCTTATTATAGCGCAGATGCTCCCTCGTGTAAATCAGAACTTTTGAACAAAGTCAGTGTGAAGTTTGCCAATTTTATGCACAGTTAGTCCAAATATGGCCGCGGATCGACCTGGGTTCCGTTGATCAGCATCTCAAAATGCAGGTGCGGTCCCGTACTTCTTCCTGTATTGCCCGAGTAAGCAATCGCCTGTCCCTGCACGACATACTGCCCAGGACTGACAATTACCCTGCTGCAATGCCCGTATCTCGTCTGCCTGCCATCGGGATGATTGATATAAACCACATAACCGTAACCGCTCGCCCAGCCTGCTCTCGCAACCGTTCCGGATGAAGACGCCATGACCGTGGTTCCGATCGGCACCGCCCAGTCAACGCCTTTATGGTACGTCGAAGCACCCTTTGTCGGCGCACTGCGTCCGCCGAAGCCCGAGGTAAGACGTCCGCCGTAGATCGGCTTGATATAGGACGGCGGAATGATCGTTCCGCGCTCAACGATCTTCGGTACCGCTTCGAGCGTCACCTCCTGCATGAGAATTTCCCTGCCAAGCTCCTCGGTATTCTTATAGCTGATACTCGCCACAACCTTACGGTGTCCCTGCGAAGGCTCCTGCAGCGTCACCCGCTGGGTCGTATACCAGCTGTCATTATCAATATAGATAATGTCCGCGTCATAATCTTCCTCGTAGTACCTCTGCTCGCTCCAAAGAACAGACAGCGACGGCTCCGGCACGGTAATGATCAGCTCATCGTCAATATGAAGAATCGAGTTTTGATCTTTGAGCTTGTCCGGATTCATCGCGATCAATTCTTCCATCGGAAGATCAAATTTCATGGATATTTCCGAAAGAGTATCCCCCGGCTGGATCGAGTAAATCTGCTGCACTTCCTGATTCTCCGTGATCAGCGCGATCGCCGTATCAAGATCGGTGAGCTCGTCCTGCGGCAGATATGCCTCCACGACCTCAATATCCTCGTTATATGTCATACTGGAAATCCCGAGATCAAAATCATCAAATGTCTGCTCCTCAAGCTCCTCCTCACGGTTCATCGCTTCCTCAAGAAACCATTCCACACCGGCTACAGTCGGGAACTCTTCCTCCTCCTGCTCAACACCTACTGTCTCATCCTGCTTCGCCGTACTTGTGATCACGGGTGTCAGCACATTCAGCTCGCGCTCCGGGTCTAAGACAAGCTCTAATTCATAGGCATCCTCCGCATCATATTTGCGCAGCGCCGCATCCAGCAGACTGTGTACCTCTTCCGTGCTTGCCAGATTGACAGTTGTCTCATTCACCTTCACGGTATAGGAACGCTGCATGGTCTCCTGCATTGTACCTTTCAGCGCGTCGTAAATCCTCGCACGAACGGTTCCCTCGTCGTCCACCATGCCGATGTAAACTTCTTCACCGACGATTTCTACATCCGCATTCATAAAAACCAGCTCGGACGAATTCGAGGAGTTCGTGGACATAACAATAGAACGGCGCGCATCCCGGATAAAGCGATCCACCTTTTCTTCGGCGTCCACCGTTCCGACCAGTTCCCCGTTTACGGTTACGGTAAAAAAATTATTCCCTGTGCTCTGCAATTTGGTATAATAGGGTAAGAACAGCGCATTCACGGCAAGTGCAAACCAAATCGTCTTGAGATAGGTAAAGCGCAGTCTTTTATAATATTTTGTAATCAGTCTCATTCTGTTTTCCAAAGATAACGCTGCACCCGGATGGCGCAGTCTTCATCATCTTTCGTTTTTAATTGTAACATTTTTGTAACAAACACATTCTAACAATATTTTGCCCGCTTGTAAAGTAAAATGCGGCAGAAAGGAAAAACATGGACAACATTTTTTTCCATATTGATGTCAATTCAGCCTATTTAAGCTGGACTTCGGTTGAAAATCTAAAAACAGGCGCCGGTATTGATCTGCGCGAAATCCCCGCCATTATCGGCGGTGATTCCTCTAAACGCCACGGCATCGTCCTTGCCAAATCCATTCCCGCAAAAAAATACCACATCCAAACAGCGGAACCGATCGGCAGCGCCCTAAAAAAGTGCCCTTCGCTCGTGATCGCTTCGCCGGACCACGCCATGTATCACCGCTATTCCCAGGCGCTGATGGCGCATCTTTCTTCTTTTTGTCCGGATTTGGAGCAGGTCAGCATTGACGAATGCTATATGGATTATACACCGATTGCCTCCCATTATGCATCCCCTGTCGCCGCTGCCACACTGATCAAGGATTCCGTGTATGAAACATTCGGCTTTACCGTCAATATCGGTATTTCCGACCGCAAAGTGCTGGCAAAAATGGCATCCGATTTTCGCAAGCCCAATCTTGTCCACACACTGTTTTGCTCCGAACTTGCCGGGAAGCTATGGCCGCTCCCCATATCCCGTCTGTTTCTCTGCGGGCGTTCCAGTACGGAAACATTAAAAAAGCTCGGCATCGTCACGATCGGCGATCTCGCCGCCGCGGATCCCGCTATTGTGACCGCGCACTTAAAAAGCCACGGACAGACGCTTTGGAACTACGCGAACGGTATCGACGATTCCGAAGTCGTCACGCAGGAAGCGGAGGCAAAGGGGATCGGAAATTCGACAACGCTCTCTGCGGATGTTACCGACGAAGCCGCGGCGCGCCGCGTTTTGTTATCGCTCGCGGAATCCGTTGCCGCAAGACTGCGCGAGGCACAAAAACGTGCGCTCTGTGTGACGGTTGAGATCAAATATGCTTCTTTTTTATCCGTGTCGCACCAGACCATGCTTGATACCCCTACCGACAGCACGAATTTCATCTACGAAACTGCCTGCCGGCTTTTTCGCGAGCTATGGAACGGAGAACCGATACGCCTGCTCGGTATCCGCACCGCCAAACTGGGTGCAGCGGACGATCCCGTACAGCTCAGCCTGTCCGACCTTGCCATGGATACCGGCAGCCCCCTTCGTGCACGCGGACACCTCGATCCCGCATCCGCTCCCACGCAGGCACATCCTTCCGCACGGACAAATGCTTCCACTGCCCTCGCGCAGGCGGACGATCCCCTTTCCGGTGCACGGGCGGAAAAATATCAAAAGCTCGACAAAGCACTTGACAGCATCCGAAGCCGCTACGGAAACGCTTCCGTTGTGCGCGGTTCTCTTTATCAGCCGCAGCAGCATCGGACTTCCTCTGAACAAAAAAAAGAATTGTGACCACAATTCTTTTTTTGCATAAAATTTTCAAACACTCTTTTTTACGCTGAACCCAAATTTGCCAAGTGCCGCTCCGAGCTCATGATAGGTACCGTGCGAATAGACAATTGGCTCTGCCTGCTCTAAATGAAACGCGTTTTTTTCATCCATATACGCGTCGTCCACGAGCACCGCCACCACCGTACCGATGAACATGTCGTGCGTTCCGAGCGCAAGCTTATTTGTCACCTTGCACTCAATGTTGACGGGACTTTCCTTCACATAGGGCGCACGCACCTTCGTGCCTGTTACGGGCGTTAAGCCCGCACCCTCCCATTTATTCTCATCCCGTCCGCTCCGCACGCCGCAATAATCCGCCGCGCGGGCCAGCTGCTTCGTCGTCAGATTGACGACAAATTCTCCCGTCTCCTCTATCATATGGTAGGAATAGCGCTCAGGCCGTACAGAAACGGATACCATGGGCGGATCGGAGCAAACCGTCCCTACCCAGCTCGCTGTAAACAAATTAGGGTTTCCGTCCTTATCCGCAACGCTGATCAGCACGGCAGGAATCGGATAGAGCATATTGCCCGGTTTCCATAATTGCTTCCCCACAATCTTCGCGGCTCCTTTCTTTCTGAATGACTCACAAGCACAATATTTCTATTAGAATGCCGGCAGAAGATTGAAGATGGACGCAGCCCAGATTCCGATATTGGCAAGCGCCGCGATCAGCGTCACGATTGCGAGTGTCTTTAATCCCGACACGTTCTTTTCGGTTCTTGCAAGCTGCTCCTTCATCTCTATCTGAGATGCAGCGATCGCCTCCGCCAGCTTCTTATTTTCATCTATGATCGCTGCCTGCACGTTACGGTACACCTTAACGTTCTCTTTATGTACATGGTCGGTCAGCTCTTCCTTGACCGCATTCAGCCGTTCCTCAAGCCCCTCCGGCTTTTCGCTGACGAGCCTCTCAGCAATCTCATCCAGCGTCGGACATCTGTCCAATTTTGATACGATTCCTTCAAATGCCGTACGGTAATTCAGCTTCTCTGCAATTTCGTCCGAGGTCGGCTGCTGCTCCAGCTTTGCCACAATCTCATTCAGCTTCTCGCTGGTGTCAAGCCTTGCGATCAATTCCTCGGATACCGAAGACTTCTCCAGCTTCTCCGCGATCTGTTCCAGTTCCGAACGCGTGTTTAATCTGTTCTCTAACGTGTCCAGCCGCTCCATCGTCTCAAGCTTTGCCATGGTGAGCTGCTTCGTCTGTGTAATAAGCTTCTGAGACAATTCTTCCAGCTGTTCGCTGGTCACGCCCTGCGCTGCTGCCCCTTCCGCCTGCTCACTCTGCTCCTGCGCGTCCGCGTACGCTTTTATCTTAGCGTTTCCGGCATCGATCATCGCCTGCAGATTATCCGCCAGCTCCAAATTCTTGAGGTTCAGCTTACGGATCTCCTGTATTCTCGTATCATATTCGGCAACCTGCACGCGCAGACGCTCCAGTTCCTTTTCCTCCGCCGCCGCATTCGCCTTGATCATATCCTGTGCCGTAAATTTGTGTGCAATTTTATCCATAAAGCTATCCATGTTTTTCACCCAGACCCTTTCTTCCTCTTTTCATGTACCCCACAAATGTCCGCATTGCGGTCGCTTGTTTTTCTTATGCGCCTATTATAACATACAGTTTTGATTCCCTCAAGCTCTTTCGATTTTGTGCAATCTGCACTACATTTTTTTCCATTTTTTATACGTTTTATAAATATTAACCAATCATTCACGGTTCGTTCATGATTTGTTCATAATCTATCGTTATACTTAAGTCAAATCAAGCAATTGTTTTCATCATGATATTCATTATTTTTTTCATAATAAGCCTGAGTGCCGAAAGGTACTCAGGCACTCCTCATTTTAGGGGATAAATAACAAGAAGGAGCGTTGCTCCATAACCAGAATCTCGTTATATTGCAACGCCCCTATCCAATTCATTCATATATAAAAATACAAAAATCTTCACTTGCACCTATAGCTGTTCCGGCCATACGCATCATTCTGTTATCTGACCCACATTCCCCAGTTGCTATTCCATTCCCAGCCGGCGTCAATCAAAGCCTGTTCCTGCGGAGACACTTTCTTTTTAGGCGTCTGTTCCGTCTCGCCCGCACTCTCTGATTCCGTCTGATTTTCGGTTACGCTTTCACCGCCGATTACACTCCCATCAGTATAATAAGCAATTCTTCCTTCTGTTCTTCCGTTGTTCAAATAATGACTGTAGAGTGCCTCAGCATCATATCCGAACGCCGCCTTCAAATCTAAATAGTCATCCGCATAGCGCACATAATCAAACTCTGTAGCCGAAACAATGCTGTAAGCCATCCGCTGCTCCAATATGCCACAGGTCAGATAGTGGTTATAAAGCGCTTCCGCATCATATCCGAATGCCGCCTTCAAATCCAAATAATCATCCGCATAACGCACGTAATCAAAATTCTCTCTCGTGATCGTCTCACTCGCAGACACATTCATGGGCAGGCACGCCGCCGCAAAAAGGCATCCTGCCAGCCCTGCTGCTGCCACGCCCTTCATCCCCTTAAAGATTCTGTTCTCTCTTTCTCTTCTTTTCATCCCTTAGTACCCTTCCTTTCAATGAACGTTCAGGAATCACCTGTCTTTTACAGGTTCATTGTACTTACCCCTCAAATAGGTTGTCAATCTTTTTATAAAAGAGCAACTTACACGAGCTTATACAAGCAACTTACACGAGCAGCTTACAGCAAAACCAAAGCTACTCCTATTCCTGCTCTTCTATTTTTCTGACTTCATTGTTAAGGGAAAGCATCTTGGCGTCCAGCTCGGAAACCATGCGCGCGCATTCCATCAGCTCACGCTCGATTGTTTCCGGTGTCTCCCCCTCGAATTTGTAATGAATCTTATGCTCCAGGCTCGCCCAAAAATCCATCGCAACCGTTCGGATCTGAATCTCCACTTTTGTATCGACAATCCTATCCGACAGAAAGATCGGCACGGTGACAAGCATGTGATAGCTCTGATAGCCGTTCGGCTTCGGATTTGTAAAGTAATCCTTGATCCCAATGACCTTCAGATCGCTCTGGCGCTCAATCATTTTCGCAATCTGTTCAATATCTGACGTAAAGGAACAGATCACGCGGATTCCCGCAATGTCATTCACATGCTCGATCATATTTTCAATCGTCGAATCATATCCGTTACGCTTCAATTTCTTAACGATGCTTTCCGATGTCTTGATCCTCGACTTGATATGCTCAATCGGATTATACTTATGTACATGCTGAAATTCATCATTCAGAATTTCAAGCTTTGTTCCGATTTCTTTCAATGCTGATTGATAGACAAGCTGCACTTCTTTCCACTTATCCACCTCGCTGTTTGCACTAGGCCAAAATTCCATTTCCACTCCCCCAATCCAAGCATACACTCAGGCTGTCGTTTTTGTGCTAAATTCTGTAATCATTATACCATATTTCGGAAAAAATGTACATTTTTCACAAATATTTAATGGTTTATTTACAAATACTACATTTTATCGCTATACTTTATATTTATCAGACGTATCTTGATCAAACAAAGTTGAAGGGAACTCGCAATGTTTCGTTTATGGGCAAAAATATGGAAAGAAAATCATATGCTCCGCGATACCGTGATCATTGACGATCGCGAGGATACGCGGACACACAAAGTCTTTCGCGCGCTTGATGAAGTCTGCATCCGTTTTGACCTCGGCAAACCGATCTGGCTCGACAGCAACATCCGCGAATTCCAGCAGCATGCCAAGACCCGCTTCCGACAGGACAGTTTTATCGAGCAGATCCCGTTCGATTATTTGGAGTTCCAGATCATCGAAGAAGACTGATATCGCCCACACAATTACTAATTTACGCAGAACTCCCATGAAACATTCCAAAATGCAGGCAAAAAGCCTGAGAACGCAGGCAAAAAGCCTGCTTTTTTTATGCATAACATCAGAAAACGCAAAAAGCATAGGTTGGATTGTTCATTTTCCTGTTGACACGCCATGTTGCGTGTTGTAATATATGTGTGCTGTTACATAGTTTTGTTTACTATGTTATAAAGTTTTGCAAAGCAGTTCATACTATAAGTATCTTCACTTGTTTTTCATATCTGCACATATGCCTTGCCGACAGAACTGCAGAATCTATATCTATTTTTAGGAAAGAAGGGATTTTTTATGACAATTACGATCCGTGAACCCGGAAGTGCTATCACACATCTGATCGCTATGGTCTTCGCTTCCATTGCGGCAACACCGCTTCTGATCAAAGCAAGTATGTCCGCGGACTCCCGTCATCTTTTGGCGATGACGGTCTTTATCCTCAGCATGGTGCTTCTGTACGGCGCAAGCACGCTGTATCATTCCGTCAATGTAGGCGGCCGACTGCTCCGCATATTCCGCAAGCTGGATCACATGATGATCTTTGTGCTGATCGCCGGCTCCTATACGCCCGTATGCCTGATCGTCCTTGGCGGACAGCTCGGGTATCTGCTCCTTGCCGTCGTATGGGGTATCGCGCTCGCCGGTATGATCGTCAAGGCGTGCTGGATTACCTGCCCGAAATGGTTTTCCTCCATCCTGTACATTTCTATGGGCTGGGTATGCCTTTTTGTATTCGGACAGCTTATCCATACGCTTCCGCTGGCCGCTTTTTTATGGCTGCTCGCGGGCGGACTGATCTATACGGCGGGAGGCATTATTTACGCGCTGAAGCTTTCCGTATTTAACGCAAAGCATGCGTATTTCGGTTCCCACGAGGTATTCCATCTGTTTGTCATGGCGGGAAGCGTCTGTCATTTTATCTTTATGTATGGATATGTGGCATAAAAAAATGAGCTTCGCTCATTTCAGAGTTTCGCTGACGCGAAACTCCTTCAAATAATTGCAAAAGCGGATTCTTCCAGTTTACGAAATTTCCTTATAGATATAAAAAAGAACGCTGCGCGTTCTTTCGAAGATATCTCCTATAAGCAAGAAAGAGCTGCGCCGCGCAGCTCTTTCTTTTACCTTATACCGCCTATTCCTCATACCCGTTCGGGTTACTGCTCTGCCATCTCCAGGAGTCCTCGCACATCTCACGGATACCGTATTCCGCGGTCCAGCCGAGTTCTTCTTTCGCAAGCGACGCATCAGCGTAGCAGGTTGCAATGTCTCCTGCACGCCTCGGCTTGATCTCATAGGGGATCTTCACACCGTTTGCTTCCTCGAAATTCTTTACAATATCCAGAACGCTGTAGCCGACACCCGTACCGAGATTGTAAATCTTTAAGCCCGCTTTTTCCTCGACTTTCTTGACTGCTTTCACATGTCCCTTCGCCAGATCGACAACATGAATATAATCTCTCACTCCGGTTCCATCCGGCGTATCGTAATCATTTCCGAACACACCGAGCTGCTTCAGCTTGCCGACTGCAACCTGTGTGATGTAAGGCATCAAATTGTTCGGGATGCCGTTCGGATTCTCGCCGATCGTTCCGCTCTTATGCGCGCCGATCGGATTAAAATAACGAAGCAGGATGACGTTCCACTCCGGATCCGCCTTCTGCATATCGCTTAAAATCTGCTCCAGCATGGATTTGGTCCAGCCGTACGGATTGGTACATTGTCCTTTCGGGCACTGTTCCGTGATCGGGATCACTGCCGGATTGCCGTACACGGTTGCCGAAGATGAAAAAATGATGTTTTTGCAGCCGTGCTTTCTCATCACATCCACAAGCGTGAGTGTTCCGGCAATATTGTTATTGTAATATTCCCACGGCTTCTGTACGGATTCTCCGACCGCTTTTAAGCCCGCGAAATGTATGCAGCAGTCAATTGCTTCTTTTGCAAAAATTTCTTCCAACGCCCCGCGGTCTAAAATATCCGCCTTGTAAAAAGGAACTGCCTTTCCCGTAATTTTTTCCACACGCTTTAAGGACTTCTCACTGGAATTACTCAGATTATCCAGTACAACAACCTCATATCCCGCATTCTGCAGCTCCACTACCGTATGGCTTCCGATATAACCTGCACCGCCCGTTACTAAAATCGACATACCCCATCCTCCTTATTTTACATCAGAGGCGTTACTCCCACAGTTTTTCAGGATATACGCCCTCATCCTTCAGATTCTGTATGGATTCCACAACAAAGGGTTTATCCTCCTTATAGGTGACGCCGAACCACTTGTCCTTCGAGGGCAGCACTTCCACAGTCGCCTTACCCGCCTGAAGCAGTCTGTCTACCTCGATCGGCAAAAAGCATTCGGATTTTAAGGGATTGACCGGCACTTCCTCGGCAAAAAACCTTTGAAGCGCCTGCTCCAGTTCACCTAAAATGCTCGGCATAAAGCCCCACATATTCATGGATACGAGCGTTTCCATCGGAATCGGCACATAGGTCTCTCCGTCGTCCTCCGTGTACGCCGCACCGCCGTGCATTTTGACGATCTTCGTGCGCTCCGCGATGTTGACCAAAAATCCGTTCTGATCCGTGATGCAGCAGCCGCGCGCCACGGAACCATTATCCGTCAGCGTGTTGCCAAGCTCATAGCCCACCATCGCATAGCGGTACTTCTCGCCGTCCTCATGCGTCGTCAGAAAATCGTACAGCGTCTGGAATGCGCTCTGCCCGTAATAATCATCCGAATTGATCACCGCAAATGGTCCGTCGATCGCATCCTTGCAGCATAGAATAGCATGTGCGGTTCCCCAAGGCTTCATACGCCCCTCAGGAACAACAACGCCCGCGGGAACATTGCTAAGCTCCTGAAATACATATTCGACCTCGATATACTTGCTGACCGTATCGCCGATGCAGGAACGAAAATCCGCCTCATTCTCTTTTTTAATAATGAAAATGACCTTGCGGAACCCCGCCCTGACCGCATCGTAGATTGAAAAGTCAATGATCTTATTTCCATGCTTATCAATCGGATCGATCTGCTTTAGCCCTCCGTACCTGCTGCCCATTCCGGCTGCAAGTATTACCAATGTTGGTTTCTCCATATTTCCCTCCTAGTTTAACGTAAGATTTTTGCTTTCTGCAAGACATGAATGTTACGATAACCTGTCAAAATGTTGTATCTATATCGCTGCCGTTCAAAACGCTTCATCCTCATGCGGCTCAGCAGGAAAATCCTCTATGCCGTGCTCTCATCCTTTCCGCGCCATCTTCTAAGCGCGCGCACGAGCGCCGCATAAATTTTATCCAGTCCAACCGCCAGCGCATAAATATACCCCACGCAGCTTACAAACAGGAGCAGCGTGTTGGAACCGCTCATTGTAACGCCCGAAAAATTCGGAAGATATTTGTACATAAACACATGATGCAGCAAAAAATATGCATACGAGTGCCTGCCGATCGTGCTGATCAGACTCCTTGCGCGCTCCGACTTTATCCACTCCGCAACCTCCATCAGGATCAGATAGACCGATACCGATATCGCAAAGATCACATGATAGGCGTTAAACCGATAACCGGTCTTTTCCACCGCATATACAACGATGAAAAGCATGGCGCCGACTGCCGCCGCGATCCTTCTGCCGATTTTTGCCACCCGCTGCTTCGGACTCCTTCGCAGCATCTCGATCATCATGCCGAGCACAAAATACATGCTGCACATGATCGGGTTTTTCTCCGGCACCATCGGAAACGGATTATAATATATCAATACCACGCTCAACACAAAGAATACGACGGGTAAGATATATTTGCACTTACACATCACGAACCGATACAGCGGAAACAGAATATAGAGTATCACGATCACACCCAAAAACCATTCGCCGATCATATAAAATGTCGGAATCCAATCATTAAAATACCCGTCCATCGCAACCACCGACAGCAGGAAATGAATCTTCGGTCCTCCCGGCATGGATTTCACCCGATAAAAGAAATCAAGGAACGCAAACAGATACGCAAGCCAAAACAGCGGGTAGAGTCCGAAGAACCTTTTTTTGTAAAATTCCTTCAGCGAAAAGTTTTCCCCGTAGCGATAGATCAATGCCGCGCCGGACACCATAAAAAAGCACGACACCGCGATCGGTCCCCACACAATATGCACGATTCCCTGATAAAACTCCACGTCTGCGTTGATCCCAAACGTTTTTACCGCAACCGAAAAATGAAATGACGTCACCATCAAAAAGCAGACGATGCGGATCAGATCAAGATATAACACCCGTTCTTTTTTCATTTTCGACCTCTTGCCCCTTTCAAAACCTGCGGAGCCGCAACGTTTCCATAAATTACCTTTCTCTCCGCATGGAACAAGTATAACACATTTTTCGCACACTGTCACTCGGATGTGCTATAATCAAACATAGATGAGGTGATAAAGCGAACAAGTTCGCTTTGCGATCAAGTTCGCTTTGCAAACAAGTTCGCTTTGCGATCAAGTTCGCTTTGCAAACAAGTTTGCTTTGCAAATATTGTGCTTGCGCCCAAATTCGCGGGCTGAGCAAGAATGGAGAATTTTTATGATCAAAGAAAACGTCATGCAGGTACATGCGCATATCGCCGCCGCCTGTGCGCGGTGCGGACGTGAGCCGTCCGAGGTAACGCTCGTTGCGGTCAGTAAGACAAAACCGCTCTCCATGATCGAAGAATGCGTCGCAGCGGGCGAGCGGATCTTCGGCGAAAACTATGTGCAGGAGCTGACGGAAAAATATGCGCAATGCAGCGCCGACGTCACATGGCATATGATCGGGCATTTGCAGCGCAACAAGGTTAAATATATCATAGACAAAACCGCGCTCATTCATTCCGTCGATTCCCTGCGTCTTGCCGCGCAGATCGAAGCGGAGGCAGCCAAAAAAGGACTGACCGTGGATATTCTGCTCGAAGTCAATATCGCGGAAGAAGAATCCAAGTGGGGCTTTACCGCCGCCGAGGCGCCGGACGCCGTCGCGCGCATCGCCGCAGATTGTCCTCATGTGCGCGTGCGCGGATTCATGACTTCCGCGCCCTACACGGAAACGCCTGAAAGCAACCGTGTGCACTTCCGCCGTCTGCATGGTCTTTTTACAAGCATACAGGAAGCCCCGCCAAAGGCCGCCGACGGAAATCCGGTCTGTTTTGATACACTCTCCATGGGCATGACAGGTGACTATGAAGTCGCGATCGAGGAGGGCGCAACAATGGTGCGCGTCGGCACGGGCATTTTCGGCGAGCGCAGCTATCCGTGATCGCAGCCTGCGATCTGCTTACGCATCTTTGCGTGCCTTTTCGCACTTTTGCGTACTTCGCATACCTTCACACACGTTCGCCCGCTTACGCACCCGGATTCTGCTTATGATATTCGGCAAATACATCCAGAATCTCCTTGTACAGCCGGTTTCCCTTCTCCTGTTGAAAGTGCTTGACCAGTGCGATATTTAATTTTTGCTTATCTGAAAACTTCACAACATAATCATAGATAAACTTGTAGCTTCCGGCCTCCAGTCCTTCTTCCTTAACCGCCTTGCGGATTTTCTTTCTCATGCTCTCGGGCAGGGATGGTTTCTCCGCTTTTTTCTGATCCGGCGTCTTTTTTCCGGATGCTTTCGGATCAGATGCTTTCTGATCGGACGCCTCCTTACCGGACGCTTTCGGGGTTGATGACGTCCTGCCGGAAGCCTTTTGCTTCGATTGCCCGCCGCCGCTTACGAACTGATCGGCCTTGGCCTGTTCAGGAGCCGGATTCTTCTGCATATCCGCATGCTCGCCTCCTGCCGCCTGCGCGCCTTTGCCCGCGTCTGACTGCACCGCCGGCTGCGTCACCGCTTTTTGCTTTTGCAGCGATTCGCAGCGCGTGATCGCAATCTGTTTATTTGTCTTTCTCCAAAATTCGATACAGCTGTCGTATCCCTTATCCTTACTGATAATATAGTATACGCGCTCCTGCCCGCTTCCGATCAGGTACCCGAGATAGGTCACAAGCTGAAAATCCAGATAATTTTTTGCCACGCGCTCCGTCTTCGTGTAAGTGACGTCCGCCTTTGCCTTTGTCAGCTCCACATGCTTGTCAAACGCGATCGAGCCGGTCCGCGTCCCGTAAAAAACAATGACCTTATCCTTTGCGGACAACTCCTCCAAGCCCGATAACCCTGCCAGCCCCGTATTTTCCAAGTCAACCAGATAGGTTGCCATTCGTTCCCCTCCTTATTTCATGCCGTTCCCCTGCGGCATGCCTCACAGCCGCACTTCTCTGCCGTGCTTATAAACCCTTTGCAGCTCCCAATCATCGTTTACCACAAGCAGATCTGCTTTTTTTCCGACTGCAATGCTCCCGTAATCGGTGTCAATGCCGAGCGCCGCCGCCGGATTGCTTGTTGCGGCGCGCACCGCCGCCTCAGCCGGAATCCCCATACGGATCGCCGTCACCATGCAGTCATACAGATTGGTCACGCTTCCCGCGATCGTTCCGTCCGAAAGCACCGCCCGCTTTCCGCGCACCGTGACCGCCTGACCGCCAAGCTCATACATGCCGTCCGGCATTCCTGCCGCCATCATGCTGTCGCTGATCAGGATGACATGCTCCTCCCCAAACAGCCGGAACGCCATACGCACCGCGCATGCATCCACATGTACGCCGTCGCTGATCAATTCCACATCCACGCCGTGATCAAACGCCGCGCCGATCACTCCCGGCTCCCTGTGCGTAAACGGCGGCATCGCATTATAAAGATGCGTCACCTGCTTTGCGCCCGCTTGCATCGCCCGGGCGCATGTCTCATAGTCCGCCGTCGTATGCGCCACAGAAAAACGAAACTGCTCCGCGCACGCTTCCATACACGCGATCGCGCCTTTCTGCTCGGGTGCGATCGCTACGATCCGGATCAGCCCTTCCGCCTTCGCGTTCAGTCCGCGCAGCAGCTCTATGTCCGGGAGCCTCAGATATGCACTGTTCTGCGCTCCTTTTTTGGCCTCCGATAAAAAAGGACCTTCCAGATAAATTCCTTTTAAGCACTCGCTGTCCTTCGCATATGCCGCCGCCCCGGCGCAGATCTTACACAGCCGTTCTTCCGGCAGCGTCATTGTCGCAGGCGATATGACCGTGATCCCGTGACAAAGCTCATACCGCTCAATGGCTTCAAACGCCTCCTTAGTCCCTTCACAAAAATCATGTCCCGCGCAGCCGTGAAAATGGAGATCCACAAGTCCCGGCAAAATAGTAGCGCCCTGCACATCCACCGTTTCCGCGTCATGCAGGCGCGCTTCCTCCACCGTCTCTCCCTGCGGTACAATCCGCTCTATAATGCCATTTCGGAGCAGAAGGTTCCGCTTACAAAACCCCTGCTCCGCAATATATACGTTTCCGCCCAAAAGCCACATAGAATATTTTTTCCCTTCCGCAGCGTTTCCCCCGCAGTCCTACCGGATGACCTCCGCAATGGTATCAAGCACCTCGTCCCTGCTGAACGGCTTTACGATAAATTTCGACGCGCCGAGCTTAATCGCCTCGATCACCTTCTGCTGCTGTCCCGCTGCCGTGATCATCACAACATTGGCTGCCGGATCAAGTTCTTTGATTCTGCGCAGCGCCTCAACGCCGTCCATTACAGGCATCGTAATATCCAGCGAGATCATATCGGGATGGTATTTCTGATAGACTTCGATCGCCTCTTCCCCGTTTTCCGCCTCGCAAACGACCGTATAGCCCGCCTTCTCCACCAGCACGCGCAGCGCATGGCGGATCAGCATGGAGTCATCCACGATAATGATCGTGCCCTTGCTGTTCTCCGTCACCGCACTTCCCGCCCGCTTTTCAACCTGTTTCTTATACGGCTCGGTTCCCGGAACAATGTCCTCATTGACCGAAATAAACAATTCCAGTAATTTGCCTTTCAGATAAATCGGCACGATATAGCCCTTACCCTTCATCTGCTGCGATTCATAGGTAAACGGCGACTCCATATCAATAAAGATTCCTTTTTCGCTCAAACCGGATGCAAACAATCCGCTGCATATGTTCGCAAACTCACCGATCACATCATACGCAATGTCCTTTTTGCGCCTCGCCTGCTCACCTGCATAGCCCGTGGCCAGCGTGTAAAGTCCCTCGTCATCCTCTTTTCCCACAAAGGCAAGCCAAACCTGATAATCCCCGACAATCTTCTGTCCCGCGAGCGCATGATACTCATAATCCTCCACGCGGCGAATCCTGTCTATATAAAAATCCATCGTGATAAAACGCGCGATATTCCTCAACACGAGCGCTGTCACATCCGTCACAAACGGCTTCGCTGCAAACGCGAATACCGGAACGATCGCATCAATGTCATCTTTCTTGAGCGCTTTCATATCCTGATCCGAAAAGCCCTTGGTTTCCTGAAAACGCGAGAGATAGGCGTCAATCTCCGAAACCGGAACACAATTCTTCTCCACAAGTATCTGAAGGAACTTCATGAACGCATTGCCCTGCTGGTCTAAGAGCTCCATGAGCTGCTTCATTGTCAGATAACCCTTCTCCAATGCAATATCGCCAAAGCGCTTATCCTGCTGCGCCTGCAGATGATGGATTTCCTCTACCTGCTCGTTCGTCAGATAACCGGCTGCCACGGCAATCGTTCCAAGCTTTGCCCGCGCATCCGTCTGTTCCGCTAATATGCTATCCATCATATCCTTTGTAATCACGTTTTGTTCGAGCAAAAACGCGCCAAATAACTGACTAAACATATTGGCACCTTCCCCCTTTGCGGTTTTTTCTGACGCCCCGCATCGCGGCGTCCCTGTCTATTTTTACATTGTACTATAAAACATCCCGAATTTGAAGCTATTTTTGTTAAAATCAGGGAATTTATTTGTCATTGCACCCAGTTCGATGTATAATTGTCACAAGCAACGCCAAATTCTTTCAAAAGGAGCAGGATTCATATGGATATCAAAGAGCAAATTACAAGCACAGTGGAAAAGATCACAAAGGACAAGACGCTGATGGAGCAGTTTCAAAAAGATCCCGTCAAGACCGTGGAGAACGTGATGGGCGTCGATCTCCCTGATGATACGTTGAAAAAGATCGTGGACGGCGTAAAGTCCAAGATCAGCCTCGATAAGGTTTCCGATGCGCTCGGCGGCATCAAGAAATTATTTTAGACGCAAAGCAAAACCGTGCAGTTCCCATTCGGATCTGCACGGTTTCGTGGAGTATATGGGATGGAAACCCCGTACACGTGCCATAGCAAAAAGTTTAATGTTGCAAAAAAGCACATAAAAGTGTTGATTTTTTACCGCAAAGGGCATAATATATTTGTGTAGCATTAAGTTACACAATGAACATACCCCTAGCGGTAGTCCTCCCACTATAAGGGAAGCCGACGAAACTAGGGGTATTTTTATGGAGGTGCAGATGAATAACAACAAAAGCAAAAAAATTATTGAACGTCATCAAATTAAAACTGCCATCCTAGTCGATGGAGGATTTTATCGAAAACGGTCAAAGGCCTTGTGGGGAAACAAGGCTCCTGCCGATCGAGCAAATGAGCTCAATGAGTATTGCTATAAGCATCTACATGACAAATATGAAAATCGCTATTTATACCGTGTGTTCTATTATGACTGCCCACCGATAGCCAAGAATATTTACAATCCTATCACCCAAAAAACTGTTTCTCTTGAACATACTCCCGAATATTCGTGGATGAATGAATTTCTGAGGGAGTTAAAGCATCACAGAAAATTCGCTCTCCGCATGGGCAGAATCAGCGATACCCAAGTACACTATTTTCTAAGACCTGAACCAACCAAAAAACTTCTTCGTGGCGATATTGACGTTAAGAACATCACTATGAATGACTTAGATTTGAATTTGGAACAAAAAGGCGTTGATATGCGTATCGGCGTTGATATATCCTCTTTGGTCTTTAAGCAACAGATTGATCAGATTATTTTAATCTCCGGGGACAGCGATTTTGTTCCGGCTGCCAAACAAGCACGCCGCGAAGGCATTGATTTTATTCTTGATCCCATGCGCTCTCCTATAAAAGATGATTTATTTGAACATATAGATGGTATAAGAACTCCTTCTATGTATAACCACAACATCAAAGAAAACGAATAACCGTTCTATATAAAAAGAATCATAAAAAAGTCGCAAAACCATTGATTTCAAAAGAAATCCTTCGATTTTGCGGCTTTTTTCGTTCATGGAGTATCCAGGATTCGAACCCGACAATAAATGTCTCAAATATCATGTAAATACTGCGTTCGTTCATTTTCGTGACAAATTTCATGACAAGATTTTGTTTTTTCTTCTATAATTAATAGGTCACTCAAGAAAATCTGTTAGAAAGGAATCTGCCCTCTTGCAAATGCCTTTCATAGTGTCTATGTAACTATCTTTCTACTACCAGTTTGAGTATTCCATAAAATTTGTATGTAAATAATTATTTAACTTGCAAGTCAATTATAAGCATAGTATACTAAAGAAAAAGTCCAAAGGTGGAAATGCACCATGGGATATAAAAAATATAGCGATACAGCATCAGCTTGGGAGATCATTCGTCAGATAAAAGAGAGCAAAATAACCGGGAATACAGCATACAGAGAACTCGAAACCATTAAAGGCGAATGGAGAGGAACAGATTTGGTTGACGAAGCGGAATATTTGATTAATACAATGTTTTCAGAATATAAATATAAATAAGGTTCAGTATCGCAGTGTTGAAAACAATGCATCCAGCGTACTGTTTTCATTGGTGCTTTCTTGTGTTTCATCTGCTCAATACCTTTATGATTTGTTTATTCAACCAAAAAGACCCCAGTCATGATGACTGAGGTCTTTCTAACATTTTCGTTATATTACTCAAATATCCGCCGCATCTACCCATCCGTACACGTTACTCTTACTGTCTGTATGAATGATGTGATACGGGTGCTTTGCACCGGCGGAAATAGCTGTGATCTTTGCTGATCCGGGACGCGCTGCTGATCCGCTTGCGGCATTTGCGCTTGTGTAATGCTTACTGCCATTGAACTTCACAACATCACCAACTTTATGATTGCCGGTGACGGCGCTTCCTGACACCGCCGCGACCGTACTGCTTACGGACGCTGCCGTCGCTTTGGTGGAATACTTCGGACAGATGTATCCGCGGATATAGCGCCCATTCACGGTGACTGTCCGTCTCCCCACGACGCCGCCGGACATGTTACCTTCGATGATCGTGATTGTTGTACCAACGACCTTTTCTACCATGCCAACATGATCCGTCGCTCCTTTGTTGTCTGTTACGGCAAAATTGAGACCATCCTGCCAGTCGTATAAAATCAAGTCTGCCGAACTCGGCACGTATGCATCGTTTTCCTGCCAAATACCCATTTTCTTGGCAATCTCAATCAATTTGCTGCATGAGCACTCTACCGGCATAATGTCCGTATACTCCGCCTTGATCGCCGCAGCACTTACCGTCGCCGCACAATAATCATCCGTATATGATACTTTGTATCCCCGTGGGAGCGGCGTATGGCCGTTGTATGTATCAATGATCGGCGCGTGACTCTTATCCGCCCTTTTCAACCCGATCCACCCGCGCATGACCGCTACGATCTTTTCTCTTACCTGTGTTTCTGTCATCTTTTCTTTGTCTCCTTCTATTATCTGCCCTGCCGCTGCCTGTCCTTTTCCTGTATATCTGTCATAATATGCCTGTCCACACAACGCGCGCTTTTTCCGTACCGCTTCGCTTTGATCCGCTGGCTTTTCATAGCCTAAGAGCATGGCATCAGATGCTGCCCGCACACTCTCAGCAACCTTTAATTCGCTCATCACGCTCCGATCCCCCTGTATCTCACGCCAAAGATAATCCAACTGCATATCGGAATCCCCAATGGATGCTCCTTCTGCCTTCGCGTAATCAAAAAGTCCTTGTTTGCGGCTCCAATATGTCCACTGTTCTGAAGGTTTTCTGCGTTCAGACCGCTTTCCGCAAACAGATTCCCTATGATCCCGGCTGCTGCAAAGTCATTCAAACCAAAAGATTTCAGCTTATCCCATATCTGATTTTCCGTCATCGTCATCATCCTCCCCGGACTCCACCTCATCATTGGAATCTGATATATCCATCATGCTCTATTCTGCTTTCTCCGCTCGTTCCTTTAATACTTCAATCGCCCTGACAAGCGCCTGTGGGATCGGCACTCCCATCAGTCCCGCATTTTCGATAATAGAGATTGTTTCGTTTGCGATAAATGCGATCACGACGGCATCCCGAATAAAGTTTGATCCCATCACAAGATCGAGCCTGCATGCAACGAGCACAATGAGCAGCGTGACTCCCTTGCGGCACAGTCCTTTCCATCCGGCAAGGCTCTCCAATGCCCCGTTTTCTGTTTTTGCAGAACGATGGAACACTCCTGCGACGATCAGTCCGGTAACATAATCAATCGCCATAGAAATCAGCAGCGTAACCAACGCTGCATCCCATCCTCCAAATAATTGGGCGATAAACGCCCCCATAATCCCGATTATTGTGCAGATTTCTCCTTTCATTTCATCACCTTCCTTTCTTGTTCTTAAAATGATCTATAGTGCGGCTTTTCTTCGCTAGAGAGCCAATAACGCAGGTAATCCTCTAAAACAATCCCTTCTGCCGCAAGCTCCGCCGCCTTGATAAAGACAGGCACCCGCACGATCTGTTTCCATAATGGACAATCCCACTTGATATGTTCATTTTGGATTCCTGCATAAAAAAGCACAGTTTGCCAAACAGAATCATCGTCCAATGACTGTATCCGCGCCAAATCAATTCCATCAGAACGTAGAGCAAGCCGCCAGCGCCAAACAGCACTAACGGCTTGATCACTCTTATCCGCGTCTCCTAACGATTGCAATTTCAGCATATCCCGTAGTGGCTCGGACTGGTATTCGTGTGGAATCTCCATTCCGTAGTAAACAGCATTTATGGTATCTGCATCGCATTCATTTCCGCGATCTTCCTTTCCTGCACATCTTCAAGCGGCCGCACATACGGTTCCGGCGCCGGCGCAGGTTCGGGCGGCGGTGGTGCAATATATACGCTGCCGTCGTTTGAAAGCTGGTAGCTGTTGGCTTTCGCCGTTTCATCGTCGTTTCGATATATCGTAGTAAATCCATCATAGCTGTTCCCGCCGATGTCGTGCTGCATTTTAGCATCCAAATACAGCTTAAATCCGCTTTTGTTTCCAATCGGATCATTGCCGTGCGGGAACTACAAGGTTGCAACATTCCCCTGCGGCTTGACCGTGCATTGCACTACTGATTCCACCTCATTAAATTTGATATACATTTTTCTTTCCCCTTCCTGCTAATTCTCGTTCCATCCATCGCTATATTGATGCTGTGTCGGGACAGATGCTCCGCTGTTTATACAGTTAATTCGCCTAAATGCCCTACTTCAATACTACCGTACCCGACCCACTCGCAGATGTGTGTATATACGTACTCGCGTGATTGTCGGACATTTTTGCCTGTGTAGATATAGTAATGGGAATTTCTCCGATGATTTCTTCATTAACCGATATTGTGACAGTTCCAGTACCCGAAAACACATTGTTAGGGGTAGCGGGTACTGCGAACTCTAGCCCATTTTTGTTTGCGCTGCCAGATACTGTTATAGTCAAAGTTTTTACCCCCCCCCCACTCATTCCACATCTGATAAATGCCATGTTTATTCCCCCTTTCTATTATGCTTTTCTGAATGTTATGGTAATTGTCCCGCTTGTCGACAGCGAAGATGTCTTACCGCTTGACTTAGAAGCTGATCCCGAATATGATACATTGTACTTTTTTGTCCCTATTGTAATCGTAGAGGATCCAGATGAGCTCATACTGATCTTGGAACTATCTTTGTCATCCGAACCAGTCGCGTGATAATATGTCATGGCTACAGTCACAGGAACAGTCACAGAGAATGTATCCGGCATGTTGTCACCAAACGCATTGCATTTAACATAGGCCATCTTCCATCACCCCACTTTCACTTTCACTTGCACATCATTTTCTCGCGCATCAAATGTCAGCGTCAATGTGTTCCCGTCCTGCGCAGCACTCGTAAGACCGTTGCAGAATGGATCCGTATAAACATCGATCATGCTGTCATCCGTGATCGCATCGTTTGTAAATGTCAGCGTCGTATCACCCGCTACCAATGTCTGCTCTAAGACCGTTCCAAGCGCTTCCTTGAGTGCAAGCGCACCTGCCGCATATCCGCCCTGTGTGTTTGCTCTAATGTCGGCTAATGTCTCCATCGCAGGCTGCCACGTCCCATCACCGCGCAAATATTTTTCTTGCGCTCCCGCGGCCGGTGCAGGGACATATCCGGCTTGCCCCGCGGCCGTCTCCGTTGCTCCGACCATATTTGAAAATATGGCATTTTCGGGCACGTCTGACCCTACGGTATGCTCACCCAATTGTGCCTTAACCGTCTGAATGTCCGCCTGTACCGTCTGCACATCCTTCAATGTTGCAATTCCCGCAGGTGTGACTTCCAACGACACGCTTTCCGCATTTCCGACGGTCGTAACCAATGTAAGTAATATGCCCGACAGCGTTACACCGTTGTATGCAGGCATGTAGCAGCAGCCCGAAAGTTCGGTTGCAACTGCGTATAGAATCTCTCCTTCATCGGGGTCAACCGCATATAGCCCTAACGCCCGCATATGATACCCTTCCGTCAGATCAGTATTTGTAAACGCCGCTTCCACTTCAATCGCGGTCTCATTTGTGCGTGTCACTTTCGAGATAAGGCTTGTCTGCTTTTCACCAGCTAAAAAAGCAAGCCCTTGAAGCTGCGCCTCCTCATACGCCGTACTTGATGTGGATACTTTCGTAAAACGAATATTGCCGCTCCCTGCGATCATCTTTGCAAGCAGCGCCCGCCCTGTGTCTGTGATGACTAACTTCGAAAATTCTGCCATTATACTTTACCTCCTTCATTTTTCTGTTCCATCTCGAATGTTTCAGATATAACGGTCCCGGCTCCGACCGAACCCGTAGCGCTCACACGAATTTGCCTGTTAAAGTCATTTGTGATCATACTCTGCTCTATACAACATACATTTCCCATCGCAAGGGCAGTCCCGGCTGACCTGCAAATGACCTGATTTTCTAAAACCACTACCATATTGCAGGGCGTCATGTCTTTCATGATCCGCTCTAACTCCTCCACCTGGCCGAACAGGCCAAGGTGAGTCATGATTTCAATACGATAGTCTTCATATTCTTTTTTGATCGTAAAATCTGTATTCCCGCACAACGCGATCAGCTTTGTGATCAGCATCTTCAGCGTATAGGGGATCATAGAAAACCATTTGCTCTTGACCCTCGCACGACGGCTTTCAATGGTATCTTCTGTTGAGGGCAGGATTTTCATGATTTTTTCAAATCGTGCAATCCCGTACTCGTCAGCCGATTCAATGAACTCGTTCTGCAATGTCCGGTCAGCGGCTCTCCAAACCAACACAAATTCAGGGTCTTCCGCTTCCAGTGTCGCATCCAGCTCTTTATAATCCCGTAAAAACTGCGGTAAGTACGAAACAAGGTCAACCTCTCTAATCATGCGCTTACACCCCCAAACACGGGAATTTCATCCTTCTCCATGATCAGATTTTCAGCGCTTCCGTTTAGTTCCGTGCCGCCGATATCCACAATTCCCTCGATCCCCAAAATGCGGGTTTCAATTTGACTGATACGGACCGCCAAGCGTGTAGAATCTGCCCACGCTTTCCGCAGTTCCAGCAGGTATTCAGAAACAGCGTCCTCGATCAGGCCTTTTAGGTTAGTCCATCCATACCCCTCATCAAAAACGATATTGGTTTTCACTGTCACATCGCATGTTTTCACACTTTTCACGTTCACCACATGACCGATCGGTGCAAGCCCATAACCCTCCCCCGTGTTTTCATCCGGATCAATGGTCTGTTGAACGGATCGAATCAGTGTGTCGGATGCCGGCTCAAAATCCGAGTTTAAGATTGTCAGAAGTACCGTCCCGCCGGTTGTCAGTTTCTTTTCCAGTGCAGCCATATAAACGGTAGAAAGCCAAAGGGCAACTTCCTCGTCCAGCGTTCCGATTATGTTTTCATACCACGTTTTTACTTTCGCAGCAGGTATCATATCTGCCGGACGAAGATCATTGTTCCAAACCCTTGTAACTTTCGTACCCCCAACACCCGGAATCGCGTTTGTCTTATCCAAATAGTCCTGCATGTTTCCACCGAACGCTTTTTCATGAAAAGATTCGAAGTAGCGTTTCCGCAGTTCTTCCGTTTCTTCCTCGTCCTCACCGGGTATCAGGACTTCCGTAAGTTCCGCTGTTTCCAGCCCGTTTATGTATTCAATCGGAATAATGGTTCCCAGCTGCTGATTGCCGATCACCCCCGGCGTTTCACATTGCACCTGATATTCACCGTCCGTAATCTTTTTGATTACAACATAATTCACCGAGCCGATATTGAACCGCTGTCCGGTAACATCAATGTTTGCGGGGGTAAATTTCCCTTTCAACACAGCGTGTGCTGCTTCATATGGGGTAATTCCCCTTTCCTTGCAGCGCCTGATCAAAAACTCCCTTGAAGCGGTATCGCCATATGCTTCCTGCAAAATAGCATCCAGTTCTATGTATAGAATCTGCAATTCGATCGCGGTCGGCGAATGGGTGTCAAAAATAACCGACCCTTCCCGCTTGTCAAATTTATCTGACACGCGGCTCAGCATCCGTTCAAGGATGACATCATAGGTTATACCCTCATACATTAAATTTTCACCCCCTTCTCAACCGTCACCTCACCAAAAATGGTATGTGCAATACAATTCACCCTGATCTCCCCCTTCTTTGATGTATCAAATTCAAAACTGTCCACGCTTTTAATCCGTTTGTCCCACGTAAGCGCTTCCGCAATTCTGCGTTCTAATTCCGGGCAGACATAAGAAACCGGCTCGCCGTACAGATCAAGCAATTCAACCCCGTAATTCCATGAGTACATGGCATGTTGGTATCTCTCTGTGGATAAAATCTTATAGATTGCCTGTTCTACTGCTTCCCGCCCATCTGTATACCCTATTATTTTCCTATTTGCAGGATCCATTTTATATGTATGGGTTGGTTGTTCCTCAATTGTAAAATCCTGTTTAAGGAAAGCTGTCGCCGGTATCATCCGACCCTGTCCGCCACAATGTATTTTTGTCCGCCCTGCTGCCTTAACAGAACAACCTCATCACCGACAACCAACCCATTATGAACGGTGATCTGATCCTGAATATTTTCCCCACTCACGTACGTTTTATATTCGGTCACATTTCTTGTGAGGACAAGCTGCGCCTCTCCCAGCGTCAGCTTTTGTTCCAGTGTGATTTTTAGCGGCGACACACCTGTCACTTTTCCGAAACAAATTTCTGTCGGTTTTTCTGCCCTGACCGCTTCCACCGCCGCCCGTTTAATTACTTTCATCAGCTCTATTGCATTAGGCAATAAACTCACCTCCCCGAAGTGTCAAATCCATTAGATGTTCGTCCGTTTTGAACGTGTGCTTCACTTTTTCAACCAACATAAAGTTACTGATATTCACGTCCCCCAAAGCAAGATTTACAACAACCATGCTCCCGGCTCTGACCCGTGTATCACCAAGGGCATTTGTGATCCTCAGTTTTCTCGTCTTGCTGTTATACAGTTTCAACAGGGCATCTGCCTTTGCCTGCCCGTTCTCTCCTTTTTGCATCGTTTCATAATATTGCAGTATCCCCCACTGATTCATATGCTCCGAATCCTGCGCAATGTATACTTCCCGCCTGCCGGTATCCTCATTGTCGTATGTCAGCTTCACTTTATTGTAGGTATCACTGTCAATGCCGGATGTGTATTCGAAGTTTTCCCCAGTCTCTTCGTCGATCATCAGGTATGCCCCCGGCTCCCCGACATACATAGAAGAAATGTTCTTTAATGTCAGTTTCCCGAAGTCGTCATAGAGGACAAACATTTCCTTTTTGTTCTGTAAAGTCAGATCAAGAGCGTTTTCTATCATGTCAAATAAGGACGTGTTATCTTCCACGCGTGAAGCGATCACAAATTCAGTATCTTCTATCGTCCCGACATTCAAAGAAAAATCCGCGGCGATCATCTGAACGAGCTGTGAAGCGGTCTTATTCTCATAGACATACGTGTCCTTATTATTCAGATAGCGCAACTGATCGTATGCTGTTACCTCTATGAGATGATCTTTGTCCTGTTTTTGGGCAAACACAAATCCGTAAAAAACAGGTTTTCCATCCACTTTCATACGGACGGCCGCCCCTTCCTGAAGATCAAGGATCTCATCTTTTACGATCTTAAAAGACAGTTTTCCGGGCGTACCCCTTCTTTCCGTACTCCACTCAATATGCTCTTCCACGGCCGGCAGATATGCTTTTGTACCGTTCGTATCCGAAATCAATAATTCTATCTCCATGATGTATCACCTTCTTTACTGCATGCTTATCTGATAAACCCTCGTTCCTGCTGCCCCGCCCGAGAATCCTCCCTTCGCTTTGCCCGTCTGCTGATTTCGGGCGTTTACGGATGCTGCTACAGATGCCGCCGCAGGTGCTGACGGAATCGTCAACACCTGCCCCGGATAGATCAGGTTCGGATTTCCCCCGATCACTTCTCTGTTGGCCTCGTAAATAGCAATGTATTTTGCCCCATCCCCGTAAAATTTTCGCGCTATGGTGTAAAGACAGTCGCCCTTCACGACAACATAGGTTTGAGCCGTTGCCGGCTCCGGGCTTGACTCCGATGCACGCGTCTCTGTTACTTCCGCCCGTACGGATGAAGTGTCATCTTCCGCGTTTTTGATACTGACTGTCTTTGTTCCATAGTCCCGGTACTGCTTCAGCTTAATCTTCACCATCAGATCAAATCCATCCGACGCCTGCTCCGTTATTTTATAATCTTCCAGCGACACTTTCATATTGGTTGAAAAAAGGACTTTGCCGGAAGGCAGCGTCCTTGAAACAATAAACTGGAAGGGTTTCTTTTCTACCTTCAGACTTTCAAAGTAATCGAGAAAATAGGAAGCTCCCTTGAAACCTGACTGATAGGCAGAAAACGGATATTGGGTCTGCGGGATCCTGCACTCAAACTCAATATCCGTAAGACCCGCCGTTTTCAAAACATTGATCTCTCCCTCATTGATCAGGGTAATCGTATCATTTGCATTATTGATGGAAATTTGCAGCTTTTCAGGGGCGATCGGCAATAAACATTTATTCAGGTAAAAATCATAGCCACTTTTTTTCATTATACATGCACCCCTTCCACTATCATGTCAACCGCTTCATATACTGCGTCCGTCAATCCATTTACTACGCCGTCAAGGTCCATTTTGCCCGAAACATTATTATGATTCGTCTGCTCTATGACGATCTCCGCGGTCGTAAATCTGTTGACCGCCTCCTGTTCCGCAATATCGCGCAGATACTTCAAATCTTCCTCTGTGATCTCCATCGCATCCCGCATAGCTCCGGTGTTTTCAACAAGCTCGTCTACGTCTCCGGTAAGCTCTGCGCCGTAACCGCTTTGGTCGAAATAATCCCCTATGCTTGGAATATTGCTGTCATCCATACCAAACGGATCGAAATCTGCGATTGCATTTTCTATACCCTCACCTAAAGAATAACCGGCATACCACGCATCGTCATAATCGACCGTTTCCATCTTAAGAAACTCAGGATCCACTTTTTCAACATATTCCGTATAGCGGTCGCCATAATTCTCTTCAAACCATGTGTTCATGTTCCCGCGAATTCTTGCTATATCGTCAGCATAGTCAACTATGCCGAGCGTAATCCATGACAAAGCCTCCAGCGCTCCTTCTACTACTCCTAATATTGTGTCACCCATGCCAACGACCAGCCCCACGACCGCCGCCACCGGATCGTTAAACAAATTTTTAAAAAAGTTTGCAAATGAAGCAAATGCATTCCACAAAGCCCCCAACACATCCACCGATATATTCCAAATTGTGATGAACAAATTGGTGATTAATGCTATCGCTACGCTAAGAATGCCGCATATAATCCCCGTAGCCGAATAGGTTGATCCCGTCAGCTTATTTACCGCTGCCACCGCCGCATAAATGAGCCCAATAATGGCAATCATCCCAATCATAAGCCATGCGATCGGACAAGCGGCAAATGCTGCGTTTAATCCGTTTTGCGCAACCATCAAAGCAATTGTCTGGACCTTCTGTATAGCCGTCTGTGCGGCATGAGCCGCCTTTGCTATGACATCTTTCATTGTCGTCAGCCACCCGATCCCCATAACCGCATTGTATACGATAAGCGCCGCCACAATCCCCCAAATAATGGGTTCTATGATCGACCAATTATCCGCCACAAAACTGCCTACCGCAGAGATCAGGTCAAATATGCCAAGCACAATACCCGCGATCGTCACAACCGCCGCTGCTGCCACAGATACAACCCCTTGAAACGCCGCGCTGTTCGCGACTTCGTTCATCCGTTGAAGAAGTGGCTGAAATGCCATCAATGCCTGATTCGTAAAGGATGTCCACATCTGTGAAAATGTCCGCGGCATCTGATCAAATTTTGCATTGGTTTCATCCGCCGCCGCAAACATAGCCTCCTTTACAATCTCCGCGGTAATCTGACCCTCCGCTGCCATATCTTGCAGCTGCCCTTGGGTAACTCCCATATAGTCCGCAATCGCCTGTATGATATTCGGCGCCTGTTCCAAAATGCTGTTGAATTCCTCTCCGTGAAGTACGCCTGAACTCATTACCTGTGTCAATTGTGACATCGCGGCATCAACGCCCATCGCTTCTGCCCCTGCAATCGCAAATTGCTTATTTAATTGTTCCGTAAAAGCAATGATTTCTTCCGAACTGTTAAACGCATCACCCGCCGTAATTCCAAGTTTGGCAACGGCATCAGCCGTTGCCTGATAGCTTCCCCCCGATCGTTCTGCAGACTGATAAATCATATTCTGCAGGTCCTGCGTGGTCTGCAGTCCATCGTTCATCAGGTCTAATCGGGCGGCAGCCGCATTCATCTGATCAGACAAATTCAGCACTTTCGTCAGCGTCTGCATTGATGCATACTCCTTGGCCAGATCTTTCATCCTGTCTGTCAGACTTTTAGCCCTTTCCACACCTTCCTGCATTTCGATTGTTACCTGGCTGATCGAATTTCTGGCCACTTCAAAGGAAGTTGTATTAACCGAAGCACTCATAGCCTGATACATTTCTCCCATCTTTGAAATGTTCATGTCCACAGCTTTAGACATCTGATACAGATTGCCCGTTATGCTTTCCTGCAATTCAATCGCTGTACTGATCGTAGCCACGCAGATCACCTGCCTTTCTTTCTTGATACACTATCAAGCCGTTTCTTTTCTTTTTTGTCAGTTTCCATTTTTATCTGAATCGCCGCAACAACAAATGCCTTTTCCTGCTCCTCCAGCGCTAAAAACGCAGAAGGTAAGATGTGAAGTTTCAGAAGGGCATAGTAAGCGAAATTCGCTTCCCAATCCCCTTCCTCAATCAGTTTTTTGCTTCTTCCACCTTATCCTCAAAGGAAACATTAAATCCCTGCATCTTCTGAACAAACGCCGCAAGATCGCTGTATTCGCCCGGATCATCAACCATTTCCATTAACAAATCTTCCGGTGTCTTAACGCCGTAGGAGTCCTGCAATTCTGCATCATACAAGTCAGGATATACTACGGACGCCGCGATCATCTTCTGAATATAAAGAGCGGATTTCAATTTCGGACGATACATGTTCGACTTTCCCGTTACAGGAACCTCGATCGTGCAGCTCTCCCGCATTACCTCGTTCTCCTTGGATGTGATGTGCTTGAACTCCCACGCAAGCGGTTTTCCGTTTTCGTCGCAAATGGATTTTGTGACCGGATGCTGTACATTTTCCTTTGCGATCTTGTTTGTCTTCATAAATTTTGCAAATTTTGACATTTTCTATACCTTCCTCTCTGTTATCAAGTAAAGAAAACCCCTTTTTGACGCTCATACGAACGCATATACGGGGTTTTCTTTGCTGTTAATTCGTATCTTTTTTTATTTTCCGGACAGAGAACGGTTACCCATTTGTGAGAAAACCGTCCAAGTCCTTGAACGTTTCCGGCATCTTAAAGTCCTCAAAAGTGAAATCCATATCTTCATCCAGATATTCGCCATCCGCATCAAACTTAGCCAGAATACCGCCGTCGATGTTGCAGTCTATCAGAACGATTGTCTGACGCCCTGCTGCCGAAGCCGGATCCTCGTTAGAAATCTGCATTTCAAAATAGATGTCCTCTCCCGTATCCTTGTACTGCGACATCATCTGCCGGAAGATGGATGTGTTGTAATGGAAGGTTGCTGAGCCCGTACCCTTCCACCCGGTAGCTTTGTTCCCTTTTCCCGGCTTTCCAAGAATCGGAATCTCCGTCTTTGTTTTCTCAAACTTCGCCTCGAGCTTGATCGCCTGCATGAAATTGTAACGCCGTGTACCGATCGTGACAAAACACTCCGCTAACGCTGCCGAAATCGTATCTTTTGACTTTATCATCACATTATTGCTCATTTGACTCTCCTCCTTCTACGCAATCGTAACGCTCATATACAATCTGCTCATCGCATTCACGACCGTTACGATGTCAGTGACTACGACGGATTTCTTTGTACTTCCCTGTTCAATGACCACATCCGAATCCGAAAAATTCTCAATTGCCCGGATTTCCTGAAGTTGTTCGTGATGCTTTACAATATCCGACCACAGGGAAATTCTTCCCGCTGCATCATTGGGAACCACACCCAGATATTTGGTGTCAAACAGTACCGCAATATCATTTGCGATCTGATCCATTACCCGCACGGTCTGATTTTCCTTGAAGATGTCCCCCTGCGTTTCGGAAGTCGTAACCATCGTGTTAATGTCCTCCAACACGCGGACATCCGCCCCGACCTTATGCAGCACGAATTCGCCGGTTTTGATCGCTTTCTTCAGATCATTCTGCGTGTAACCCGTATCAACCATGAATCCCCCGTTGTAAATCCGGTTCTGATTGCTTCTGTTTACCTCGCACCCTGCGGAAACGCCGGTCACCCAATAAACAAGACTCGCTTCGCTCCAATCAGCATCAAGTACCCTGTTCTTTACGCTGATCGTGCCGTAAAAATCGGATTTTGCATAATTGTAAAGCACAAGCTGGAACTTGACGCCCATTTCATCACGCAGACGCTTGACAAAGGAATCAAACAGCGCTTTCGTGGTATCATCCGCAACAACGACGCCCATCACGTTGTAAGTATAGGACTCAATCTTGTCAAGATAAGTCTGATAAGCAGTACCGTCCACCGTTCCGTTCTCACCGCCGGAGAGCGGCGCCGCCGCTGTGACTGCCAGCTCTGCAGACGTCTTGAATGTTACAAAATCGTTTGCACGCAGCTCTGCCGCGTTCGCAACGGTCTGTTCATCGACAACCGATGTATCGAGCACTGTTTTTACATCAAACAGGGCATCGTCGTCCGCATTTACCTGTACGATCACTTTCAGATCATTACCACGCACACCGCAGTAACGTGCTTCGGCAAGATCATTACCCGCTTTCTTTCCGCCGGAAGTCAGTTTGTATGCATAAAGCGTTCTCGCGTTCGCGAACAGATCCCGAAGTCCTTTTAATTTGTCATGAGCGTAATCATAACCAAAGATCTTCAGGCTGTTTTCCCGAAAATCCCCGTTTCCTACTTCAAACACTTCACCGTCAACACCCCAATCAAGTTCAAGGGGCATTGTGACGATTCCCCTGTCGGAAAGCGCCGCATTTGCGGACGCCGCCGATACAAAATTGATATATGCACCGGGCAGTTCCTTATTCTGTGTTGTAAAACTTCCTCCTCCTAAAGCCATGTCATTTCACCTTTCCTTTCATATATTCATCCATCATCTGTTCCACGGTATGAACCGTATACTGCTTGTCAGGTTTCAGAAGAGCATTTACGATATCCTTCCTTCCCTGAAACCGTTTTGCCGCAAGCAGCTGCTGTTTTGAAAGCTTTCGTTCCCCTTTTTTCTGCTCACTTACGGCTAAGTTACCCGTCTTTTTTACCGCCATATTCATCACCTTACCCTTTCGCGGTAACATTTCCTGTTACCTTTTCCATCGCACCCTCATTCTTTTGCTGCCTGATCATAAACATGTCATAGTTCACAAAAAAGTTCAGTACGCCGTCAACAACCTCATATCTCATTTTTGTTCCCATGACCGGCTTATCATCACCCTTTACCGTGACATGCTCCAGGCACTGATACATTCTTTCTGCTGCACGATTACATTCCCGCTGTTTTTCTCCGCTCACAGGAAAGTATTGGATGCAGAACGGATTTGTCCGAAAATACCGGTTCCCGGGAAACCGCTCATTGGACGAGTTCTGGCAGAATATAAAAAAACAAGGTTTTTCCATACCCTGTTCCGATTCCTCCATACGGATTTCGTACCCGTCGCCAAATTCATCCTGCAGAGCCGCGCTGATTGACTCGATGATTGTATTGATCATTTCAGACTCCCCTCCAACAGTTTTTTCATTTTTTCAAGCTTCTGTTCGGACGTATTTTTCTTATCATTTACACCTCCTCTCTAACCTCATATGCCTTATCCCCGGACTCGAAAGCAGCATCACTAAGGTACGTAAATCCCTCACAATAAATGCCGCTGCCCCGGTCCATCTTCGCCGGTGCGCGCGATAGGATTTCAGCTCATTTTTCCATCCGTCCTCCATTCTGCTCAAAATAAAAAATCAGCCCTGAAAAGCATTTTTGCTTTGGCTGATTTTTCATAATGCCACTATATCACATTCAAACCTAAGATGTACATAAGATTTACATATGCATCTTTAGAAATACCCATCATTTTCCTTTTCAAATTCTTTCAAAGCATTTCCATGAAGTGAAATTGCATACGGATAGGTATAATTCATTTCTTCCGCAATATCTTCTATCCGTTTGAACTCAATATAGCGTTTATACAAAACTTCAATATGTTTATCATTCTTCAGTTTTTGAATTTGACCGATCATTTCATGCTTCTTTTCTAAATATTCGGTGATCAGGTGCCCAATCCCTTCCTCTATTTCTGTGATCTTCTCAATAATCTTTACATAATGTGCGTCACTTGCCCGACTTGTCTGCACACGATCTTTTGCGTAATCAAAACTGCTTATACTGCCTAACATCGTACGAAGCTCATCCTTTTCCTGCTGTCGCTGCTTTATCATCACATCCATCTTTTGTAACTGTTTTAAGTATTCCTTTGCATTCATCCCTGCTCCTCCTCTTTTGTCCATTTTCTTTTTGTCCGTCATTATCATAGTGAGCATTTTCTGTCTCCTTTCTGCTCATTTTGAGTTTTTTGTTAGTATGATAATCTCGATTTGAGATTTTGTCAATGTGTTTTTTGTGTAAAAATGCTCATTTTGGGTTTTTCTATATTGACATGTTGCAATCTATTACATATAATCAACATTGGGAGGTGTTAATGTGACTTTTGGAGAACGCTTAACTCAGCTAAGAAAAGAAAATGGGTATGCAACCCGGAAAAGTTTTGCAGAAAAACTGAATATCCCAGAAACGACGCTTAGAAATTACGAAACAGATGAACGTGAAGCCGGTCATACTTTTTTAAAACAAATGTCTGATTTTTTTAATGTCTCCTGCGATTATTTACTTGGATTAACGGATGACACAGAAAAAACAGATTCTTATATCTTAAAACAATCAGAATATGAACGCATAAAAAAATACCGCTTCATATCCAAACACTCCCCTGACGGGACAAAATTCGTTGATACGGTACTGGATCGTGAATACTCCATGGCAGAGCAGCTGAAAAGTCAAAAAATATACAGGACTAAATTGGAAAATCCCAATTTTCAAGAAGATTCCCCTTCTCAAACAGTGCGCCTTATCAATTACTACTATCGCCTTGCATCCGCAGGAACAGGGCAGATCGTATTTGATATGCCGCCAACAAAACGGATTGAGATACCAAACATATTCGAATATAAAAAAGCTGATTATGCTATCGGGGTAAATGGAAACAGTATGGAACCTATTTATCACGATGGGGACACGCTTTTGATAGAAATGGTTGACGCAATTGAGGTCGGCGACATCGGAATATTCATGGTAAATGGTGAAAGCTTTGTGAAAAAGTTGGGAACATCAGAATTGATTTCCTTAAATCCGAATTCAAAAAATATAGCCCTGACAGAAGACTCAAAATGTATGGGTAAGGTAATAGGAAAGTTGTGATCAAACCGATTCAGCGGACTTGACTTTCTTATTGCTTTGATGTATCCCATTCATATAAGAAACCACCATAAAAATGCCGCAAAACCATTGATTTCACAAGAAATCCTTCGGTTTTGCGGCATTTTCTTTTCATGGAGTATACGGGATTCGAACCCGTGGCCTCAACATTGCGGATGTTGCGCGCTCCCAGCTGCGCTAATACCCCATCTGTGACGACTCTATTATACTACTTCATTTCTATTCTGAAAAGTAGAAAAATAATTTTTTTTCAAAAATTCAGTCTCCTCTCATAATAATCCGCATACATCTTCCCGTCGTCTCCGCCGATCAAAACTTCCTCAGACCGGACAAAGCCGGCTTTTTCCACCGCGCATTTGCGCTCTGACGCAAAAGGCGGAACCTTGGTCGCCGCCATGCGGCAGCCGAAGCGCTTAAATGCGTCGGGTACGATCAGGGACAGAATCTCAGAAATCCATTCCTCACGCTCGTGATCGCTTTTCAAGTCTAAACGAAGCAGACCGCAGTCATTAAAATAGTCCTGCGCTTTTCGGTTAAACAATTCGATCGTTCCAACGGCGCGTCCGATCTGCTTGTCAATGATCGTCCAGCGCACGAACCATTTTTCACGATATGCCTGCTGCCAGAATTCCACAGCGCTTTTCATCCGCTCAGGCGTTGTGTAATGGAAGTCATCGCCGTTGCAATTGTCGTTGTTAAAGAACGGCACCGCCTGCTCATCGGAATACACCGAAAGCAGGTCGTCGGCATCCGCCGCCTCGATCAGCCTTATCAAAATCTTTTCGCTTTCATAGACAGGACATGTTTCATAGGGATCTCTCATAAAGTACACCTCCGATTATTGGTTTTTATTGCCTGACGCGTACATATTCACGCTTTCTTACGCAGTCCTCAGCTTTTCCATATTCTCTTTTGCATGATCTACTTGAAGAAATTGCACAAAGCGCAGCATCTCCTGCTCAATCGTTTCGATCATATCGTCATCCGGTTGGATTCCCGATTCCCACCACCAATTCTTGATCACGAATGCTCCCGCCTGACGAACCGGCTCCGCCTCAAACCTTGCGATCAATTCACCATTATATAATACCGGCAGCACATAATAACCGTATTTTCTTTTCACAACAGGCGTATATACTTCCCAGCGGTAGGTAAAGCCAAACAGCGCTTCCACCATCTGCCTGTCCCACATCATATTATCCAACGGCGCGATAAATCTTGCGTAACTATCGGACGTCTGATATTCCAGATATGCTTCCATCCCTTTTGGAACGTAAAACGTCTCTTCGATTCCTTCGACCCGCACATCCTCAATCTTATTTTTTTCGACCAGCGTTTGCAGCGTAGATCTGCGAAGTTCATTGTCACCCACAAAATGCCCCTGCCAGGCTCCGCCCGATTTGTTCCAGACCAGGCCGACGCTCTGTAATCTTCTTTCGATATACCATTCCAAAAATTCCTCGATCGTCATGTCCTGATCACATGAAAAATCGATATCCGACAGTACACGTTCCGTCAGATCGAAGTATTTCTGTGTGCCTTTTTTTCCGGCGACGCAGAGTTCTCCGCTGTTAAATAAATAATCCAGCGCGGCGCTTGATAATTTCTTCGGTCCCCAGCTGCTTTCCCGTACTTCGCCAATGGAAATATCTTTTGCACCTGTCTTGCCATGCTTTGTCACAAAATCTCTCACATCGTCCAGGATCTCCAACGCCCCCATTTGATTCCGGTATTGCAGCGTTAACACGACCTGTTTTAAGTGCTCGCCCCGCACATGGCTAAAACGTTCAAAATCTTTGGATTCATAAATACACATTTCTTTGTCAAATCCATCCGCCAGTTTGTGCTCTTGATATAAAAGATCATAAAGATCCTGCTCTTTGTAATCCTTTACTCGCGCCTGCAATACCAGATCCGCATTTCTTGCTACAACATTTAACGGATCATATTGAATACTGTGTATTCGCTGCATGATCTTCTCTGCGCCCGCTTTCCCGCACAACGCTTCCGCACCGTCCAGATTGTGATAACGGCACAGCAGATGCCTCGCTTCCCTCTTTGAATAGAATTTCATTTTGATCCCTCTCCTCCCTGTTACAGGATAGCAAAAGAACTATGACACCATTATGTCATAGTTCTTCCTGCTTATCAACGTTTTCCCATTCCTCTGTCCAATCCTATTTTGACTAATCGTTTACCGGATCGCCTCCGTGCGAATGATGAATTTCACGCATGCATCCATGCCTTCAGGCGCTCCGCTGAACGTCCGATAAGATTCTCCCGCATCCATGACGGCGTTCAGTCTTTCCGAAAATTCCACGAGATTGCTGTTATCCATGCCGGAAAATACTGCTTCCAGTTCCTGAATGCCCTCCTCATCAAACTGCCTCATTCCGTCATAGAGCGTCCTGCTGCCGTCCTCTAACCGATTCGCTCCGTCGCCCAGGGCCGTCAGACCGTCATAAAGCGTCCATGCGCCCTGATTTGCGGTATCAATGCCGGCACTTAATTCATTGGCTCCCTGAACGAGCGTCATCATATCGTCTGCATTTGTCGCAAGTCCGTCATAAATGCCGCTCAATGTTGCAAGGTAGGTCAGTTCATTCTGCGTCATGCCCTTTGCCTGCATCACGCTTGCAATCGCCTGCTCCTTCGACATGCCGTAGCCGGCCATCATCTGCCCGACTGCCTGCTCAAACTGTGCATAGCCGTCATGCGCCGGTTTTAGCTGCGTCATCATGTCATTCAGCGTTTCCGCAAGCTGTCCGACGCCTCCCGCAACCGCCTTCCCACCGTCAGAGAGCTGCTGCATCCCCGCTGCCAGCGCATAAGCTCCCTCTTGGGCGCTCGCCGCCCCCGCCGCCAAATCCTGTGCACCTGCTGCAAGCTGTTCGCTGCCGTCTACAAGCTGCCTTGAACTGTCGGACAACAGCGTCATTGCATCCTCCAAAGTATCTAGCTGCCCGGACACACCGCTTAAATCAATGTCTGCGCCAAGGTCGATGTCAGAAAACAGATTCGGAAGAACCATGCTCAGAGTCATTTCAAGCTCAAAGTTCACAACATCTGCTTCAATCTCCAAATAGTCGGGCGCATCCACATTGACCGCCCCTGTACCCACTCCGCTTTCGGCAAGCGTTTCCCTTGTCTCCTCACTGAAATTGAAGTTCTCGGCAAGTCCCGGAAACGCAAAACCAATGATGACCGCGTTATTCCCTTCGGTAAGAATCTTTCCGCTTGATACTGTGATACTTGAGAAATGCTCTAATGGCAGGATTGCTCCGCTGACGACGGCAAACGGCACATAAATCTCGGTTTCCTCCCCGCCGATCACCGCCGTCTGTTTCATGCGGTTCTCATAATCAAAGCGGATCACGACATGCCCACTTTTTCCTGCAAGCTCCTCCGGTTTAATCTCCACGCCGTCCAGATAATAGGTCATCCGAAGGCCTACCGGCAGCTCGGCATCCGTTGCACCCTGATAATAAATATCCGAACCGCCTGCCTGCCATGTGATCGCATCGCCGCTTCCGGTCGTATAAGTCTGTGTTCCTTTCACATTCTCAATGTCTGTCAAGGTGGTCTCATCCTCAAGAATCTGCGCGCCCTCCCCATTCTTTAATTGATTGCTTACAATGATGTTTCTCGTCGTTCCGTCTGCTCCGGCGATCACATAGACGGTCTCCTCCTTGCCTGACTCTGCACTGTGCGAAATGATCTGCTGACCGAATGCTTCCGTCAGCACTTCCTCAGTTGCTTCTTCTTTTTCCGCCGCACTTACTTTATTCACATGAAGATTATTAATCAATATCGTGCCGACACATCCGGTCACGGTCACAACCACCGCCGTAGCAGCAACACCTTTCATCCAGTTTCCACGCTTCATCCGTTTCATCTCACATCATCCTTTCTCTATGAATTCTGCAGCTCGCCAATGACTCTGTCTTTTTTCTCCCTTTTCTTACGGAATCCCATACTGGTATGGCAGATCAGTCCGTCAAAGATCAGGAACATACTCGGCAGCACGAGCAATACGACTGCCATACTGATCAATGCGCCTCTCGCCATCAGCATACACAGCGCGCTGATCATATCAATATTACTGTAAAGGCCAACACCAAAGGTTGCCGCAAAGAAGCTCAATGCACTGACGATCACCGACTGAATGGACTGGCTGTGCGCTAAAAATACCGCTTCTTTTTTATCCTTGCCCTCATAACGCGCGTCCTTATATTTATTTGTCATCAAGATCGCATAATCGACTGTCGCGCCAAGCTGAATCGTTCCGATAACAATGGAAGCGATAAACGGCAGCGTTGTCTTTGTGTAATATGGAATACCCATATTGATAAAGATCGCAAACTCGATGACCGCCACCAAAATGACCGGCAGGGAAATCGACTTGAACACAAGCAGGATGAGTAAAAAGATCACCCCGATGGATACGATCGATACCGTCTGAAAATCATGGTTGGTAATGGAAATCAGATCCTTGGTACAGGACGCCTCCCCGATTACCATGCCGGCTGCGTCATAACGCTTCACAATATCAACAAGTGCATCGCATTGATCATTTACCTCATCCGTTGCCACCGCGTATTCCGATCCGATCATCATCATCTCGTACCGGTCGTTTGCGACCTCACTCGTCAATGACTCTGGAAGGATTTCCTTCGGAATCGTCGGTCCGAGCAGTGCGCTTAAACCAAGTACGCTCTTAACGCCGTCTACATTTTTTATTTCCGTTAACATCCGATCCATTTGACTTACCGGCATATCGGAATCCACTAAAATGATGTGCGTGCTGCCCATCTCGAAGGTTTCCTCCAGTTTTTCATTCGCCATGATGCTGGGCAGGTCTTTTGGAAGCGTTCCCGCCAGATCATAATAGACATCGGTATTGGTATATCCGATGGTCGCAGGAACCCAGATTACCGCGAACAATACTGCCAAAATGATGTAATGTTTCGTCACGAACTTCGTTACGATCGTAAATTTCGGTAAAAGCTGCTTGTGGCTCGTGCGCTCCAATGCCTTATCAAACAGCAGGATCATGGACGGCAGGACGGTCACGCAGCAGATCACGCCGATCACAACACCCTTCGCCATCACGATGCCCAGATCCAGACCGAGCGTGAAGCTCATGAAGCACAGCGAAATGAATCCGGCAACCGTTGTCAATGAACTTCCCATGACGGAGGTGATGGAGTTACCGATCGCATGTGCCATCGCGTCATATTTATCCGTCGGATTGTTTGCTTTTTCCGCCTTATAGCTGTGCCACAGGAAAATGGAGTAATCCATCGTCACACCTAATTGCAGTACCGCGCTCAACGCTTTCGTTACATAGGAGATCTCTCCCCAAAAGACATTCGTTCCTAAATTGTAGACGATTGCGATTCCGATACTCATCAAAAAGAACAGCGGAATCAGGAACGAGTCCATCGTCAGCGACAATACGATCAGCGCTAAGATCACTGCGATCACCACATAAACCGGAACTTCCTTGTCGGACAGATCCTTGATATCCGTGACGACCGCGCTCATGCCGCTGATAAAGCACCGCTCATCCGCAATGCTCCGGATTTCCTCGATCGCGTCCATCGTCTCATCCGCAGACATCGTTGTGTCAAACAAGATCGCCATCATCGTGCAGTCCGCGTCTTCGTTATAGAATGCTTCCCTGACCGAATCCGGAAGAATGCTGATCGGGATGGAAATGTCTGCGATATCATCATACCAAATGACGTTTTTGACATGATCCACAGCCTCCATCTTCTCCTCCAGTATGCTGATCTCTCTCGGCGTCATGCCGTCCAACACACAGATGGAGAACGCACCCGTTCCGAACTCATCGACAAGAATGTCCTGCCCCTCCATCGTCTCAATGTCTTCGGGAAGATACGAGAGAATATCATAATTGACCCTCGTGTTGACATACCCGATTCCCGCCGGAATCAGCAGCAGCAGACTCAAGACAAAAATGACATATCTGCATTTTACGATTCCCTTTCCAAGCTTATACATCGTCTCATCCGCTCCTTTCATTTTGGAAAACCTGATCGTTCTTCCCTGCGGCTCCTTACCGTCGCAGGCGTTTTTGTTTCTGTGTGGAGCAGTATACGCAATCTTTTCACGAAAAAAAATATGCAAAAAAAGAGAACTGTCTTCAAAAAAAAGACAATTCTCATTTTCTGTTAGTCCATTTTATACAAAATCGCCATTTTGTATTTGTGCAATATTATGCAAATCACTTGCACAATTCTCTATAGGATTCTTCGTACCGCCTTCCTGCTCATTACTGCATCGCCTCGATCATGTCCTTCATGGAATGCGTCAGCAGAAACTCATAGATATCCGCCATATCCGAGGGCGAAACATCTGAATCCTCGTTCAGCCAGCGCATGACAATGAAAGTGAGGGAATGGGCATAATAGTCTGCCAGGTTCTCCATCGTTAGGAATTTCTTCATGAGCGGATTGCCCGTTTCCGCCCTCCCGCGCGTCTCCTCCATCATATACCCATACAGCAGACTCTTAATGCATTCCTTCGTGATCGACTGAAAGGAATTCTGCCCCTCCAGCCTGCTCGCTTTGCGGTAAAATTCGCGTTCCTTTGAGAGATTGGTAAAAATGATCGTGATCGCCGCATTGATCATTCCGCTTTTGATTAACGGCATCATCGGCTCTAATATCTCCGTGCGGATGATATGCTCTAACAGTTCATATTTATCCTGAAAATGATTATAAAACGTCGGTCGGATCACACCGGCTCCGTCCGTGATATCCTTGATCGTGATTTTTTCAATCGGCATACGGAGAACAAGCTCCTTAAAGCTCTCCGCCAGCCGCAGATCCATCTCACTTTTTGTCTGCATAGTTACCTGCCTTAACACTTAGAATGTCCCTTACCGTTTGTGGGGATGACACAATAAGTATTTTAGCGTAAAACCGGACGTTTGACAATGCGGGCGGCTGTTTTTTTGTTCCCGAATTTCTTATTTTTTAATAAAAAAGAAGTACATTGGATTTTGCTAAATCAACTTGAATCCTGTTTGACGCGCTTGTACTTTCCTATTTAATGTGATAAACTTTTTTCATATTTTTACACAAGCGCGGCGAGAAAACCGCTAAGGAGGCAGAAATGAGCAAACAGACGGACAATTATTTGGCGATGGCGCCGGCGTTGGGGTTACGTTACGATCCCGTGAATCAGGTGCTGTACGGTCAAAGAAACGGCTATGATATCCTCATTTACGCAGCAAATCCCGGTCAGCCCTATCTGCTGACCATACATACCGGGGCAAGAAATATGTTCGGCGCGAATCTGACCAAGGAGCAGACCAAAGAACTTACCAAGTCAGTGAAGCCCATTCTCACATGCCTGCAGAACGGCAATGACATCATCATAACAGTAAATGTTGTGACGGGCACGGGCGTCAAGGCGTCTTTGGAGAAGCTGACCGCAAACACAGGGGAAGCGCTGAACGCGTTGATCTCCTTCCTGTACGGAAAGGGATTCGCCCCCTGCTGCAGTATCTGCGGAATGCAAAAATTTGTTACGCCCCACGAGTCGGAAGGAAGATATTATCACCTCTGCCCGGATTGTGAGGCATCCATGCGCACGAGGATTGCTGCGCCGAAGCCGCAGAAACAGGAGAATGTCATCGGCGGCATTGTCGGCGCGCTGCTCGGCTCCCTGATCGGCGTCTTCTGTATTGTGCTGCTCTCGCAGCTGGGCTATGTCGCGGCGTTCTCCGGGGTTATCATGGCCATAGGCGTGCTGGCCGGCTATGAGAAGCTGGGCGGCAAACTGACCAAAAAAGGCATTGTCATCAGCATTGTGATCATGTTGGGCATGACTTTTTTCGGGAATCAGCTTGACTGGGCGATTTCCCTCTACACCAAAGGCGGCGGCTCTAAATTAGGTCTTACGATTTTTGACTGCTTTCAAATGATTCCCTGGGCGATTTCCAATGAAGTGATTGCAAAAAATACCTACCTATTTAACCTTGTCCTGATCTACCTGTTCCTGCTGGTGGGCGCGATCCCGACGATCGGCGCCAAGATCAAGGATAAGCAGAAGATCGGCCGCATGGTGAGAATCGGCTCCGCCTCATCTCAATTTCCCGTACTGTAGTACCGCTTCACGCTTACCCGCCAGAACAGATAGGCAGCAGCGTATACAATGATTCCCACAAACGGCGCGATATAAATATAAATCGCAGGATAATTTGCCATATCCTCTTTGCGCAAAAGATACTGCGCCGGAAAGTAATTAACGAACGCAAAAGGGACAACATAGATCAATATCCCCTGTATCAGCTTGTGATAAATACTGATCGGATAACCTGCAAATTTTCGCATATTCCAATAAAAAATGTCACGAATGCTGTTCGTCTCCACAAAGTAGAAGCACAGGGACGAAAAAATAATGAACATGCCGCCCTGTATCAGGATACCGCCAATGATCGCGCCGATATAATACAGGATCGTGACAAGGTCCCAATGAATCCCAACCCTGCCTGCCGATATGACAAACAGAAGGATTCCCAGTGTCCCGTGCCCTGCAGACGCGATCAGATCGGCATTATTCAAGATCAGCTGCAACAGCAGGCTCCTTGGTCTGACGAGAAGCCTGTCAAATCTGCCCTCCCTGATCGTATCCGAAAACTGCCTCAGGTCCGCAAACAGGGATACTACAAACGCATAGGTCAAAAAAAGAATACTATACAAAAACAGCATTTCATTGACATTCCAGTCGTTAATCCTGTCAAACTTAAGCAATGCCAGATAAATCGCAATAATATTAGCGGATTCTCTGAAGAATACCGCAAGTGTGGCAACCAGCGAATCTCCCCGGTATTGCATCCTTGTATGGATACTCATCTTCAATGACTGGAGTACAACCCTGATCTCACCCATCTTGCTTAACCTCCCTGCACCACAAGCTTTTTTACGCCTCTTTTCCAAAACAGATTTGCTATAATTCCCAGAATCACGATCCATAGTAATTGAATCGCAATACCGGAAAGGATTTGTGATCCGCTCAGTTCACCGAGATAAATCCTCACCGGTGTAAAATAAATGGACTCAAACGGCGTAAAAGAAATGATTTTTCTAAGCGCCGCCGGCATAAACCATAAAGGCAGCAACGTTCCTGCCATAATATTGACAAATACATTTTTGATCGTTATAATTCCCCATACACTAAAAAGCCAAAAGCTCCATGTCTGAATCATAAAACTGATCAGCCACAGGATCAGATACCCGCATGCCACGCTGATAAACATCGCGAACAGACCGGACGGACTTTTCGGCGGACACAATTTTGTATGCAGCATGGTAAAGAGCAGTGCAGGTATAAAGTGAAAAACCAGCTTAAATACCCCTTCGCCGATATTCTCCGCCAGCATCCGGAGCAGGAAACTGACCGGTTTCAAAAATTCATTTGTGATGCTTCCGTCATGAATTTTATGTTCCAAAAACATTTCATTAAAACCAAATGCGTTTGACAGTCCCAGTGTAATGACAAAACTCGTGGCCACCATGCGGTAAGAGATTCCGTCAACCTCCGTCGCACCGCCATATAACGCTTTATAAATGCACAGATAGACCACGATCGTGATTGCCGTATTGACAATTCCCATGAAAAAATCTAATCTGTAAGCCATTTTATCCTGAAATTTCTTGACGGCAAATTCCACATAAGCTCTCATACATTACCCCTCCATGCTTCCAAAATCCCGCGAGTCCGGACGTCAGCACAAATCTCGCGATTGAGCAATCTTTGCTTTTTCAATCTGCCTCCTTTGATGCCTGATCATCCAGAATCAGCCTTCCCTCATAAATGTCGCGGATGATCCCGTCTATTTCCGGTTCACAGATGGAAATATCCTTGATATTTTTTTGTGCAAACAGATTTTCCATCACGGTATTCATGGGTGTCTCGCTGATATCAAAGGTCCGTGTTTCCTTCTCATCATTATCAAGCAGTATTTCAATGGTCTTGGAATTGGCATATTTATTTTTGATCTGATCAATGCTTCCGTCATAGATCTTTTTTCCCTTATCAATGATGATCAGCCGATCGCAGACCTTCTCGATATCCTGCATATCATGCGTGGTGAACAGGATGGTTGTCTGTTCTTTTTCATTGATATACCGGATAAATTCCCGTATTTTTTCTTTTGCCACCACATCCAGTCCGATCGTCGGTTCATCCAAAAATACAATTTCCGGTGAATGGAGGAGTGCGGCAACAATATCCCCCCGCATCCGCTGTCCCAGCGAGAGCTGCCTGACGGGCTGGTTGATAAAATCCTCCATCTCCAGCAGTTTCGAAAACAGGCTGAGATTTTTTTCATATTTCTCCTGCGGGATTCTGTAAATGAATTTCATCAGCTCAAAGCTTTCAATTAACGGCAGATCCCAGTTCAGCTGCGTTTTCTGCCCGAATACAACGCCGATATGTTTCACATACTGCTTTCTCTGCTTATACGGAATGTAGCCTTTGATCGTTACATCCCCCGCATCCGGGTACAGAATGCCGGAAAGAATTTTGATCGTCGTGGATTTCCCCGCTCCGTTCGGGCCGATGAATCCGACGATCTCGCCCCGCTTGATCGAAAAACTCACGTCATCAACCGCCTTTTTGATCTCATAGCTCCTGTTAAAAAGATATTTCAACGAAGCGGTCATACCCTTCCCGCGTTTTGCGATCCTGTAATATTTTTTGATGTCCCCTACCTCTATGATGTTTTCCATTCGCGTCCTCCGTATATCTTCTTGATCGTACCTTCTAAATCCGGCTCATACAAACGAATATCACCGATCTTGCTTTTTTTCATCAGATGCTTCAAAATCTGGGTGGTTTCTATTTTTTGTTTATCATAGTCAATTGTGATCCTGTCAGAATCAATCCGGTATTTCTCCAACGGAAGGTCTTCCAGATCGGGAAGCCCTTCCGCGATCCTGATCTCCATCCGGTAATAAGGTGAAAACTCGCATATCATACGCTCTGCTTTCCCGTCAAAAATGATCTCGCCCTCATGGAGCAGAATCACCCGGTCGCAAAGCTTTTCCACCTCCGCAAGATGGTTGCTTGTGTAAATGATGGTCGCTTGTTTTTCTTTCCCATCGGCTTCAAAAAACTGTATGATCTTATGCTTTATGGAAACATCCACACCAATCAATACTTCATCAAGCAGCAGTATCAGTGGTTCTGCAAGAAGGGCATATACCAGCTCGCATCGCATCCGCTCCCCCAGTGACAGATTCCCCGGTCTTAAATCCATAAACGCTCCGATTTCAAAAATTTCCTGAAGCTGTTCCAGTCTTTGTGCAAATACCTTGGGATCAATCTGATACATGCTCATGCAATTGTGAAACGAAGCCTTTACCGTTAGCTCTTCCCATAATTGAGATCTCGTTCCCGATAAATATATCAGTTCCCGGAGGGACTGATGATCTTCTATGATGCTTTCCTTTCCGCCGGTCCTGATAAATCCGGCATCCGGCTTTATCACTCCGGCTATTACATTAAGCAGCGTTGTTTTTCCTGCGCCGTTTAGTCCGATCAATCCCACATGTTCCTTTTTCGCAACATGAAGAGATATGTTTTTTAACACGTTTTTATTTTTAAATGTCTTAGATACATCCTTTAATACGATCAGAAGCATTCACCGCCTTTCGCAAATTCTTCCCGACTGCGAAATTCACTATACGAAAAAAAATCCCGCACGTCAACGAATGCGGGATAAACAACCTTTATTCAGGGATAAACAGTGATCCCGTTACTTTCATACCGCAAACGGGAACGGCTATCCCAGCATCACACTTACAATGAACATTCCGTCCTTCTCATAAATGTCCATATCTCCTTCATACTTCCGGACAACGGCCTTCATCTGCTTCATACCATATCCATGCCCCGGCTCTTCCTTGGAGGATGTCAATTCCGGATTTTCTTTTAAGACAGAACGGTCAATACTGTTCTTAACCGTTATCATATCAAAGCCTTTCTTGGATGCGATGTCCACTTCCAGTTTTGGCGCACCGGAATCCAGAGCGCCGTTTACCGCATTATCAAGCATATTATTCAGCAGTGAGGAAAAGTCAACGCTATCCATATAGGAAAACGAAAGATTTTCGATCTCGGCTTTGATCTCTATGCCCTTTTCTTTTGCCAGGGAGAGCTTCGTGTTAATGATATGACTTAACAGGGAATTGCCGACATTGACATAGGTATACATCCTGTTTAACTTGTCCAGAATCTCACCCGCATACTGTTTGGCTTCTTCTGTTCTGTTTTCTTCCAGATACGAGAGAATGACCATCGTATGATTTTTCATATCGTGCTTTAACAGCCCGATCTGCTGTTGGATCCTCCGTATCTCGCCATCCATTTCCTGCTGTTTATCATAAGCATGCTCCATATCTGACAATCTCTTTTCCATATCCAGATTGTCCGCCACATACCGCGTAAGCAACCTGTCCTGCTCCTCCTGTTTTGCTTTATCCTTCCTTTTCCTTTTGACTTCCTTCATCAACAATACCGCCAGTATGATGATGATTGCCACAAGAATGATTTCCATATGCTTCACGCTTTCCGGAGTAATTCCAAAATCTTTTTTCGTACCTCTTTTTCATAGCTTCTGCCAACAGGGAGCGCAACGCACTCCTCTCCGACTCTCAATAAGATTTCATTATTGCTCATTTTTTCGATATATTCCGCATGGATCAGATACCCTTTGTGGCATCGGATAAATCCCTTCCCCTGAAGCTCATTTTCCATATTTGTCATTGTCTCTCTGACACGGATCGTATCATCTCTGCGTCTTAACACAAGATAATTTTTCTCCGCCTCTACATAAATAATGTCTTTGATGAGCACTCTGATCAGCTCCTGACCCTTTCGGATCACTACTTCCTGTTTGTTTGCAAGTAATTCTTTTTGGACCCGCTTTACCACTTCATCCATTTCCTGATCCATATGCGTTTTTCGGATAAAGCCAAACGGTCTGTACGCAAAAGTCTGGTACACTAATGCATCATGGCTCGTTATGAAGATCAGGATTGTTGACAGGTTCTGTTCCTTAATATATTCCGCAATCTCCATTCCGTTATGATAGGGCATATCGATATCTAAAAACAATACGTCTATCGTTTCCCCTTGCAGGCATTCCATCAATTCTCTCGGATCATCGATACCGGTATATCGCGCCGATATGTTAAGCTCATTAAAACAACTTCGGACTTTTTTCAGAATATGATCCAGAATTTCTTTTTCATCATCACATACTACGATATGGTACATTTTCGTCTCCTGTTGGTTGATAATATTTTCATTTTACCATTTCCTTAAAATTCTTTCCATCCTAAAAAGAGTTCCGCTGACGCGGGACTCTTTCGAATCGGAGAACGATCCTAATGAAACATAAAAATACCCCGCAGCAAGCTGTGGGGTATTCAACCCTCGCGGCATTCGCCAAATGGATGCTAACGCATCCGCTTGGCTCATTGCCCGCGGGAATAACCAGTCTAATCGCTTCATCATACTTAGGGAAACGCTTTCATCAGCGTTTCCTTAAAAATCACGAATTTCCGCGAGCGCGGGCAGCGCGTTTCCGTCATAATCAAACAGCGCCTGATTTGCCCACTCATTGCCGCAGGGGCCCTTATCGCCGATATAGGCAAGCGATTCCGGTGTTGCCCAGCCGGAACCGGGTACGGGCAGCCATGCGGGCTCCCAGTAGAAAAAGCCCTTCCCCCTGCCGTTCGGAACGTCTCGGATGACCTCCATGACTTCCTTCATAAACTTCCGCTGTCCCTCGGGTGTCATCGGATACGGTACTTTTTCGGCAAGCTCCGCTTTCGTAGCCATGCCTTTGCGCTCCTCATCCGCAAGCTTTTCGTACGCCTGATAGTCTTCCATCGTATATCCCATGGACACCTCGGCAACGATCACATCCTTTTGATAACGTTCGGAAATGTCTTTCATATTATCGGCAAGATCCGAAAGCGGACCGTGCCAGAACGGATAGTAGGATAATCCGATGATATCGAAATCCTCACCACGCTCCATATAATGGTCGAACCAATCCCGATACAGCGCGTTATTGCCGCCGTTATCCAAATGAATCATGACCGGAAGGTTTGCGTCTACTGCGCGCGCGGCACGGATTCCCGCGCTGATAAACCGCGCGATATTGTCGTAAGCGGGCATTTTCGCGTTCGGCCACAACAACCCGTTTGTCACCTCGTTTCCGATCTGGATCATCGTCGGAAACGCGTTTTCTTTTTTCAGGGTAAGCAGTACCCTGCACGTATAGTCATACACCGCCTGCTCCAGCTGGTCGTCGTCATAACCCGCCCACGCCTTCGGCTTGATCTGCTTACCCGGATCTGTCCAAAAATCACTGTAATGCAGGTCAAGAAGAAACTGCATGCCCTGTGCAAGTGCACGCTTCGCAATTCTTACGGTCACGGCAAGATCATTTGTCCCCGCGCCGTAAGGTTTCTTTGTCTCCGAATAGGGATCGTTCCACAGGCGCAGACGCACAGCGTTTGTCCCGTAGCGTTTCAGGATGGAGAGCAGCTCGCCCTCCTGCCCGTTGTCATAAAATCTTCCCCCGCACCGCTCAACTTCCTCGATGGTGGAGACGTCCATTCCTTTGATAAATTCTGCCATAAGCCCTCTAGTCCTCAAATTCTGTGATTCTGTCGGCGATTCTGCCATAACGGAATCTGGCCAGCTCGTTCTTTTTTAATACGTCCTCTTCCGTGCCGTGATATTGGCAGCGGATACAGTAGTATTCTTTTTTATCGCGGTCGTAAAACATATCAATATCAAGGTCTCGCATAAAGCAGGACGGACACCGGTAATTTAATTTGCCTTTTCCAGATTGAGCCATGTCGTAAATACCTCCTTATCAGAAATTTCCGTTTGATAGCCTAACGTGAACATCGGGGAGAATGCATAGCCCTCCTTCACATAGCCGGATGCCTTGTCGCAATCGGTACTGAGCGATACACGCGTCTCGATCTGCGGCACTACCGCCGTCACGCGCTCCGCACCTGCAAGAGAAGCCTCCCTGCACTTATACGCGTAATCAATCGTTTCCTTTTCAGCGCCCTTTTCGAGGCTGAGGGTAATGCCGGTCATGTCCTCGGAATACTCCGTTGTTCCGTAGCATGCCACCATATACTCGTTTAAGTCCACCTTTGCATTCGGATCGCTCATGGAAAGCACCTTGCGCTCAATGCCGATGCGCGAGCTACCCTCTTCAAATAACAGCCTTGTCTGAAGCTTCATGGTCAGGTCTGCAAATTCAATTTCTACCGGATCGAGCGTCAGGATTCTGGTCTGTCCTTCCTCGGAGAAATGCGCCTTCGTGCGGCAGAGACATAAGTCCACTTCCTCGCCGTTGTAAGTAAGCTTCGCACTTCTGACCGTTCCTTCTCCTGCATAGTGCGTAAAGTATCCGGCGCGGTATTTTTCCTGCATCAGGAACGGGTAGGACGCGTCGGTCACATGCTTTGTTCCGATGCCGACCGGCCAGTTAAGCTTCGCCGCATAAGGTCTAAGGTCGACGATCGCGCCGCCCTGATCCATGTTGACGCATGCACGCATGTACGGATCGCAATACCAGAACAGCTGCTTGTCCGAACCGTAAAGAATATCTTTCCAAAGCGCACACTCCGGCTCGGTATAGCGTCTGTTCTCACGATACCAGTCCGCGAATTCCGCCATCGTCATGTCGCTTAATTTTCCTTCTTTTTTCAGCTTTCCGTAATAAGCGCAGCCATCCTCATAGGATTTGAGCAGCAGCTCATAGGGCGCCTCCCAGCGTCCCATCTTGTTCATCCAGCCGGGTCCTACGAACATCATATTGTACGCATAGCCGTTATTGAACTTTGCTAAATGACGGTACTGGTCGATCAGGTTATATAAATACGGGAACTCCCATGTTTCCGTGTCATAGATCATACCGCGCAGCACGTTCTGCGGATGCGTACCGAAATTGGAGCCGTTGCCGTCATAGCAAGCGAGCAGATCGCGGGATAAATGCGGGATCGCCACGATACCGGAATCCTCCGCCTCATTCGCCGCAGGCGCATGCGTATTCTGTTTACTCGGAATCCACGGTGCCCACGGACCGCCGTCCATGAAAGTGTACCACGAGTTATTGCAGGTGTGATATGCTTTCGGTCCCTCCTCCCAGCATGTCGCAACCGCACATTTCACCATGGGATATTTTTCTTTGATGTAATTCGTCAGCTCCGCATCCATGTAATAGGAACCTGTGGACTCAGGATAAAAGCCGAAGCGCTCATGAAATTTACCGAACACATCGTCTACGATGGATTTCTTGTCCTCCATTGAGAACATCCAGATACAGAAATCCTTTGTCTTATATTTCTCACGGAACTCCTTGCACGGAAGTCCTAAGAGCGTCAACGCGATCTCGTCGCCGTACTGCTCATGATCCGCCTTTGCCAGTTCCACCGCCTCATCATTAAAAAGAGAAGCGTACGTCATCTGAATCGTTGTCTTTAATCCGTTCTTATGCGCGATTGCCTGCTGTGTCTTGAAAATGTCGAGAGACTCAGTCAGAAGCGCCTTTCTCCCGATGTCTTCCTCTTTCCCGTGTCCGGTTACTTTTTCGGCATACTCCGGCACCATCTCGGGACGATGAATGATGTTGACGATAAATTTCTCCATGTCTGCCTCCTTATGATATGACTTTCTGTATTAACTCCATAACAGCAGGCCTGCCGGCTGAGCCGTTATGTATATTCCTTATCAGCGTTCACAGACCGGCGCTGCGGAATGCTTTGTTACTTTGTTGTCCGCCGTTACTGCGCACCTTGATCCGCCTGGTTGCGCAACCGGTTGTCCTCTTTTCCATAGTCTACCAAAGCGCTGTTTCCTTGTCAATTATTATCCGTCCGGCTTTTTCACTGATTTTATGACGATTTCTTTGTACATTTTTCATAAATTGCGCAGATGAGAATAAGGAGCCGATTACTTCATCAATCCTGCACCGGCATTCCATGCCTTTCCAACCTGCTCACCGGATACATAGTATCCATGCTGGAACTGATCAAAGATCAATGCATCCAGTTTTACAGGATCCACTTTTCCATTCTCTGCAAGCACGCTTTCTTCGGCCGCAGTATTTACAATTTTTCCTACGATGCAATAAAAGCTCTCTGTTTCCACAACCTCTGCAAGGGTGCACTCCATCACCACCGGGAATTCCTCGATGATCGGTGCATCCACATGAGCACTTTTTGCCGCCGTATAGCCGGTTCTCTCAAACTTGTCAGGCATCTTGTTTCCTGTGGCTATCCCAAAGAAATCTGCCACATCCATATGCGCCCTGTCCGCAATGCTTACCGTAAATGCTTTTCTCTTTAGCAGATTTTGGGTCGTCTTATGTTCTTCGTCAATAAATAATGCGATTTTGTCTTCATTGCAGATCATCCCCCATGCAGCGTTCATCACATTTACTTTGTCTTCCTCTCCATATGCAGCCACCATCAGAACCGGCATGGGATAAACAGCCTGAACCACTCCTAAATCTTTTTTCATCTCATTTTCCCTCCATTTTCGTTGTTTTCATTCTTCTATACTTAAACAAAGAAATTTTCTATGAAAAATCTTTGCTTAGCTTCTCCAACATTTCAAAATCATTTGTTCTTTTTGCTAATGGCGTTAAATTCCCATTCCGTTTCTTATGATTATAAACTATCTCCGCATTTTTTCTTATTCGATTTTTCTGCCTGTTGATCTCCCGGCTTTCAGCCTGCAGAAGAAATTTATAGTGCGGATCTTCTTCAGCATTAATATTTAACTCAATTAACTGTCCCTTGGGTACCGGAATCATATTGTTGATATTAATAACCGCATAGTCTTTTATCTTAATAAAGTCCACACCTTCCTTCATTTTCTTATGCTTTGGCTTAAACGAAGATAATGGTGCAAAATAAGACAGTTCATTAATTTCAAAAACGATCCCGATATACTTGCGGCCCGATGAACCACCTTCGTGCAAAAACAAATGATCCTGATATTGACTCAAATATTTTATGTAAGAATCCTTCACTCCATATATTCTTATGTTATTTTTCATAAAACTCCTTTGTGCGCGAACAAAAACATTCTTTAGATGCCGCATTATCCGACAGAAAAGGCAGAGACTCAAGTAGTCCCTGCCATCTGCTAACCCGCTCACTTAAGGGCTGTGCATCACCCACTTATAACTCGCTCATTTATAAGGCTGTGCATCACCTACTACATTTAGTATACACGATTTTTTTCTAAAAACAACTTCTTTTATAAATTTTTTCTTACTGTCCGGCTGACGCATTGATTCTATTCGAGTTCAGTATGTCGCTAAAATAAACGGTAAAACATAATCCCTTTCAATTTTACGTTAAGCTGATTTTCGGAAAATTGCCCGCTCCCCTTTACTTCGTCGATTCCTTCAGTACCACCTCATAGCCCAGCAGCGTTTTCTTAGAGACCTCTTTTCCCTCAAGATGGTCAAGCAGCGTCCTGCACGTTACCGTGCCAAGCGCCGCCGCATCAAAATGAAGCGAGGTGATGGCAGGAAGGTTGTTCTCTAACAACGGACTGTTATAAAAAGATGCCACCCGCATATCCTCCGGCACACTGATGCGATTTTTTTTCAGGGTGTTAAGCACCTGACAGCAGATGGAATCATCCATGCAAAGAATACATTCCGCGCCTTTTTTTACGAACTCTGCGACCATCCGCTCCAGCATCGGCCCGTTGTCTGCATCCAGACAAATCAAAGAGGAATCCACGGTCAGCTCCTGCTCTTCAAACGCATCCAGATAGCCCTGAAGCCGCGTATTCGTAATGACGATCTCCCTGCTTCCGCCGATCAGCGCAACCTTATGAAGTCCTTTCATCAACAGCACGGAGGTCAGCTCCCTGCACGCCTCCCTGTGATCATGGTCAATCTGAATCAAATCGGTGTCCGACGACGTTCCGATCACCACGAAAGGCATATGGCGCTGCTTGAGATACGCCGCGGGCGCATCCTCAACCAGCGTCCGGCTTAAAATAATCCCATCTACTTTATTGTTCAGCACCAGTCGTTCCAACTGCGTAAGATCATGATCGCAGATCATGGACACGACCATATCATAGTCCGCCGCAGCAGCAGCCTCGCTGATCCCGAGCATGCATTGCTGAAAAAAAGACGAATCTACAAAATTATGGTTTCCCGGCAGGATCAGACCGATGTTATACGTCTTGTTTTGCGCAAGCCCTTTTGCGATCACATTCGGCTTATAATCATGCTCCTCGATATAGCGCAGCACACGTTCCTTCGTGTCGCTCCCGATGCGGCCTTTCCCGGAGATCACACGGGAAACCGTCGTCTTGGAAACCCCGAGCGCTTCCGCTACATCGGCAATCGTCATCTTTTTTAAACCCTGCTTCTCCTTTTCCATCGTCATTTTGTACCTCCGGACAGCATATGATTTGTCTATTCCGTACATTTCTTTTTATTCTATGGTATGCTATAATACAATTGCGCAATCGGTTGTTCAATCGGTTTCGCTTGGCATTCTTATGATAGTTATGATAACAATGTTCTTTTTTATCGTCAATCCTATTTGTACCGGACAAGAAAGGAATAGGACAGCATGAAAACAGATCAGATTTATTACGGCGCCGCATATTATGACGAATATATGCCCTGTGACCGCATCCGCGAGGATATGCGCATGCTGCGTGAGGCAGGCATGAATGTCATCCGCATTGCGGAATCCACCTGGGCGACTATGGAGCCGCACGACGGCGTGTTTGACTTCACGCACCTTGACCGGATGCTTGAAGCGTCCGCCGCGGAAGGCATCAAGGTCATCATCGGCACGCCGACCTATGCGATTCCCGCATGGATGGCTGCGCGTTATCCTGACATTCTCGCCGTGACGCGCTTCGGGCAGGAGATTTACGGCAGACGGCAGAACATGGACATCACAAGCCCTGATTATCTGCGCCATGCCGAGCGCATCATCAGACGTATGCTCGCGCACATCAAGGATGTGAAACATATCATTGGTTTCCAGCTTGACAATGAGACAAAAGCCTACGATACGCGCGGTCCCCGCGTGCAGGCGATGTTTGCTTCTTATTTGAAAGAGCAATTTCACGATGATCTGGACGCCTTAAACGATCACTTCGGTTTTAATTACTGGAGCAACCGCATCAGCGCATGGGAGGATCTCCCAAATGTGACCGGCACCATCAACGGAAGCTTTGACGCGGAATTTCGAAAGTTTCAACGAAAGCTTGCCGCTGATTTTCTGAAATGGCAGGCGGCAATTGTTGAGGAATACCGCCGCCCCGACCAGTTTGTCACGCAGAATTTTGATTTCGACTGGCGCGGCAGCTCCTTTGGTCTGCAGCCCGATATCGATCAGTTATCCGCCGCGAAAGCCCTCACGGTCGCCGGTGTTGATATTTATCACAAAAGCGCCGCTGAACTGGATGGCGCGGTGATCAGCATGGGCGGCGCGATCGGACGCAGCCTGAAAAAAAGCAATTATCTTGTATTGGAGACGGAGGCGCAGGGAAATCCGGGCTGGCTTCCCTATCGGGGACAACTCAGGCTTCAGGCATACAGCCATCTCGCCAGCGGTTCGAATTCGGTCATGTACTGGCACTGGCACTCCATTCACAATGCCATCGAAACCTACTGGAAGGGTGTGCTCAGCCACAACCTGAAGCGCGGCGCCGTCTATGATGAGGTCTGCACGATCGGACGTGAATTTGCCTTGATCGGTGAGAAAATTAAAAATCTGAAAAAAGAAAACCGCGTCGCATTCCTCTTAAGTCATGAGGCGCTGACCGGCTTACAGGAGTTTCCGGTCAGCACGACCCTGCAATATAACGAAATTTTCCGCTGGCTCTTTGACGCGCTTTACCGATTGAATATCGAGGCGGATGTGATCTATGAACCGGACGTTTGCCAGGAGGACTGCACAAACTCTTATGATACGATTTTTGTGCCCGCGCTGTATTCTGTCAGGGAGGAGACGCTTTCGGCGCTGCGCCGCTTTACCGAGCGGGGCGGGCAGCTCATCGCCACATTCAAGTCCTTTTTTAGCGACGAGTACCTGAAGGTCTTCCATGACGATCAACCGCATGGTATGACGGATGTGTTCGGCATGACCTACGACCGTTTTACGATACCGACGAAGGAAACGATCACGTTTCAGCCGGCCGCCTCTCAAATGATGTCAACACAAACGGATGCGGTTCCATCGATGACTGTTCCCGTTTCCGAGTGGATGGAGCTTTTAGAGCCCGACGGCGCAGAGACGCTTGCCGCCTATGAAACTGCTCATTGGGGCGAATGTGCCGCGATCACGAGAAATCAGTTCGGCAAGGGCACGGCAATCTATATCGGCTGTTATTTTGACGCCGGGATGCTGGAGAAGCTGCTTGCCTCTCTCATGGGTGCGCGGGGTTTTCATACAGAAGGTCTTCATTTTCCGCTCATCCGCAAGTGCGGCATCAATGACGACGGCGACCGCATTGTTTATCTGTTCAATTATTCGGATGCCCCGGTCTCCTATACCTATCACGGAGCGGGCGCAAACGCGCTGCTCTCCGAGCACACGGTCACAGACGGCGAGACGCTCACGCTCGCGCCGTGGGATGTGATGATCCTTAAAGAAAATGCCGGTGCCGTAACCAAATAAAAGGGATAACTCATAATGAATTAAAAAAATAAAAAGGGAGGATTTTTTATGAAACACAAAAAACACGGTTCTACATGGCTGGTCTGCCTGCTTTGCACCGCCCTGCTGATCGGCGGGTGTGGAAAGGGTTCGGGGGATGCGGACGGAAACGACAATCCGAACGATTCCGTCGATACAGATACCGCCAACAATCCGGTTGAGGACAACGCTTCGGAAAATGCCGGTCCCAAAACCCCAAGCGTTCAACTTCCTGATTACAGTGACGTTACCGCGCTCGATCGTCCGTCGGAAATTTTTGTGGAAAAGGTTGACAATCTCGTCGATGATTTTTGGTTCGGCGTAGACGTCTCCTCTGTCATCGCCGAGGAAGAAAGCGGCGTTGTCTATTACAACGAGGACGGTGAGGAGCAGGATATTTTCCGTACGCTCAAGGAAAACGGCGTCAATGCCGTCCGTATCCGCGTTTGGAATGACCCGTGGGATGCGAACGGAAATTCCTATGGCGGCGGCCACAATGACTTAGAGACAGCGATCGCGATCGGACAGCGCGCAACCTCATACGGCATGGAGGTATTGATCGACTTCCATTATTCTGATTTTTGGGCGGATCCGGCCAAGCAGATGGCGCCGAAGGCATGGGCGGAAATGAGCACTGAAGAAAAAGCGGATGCGCTCTATGCCTACACGAAAGAGTCTTTAAATGCCCTGCTCGATGCGGGTGTGAACGTGACGGCTGTCCAGATCGGAAACGAGACGACCACCGGTATCAGCGGCGTTAAGAACTGGGACGGCCGGACAAAGCTGTTTCAGGCAGGCTGCACCGCGGTGCGTGAGGTTTCTGCAGAATGGGGACAGGAGATGCTGATCGCGATTCATTTCACAAATCCCGAAAACAGCACCGAATATTTAAAATATGCACAGATCCTTGACGGCGTTTCCGTTGACTATGATATTTTTGCAAGCTCCTATTATCCGTATTGGCACGGCACGCTTGAAAATCTGACCTCCGTGCTCGGCGAGATCGCAACTACCTACAATAAAAAGGTCATGGTCGCGGAAGTATCGTATACTTATACGATGGAAAACGGTGATTTCTCCGGCAACAGCTTATCCGAGGAATCCGTCTGCGAGCTTCCCTATTCAATCTCGGTACAGGGACAGGCGGACTGCGTGCGCGACGTTGTCGCTGCGGTTGCCGCGACGGGTGATTGCGGCATCGGCGTGTTCTATTGGGAGCCTGCATGGATTCCCGTTCCGGGAAATTCCTATGAGGAATGCTCCGTCCTTTGGGAGGCGCACGGCTCAGGCTGGGCATCAAGCTACGCCACGGAATACGACCCGGATGATGCGGGCGTTTATTATGGCGGCAGCTCTTGGGATAATCAGGCGCTCTTTGATTTTACCGGTCATCCGCTCGCTTCGCTCAGCGTGTTCCGCTACCTTCGCACAGGCGCAACAACGGACTTAAGAGCAGATTCCGTTCCTGCCTGCGACATCACGTTCCGCATCGGCGATGAAATCGTGCTTCCCGAGACCGTGCCCGTTAATTATAACGACGGCAGCACGGCGGAAAATCCCGTTACATGGAATGAGGCGGAAGCAGAGCAGGCTGTCACAGGCGGCATCGGTAATTACACTGTATCGGGAACCGTAACCGTCGATGGCGAAGCATTCGCCGCCACATGCAATGTTCATGTGCTTGACTTAAATTATCTGGATAATTACAGCTTTGAGGACGAGGACCTGTCCATGTGGAACATCACCAATATTGATGATGTGACTGATGAAGTTTTTGTTATTGACAAGTCCACGGATGCCGTGACCGGTACACATTCGCTTCATTTCTATTCCACGCAGGATGTTGACTTTACCGTTGAGCAGACAGTCACCGGCTTAGCGCCCGGCACTTACTACTTCCAGATCACCCTGCACGGCGGGGATGCACGGACGCAGGATATGTACCTCTATGCGATCGCCGACGGGGAAACTTATACGGAGCCGACGGACGTGGACGGTTGGAGCAATTACCGTTCTCCGCGCATTGCCGCGATCACGACAACAGACGGCACGATCACTGTTGGCGCACATATCACGAGCAGCTCCGGTTCTTGGGGTAACTTAGACGATTTCATTTTAGCGCCGGTGAGTGAATAGGCAGTGTGATATTAATATGGCACACAAAGAGCCGGGAAATACCATAAGGTGTTTCCCGGCTTACTTTTAATTTTTCAATTTCTTTCATTGCAACACTTAAAAAATCGATCGTAATGCTTTTTGTGGCATTTCCATTTTGAGCGGAAATGCACAACATTAAAATAAATCGTGTACGGAATAAATAACAATGTTGCAAAGCTGACTAGCCAGCTAATAATTTGTGCAATCATTTGTTTCCCCTTTCCATACTACATATCTATTAATATAGATACATATTTCAGTATAGTCAATAGCTTTTGGGTAAATCATAATTTTGACAGAAAGGTTGAAAATTATGATAAGCTATAAACCACTTTGGGAAACTATGAATGCGAAAGGCATTACTACATACAGCCTGATACACGACTATGAAATAAACCCTAGAACCATAAACAATTTGAAACACAACAAAGGAATAACCACATTTACACTTGAAAGATTGTGCCAAATTTTGAACTGCACACCAAATGATATAATAGAATTTATTGATTGTTAAAAGAGTGGTATTTACCACTTTTTTATTGCTGTAATGTAGTTACGATGCGATAATTAAAAATTTCAACTGTATGATACCCTTCGCTTTCTTATATCTGATTTGTAGGGATTGACAAAATGCGTGCCATTCTATTTTGTATAAGTAGCATCATTCCTAGCTAAAAGATATAAACAGTACTGATTCATGCTGATACCTTCCCGTTTTGAATGTTCCGCAAGCGCACGATGCAGACTTTTCGGAATTCTTAACTTGAACTGTCCGGAGTAATCTTCCAAGCTGCCCGGCTCCTGTATTTCAATTCCTTCTTCTATTGCTGCCATAAGCCATTCTTTTTTTGCATCCTGTGCATTGGCAATCGCCGATTCTAATGTATCTCCGCATGTGAAACATCCCGGAAGATCAGGAAACGAAACCACATATCCACCCTCGTCTTGATCCTCAACCACTTCCATTCGATATGCCATTTTCATGTATTCGTCAACAGTTTTCATCATAATCAGCCTCACTCTCTACAATCTGTTTCACCATCTACACATACACCTTTTTAATCGGTTCATGCTTTGGTATTGTTATGGGCTGACAGCCTTGCTTACGAAACGTGTAATGACTGCTTCCGCCTCTAGGTGCATTCAATTGATAGCCATAACTTTCTAATACTTTCTGCAATTCTTCAAAACGAATATCTTTAGAAAGTGAACATATTCTCGCTAATAGTTTCTCCCATTTTGCCATTCCAATTCCTTTCACACTTTATTATATGTGGTGTCATATACGGTGTCAATATGTTATATCATAATTTGCTAACGCTAAAGATTGTAGCCACAGTCTGAAAATAAAAATTCACTTATTAACTAAAATACTATCCTAATAAATGAAATGAATTTCTCCGTCCAATCTCTATCTCCCCTTATATTCCTCATACCGCTTCTTATTCAGCCGAAACGTCAAGCCGTCGTAGCGCTCCCCCCGTACCATGCGAATTCCCTTTTTCCTGTCGCATTCTTCAAACCCCATTTTTTCGGCAATATGTATCATTCTTTGATTGCCCGACCACGTCTGCGTATAAATTTCTTTTACGCCACGCATCAAAAGATAATCAATAAATAAGGTAAGCGCCTGTCTGCCGAACCCTTTTCCCCTCGCCTCCCTATCCGGTATATCAATTCCGACCGTACAATGCCCTTCCCCTTCCGTATAGCAATATGCATCGTCGATGTCATAAGCATTCACCCAGCCGATATAACGATTTTCTTCTTTTGTGACAATTTGAAAAGAGTATCTCATGGCATCGGGCGAAAGGCTTTGACACCGCTCCGCCCAGCCCTGCATCGTACGAATATATTCTTCTAGCTCCACTCTTCTTTCTTCTGCCGTAAGCCCCTCATATTCCCATGGCGCATCCCATAACTGCCACTCCGTTTCATTTTGTTCCCAATCAACCCGCTTTTCCATATCAGATCGTAAAAAATCCCTTAAGATCAAATGATCATTTTCTAACATATCCGTCCCCTACCCTTTCCCATCAAAGATACTGCCCTGCCTGAACCTTCCACATCGCCGCGTATTTACCGCCATTTGCAAGCAGCTTCGCGTGACTTCCCTCCTCGATGATCCTGCCGTTTTCCAGCATATAGATCCGATCAGCGATTCTGGTCGTGGAGAGGCGGTGAGAAATAAACACGACCGATTTGTGTTCCGCTGCGGAAAGCATAGAATGATTGAGATGATACTCAGCGATCGGATCAAGCGCGGAGGAAGGCTCATCCAAAATGATCAGATTGGCATCCTTGTAAAACACTCTCGCTACCGCCAGCTTTTGTGCTTCTCCGCCCGACAGATTCACACCGTCATCCTCAAATTCCGTCGTCAGATTGGTAGAAAGTCCGTTTTGCAGCGTTTCCAGACGTTCGGAAAAACCGCTTTTCTCTATGGCGCTCCGAACCGCTTCATCGGCTCCTTTTTCCGCAAAATCAAGCAGTACGTTTTCCTTAACTGTTGCGGCAAAAATTTTGAAATCCTGAAAGACCGTTCCGATCTTCCGACGGTATTCCTCCACATCATATTCCTTGATATTCACGCCGTCTAAAAGAATTTCCCCCTCATCCGGATCATACAGACGCATGATCAATTTGATCAGTGTGGTTTTTCCAGCGCCATTATAGCCGACGATCGCAATTTTGCTGTACGGTTCTATTTTCATACTGATATTTTTCAGAATATATCCGTCGTTATCATTATATCCAAAGGACACATTTTTCAGCTCGATCTCCGCCGGCTTTTCAGGCAGCATGCGTTTTTCCCTGCTGATGATCTTCGGCTCGATATTTAAGAAATTCTGCATTTTTTCAACATACAGGCTGATCTCCTGCATTTGCGGATAAATACCGGAAAACCGATTCATGTTATTTTTCATTCTGGCAGCGGCTCCCCTCATTACCGCAACATTGCTGTAGGAAATCCGATGAAGAACTGCCGCGCTGTATACAAGATAGATCATATACACAACATCAATAAGGAAATTGTTGCAGAGATAATCTTTACAAAACTGCTGCCGGAAACGCTTTCCCGCATGCTTCCTATCGATGGCAAGGGTACTGTCGTTCGTTTCGTCAAAATCCTTTAACATCAAATCCGAAACCTCGGTGTTCAGTCGCACTTCCTTCGCATAATCATTCAGATAAAACACACGATTTACATATCCAAGCTTGCGCTCATAAGGATTTTTCTCATTTCGTATGTCGAATTTCAGCCGGTTTAACGCCTTGCCCGCCCAAAGAGAGGCGATAAAGGAAACCGCAACAAACCAAAAAGAAACCGGATCGTTCCCTATAAAAAATGCCCCCGAAAGAAGGATGGCAGTAATACCCGTAAATATGCCTGACAGTACGCCAAACATCCGGTCCGCCTGATTTTCCGCCTCGGAAACCGACAGCACATAATCGTTATAAAATCCCGGATCATCATAACATGCAAGATCAATTTCCTTCGCCTTTTGAAACATCATTTCCTTAATTGCCTGTTTGATCTTTGGTTCGCTTTTCATTTGAATCTTCTGATAAAGAAAAGCGTTAAAGAGCAATCCGAGGACGACAAAGAGGAGCAGACAGACAAGAAAAACTGCCGCGTCCTGAAACGGTCTGCCAAATTCCGCACACTCCAAAACATAATTCAGCCCGAATGTAAATTCCATAAATATCACAAATTCGTTTCTGATATGCTCTATGATCATCAGGATGATACAGGCAGGGGCTGCCTTGAAGCAAAGCTTAAAAAGAAACCAATTATCGGCAAGAACGCTCTTGAACCCTTGTTTTTTCATGCCCGTACCTCCTCTTTGTAATTTTCATCCGCAAGATAATTCTGCGCCTGTTTTGTGAACATTTCGCAGTACTTTCCGTTTTGCTCCATGAGCTCCCGATGGCTTCCCTGCTCGATCACCGCACCGTTTTCCAGCATAAATACCACATCCGCGTCCTTTACCGAAGAAAGTCTGTGGGAAATAAACAGCGTGATATGCCCCTTGCTTTCATCCATAATCCCCTTGTAAAGCTCATATTCCGCAATAGGATCGAGCGCGCTGGAGGGTTCGTCAAATACTTTCACGGAGGCATTCTGCGCAAAGGCTCTCGCCACAACAATCTTTTGCTGTTCTCCACCCGATAACACCGCCCCGTCGCGATCAAATTCTTTTGTCATCATCGTATTCATGCCGCCCGGCAGCGATTGTACCTTATCCCAGACGCCCGCACATCGCAGCGCGCGTTCCGCGGTCTCGTCGGGATTTTCAAATTGTGAGCCCATGAGCACATTGTCCCTGACCGACATTGCCATGACCTTGTAATCCTGAAACGCCGCCGAGAATAATTTTCTATATGATTTCAGATTGTATTCCCTGATATTCACCCCATTCACAAGAATCTCGCCGCTCGTTGGATCATAAAGCCGAAAAAGCAGCTTGATGATCGTCGATTTCCCTGCGCCGTTATGACCGACCAGCGCACAGACTTTATCTCCCTCGATCCGAAAAGACAAATTCCGAATCACGGGATCGTTGTTTTTATATGCAAAGCAGACATTCCTAAATTCGATCGAATGCACCTTTTCTTCCGGAATGATACCGTCCTGATCTTCGGGTATTGCTTCCCTGTATTCCATAAATGTGCGAAAGTACTCAAGAAACTGACCGTTTTTCATTGCTTCCATAAAATCGTTGAACATCCCGATCAGAATCCACGACGATGTGGACATGGCGGTAAACATGATCGCAAGCTCCGCCAGCCCCATCGTTTTTGATACGATCGTCCGATATGCGGCGTAAATCATGATTCCTTCAAAAACAAGTGCAAACGTCGTAACGTTCTGCGCCCACGAGTAAAGAATCGCTTTTCCCGCATACTTATCTGCGACCGCAGCCTTCCCCTCAACTGACTCGCGATAGCGTTTCATCATCAATTCATGTATGCTGGAATAGCGGATTTCCTTTGCATATTCCGCAAGATGCATGACACGATTGACATACTCCGCCTTGCGGTTATTTTTCACATTATCTTCATAACGGCCGCCCCAGATTTTATTCATCAGACCGCCAAAGAAAAAATTACCGATAATGGGAGAGATCACGAACAGAACGGAATAGGGATCTATCAGGAACATGGACGAGAATGCCGCTGCAGCCGCGATCACACCGAAGATCACCTGAAAGAAAAAATCCACCGATTTCGTCATTTTTTGCGCGGAGCCGTCCAGCGCCGTTGTGTATTTATTATAAAAATCAGCGTCTTCAAAGCAGCGCAGCTCCACGTTTCTCGCTTTTGCATACAGCCTGCGGTAAAGACTGCGATAAATCTGATTATCCGTATATGGGATCACAACCGCATTCAGATAGCTTTCGTACATCGCAAACAGACTGAACACGACAAAACAGATTCCGATAAAGCCGAGGATCGTCTGAAACGGCGCCTCGGTTTCTATCGCATTGATCACATACCGCAGAAAAAAGATGCTCATAAAGATCCATTCAACATATCCCACGATCGCGTATACCGCCGTATGTATCACACGCTTTTTGCTGATGCCCCACACGGTTTTTACCGCATAGGCATTGTTGGCGAACACTCTCGCCCTGCTTTTTTTGTTCCTGCTCATTGGTATCCCTCGTATCAAATTCTTTTTTTCGGCTACGCCCCCAGCCGTGATTTTTTATTTAACATGTATCCGCTTACGGCGCCGAGGACGCCGCCGACAATATGCCCCATATGCGAAATGTTGTCTTGATAAGCAATACCCTCATAAACCTGCTGCCCGATAAAGATCACCGTGACCAGAATGAACGTCAGCGGAATCTCGCCCTCCTCAAATCCGGTAAAAGAAGCAAGCAGAATGAACGCAAACACAACGCCGCTCGCTCCCAGCAGACCAATATGCGGAAAGAAAATATAATTGATCAGCGCAGGGACAAACGCCGTGATCACGATCACCTCAAGCAGCTCCTTCGAACCGTGTTTTTCCTCCAGCATCGGTCCGAGCAGCAGCAGATACGATGCATTCCCGATAAAATGACTCCAGCCGGCATGTCCGAAGACATGGGTGAAAAACCGAAGATAGGTGAGCGGATTCGCCAGCGAGGAATGATAGGTCATAAATAATAACCGCGTACTTCCTCCCGATGTGATGATGCCAAGCAGCGTTACGACAAAACAAATTGCCACAAATCCCAACGTGATCGGTGCGTTAAAGCTGATCTTAAATTTTTTCTTCATCCAGATGTCCCCCCAGTGTAAGAATATAAAACAACAACATAAAACATTATAACACAAAACATATGGAATATGGAGTTTTTTGCTTCATCGCAAGTCGGATGATCCGTATTTTTTGTTTTGCGCTTTCTTTTGTTTGTTGAACTTTGCGATATTCTTGTTCCGCTGCTGTTTTTGCCGCAGGAAAACAGACTTGTCATCCGAATATTTTGCCTCGGCTTTCAGTTTCCTATAACTCTCCCAACGATCACGGGATAATTCGCCGTTTGCAATCACCTCCTTGATCGCACAGCCCGGTTCTGTCTGATGCTTGCAATCGCTGAACTTGCATTTCCCCAAGTATTGTTCGATATCGGAAAATGCTTCGCCCAGTCCAATGGAAACATCCCACATCCCCAGCTCACGCATACCGGGCGTATCAATGATCATTGCACCGTTTTTCAGCATGATCATCTGCCGATGGGTTGTGGTGTGCCGCCCTTTACTGTCATCTTCACGAATGCCATTCACGGTCATGATCTCTTCGCCCGCAAGCGCATTCACAAGGCTCGATTTGCCCACTCCGGAAGAGCCGAGAAACACAATTGTTTTCCCCGGCATCATATAGTCGGAGAGCATAGTAAGACCCGTCCCCGTTTTTGCGCTTACAGCATGTACCGACACCCCCGCTGCTAAACTTTCTACGATTGAGATATGCGACTCATACTCATCCACGAGGTCCGCTTTTGTCAATACGACGACCGGAATCGCTCCTGACTGCCATGCCAAAGTCAGATACCGTTCCAGACGCTTTGCATTGAAATCCTGATTCAATGACTGCATGATAAATACATAATCAAAATTTGCTGCAACCGCCTGCTCGCCCCGCCCCGGTGTAGGATCTCTGCGGGAGAAAAATGTCCTTCGGGGCAGCGTTCTGATAATTTGACTGTCACCGCTGGGGATATAGTTTATCATAACAAAATCCCCGGTCGTCGGGAACTCTTCGAAGCCGACGAAATATTCTTTTGTCTTCAGCCTTCCGTATGTTTCTCCATACTCGCAGACCAGCGCATATCGCTCTTTATGAACAGCGGTTATTCTTGCCGGGATACCCTGCGTATCCTCCGGCGTCATGCTTGGAATAAATCCATAATCTCTCATATCCAATTCTAAAGTCCTCCTTCATCATTCTTGTTGTTCTGATCATTTGAAATACTCTCATACACAACCTCCATGTTGCCAATAACCCGCAAATTTGGGCGTTAGCACAAATTTTCCGATTGAAAAATCTTTGATTTTTCAATCTATCTCCTTTCAAAATCAGCACCTGAAAATGGGCGCAAAAATGCCGCGGAAAGCAACCCTGATTGGTGGGTACTTCCTGCGGCTGATTGATGGGTATAAAAAAGAACGCTGCGCGTTCTTTCGAAGAATCCGCTTTGCGGATTCTTCCGGGGTCAGGTTATTTGCTATAAGAAAAAAATAACACACCCCTTGAGTGTGCTACAACCGAAAGTTATAGTATTCACGAAAGGTTACTCAAAAACGGTACAACAATAAAGAGGTCATACGCCTCGGTCATTGTTTGTACCACGTATTCAGTTTTACATCTCCATTACCTCGTAAAAAACAGTCATAATATATTTCCTCCTTTCGAGATCTGCTGAAGCAGATTTTTGATGATTGTAGCATATGTGGGAATAAAATGCAATGACTTTGCTATCTTAAAATATTATTTTTCATACTGCCATGGGACATAGGGAAGTATTCCCCATGTAATTTCGTCTGCATAGTGAACTTCAGTATGTATCATGGAACGATAGTCTGCCGCTGTAGCCTTGATACAGGGAAACTCGTTGCATTCTTTACATTCTGAAATACCTTTTTGTGGGTAGCACGCTTTCGCGTTGCAGTCCGCACAAGAACAGTCCTTGCTGTAGCACCCTGCACACCGCATACTCCAATCAGTATTATCCCACATTTTATTGAGGTTTGGTATCATTACAGCCCTCTGCTCGTCCGTCGTACCGACATAATGCACGCACAGATCACAGCGCTGACCACATTTTGAATAAATGGCGTTATCTTTTGAAAACGGTTTACGGTTAGGCTTCTTCTTTATCAATATCAGCTTCTTTACCTCTTCAAGCTGTTTCGTAGTTGTCACATCAATGAACATCCATTTTCCATCATGATAAGTGTTCGCATCGTTATAATAATCGCATATATAGTCCGAAAAGCTTTCTGCTTGTTCTTCAAATATCTCACGTTCTTTTCGTCCAAAGATGATTAAAAAAGTATATCTGTCCTCATGTGAGTATATGGTAAGAATCGTTTTCTGACCTTGCTTGAATTTCAGTTCATCTTTTCCGTCACCGATTTCATCAAGACGATATTTCCCTCTCATAAATACCATTGTTTCATGACTGATTTTCTCAAGATTATTCACAATAAACCTCCATCACAATTAATCGTATTGGGATCAGCATGGAACCCTTCTAAAATATGTTATATACTTCACAAATTTCCTTACTTCTTTTGACAATACTCACAATAATATACGGTGCCGCCTAAGAAATTTGCTTTATGGATTTCATGTCCGCATTTGATACATGGCTCAAACAATGTATTTTTACTTAATTGGGTAATGTATTTCCCCTTTTGTCCAAATAAGTCCTTTTCCGTATCCCGTCCGCCCTGTTCGCACATTTCCTTTAAGATTTTCTTTACTGAATTATATAACACCATAAAGTCTGCTTCGGAAGCTTCCCTCATGTCAAAGCGCGGATCAATCCCGGCATCCCACAAGATATCCTGCAATACACCATTCCCAAGACCCGGTATTCTCTGTTCTGTGGCAAGGAATGCCTTTGCGGTTAATTTTTTAAGGTTACCCGGATAAAGACTCCGAAAATACGCAAAAGTAAATTCATCACATAGTGGATCGATCTTACTGCTGGATGATAGATAGTAACCTTCCGTACATTTTCCCTTCGGAAATATAAAGATCATGCCATACATTTGTATTGACACAAAAACCGCCGTCTCATCATCAAAGTAAATGGCCAATTGATGCTTTTTCGGAAATTTCTTCTTATCTTCATAGTATTTAGGATACGCACCGTCCGCAAACACTACCATACAATTCTCCGTATCCATTTCAATCATGCCACCATGATAGGTCGCATTCATAACAGTTTGTCCTTCCAATAAGTCTCCATAGCTCTTACGATCACCATGAAAGAACGCAAAACTGTGAGGTGTATGTAATACTTCAATATGACTTATGATTTTTCCTGTCAAGCTCTTCTCTATCTGACTGGATATCGTATAGCTTTCCGGTAATTCTAACATATTTTTTCTCCTATCTTGCGGATATTGTATCAGAAAAATCCTGACACCTTATGTCATGATTTATTCTTTTCGTATATTTTTTTTGCCCGTTCTGCTATCACTTCTTTCAGGGCAGGCGGTTCTATAATCTCCACAAGGTGTCCAAAAGAAAGCAAAAAACCAATGACCCATTCATCATATGGCATCCATACTGTGACGAGCAAATCACCATTCTCCTGTCTTTGCACCACATCGGGGTTAAACTCGTCATACACTCTATAAGTTACTTCTTTTGAAAAAAGAAATATAAACTTGCAGTATTCTTGTGTAGATGTTTCCTGATCTTCCGGAAAAGGCGGAGGCTCTATTCCTTCATCCAGCAGTTCACAATCTAAAATACGACTTAATCGGAAAAATCGATACGCCTGTCGCTCCATACAAAATGCATGTAAATACCACGCCCTTGATTTATACAGCAATTTCACCGGCTGCACGATTCTTTCGCTGAAGGCAGCATTTGTGCCGGCATAATGAAGTTTTACACTACGTTTTTTAAGGACTGCTGTCTTTAACAATTCAAAATACTGTTTATCTCTGGTTTCATTTCCCCATCGTGAAAAGTCCACTTCAAACCAGCTCTCTGAAGGCGCAGAAAAAAGCGCTGTCAGCTTTTCCAATAAGCTGTCCGGATAAGTATTACCGGTAACCGTCAGACTCTGTAAAGCGGCCAGCAATTCTTTTTTTTCTCTTTCTGACAGCATGACTTTACCCAGAACGAATTCGGGCATCAAGTGGATTCCTCCACCGCGTCCTGTTTCTGCATAGACCGGAATTCCTGCTTCGCTCAAAGCCTCAATGTCACGATAAATCGTACGAACAGAAACCTCCAGCTTCTCCGCCAGTTCCGGTGCGGTCGCATGACCTTTGTTTAATAAATGATATACGATTTTGAATAGCCGGCTCTCTTGCATAGGTAATTTCTCCTGTTCTTGTCGAGAATTATAACATAAAATAAATCAGGCAGGAAGAACTGTCTGAAATGGCTTGCATATTTCCTAAAGCTTACCGTTAGAACTTTGATTTTATTCGGCTGACCGTATATAATGATACTGATAGATTTTAAAACGAGAGGTATATTTATGGGAACATGGAACCCTTGGCGCGGCTGTCACAGATACAGTACAGGCTGTAAATATTGCTATATCCATAAAGGGGATTATAAAAGAGGAATTGATACAAATATAGTTGCGAAAACAGAAAAATTTTACGCCCCTATTGAAAAAACAAAAAACGGAGCTTATAAAATGAAATCCGGTCAAATGGTTTTCGTATGCTTTTCATCAGATTTCTTAATAGAGGACGCTGATCAGTGGCGTACTGAATGTTGGGAAATGATACGGGAGCGCTCCGACTTACATTTTCTTTTTCTAACAAAGCGGATTGAAAGATTTTTGGATTGTATTCCGCACGATTGGAAAGACGGGTACGAAAATGTTACGGTTGGCTGCACGATTGAAAATCAAGAAAACGCAGATTACCGCTTGGGCATTTTTTCCAAACTACCCATTAAGCACAAAAATATCATTTGCCAGCCGTTGATTGAAAACATCACAATCTCTGCATATTTACGCGATATCGAATTAGTTGTTGTTGGCGGGGAGTCTGACAAAAATGCAAGACCACTTAACTATGACTGGGTATTGCAGATACGGCAGCAATGTATTTCCCATAACGTACATTTTGAGTTTCGGCAGTGTGGAACACATTTTATCAAGGACGGAAAAAAGTACACGTTATCTACTCGTGACTTATGCTCACAAGCGAGAAAAGCAAATATCAATTATTGATTTCCATCACTAATATCCCAAGGTTCCGTTTAAAGATTCATCGTCCTCAATCCACTGCTGCACGGAAATCTCGCGGTATTCATTCTCCGTATCCCTGACATAAACCTTCTCAATGCCCGCATTGATGATCTGTCTCTTGCACATGGAACAGCTACAGGAATTTTTCACGTACTCCCCCGTATCCGCTTCCACGCCCACCAGATAAAGCGCGCTTCCGATCATCTTGTCTCTGGAGGCGCTGATGATCGCATTTGCCTCTGCATGAACGCTGCGGCACAGCTCATACCGCTCTCCCCTTGGAATCTCCATTTTGATGCGGATGCATTCTCCGATATCCGTACAGTTCTTCCTGCCTCTGGGCGCACCCACATAACCGGTGGAAATCACCTCGTCATTTTTCACGATTACCGCCCCGTAATGCCGTCTTAAGCATGTGGACCGCTGCGCCACCATCTTGGCCAGATCTAAGTAGTAGTTGACTTTATCTCTTCTTTCCATTTTGTTCCTTTCTGCCCGCTCTTTTTATTATAAATCTCTACTTTATTGAAATCCAATACCTTTGAATCATGCCGCTTTTGCTCAATCCTACGGTATCGGTGACTTCGTTTTCCAACACTCCGCCGTTTTTGATAATCGTTCTTTGCGAAGCTGCATTTTCCTTGTCGCAGGTTACTAAAACCTTACTTTCTCCGAATTCACGGCATATTGGTAAAACCAGTCCCAGCATTTCAGACGCATAACCTTTTCGTCTTTCTGACGGGCGAATACTATATCCAATATTGCCTCCGAACTTTTTAAGGAAATCCGATAACGGATGTCGAAAATCAATGATACCGACAACACGATCGTCGTCTTGTCGTACCGCTAAAAACACTTCCGACGGAACATATCCCTCTTTATACTTTTCTCTTAGTCTTCTTTCAAAATCCATCCATTCATCAAATGTACGGACATCTTCGAGCCCTGCACAACCATCAAAGCTATCTCCGTTTTGTGACATCTCTTTTTTATATGACATAACCTGTTCTTCATATCGTTTAGATGGTCTGACCAGCGTCAATCCGCACATGATATTTATCCTCGTAAGTTCTGATTCGTGTTTAAGCATCTTCGCAACAATCCGGAAGTTAGCGTTCTGATTTTAGCAGCGCATAATAACAAGCATCGCAAATCCCCTGATTATTCCGATCAGAGCTGCGTAAGGTCCCCTCATACTTCATTCCACATTTTTTCATCACTTTACCGGAATTTGGATTTTTTGAGTCATGCCTTGCCTCAATTCGATTTACGTCTACAACATCAAACAGAAAATCCATAACAGCTTTTAATGCTTCCGAGGTAATTCCTTTATGCCAATAAACCCGTCCAATGCAATAACCAATATGCACCATCGAAATATCTTCTTTCATATGTACTACCGCAATATCGCCAATCGGCCCGTCTCCATGATCCTTCAATACAATTGCCCAATGATAATAGCCTTCGTCGGAATATTGGTTTACCCAATCTTCTATTACCATTTGGCTAATATCCTGACTTGAATGAGTTGGCCACGTCAAATATTTTGTAACTTCCTCATCCGATGCCCAATTCTTATACATTGCGGCAGCATCTTCTTTCACATATCTTCTTAAAATCAATCTATCGGTCTCCAGCCTTTGAGTTCCACAATGTTTCATAAAGTTCTCCTTTTTTAACTTACGATTTATAATTTACTTATATAAAATCGAAAATCTCCATTAAATTATTTACTTCATAATCAGCTTTTTCTTCTTCACATGCAATATTCCAATATCTGCCAAATCCCCGCTTAATCCATATCGTCCTCATTCCCAGCTTCTTAGCCGGAACAATATCGTTATCTATCCGATCTCCGATCATAATAGATTGCCCGGGTTCACAATTTGCCCTGTTCAGAGCAATTTCAAAAATTCTTCTATCCGGCTTCGCAATGCCTTCCTCTGCTGAGGCAATAACCAGATCAATATATTTTAATAATCCAAAATTTTTTAATCTTTTTTCTGCTCCAGGTGATTGATTCGCAATCACTCCAATTTTATATTTACCGCTTAATTCTTTTAGACAATCTTCTGCATCACTATACAAAATTTCATATTCCTGTCTCCATTCAGGCTTTTCAACATTTAACAATTTCATTGTTTCTAAATCGCCTTTTTTGTTCTCTTTATAGAATCCAATTGCAGTTTCATAAACATATTCATATGTCACATTTGCCAATTGGGCAACATTTCTCATTCTGCTTTCATAGGCCGCACTTTCATCAACCAAAGTGGAACCCATATCAAAAAACAACCATTTTATACCTTCAATCAAGTTATATCCCTCACTAAATTTTCCAGCTAGATAAGCCGGAATTTGTCACTGTTGAAATATAATTATACAGTACTTTTAGAAAATTTTATAAATTCATATGGCAATCCTATATCTTCGGAATATTTACAGATTTCTATCTTTTCGTCATCATTCATTTCGTCATAGAAAGGGCGATCTGATACTTTCCAGTATGTTTTAACTTCGTCTATTTTCAATACATCACCCCATGGGGCAGTATATAATTCCCCCACTTTATATTTTCCGATTTCTTTATATACCCTCGTGGTATAACAATACCCCAGCTTATTTAAATAATTTTGAATTGACTCATATTCATGTTCAGGGAATGATATTTCTTCAAACATACAATAAATGCTCCTAACAA
>JAAUZE010000007.1 GCA_014804755.1 Lachnospiraceae bacterium | reverse complement strand
AAGGCTTTCAAACCTCTCCTGCATTCCCTCCGGCACAAAACAGCCTTCGTCCTCAAACACAAAATGGTGGCTGCCTATGATCACTTTGCAGCCGTCAACCGTAGACGAAATCCCATGCGCCACAATATATTCCACTTTTGAATGCCTTTCCTCATGGGTGATNCCCCGNTCCTGTGCGGCATGGACTACCGCCCTTGCCATGGAATGGGGGAAATGTTCCTCCAGGCATGCCGCAATGCCAAGCAGTTCCTCCGGGCTTTCCNGAACAAACGGCACAATCTCCACCACTGCCGGGTGCGCCTTCGTTAAAGTCCCTGTTTTGTCAAATACGATNGTTTCCGCTTCCGCCACTCTTTCCAAAAATTTCCCGCCTTTGACGGTGATCCGGTGCGTGCCTGATTCCCGGATTGCCGAAAGTACCGCGATTGGCATGGCAAGTTTCAAAGCACACGAAAAGTCCACCATCAGTACGGACAATGCCTTGGGCACATTCCTTGTCAGGAGNTACACCGCCGCTGTTCCAAGCAGGGTGTATGGCACCAGNCTGTCTGCCAGATGCGCGGCCTTCCCTTCCATGGTGGATTTTAACCGCTCGGATTCCTCTATCATGCGCACAATTTTTTCGTATTTATTGGAACCGGAGGTTTCCTGTACCCGGACAACCAGCTCGCCTTCCTCCAGCACAGTNCCTGCATACACATAGCCGCCCGCNTCCTTTGGGNCAGGCAGCGCCTCNCCCGTCAGGGATGCCTGGTTGACCTCCCCTCTTCCTTCTGTTACCACCCCGTCAAACGGGATCATGCTTCCCATGCGGATTACAATAAAATCCCCTTGCTTCACCTGGTCCGTATCCACCAAAATTTCTTTTCCATCCGCTAAAAGCCAGACTCTGCCTATATTCAGGGACATACTCCTTGCCAGGTCATCCACGGATTTTTTATGCGTCCACTCCTCCAGCAGTTCCCCTATACCAAGCAGGAACATGACCGATCCCGCTGTCTTCATATCCCCCCGCAGCACGGAAACCGCAATCGCAGTTCCGTCCAGGACAGGTACTTCTATTTTTCCTTTCCCTAATGTACAGATGCCTTTCCAAATATACTTTGCTGACTTGCAGGTCGTGAAAACACATCTTACCGGTATGGGCAGGAATATTTTGCTTCCTATTCGCAGCACAACCTTCCAGACAATCTTGTCCCAGTATCCGCGGTTTGTCTCCCTCCCCGAATTCTGCCAGACATGCTCCGGCACCGATGCCTCATTAAAGGAAAACCGCTGCAGGATACGGATCACTTCCTCTCTTTTCCCGTTATAACAGATGGCTGCATCCTGATTTCTCTCATACACCTTTGCCGCCGTGACAGAGGCATGGCTCATCAGATAATACTGAAGAATATCTGCGTCCTTGAAAGACATACTGCTGCATGCTATATGTATCCTCATGCGTCCCTTTATTTCATGTACAATCTTGAATTTCATCCAACCACTGCCTTTCCATCGTCAGAAAAACACCTGCAGCCTCCCGCAGGTGTCCTGATCTTTTAAACCTCATTCATTTTTATTCTGTATCAGCCGCGTCCTCAAACTCCTTTTCTCCCGCTGCTCTTTCTTCATTGATCTGGGTGGCTTCAGCATAGATATCCTCTGCATTTTCCTGGATGCTTGTGATCGTCTTCATAACACATTCTTTCGCCCTGAGCACTGCAGCCGTGCAATGGGTATATACTTTTTTTGCATCCTTGCTGGATAATATCTTTATGCCTGCTGTGCCAAACAGCACTCCTGCCGCAAAAATCCCTGTCTTTTTTGCATCAATCCGCTTAAAAATATCCATCATACAAATACTTCCTCCTATTCTGAAACTGTTCTTATTTATGTTTATATCCTGTATAAATTGCCATGACCATACATATTACTGCGGCCCATGCCCAAAATTTGTGGTTTTTCATACGGCAGCCCTCCTTCATAACTATTATTATACAGTCCGAAAAACCTGATTTCTATTACATTTGACTTATTGATAATTTTTCTCATTAAACATTCCAGCCTGTTCCTGATCATGGCTCTATGGATACTTTATACATATTTTTCCTGCTGATCGCCCCTATTTCTTCCAGGAGGTTCATCATCCGGTATACGGTAGCCGTTCCTATCGTACCATCTTCTTTCTGAGCCTTATAATAAATCTCTTTACAGCTGGCACATTCTTCCTGCAGGATTATATCCAGGAGCAGCTGCCTCTGCTTTGTGATCCTGCATCCTTTTTCCCTTAACTTCTGAAGGACAAATTCTTTCTGTATTTTTATATTATGTAAATCTGCTGTTTCCATTTTCTCCTGATTTATCCTCCCTGTCAGCGGCAATAACATGATCTTTTCCGTCAGACCATAATTTTAACTGCCATGTCTTTGCCTATGGCAATTCTGGAATCTTTCACATTCACAATCAGATTCCCGCCTGTATCCGATATGACAGTGACAGTCCCGCCTACTACAAACCCAAGATTTTCCAGAAATCTCTTTGTATCCTCTTTTCCACCGATTTTTTTAATTGTACATTGTTCTCCGGCATTCATCATTGTCAGCGGCATCATTGGTCTTTCTCTTCTTTCCTGTTATCTGAATAGCAAACATTTAATAGTTAGTATAGACTAACTATTAGGTTTTGTCAATTTATTTGCGAAAAAAATATCACAACCACACTTTGCTATTCATAAATAATACGCAGGACATTGGCATTTGAACAAATTCGAGACAAAATATTAGTGCCTATTGCTGCTTGCCAGATATGACATTGATAAAAATGTGATTAGCCTTATAAACCAGCCTCCGTTATATGGCTGGACGGTTTCAATCCGATGAAGGTCACCGCTGATTTCTTCGGCAATCATTTTTGCAACATACTCAGTTGTGCCATAACGGGTATCTCCGTCAACTACAATGCTTGCTGATGTTGTGGCATCTACATCATCCGGATAATTTGTATTGCCCCAGCGGGAAAAGTAAACAACAAGGATATGATTTTCCTCTTCTCCTGCTTCTGAATCTATGGCAGACACATACTCATCGTTATTTTCACCAGCCTGAAAACCCGTTTTAATATCAGCCTGTTCAGAACTTCGTCCTTCCGTCTGTTCTTGTTCTCTGGCATTGCTGCAGGCGGAAAAGGAAATAAGAAGTAATATCACGATCAGCAAAGATAGAATTCGTTTCATAAATACCTCCATTTCTATGCTTGCTTTTTCATTCTGCCAATGATATAGTCGATTGTGTCAAGGGACTGCTGCTTGCTGTGAATATCATTCAACAGCCTGAACCTGTATTTCCGTAGCATCCGCATTTGTTCTTTCTCATCTTTATTATTTGCAATGGCCAGTATTTCGTCTTCACTAAGTCCTGCTCTTGCAAGAGAATAAGTATCCATCGTCATAAGTACATTCCCCCAAAATAAAAATGTAAGTGTAGTCTGAGAAATATGTACTCCTAACCTACACTTACATTGTATTAACAATTCTGCAATATATCAAATACTTGTTTTTTATGCCTTACCCATGCCCAAAAAGCATTTTGTGTATTCAATAAACTTTTCTACCGCACTGCTAAATGGCTGTTCCCGTTTCCACGTCAGAACAGTTGAGGCGGAGAGTTCCGGAGATAATGGACGGGCCACAACCTTACTTTGATCCCAAAACGGCAGAGAGCCCTCAATCACGACTGCATAACCATAACCTTTCTGAACAAACATGGCGCCATTTGTGGTCAAATTTCCAGTGACGGTAATCTCCAAATGTTCAAAGCCATCCCCGAACCAGTTCGCCAGTTCGCTTTGTACATTTAAACGCCTCGGAAGAATCAGAGACCGGTTTTCCAGTTGTTTTGCTGTTACAGATTCCTGTTTCGCCAGAGGGTCATCGGCCCGCATCAGCGCCACCCAGCGCTCATGGTTCGGCATACGGATAAACTCAAACTTTTCCATGTCAACGGGTAAAAGTAACAGGCCAATGTCAATCAACCCCGCTCCATCCGTTCTCTTACTACATCCGCTGTTGCGGTGTACATATCAAACCGGACACGGGGATATTTTTCGCGAAAGGAACCGCAAAGATCGGCAAGTATTTCCATCGAACCAAGCTCACCGCTGCCAATGCTGACAACACCCTCAACCAATTCCTCCTGTTCAATCAGTTCCCGAGACGTTTTATCCACTAAGTCCAGAATTTCCTCCGCCCGGCGGCGAAGCAACATTCCCTCATTTGTCAATGTAATTTTCCTTGAGCCGCGATGGAACAAGCGTACTCCTGTTTCTTCTTCCAACTGTGAAAGCTGGCGGCTTAAAGTGGGCTGAGTAATATGCAGCACCTCTGCTGCTTTCGTAATGCTTTCTTCTCTCACTACAGTTAAAAAATATCGTAGAACTCTGATTTCCATAAAATACTACCTCCAATCAAAGACAGTATAAATATATCATACCCATGCCTGAAAGGCAATTTACGCACATTGAATTTAAATTTCTGTATTTTATGACTTGCTTTCACAATGAAAGAACTAACGTAAGAATGGGGCTGGACTGAGTATAAACTGGCAAAGGAAGCTAAACTTCCTCGTTCCACCGTTTCAAATATGTTAAACAAAAATAATGCGCTGACACCCCAATCTTGAAGGCAACTTCGTGGCGTTTGGTATATTGGACCCTGTTTTTTTTTGGAATGGGATAGTTCCACAGAAATGAGCAATGAATTTTGAATTCGTAATCCGTTTATATTGTTATGGTAGCGTTAATATTTTAAAAGACCGGGTTAATGACAAACTCCATATAGATCCTGATACATATTATCAATACTTAATCAATAGCATTCCAATATCTTTGAAAGAATATTTTCAATATTAAAAAGTAAAACTTCCTTGTAAAGACCTCGGTGCAAAGACCCAGAAATCAGACATGACATACACAATGTAACAATAGCTACAACGGCAAACGACAAAGGAACGATTTTATCTCGCTCCTCTGTCTTTGCTTTTAACAGTCTGCTCTTGCTGATAATCCGCTGTTTTCTTTGGCGGATTTTTCAACCGCCCAAGCACACTTTTTTTACCCCGTCTTTGACTGTTCTCACCATAGGTTTTCTCCCATTCAGCTACTTGTTCCCTATAATCTACATAAGCACTATGGGATTTGTAATAAGTCCGGTAAAACTCTTGCACATTTTGATAGCCGTATCTTTTGGCAATGCCGGATAATCCAATTTTCAGAATGTCTATCTCCTCATTCTTACGGTCAATTTTGCTTTGCAGTTCGCCTTTCTTGGTAAATCTCGCAAGCCCTTTCAGGTCGTCACGCTCAAGTTCCAAAGCATTGCGTTCCTTTTCTGCCGCAAAGATGGTTTCGTTCTGCCCGACTAATTCCTTGTAAATCTTAAACAACTTTGGATAGGCGGCTGCTTCGGCTGGCATGACAGGCTTGGGTGGTATCTTCGGCTTGGTCTGTGTTTCCTTTTCGGGTGGCTGGCGGACAGGTTCTTGCACTGGCATCTGCGGCTGCATCTGCTCTGTATCAAAGAGTTTTGTGGACAGTTCCCTTGCTTTTTGCAGTATCTTTGAAATCAGCATTGCCAACACCGCAACTGCACTCATGAGGATAGTTCCAAACCGTTTTGTGCAATGGGTGTATTTCACTCTCAAACGCCGAGGGCTTAAAAGAGAAGGGTATCTCTCTCCCATATACCTAAATTGTGCCAGTAATAATTACCGCTATCTATAATGGATATGTGATAGAAATATGAGTGTGATTGTGGTATTATTGTGATTGGACAAACTTATAAGATTCAGGAGTATGCAATGAAATCAGAAATATTTTATAAAACCATGTCAAAGTTCTATGATTTGGTAGATGCTATCTACTTTAGAAATTATAGTAATAGTCCGAGAAAAGTCGTATTTGAAACAATAGAAAATGGCGACAGTGTTTTGGATTTGTGTACTGGCACAGCGACAAATGCCTTAAAAATTGCAAAGGCAAATTCTCAGTCAAAAGTGATAGGGATTGACTTATCAAAGGATATGCTTGGAATTGCAAGGAAAAAAGCACATAAGGCAGACATCTTAAATATAAAATTGTACCGTATGGACGCAACAAAATTGAAATTCAAAGACAAATGTTTTGATAAGATATTGTTGTCATTGGTCTTGCATGAAATAGATGATGATTTAGCCGATGGCATTATCAGTGAAGCAAAAAGGGTATTGAAAGATGATGGTGAAATTATCATAACTGAATGGGAACGAAGCAAAAAATGGTTTAATAAAATATTATTTTTACCAATAGAGGTATTAGAGCCAAAACCTTATAAAGCATTTATAAGTAAAGACTTAAAAACTTATTTTGAAAAATATGGTCTAAAAGTAAAATCAGAAAAACACTGCGATTACTCAAAAGTCTTGATACTCAAAAAATGAATTATTCAAGAGAATGATTTGCATAGTGTAAACCATTACCACAATCACAACTGAATAGGTAACACAGCGTCAGAGCGTATAGAAACAAGTCTATGCGCTCTATTTTTTTGAAAAGGAGCAGAGAATGAAGAAAGAAGATACCACCAAGAGAGCGCAGGAAAAGCGCAAAGGTTTTACCAAGAAAATAGCGATAAATCCGTAATAGGTTCACCGCTATTTTGTTAGTGATTATTATTCAATTTTGAATGAAACAAATTGGAAGTTATAATAAATAACCTATAGCGATGAAAAGATAGCTATACAAGCATTTCCTGTTTAATCTTAAATACATTACACCGCTAAGAATAGAAAATATCATAGTAGAAATTCCGTTCCATATTTCAAGTCCTACTCCTCTTGATACGAAATGAAACGCTCCCCATGTCATAGCCAATATAATACCGCCAAAAGGAATTGAACTTTCTTTTTTCAACAAGGTTTCAATCGCTTTTTGCCCATATATTATGATTAGAATAACAAGCATTACTTCAAATATATAGTATAAATACTGCGCACAAAATTGGAATACGGTTTTACCCTGTGCTTCTCCAATGAACTTTAATGTATGCCAATCAATGAAAGTCATAATTTTACAGCCAATGAAGCAAGCAAGTATTACTATCCAATTTTTCAAAGATATCTTCTCCCTTTTGTTTCCGCTTATCGGAAAATGATAATATTTCCTTGAAAAAATCAGAAGAACACTAATGAAAAACGCCCATATAAAAACCATTATAATACAATGAATGCTTCTTTGGTGCGTTGTATAATTCTGTATATCTACATGCAGAAATATAACTTCAATTCCAAATATTGACAGAAATTCAAGCATAAATCCTCCAAATGAAAGTAAACTCAGCCATAAATATTTTGTCCATTTTACTTCTTTAACCATTATCCTCTCCTTATGAAATTCCGATTTTTCACTTTTTGCAACTTCCCGACAAACCGGAATTTGTCAGCATCAGTATCCGAGTTCTTCATCAATTAAAATCACTTCAAATTCCCCTGTCATTGGTTTGCCCCATAAAACGGAAAGTCCCCTGCAAATTCTTTCAGGACTTTTACAGTCATAACATTTATCCCCTTTTATTGCACAAGGAGTTTTGGCACCAACCCTTTTAGCATTCAAAGGCGATGCAATGTTTCTTGCGCGATACAATGCACTATCATAATCTTTTTCAAGCTTATTTTTACCAATTACCAAATATACTTTCTCATGCCCATAAAAGATAGATGCTATTCTATTGCAATTACCATCAATGTTTATGATTTCGCCTGTTTCTGCCAATCCATTAACGGAAGAAATATAGATTGTTGCATTATTTGCGGCAAGTCGGGTTTCCTTACTTGTTTTACCTTCGGGTATCCGTTGATGCCAAAACACCGTGTTGTGGTTTTGGAGTATTTCATATAACCCCATTTCCTCCAGTGTCATGGATCCGCCAAAGCCAACTGTTTGATGATTGATTTGTGTATTCAGATATTTTACGGCCTCAGCAACCGTTTCAAAGATTGTCACTATATACCCTTTATCTTTCAGACTTTTTTCAACGATAGAGAAATCCATATATTTTCACCTTTCCTCAAAACGCAAATTCCAATTTTCTTTATGCTATAAAGGTTTTTACCAAACTCATATACTTCCTTCAAATAATTCGTCTTATCTATCTGTGCCTTACTATTGGCATCACCACAGCCGCCGGCAAGAGACATGCCTTTATCACATAATCCTATATAATTTACGATCGCCAATCTATAATACGATACTGCCTGCTCAAAAGTCCAGAAAAAATCATCCGCTATCCTTAATGAAATCGTCCAGAAATAGAAACTATCAACAAGCTGTGCCGTATTTCCATTCGGTCGGCCGATGCCCCGTATCACAAGTATCTCTTTCACTCTTAATTCATGCTATTTTACTTGATAATATACGCCGCAACAATTTCACCAATATACATAGTATGAGCATCACGATTAGCACTATGGTATGTTCCATCAATATCCTGTGGATACATCTTTTTTCTTATGTCATTCGGAAGTTCCTCAAGCTCCTGTTTCTGAGAATACAGAACTTTGCATTCAAGAGTTAGAGGATACTCCTTTATCCCTGGTACACTTATTATTTCCGGATCCTCCAATGTCAAGCATGCTTCTGTTTCTTTATCAACATCACGTCCTGACAGGGTACCGCATATTTTCGCTATAGAAGGAATTGGCTTATCTAATGGAACACTGATTGTAAATTCTCCCACTGAATCAAGCTGTGCTTTTGTATAGCGATGTTCCCGCACATATATTGTGAAAGCCGGTTTTCCCCACACCGTTCCCAAGCCGCCCCATCCTATAATCATGCTATTAAACTTTACATTTTTCGTATTGAGCAAGATACCTCTTGGCAATGCTTCGGTAATCATTTGTGCATACTCTGTAACTTTGATTATTTCTTTCATGTTCTTTCCTCCTACAAATCCCGATTTGTCACTATCAACAGCACTGAAATCATACCACACAACCAACTGAATCACAATGACCTTTGCGCTGTTCGGCATTGTAAATTCCTCCGTTTCCCGCTATACTAAAGCTACAAGCAGCTTGTGAAAAAGGTGTTCTCAAAAACAGGAGAAAAACAATGACTGTACGAATCAACGAGACCTTCAATGATGACTGGAAATTCTTAAAACTTACCCAAAAAGACGGCTTATCCGAACTTGCAATCGAAACCGCCGCTTTGGACGACAGCGGCTGGGAACATGTCACCCTCCCCCATACGTGGAATGACAAGGACGGCTGCAGCGGCAGCACCGGGACAGAGGAAGGCGGGGAACACTATTATCGCGGACTCGGCGGTTACCGGAAATCTTTTTATTTTTCAAAAAAGAATTTTTCCGGCAGGGAGATTTTTCTTGAATTTCATGGTGCAAACACGGTCACGGAGCTTTTTGTAAACGGTAGATCCGCCGGCGTTCACGAGGGCGGATATGCCGCTTTCCGCTTTGACATTACTGGGCTTGTCCGACTTGAAGCGGATAATCTGATTGCGGTAAAAGTCAATAATGCGCCTACCGATCATATCGCCCCCATCACGGATCAGGGCGACTTCACAAAAATGGGCGGCCTGTACCGTGACGTGAATCTGATCGCTGTCGAAAAAATCCATCTTGACCTTATGGATCACGGTTCTTCTGGAATCTATATTACGCCGAAACATATCACGGCAGAGAACGCAGATATCGACCTGCTTATTAAAATCACAAACCATTCCGCGGAAGACAGCGCGATTACCGTAAATACCAAACTGATGGACAGTGACGGAAATACCGCCGCGGCAGACAGCACGGTCTGCCACATTGCCGCAGGACAAAATGCCGAAACGAAAATGACCGTGAAGCTGCCGTATCCCATTTTATGGAACGGGACGGAAAATCCGTACCTTTACCGCGCAAAAATAACACTGCAGAAAAACGAAACCATTCTCGATGAATCTACGCAGACCTTCGGCGTAAGAACTTACCGGATCGACCCCGACGATGGTTTTTTTCTGAACGAAAAGCATGTGGATCTGCACGGTGTAAACTATCATCAGGACAGCTTTGAAAACGGCTGGGCAATGACCGACGGGCAGCGAAAACGGGATTACGATATGATGCGGGAAATGGGCTGTAATACCGTGAGAATGGCTCATTATCAGCATGACGGCTATGAATATGACTTATGCGATCAAATGGGCATCGTTGTGTGGACTGAAATCGGGATCGTAAATAAAATGTCAGCGGATGAAACCGGAGCATTCGCCATTGCCGACGGCTTTGCGGAGAACGCCGGACAGCAGCTGATCGAACTGATCAGACAGAATTATAACCACCCGTCGATCATTGTATGGGGACTTTCCAATGAGCTCCATCAGATGTCCGATGAAATATACGATATTTATACCGGGCTTCATGCTCTGGCAAAATCGGAAGATGAAACAAGGCTTCTTACCTTTGCCGACAACCAGTTTTGGGGGCGGTTTCTGGAACTGCCCGCAGATGTTGTCGGTTACAACAGATATTTCGGCTGGTACAAAGATGCAGGTCCCGCGGAACAATTCGGCGCATGGCTGGACAGCTATCACGGCATAAAGGAGCACCGCCCCATATGCATTTCCGAATACGGCGGCGGTGCGGCAATTTCCCAGCATAAGGACAACATTGACTGGGAGACGGAAATTGACCCATGGGGAGAGCGGCACTACGAAAATTATCAGTCCGCAATGCACGAAACAATATGGGCGCAGTTTGCCGAAAGGCGGTATCTGTGGGCAAAATATATCTGGTGCATGTTTGATTTCGCTTCCTGCGGCAGATGTGAGGGCGACACGAAAGGACAAAACGACAAAGGGCTTGCCACCCGCAAGCGCGAGCCGAAGGACGCCTTTTATTTTTATCAATCCGTATGGAATGCCGCGCCGATGCTGCATATCACCGAAAAAAGATTTGTCAGACGCCCTGCGCAGGTGCCGCAGGTCAAAGTATATTCCAATGCGGAGAAAGTGGAATTATTTGTAAACGGCGCGTCTGCCGGCATCGTTTACAGAAATTCCCTTGCGCCCTTTTATTCCACCGTATTTACTTGGGCGCACATTTCCCTGACCGTTGACATGCAAAATGAAATCAAAGCCACAGCTTATTTTGCAAACGGAAACACTTTGGAAGATACGGTCTTTTGGGTGGGCGGTCAGTTATTCAAATAGCCCTGTAATTCTTCTTCCTTAGACCATATGCGCTCATAGCGCATCCCTCTGTCTGAAAAAAACTGATCCCAGACAGAGAACTGATGCATCTCCTCCATGCGCCCTCTGTTTTTCTGAATCCAATCAAGGATATTGCTGTAAGTATCACCGGAAAATCTGATACACCAGTTTTTCTTGTAATCGCTGTTATGGTTATAAGACATTCCATCATAATGAACAGACAGAATGCCCCCTCCGCTTTGAACCGCAAGTCCCCTGATCTCCAAATCAGCCCATATATACCCTGCTTTTTTATCCTGTACCAGATTGGGATATTTTCGATAATAAGTCTCCGCCAGCGCTTCATACTTTTGAATGTCCGCCTGACTCTGTAAGAGGACTTTTCCGCCCCTGCCTTCCACGCCGTCCCGCAGCAGATACTGAATGCCCGTGCCGGAATGCGTCTTTAGGGTGAAGCCCTGTAGTTCCTCCGTTTCCAGCTTCTCTACGCCCATCGCATTCTGCAGGGCATCTTTCAGCTCGTTATCCATTACCATCGCTTCATAGCTCATGGTTCCATATTCCGAGATCAAAAACTCCTTCCCGGTCGCACTGTCCTGTCTGACCTTGATATCGGAATACTGAAAAACGCCGAGCTTTTCTCCCTGCTTATTGTAAATATCAAAACGTCCCGCCTCATTGTCGGGCACAATTTTATAATTCGCGGATTCGTATGCTTGATAAACAGGCTTCACACTGCCTGCTCCCGAAGCTGCCGCACGATACGCCTGCAGCACAATGTTCTGTGCCGACGTCCTCGCGCCCGTTCCCTGAAAGGAGAAACTCCCAGCCTGATCCGCCACCGCCATCCTGTCCGCAAAACCGTTTCCCGAACTGCGCTTTGACCACTTTCCTGTCGCTCCCCATGCGGGATAACCCGTCCCTACTCCCTGAATCCCCATCTTGCCGATCCTCCATTGCTGTCCATTATTTTTGAGCAAGTCATTTGGCGATATGTGAACGCGTTAGTACACTAGTCCTGATCGCTTGTTTGACAACGAATACTTTTTACCCTAATGTAGGTATCGGCAGATGCGCTTCTTTTTCCAATGCAGATTGCACCAAAAAACGATTTCCCTGCGCCAAAAGACTATGATGCCAGTGGACTTCGTTGTGATACTCAGATCAACAGGTCGATCCGCTTGTATCCGGCAGGCTGCCCCGAATACGCTTCTTCCCGCAAATCTGTTACTGTTACCTCTTTGATCAGTTCTGTTGTATCCTCAGACAGTTCGCTTGCTTCTTCCGTCAGCTCTGTTGTATCTTCGGACAGTTCCGTTACTTCATCGGTCATTTCCGCTGCCAGCCGGGTAAGCTCCTCCATATTCTCGGTCAGTTCACCCTTGATCTCGTCGATTCCAAGCGCTTCCTCCACCATTTCCTCTTTCCGTTCCTCAGCGGTCTTCGGCGCATATTTTTCCGCCGTCTTTGCAATCCGCTCCCCCATTTCTCTTGCCTCGTCTGTCGCATGGAACATCTGCGAGTAATTGTACTCCTTTTCAGCCTCTGCAATCTGATCTTCATAAGAGTGAAATAAGTCTAATTTTCTGCCTATTCCATCCAGACTATCACATTTCATATTTTTCAGATTGCTTTTTTGATTTTCCCAAAAAGCAATCTGATTATCACGATCAGCCTGCCGCTGCAATTTCTCCTGCGTACTTTTTAATCCGTTGTTATAAAAAATACTGCTGTTTGCCGTAAACGGATGATTGGAACCGGTTAACTGTATATGCATAAGCTCACTCCTATACTTCCTTATCTATTTTTGTCGATGCCACCCCGGACAGCGCACTTGCATAGGTACCACTGCTCGTATAGGTGCCTCCCGCACCGGAAGCCGCCATGCTGATGCTGTTTGCCTTCTGACTGATTTTGCTTGCATAGGAATTCTGACCGGTAAACAAGAGCTTCAGTGTGCCGATGTCCGCTTTCTTTATCTCGTCCTCGTCCAGCTCCAGTTTATTTCCCTTGCCGATGGTGATGCCTGCGCTTGCGAGCAGATTTTTGTTTGCTTTAGTCAGATTGGTCATCCACACCGCATTGCGCAATACGCCGTTTGTACTGGAATTTCCTGCTCTTTGTACGGTATCGTTATAATCCTCGATAAAGGATTTCACATTTTTTTATGATCGTGTCCCAGTCATAATCATTCTTGGTCGTTTTCTCACCGGTCTTTTCATCTGTTACCGTTGTTGTTTTTTTCTTCCAGAGAGACTCATTCATCAAGCTCTGCGCAGACTGCGAAAGCGCGTTTGCGCTGCTCTGCATAAGCGTCAGATTCTGTTTGGTATCCCCGCCCGAAGAACTGTCTGCATCTGCCTTCTTATAATATGCCTTCAACAATTTCCGATAGCTTCCGTTTTTAATGGACGCATAATCGGCAAGGCTGAACCCGTCTCCCGACGCGCCGAGACAGGCCAAAAAAGAATTTCCGCCCCCGTTAGAACTCGTATTTGAAAAAAGGTAGCTGTAATCCTGATAGGTGCTTGACGCGTACTCACTGATTGTTGACATTGTCGTTTCCTCCCTGATATTTTTTGAAATCCGTTTCCCTTTATGCCACTGCATACCGCGGGCTGCGGTACGACTTTTCTTATTTTATTATTCGGATGATATAGAGGAGGAAAATATTAAAATGTTGTGAAGCGGCGGTATTTTGTTTTGAAGCAGCAAATGTCCGCCGCTTACAGATATAAAAAATCATAGAACTTCCTATAGTCCAAATAATCGGTCTAATTACATCTTTTTTCAGATACCTTGCATAAATTCCAAAAAAAGAATATACTATCAGTAGGAAAGTAAGAAAATCCAACTTTTATAAATAAAGGAGATCATGCGATGTTAGCAGAATTGCGTCACAAATCCCAAATTACGATTCCAAAAGAGATCATCACTCAGTTGGGGCTCTCCGAGGGTGATAAACTAGACATTTCACTAAAAGACGGTTTCATCTGTATCATGCCAGTGACCGTCTATCCAAAGAAATATCTTGATGAACTCCGAGACGAGATTAGAGATGTGAAAGAAAAAATTGCTTCCGGTGAGCAGCCTGTTTTTGACAGTGTGGATGCCCTGTTTGAAAAGCTGGAGGCAGATTGATGGCTTATGAATTGACTTTTGCGCCCCGATTCCAAAAACATTTTAAGGAATTGTCAACCCAAGAGAAAAAACAACTTAAGAACAAACTGGAACTTCTAGCCGAAAATCCGTCCCATCCCTCACTGCGTACAAAACGCATTCAAGGAACCTCTGACCTTTTCGAGTGTAGTGTTAACATGGACATCCGTATCATATGGTACTATGAGGGTGACCGAATCATTACCCTGGTAGATGTAGGGCATCACGACATCCTGAAGCAGTTCTAATCCTCCCTACCCCTCATGCATCTTTACATAATGATGCAGCCGCTTTACATGCTCCGTCTGCCAGAACGGAAACGAAAGCGTCTCCTGCGTGTCAAAAACAATCTTTCCAAAACGAATCTCGATCACATGCGTCAGATTCACAATACATGTTTTTTCCGTACGGAAAAAACGAGGATTATCCTCTAATGTGATGATCAGGTCCATAACCCGTCCGAGTGTGGAATGCACCTCGCCCGAAGCGGTATGGATATGCATGGTATGATGGTATTCATTCGCATATAGAATGTCGCGTTCATGAAGATAGAGCGTCTCTTTTTCTCCCTGAATGGTGATCGGGCGCTCTATATGGGTATGAATTTCAAGCGCCTCGTCAATGATGGCGGAAAGCACGTCCTTCTGAATTGGCTTTTTGATATGGAGGAGCAGCTCGGGAGCCGCGGAAAACGCCGTGTAATCCGTCTCGCCGGAACACATCACGATCGGCGCCGTAACACCCGCCTTGCGGAGCATGCGCGCAACGTCCATACCGTTTTTGTCCCCACTGTGGCAGTCGATAAAAAACAACTCATACTGCATGGGCGCATGTAACAGCGACTCAAAATTGCCGTGGCTGTCAATATAAAGGTTGCCCGTTGTCGGAATCCGCCGGTCGGATTCCCTGCCAAGCAGACGCTCCAATTGTTTTCTGTCCGCAATATTATCATCAAATACCGCAATATGCATACGGATACCTCCCCTTTACCGATGGCACGTCCCCATTCATGCTCACCCGAACCTATGACCGTATTTCCGCCTAAATATCCTGCCTATTCTCACGTTATAGTGCAAATCTAAACATATTACCGTATTCTCGCTTCCTATACCGCCCTAGATCCCCTGCTGCCTCTCTCGTTCCCTACGCCTTTTCAGATCGTACCAATCTCAATGGGCGACAGTAAGAGCGCAATGACCGCGCCGATCTGCAGCAAAAGAATAACGGGCAGACCGTACACGAAATACCAATGCCTTGTTTTATGACGGAACAGGTACATTCCCACGATCGAACCGATACTCCCGCCGATCAGTGCGATCAAAAATAACGTCGCCTCCGGAATGCGCCACAGTTTTTTTCTCGCCTTTCGCTTGTCAAGATACATACTAAAGAAGCCGATAACATTCATCACCAGCACATATGCAGCAATCCATATATATACTCTCATATTCAAACTCCAAAGGATATTCAGACCCATGTAAAAAAATATTCCATATACAGGAAGTATAACACAGGCAAAACGCTTTTTGAAGTACCTTTAGCGGCAGATATCGTAGATAAACTCCGCGTTCTTATCCATCGCCTCATATGCTGTCTTAAAGGGCGACATCTGAAACACATGCCACATGCCCTTAAATACATCCAGCTTCACGGATACATTTTCTTTGATCATCTTCTTATGAAGCTCCGTCGCGTCATTTAAGAGGATCTCGTTATCCCCCACCTGAATATAGGTCGGCGGAAAGCCCGCAAAATCACCGAACAGCGGGGAAATCAGCGGATTGGTCAGCGCATCCTCCCGGACATATGCAGCGATCGCCTTATCCAGATATTCCTTGTCCAAAACAGGGTCGAGCGCGGCTCTCGTCCGATGGGAACGGCCGCCCGACGTTAAATCCGTCCACGGCGACATTAATACAAGCCCTCTCGGAAGCAGGCGCCCTTCCTCCTTGAGCTTCAATGTAAGAGAAAGCGCCATGTTGCCGCCCGCCGAATCTCCCGCAACGATCACGTCACGCGCGCCATAGCCTAGGAGCATCAGATAATTCCATGCGCGCATCGCGTCTTCCACTGCCGCCGGATAAGGGTGCTCCGGCGCAAGGCGGTAGTCAAAGCAGAACACATCCATCGAGGTCGAGGTGGCAAGCTTCGTCGTCAGCGTCCGTGCATACAGGCTGCTTCCCGTCATATAGCCGCCGCCGTGACAGTACAGAATGACATATTTCTTCATATGTGCTCTGTCCACACTCACCCACTCGCCGTACATGCCGTCAATCGGGGTTTCCCGGATGAGCGTATCTTTCCGGTTACCGAGCACGGCGCCAAGACTGTTCTGGGACTGTCTATGCTTATCAATATCCTCAGCTTCGACCAAATTATGCACCTTGCGGATGACATTCATCAGATTTTGATTCGCTCTGCCGCCCCACGCCATGCTGCTTTCCTCCCCGTGTATCGTAAATTAACTTCCAAAGCTCCACGCTTTTGATAACATCGAATAATCTGATTATAATATAGGATGCCTTGAAATACAACATCGTATCCAATTGTAATACAGGGTACAATGTGATAAAATTTCTTTAGGGAAACACTGATTTAATCAGTGTTTCCTTAGAAAAATGACCGGAAAGGAATGCGCATGCCACCGAAACGACTGCCGCCAGGCGAAAAACGACCAAAAAAAGACTGGTACAAGCTGGATTTATCTGCGATCGTCTATCCGACGCTCCAGCGGCGTGATTTTTCCGCCGTATACCGATTGAGCGTTACGCTGAAAGCCCCCGTTGACCCGGCGCTTTTGCAGCGGGCGATCGATCTTTCCATGAAGCGCTTTCCCACCTACAAGGTTGCCATCCGGAAGGGTCTGTTCTGGCGTTATTTAGAGCCGAACCGGCGCCCGGGTCCTTATGTCAGGCCGGACATCAAAAACCCCTGCATGCCGATGGGCTTTCAGACAAACAACCGCTATCTCGTCCGTTTTTATTATTACGAAAACAGAATCTCAATGGAGGCGCACCACTGTCTCGGCGACGGCACGGGCGGCATGTGCGTGTTACAGACCGTGACCGCCGTTTATTTAGAGCTGCAGGGCTGTGTCATCACAAAAAAATATTTTGTGCGGGACGTGAATGAAGAACCTTCTCCGGGCGAGCTGGAGGATGCCTACATGCGCTATGCCGACGCGTGTGTTCATCCGCCGAGAGTACACGAAAAAGCATACCGCGTGCGCGGCACAAAGGAACCGTTTTACACGCTGAATATCATTAACGGTACGCTCTCCGCCGCCGAAGCAAAGCAGGTCGCAAAAATATACGGCGTCACCGTGACGGAATATTTTAACGCCGTACTTCTTTATGCTCTTTTACAAAGGCAGGAAAAGGAATGGCATTTGCGCCTTCGTCCGGTCAAGATTGCGATGCCCGTCAACCTGCGCCGCTTTTTCCCGTCGGAAACGCTGCGCAATTTTATCACGATGGTCTATCCGGGCATTGACCCGCGCCTCGGCGCTTATACCTTTGAGGAGATCGTAACGCAGACGCACAATTTCATGCGCTATTACATCAATGAGAAATTCCTGCGCGGCGACATCACGACGAACGCCGCGACGCAGCGCAATCCGCTCATCCGCGTCGTTCCGCTCTTTTTGAAAGATTTTATCGTCAGCCGCTTTTACGCTGCGATCCAGGATAAAAATTCCTCGGCAGGTCTTACGAACATGGGGCTTTGTCAGGTGCCGGAGGATATGAAGCCCCACATTGAGCGCTTTGATATTTATATGGGACAGCCGTTTTCGAGCCGTACAAACTGCGCCATCATCACCTACGAAGATACGCTCACGATCAATTTTGCGAGCAGCATCATAGAAGCGGATGTCGAACGACTTTTTTTCCGTAAGCTGGTGCAGGACGGTATTCACGTCAAGATCGCGAGCAATCGGGAATCTGTTTGAAAAAAGAAAGGATGGTATTTCCTCATGTCTTATTGCGTCAACTGCGGCGTCGAATTGGACGCCTCCCATAAAAGCTGCCCTCTGTGCAACACACCCGTCATCAATCCGAAACAGCTTGAGCAGCTCATCGCCGTTCCGCCGTTTCCGAGCGAAAAGGGTCAGGTCGAGCTGGTAAAAAGAAAGGACGCTGCGCTCCTGTTAAGCGTCGTCCTGCTCTCAACGGCAGTCACATGCGGACTCCTTAATGTTTTCGTCTACAAGGCAAGCCTGTGGTCGCTCTCCATCATCGGCGCCTGCTGCGTATTATGGGTTTTTATGATCCCGCTTGTCATCTATACGAAGCTGTCCGCGTACGCATCGCTTTTATTGGACGGTGTCGTTGTCTGCATCTATCTTTTTATGCTGACATGGCTGACGAAGCAAAACACATGGTTTTGGGGCATTGGCCTGCCGATCACGATCCTCGTGACGGTACTTGCCGAAATCATGACATTTCTGCTTCGCAGATTCCGGTTCTCCTTTTTAGTGACGGCGACCGTCAGCTTTGCGGAGATTGCCGTGCTGTGTGTCGGCATCGAGCTCATTCTCAATCGCTATCTGCATCAAAGATTCTTTTTATCATGGTCAGGGATCGTGCTGACGATCTGTTCCATCATCACGATCGCCCTCATCACGATCCTATCAAAAAAGCGCCTGCGCAACGCAGTGCGCAGGCGGCTTCATTTTTAAGTCCGGTTCATCGCCGTCAATGATGCCCGGCAGGGAGGCAGTTTATACGTCTATCGCATAGCTCACTTTGCGCGCTTTGATCGTCAAGGTCTCCCCTTCACTGTCCGCCAGGAACACAAACTTTACGGTGTGGCTGTCCGGTTCGGTCACTGCGAGGATCTCATTGCCGCAAAAGGCATAGCCGCTCACGCTCACCTCGAATTGCTCCACGACGTCGAATATCATGGTCATACAGACCATTTCAGGGTCGGTATCCCGATACCCGCTCTGCCTGTGATTGATATGCAACCGGAAAATGCTAAAGTAGAAGTTGCCCTTTTATCATACGCACCTCTAAATCTTGTCAAATTCTTCCAATGCATCCTCCATGCTCTGTGTCCTGCCATGCTCCATGTCATTGATTGCTTCGTCCAGTCCGGGAAAAAGAATATTCATGGCATCATCTACCGTCTGCATATTGTTCTGTCTGTTTACCGCCTGTGCAGTCTACATTGCTTCCATAATCCTCATCCTTTCAAAATGATTTTCGTAAAAACAGTACAACACTGTGTGACTCAATTGGTTTCCGAAATATCCTAAAACACCAAATCTATGTTTCAGGATGTTTTGGGTATTCCGAACGCTATCGCCAACAATTCCGCAGCAACCTGCGCGGATTGAATCCTCATCAAGTTATCCCATGCATCCTCCTTGCCCAGCAGGTTCATCCCTCCATGCCACACAAGCGCATCATCAATAACTGCGAAATGCTCTATGACTTCATCTCTTACCACCACATTGATTCCCGCTTTCTGCATATCCCGAATCATATCACCGGCAAACAAACTGTTGCCATAACGTGAGTTTTCGGCCTCCAGCGTGATGACAGTAACCTCACAACCTGCCTCCTGTCTGGCTTTCACGAGATAAAGGAATCGGTCTACCTTGTCCCTGACAAGTTCTGGGCTGGAAACAACAACACTCTTTTCTGCCTCTACCAAATCACGTTCAAAGACATCACCATAATTGCCTGAGTCATAGATTGCGTTGGCGGTCTGCTTCGCAGCTTTTCTCTCCGAAATCAGTGAAAACCCTACCCGCTTATAGGTGCGCAGCCGCTTGGCATACATATTGTCAAAAAATCGAACATGAGAATCGATATAATCATAGACTATGACTTCTGTTTTTCCTTCATAGTCCCGATTCATCCTTCCAAGATATTGCTCCAATCTGCCCTCAAATGACACCGGTGCGGCAAGCATCAGTGTGTCAAGCCTCGGAAAATTAAACCCTTCTCCAATCTTTTGCCCTGTGGCCACCAGAATCAGGCTTTGGTCTGCCGGAACCTCATTCATTTTCCTGCGCATTTCAGAATTCTCTTTGTCGCTGTTATCTCCATAAAGAAGGAATACATGTTCCACCGCTTCCTTAAGCTGCTCAAAAAGATACTTTGCCTGCTCCTTGTATTTTGTCAGAATAACCGGAGTTCTTCCCTCCTTTACGCAATCTCTGACATCACCCAGAATCATATCATTTCGCACAAGGCTGGAGCTAATCAGCACATAAGCCTTGTTAATGTCATCTCTGCTCTCGTTTGTATCAATCACTCTTGTATACCTTGGATAGACAAAGTGACCTATCCCCTGTTCCTCTGCGCGTTCTCTCGCCGTATAGCTGTGCCTGGTCGGCCCTATAAGCATATGAATAATAGGCTCAAGATTATCTCCTCTTTTTACCGTTGCAGAAACGCCGTAAATATATCGCGCATTCACCTTCTGCATGACCTGNACAGAAAGTATTTGCGCCACAGTGATGGCATTCATCCATAATAACCATTCCATAAGAATTGATGCGCTCATGGTAATTACCCTTACCGTATAGGGAACCTACCATAGCCACATCAATGATTCCGGTCAGAGTGTCCTTCCCGCCATGCAAAATTCCAATAGCGCTCTCCCTTCGCTTTTCCCGTCCTGTCTTGGTCTTGTATACAGGNGGNTCCTCATCTATTTCCAAAAAGCNATCTAATTCCTCCACCCACTGGTCTATCAAATCCTTATTGTGAAGCAGGATAAGCGTGTTTACTTTTCTCTCGGAAATCAGATAACTGCAGACAACCGTTTTCCCNAACGCGGTAGCCGCACTGAGTACCCCGTGATCGTAAGCAAGGAGTCTGTCAGCCGCTAAATCCTGCTGCATTCTCAAATCGCCCTTAAAGGATACACGAATCGGTCTGCCCTTCTCCNGNGCATCCTCAAGCTCATATTCAATACCCGCCTGTGCGCAGCGTTCAATCAGACTCTCCCGCAATCCCCGTGGAAGACAAATATAGCCTTCCTCATCTCTACCCATATAAACGGCACTGAAATTGTAATAATTGGAATACCCNAATCTCTTGTTCTTATAAAATTCCGGGTTATCAAATGCCGCCATACTCCGTATTTGGTTCTGCAGTCTCGGCATCAGATTGAGGGTATCCACATAGACACCATCCCCCAAAACCATGTGCATCTTGCCCACGACATCCGACTTCGTGAACCCTTCTTTTTTCTTCCACGGCTTNGGTCTGTTTTGTACTCCCCCTGCTGCCGCTGACTGCTGACCNTCTGCCAACTCNGCCTGCCATTTAGCCATNCATTTTTCAATATCTTCCGCAGAAATTTTNGGTGTATGATTTAAAAGNATATCCCATTGATNCGGATAAGCATTCCAATTCTCNTCAACAAAGGCGCTGTTGCCACTTTTTANNGCCCTTCCCTGAAGAGGCANTGCTATNAGGTTCCCGATGCNGCTCGCTGCATCCTGAGACGGATACATACGGTCATAGTAATGAAAGGATTTCAGATTAATCGATGCCGANCCCTTGTCCAGCAAAAGAAAACCAAAATTTCTNGCAAGAGATGCTGGTATGGGCTTTTGAAAAAATATCCATAGGTGTGCGCCTCTTCCGGATCTTGACCTTTCCACCANTGGCACAATGCCATTGCTCTCGCAGATTAACCTGAGCGCATCCACTTCCTCGTGCCACGCCTCATCTGCATTCGCAAAATCCGTCNTCTCCGCGCCTTTTTCGTGNTTATCAAAATCAAAAACAAGAAAACGGCATGTTCCCTCCGGCAGCAAAGGNTATANGCCTATNACATCTGANCCGTCCTCTTTATAACCGAGAAGATGTTCCATTATTTTCTTTGGNGTCAGAGCCGTCCACTCTGTATGCTCACAATTTTCGCAGGCTATCTTCTCCCCACGCTGNTTCGGACAAATTTGNTCATTCCAGCGGTGGTTACACTGNGGAAAATATCCACCNTTTTTACCTCGCTTCGCATATACATCTATCCTGCCCCAAAACATTGCAAAGAACTTTTTTGCCANTTCTTCNGTAATATATTTGCCNATAATCCGCTCTCCNTGATCTGGATCATATTCGACAGCACTTTCTATCNTCTCATCAAATATNCTTTCAGAGTCGTANGCTATATTGGCTTTATCGAGCTGATNTTTCAGCTTTNGATTCTCTTTCTGCAAGTCCCGNACTAATTTCCGAAGAGAATCAAGATTATATGCTTCTATGTTCATAGGCGTTTATCTTTCTTCTATAAATTATTCTATTTCCCGTCATTTTCCAGCATTTTTTTCAGTTCCTCTATGTCGGGCAGAGCTTTTNTNAGTTCTTCCGACATATCCGCTGATGTTTTATATGTGGCCACNCCCATTGGTTTTGAATAATCACGAATAACAAAATCTACAAAAGCCTTGTTCATATCCTTGCAGAGAATAATCCCGATAGAGGGATTTTCATGCGGCTTCTTCTCAAATTCATCCAGAACGCTCAGATAGCCTGACAACTGTCCAAGATATGANGTTTTAAACTTCCCTTTCTTGAGTTCAACAGCCACAAGACAGTTCAACGCCCTGTTAAAAAATAAAATATCGATAAACTGATCTTCGCCAAAAGCATCAAGATGGTACTGATTCCTNACAAATGTGAAGTCCTTGCCAAACGTCANAATAAAATTCTTTATATTATGCACAATAGCATTCTCTACAACCTTTTCATCAATATCTTGCCTATCCCGTATTCCAAGTTCTTCCACATTAATATAATCAAGCAGATACTCATCCTTAAAGGTACTAATTGCACGAAATGCCTGCGCACCTACCGGAAGTGTCCGCAAAAAATTATTAGGCAGGCTGCCTTGATGATGATAGTCATCCTGCATTATAGCTTTTGACAGGGATTCCACATTAAATTTTTCATCATAGCATCTTCGAATATAAAATAAACGTGCATCCTTATCCTTTACCTTGGATAAAATAGTCCTGTGGTGCGTAAAGCCGATAGAAAGGAATTCTTCCATTGGAAAATTTATTTCTTTTGGCACTTGCAAGTTCCAAATTGAAATTTCATCATTATCTTGGACTTTGGCACTTGTAAGTTCCAAATTATCTTGTTCCAAATATGCCCATTCCTCATAAAACGTACGCATATAGCGCAGATTACGAGCAGAAAAGCCCCGAAGTCCAGGAAGCTCTTTGTCCAGCCGATCACTGATAAAATCAATCGCACCCTTTCCCCAGAATCCCTCTCTTGAATTGGCTGATATATATTTACCGATTCCGTAATACAGCATCAGTTGGTGTCCGTTTACCATCTTCCCAGCCTCATACTGACTGCTTAAAATAGCTTCCTTAATCATTCTCACAGCTTCGGTATAATCCTTCTGATCTTCTTCCATCCTCAAATCCCCTTATTTAAATCCAAATTTGTATAGTCGCCGATTCTATTCGGCCAGCATTCCCACAATCCCACTTATACTATTCTCTCATGTGGATGCATTCCAATTTTCTATATTTTCTGCTTTATGTCATCCTAACGTTTCAATATGCTCTTAATATCTATTATCTTATTTTGTACATTAGTTGTTGTCACAAACATAACATGATCATCCGCCTTCGCAAGATTCCGTATGTACTTCATGTCTATGAAATATAAATTTAGCCGTTTCTGTTCTATGTCTATCCTCCAGCCCTTTTTCAGAATAAAGCTTGAGGCTGCGCAAAACGCAACCCCAGATTGTTTCTACTTACGGTAAGACTCACTGCTTTTTCAGAAGTTCAACTCACATACGATAAGCTACACTTATCATTAATTAATTTATACTGAACATCAGAAATTATGTCAAGAAATTTTTAAGGTTTTAAATTTGTTTTAAATTGTTTCATAAAATAATTTCAGATTTCCCGTCTCTAATATATGTACGCATCCTCAATCATCTCCGTGCGACTCCTAGCTGTTTCACCCATGATCCGGGCGTCCGCCAACTCCAGAAACAGCGCATCCACATTGATGGGAAATTTGATTTTGTCAACATTTGCACTCATAAAATCCCTCCCCCCAGTATTTCCCCAAGCCACCTGAAAAACCTCCCCTTTTTCCTGCCTTATTTCAATCCAAGCCACTCGATTGGGAGAGTTCGCATTTTCTGGGTGGTGGGGAAAGTCTCTGCACGCCTTGCCAGGCGTGTTTAACCACTTTTTCCAAACAAGGGCACAAATCGCCACACGGATGGCCACAGAGGGTAATGTGCGACTTCCCCGCTTTCTTGTCCATACCCAACGTTGCCCTCCATTCCATAGAGCCAAAGAGCCGGAAGGGTACTGTCACACTCACAGAAATAGAAAAGGCGTCCATCTTTCGATAAACGTCTTGTTCTTGTTTCAGGCACTGCCAAATAGCCCCCTAAGCTCCAGTATGCAACGCAATCCCTGTTTATTTTCGGTTAACTTTTTTATGCCTGCTTTTACAGACATTTATTTTCTTTCTGACTTTGATAAATCCTTTTTCCTATGCAAAAAATCCGTAGAGACTGATATCTACGGACTTTGCAGTTACTACTGCGTAACTCCCCGAGTAGGGCTCGAACCTACAACAACTCGGTTAACAGCCGATACCCGCTCTGCCGCCAGTTGCACAGCCGGATTTTCAGCTCCGCCCTTCCGGTGCCGGGGAAGTAGTCGGCGCGCTCGATCAGGCTGTCGTGCAAGTCATACTTCATAGGACGCCGTCCAGTTGTGTTGGTTAATCTGGGTTAGGCAAATCATACTCATTTTCTCCTTATTCTCAAAGCACACGCTTGGTCACGATGCTCCGGCTTCACCGCTTACGATTGTTACACCGCCACGATCACGCCGCCGTCGTTGGCGTACATGCTGCTGACTCCCGCCGTATCCTCAATGAGAATCTCCTTAAAACGGAAATATCCCATCAACAGCTTTTTTAACAGCTCCGCTCGATCGAGAGCATTACAGTGCGTAATGATCACGCGCTTCTTCTCCGGATCGCAAACCTCTTTGCATAAAGTTTCAGCCAGCTTATGCAGCGCTTTCTTAAAACCGATGCACTGATGGAGCTGGATGATGCTCCCCATATCCGCTCCCATGACCGGCTTGATATTTAAGGTCGATGCGATAAGCGCCTTGACGTTGGAAAGTCTTCCGTTCTTGCGCAGCGTCTCCAGATTGTCCAGAATAAAATAGGTCTTCATTCCGTTGCGGTATGCGGTCAGCTTTTTACAGATGGTGTCATAGTCCAGTCCTTTTTCCTCTAATTCCATCGCAAGGAGCGCAATCTGCGTCTCCCCGCCCGATGCAGAACGGGAATCGACAATATAAATATCCTTTTCCCCATAGGTTTCTTCATATAACCGTTTGCCGAGCTCCGCGCTGTTATAGGAACCGGACAGCTTCGAGGACAGCGTCACCACATACACGTGATCCGCATCGCAGTGATATGCCTCCATGAATTTTTGCGGCGACGGACAGGAAGATTTCGGACAGGTCGGACAGGCTGCAACCTTCTGCAAAAACACTTTTTGGTCAAACGCCTCATCATCCATGATGCAGTAGTCGCCTACCTCCAGTCCGAGCGGCACACGCTCAAACCGTGAATCATTCCTGAATTCCTTCGGCAGCTCTCCGCAACTGTCCAAAATAATCTTATAGCTCATGACATCCTCCAGACCACCCGCTAAACTGCTCGCGACATATCTCGCGTTTTTGCAGGTCATCAAACATAGTTTTTATTACTACATTGAATATAGCATAGCTCTCCCCTGTTGTAAAGAAAAAAAGAAAATTTCCGCATCCGTTGCCATTTGTGTGATGATTATGATATGATGACGTAAGACATGTTTTCTATCTATTTACGGTCGCAGGACATGTGCTTCGCGCACATTTGCAGACTGTATGAAAACGGAGGATTACTATGCGCAGCTTCACGATCTCCAATCATCGCACATTCATGGCGGCACTGTTTACCGGTACGCTGTTTGATTCGTTTCAAACCGAATCGGTTCAGATCACGACCGCATGCACGCTGCGGATCGACGGCAGGACTGTTCCCGCCTTTTACACGGCGGATGAGCTTGCCGAAATGCCCGCCGGTCTTCCCGAATTTACGCCCTGGGCGAATCTTCGCAGCTTATGCTTCAGTGCGATCAAGGGAAAAAAGACGCCGCTCTTTTTTCAGATCACCTTCCACGCGGACAAAGAGGTCGTCAACCGTCTTACCGCATCGGAGGACTGCACCGTTGACAGCTCCTTTGTGCAGGCGTTTGTGCTCACGATCCGTTATGAAGCGGGCATATGCCGTCTGACAACAGGAACTGCATATACAACATTTCTCCCTGACAAATCGCCGGATAAGCTGTGGGATGAGGAAATGCAGCGTTTTCTTTCAGAACACGAAATGGAGGCGTCGGTTTCGTAAGCCATGCGATCGAAACAGCCGCATGAAAAAAGGCAGCGCATTACTGCGCTGCCCTCTGAGTATCATATTTATGTAAAAGTTCGTCTATATCGGCATCCTCTCTTATGATGCCGCTCCTTCCCAGATCATGTTTTTTCCCTTTCGACTCCAAAAACCGATAGGCGATCATAAAGCTTATGTCGTCAAAGGATGCATAAAACTTCTCGTTGACCGCCCGGATCTTTTCCGAAAGCGGCATATCGGAAAGGGAGTCCGCATACTGGAATACCTCTTCAAACGCATAGACACAAATGCTTTCCTGCTGCCGGATGTCCGATGTGACCTCCTGCACATGGAACACGCGCAGATAAACGCGCAGCCATTTGGTATAGCTCTGATACCACTGGGAAAGCGTCTCGTATTTTTGAGTCATCGCCTCAATCTCTTTTTTCCATATTTCCGAAAAATAGGAGGCTTCCACGATTCCCTTGATCTGCTCCGGCGTCAGGTAGAGCTCGTACTTTTCATTAAAAGTCTCTACGATCTTTCTCCGCTTCTTTGCAGCCGCCGGAAGAATGCTGCTCCTAGTACTCTTTTTTTTCTGTTCGCGGTATTCCTGATAGACAGTGTCCTGTCTGTCATAGCTTTGATCCTGCCACCATGAATCCTTTTTGGACTTCTTGTCCTTTTTCCCGTATTTATTGATCAGCCATGCGACGAGTATCACTCCTCCGACAAAACCAAACGGGGTAAAGAATAACGACGTAGCCGCGCCCAAAAAGCATAAGCCAAAGACGAGCTTAAAGATATCGCTTGCAAGCGCATCCCTGCCTTTTCCCTTAAACATCATAACCAGAAAGATGAAAAAAAATATAGAACCCATCCGTTCTCCCCCAGTATCCTATGCATTAGCCGCAATGATAAAATCCATCTCCTAAGCCCTGTGTTTCGGGCAGATGCCGATTCCCGTCGCATCAGGACCGACATGACAGCCGATGCTGAACGAAAGCGGGTCGTAAAAAATCTCAATGGTCGGAAAATGCTCTTTTACAAGCGCATACCATCTGTCGGCATCCTCCTTGTGTTGGAAGGTCCCTGTCGCTCCGATACGCAGCTCTTCGTCCGGCACATTACCGAAGCGCCCCTCCCTGTCCGCTTTTACTGCCTGCAAAATACGATCCCAGCACTTTTTCATGCCGCGCACTTTTGCGAACGCATCGAGTTTTTCACCCTGAATCGTCAAAATCGGTTTGATATTGAGAATGGAGCCGATCGCCGCACCTGCCGGCGTGACTCTGCCGCCCTTTTTCAAATATTCCAGCGTGTTGACCGCAATATAAATACTGGCATCCAGCCCGTCCTTTTCCAGTTGCTCCCTGACCTCTTTCGCGGAGAGCCCCTGCGACGCGAGGTACTGCGCATCCAGCACCGCCTGACGCAGCGTAACGGAAATCCGGTGATTATCCGCCACCTGCACGCGTCCGCCGTATTCTTCCGCCAATCCGATGGCGGAATGACAGGAATTGCTGAGTCCGCTCGACATCGGGATATAGACAAGCCCATCATAGCCTTCCGCAAGCACCTCGTCCCACACCGCCATCACGTCGCCCGGCGAAGGCTGCGAGGTTGAAACATCGTCTCCGCCCTCCAGTCTGCTGTAGAATTCCTCCTGTGTCAGATTGACACCTTCATAGTAAGTTTCCTCATTGATGATGACCGGCATCTTCATGACGTAGATTCCGAGCTCTTTCCCTTCCTCGACGGTAATTCCGCTGTTCGTGTCGGTTATGATCGCTGTTCTCATGTTTTTTCTCCCCCATCCCTGCGTTTCCGCATACACTACTAGTATATCACGAGAACCCTCTACCGACAAGCGCGAACGGGAATTTCGGTGTGGGATTTAGAACTTCTTAGCGAAATGCCCTTTGGCATGAGCTTTAGAAGTCAGAAGAATCCGCAAGCGGATTCTTCCGGGAATGACTTAGAAGTTCTTAGGCGGCGTATTCTGACGCCTTAGAACTTCTTCATTCCCTTTATCCCTTCATCTTCGGCTTGAACACCAGACTTGCAAGGTATGCAAAGACAAGCGCCGCCGCACAGCCCGCCGCGCCTGATTTGAAACCGCCCAAAAACAATCCGATAAAGCCCTGCTCATCGACCGCCTCTTTCACGCCCTTCATCAAAATATTGCCGTAGCCTAAGAGAGGCACGCTTGCTCCTGCTCCGGCAAACTCCTGAAACGGTTCATAGAGCTGAAAGACGCTGATAACCGCTCCCGTACACACCAGAAGCACCATAATCCTGCCGGGCAGCAGCTTTGTTTTTTCCATTAAGATCTGTACCAGCACGCAGATCAGTCCGCCCACCCAAAACGCATTCAAATAATCCATACCATGACTCCTTTCCTGTTTCTTTCAGTCTGACATAACAATAAGCAGACATCCGTGAATCCTTTGCCGCTCTGCTTATCACGCAGACAAAACGACCGGAGAAGTTCTCCGGTCGTAGTATATGTCATATGATGATGATTATGCGCGCCGTTCAAAATCGGCTGCACCATGCTTACAGATTGGACAGACAAAATCCGCCGGGAGCGGGTCGCCCTCATAGACATAGCCGCACACCTTACATACCCATGTCACCTCGTCCGTCTGCTTCTTTGCTTCCGGCTTCGGCTTTATGTTGCTCTGGTAATAGCTGTAGGTCGCCGTCGGCACATCGGAAAGCATGGCGCCGTCCATAACCTCCGCCACAAAGATCGTATGCGTTCCCATATCCATGACCTCGCATACACGCGCCGATACATAGGCGTTTGTTCCCTTTGTAATGTACATGATGCCGTTCTCTGCGCGGGCACAATCCGGATAATCCGCAAATTTGTCCACGTTCTTTCCCGACTGGAATCCAAAGTGCTGAAACAGCGAGAACGATGCATTTTCTGCGATCATGGAAATATTAAATTTTCTCGACGCCAAGATCATATCATGCGTTCTGTTCTGCTTATTGACCGCGATCAGCACACGGCAGGGTGTTGACGTCACCTGAATTGCCGTATTGATGATACAGCCGTTGTCCGTACCGTCCGCATTTGTCGTCAGCACATAAAGACCATATCCGAATTGAAACATCACTTTTTGATCCATCATTCCGCCTACACTTTCCCGCAGTCCGTTTTACTCGTCTGCGCGCCATGAATTTTTACCTATTATCCCCGCTTTTTACCGTCTTATGCCGTTTTCTTTTCATTGACCGAGATAGGCAATGACCTCTACCTCGCAGAGCACATCTTTCGGCAGCTGCTTTACCGCAACACAGCTTCTTGTCGGTTTTCCGGTAAAATATTTCTCGTACACCGCATTAAACGCCGCAAAATCAGCCATCTCCGCCAAAAAGCAGGTCGTCTTGACCACCTTAGTATAATCCGTTCCCGCAGCCTCCAAAATAGCGCCGACATTTTTCATGACCTGCTCTGCCTGCACGTTAATATCGCCCTGCGCGATCTCTCCCGTCGCCGGAATGATCGGAATCTGCCCCGACGCATACAGCATGTCTCCTGCAAGAATTGCCTGCGAATACGGTCCGATTGCCGCAGGCGCTTTGTCCGTACTGATTGTTTTCATTTTTTATTCTCCTTTCGCTATAGCTAAAACTTCTTTGTATTACTATACAGCACTTCGGGTCATAATTTCAGCCCCCTGTATCTCCTATCCATTCAATTTCAGCTGATATTCCCGGTTCTCGATCATCTTCATTGCCTCGTGCAAAATCGCAAGACAGTTTTCTTCGGTCTTCCCGAAATCCGCAAACATCTCCGAAATAATGTTATCACATTCTTCCAACGCTTCCTCGTACTGTACTTTCGTCAAATCATTCTGCTGATATGCTTCATCCAGTTCATCCCTGTCGTCAATTCGGACGTCACCCTGCGGCGTAGCCAGAACATCTAAATATTTATCCCAATATACCGCAACACCGTCGCTGTCATATACATATTTTTCAATTACATCAACATACCATACCGATACAGAATAATCCTTTTTCCCTTCCGCAGGTTTTAACATTGCTGTGATCAGTCTCTTTTTTCCCTTAGGTATCAGCTGCAGCCAAACCATTCCGCCACCCGTAACAGGAACTTTTCCGGCTTTTTCAAAATCCCAGAAGAATTGTTCTCCGTCTGTCAGCATGATCACGCTGACAAAGCCTCGAAAGATCTCATTGTCCATGTCCATCTGATAGTACGGATAATGCTGGAATCCCCATTTCAAATCTCTGTTCAATCTTTTCGTTTTCATTTTGCCCTCCGCACCATATCCATCACCGTATCACACCGGCGGTTCATCCTGAAATTCCACCGTTACATAAAAGCCGCGCGGATTCTCTTTTACCTCCGAAACAATACCCTCGCGCGCCTTTAGCTGCTCGCGGAACGGGTAGTTCCCCGACATGGCAAGAGACGGATCGATCGTATAATAATAATTGCTCGGCAGTTTTCCCTCCGTAATGCTCACCCGGTCACCCTCATGTAACAGCCCCGGCCGCTCCATCTTAAATTCCATTGTTCTCATCGCAAACGCCTCTTTTTTATCTGCGGGTTATGACAGGACTCTCTTTTCAGCATCTGAAAAAAGAACTATTTTATGCTGATTATACAAAGGTTTGCAGTATACGTCAATGCTAATTGAATACCCATAGAGAGTTTATATCCACCTGCCTGAATGTATATTCTTTTTCTGCGATCAGAAGATATTGCAGAAGCGGATGCAGTTTCTCTCCTTCGATCAGGCTGACTTCTAACAGATAATCCGAGCTGGTCCAGATCCGATACATACAAAAGGTATACACCTTTTGATCAAATTCTTCAAACCAAAGCTGGACCGGAATTTTTTCAAAGCTTTCCTCAGGCTCTACATTCGTTCCATAATTGTCAGAATCATAATACGGGCTGTTCGAGCTGGAAAAGCACGGAAACTCTACCCGTGTTTCATGCACATAAGAATCGTATTCCTTATAAAAATACCATATCAGTCCAAGCGATGAACTCCTGCTGCTCGGATACCAAATTGTTTTCCTCACGCATTCCATCCTGCCATCATTATCAAAATCTACAATCCGGCATGACTGTTTACCGTATTGGTCAACAGAAAAAGCTTCCAAGGGAAACGTGATGCCGGACTCCTGATAAGGTGTTTCCGCACTGCCATCCATCAACTGATAATTATCATCCGATACGGTTTTTTCCTCTGTTTCTCTTTTCCGTCCTTCAATATATTCAGCAAGCCATTGTTCCAGTGTTCCGTCCATTCCCTCATCGCGATAGGTCTCGATCCAGCTTTTCTTATTTTTTCTGTTCTCCATTCCAATCAGGTAATACTGTAATGTGCCGTTCGTTCCGGCAGTTATAATAAGAAATCCATCCGTTTCACCCGTATTATAATTGCCTCTGCGGACCACAAAATAATGATTGCCATTGAACTCTAACAGAGCCACATATCCGCGGTACTCCATGATAGAATACAATTTCTCCGCTGTTCCGTCCTCCTGCTTTTCCCAGATGTCTATATCCGCATATCCACCGCTTCCTCCAAGGTCATTGAACAGTACCAGTTCCTCATCGCCATCCTTATCCAAATCCACCAAATAGGCACATCGTACGCTTACTTCATCGTAATAATCCGGAAATGCGTCCCCAAGATAGGTCTGCATCTGTTCTAAGATCACCTGACAGGTATGATCCTCATAGGCGGACAATCCCTCCATATTCCACGCACCGTGAACATACTGTGTTCCCGCCAAGACTTCCTTTAAAATTTGGACGAGCCCCTCCGGCAGCCCTGTCGTTTGCAATGCAGCATCGATCTGCCTCTCTTCCTGGTAAGCAATGACCTGCTCACGACGCAGCGTCTCAAAGACCTCACCCTCCCCCTTTGTCAGATTCAACGTACGCTCCGTAAAAATATCCTGATCCGAATTTTCCGCCTGCTCTGTCGTAACCGTCAAGTTCCGTGTTTCCAGCCGGGTACAAACTAATTTAGCATCCCTTACCGCCACAATATCACTATATATAACAAATTCCTCACTATGATCCTTTCGCAGCAGCCGAAATGTCACCACATCCTCACCGATTTTTTTAAACCATATCTGTTGCAGTGTTCCTTCTTCCATATTTTCAGTCGGGAATATACCCAAAAGATTATACTCCGACTCGATCTGCTCCGCCGCATTGTCCGGTATGTAAACGGTTGCCGAGATCTTTTTGTTATTGTTGATCGCGCGGTAAATGATTTCCGCCGCCCCATCATTGTTATAATCAATCTTGGCATATCCGCAGTCATAAGAGCTCATGTTATGCAGGGGGCTTACCAGATCCCAGTCCCGCTCCTCCCAATCCTCCCGCAATTCACTTCTCATAAAAAGCTCCGTATTTGTCATATGCGCAATTCTCATAACGGAAAACTGCGTCTCATCCAGATATTCCCTTAATTCCGGATACTGCGGATATTCCGCATTGTACTCTGTTATCTCGCTCTGAATGCCCGTATATACCAAAACCAGCCCATCGGGCACCGTTGTTACCGGAATGCTTTCATCCAAAAGGTCTGTCGGCTCTTCCTGCTGTGGTGCCGCACCCTCCGCCAGATCGTCCTGTGGAGATTGTGTCGCCATAACAGAATCTTTTTCGGATGGCGCTTCCTGCCGGGCCCCCGCCGACTGACAGGCCGTCAAAGAACACACCAACAGCAGTGCAATTCCTGATGAAATTTTATTTTTAACCACGATCATCCCTCCGGTCCTGCACCTACTGCAAAGCTATTTATGGATAGCTCTGAGAATTAGGGCTCAAAAACATGAATCCTATGCCTATGAAGCCATTATATATTCTTTTCAATAAAAATGGAATAGAAATCCCGGCATCGGGCCTGATACCATAAGTTATCATGAAGCGCGGGAGTTTGACACTTAAATATCGAAAAAATGCTGTAAGTCTTGATATAGGCTTACTTTTTTGTCAACCTTTTAAAATGATGTGTGCTATATCATAAATTTAGCACATATCGCAACGGATGCTAAAACGGCCACAATGCATTTGATTAAGCAGGTTGTGGCTGTTTTACAATTTCTTAACTGTCAAAGACGAGACTATATGATAATCACTTCTTTTTTTCAATCACTGTTCCGTAAAGTCTCTTTTAAGATAATGGCCGCCGTGATAAAACTCCGGCAATTCCACTAATTCACATTGTATTTTCCAGAGGCTTATGGTAATATTCAGAGCGGCAATCGGGATTTGTCACATGATTTTATTGGAGGTAAGTATATGAGTATTGCGGTAAATATTTATTATACGGGAATTGATGGAAATGCGCGTAAATTTGCCGAAGAAATGGAGAAAAGCGGAACTGCCGCTTTGATCCGCAGCGAAAAAGGCAATGAAAGATATGAATATTTCTTTCCTGTGAATGACCCAGAAACCATTTTACTGATTGATATTTGGAAAGATCAGGCGTCCATTGATATTCATCATGCCACTCCGATGATGGATACCATTGCTGCGCTGCGAGAGAAATATGATTTACACATGAAGGTTGAGCGTTATGTTACCGATGAAAGCGGTATCCCTGAGCATGACGAAAAATTTATTAAAAAGTAGTGGAGTAAACAAATTCCGGTTTACCGTAGAGTTATCCGTTATGGACAGCTCTACGTTCCGGCACCTTGACGAAGAATGATAAGAAATAGAGAATTAGCAGCCTTAATCTGAAAAGGAAGTCCGAAAATCACGCAACCCTGCGGTTCCATCCTGGCACTTGCAAAAAACAGGTAATCCCGTTATACTGGTTTTGTAATAAACGAATTTGGCTGCATTCCTTGCCGCAGTATGTTCACAGGAGGGATTATTATGAGTAAAAAAGATTACGATGACGATTTACATATTCACATTCACTCCGATTCCGGCAGCTCCGAGTCTTCTCCGTTAAAAGAGCTTGGTATCTTTCTCGGCGGGATTGCCATGCTGATCGCGGGATTGTTCTTTTTTTCACAAAAGGTACTCGTATATTCCAGCTTCTTCTCCACAGGCTTTGCCATCCGCGGCTTTCATATGAAATCCGGCATGGTCATTGTTCCGTTCATTATCGGAATCGTATGGCTGTTCGCCTCTCCCAAGAGCATTGTCGCCAAACTGTATATGGCAGCCGCGACCCTCATCATTATTGCTTCCGTCATTATGACGACGGACTTCCATCTGTTAACGATGACGCTGTTTGACTGGATCGTGCTGCTTGTATTGATCTTCGGGGGACTCGGAATGATTCTGCGCGTATTGCTCACCAAACATTGATTCATGCGGCAGTCGGCCAAAACCGGCTGCCCTTCATTTATTCCCAATCTTTCTTTACGTTCTTTGTGATAAGATTATATACTTTTACTACGAATCGGCAGACAGGAGGATCAATCACGTTATGGATTTTAATCAGGCTCGCATTACAGATATGGACAGATTGATACGCTCGGAGATTGCACGCGATAATCTCGCCGGCGCAAATCTCCTGCTCTTAAAGGACGGTCACACGCTCCATCGCGCATCCTATGGGATGGCGGATAAAGAAAAACAGATTCCGATGACAGACGATACGATCTTCCGTATTTTTTCCATGACCAAGCCGGTCATCTGCGCCGCCGCCATGCTGCTCATGGAACGCGGCATCCTTGATCTTTCCGATCCGGTCGAGCATTATCTGCCGGACTTTCACGGTCAACAGGTATTTCTTCCGGGCAGCACGCAGACGGTTCCCGCTTCGCGCGCGGTACGTCTCTCCGATCTCTTAAACATGACATCCGGCCTCGCCTATCCCGACGACTGCACAAGCGCCGGAAAGGCTGTCGCGGCGCTTTTTGATGAAATGACAGCGGCACAGGATGCCGGCGTCTCTTTTTCGACGGTACAGCTTGCCAACCGTTTGGGTCAGATTCCGCTCGCTTTTCAACCTGGCGCGCACTGGATGTACGGCACATCCGCCGATGTGCTCGGCGCCGTCATCGAGGTAGCCTCCGGCATGCGCCTCAGCAATTTTTTAAAGCAGGAATTGTTCGAGCCGCTCGACATGAAAGACACGGATTTTTATGTCCCCGACGAAAAAAAGAATCGCTTCGCCGAGCTTTACCGCTGCTCGGAAATGCCGGATGAAGGTGCTGCTCCGCTGAAATCAAATGCGGACGATACTGTTCAAAAACCAGCCAAAGGCGGCGTTGTCGATACGCTTTCTTCTTTCTCCGTATATCAAAGCGACAAGCGCATGCACATTGCTCCGCAGCCCGGCAAAAATCTTGGCATGGAGGGCTACGACCATGCTCCCGCTTTTGAATCCGGCGGCGCCGGACTTGTATCCACGATTGAGGATTATGCGCATTTTACCACAATGCTTTTGCAGGGCGGCATTTGGCAGAACCGTCGTATTCTCGGAAAAAACACGGTTTCTTTCCTGTGTTCCCCGCAGCTTTCGGACGCCTATGCCCCCGACTTAAACTGGGATTCCCTGCGCGGCTATCGGTACGGCAATCTGATGCGCCATTTGGCCGATCCTGCTGCCGCCGGAACGAACGCGGATGTGGGTGAATTCGGCTGGGACGGCTGGTGCGGCACGTATTTTACCGTTTCTCCGAAATCCAATTTCATTATGCTGTACTTCATCCAGCGCTGCGATGCCGGCTGCAATGAGATTACAAGACGCCTGCGGCACATCGCGTACTCGCTGGTGTGACTGCCTTAGAAATATATATATATATCCTATCGTCAAAAAAAGGGTTCCACCTACGCGGAACCCTCTAAGAACGCGCAGCGTTCTTTTTTATCCCATTAGGAATTTTTCGGAACCCGGAAGAACCCGCTTAGGCGGGTTCTTCGAAAGATTGGCGCAGCGCGCCAATCTTTTTTATGCCATTGCGTTTACCTGCTTATACTTATAAAGCATCTCGGCATGATTCTGTTCCTCGATCTGAATATCGGCAAGCAGCTTGCGCAGAGAGGAGTTGTCACAGGAAAAAATATTGGTGTTATACTCGCCGGACACAAGCTTTTCCGTGCCGATGCAGTCCGTGGCAAGAAAACAGTCATGCTCCTTATCCGCCGCATTCGCGCCGTCGCGGTATGTCCCCTTCGGGCTGTAATTTTTTCCCTGTGAATCATTGCAGTCACAAGCCGGAACATCACCGTTCAATGCCTGTCCGATGGACTGATAATGCTTCTGCTCATCCTGCTGTAACGTCTTAAACAGGCTTTGCAATTCCGTATCCTTTGCCTCTGCGGCATATTTCTGATACTTTGTAATGCAGGACTTCTCCTGTGTGTGCAGATCTTTTAATGCGGTTGTCTCTTTTTCTGTCAGCGTCATGGCCGATACTCCTTTCTTTCAGACGTTCCAGCAGCAGCCCCAGGGCTTTCACGCAAACGGCTGCACTCTCTGTCGTCTCTTATCTAAGGATTACCATTTCCTGACAGATCTATTCAAACGTTTTGGATTCACAGTGCTTTTTGGGGAATGACCCGATTTATTCCGTAAATTGCTCCAATGTATCACTGGGATATGCCTTCGTCCAGTGGTAGGGCTGCAGTTCGCCTAACGGGACAAATTGCAGAGCATGATCGTTTGTGGTAACGGCCACCTGCACATCTTCTCCCCAATACCTTAAGCGCTCCTGACAGATTCCACACGGGGATAATACTTTATAGGGAGCGTTCTCGTCATCCCGGACAAGGCACAAACAATGAGTAACCCTTTCGTTATATTTATGAGCCTCCAGCATTGCGCCTGTCTCTACACACAAAACGGCCGAGGCATTGGCAGTATCTATGCTGACACTGGTAAAATAATGCCCGTTCGCTGTGTGTACGACCCCCGCTCCTCCCCATCCGACAGGATAGCGTCTTTCGATCAATTCGACTGCCAGACGATACATCTCCTTTTCCACATCAAAGTCTCTCATAAAAGAACCTCCCGTTACAAAAATTAGTTCCGCTGACGCGGAACTAATTTTTGTTTGATCGAAACTCTTTTTTAGCGATAAAACAGTTCTCCGAGCATAAGATCCTTCTTGAAATCACGGATATTCGTGTTGGCATCGATATAGACCGCTTCGATTCCCATCGCCGCAGCCCAGTCGCCCATCTGCTCCGCCGTCAGGTCATATGTGAATGCGGTATGATGTGCGCCGCCCGCAAGAATCCATGCCTCCGCACCCGTATACAGATCCGGCTCCGGTGTCCAGAAGTTTGTGGCAACCGGAAGCTTCGGCATCGGTTTTTCTGTCTTCTTGCAGTTTACATCGTTGATGATCAAGCGGAACCGACTGCCAAGGTCAATCATAGATACCGCAATGCCCTTTCCTTCCTTAGATGTAAATACGAGTCTCGCGGGATCCTCTCTGTCTCCCATGGAAAGCGGCTGGCATTTGATACTGATCGGTCCATCGGCAATGGAAGGACAGATTTCAAGCATATGCGCCTGCAAAATTCCCTCTTTTCCTTTGACAAAGTTATAGGTATAGTCCTCCAGCATGGACGTACCCTTTGCATCCGCCATATCCTGCGTCATCAGCTTCATGATGCGCACCATCGCGGCAACCTTCCAGTCGCCCTCCGCGCCAAAGCCATAGCCCTTCTGCATCAGCCGCTGGATCGCCAGTCCGGGGAGCTGCTTCAATGCGCCAAGGTCGCCGAAATGGGTGACAATCGCCTGATAATTTTTTTCTTCAAGGAAACGCTCAAAGCCCAGCTCAATCTGCGCCTGCACGGCAACATGACGGCGGAATTCATCGGCGTCCCTGCCCTCTAAGAGAATCTCATATTTGTCATAATATTCTTCCACCAGCGCATTCGTATCCGATTCGGACACGGCATCGACCGACTCCGCAATCTCATTGACCGGATAGGTATCAACCTCCCAGCCGAATTTAAGCTGTGCTTCAACCTTGTCCCCCTCGGTCACGGCAACATTGCGCATATTGTCGGCAACGCGCATCACACGCACATGACTGGATTCCACAACGCCGACCGCCGTACGCATCCACGATGCAATGCGGTCTTGTACGGTCTCATCCGCCCAATGTCCGACCACGACCTTGCGCTCGATCCCCATTCGGGAAACGATATGCCCATACTCCCTGTCCCCGTGCGCCGACTGATTTTCATTCATGAAATCCATGTCGATCGCATCGTACGGAATTTCCTCATTAAACTGCGTATGCAGATGAAGCAGCGGCTTGCGGTATTCCTGAAGGCCGATAATCCATGACTTTGCGGGAGAAAACGTATGCATCCATGTAATGACGCCCGCGCAGCGCTCATCCGTATTTGCCTCGTTAAAGGTTCTTCTGATCAGCTCATTGGTGATCAGCGTCGGTTTCCAGACAATTTCAAACGGCAGTTTCCCTGATTCGTTCAGCTTCTGTACAATGATTTTTGCATGCTCCGCCACATGGGCAAGACATTCGTCCCCGTATAAATCCTGAGAACCTGTGCAAAACCAAAATTGATACTGTTTTCTTGTCAACATCGCGTATCCCCCTTATTGCTTTTTGAAGTTATTATAGCAAATTTATCCATCCAATTCAACGTGAAAAGAGGATGCATTTTACGCAAGGACGTGCTATACTTAAGTGCAATATGGCTACACCTGTTTTAAGCGGCTGCCGCATGCTATTTCCCTTGGGAGAATTGATTATGTACAATCTTTTTGAAGCCGGAAACGCGCTGAATACCCCTTTTGAATGCTTCGTTTATGATGCCGGGACAAACCGTTTTCCGGTCAGGCCGCACTGGCATTATTTTGCGGAAATGATTTTCATGCTGGAAGGAAGCGCCGAAATGCACACGGATGAGCGTATCCATACTGCCAATATCGGCGATATGGTCTTTTTTCATCCGCAGTCCGTTCATTCCATTTATGCCGCTGCTCCGGGACCGCTGCGCTATATTGTGCTTAAATTTGATATCAACAGCATCCATATCACATCCTCTTACGCGCCGAAGCTGCGAAATATTGTAAAAAGCGCATACAATAAGCAGATGCCGTTTTATTTTTCCGCGGAGGCTGCTGAAAACATGGAATGCGGCCGCCTGTTTCGGGACTGTGTGGACGAACTGCAGAAACAGGAATACGGCTACGACAGAATTATTCAGACAAAGCTTTATCATCTTTTAATGAACATTATCCGCTGCTGGATGCGCGACGGCTTCTCGATCGATCACGATGTGTTTGCCGCCGACGCCCAATACGACATCGACAGCGTTACGGAATATATCGACTCCAACATCAAAGAAAATCTTCAGGTCGCCGATATTGCGTCAAAGTGCGGGCTCAGCTATTCCTGCTTTGCCAAGAAATTCAAGCAGCTTTACGGAAAAAGCTGCAAGACATATATTGAAGAAATGAAAATTTTTAAGGTGGAGGATTTTCTTCTTTTCACAAGCTTTGACCTCACCTATATCAGTCAGGAAACCGGATTTTCCGATTGCAGTCATATGATCAAAAGTTTCAAAAAATATCGCAGCTGCACGCCGAAGCAGTTTCGAATGAAGCATAAGATGGCGTAGGGGATTGTCTGTTTTGCGCTTTTTTACAGAGTGCGCAGGTTTCACTATATTTGTTTTGCCTGCAATGCGCAGGTTAAAACCCTCCCGCCCGATAGGCTCTTGCAATGACGTAAGACGGTTCAAAGTATGCACTGCAATTATAGTTATCAATCACATTACATATTTCATGATTATACACTCTAAAAATCCCTTCCACATAATCCTCATCCTGTAATAAAGTATCTCTGATCAGTCTTTGATAAACTTTTCCCATTTGCACGGCAGTCGGCATTTGTGTTACTAATTCTTTATCCACATCAAATATATCAAAATTGCCAAATTGAAGATCATAATTTTTTATCCAATCATCCTCCACATCCAACGGGTTTTGCGCATGGAGCACATTTGCGACACTAAGCAAATGATACATCGCATCTTTTCCGACCGCATTCACTACGTATCGATTTTCCTGATGCAATTTTCTTGCGACACGCTCAATCATATAGCATATAAAAAACAAATCATTGCTCCCTATCTCTTCATCTGCAAAATATCGGTTTTTCATATTTGATCACTTCCTTCAAAATTTAATGTTTGCAATGCCGCTTCTGTGCAAAAAACAATTTGATGAGTCGGATATTTGAATTTAACCAATTCCCAAAATGCAGCCTCAGAAATATTTCCTTCCGTGAAATCTTCCACATAATCCCATATCTGATCGTCCGCCATCGGGCCTTCTACAATATCATATTGGTGCTCAATTCCCCTTCTGCAATTCACAACAAACTGCAGCCAATCTTGTGTCATTTGTTCAAAAATGAGGGACTTTAGGTTATCATTCTGTGTATAAATATAACGATTTACAACGGAGTCACCTCGTTTCGTAAGCGCCCAGCGTCTTGCCTGCTTTTCCAATTTCGTACAATAAAATCCGTATCCAAAATCTTTGTAGTGACCATCTATCATGATCCGAGGTTTTTCCACGACCATGTTGCTTCCATGAAAAATTCGATTTAAGTCCATATTTTTCCTTTCTCATTGCTCCTTATTACATGATAGAAATATAACCGCAAAAGGAAACTATAAGTCCCTATTCAATTCGGCTACAATCTTTTCTATATTTTTAATACAATTTTGTCTATAATCCTCTTTGACTGCAACTCTTTTTCCATTAGGTCTGACCGCCTATAAATTTGCACTGCTCTCAAACGCGGTCGTAATAATCCGGGTTATGTGAAGGCTTGAGTTCCCTATGAATTTACACTGCTCTCAAACATGGGAGTATGGGTGGATATTATGGAGGCGGCTTGAGTTCCCTATGAATTTACACTGCTCTCAAACGGGGATCCGTTTCAACGCCCCTTAGTCCCAGCTTGAGTTCCCTATGAATTTACACTGCTCTCAAACAAACCCTTGCTTGATGACCCACTTGATTGTGCTTGAGTTCCCTATGAATTTACACTGCTCTCAAACAAATACAACGTCCATATTCTCTTTATCAAAGCTTGAGTTCCCTATGAATTTACACTGCTCTCAAACTTTTTTTGAACACGCTGCTTACATGCCGTCAGCTTGAGTTCCCTATGAATTTACACTGCTCTCAAACATGCGGAGCTTATGCCACAGCTTGAAGGCAGCTTGAGTTCCCTATGAATTTACACTGCTCTCAAACCTATTCGTACAATAATTGTATTTTTTTGTGCTTGAGTTCCCTATGAATTTACACTGCTCTCAAACTCGGCTTGTGACGGATACCAACAAGCAACTGCTTGAGTTCCCTATGAATTTACACTGCTCTCAAACCCATTGAGCTTTACCCTATCGCCAATAACCGCTTGAGTTCCCTATGAATTTACACTGCTCTCAAACTTGTGGGGATTGTAATTGATCCGCTTCCCGGCTTGAGTTCCCTATGAATTTACACTGCTCTCAAACTACAGACCCGGCTATTACGATCGATTCGACGCTTGAGTTCCCTATGAATTTACACTGCTCTCAAACAAATGCTTTCTGCGCTAATTTCTTGCTTTCCGCTTGAGTTCCCTATGAATTTACACTGCTCTCAAACCACCGGTACGAAGTCCTTACCGCGCTTTTGCTTGAGTTCCCTATGAATTTACACTGCTCTCAAACCACCGGTACGAAGTCCTTACCGCGCTTTTGCTTGAGTTCCCTATGAATTTACACTGCTCTCAAACGGTTGGAGGTAGATGTAAAAAGAAAAGTAGCTTGAGTTCCCTATGAATTTACACTGCTCTCAAACTACGGATCCGTCTATTACAAGCGATGCAAGCTTGAGTTCCCTATGAATTTACACTGCTCTCAAACCTCAAATTTGAGAATCCGGGTTGCAACCGTAGGGAAATTCATAGTAAACAATACTATATTTCACATAAATCTGCATCCACAATCAAACGCTTTTCCATGGTCAAACTTGGATAAGCATGATTATCCAGAAGCAGCACCCGATACCCGTGCGCCAAAACCGTATCCGCAAAATCCTGCAGTTCATCCACTTTTACAAAGGAACGAAGATTCACAAAAGCAAACACCTTATCTCCGTCAAACTCTCTGACTAACTGCATATAAGAATACAAAACTTCTGTCAGCTTATCATACCCAGAAACAATGCTAATACCTACCGATTTCAAAATCTGCGCTATTGACATCTTATCACATTGTATCTCTACATCAAAATCAAAACTTATATCATATATGTATCGTTCAATGTCCGCTAGCAATTGTTGTGTTTTATCTATGTAATCCTCCGATCTTCCAACCTTTTCTAACACGGACAATACTTTTGTTAATAACGTTTTCTGATTGATTTCAAAATCAATACAATCAATGACAAGTTCCAGATTCTTGCGAATCTCCACAGGCTCATTATTTTCAGATAATACCGCCTTCCCGTCCATCCCCTCCCATTGTTCTTTTAAATCTTTTACTATTTCATAAAAAAATCCCGGTTCTTCAATGACCACACTGTTAAGACAGTCGTTTGAAAGCATAATAGGTGTCTGTAAAGCAGGATATACCAATTTCATAAAAATATCAACCTCTCATCTGAATCCAAAACCTCACTTTTATGAGTGCCCGTTATGTATTCCATCTTGGAAAACTGTTTCTCCGTCACAGATAATACCTGAACCAGACCAGTCGGAGGCCGGTTTCGTTTGATGGCCGCAATGACATTATGCTCAACGCTTTGGTTATGTACCATTCTGCAATAAACGGATTCCTGCATCATATAAAATCCATTCGTAAGCAAAGTCTTGCGGAACTCTCTGTAATTTCGCTTATCTTCCGTTGTCTGCGTCGGAAGATCAAAAAACACAATTATTCTCATAAATCGATAACTCATCATTCATAAAACGCCACTTGCTCGGCATCCTCGTATGATAACGCATCAAATACACTTTTTACGTAAATTTTTATGGCATTTGGTAAAAACTGTCTGGAATGATTTATCACCACTTCATTCTTTAACACTTCCAATACTGCATGTTTTTCTTCTGTCTCAAATTTTGTAAATCCGTGTTGATATACAATCCGGTCTACCAATATCCGATATGGCTCCATGAGGTCGCTGCTCAAGTTAAAAGGATTATAGATATTATCATGAAAAAATCCCAATTGTGTCAGATACCCGTTCCCTGCCACCTCGCGATTAAATACAGAAAGAATTAAAGAATAGCCATAATCCAATGCTGCATTTACCGCCGTTTCCCGCTCCCGTGTAAAGTCCATACCAAATATTTTATTGAAATAAACTTTGGCGGCATGCCCCTCACGATTCGTCGCATCCCGATACGTAAGTTCGGTAATATATCCACGAAGCATATCGGCTTCTGCCCCATAACCTAAATCTGCCAAAAAATCTCCCTGCTTTCGAATCTTTTCCTTTACAATCATTGTCCATATTTCCCCCTGCAATTTCGGAGACCACTTTAACTGATTCCGAATTTTTCTGGAACAATCATGACTGCCATGGTAGGGTACCAACTCAGATTGCGGGTTATGCTGACTGTCGCAAAAAATAACCTTCACCTTTTTTGCAATCAGCGCCTCTAACAGACACCCAGTGAAAGACACTGCCGGATTTTCAACAATCAGTATGTCTATCTCATCCAAAAGCACTTTGATCGGTTTATCTCCCCGCACAACCATGTGATTCATTCGCAGATCCAATTTACATCTATTCGAAATTACCACTGTCCGAAAACTCATAATAACTCCAACAAATTATCTGACACAGAACAATACAGACCGGATGCTGATTCGTCTATAATACGCACATTGGAAAAATACTTCTTCCAGTTAGAAACAATAGAACTATTCTTGTATTCCCCTGCTGTTTTTTTACCTCCGATTGCAGTCAAATCACACCCGTTTGCCCGCCCGGTCTTAAAAATCTCAAGTAATTTTAACAAAAACATCGCTTGATCTTCTACCGATAATGACTCAAACTTCTCGTATCCGTTCTGCAGAACCGCCTGCAGTGAACCAAACACCTTCCCATACGGACATGCTTCTATTTTGCTTTTGAAGAACCAGTATAATTCTTCATTTTTCAGTTTTGATATACCGTCATACTCTTCATCTACTTGAATCTCTTCGTTAATCTGCCTCTTTTGGGCAAATACCTCCAATGATTTAATATATTTCGATTTCCTATCATCTACAATTAACGGCATCATTGACACAAATCCCAACTGCATACCCCCTTTCTTCGTTACACACGCTTCAAACCCATCAAAAGAAAATCTCGTATTCACCTTAATCGGTCGCTGTCCCAGCGGAAACGAAACCATGCTGATCTCTTCCTGACTCTTTTTCGATATCTGAGCAATCTGTGCCCGCACATATTCTGTCGCAAATTCTCCACTTTCCAAGACTTTATCTGCAACCATTAATTCGATCGGTACGATCATCATATCCGTCTTGGTTTTCTTTCCTGTCAGCACATACTTTGCCAATATAAAGAAAGATGCCGTTGTCTTTTGATAACCGCCATATTTTTCCGTATCCAACCCCGCTTTTCTTGGCACAAGTCCCTCTCCTTTGCGCTTAGGTTGTTGGTCAAACAGACCTCCCTTTCTGCAAAATGCATATCTGGTATAATGAATATTGTTCTTTGTAAGAATACGCTTTACCTCCGCAATGGACGCTTCACCCTGCCATACCACGGTGTTTCCAATTCTCAATTCCTGCCCGAATATCGTCTTGGTCTTAATCGAATAATCATCACTAAGATTGAAGAATCGGTTAGTAAATTTGCTGTGATACACATTTCCGCACACAATGTTAAGATAAGCATCTTTGGCATGATGCAGATCATTAATCTGTCGGCTTTTTTTAATCCCGTACTCCTTTCGAAAATCAGAACTCAATCCTGCCTTAACATAAATGATCTTCGTTGTTGGAAACATCCCCTTAAGCAATTCTGCCAAAGCCTTGGTGGATTGGCGCGTCTCCACAAGCTGACGATTAATAAAATTCATTTTCTCATCATCGGTAAAAGGAGTATTTCTTACCAATCGGTTGTATTTTTCTTTGCTGATCAATCCGCAGTCTCTATATTTCTTCCATATATCCATCATTCGATTGCATGTTCCCGGCAATCCCGCATCGATCGGATAATGATTTCCTTTTGTGCCATTCAATTTTGAAAAAACCAACACCTTATTATCCAAACTATCATCTTTCACATACGCCTGCGGATAAATATGATCAATATTTACATAGGTATCTATTTTTAGTCTATGTATATCAATAGGATCTCCCGAATACATACATCTCCCCAACTGCATGAAATACAGAAACAGGACTTCGCTCTGCAGTTCGTTATCGGATTTCCCATCAAGTTCTTTAGATAGTTCCTGTACTTCCTTCCGATCACAAACCTGATATAGCTTTTCAATCTGCGTCCTTCTGCTATCCGTTCTCTTTCCTTTGACACCGCCTCCCCGAGCCATCTCGATGAAGATTTTTTCCGGTGCCGCTCCGCAGGCTTTTTTCACATCCCGAACAATGTCAAGTGTCCGATAAATGGGGCGTTTAACTGCATTGGACACCCACATATCCTCCAATAGCTTCTCTGTATTTGCCGGATGTTCCCGATAATAATCCTGCCGTGCTTTCTGTAACAGTTCTTGAAAATCATACCTATCGGAAAACAGAATCTGCATTAAATTATCGTTGGTATCCCACATAATTCTAATAATGCTCTTATCTTCCCCTGTCTCCTTATCAACTCCTTTTAATCCAGTCAGGAACTTCACCGAGAGTCTTCCGAAATCTTGATATTTTAGTTTTGATATATATTTTCTATCATCCTCAGTCAAATAGGAGAATTCTTTATCAAGCCATTTCCTTACCCTGATTCTTTCTTCCGAATAAGTAATCCGTTCAATTATTTTTTCAACGTCCGTTTCCCGTAATGTCCCAGTCGACAGCAGCCGCTTAAAATCGTGATAGGATTTCAAAGAAGCTTTCAGCTCAGTATCCAAGCCGCTCATCTCATCTGTTTTCTCCATATAGTTGTTGCTAATCAGATAATCCCGTATCTTCTTTCCTGACACATTACGCTTTTCTTCAAACAGTCTGTAAATCCCCTGTTTACACTCCGGCGAAATCAGCACACCATTTATCTTAATATTATTGATCAGGTTTAATACTTGATACTTACAATAAAGAAGCGAATGCCTCGGCATGACAAACTCTCCCGGCAGATACGTGCAGGCATTTGTCATACGCTTGATAAAATCCGTCTCACAGGCATCCAGATCGACCTTGGTTTCAAAATTCCATGGTCTGATCGGACCTGTCGCATCTGCTCTTCTGACAATCCAATGATTTGCTCCGTTATCCGGATGAAGCGGACCCACATAATAAGGAATCCGATATTCCATGATTGCTAACAATTTATCTTTGTTGGTATATCCCTCCGCGTCCTTTTCTTTTAAGAATGGGAGATAGTGTTCCGCTTTCTGCAATATCATTTTTAATTCGTGATAGTACAATTGATACGGGATCACGCGATTATCGCCATCTACCTGCTTTGGCATAAAACTCCAGCACTCTAATCGTTGCATCATATCCTCGTAGAAAACTTTATCCTCCTCATCACAGGACACGTCCCGCACCTGTTTTTTTATATAAGTACAAAACTCTTCCTTATTGCATTTTTTAAAATTTCCCTCTACAGGATGCTTAACCGAACTTGTATTGTAAGAATAGGAAACGTAATTATGCAATTCGCCTTTTGCCAGCCGAAAAATCTCATCATACTTATCAGGAAGGTACTTGCGTACAAACTTTTTTAGTCCCTGCAAATCCTTCTCATGCTGTTTATATACTTGAACCTTGGTCTTGGAAATACAGACATCGCCACCAGATGCCTCACATAAAATCGACCAGTCATATAAATTGCGCAAGCCTACTAACAAATCAGCTTCGTCATCAAGTTCTGCCAACAAGGCTTCAAATTCTTCTTGCGATTTTGTGAGAGATATGCTGAACTTTTCTTCATACTCCCTTTGGCAAAAAAGTTCTTTTCCTGTTACCGTACCACCTGCCAACAATTTCAATATCGCATTTACACTGATAACGGTATCTTCATCCTCTTTTCTTTTTTTGCCTCCTAACAATAGCCTTTGAAACGCTTTCTCCTTTTCCTTGATTCCTTTCTTCAGTAAAAGTATCTGCTGAAACTCCTGCATATCTCCGCATTCCCACGGCAGTTCATGCGAATTGGGACACTCTCTATAGCAGTCAATGAAATTGTCATAAATCTCGTCAAAATCCAAAACTTTGTCTACGTTTTCCTTATCTACTTCACTGAGAAAATGTCCCCGATGCGCCACCAGCCATGCTGCTGCCAAATATACCTGACGGACATCATGAGGTTTCTCATCCTCCATCAATGAAACGATTAGATGATGAATCGTAGGATATTCTTCAAAAAAGTGCAAATCCGTATAATCCTCATCACAAAACAACGTATAAGATTCTTTCTTCTCCCTATCCTCGCGATATAATGCACTCTCTTTCAGCCGAATAAAGAAACGTTCATCCACCGCCGCCACTTCTTTTGCAAAAATCTCCTGCACCAGATGTACCCTCTGCTGACGTCGGTTTAATCTCCTTCTGCCCGTGCGAAATCCTCTCCGCTCTGCACACTGCCTGCCGTCCTCAAAAACGTGAGATCCCCACATCGGCTCTCCTTTAAACCTTAATAAATGATATTGTTCATCCGTAACGGCATATCCTACCGAATTTGTGCCTACGTCCAATCCCAAATAGTAATTTTGCTTCATTTACACTGTAAGTGCAACAAGTAGAAACACTTGTTCGCACTTACAGTTTTTTTTTGCGAAAGTCCGCAGGGCAGATCAAATTGTCTGTTGGCTATTTGGCTAGGGTAGTAT
>JAAUZE010000006.1 GCA_014804755.1 Lachnospiraceae bacterium | reverse complement strand
AACCCTTTTTTTAAGGGTAGTCTTCCTTGGAAAAATCAAGATATTTACATCTTTTGTGCATCCTCATCCAGCGGTATTCATTACGTGCCGTGTTTTAGAAGTTTGGCAGCATATAAGGATTACGTTACCGGGAATGGAAACTATTATCGGTTCGACTCTGGCTATACCGGTGGCGATATCACCATCAATCCGGACGCAGATTACAGTGAGATCACGGACGCGATCAAGGACGCGATGCAGGCAGCGATAGCAAGTGGAAAAAACTTGACAAATGCGCTTTCGGACATGCAGAAAGCGTTTACCTCTGCGCTGGATAAGCTGAACGGCACGCTCGGAGATATCAGTGATAATACGCAGGAGACAAATAAATGGCTGGAATTGATCTATCAGCTTTTGGAAGATCAGCAGACGGATCTTCAGGATTATTTTGCGTCAGCTGGTGAGTCGCTTGATGATCTGATCGGACTTCTTAGTCATACGGACTCTGACGGATCCCGGACGAGTATCTATGACCTGCTCGGCAGCTTCCTGCTCCTCTTCCGTGTTCAGCAGGAAGACTTGCAAGCGTACATGAATGATGCGCAGGATTTTTTTAAAATGCTCCCTGTAGAGATCGGTATTTTTTTCAGGTCTGCGACGAAAGAGATCACGGACGCGATCCAGGATGTCGTTGATGCGATCGATGGGATCAGAATTAACATAGATTATGGCGACGTTGACGGCGATGGATCAGACAGTGAGAGTCTTTGGAAGCTGCTCGGTGAGGGAGTCGCGAAGATCCTTACGGCTATTTTAGGACTGCTGAAAGTGCTTATTTTCAAGGGATTGGATGCGCTGGCGTACCTGGTCGGCGTTGTGGTCGATAACGTGAATGGCGTATTTGAGGAACTGACATCGACTGTCGATGTGATCATCTCTGATCTTGAGGAAAGCAATGCGTTGTATGCTGATCTTGGAGAAGCGATCCCGGTACAGATACAAAATATCCTTGTCCTGTTCGTGTTTGTGTTGGGGTTCTGCGCTATACTCTCCTATCTGAGGAGGTGATCACATGGGTCTGTTCAATTGGCTGCTCGGAGGACTCAAGGATTTTATTGTCGGTTTCGTGAAAGAAATATTTAACTGGCTGGTTGATGTTGTTGTGGAGATCGCGGATAAGATTGGTTCTATTATTGATGCGCTGCTCGGTCTGTTCGGCTTTATTCCACTCTCGTTTAAGCTGTTTGACCGTTTAGGGCGTGCGGTTTTTTGGTTCCTGCCCGGTGTGGCATTTAGCATACTTGAGGTAGTGGTGGCATTGATCGGCATTATCCTGATCGTAAAATTTGTGCTGCGCATGTTGGGAAAGTAGGTGTTGTTGATGACCAAGACGGATTTTCTTGCGATTCTTGCAAAAGGATGGAATCTGATCATGGAAAGACATAAGATATTCGGTCATCCGTTCAGTTATGGTGATCTTGCGTTATATCTCACATTGGCGGGTATATTGTGTTTTTTGATAAGAAAAGGTTTCTTTGATAATTAAGAAGGAGGTAGATCATGAATGAAAATGAATTGGAGACAGTATCGGAGGTATCGCCGGATACAGTGGATCATGAATCCGATCCGGTTCCTGAGATGGAAGTTCCGGCAGTGTCACAGACGGATGATGTCCCGGATCTTGAAAAAGATCCTCTGACGTCCGGGGATGAACAGGAAAATGATTCCGGCGACGCCAGTTCGTCAACTGCTCCTGATCTTCCGGAGACTGAAACAGATGGAGAAGCTGCGGAATCCGGTACGGATGCGGGAGACGCAGAGGAAACAGAGGATGGTGAAGAAACGGAGGACGGTGAAGAGACAGAAGACGGTGACGGAGAAGATGGGAAAGAAGGCGGAAATGTAACAAACGTCACGATCATTCGTCCGCCCATGCAGCAGATCACGTATTATGCAGATGAGGATGCGGAGTACCATGTGACTGTCGAAAACGATGAAGACACCCCCGTCCCTGTTGTCATCGTGGAGACTTTTAAGGAGCCTGGCATCATGGAAAAACGCCTGGAAGACTATACGGTCACGGAAGGTCTTCTTTTGTGCATCCTGATCCTGCTGGCGCTGCGTATGGTGTTTGATTATGGAAGGAGGCTTTTTTGATGGAAGAAACAATAAAACAGTTCTTTGTGATCGTCGGCTTTTCTATGGAAGTGCCGCAGACGTTCCCGGAGCTTCTGCAATGGTTCGTATACATATTGATAGCATTGATGCTCGTGCTCGCGGTGTTCCGTCTGATCGGCAGCATCTGTTCCGGTTTTATCTCTTTTGGAAATATGGGAAAGTAGGTAGGTGTGTATGTTGATATTATTAATATTGATGTTTTTGTTCTTCTGCTGGCTCTCGGTCTGCTTCCGCCTCATCGTCCGCCATCCGCTGCTCACGCTTTATTATGCAGTCAGGGATCTTGTCAATTTTTTCCGGCATAAGCGTTGGAATGAATGCCCTACGGGCAAGCTGGTCGCATATACGGCGCTGTTTGGACGTGGAAAGACACTTTCGGTCGTGCATTATATCATCTCCATGTATCAGCGTTATAATGATGTGCCTGTGTATGATAAACAGCGCAAGAAGTGGGTGCGTCAGATCGTGGAAGTGATCAGCAATGTCCAGCTCTCCATTCCTTATGAGAATTTTGTTTCTCTTGAACAGGTGGTCGCAGTCGGTGAACGGAATCATAAAAAGGATCTTGAAAATGATACGCTCACGATCACGCTGGTGCTCGGTGATGAATTCAGCGTGCAGTTGAACAGCCGGGATTTTAAAAAGAATATCGATCCGCTCTTTTTGAATACGCTGCTCACCTGCCGCCACCATCATATCATGCTTGTGTATGATGCGCAGCGTTTCAATCATGTGGATGCGCTTCTGCGTCAGGTGACAAGTTATGTCGTGGAGTGTAAAAAGGTATGGCGTTTCATGGTGCATCATTATTATGATGCTTATCAGCTTGAATGTGCTTCCGATCCGTCCCTTGTGCGTTCCCAGCGTAAGACGGGCTGGTTCATCCGGGATCGTGATTTTGCTGCATATGATACGCTTGCGTGTGTGGGAAATCTGAAAAAGAGTTTTGAAAAGGGAGACATGATGACAGAGGATCAGATCCTTGCACTCCGGGTAAATAATGGGAATCCCGGTATTGAAGGAGTCACGAAACCGTCCGGATATCTGAAGAGACGCCGGAAATCCAAGCCGGGATAAGCGGATCATGATCTAAGTCTGTTGCGACGTCGCAACAGGAAACTAAAGCAAAAAAAGAGCAGTCAAGGACGCAGAGCGGCGCGCAGCGCTTTCCTTGACGGCTCTGTTTTTGCACCCAAAATCAGGGAGGGCATGCAGAGTGTGCGCAGCACGCCCTGCATGCCATAAGTGCCCGCTCACAGCCCTGGCGGCATACGGCGGGCGGCAAGCTTCAGCGCGCCCGCCGTATGCCAGAAAAGACAGCCGGGAAAGCAGAGCGACTTTGCCCTATGTCTAATAGGGGCAAAGTCATTCTCTATAGAGAATTTTCAGTATGTTTTTTTTCGCTGGTTTTCGGAGTGATCTTTGTCTTCTTTTTTTGCCGGGTATTTTCCCTGGTCTGTTTTCTAGTACGTCCATCGTGCTGTTTTTGTGATGTTTTGATCTGTTTTAGTGCATTATTTGGTTTTTGAGCTTGGGATTTAGGGGGTGGATATGTGTTTGATTACTGGTTTACTTCGACGGATCAGAATGGGTTCATGTATTCCTGCGATATGCTGCGTTATCGGTTGGAGTTTCGGAAAAAGGATTTTGACGGTGAAAAACTGCGGAAGGTGCTCTGTGAGTGGGGGCGACATGACATCAAGGATTACCCGCTCAATACATCGGAGTATAAATATCGCAACCTGTTCACGATCAGTTATGATGATATTGAGTCTACAAAAAGAGTGATGACTGTCGGTGTCGGTTTCAATGGGACTAGCAAAGAAGACTATAAGGACGGGTTTATCGAAGTAAACCCGAATAAATGTTTTTCCAGTCTTCAGTGTCTGTATGATTTTCAGCGGATCGTTGACTGCTGCTGGAGTTTTGAGCTTGTCCGGTTCGACCTTGCGATCGATCTTCCGATCCCACGTGAAGCGTTGTCTTTATCAAAAGATGGGCGTAAGTATGCAATGGAGATGCATAGCAGCTCTGATAAAACAGAATATCTTGGCGGTCGTAATAATTCGGGATATGTGAAGTTGTATAATAAAGGCAGGGAACAGGGGGATGATACGGTAGATCTGTCACGTTTGGAAATGACGTGTGATGCAGAATGGACTGCGGATCAGATCGTATCCAAACTGCCGTATGTCAATACAGTTCAGTTCGCTGGATCTTTTGATCAGGAGTCTGATATAGAGGTTCGGGACTTGAGCAGCACCCAGCGCGCCCTTGTGCGTGCATTGCGTACCAGTACGGATCGGGATGAAATATATAAGAGCCTGAGCGCGAACATACGGGTAAAGCTCCGCCCATACATTTATGATGACAACACAACTCTCGTGTATGATACAACCTGTGTGCAGGATGTGATAAACGGGATCAGAAGCTTTGAACAGAGCATGAAGGAAGGTGTTTACCTGAATGTTACACGTGAGCAATTGGAAGCAGATAAGCAGCGTAACAAGTTTGTAAAAGTGGAATTGTCAGATACGCCATTTTATCAAGCTGAATAAATCATATATATGCTTTTCTTTTTTTTTGAAATACCATAAAATCAAGCATACGCTTGGATAAGCCACAGCGGTTTTTGTAACAAAAGATGCTGGCTGATCACCAGCATCCGAAGTCTCCGAGCGATGGACCTTCGATCGCACGCTTTTCATCATACCAGTCGTCGTAACCTATGCCCCACGGATCACTGTGTGTTGCCGTATGGAGTTCCTGGCTTGTTTCAGTTTTTTCGTTTGTTTCTGCCGTTTGATTTGTCATGTTGTTTTCCTCGCTTTCTTTTTTGCTTTTATTTTTGTCATGCTTTGCGATTTTAGTGGAATAAATCATTGGAGTCTACTGTGTCAAAATGAATAAATACATTTATGTATTTGTCATTTTGATCCGGTAGATGGAAATGATTTATGGAACTATGATCGCAATGACATAAATAAAAGCAAAAAAGGAGGAAAACAACATAATCAGACGGCAGAAACAAAAAACGGAAACAAGCGGAACGGAATCGGCAACCCGCAGGGATCCGTGATAGGTTATGATGACTGGTATGATGAGTGTGACCGAAGGTCTGTCGATCGGAAGCGCAGGAGCTGGTGACCAGCAGGCATCTTTCTAAAAACCGCGATCCACTCCCTTGAGGGAGCCGGAGGGTGAAAAATTGACGCAGCAAGGATCCAAGCGTAACAGGAAATTTTGCATAGATGATATGACAAAAAAAGACTGTCAGGGACAGTCTTTTTCTTTTGCGTCATACCCAGCTTTTGATTGCGGTACGATCATTTTCCGGAATGTCTGGGTCATCAGTATCCGGCGATACAAATGCAATTTCAAAATATTCACGGCGTTCCTGATCGTATTTGGACATACTTTCCCACTCTCCTTCTGCGTATCTGATAGCTTCTTCTTCTGTATATGCGTCGATGAATCTTGTGAAGTCATCCCCATTTCTGACGCCTTCATAGAGTGCATATTTTTTCCGGGGGATGTTTTCGAGAAATTCTTCACATTCTTCATGTGATCCCTGAAATAACGGATCGGAATGATATTCGTTGAATACGGCGTACCTTCCGCCATGCCATTTGATGTTGTATTGTTCGTTGTCGATCAACATGCCTATCCCCCCTTACCAGTTCATTTCCATGATCTCGAGATAGTTGCGAAGCGTCCGCATGTCGTCGATCATGTTTTCGTCATGTTTATCTCTGTTTTCCCATGTCAGAAGTTCTCCCAGTGCGTTGATGATGTTGCTGATTTCCCTGCGGGATTCAAATTGAATGCTATCCATATCAAGTATCATGATATTTTCCTTCCTCCTATTCGACTGATAGGTCAGCGTGTTTTTTAATTGCTTTGGTAGTGTTGCGGTGAAGTCGGCGGCTCGTGTGTGAGTATTCAGTTGTCAAGGTGCGCATTGGATCATGTTTTTCATATGGGACTGCTTCGTATAGCGCTCGTTTCGTCGTATGGCTGACCCGCTTTCGACATGAGATCGGAGAAAAAGTCAAATAATTTTTTTGAATGCATTACTCAAAAAAATAGGAAAAAAATTTTTTGAATGCATTTGTCAAAAAAATTTTTTCCGGTATTTTACTTTTGCGGAGAGATCATGTAGGGTCGAATAGCCATACGTCGGAGCGGTATGCGGAGCGTTCAGTCCCATAAAACATGATCCAGCACCTTGAGAACTGAATACGCAGCGTGCCAGGAACGAAACGATGTAAAGATGAATGAACGCCTGCCACACAAGCCCTTCCCTAGGGAGAGGGCTAGGGAAGGTGGCACGCTTCTTTGTGCGCGACCGTAGGAAGCGTGCTGGCGTGACGGATAGGTGACGGAATGGTATACGCAGAAAGACAGCCAGGCAGAGCATGACCGGATGCTTGGAGAAAAGCATGCGCTTGACGGAAAAGAAACGAGAAAGATAGAATGAAATGAAATGACATCTGACAAGGATGGCATTCAAAACGGGGGAAAAAGAATATGAGAACGTACAGACAGATGACAAGGAACGACCGGATCAGGATGGAAACGCTGCTGAAAGCGGGACATAGCAAGGCAGATGTGGCAAGAATCCTGAACTATCATCGGAGCACGATCACACGGGAATATCAGCGTGGTGCATACCTGCACCGGAATACGGACTGGACAGAAACAGAACGGTATAGCAGTGATCTCGGACAGGAAAGACATGACTGGAACATGCAGGCAAAGGGGCGAGCGTTAAAGATCGGGAACAACGCAGAGCTGGCGGGACAGATCGAGAAAAAGATCATCAAGGAAAAGAGAAGCCCGGAGGCGGCACTGTCGGAGCTTGATGCAGACATCAGCATCAGTACCCTGTACCGTTATATTGACCACGGCATCTTTCTGAAGCTGACAAATAAACACCTGCCGATCAAAGGAAAAAAGAGAAGGAAATATAAAAAAGTGCAGGTGCAGAAAAGGGTATCAGCAGGGGAAAGCATCGAAAATAGACCGGGATATATCAAAGGGCGGGAATCCTTCGGGCATTGGGAAATGGATACTGTGAAGGGAAAACGAAACGTAACAAAGTCCTGCCTGTTAGTATTAACGGAGCGGAAAACAAGAAGTGAGATCGTGGTCAAGCTTCCTGATCAGAAAGCGGCATCCGTCGTTGAAGCGCTGGACAGACTGGAACGGAGCTATGGAAGCCTGTTCCCGGAACTGTTCAAAACGATCACGGTAGACAACGGGGTGGAGTTTGCGGATTGTGCAGGGATGGAGCGATCCATCCGGGAGGGACAAAGGACAAAGGTGTATTACTGTCATCCGTTCAGCAGCTGGGAAAGGGGAAGTAATGAAAACAATAACCGCCTGATAAGAAGACACATCCCCAAAGGAACAGACATAGACAGATACACGGATGAGGAGATCAGGGAGATCGAGCAATGGGTGAACGGGTATCCCCGGGGTATATTTGGGTATCGTACAAGCGCGCAGGAGTTCGAAATAGAGCTCAAAAAGCTATTAGGGTAAAAAAATTCAAAAAAAAACTTGTTGCAATACTATTGACAAAAAATACAAATAGTAATTTTGCTTTTGCATATTGACTCCTTCCCTGTCTTATGATATTTTATAAATGTAAGTTCCCTATGAATTTACACTGCGAGTTCAAATAACGTTATTGCAACGAATCCGTCGGGTAACCGGCTGCACAGTGTGTGCAATGAAAGTCAACTTTTGGGTTGACTTTTTCTTTTTCTCAATCGTCCCTCTTTATCACTCTGTATATTCTCTCCTTCAAAAGCCGATTCCCAGACAATGATAGAATAATTATACGATCCTTTTTCCATAATAACGCTCAAACTGTCCAATAAACATCCCTCGTTACACAAATATTAACTTTTTTTGTTTTCTTCTTTTACAAACACATCGTCATATAGGCAGGAAGATACACAATATCATCCTTCTTTCGATAGTTTTTGGTGTCGATCACATACGCCTGTCCGATTCTGTGCTTAAATTTATCACAAAATTTACTAAGCGACGTGATGCTGTATCTTTCGGCAGATTTCACTTCGATCGGATAGATTTTGTATTTCGTCTTGCTTTTATTAGTAATCAGAAAATCAATCTCCATATCGTTTCTATGCTTCTCATGATCATAATGTGTGTAGAAGAAAGGGATATACCCATTGCATACCAATGCCTGCATGACGGCATTTTCAAATATCATCCCCTCGTTGATTGAAAGACGCCCAAGTATCAATTGACGGTACAGATCCTCCGTCTCTATTTCCGCCTCCGTGAAAGCATGGCTGACCAAAAGCCCCGTATCGCCCATGTAGCACTTTAAATAGGTTCTGTCCTCATTTAAAGAAAGTCCGATATTGGGATCTGTACAGTTAAAACATTCATTCGCTATCATGGAATTATCTAACCAGAAGAAAGTATCATTAAATTTTGAAAATGATGCCCCCGTCTCAATATCCGACAGGATCACTCGTTTTTCATGCTGGGACAAAAATGCCGGAATTTGATCAAAAATACTCAAAACTCTCGATTGATACTTTGCCTGGATCTTCATAATATCATCCCGATACAAAGCCAAAATATCGCGCTTCTCTTCATCCGCTCTCTGAAAACTTCTGTTATTTTCCAAATAAGCAGCAACGCTTTGCGGCATTCCGCCCACCACAAGATATTGTCTGTACAAAAGCATTGCTTTACGATGAAACTGATCGGTAAGCGGAACAGCGTCTGCAAAGCACTTTCTGATATACTCTGCCATACTGTCCTCTTCCATCGCCCAGCAGAACTCTTCAAAATCCATCGGATACATTTTAATTTTTCGTTCTTCTGACGGAATTGTAATATCCTGCACATTTTCTCTTATAGATACCAGCGAACCGGTCTCTACATAGTCAAATCTCCCGTCCTTTACCAGCCTCTTGATTGACTGTCTTGCTTTCGGAAACTGTTGTATTTCATCAAAGATCAGTATGGATTCTCTCGGATATAATGTCGTTTTGTATTCCGTGGAGAGAATCATAAAAAAAGTATCTAAATCCTGTAAATAATTTTGAAACGCATCTTTAACCGCCTCACCCGCATCGTTAAAATCAATCATTATATAGCTTTTGTATTCTTTCCGTGCAAACTCTTCCACGATCGTAGTTTTTCCGATTCGTCTAGCTCCTTCAATAAACAGAGCTTTCGCCCCGTTGGTATCCTTTTTCCAAAGAATCAATTTTTCATATATCTTTCTCTTAAAAATCATTCTGTTTCCTCATCTGCTTTCTTTATATTAATACTATAAGAGTAGCATGTATTTTTGGAATACGCAAGTTCTCTTCCTGTGTTTTTTCTGTAATACGCATATTAAGTCATTACAATTTTCCTGTAATACGCATATCTAATTATTGATATTTACCTGTAATACGCGTATTGGGTTGTTGATATTTTCCCTGCAATACGCAGAAATATGGCAGATAGTTCGCATACTATCTGCCATACTGACTCTCTCCCCCAAACGGACGCCCGTATTTCACACATACCCGTCGATCATCAAATTTTCACCAAACCCCAAAGCATTTCCCGATCCAATATCCAAAGCCAAGCACCCAGCTCGTCACGATGCCATAAAGAATGACCGGACCCGCAATCGTAAATATCTTGGCGCCGATACCGAACACCTGACCTTCCTTTTGATATTCAATCGCCGGAGATGCCACAGAGTTTGCAAAGCCCGTGATCGGCACGAGCGCCCCTGCTCCCGCAAACGCGCCAAGCTTTTGATACAGATTAAAGCCGGTCAAAAGCACGCTGAGCAAAACAAGTATGACGGAACACCACGTTCCCGCCGTCTCTTTATCCAATCCGAACTGATTCGTCGCAACATTTAAGATCACCTGCCCGAGCGTACAGATCAGCCCTCCGACAATGAACGCTTTCAGCATCTGCCACCAAATATTCTTTTTGGGCGTCATCTGCTCGACATATTCCTGATAAACCTGCTTTTTCTGCTGCATACGGCTCTGTTGATGCTTCTGCTCCTCATAGGTCTTTTTCATATCCTTTGACTGATCTGCCATCGGCTGATTCCCCGCTTTCCGACTCTTTTTTCAAGAATAGGATGTGCGGCGCATGTAAAAAATATACATCGCGTGATCTTTTGTTATGAAATTTCATATCACACCCCATATCAGGGTGCTGACACCTTCAAAGACCGCCAAATGATGTGCCCAAAAATGGGCATGTCAATACCGTCACGAACAGAAAAAATAATGTGAAGGAATCCCATGGCGAGAAAAAGCTTTCGCAGTTCAATCCGACTGCGAAATTAGCCTTATGATTGTGTATTACATTAGATAGGAAATGGAAAACTTTTCATCTAATGAAACAGCGCTTCCACCATTCCCCCGGCTTTCCCAAAGTTTTCATCTGCCTGAAAAATATCAATCCTCTCCGCATCACTGCTCCTGTCCTTAAATGCCGGGAAAAGGAACCCGCATTCAGGCGCGCCCGGCTCATAATCGCCGTTTACCGGACAGACTGCACAGATCAGGAACTGATAGACCTCTTCCGATTCCCACAGGCTCTCCTTGTCGCTGGCTTTTAACGGCACATCATAGCTGCCATGGAGAAAGTAAACCGCGTAGCTCCCGCCGGCATGGTATTTGCCGCCAAATTCTTCATAAAACACATCCAGCATTGCGTCATTTTTCAGCCCACATTCCTTCAGTGCCATCAAAAGCTGCCAGATACTCCCCGGCTTCCTGTCCGCTTCCCCGAAAGCATATTCCTTCAGTTGCACATTTGTCTCTGAAAAAGGGATTGTTTTGGCGATATCCAGATTGATCTGCTGGTCTTTTGCCGACAGTCTCTGGAAATGTTTATTGAACGTCCCGTCCACAAATCCCTCTTCGTCCATATATGCTCCTGCAATCCGGTCAAAGCAGTTTCGCTTCAAAGTCATTCTCCTTGTCAGTTCCAGCATATCCTCCCGGTTGATTTTTCCCATATCTTCCTGCACACCCCATACCTTCCGCCAAAGGCCGCTGCATACCGGATTGATACACAGCAGCCCCTCACAATTTTTCTATGCGAAATTATAACGTATTTTCCCAAGACAGACAATGCCCTTCCATGCATCATTGTCAAATGATGAATACAAAAAAACCATTTTTATTGTTTTTATGTTATTTTAAGAAATTTTAGCAGAAAAATAAAAAAAGAATAGACTTATAATTGATTTTGTGGTTTGAGTCGTTTACTCCAGAAAGGCCTTTATACAGCATTGCTCCCTGGAATGATCTAAAACGGCATGGAACACAGAAACAAAATACTGTCCCATCCCCTCTTTTAGCAGTTCTCTCCACCATGCTGCCACCTCTCTGGGGTCATTTCGGAATACGCCGCACCCGTAAGCTCCGAGTACCAGATGCTTTGCCTTCTGTTCAGCAAAAATTCCAAGCGCCAGCTTCATTCTCCGGCGCATAACTCTTTTGGCTTCCTCCACATTTTCTCCCTTTAAAAGCACCTGACCCATATTGACTGCCGGCAAGGTCAGCACGGAAGCTGTCACGGGCGTCTCTGTCAACCGAAATGACCCGTCACGGAAAAACACTACTTCCGGAGAATAAATTCCATAGTCAAGATACATCATAGATCTATGAGCCCGATTTTCTTTGTAATATTCTTCATGAGCCGTCAATGTGGGGTAGAGCGTGCCGGAAACTGTCAGACTCTCCTCCTGGGCTTTGGCTCCATTTAAGAAACCGCCTCCCGGATTCTTTGCACTTGCAAAGTTCAACACGCCTATATCCGTTTTTCCTTCTTCTGCAAGCATACGGATAGCATCTATCGTAGAAATATTATCAACTCTTGTTTCCGGCTGGCCGCAGATTGTGCATACACTGTATTTTTCAAGAATTTTCTCTCCCTCCGCCGGGGAAATCAATGTACTTCGCCTGATGGACTGCTCCATGGCCTCCTTTATTATCACCCGTCTATTCTCTGCTTTTGGTCCTTTTCCAATGTTTATTTCCGGTTCATAATATCCCTGCTTCATAAGCTCCAGAGTTTCTTTTGCCATTGCTTTTCTATCCATATTTCCCTATTTCCTTTCTTTTTTTATTTTTTTCAAAATTTTTGCAAATGACAGTGTTACCGGGGGCAGCACGATCCACAGTGATGCATTCCGGTCTTACAGTTCGCTTTTCAGAAAATTGCAGGGAACATTTCACAGTTCCCAACAAAATCTTAATATGAATACAGCAGCCCGGCCGCATGCTCTCCCACTTTCAGGCGGTATACATCCGATTGCAACCTGCGGTAGCCATCCCGCCAGCCGATGGAAGCTTCTTCATCAAAGTCATTATATTCTACGGTAAAATATAGGAATCCGTCTGCATAGTACCAATCCTTATATTTTATCAAATAATCATTTACTTCTTCACGCTTTATAATATAATCCTCCAAACCCATAACAACCCTGACAAATCTGCCGGAATCGTCAGGCAATGCGTAAATATTCGTTTGCGGATGATCCCCATAGACACTCCACTCACACAAGCCGCCCCGATCAGCCGGATAATACTGCCACAATGAACGCGCCGGCAAATCATACAAAACCCGTTGTGGAAAATCGGTGAAATCGCATCTATCTGCATCCACATCCCATACGAACATATCATATTCTGCATAAGAATCTACTTCAGCAGGAGAATTATAACGCGGATAATAAACCAACGTTTTTCCATTGTTATGACTGATGTAAAAGAAATCATCCGCAGTCTTTACCGCTCTATAATCCGTACCGTCGAGTTTGACGCTGATCAAAAATCCATAAAATATCGATAAGCTCCCATCAGTACCGCCAAAATCGAAGTATATTCTGTCCCCATCCACTTCTGTATGCCATATATCCCCCGGATAAGTAAGCAACTCTATATCCGTTGCAAGCGCGATGATATCCCTCTGCTCCCCCTCCAAAGAAATCGCACACAGCCGGCTGGCATCGTCATCCACATCATTCTGTTTTGTGTAATAAATCCACCCATCCTGATAGGCTTTCACCACAATGTGACTGCCATTCAAATTGATCTGCCTCTTTTCCCCCGTTTCATAGTTCATGATATAATAGCGGTAATTATCTAAGTCCCAATAACGTTCTTCTTCCACCTCATACATCTGCAAGATCATCACATTTCTCTCGCTATCGATCACGAGAATCCTTCCGTTTCCATAGTCGATCCGGTCATTTCCCTGCATATCCACGGAGTACAATTGCAGACCCATATGGGTCTCGCTGTTTAACTTCCCGTCCGTCATATAGAACCGGTTATTAACCAGATAAATATCACCGTAGCCCTCATCAGCAAAAAGTTCTGTCTCCATTCCGGCCGAATCGATGCAGACAATCTCCTTTTTCGTTTCGGGAATCGGAATGTAATTTCCCCACACAGCCGATTCCGTATAAGAATCCCCATGATACCTGCGGTAATATACGTTCCCATCCTGATAAACGTATGCACTGTTTGTATATTTCAGGCCGTCCAGAAGCGACAGATCATCCACATACCGGATGGGTATCACCTCTTCGCTATATTCTATCTCTTCCGTTACATATGCCGTAATCACGGGGTTCAACCCCGTCTGCATTTCTTCCGGTTCCTCCGTCGTCATCCCGGTATCTTCTATTGCCACACCAGACGTTCCTTCCTCCTCTGCCGCTTCCTCTTCAGCAATTTTGTCTTCGCTGTCCGTTGCATCTTCCATCTCGTGTTCCTGCTTAGGTTCATCATATGGAGCCTGCTGTTTTCCGCATGCTGCCGTACCAAAAATGAGCAGTGCCGCTAAAATCATTTGTATACTCAGATTTTTTCGTTTCATAAACACCATCCCTATCTTTATAATGCCTGCCTGACAGCACCGGCAAAAACGGTTTTATTGCGACAAAGCCATTATAACAAAGACGGTAGTAAAATGAAACAAAAGGATATGCTGCAACGTCTAATTGACGTTTCGCGTTATAGATTTATCGGAGGCTGCATCAAAAGTCAAATAAGATAAATGTAATTTTGTTTTTTGAAAACGCTATGCCGACGCCCAAATTCGCGGGCTGTTGGCAGCATGGAGGATTCGTATGAAAAAAGATACGGATATGACAGTCGGAAACCCGTTCCGATTGATTGGTACTTTTTCTTTTTCACTGGTCGTTGGAAATGTATTTCAACAGTTATATACCTTTGTAGATACGATCATCATCGGAAGAAAGATCGGTCCTTTGGGACTTGCCGCCCTCGTCGGTACGGAATGGCTCATATTTCTGGTAAATGGAATCGTGATCGGACTGGTTTCAGGATTTTCCATCCTGTTAGGAAATAGTTTTGGTGAAAAGAACGAAGAAGAATTTGATCTTTATTATAAAGTATCTAAAAAAATCTGCCTTATTCTCGCCGTCATACTGACTGTGAGCGCACTCCTTACCTCCGGATGGATCCTCCGTCTGCTCGGCACAAAAGAGGAAGTCTATTCCATGGCAAGAGAATATGTGAATACGATCTTTTTAGGGATTCCTTTTTTAACATTCTATCAACTGTTCTCCGGTGCGTTACGGAGCCGCGGAAACAGTCATATTCCTTTATTCGCCATGACGGTTTCCTCACTGTGTAACATCGCCTTTGATATCCTGTTTGTCAATATTTTCGGATTCGGCATAGCGGGCGCGGCATTCGGCACCATTCTCTCAGAATGTGCGGTCATGATCATCTGCGGCTATTATTTCTATCATCAAAGAGCTTTTTCCGAAAATCTCCTGCCGGATCATGCCGCCATAGATCACACCGCTATCCGCTCCTACAATGAAATGTCCATCGCAGGAAAGCTGTTCAAAATGGGAATCCCCATGACCATGCAGAGCGTCATTACCTCGATCGGCGGCCTGATCGTTGTAAACCGGATCAATCAGTATGAGCTTGCATTTCTCGCAGGATATTCTGCCGCCGCAAAATTGTATGGACTGTTGGAAATTGCGGCGTCTTCTTTCGGACTGGCGGCCGCCGCCTATGTTTCTCAAAATTATGGGGCAAATAAGATTGTTCGAATCAAGGAAGGGGTTCGGGCAAGTCTGTTCATGGGAGTCGCCGTTTCCCTTGTATGTTCCGGGGTGATGGTATTCTTCGGCCAAGATATTCTGCAATTATTTATTGATACCCCCGACATGACCGGGGAAATCCTGCAATACGGCTGTCGGTTTCTTAATATATTGGCGCTATTTTTTCCGTTTCTGTATATTCTATATATTTTGCGGGCTTCTCTTCAGGGTATCAATCATGCGGTCATACCTATGCTGTCAAGCTTTGCACAGTTGATCATGCGCCTTTTTTGCGCAATCGTATTAACAAGGTACATCGGAAGCGACGGGATATTCTTCGGTGAAATATCAGCCTGGCTGTTTGCGGATCTTATTCTTTTGATCGCTTACCTGTCAAGCATGCAAAAGCTTTCGGCAGCAGGAAACACTGATTAAAGCGTTTCCTGCTGCCGGACTTATACACAAACCTTATTCCCCGCTGCTCGGACAGCTCACCTCAAACATTTCGTCCAGCGCGCGATGAAGAATCTGCGCCTGCGCATTCTCGGCAAGCTTATAGTAGACTTCCTTACCGTCACGCCTGCTGACGATCAGACCGCTCTCACGCAAAAGCCGTAAATGATGCGAAACTGCAGGATCGCTCATTTCCATTGCCGCAGCGATATTGCTCACGCACTCTTCGCAGTGGCACAGCATCCATAAAATGCGCAGACGCGTACTGTCCCCGAGCTTATCAAACCACGATGCCACTTTCTGAAAATCGACAATATCCGGCATTCGATCGAGAACACGCTCAATATTTTGTCCATGATCATGCGGTAAATCATAATGTGCCATACGCTCCTCCGTTTCAAATCCCACCATACCCAAGCAATGCCTGTGTGAGAATGACCGCTTTTAGCCATTCTCACGTGTGAGATTTAGTACTTCTTAGCGAAATGCCCATTGGCATGAGCTCTAGAAGTACTTCTCACACTATCATCTGTTTGATACCGCCAGCGCCCTCGTCGCGTTGAGCACGGCGAGCACCATGACGCCGACATCCGCAAAGATCGCCCACCACATGTTCGCAACACCCAGCGCACCGAGCACAAGACAGGCAGCCTTTACCGCCAACGCAAACACGATATTTTCATAGACGATGCGAAGCGTCTTTCGCGCGATCCGCATCGCAAGCGCAATCTTTGACGGGTCATCATCCATCAGCACCACGTCGGCCGCTTCAATGGCGGCATCCGAGCCGAGCGCCCCCATTGCGATGCCGACATCCGCGCGGGATAAAACAGGCGCATCGTTGATGCCGTCCCCGACAAACACAAGCTTTTCTTTTTTACCGGTCTGAGCAAGCAGACGCTCGACCTCATCGACCTTATCTCCCGGCAGCAGTTCGCTTTTGACCTCGTCGGCAGAAAGCTCTGAAGCGATCGCCTCCGCAACCTTCTTCGCGTCGCCCGTCAGCATCACGGTCTTGCGGACGCCGTTTGCCTTCAGCGCGCGAACTGCCTCCGCCGCGGTCGGCTTTAACACATCCGCGATCAGGATTCTTCCGATATATTCGCCGTCAAGCGCCAGATGAACCTCCGTACCGATCCCATCGCTTTCCGCACAGGCAATATTCATGCGTTCCATCAGCCTGCGGTTGCCCGCCGCAACTGTTTTTCCGTCTATCGTCGCCGTCACGCCATGCCCGCTGATCTCCTCCACGTCGCTCACCAGCGCCATATCAATATTTTTTCCGTACGCCCTGCGCAGGCTCTCCGCGATCGGATGTGTGGAATAGCTCTCTGCATGCGCCGCGTAACGCAGCAGCGTTTCCTCACTCACGCCCACAGGGCTGATCTTTGTCACCTCAAAAACACCCTTTGTCATCGTTCCCGTTTTATCAAAAACAACGATTCCTGCCGAGGCAAGCGCCTCCAAATAGTTGGAGCCCTTCACCAGAATACCGCGTGCGGACGCTCCGCCGATGCCGCCGAAAAAGCTTAACGGTATCGAAATGACCAGCGCGCACGGGCAGCTGATGACTAAGAAGGTCAATGCGCGTGTAAACCATACAAGCCAGTCAGCGCCACCCCCCAAAAGCATCTGTACAAGCGGCGGAAGCACTGCTAACAGCACGGCTGCAAGGCAGACCGCAGGCGTATATACCTTTGCAAAACGGGTGATAAAATTCTCCGAACGTGATTTTTTCATGCTGGAGTTTTCCACCAGATCTAAAATCTTCGATACCGTTGATTCGCCGAATTCCTTCGTCGTGCGCACCTTGATCAGTCCGCTTAAGTTGACGCATCCGCTGATGACTTCATCGCCCTCTTTCGCCTCGCGCGGCACGCTCTCTCCGGTCAATGCGCTCGTATTTAAGGTCGTTTCTCCCTCCGTGATCACGCCGTCGATCGGCAGCTTTTCTCCCGGCTTTACCACAATGACCGTGCCGGTCTCCACCTCATCGGGATCGACCTGCACGAGCTCCCCATCCTGTTCAATATTGGCGTAATCAGGGCGAATATCCATCAGCGCCGTAATATTTTTACGACTCTTGCCAACGGCATAGCTCTGAAACAGTTCCCCGATCTGATAAAAAAGCATGACCGCCACGCCCTCTACCATCTCGCCAATTCCGATCGCGCCGACGGTCGCGACCGCCATAAGAAAATTCTCATCAAATACCTGCCCGTGGATGATGCCCAAGGCCGCTTTCCGCAGAATATCATAGCCAATCACCAGATACGGGACCAAATACAGCGCCGTCTTTACTCTGCCGTCGATCGGCAAGACCGCAAGCAGAACCATCAGCGCTGCGGTAATGATGATACGCAGCAGCATCTTTTTTTGTTTCTTATTCATAATAATAACCATGCCTTTCTCGCAACCTGCAAACTTTGGGCCGCAGGCACAAATTTGCGTGTGAAAAATTTATTTTTCACACTACTTCCACGCACTTTCTAACGCTGAATTTGCAGACGCATTCTTCTCAAAAAATAATTCCACACCACTTTAGAGTATGATCTCGCAGTCATCCTCGACTTTTTTACAAGCTTTCACAACCGCCTTCATCGTCGCCTGCTCGTCTGCACCCTCGTCAAATTCCACCTTCATTTTCTGCGTCATAAAGGAAACGGTCGCATCCTTCACGCCCTCGACCTTCTTCGTCGCCTCCTCCATCTTCAATGCGCATGCCGCGCAGTCCACCTCGATCTGATATGTTTTTTTCATAGAAAATGCCCTCCTTGTTCCTTTTTGTAACAGATTGTTTCCGAACCATGCTTTCACCGCTCTTCACGATACCATCGCCGGAATCGTTCTGTCTCTTGATATAAACATTTAAGCATATGTTTAATTGTTTGTCAATATCTTTTTTACACATTGCGTATTGACTCCCCAAATCGGCAATGTTAGAATCAAATGGTTCGTCAGGCAGACCATAGAGATTTGAAATTACTTGAAAATGATAAATATACGTTTTTTGTGTTAAGAAGAGTTCTGAATAATCCATGCAGATTAACACTGACAGATCATGAACGGTTGATCATCTGCCATTCCGCTGATCCGTTTCCTGTGTGAATATGGACGCCGGATGATCTGGCATCTCTTAGCAATGTATATACATTTCCAGCAAACCGACGGAAACATTACGCAGAAAACTTAGTGTATCAGGTGACTAAGATTGTGGAACATGCGGGCGCTATGCCAATGCTTTATACGAATGCTGACTATGCGGCTTCCAATGCCTGCTATGAGAAAATCGGATATATGCTGAGGGGAAAGCTTAGTACGATTGGGTCGGCCCCCTCCGCTAAAACAGCCCATAATAAAAATAACAAAGAGAACCGACAAGCTTTGCGACCGCAATGGAGAGAATGATAATGCCGAGCCCTTTGCGCAGATGCACTCTGCGCGCAAATACCGGAATCCCGCCAAGCATCTCCTCAATCGCAAGCGCAAGGCATCCGACGAACATGCCCGTAAAAAAGGCCCAGATAATCACAAATGCGATGCCCGCTGCCTTTAACAGCATGCCGCGCGTCTCCCATGAGGGTGTTGTCCACAAGTGGGAATACACACCGAAAATGCCGCCGGCAATCGCGCCCGCGACAATCCATTCCTCATACAATTCGATTTTGTATGCTGTGTGAAATCGGGCGGCAAAGCGCGGGACGAGCGCTACAACAATGACAGTCGTGAACACGCCGCCCGCCGTAAACACGCCGAAGCTCAATCCGAGTACGATCAGAAACAGTTGTTCCATCATGGTTCTCTCCCGCCTCCCGCATTCACATTCTTTCCGTTCGCATTCTCTCGATTCGCGTTCTCCCGGTTCGCGTTCTCCCGGTTCGCATTCTCTCGGTTCGCGTTCTCCCGGTTCGCATTCTCTCGGTTCGCGTTCTCCCGGTTCGCGTTCTCCACAAGCGCCGTCACAACGTCACCCTCATATTGACGCATCTGCACTTCGATCGGCGTCGGGTCCTTGGTGATGCGCCTTGTTCCGATATGATTAAAAAAAATAATGATTCCCGCCGAAAGTCCGATAGAATAAGAAATCTCCAGCGCAGTAAAGCCATTCGACTCCATCCCCGTGACAAGCAGGTACACCTTGGAAAAAATATCGTCAATACTAATATCATTATGGAATGCCATGATCGTAAACGCCGCGCCAAAGAAACAGAGCAGCGCGATCAGGGCGATCTTTATTTTTTCCCATACAGGATGCGGCTTCACCGTGTGACACTCCACAAGCACAGCGTCCGCTCCGAGACTCACGACCCGGCAGCCCGGATACTTTTCCTGTAAAAGAGCAATCAACTGCAGCATGTCGATCACTGCGCGCCCCTCCTTGGAAAACCGATATACGATCATCTCCAGCACTTCCTGCTGCACGCGGTCATCCTCACACAGAACGCTCGCTACATCCGCAAGCCGTATGTCTTTATTTTCCAATTCTACTTTTTCATCCGCTTTCAAATAAAAAATCTGCACAGCCATGCCCCCTTTAGAACAGGCAGCGCCATGCTTTCCTGTTCTTTGGCAAGTAGTCTGTGCAGATTTCTGTTAATCATGCGAACATCCCATTATGTCAGCTTTGCATACTTCCGTCTGCGGAACACGTTTGCGCCCGCAAGCACTTTATTATAAATCCAATACCCTACGACGACGAGTTCCTCTACGGGCTTCTTCTGCTTCTTTCGAACCTTATCCTCCCAATCCCCGTCAGCGACCATGGGTACACGCCAGCGGACCGCGCGGATGAGATCGTCATTATTGCGAATATTCGCCTCGATCTCGGTATATGCCGAGCCGATCACTTCGGGACGGTGTGCGTCCGATCCGCCGAACTCCGGCTTGTGGTACTGTTTCGCCAGGCGTTTCGCCAGTTTGTTTTGAAACGGCTTCACACAGGCATTGAAGCTCTCGACAAAATCAAAGCTGTGCATCAAATGCTCATTTCTTTTTCCGAGACGCGTATTCATAAGTGCAAAAAAACCATTTCCGTACGGATGCGCCGGTCCAATGATTCCGCCCAGCTCATGCACGCGCTTAATGAGCTGACGTCCCTTTAAGCCGCGCGCCTCTAACATCCGTGTGCGCACCCGCTCCGGCAGTACCACCAGCATATGCCCCGCATCCCTCGTATCATATTCAATCCCGCGCAGGACGACAAAGGGCTTTCCCGCTGTCTCTCCGATCTGCTTGCGCAGCCTTTCCCATTGATCGTGTCCCTTGTAAGAATTATGGTCGGTCACAAGCATGCCGTCATAGCCGAGAGACACCAGCTTTTTGACATATTTTTCGAGCTCAACCTTCGCGTCGATCGAGCCCTCCTTCGTATGGCAATGCATATCAAATTTCATAACCTGTCTCTCTCCTTACCCTGTGACACCTTCCGAAATGACGCAGTACGTTGTCTTTCATTCATGTCATCAGTGATATGCATTTATGAAAATCCTATTCAAAATGCTTTTCTATCAGAGTTTATCACATCTGATCATAAAAAGCTATACTTTCCCTTTCTCCCGCATGCGCAGCAGGATTCTTTTTTCCATACGGCTGACCTGTACCTGACTGATACGGAGCCGCTTCGCGACCTCCATCTGGGTCTTGTCCTGAAAATAGCGAAGCTCGATCAGCTCCCGCTCTTTTTCATCCAGACCGTCAATGAGCTGTTCTAAGAGCATATGATTGAGCAGGCGCTCTTTCTCGGGATCCTGTCCGTCTCCCATACCGTAGCTGTCAATTCCCGAACCGCCCGCCGCCGTCTGTCCGATGCCGCCTTTTGCTCTTCCTCCCGCAACAACCTGATCGACCAGATAGATCTCATTACCGTCGGACTGAAACACCGAACGGTAAATGGATTCTACTTCAATATTTGCCTCCATCGCCATCACGATGTCCTCCGCGCTCAAGCCTGTATCCCTGGAAAGCTCGTCCATCGTCGCCTCCCTGCCGAGCTTTTGTGACAGCCGCTCCATGGACTGGCGCACCTTCCAGCCGTTTTCTTTTAATGTCCGGCTGACCTTTACCATGCCATCATCCCTCAGAAACCGTTTGATTTCCCCTTGGATCATCGGCACGGCATACGTAGAAAAACGAACATCATAGCTTAGATCAAATTTGTCGATCGCCTTCATGAGTCCGATACTGCCGATCTGAAACAGATCCTCCGCATCAATGCCCCTGCCAAGAAACCGTTTTACAATATGATGTACGAGTCCTAAGTTGTTTTCTACCAGTATCTCCCTTGCTTTTTTATCCCCTGCCTGTGAACGTGCGATCAATGCAGCGGTCTCATCCATTTACTTCCCCTTTTGCGCCGTCCAAGAAGCGTCTCCTATTTTTTTCATCATACAGATTCTGGTTCCCTCGCCCACACGGGACTCAACCTTGAGATCATCCATGAATGCCTCCATAAATGCAAATCCCATGCCCGAGCGTTCCAGCTCCGGTCTGGTCGTAAACAACGGCATCATCGCCTGTCCGATGTCGGCGATCCCGGCGCCGTGATCCTCCACGCTGACCGTCAGCAGATTTCCCGTCACCAGACAATGCATTTTAATTTTTCCGCCCCGGCTGTCATAGCCGTGAATGATCGCATTCGTCACTGCCTCGGATACGGCCGTTTTTACATCGGCAAGCTCCTCCACGGTCGGGTTCAGCGGTGTGATGAACGCCGCGACCACAATACGGGCAAAGCTCTCATTTAACGATACCGCATCAAATTCCAGCAGCATTTCGTTCACATACTCACGCCTTGCACCCACGCGTTCCTGTCCACCCGTTTTTCTGCTTAGATCGGTCTGTTCCAAAACACCCTCCTGTCCCGCGGCACTCGCACACTCCATTCTCTCCTCTGTTCTTGTCTCCATCTCTCCACTCCTCTGTTTCATGATCGTGATCGGCTTTTGAGCAGACTCCCCTACTCCATGATCGTGACTAATTTCTGCATGCCCGACACCGCAAGAAGCTGCTTGATACGCCTGCTTGTGTTAATGGCAAACACCTTTCCGCCAAAGCAGGATATTTTCTTGTATCTCCCCATGATCACGCCGATACCGGAGCTGTCCATGAATTTCGTGTCCTCAAAATCAAACACAATATTGACAACCTTGCTGTGCGCAATATAATCATCAGCTGTCCGGCTGATCAGTACCGCTCTGTGATGGTCAACCTCCTCCGGCATTCTGATCATCAGATAATTCTCGATAATTGCATAATTATCAACCATTTCTTTCTCCTTTCCCCCTACTGCCTATCGCGCAAAAAAAGAGAACATCTCTTTTGATGTTCTCTTTTGTGTCTTTCTGTTCTTATGGCTGCTGCCCCGGCTTTCCGGCAGTGTTTATTGTTGCTGTTCGATCGCATTTAAGCGTTTCCGTGCGTTGACCGCCGAGTTACGACCCGGAAACAGTTCTATGACGCGGTTATAATAATATGCCGCATTCTCCAGATCGTCGCTGCGGTAATATGACTCCGCCAATTGGTAGAGCGCCGCGGAATCCGCCTCGTTAAAGGAAACCGCCATCAGGAAATAATTGACCGCTTCCGAGTAGTTCTGCACATTATATTCCGCCATTCCCGTCTGATAATAGGATGCGGATACATCGGGACCGATCAGGACAAGCAGTTCATGATACACGCTTGCAAAATAGTCGGGCGCTTCTTCCTCCACATAGTTTTCATCAATCTTACCGAGACTGTCGGCAACCGCCATCACGTCCGGTTCTTCCTGCATGTAAAGGCTGACCGCCTCTAAGAGCTGCTCATATGCGGCGATCGTGCCATCCGTTCCGGTATATGCGTCAAGCGCTTCCTGCGTCTTCGCAAGCTCCTGCCTTAAGTCCTCGATCTGAGCCTCCCGCTCCTGGATATCCGCTTCCCTGCGGGTCAGGAGTTCGCTGTAGTCCTTCACCTGCTCATTGACCTTCGCCACCTCGGTCTGAATCTGCGCGGGCAGGAGCAGGAAAATCGCAACGGCAAGACCGATCAGTATGCCGATGATGATATTGAAGATGGTGGAAAGCCCTCTGGAATCCTTATTATTGATTGGCTGAATCACCGTATCATTGCCGCTCTTATATTTCTTTGCGTTCTTTTGTTCCTTGCTTTTTTTCTTGGACTGGTTCCTGCCTTCTTCCTGGCTGATCGCAAAGTCGATCTCTTTCATATACCGCATCGTCAGCGTATTGCTTGTGTCGATGCGCAGCGCTTTCTCGACCTCCTTCTCCGCCTTGTCCCACTCCTCCTGACTCATATAAATCAGTGCAAGAAGCTGGTGTGCCTGTAAATATTTCGGATTCATGGACAGCACCTTTTTGAGCTGAATGACCGCTAGGTCCACGCTGTCCTGCATACAATAATTCAACGCCTGATTATATTTTTTGACCGCCTGCGTCAGCGTATCAAGCTGCGTCGGGTTCGATCGAATATCCTCAATGTAATCGTCCGCGATATTTTTGAGCGGCTTGATGTTCTTACTCATCACCCACTCATTTAATGCGGAAACGACCTCTCCCGTCTCATAGTAAATCAAGCCGAGAAGATTTCTCGCCTCCACATGGTTTTTATTCAATTTCAGACACTGTCTGAGGCTTTCCGCTGCCCCCGACAGGTCTCTGACACCCGCTCTCTCCAATCCGATATTGTAATAGCGGTTAGATGCCGAAATGATCTTCTTGTAAACCCGTACATCCGCTCCGCAGTTCGTACAAAATTCGTTTTCCGTCAGGAGACAGCCGCAATTAAAACACTCCATAGCGTCGCTCCTATTCTTCTTCCTTTGCCTCTTTGATCACATCTACCAATACGTCGGCCAAGTCCGTCGTATCCTGACTGTATAACACATCCTCCGCTTCCTCTATCTCAACGCTGGGATGAAACTTCTTGAGTTCTTCCTCAAAGTTAATCATCAGAATTCCTCCCTAAATATGCCTTTATCCGCCCGATCAGGTACAGCGAACCGGCAGCAAAAACGCGTTCGTCAGCTTCGCGCTCAGAAAGACAACGCGAAAATGCCTGCTCCGGCTGTTCCTGTACCATACAATTTTTCTGTCCATAGCTTACTAACGCCCCGACAAGCGCCTTTGGTGCAAGCGCTCTCTCCCCACCCGCTGACGTTACATATACCCGCAAAAATAATCCGGAACGCGCAATGAATTCCGCCATCCGCTCATAGCGTTTATCCGCTACGATGGCAAGCACGAGCACATTTTTTCTGTCCGGTCCGGTTTGTTCCACCGTAGCAAGCAGTGCCCGGATCCCGTCCTCGTTGTGCGCGCCGTCCAAAAATACTTCCGGTAATACTTCTTCCATCCGCCCTTCCCAATGTGCCGCCGCAAGACCCTCGCGCAGCTCGTCCACTGTAGGATGCACTAAAAGCGTTTCCATTGCCCGAAGCGCAAGCGCGGCATTCTCTGCCTGATAGCATGCCGTTGTGGAAAGTGAAAGGCTGATAGAATTATAATATACAGAATGAAAAGAAAAAGCAATGCTTTTATTGGCAATTCTTTCTATTTTGAAATCGCGCGAATCGACAAATTGGAGCGGTGCCTTGCATTTTCTTGCGCGCACTTCGATTTCTTCCGCGCTTTCCTTATCAGAGCGAAGGCTGACGATCGGCGTCGAATCCCGAAAAATCCCCGCCTTCTCCCGCGCGATCTGCCCCACTGTCTCTCCGAGATATTCCGTATGGTCTAAGGCGATCCTCGTGATCACGCACAATGCTTTTTTCGGCATGCAGTTTGTGGCATCCAGCCTGCCTCCGAGTCCCGTCTCCAAGATCACATAATCCGCGTCGCTTGTTTTTCTGCACTGTAAGAACATAAAAAACAGCATCTCAAAAAAAGACGGATGATAGGGAAGCTCCCTCAACGTCTCAAGCGAAACAGGTTCTTTTTTTCCATGATAGACAAGAAGCAGCTTTGCAACAGCCATAAACGACTTGCAAAACGTCTCCTCTAAGACCGGGACACCGTCAAATAAAAACCGTTCCCGCATAGTAACCAGATGCGGCGACACGAACAACGCCGTATGATGACCACACCGCTCTAACATGCTCCGCAGATACGTGCACGTCGAGCCTTTTCCGTTCGTTCCGGCAACATGAATGATCTTTGCATCTGCGCACGGACTTCCCATATATTGATAAAACGCACACGTATCCTCCATCGTATGCTTTACCGTAAATTTTGGTATCGATAACAGATACGATGTCACTTCCTGATAAGTAATCTCTTCCATATGCCTGTTATATTCTGATGACAGTTCCCTGTATGATGCCCGAAATGCTCTTATACTGCATAAAGCAGGTATTGGCGGTAATCGCCTGCTGCGCGTTATTCACGCAGATGACGGATCCGGTAAAAAGCTTATCCTCCACACGGATTGCGGACTTCCGCCCTTCCTCCATCTGCTTTTGAAGCTTCTGTTTTTCCGCCTGCAGCTGTTTCGCGCGCTCCGTCAGTTTTTCCCGCTCATGAAGCAGCTCGTTACACTCGCGTATGAGCGTCTGGTCCTTTGAGCGGATTGAGAGCTGTTTGCGCAATATCTCCGCACGTTCCTCCATCTCTTCCAGCTGCTGCATGATCTCCGCCTCTTCTCTGCGGTTTTCAACATTCTGATCATAAACCTTCTGTTCGCAGCCCGCATGGAGAATCGTTTTGATCTCCTTATCGCTTCCGACGCACATCGCTTTTATGCCCTGAAAACCGTGAACATAGCCGCCGAGTATCATACCGCGCTTTCCGGTTGCTGTCACTTCACCATCCGCAGCGACCTCGGAATTGAGAATATAATTGGCCATGACATTGCCTCTGGCCTCCACCGTACAGTGCTCCAAAAAGTCGGCGTACACATTTCCTCTGGAACGGATGCGCCCCTTTTCATTGCCCTGCACACCGCGGCGCAGAATAATATCGCCGCCCGCATAAATATCCGCGGACTCGACCGTGCCGCTGATCGTCAGACTCTTTCCGGCACGGATGATCGTTCCTGCCGCAACATTGCCGTCAATCACGACATCACCGAAAAACTCCACCTTGCCGATTAAAATATCCACATCGCCCTTGATCTCATGGACATTGCAGATCTCGATCTGATCGTCACGAAAGATCAGCTTTCCTTCTGTCTGTGCGATGTAGGTCGGCTTCTCGGCATCTTCTTTCAGCGCGATGCCCCTTCCTCTTAACGCAGGAAGTTCCCTGCACAGATCCGCACGCAGCCGTCTTCCCCGTACATCCTCTCCGTCCGTTCCCTGCACGGCGGCATGATATACGGCAAGCACCTGCCCCTCCTGCACATTCTGCAAGAGATTCATGCTTTGGTAATCCACCGAACCATCCTCACGGATACGCGGATGCTTTGTAAAGTCCTCCGTCTCGATCTCGTAAGCATAATAACCGGGCGTTCCCTGTACGGGCAGCACGCCCTCCGCCACAAGCACTTCCCTGTTGTAAACTTTCTTTTTTGCCATTGCCGCTAAATTGGATTCGTGAAAGCCGCTGACAACACCCTCTGCGCGAAGATGCTCCTTTAGCTCCTCCCGGTCATAACGCTCCCCATTCGGCTTTGGCTGTAAAAAGAGAAATGCCTGCATGGAATCTTCGGAAATTGAGATATAATTCCCGGCAAGCGCCCAATCGTCCTGTACGGCCTCTTGCACCTCTGATTGTGTTTCATGATCCATTTCCATACAGCGTTCCTCCTCTTATCTGCAAAAAATGATTGTTATTTTTCAAGCTGGCCTAAACGCTCTTTTACCTGCGCCATCATCTGCTCGTACTTCTCAAGCTTCGCGCGCTCCTCGGCAATTTTTGCCGCCGGTGCTTTTCCCATAAAGCGTTCATTGGAGAGCATGCCGTTCACACGCGCAAGCTCACCTGCAAGCCGCTCCTCTTCTTTTTTCAGACGCTCGATCTCCTTGCCGATGTCCACAAGCTCCGCAAACGGTATATACAGCGTCGCATTCGGGATCACAACGGATACGGCGTCATCGGCAATGCCGCTCTTATCCTTTTGCAATAACACGTCTGACGCGTAAGCGAGCGACTGGAAAAACAGTTTTCCTTCCTCGAAGATCTGAAGCAGCTCCCCGCTTTCAGACACCACATATACCAGTGCCTTCCGGCTCGGCACCACATTCATCTGTGCGCGCACATTGCGGATGCCGCGCACTGCTTCCTTGATCGTCTCGATCGCCTGCTCCTGCTTTTTATACGCTTTCGCCTCATCATAGATCGGCCATGCGCTGACCATGATGGATTCCTCCTCAGACTGAAGCGTACAGAATATTTCTTCCGTGATAAACGGCATATACGGGTGCAGCAGTTTTAATGCGTCAATCAGCACCGTCTTCAAGGTATAAAGCGCCGCATTCTGACTCTCTTTATCGTCGGTATTATACAAGCGCGGTTTTACCATCTCGATATACCAGTCGCAGAATTCGTCCCAGATAAAATCATAAATCTTCTGCACGGCAATTCCGAGCTCATAATGCTCCATATTATCAGTGACTTCACGTACCACATCATTGAGCTTGGAGATGATCCATTCATCCACCGGCTGCAATGCGCCGGGAGCGGGCTTTACGACCTCCTTGCCCTCCATATTCATCATAATGAAACGCGACGCGTTCCAGATCTTATTACAGAAATTGCGGTTTGCCTCCACGCGCTCATAATAAAAACGCATATCATTGCCGGGCGCATTCCCCGTGATGAGCGTTAAGCGCAGCGCGTCCGCGCCGTACTTGTCGATCACCTCAAGAGGGTCAATCCCGTTGCCGAGCGATTTTGACATTTTGCGCCCCTCGGAATCCCGCACCAGTCCGTGAAACAGCACGGTATGGAACGGCCGCTCTCCCATCTGCTCATACCCCGAAAAGATCATACGGATGACCCAGAAAAAGATAATATCATATCCGGTCACAAGCACGTCCGTCGGATAAAAATAGGAAAGCTCCTTTGTTTTTTCCGGCCAGCCAAGCGTGGAAAATGGCCAGAGCGCCGAGGAAAACCAGGTATCAAGCGTATCCTCATCCTGCGTCAGATGCGTACAGCCGCATTTCGGACATTTTTCCGGTGCCTGTGCCGCAACGACCGTCTCGCCGCATTCAGCGCAATAATATGCCGGGATCCGGTGCCCCCACCAGAGCTGTCTGGAAATGCACCAGTCGCGGATATTGTCGGTCCAGTTAAAGTAAGTCTTTTTCATGCTCTCGGGAATGAGCTTCACCTCTCCGTCCTTTACCGCTTTTACGGCGGGCTTGATCAGCTCATCCATCTTCACGAACCACTGCTCTTTTACCATCGGCTCGATGGTCGTGCCGCAGCGGTCATGCGTCCCGACATTGTGGGAATAATCCTCAATGCGCACTAAGAGTCCAAGGGAATCGAGCTCTTCCACGATCCGTTTTCTCGCCTCATAGCGATCCATTCCCTGATAATGCCCGCCATTCTCATTGATGGTCGCATCATCATTTAAGATATTCACAATAGCAAGTCCGTGCCTCTTTCCAACCTCAAAGTCGTTCGGATCATGCGCCGGTGTGATCTTGACAACGCCGGTTCCGAACTCCATATCCACATAGTCATCCTCCACAACGGGGATTGCCTTATTCACGATCGGCAGCCATACAGAGCGCCCGTGCAGATACGTATAGCGTTCGTCCTGCGGATTCACGGCAACCGCCGTATCGCCGAGCATCGTTTCGGGACGTGTTGTCGCAAATTCCAAAAACTCCGTCTTGCTCGGCTGCCCGTTCTCATCCACAAGCGGATATTTAATATGCCAGAAGCACCCCTTCTGCTCCTCATATTCCACCTCTGCGTCAGAGATAGATGTATTGCAGACCGGGCACCAGTTGATCATGCGGGCTCCTTTATAAATCCAGCCTTTTTCATGCATCTTGACAAAGACCTCGGTCACTGCCTTATTGCAGCCCTCATCCATCGTAAAGCGCTCTCTGTCCCAGTCGCAGGAGGAACCAAGCTTTTTAAGCTGGTTGATAATGCGTCCGCCGTATTCCTTTTTCCACTCCCACGCACGTTCTAAAAATTTCTCCCTGCCGAGATCGTTCTTGTCGATCCCCTGTTCCTTTAAGGTCTCAATGATCTTGACTTCCGTCGCGATGCTCGCGTGATCCGTTCCCGGCTGCCAGAGGGTATTATAGCCCTGCATCCGTTTAAAACGGATCAGAATGTCCTGCATCGTCTCGTCCAGCGCGTGCCCCATATGGAGCTGTCCGGTGATATTGGGAGGCGGTATCACAATGGTAAAGGGCTTTTTGGTCTCATCCACCTCCGCATGAAAATACTTGTTGTCCATCCATTTTTGATAGATTCGCTCCTCCAAGCCATGAGGCTCATAGGTCTTTGCCAGTTCCTTACTCATTGTAAAACGCTCCTTCTTCTGATTTATAGCAAAAAACACCCTTCGCAGATTGCCTGCAAAGGGCGTTATTACGCGGTACCACCTTTGATTGTACTCTTGACATTAACGCGGTGACACGGGAGAAACTACACAACCCAAACGGCATGCCGCCCTTTCCCGCACTGCAGGAATCATACCGCTGTTCTTGTCTTATGCGACCATTCCCATCGTCATGGAATACGCATCCAATGCATGACGCATCTTATATGACATCGCATTATCCTGCGTTTCGTTCATGGGAGAACCCGTCGCGCCGCTCTCCTCGTCGCCGATTGTAAGCGCCTGATCTTCAGCCTTTTTCTGTGCGTCCTGACCGATCACGATGTCGGACACTGTCTGCGATGCATCCTTACCGGTCGTCTCGTCTTTCTGCACTGCGCTTGCCACGGCATCCTCTTCACCAGAAGCCGCAGGCTTTAACAGCATTGCCTTCTTCGTCTGACTCATCGCCATCTGTGAGGACAAAATATCCATAAAATTGGCGCTCTGCCCTCTGCCAAGCGGATTGACGTTTTCCTGCTCCTTCGTCAGTCCCTCAAAATCAGTGCGCCCCGCTGTCGCGTCATTGGGGATCGCGCCGATCCGGTTCAGGCTTGCCGCACTGACCGTATTCGTATTATACACATATGGCTGATATGCAATTGCTCCGATCCGCATACCATATCTCCTTTCGGGCTTTTGAACTGAACTGCCATTTCGGTACTTTTGATACATATTACAGTTCTTATTTGTATTCTAACACGGTTCCCGGAATTTGTGTAGCCTATTTTTCATTTTTTATGAAGAAATGCTTCCTTATCGATCATGGGCAGACTGCTTTGACATAAGAAAAGATCATATCCGCCGTCCGCTCCACGCCGATCGAGCTATCGAGGCAGAGTTCATAGCTGTGAGAATCTCCCCATCTCTTACCGGTGATGCTTTCATAATATGCCTTCCTTGCCGCATCGGAGCGCTCAATGCTTTTTTTCGCCTGTTCCCTGCTGTCCCCGTACATCTCCATGACCTTTTCAGTGCGATATTCCTTGGGCGCGGTAATAAAGATCCTCACGATATTGTTGTAATTTCTAAGCACATGATCCGCCGACCGTCCCACGATCACGCAGGAGCCTGCGTCAGCAATGCTGCGGATTGCTTTGTCCTGCGCCGTAATGGCATCCTGTACGGCGTTCGTGCTCAAATACAGCTCGCGCATGACCGCATTTTCATCGGAATTGAGGTTGGAAATAAATTGTTCTGTCAGTCCGCTCTCACGGGCGGCAATTGCGATCATTTCCTTATAATAACAGGGAATCCCAAGTTTTTCCGCTACCAGCTGACCGATCCTTTTTCCTGCGGAGCCATGCTCGCGCGATATGGTAAGAACAACCCCCTTCTTCGTGGGATACTCCGGAAGAACCGTTTCGGCTGCCCCTTCCGCGTCCGCCTCATGCAGCTGCTTCCAAAGCTTTACCATGACAACCGCCGTGATCGCGATCGCAAGAATATCCGCCGCCGGCGCCGCCCAGAAAATACCGGTGACGCCAAGGAACATCGGTACGATCAGGGAAAGCACGATCAGAAACACATCGCGCAGCACGGAAAGAGGCGCAGCGGCCTTCGCGTGACCGATGGACTGCAAAAAGATGGCACACACCTTCTGTACACAGGTGAATACGATCAGAGAAAGGTAAATCCGCAGGCAGCCGACCGCAAACTGCGTATACAGCTCTCCATCCGCCCCAAACATTAAAATGAATACCTTGGGAATCGCCTCAAAAAGCACTGTGCATACCAGACAGACCGCAGTCGTCCAGCCGATGATCAGCTTTAACAGTTCTCTCACGCGTCCGTATTTTCCTGCCCCGTAATTGTATCCCACGATGGGCTGCGCGCCGGCTGCAATGCCGATCGCAATGTTCAATACGATCTGAAACAGCTTCATGATCACGACAAATGCGGCAAGCGGTATATCAGCCCCATAGACAGACTCTGCTCCATAGCGCACCAAAAGAATATTGTTGACGACCGTGATGACAACGATGGATAACTGGGTCAAGAGGCTGGAGGTTCCCAGCGCCATGATCCGCTTTAACAGCCCAAGCTCCAAATGAAAACTGCCTGCGCAGATGCGGAAGGTCTTGCTTTTTCGCAGATACGCCGCACAAATTAAAAAGCTCACAAACTGCCCTAAAATCGTTGCATAGGCAGCGCCCTTGATCCCCAGATCCAGAACGAAAATAGCAACCGGATCGCCGATGATATTGATCACAGCGCCCACCAGCATCGCCCCCATCGCATAGCGTGGACTTCCGTCCGCACGGATGATGGATGCCAGCGTATTCTGCACCAAAGCAAGCGGCATCATCGCATAGATGATGTATCCATAGTCATGCGCTAGGGACAGATTCGCGTCCGTTGCACCGATCATGCGCAATAAGCCGTCGCCGCAAAGATAGCTGATGACAATGATCACTACACCCGAGAGGAAGGAACACAAGATGGCGTTCCCCACGCCCTTGTGAATCGATTCCGTCTCGCTGCGTCCTAACGCCACGCTTAAATGCGCCGCCGCCCCGTCACCAAAAAAGAGCGACATGCCCCATCCCACAACCGTGATCGGGAAAATGACACCCGTGGCCGCATTGCCGAGATAGCCGATGCCATTGCCGACAAAAATCTGATCGACAATGTTGTAAAGACATGAAATGATGAGAGAAAAGATACAGGGAATCGCAAACCGCCCAAGCAGTCTGCCGACCTTTTCTGTGCCAAGATACTGATTGTTTTCCATAATTACCTCCATTTTTTTCCGCAAAAAAAGACACGTGCAGCACTACCGTAATCAGATTTACGCGCGGTGCGCCACATGTGTCGATCATTGCCCTACTTCGATTGTCGGGTATTATTATATTTTTTTATTTTGATAAAATCAAAGGTCAATTTCCACAATTTTTCAGGCGGCAGGCATTGTAAAAAATTGCCACATCCATTCTCCTTATTTCCCCCAGGCAGAAAGAACGTGTGGCAGATTGCGGTTCTGCCACACGCTCAAAAAAAACGATCTGATTACTGGCGAACAAGGGAAATATCGTCGAGATAGCCCCAAGAGCCCGCAACACCGTCAATATCAATCCAGATCAGAACCTCACCGGTGCTGACCGGAATATTTTCTAACGAAGTCATTACCCACTCCGGGCAGTTTTCCGATGCAGACCAGATATCCGTATCCTGCACTGTCACAGAATAAACCGCGCTGCCGCTGGTGACATATACCACCACGCTCTTTGCATCATTGCTTCCATAAGAATACAATTGCAGCGTATAGTAACCGTTCGGCAGTCCGGTGACAGTCTGGGAAAGTCCCAGATCGCATCCGTCAGAATCATAGTAATTGAACGCATAGCTTCCGTTCGCCGTATGATTCTGCTCTCCGTTTGCCCATGCCCGTTCCGGCCAGTCTCCGTTCACCTCGATGTCCCATGATGCCATGGACGGATAGGTGTCCGAGCCGGAGGTCTCTTCCCATTCAAAACCGCTGTTATTCACATAATTGCGCTCTGATACCACTGCTGTTTTGTCTGTATCCACAAACCGGAAATCATCCCAGGTTCCGTAGCCGTTAGCTGTGCCCGTTACCCGTCCGCCGACCGTCACCTGATCAACACCCTGCGGAATCTGTATTCCATTGATCTCAAACTGATTCCACCAGCTATAGTTTGCATTTAACAGCTCCACGGTACCAAGTGTCACCTCTGTTCCGTCCGCTTTCTTATAGCGCACAAAGAAATAGCTTTGGTTGTAATCAATATAATCCCATGTTCCCTGTGCCCATACGCTGAAATCATAACTGTGTCCCGGGATCACGTCAACTGTCTGTGACAGCTCGACGCAAAAATCATTGTCATCCCAATACTGGAAGCTTCCTGTTCCCGAATAAGCGTAACTGTCAACACCGTTTGTAATGATTCCCGCATCTCCTTTTATCACATTGACCTCCCAGTCAAGCGTGTTACTGCAGTCCTCAAAGCTTGGATTTCTGACCAGATTGCGCTGCACCGAAACCTTGAGCGTCGGCGATGCCAGCGTAACGCCGCTTAACGGGTTCGTGCCGTAAACGGTTCCTGTAAATGTGTAGTCTCCCACCACTGACGTATCCACCGAGCTCGCTCCGTTCCACGTCACCGGCAGCTTTTCAATGGTTCCGTTATATCGCAGCACATCCACCGTTGTAGGCAGTGCCTCCGTCAGATTACCACAGGAGTCAACCTGCACGATCATATCATCGGGAGAGTAAACGATCACGTGCTTATCGTTGTTGACGCTTGCTGTTGCCGCATTAAATAAAAATGCATTGATGGAATCCAGCGCACGATGGTTGGCATCGAACAGGATCTGATTATCCCACTCGTTCCCTTCTCCCTTCGTTACACCGACGCCGTCCACGGCAATCCACAGCGGCTCCCAATAAAACACGCCTAATCCCTTCCCGTTATTAACGGTCGCAACCGTATTGAAGGTCATTTCCGTCATCAGGCGCTGATTTGCAACGGTCGCCGGAAGTCCTGCAAGATCCGTATCGCTTTTTCCGATCTGATTTTCGGTGGAATCCGCATCATAATAGGTAAACGGATAGGACGTCTCCGCCACTACGACCTCTTTGCCATAGCGGGAAACAATGTTGTTCATGTTGTTCTTTAATTGCTGCAGCGAACCGTGCCAATAAGCGTAATAGGACATACCGATCACATCGAAATCCGTGACACCGTTTGCGATGATGCTGTCAAAAAAGTACTCGAACCGATCCTGATCGCCGCCTTCCGCAAGATGGATCATGATCTTGGTGTACTGACCTACCGGAGTCGTTTCGCGGACCGCACGAATACCGCTGTTGAGCAACTCAGCAAGCTGCCCCGCATTGTCGATATACCCGTCCGGCCAAAGCATTCCGCCGCTGATCTCGTTTCCGATCTGAACCATATCCGGATAGGCGCCGGCATCCTTTAAGTCGTTTAAGACATCGGCGGTAAAATTATATACCGCATTCACCAGAGCCGGATAGCTTAAATTCTGCCATGCCGCCGGCTTCGTCTGGCTGGCGGGATCTGCCCATGAATCGGAATAATGGAAGTCTATTAGTAGTTTCATTCCGGCTGCTTTAATCAGCTTAGCCATCTCAACCGTATGCTCCGGGCTGCAATAATCGCCTGCGTCAAAGGATGTGGTGGGATTGTTCCACACGCGAAGACGAACATAGTTTACTTGCTTTTGCTCCGCCAGATAGCGCAAAACATCCTGAATGACATTCCCGTTTTCATCGTAAAACACCGCTCCGGAATCCAATACCGCCTCAAGAGACGACAGATCCATTCCCTTAATAAATTCGTTCTGTGCGGCTTGTGCTTTGCTTGGATACGTCATGAACAGAACCGCCAGCATGAGGAGTAACCCTCCCAATCCTTTCCAAAAACGTTTCTTCATAAGCGCTCTCCTTCCTTTTACATATATACTTGTATTCTTGTTTTCCTTTTACACTTGTCCTCTCTTTACTATGATTTCTCTTTTGTCCTCTCTATTCTTTATTTCTTCTCTATCTTCTGTTTCTTTTTAAAACTCTGTCTCTTTTTATCTTTTGCTCTCTCTTCTCTTTCCTTTTGTGCCTTTTTCTTTCCTTTTCGTTTCTCTTTTGTTTCCTGTTCTCTTTTTCCCATCCCCTCCTTCCCTCACCATTCTTTCTATTTATTACATCTTAAGCAATCGCGGAACGCCTTTTATAACATATGTTGCTGAATAGAATATTCTATTCATTTCACATTCATTATCACTGCATCCCGCAATTGCTTATGATCCTTCCTCTACTCCGCACTTAAGCTGATGTCATCAATTGTGCCCCATCCTCCGGCTTTACCGTGAATCACAATGCCTACCGTGATCGTCGCTCCGCCGTCAAGCTCCAATGCCTCTACCACCGGATTCTGCCATACATCCCAGCCACGATTGGAGAAATCCACAGAGTCGATGACATTTCCGTTCTCATCCTCCGCATACAGCGTCATGTACGTGTCCGTATCGGAATCTCCCTGCGAATAAGCGCTCAGCGTAAAAGTTCCCCCGCCTTCTATGGTTACTTTCTGCGAGATCGTAATCGTAAAATCGGAATCATTCCAGTAATGGAAGCTGTAATCTCCCGAATGAGGATTCCCCTCACTGTCGTTTCTGACCGTACCGGCTCCGGTGCCCTCCCGTTTGATCTCCCAGCCGTTATCCCCGCTTTCAAAGCTTGCGTTTTCAATGAAATTTGTTCCCGCGGCCGACGAACGATTTTCGCCTTCCTGCCCGTCATTTCCTTCTCCGCTTTCCGCATCCGTACCTTCTCCGTCTGCCTGCGGCTCGCCTGTATAGAAAGTAAATTCATCCATCGTGCCCCAGTCGTCGCTTCCCGCATCGACAAGCACGCCGATACGCACAATGTCTCCTTCGCTTAACTGCGCTGATACGATGGGATGCTGCCATTCGTTCCAGCCCTGATTCCGAAATTCTGTAGATGCGATCAGATTGCCGTCCGCATCCGCAATATAAAGCGTCATCAAAAGATCCGTATCCCCGACTCCCTGCGACCATACCTGAAGGTGATACTGATCTGTCCGGGCAATCTCCACCTGCTGGTAAAGATTCATCGTAAAGGCATCCGCATTCCAGTATTGGAAGCTCCACTCGCCGGAATGAGGATAGCTGGAGCTGTCATTGCGAATCTGTCCTGCACGTTTCTCATCCTCCAATACCCAGCCGGTAGCGCCCTCCTCAAAATCCAGATTGTTCAGGCTGTTCTTCGCAATCAGATCCGCGCCCAGCGAAACCGTGAAATCCAGCACCGTCCCCTTAAAAGCCACATGCGTATCCGTGATCGTCTTCATCGAGGAAATATCCCATGTAACCTCCACCTCACGGATACTTCCGTCCTGATACAGCACCCGCGCTGTCTCGGGGAGTTCTCCGATCAGTTCTTCCCCCGAGGCGTTCTCATCAATCTCAACGGAGTCGAACGGATATACATACAGCGCCACGTCATTGTCGAGGCTTCCCGGTTCAAACGCAAATGCTCTCACCGCGTCAAGCGCCTTCCCCTCAAAATCAAACAGGGTCTGATTCTCCCATTCATTGCCGCTTCCCTTCGATACGCCGGCTCCTTCCACCGCAAGCCATGCGGGTTCCCAATAGAAGATTCCCAGACCGCCCTCGCACTCAGCTACGGCGTTCATGATCAGCTCCAGCACCCGTCTTTGGTTTTCCTCGCTTGCCTCAAAGCCCACGCCCTTAATGTCCGCTTCAGACACCATATTGGATTTGCTGTCCGCATTATCATTGGTAAAAGGATACGCCGTCTCTGCAAGCACGGTCTGTTTTCCGAATTGTTCATAAATGTTGTCGATATTTGCTTTCATATCGGCAAACGTCCCCTGCCAGTACGGATAGTAGGAAAGTCCCACCAGATCATAATCCGTCACGCCGTTTGCCTCGATCGTCTCAAAAAAGGTCTGCGTCGCACCGACCGATCCCCCTGTCTGCACATGGATCATGATCAAGGTTTCCTGCCCCGCAGGCGTCGTGTCGCGAACCGCCCGGATACCGCTGTTTAAGAATTTTGCCAGCGTTTCCGGATGTTCCATGGAGCCGTAATCCCAGAGCATGCCGTTGCCGATCTCATTTCCGATCTGCACCATATCGGGATAGGCGTTCTCCTCCGCTAAGGCAGTCAGAACCTCCGTCGTATAGTCATAAACGGCAGCTGCGAGCTCTTCCTCACTCATTCCCTGCCACGCAGCCGGAACAGTCTGGTTTTCCGGGTCCGCCCACCAATCGGAATAATGAAAATCCAACAGATAGCTGATGCCCGCCTCCTTGATCCGTTTTGCCATCTCTATCGTATGTTCCAGATTACAATAATCACCTGCATCAAAGGATGCCGTGGGATTATTCCAAATGCGAAGCCGATAATAATTACAGCCGTTTTCCGCAAGGAATTGAATCACATCAACTTCGCTTCCGTCAAAGCCGTAAAATTTTCCGCCGTAGTCTTCCACCGCTTCCAGCGACGAAATATCCGCGCCCTTAATGATGTATTTTGTATTTTCCGCAGGCGGCTGCTCCTCCTGCGCATCGTTTTCCGCTCCGCCCTGATCCTGTGTAACGTTTTCACTGTCCGTCGGTTCCTCCGCGCCTTTTCCGCAGCCTGCCGCTCCTACGACAAGCCCGGCACACAGAATCGCCGCCAATATTTTTTTTGCCAGCCTGTTCATCCCATTCCTCCCCATGACGATCCAATCCTTTTGATACTGTGCGTTTCTATTGCCTCTTATCTTGTTTTTTGCAGGCAGGCAATTATGAAACGCCTTTGATAACAGTTTGAACTGTGCAAAATTACAGTTCCATAAGCAGGCGCTCTGACGCCGCCGGTACTTACATGCCGTATTTGGGCATGTTATGTACCGTTGCGAGCGGAGGGCAGCGAAAGCGTGCCTGCGCTGGACTGTACATTTTGCACAGCCCAGCGCTTTGGCAAGACGTTTCGCAATTACCTGTGTTTATTGCAGAATCAATGTGATATCATCCAGCGTTCCCCAGTCATCCGGCTGCCCGTTGATGACAACGCCGACCGTTACCGTCTGCCCCGCTTCCAGCGCGATTTCGATCGCAGGCGTCTGCCATACGCTCCAGCCCGCATTCGCAAAGTCTACGGAATCCAGTATATTTCCGGTGTCATCCTTGATATATAAAGTCATGGAAGAGCCGGTTGTATCGTCGCCCTGCGAATACAGTGACAATACATAGTTTCCGCCATCCGTGATCGTTGCTGTCTGTGCCAGTTCGATCGTAAAGGCATCCGCATTCCAGTAATGGAAACTGAACTGACCCGATTTCGGGTATCCGTCGCTGTCGTTTCGGGAAATTCCCGCTTCCGTGTTCTCCCTTGTAATATCCCAGTGCTCCACATCAAGCTCAAAGCTGGAATTTAACAATACATTGCCGTCAAACTGAATATCCTTGACCGTTGTCTCACCGGTATTGATGTCGGATACCGCCGTCTCAATCTCGGAACGGTAGGTATCTAACGCCGTCTGAGGTGTCATTTCCCCGTTTGCAATGGCGTCCATCATGGAATTCATGGCATTATTTAAGGTGCTGAAGCCGTTAATACAGTTGATCTTAGACAATCCCCTGCTGTAAATATAGGTCACATTTTCCATGGTATTCAGATCATCGCACCAGTTTTCCAGCTGATCCTCTAACAGGTTATCCCACTCCTCATCCGAATCCGCAATGTCCGTGATCAGATCATAAACAAGCGCAACCTCCTCCGGATTATCCACGCCGTTCAAGATGATACGGCATCCGTTCTCCTTGCCGTAGCAGGAATATTCCTCTGCGGAAGCTCCCTTCGGGAAAGGTACCCATCCCCAGTCGTCCGCCATTGCAGTTCCGTTCACGGGGCTTAAATACATATAGGAAATCCAGAATTCTTCCAGACACATCATGGAATTTCCGTTCACGAAGGACAGAATCAGGGAATCCCAATCATCGACCTCCCAGTTGATCGGTCTGTAATCAACGGTCGTGGTGAAGTCCTGATAAGCGGTCAGCGCCTCAATGATCCTGCTGTCGTTTAAGTCCACCGTCATTCCCGTATCCGTCTTAGCCGCTATATACGCTTCATTGGAATACAGATAGCACCAGCCTAAATCTGCTCTCGCGTTAAAACCGTAAATGTCGATCGTTCCGTCATTGTCCTTATCCACGTTCGCCATCTGCGCGATCTCTTTGAACTTATCCCAGTTCCACTCATCATTCTCATACAGCTCATATAAATCCGGCAGTCCGTATTCGTCAAAGAGCGTCTTATTCCAGAAAATACCGTATCGTATTTCGGGATCGTTGATGCCCAGGGTGTAATTCTTTCCCTTATAATAACCTGCTTCTACCACATCCTGACGCCATTTATAGCTGCTAAAATCAATCACGCCCAGGTCGCTGATCGGATACGCAATGCCGCCGTCGATCAGCGTCGGCAGAACCGTAGTCGTAATGGCATATCCGACGTCGCAGACCGGATCTCCGGCAAGCACGCTGGTCGTATAATCATCAACGTAATCCTCGCCCAGATCGACAAACTCGATCGTACAGTTATAATGCTCCTCCACATACGCAATCCGCTCGGACAATGCCGCATTGACCGCGTTGGACTGCGGATCGGGCGTCATATCGTAATAGGAACCGATACGGAATACCCTTCCCCCGAAATCATACTCCGCATCCTCTTCGGAAGCGCCTCCCTGAGAATCGGCTGCGTTCCCGGCTCCGTCGTCCTGTGCATCCGTCTGATCGCCGCCCGCATTTTGATTACCGGTTTCCACATCTCCCTGATTTCCGTCATCGTTGTCGCCGGAGCCTCCGCATCCCGCAACAGACAACACCATTGTTGCTGCCATGAGCACTGCCATGGCTTTCTTTCCCGCTACATTTTTCTTTCTCATATTGCTCCTCCTATCTCATAATGAAACTTTGACAATATAAACCTTTATATTAATACCGTTTTCGGTATCAATTTCATGTTGGAAATCCGTTCTTGACGCTTCCCGTCGTTACTCAATCAGCCCACAATACCGGATCTCTCAATGCCTTCGACAAAGGATTTCTGGCAGAACACATACAAAATGACGAGCGGAATGATCGCCAGGATCGTTCCCGTATTATTGATCATGGATACAAAGCCGGGACTGATGAAATTCATCGAGCCTCCAAAGCCTTCATACTGCTGATAAGCATTGACTGCCAGCGAGTTGAGCGCGGTGGATACCACCTTCACCTTGTTGAGATACAACGAGGTATAGAACACATCCGTCCACTGCCATACAAATCCGAACAGGAATACGGTCACCATCATCGGGATCGCGCTCGGCACCATGATCTGTGCAAAGGTTCTCAGTTTCCCGCAGCCATCCACAAAAGCCGCCTCCTCCAACTCCTTCGGCATCCCCTTGAAAAACTGCCGCAGCATGTAGATATACAGACCGTTCCGGATTCCCATGGTCGTCATGCCTTGAATGAAAAACGGCCAATAGGTGTCGATCAGGTTCACACTGTTTCCCGTCAATGCCTTGAAGATGCCGAATACATCAAAGAAGCGGTATTTCATAAACAGCGGAAGCATGATCACCTGCGGCGGCACGATCATCGTCACGATCACACACCCGAACAGCAGCTTCTTAAACGGAAAACGGAAACGGGCGAAACCATACGCGGTCAACAGACATGCGATCAGCTGCACGAGCGATACCCCGATCGACAGCCAGAGCGTACGGATTGCCGTCCATCCGTAATCCATGACAGTCAGCGCCAGCTTATAATTGTTCCATGTAAAATGTTTTGCCACATATTTTACGCTCGCGTCATAGAGATCTCTTTCTTCCATCAGAGACACACTGATCTTCAAAAGGAGCGGCTGTAAGATCGTAAAACAGATTCCGATGATAATGACTCCCCTCACGATACTCCAAAGCAGACGTTCGGAACGTGCAAGCGTCATACGTCTGTGCACTCTTTCTTTCTTCTTACTCATGCTAACCTCCATAATCCCGCTTCGCGGAATCTTCTCACACTAATCGTCCATGCTGTCAACACCAAAGCGAACAAGTTCGCTTTGCGAGTTTGGGCGCCAGCACAAATCTCGCCGATTGAAAAATCAAAGATTTTCCAATCTAGCGCTCATCATAATAGAAAACATGTTTTGAGATCACGCCGCCTACCACTAAGAGAAGCACGGCGATACATGCAAAGTAAATCCATGCCATGGCGGAGCCGAATCCGTAATCAACATCCGTGAATATCGTTCTTTTGATCTCGCGCATCATATCATTATTCTCGTTCGTAAACAGGTCGATCACCGTATATACGCTGTTTACCAGTATGAGTGGGCTGATCATCGGAAACGTGATCTTCCAGAAATTTTCCCACTGCGTTGCGCCCTCCATGCTGGACGCTTCATAAAGCGAGGGCGAGATCGACTGCAAACCCGCTAAAAAGATCAAGATCTGAACGCCGGAAGCGATCACAATATCGTACAGTCCGTTGACTGCTCTGGACAACACAGAGATCACACTGTTTGGAAGCGATGTGTATTCCGTTAAAAAGCCCATGACGTTCAGATAGGAGGCCAACTCCCCTCCGCTTATATCCGTTGTCGTGTTCAGCGTATTGACCAACAGATCCGAGTTCTCTAATGCAATGACCACGCCGGACGAAATGATGACCGGCAGGAACATGATACTTCTGGCGACCGTTCGCCCGTGAAATTTCTGATTCAGCAGATTTGCCGCAAAAAAGCTAAAGATCAATACGAGCGGCACCTGTATCAGAATCTGACCGATACCGGTCAACAGCATCAGATTAAAATCAGGATCTATCGCGAATGCGCGTATGTAATGATGAAACCCGCCATCCGACGTTTTCGTAAGCGTATATCCCTCTGTGCCCACCTGCATATCGCTGAAGCTGAACCGCAGGGATTCCACGATCAGCGGCAGAAAGATCAGGAAAAAACCGATCAAAAACGGCAGGATGAACAGCAATCCGGAAACCGCTTCTTTACCCGTCAGAGAAAGATGCCATTTACCATTTCTTTTTTTGAAATAATTCATACTAATAACCATGCCTTTCTCTCAACCTGCAAACTTGAATGCGTATGAAATACGCTATGCCGCAGTCACAAAATTTGCAAAGCGAACAAGTTCGCTTATGAAAAATTTATTTTTCACACTATGCTCCTCTCCGTACGGCAAAATCCCTTGCGCCCACATCAATGCCATCCTCTGTCACAGCCTCATCCGTATAGTTCACATAGACGACGCTTCCATCCGCGTAGGTAATCTTTACAACATCTTTTCTGACAATCTCATGCGAGACCATCTCCACATTGGAAAGGTATCCCATTTGCTCATTGACGCGCTGATACGTCGCAAGCGCCCGGTCAATCCACGCCTCATAATTCACGGAATACAGGTAGTCAAAATCTGTCTCTTTCACGATGGAGTTATTCTCATAGATCCACTTGAAATTCAGCCCTGCCCCGCTTTCCACACTCTTTAACACGGCGGTCTCATAATCATCGGCAAGATTTAAGGCGCTTCCCGCATACGGGATATATCCGTGAACGACCATTTCATAAAAAGGCACTTCCTCGTCAATGATCATGTAATGGTTGGAGTACAGCGGTACATTGAACAGCTCCCCTGCACAGCCCCATACATAAGCATTCGCGTTGTCCCCCATCACGGAAAGCTCCCCGTCAAGCAGCGTCCCCATAGCGGCAGTATTATTGATCTTCGCCATCTGTCTGTCGGTATAATTGCGTTCCGACAGATCGGAATACAGCTCCCATGATAACGTTCCTAAGTTCACGCCCGGCACATGTTTTTTTGTCAGTGTGCCGCGCAGCTCCTCCGTGACATCCTCCACATAACAGGGACTGATCAGGCTTGCCAGATTTCCCTCTTTTACCCGGCTCGCCAGACCATATTCGACAACCTTGATGTTCGTATTATCAAAATACCGCGGCGCATACTTCATGGCGCTGTAGCCGTCAAACCACTCATCCTTATAGACATACTGCAAATCCAGTGTCATATAGAGATCTGCACCGATACTCTCCGCATAATTCAGGAACGACGAATAATTCATGCCTCCCCCGGAAAGCTTCGAGACGATCTTGCAGGCTGTCGCTGCGGTTCCGTGAAGACCGCCGTTCATCCAGCCGGAATAAACAATGTTCAGATTCTGAACCCCGCCTTCATAAAGCTGCTGTGAGATTTCCTTCGCCTGCGCAAAAGTCGTTACCGCCTCCACCGCCGTATACTTAACGCCTAATATTGTTTTTGACTTATCGATCGCCCCGATGTACTCCGCATAAAACGGAAGATCCGTCTCGCCATGCTTCTCTCCGAGCACGCCCTGCCCGATCAGATACGTCCTGTAGCGTGCCGCCATGCCGGAGTAATCCGCATTCTCTCCCGATAAAAAAGCATATCTCATCGTAAAGCTTCCCTCAAATACCGGTTTGGAATACATATAATAGCTGTTGGCTCCCACCATATCGCTCAGAGATGCTGATCCGTACTGCAAATAGGAAAAGGATGCATAGACGTCGTTATAACCCGTCGTTTTTCCTGAAATCTCCGCGTTGATCACGGCATTGGCATCGCCGTCCTCTATGATGGCAAGCATGGCACGGTTCCCGTCCTTTATGCCGAACACCGGCATTTTTACGGTGTTTACCGCATCAATCTGGCTCTCATAATAGGTCGTATAGATCATGGTCCGATCCTGTCCATACACCTGCGCCCCGTAGGAGGATACTGAGGTCTTCCCGTTGTGAAAGCGGATCAGCGCTCCGCTTCCGTCAGGCACGAACAGGTACCCGTCTTCATGCAGGGACGCCCCGAAATACCGCAGCAGGTCGATCCCCACTAAATAATAGCCTTCGTCATTATAGGAGACTTCCTCGGGATCTATCGTTGCAACAAGCGTATCTCCCTCCAGCCTGTAAGTGAGCGGAACCCGGAACCAGACGCTGCCGTCCTCCTCCCTTTCGCCGATGTTTAACTCATCCAACTCAAAATCCGCCTGCGTATAGCCCGCTTCTTCGAAATACCCCGCAAGCTCCTCCTTGAGATAATCCTTAACGCCGCCGCGCAGTACATAGAGATTCTGTTCCCTGACAGCCGGATACTGACTCGCAAGGTCATCCAGATCAGACTGCGTCATCTCCGAAGCGGCATACAGGATATAGTTACGATTGATCTTTCGTTTCTGACTGTCGGACATCCGCTCCAAAAACTGCTCCATGCGCTCCTGCGTGATCGCTTCCGGCAGCAACAGGAATGCCGTCGCCTCGCCGATGGTATAAGTGATCCGGATCCCGTTCTCGATCACCTCCGTCTCAAACTGCCCTTCCATGATCGAATAATCGTAATTATTCATCGTGCTGATCTGCGTATTTTCATTGATATAAGTTACAACAATCTGAGACTTCAATACCCTTTGGTAGTATCCGCTCGAAACCGTGTCAAGCTCCGTATCCACCGGATTGGAAAACCAGACATTTCCCGACTGTTTCTCCCTGACCGCGATATCCGTCTCCGTCTCATCAAAATAGAGCTCCAGACTTTCATTTTCAGCCACAAGCCTCATATCCCGCAATGCTTCCGCTTCGTAGTCTCTCTCTTCCGCTGTGGACGCCTGCGCTTCCTCACCGGACTCTCCCGCAGCCGCGCCCTGCGCTTCCTCACCGTTCTCTTCCGCGGCCGCGCCCTGTACTTCCTCATCAGACTCCGCAGCCGTGCCCTGTGCTCCGTCATCCGTCTCGCCCGCAGCAGACTCTTCTTCGGCCCGCACCGTTCCCGCGCCATCGGAGAGCAGCAGAATGCCTGTCAGAAGTAATGCCAGAATTCTTTTTTTCTTTTTCATCCGTCCCCTCCCCTTCATCGAAAACGCACTTCCTTATAAATGGTCGAAACAAACACAATGATCTCCGATATCACATTAAAAAACAGAAGCCCGATAAACAGGATGATCCCCATCCCCAGCACAGTGATGATGCAGGTAAACACTGTTTTCCCGAGAGAATACTCATGCGTCATCATGGTTCCCATGAAGATCAGGATCGCCGCCCATGCATAGGCAATAAATCCGAAAATATAGTAGAACGCCCCTTCCTCCGCCGTGATGCAAAAGCTTACCAGAACAAGCGGAAGCCGGATCAAGACAATCGGGAAAAGCGCATAACCGATCGCAATAAAAATATCCTTCATGCGGCCTTTCCCGTCCATCAGTGAGGTCGTACACCAATTGGCGACGCACCAGAGTGTAAATACCAGAAGCACAGTAATGACATCCACCATGACGTTCACTTCCGAGATGCGGTTCTCATTGAACAAAAATGCGGTATCCAGTTTTTCGATTCCCAGTGTCAGCACCGTCAATGCAACGAATGTCAGCGCCGCCGACAGACTGCCTCTTTTCTCCCGCTTTAAGTCCCAAAAGCCGTCCGCCGGATGAAAAATCACATAAAATACATATTTCAATTTTTCTGCATATAGCATCGAACCTCACCTACCCATCTTCTATAACGCCGGATTCTCCGGATCACCCAGATCACCAGAAACAGGACGGCAGCCGCAATGACCGCCTTGGTCAAATATGTCTCCATCACTTCTTTCCGGTAATAGGAAAACGCCTTGGAGTAATACTTCTTGCTGTTTCCGAGTTCAAAGCATTCCATTGCCTCTTTATAATTTCCTTCCGTCAAATACGTTTTTCCGAGTCCCGTATATGCCAGCTCGCTGTTGGAGTTTAATTTCAGCACCTCCTGCCACTCCCTTGTGGAACCCTCTGCGTCTCCCATATTATTCAGGCGGATCGCATCCAAAAGATGACGCCCATAATCGGTGATCTGAAACACAAAGATACGGTTTAACGTATTATCCAGTACATAAATCCGGCTCTCATCCCCGCTTAAGCCGATGGAAACAGGCTTTTGGAAATTGCCTGCCCGAATGCCGTTTCGTCCGAACACAAACAGGGAAATGCCGTCATAATCATAGGCGAAGATTTTTCCGTCCGTCTCGTCCAGTACGAAGTAACAGCCATAGTCCGTCGCCGCCACATCCACAAAGGAGGAGTAGTCATAGCCGAAGGTCGCGCCCTCCAGATCCCCGATAATCGGATATTGCCCCAAGCGCCTTAAAATGTCGGTTCCGGTCGGATTCAACCGCCGGATCGCATCCGCGCCCGCCTCTCTGTCCTCACTCGACAGATTATTGATCGTGGCATAGATGAAGTTCTCATTATCCACAAAAATATTGCTGTACTCCGTCGGGATAATGGTCTCCATCCGGTCCTGCTGCGCCTGTGTGGAAAAATAATTTTTCCAGATATAGGTAAACATGCTGACGCTGACCTGCGTTGCGCCCATAAATCCCTGAAACTCGCCCTCGCTGTTAAATTCTACAAGACCCATATTGATGCCGTAGGCGATCACATAAATTCTTCCTGCGCCATCCACAACGACCCGGGTCGGGGAATATTCCTGCGTATCCGGGATCAGTGAGGTAACGGGACGTCCGATCTCGCGCACATAATTTCCCGCGCTGTCGTACTCCACAATGCGACTGTTTCCGGTGTCCGCCACGTAAATATGCCCTTCTTCCGTCACAAACACGCCCTGCGGACTCTTTAGCGGATCGGCCTCATTTTTTGCAAACCCGATCTCTGTTTCCAGCGCCCCGTCCATGGAGAGCACCAAAACCCTTGAGTTTCCGGTATCCGCCACATAGAGCCTCTGCTCGTCGACAAAGAGATCCGAAGGGTAGCTTAAATCCGTTCCGATCTCGTCTCCCGAGATCATGCCGGCGTATAAGTAGGAATGTGGTTCCTTGACCTCCTCTCCCCAATAGTTATAGGAATAGGTGTCATACGGCATATCAGCCCGAACCTCGGACGCGTCCAAAAACAGGATGGCTGCTATAAGCAGCGCCGCCTTTCGGAGTCTCACTGAAGAACTTCCTCGTTGATGCTTTTTTGTAAAAAATCTTTCTCTTTTTCGTCCCATCCCGTTCCTCCTTAATCCTTGATACCGGAAGATGCCATCGTCTCAACGATATTGCTCTGGCAGAGAATAAATAAGATGATGGGAACCGTCATCATGATGACGGTCACGGCCGCGGATACACCGGCTCTTGAAATTCCCGCCGCCGATATCTGACTGAGCGCATAGGGAAGCGTCTTCAATTTTTCACTGTAAATATAGGTGGCTCCCTGCATGTTCCACAAATCCTGAAAGCAGAAGATGACCAACGTCAAAAGCGCCGGCTTTACCTGCGGCAGCGCCACCCGGAAGAATACGGTAAATTCCCTTGCGCCGTCGATCCTCGCGGCCTCTAAAAGCGCGTCCGGTATCTGCTCCATGAACTGCTTCATCAGGAACAGCCCCAAGGGCTTCGCCATCGCCGGAACGATCAGGGACGCATAGGTGTCCAGCCATCCGATCTTTGACATGATGAGGTAGTTCGGGATCGCGGTCACCTGCACGGAAAACATCAATGCGGTGACGATAATGCCGAAGATCAGCTTCGCGCCCGGAAATTTCCGTTTTGCCAGCGCGAACGCACACATACTGGCGATCAGAAGGTGTCCTAAGGTTCCTGCCACAGTCACAAAGATCGTGTTAAAGAAATATCTTGTAAACGGCACCCATGATTCGCTCATCAGCGTGAATAAATCCGTAAAATTGTCCGTGGTCGGATTTCTCACCAAAAATTTCGGCGGAAATACAAACAGCTCCTCCAGCGGCTTTAAGGAATTGGATACCGACAAAATGATCGGCAGCGCCATGAACAGTCCCATGACCGTGAGAATCAAAAAACTGACTGCGTTTCCGGCTGCGGAATGACTGGCATTCGCTCTTTTTTTATGCTTCAATATCGCTCTCACACTATTTACCAACCTTTCCCAGCAGTTTTTGGATCAATTTGTTGCAGGCGATCATCACAACAAACAGCAGCGTTGCGATCGCGGATGCATATCCCATCTCAAGTCTCACCGTTCCATAATCCACCAGATGAGAGACCACCGTATGTACGCAGTATTTTACGCTCGGGAAGCCCGCCAGCGCCGCAAGCTGGTCGTGGATCGCAAAGGAACTCGTGACCGTCATGACCGCGCCGAACAGAAGCTGTTCCTTCATGGACGGCAAAGTGATGTACCACAGTTCCTGAAACCGGTTTTTAACGCCGTCCATATATCCCGCCTCATAGAGCGAACGGTCCACATTCTGCAATCCGGCGATAAAGGACAAAAATCCGGTTCCCATACTCATCCACAGGATCACGACAATAGAAATCGTCATACAGTAGGACGCGTCCTCGAACCAAAGAATCGGTTCGCTGATGATCCCGAGCCGCATCAGCCATCCGTTTGCGATGCCGTACAGGTCGCTTGAAAAAATGAACTTCCAGATGATATACGCCTGCCCGGATATGGTCGGTGCATAGAACAGCAGCGTCATAAACGCCCTGATTTTTCTGTTCTTAATATCATTGATCATCCATGCGATGAACAATGCCATGAAATAACCGACCGGTCCGGTGATGATGGCAAAAATAAAGGTATTTTTTACTGCCGTCAAAAAAATATTATCCGCAAAGAACAGATCGATATAGTTGCGCAGTCCCACAAATTCCGGCGGCTCCAGCACGTTAAAATTCGTAAAGCTCAAGCCCACCGAGATACATACGGGAATCAGATAAAACAGCAGAAATAACAGGCAGTACGGCAGAATCATGAGATATGCCGATTTATTCTTTTTCATCTCCGTAAAAAGCTGTTTTCTTCTGATCTTCGCATAGGCAAGCAGCATTGGCACAAGCGGCTGTTCATTTTCCCGTCCCGTGCCCTCAGACAGTTCCTGCCTGCCCTTCTTTTTTTGCATCGGTTTCCTATTCTCCGCTTTTTCCTTTCCCTGAATCATACTCATGGAGTCCCTCCTACCTTGTGGTCAGACCGAATTCCCGCCGTTTACTGGTGATCTCATCATTGATGGTAATGACCGTGTCCTGCAATACTTCTCTGGGATCTTCATTATCGTCATAGACCGTGTAAAACGCGTTTTTAATGTTGCGCTCAAGATAATAGCTTCCCGGAATCTCCGGAATCGCCTTCACCCACTCAAGCTGCGCGCTGAGCTGCCGATAATCCGCGCTTGACCACGGAAGATTCCCGAGCGCCTCTAAGTTCGCCGTGGCGACTCTTCCCGCAACACCCAGCACGTTCTCGATCTCGTTTCCGTAATCCGTCTGCGTATCAGCGCTCATCCACCATTTTAAAAACTCCCACCCCTGCGCCTGCTTGTCACTGGTCGCCATGATGATGGACGCGGTCTCCCATGCGGATACAGAGTGGTCGGTCTCTCCGTTTTCCTTCTCATACCCCGGAACCACGGTAAATCCCCACATTCCTTTAATCTCCGGCGCAAAGACGGACAAATAGTTATAATTGGTATAGTCTCCGATCGCGAGCGGCATCTCGCCCGTGCGGAACCGATTGGCAAAATCATAGGTGATCGGCATTTTATAATTCGAATAATTACCCGACCACTGTTTGAATGCCGCGATCGCTTCCTCGCTGTCTAAGGCGCATGCGGTATCGTCCGCCGCATAATAATCCCCGCCGTACTGATATAAAAACATGGCGTAGGAAGTATAATCCGGAAGAATACCCACGTTCATATTGCTTTTTTGTATGACTGCGAGCGCCTCATAAAATTCGTCCCATGTCCGCGGGATTCCGATTCCCAGCTCCGTTAAAATATCCGCCCGATAAAACAGGACATGGAAGGACATTGTCTGCGGAAGCGCATACACGCCTCCGTTATAGGTAAATTGTGTCAGCGCGTCGTGATAAAACCACGACGACACCTCCTCGTAGTCGTCAAACTGCGTGAGATCGACGGCGGCATTTCTGAGCGCGTAGTTGACCGGCTCCTTCCCCGCTACGTTCAGCGCCACATCCGGTCCTTCGCCCGCAAGCGTCGCCGACAACAGAACATCCTTGTTGACGAGCTTGACATTGACGGCGATCCCCGTCTCTGGCACAAAATAATTATCTACGAGATCTTTAATGACGATCGCCTGATCCCGTCCGCCGCCGGACTGACTCGTGATCGCGGTACTGTCCGCTAAGATCCATACCTCCAGCGTCTCCCCACCATATACATTGCCGATGCTGTCATAATCCTCCACAAAGCTTGCCGCAAACTTCTTGATCTCAAAGATCAGAGAGGAAAAGAACCCCGCATTGACCTTCGGCAGTTTCTCCCCCGGTTTCTCCACAAGCAGATAATCAATCTCTAACGGCTGCTCTTTCATCGACAGCTCCCAAGAGCTTAACGCGACGATATTTTCCTTAAACGCAGACCATTGCTTCGCGATCCTCTTGGGGTTCTCCGTCATGAGCCTAAGCTGGTTTGCCAGATTCTGGATCGTTGCCGTCTGGCTTCCTTTTGACCCTCGCGAATAGTCCTTGATCTTTTCTTCCAGCACTTGAACAACCGCATATTGCTCCTCAAGTATGGACAACGCCTCCGGCACCTTCAATTCCAGCTGGTAGTCACGCATGGTATCCGGCGATGTGCCGATCACCATTAAAAGCTGTCTGTACGCCGCATTCAGCTGTGTCACGCACTCATCCGTCATGCGCAGGATCTCCGCGAGCTCCTCGTCCAGCCCGACCATGAGGGTCAGCGTATGTGTTCCTTTCGACAGATAAAACTGATAGCTTTCTTCCCCATTCCCTAATGCCGTGATCTTCCACGCATTGTTATAATAAAACTGCAGCTGGGAAGCCTCCGCAAACGGGATCTCGCCGTCTAAATAAAGCGCTCTGACGACCGTCACTCCCTGATTTTTATTCTGCCGGTACTTCACCGCAATCTCATATAAGCCGTCCTCGGGAACCTCCACATTCCAGGTGATCCACTGACCGTTCAGGCTCCAGTTACTTCCGCCCACCGTGTTAAGCCGCGTCTTTGCCGCATTCTGAGGCTCCGTGAGCGGTGAGCTTCTGTCCGTGATTGGGTACAGTGTCGAATTGGATTTGTAGGAAGCGTCCTCCGCCTGAATTTTGATCGGTTCGCTGCTTACCTGCGTATATCCCGCACGCGCATTGGCGTTTTGATACTCCGCATAGGATACGGGGCGTTTCTCCTGTTCCAGTACGAGCTGACCGATGATCATCGGCTCCTGTGTGGAGTCAAAAGTGATCGTATTCACGCCCTTCTCCAGATAGAAATACATCGCATCCTGATAGAACCCTTCGCTGTCCTTACAATAAACCGAGATCCACGACGGCGCTTCCTCCTGTTTCGGTCTCACGTCATTATCCCTTGCGTCCCTCACGATCTCGTCCGCATTCCGCCAGATTCTCGTAAACTCGAAATATTGCGCCTCATCATAAGGAATCTCCCCATTGACGGACACCGACCGCCCGATCTCGTTGTTTTTTCCTTCCACCGGATAGTAAACGAGTCTCAGATTATAAAAGCCCGCCTGCTCCACCATGACCTCATAGGTAATGCTTCCTTCCTCCAAGGTCAGCGCACAGGTATTTCCGAGCTCCGCATAATCCTCCAGCTGCGCAAAGCCCTCCGACGCGTCCGTAAAGTCCCCGCCGTAGACGATGATCTGCGCATCGGGATACGCCGCGCCCGCATGACTGCTTAAATAGCTCCCATAGGAATCACTGTCCTGTACAATGTCTAACAGCGCCTCATAGTCGATCTGATCGCTTTGATGCGCCGCGTGACTGTTAAGTGCGCCCACCGGCACCATCGCCGCCGTCATGACCGCCGCCATGAGGATTCCGAGCACTCGTCCCGCTTTCTTTTTTAACCACATTGTTTTCATCATCCTTATACCCCTGCCTATCGAATTCCCGTTACATGATCCGTCAGCATCACCGCCTGCTTTCGTGTCACAGTTCAAATGCCCGCAGGCTTTCAAGCGCTCTGCCGTTCAAATCAAACATGGCCTGATTTTCCCATTCGTTTCCGCTTCCCTTTTCCATGCCGACGCCCTTTATGCAGTACCAGACCGGTTCCCAGTAAAAAACGCCGCAGCCGTTTTCCTCTTCCTTTACCAGAGTGATGATCTCCTCCGTCACCCTGCGCTGATTCGCGACAGAAGGTTCTAATCCGGTCGTCTTAAGGGTAAGCTCGCCGGTTACCACGTTTGGCATATCGTCATGGGATTCATCCGTATACGGGAATGCTGTTTCTACGATGACGACGCGTTTGTGAAACCGTTCCTTCAGGTTTCTGATATTTTCCCGCAGCTTCTCATAGCCGCCCGCCCAATACGGATAATAGGAAAGCCCGATCACGTCGTAATCCGTCGTGCCGTTCTTTTTAAGTGCTTGAAAAAAGCATTCGGTCCTCGGCGCATCGCCGCCGCATTCCAGATGGATCATCACTTCTGTTTTATGTACGTCCCCGTCCGTATCCCGGACGGCTTTAATCCCCTGATTCAGAAACAACGCGATATTTTCCGGATGCTCCAAGGTTCCGAAATCCCATAGCAGCCCGCAGCCGATCTCGTTTCCGATCTGTACTATATCCGGATATGCGCCCGCTGCCTCCATCGCCTGTAAAACCTCTTTGGTGTACGCATAAACGCTCCCGGCAATCTCATCCTTTCCCTGACCGCCCCACTGCTTAGGGATTGTCTGCTTGTTCCAGTCCGCCCAGAAATCACTGTAATGAAAATCCAAAAGAAGCTTTAAGCCTGCGGCCTTGACCCGTTTTGCCATCGTCAGCGTCCCTTTCAGATCACAGTAATCCCCTCTGTCAAAGGACTTTTCGGGCTGATTCCATATCCGCAGCCTGATCGCATTCACTCCGTGCGCTTTTAAAATCTCGATCGCGTCTTTCTCTTTCCCGTCAAGATCATAGTATTTTGCCCCCTGATCCTCCATCGCCTGCAGCGACGAAATATCGGCGCCCATCCAAAAACTCATGTTCGTACCTCCTGTATGCCGCATCAGATTTTTGTTGATTCTTTGATCAGAATTTTATAACCCAGCATTTTTTTCTTTTCACACGGCTCGCCGTTCAAAAGCCGAATCAGCATTTCTCCCGCCAGCTTCCCCAGCTTTCGTATATCAAAGTCAAGGCTTGTGATATTTGAGTTCGTCTCCTCCAAAAGCATACTGTTAAAAAATGACGCCACCCTGATGTCACGCGGCACCGCGATGCCCAGCTGCCTGAAATAATCCAAAACAGTGAGACAGATTCCGTCGTCTCCGCATATCACACATTCTACCTGCTCTTTTAAAATATCCCTGACGGATTTTTCCAAAACGTTACTATCCGCCGCATCCTCGACGATCAGCTCATATTCGATCGGCAGATCGTTCTCCCGGATGGCGTCCAGATAGCCGTTTAACCTGTCCTTGGAAACGGTCAGTCGTAAGTCCGCACAAAACAGCGCCATCTTCCGGATTCCCTTTTTTAACAAAATATCCGTCAGCTCACGGCAGCCGCCCCTCTGGTCAACATCCGCCTGATAAACCTCGTCATCGTCAATGGAGCCGGTAACCACAAAGGGGATTCCCTTTTCTTTCAAAAAATGAATATCTTCACAGCTGTCCAAGATCCGCGTTAAAACCGCCCCGTCGATCTTATGCTTTTTCACAACGTCTTTTAGTGCTTCTATGTCCCCGCCCTGCGTTCTGACGATCAGCACATGATAGCCGCTTACATAGAAAAAATCATAGAGCGCCATCAGGATTTTCGTGAAATACGGAAGCTGTGCATATTCATCCTCACCCGGAAGCACGACTGCGATATTCATACTTTTTTTGCTGCTGTAATTTGATCCGCGACTGCGCGGCACGATCTGATTCTGCTCGATATATGTAAGAATGAGTTCTTTCGTCTCCCTGCCTACTCTCCCGTTTCCCGAAATTGCTCTTGAGACCGTCGTCGGGGAAACCCCCAGACTCCGGGCGATTTCAAGAACAGGAACTTCTTTTTTTTCCGCCATACTCATACCCCCCGAATCGAGATTTTCTTCCGAATGTTCTTCCTTTCATGTATGCCCATCCTTACTCAGCCCGCAAATTTGGGCGTCAGCACAAAATTTGCAAAGCGAACTTGTTCGCTTTTGAAAAATCTCTGATTTTTCAATTTATGCCCCGACAAGTGCGCAATTGTGCATTTATCAAGGGATCAAGGAATGGTCATTTGTTTATATTTATTATATCAAACAGGGATTTTAACAACAATTAGACATAGTCTATCAAGATTTTTTAGACGATTTGACAGATATTACAATTTTTATGCAAAAAAGCCTGCGCAATTTGATTTGTTGCGCAGGCGGGTGTTTTTATGACATTATAGACAAATTTGCATTTACCTATTGTTTGGATTCTCAGTCCTTTGCTTTGCTGCTGTATGCCGTGTAAACCGCACAAGCCCTGCGCGATTTAATGCGACCATGACCACCGGAATGAACACAAGCTGCAGCGCAATGCCGGGAATGGCATTGAGAAACGCCCCCGCAAAAAACATTTGCCATGTAAAGCGATTCCCCCGGATTCCGAGCAGCAGCATTTGTACGATTCCCCAAACCACGCGTCCCGAAAGCATCGCAATGATCAGACTGCGGTACAGCGCGATCACACACTTCCAGCGGGAGCGGAAATAGAGCAGCCCTGCCACCGCCCCGTAGGTCGCAAGCTCAAACGCCATGGCGATCGCCGTCGGAAACAGCACCGGCATGGAAAACAGGACGCTGCGGAAGATCGGCAGAATCAATCCAATGATCAGACCATATTGCCAGCCGCAGATGAAACCGCACAGCAAAACAGGTATGTGCATCGGCAGGAGCATCGTGCCGATCTGTTTGATCTGTCCGGTCAAAAACGGAAGCACGATGCCGACCGCCAGAAACATGGCTGACAGGGTCAGATTGATGATCGGGCCGTTCCGGGTTTCCTGTGGCTTATTTTTCATTGTTATCTCACTCATATCTCTTTCTCCTCTTTTTCTTTTATTTTCTTTTCACCCATCACCGGAGAGCGGAATCATTCTGTTTCCGGTTATAACGGTCCGCAACAATTGCTTTCTGTCACGGGCGATTGATTTTTGACAGCTTTACTATTATAATGAAAACATCGTAACCGACACACTGCATCGCACTAAAGGGACTTATACAATGAAAAAAATTTCTGCCGTTTCCGTTAAAAAAATATTAAAAATCGTATGGGTGGTATATGCTTTTTTAAGCATCTGTTCCATCTTACTTGTAGTCAACCGATTATTCACCAAAGATTACGCGTCCATATCAAAACAGCTAACGCTTAACGATGGCTGGAATATCACGATCAATAATAATTCCTATCAAAATGTTTCCCTTGATCATTTCAGTTTCGACATCGCCAATAAGGGGGATGAAATCACGCTGCAGACAATCCTGCCTGACAGCTTCGGTCTCATGGAAAGCGTACTGCGTCTGCCCATCAAACAGGCCGCAGTCGAAATCCATATTGATAACGAATCGGTCTACGAATATGGCCATGACAGGATCGCAGAAAATAAATCCGTCGGCAGCGGCTTCCTGTTGATCAATTTTCCCAATGACTATGAGGGTAAAACGCTGACCATCCACCTCACCGTATCCGAGAACAAAGCTTTCACAAAGTTTGATCCTATTCGTATTTATGAATGGCAGAATATTTACAAAATCATCATGACCGAGAATCGAATTCCGTTATTCTTAGGTTGTTTCCTGGCAATTTTCGGACTTGTTATTTGCTTTATCACTGCCGTTGCGCTCCTATTTTCCGTAAAATACATACGGATCCTGTGTATTTCCATGTTCTCAGTCTGCATGGGACTGTGGACGTTATGCTATTATAATATTCCCATCATCTTCGCGATCCCGCTTTACTCGGCATCCCTGATCGAATATGTCTCCCTTTTTCTTGCACCGATCCCGCTTGTCATCTACATGCGTGAGGATGTCATCACCTTAAACAGTAAATTCATGCATATGATTTACCGTGTACTCCTGACTGCGCAGATCGCTGCCACCACAATCACGATCACTCTGCATTCTGTCGATCTTGTTCACTGCGCCACCACGCTCAAATATATGCAGGGACTGATCATCTGCCATTTGATCTACTTTATCATCGTGGAACTCATCAATTTAAGGAAAAGCCGCCAGCTTATCCACCGTTTTTTCCTGCTGGGGATCATCGCGCTTTCCTGCTGCATTGCCTATGATCTGATCTACTACCAGGTAAATCGTTATTACGGCCGATCCATCATGCCGGTCAAGGGCGTAACCTCTTTGGGACTGATCATCTTTATATTCATCCTGCTCATTTCCTTTTATATCGACCTGACGCAAAAAATGATGCATGAGACCGAGCGGAATTTCCTGATCAAGAGCGCCTACACCGACGAGCTGACACAGATTCACAACCGCCGTTACTGTATGGAATATATGAATCAGATCAAGGAAACGAAAAAACAGTGTTATACCGTCTTTTGCTTTGACCTGAATAATCTCAAGACCACAAACGATACCTATGGGCACGCCAAAGGGGACATTCTGATCAAAAGCGCTGCCAGCGTCATTGCGGAGACCTTTGAGGCACACGGGGTCGTCGCAAGAATGGGCGGCGATGAATTCATTGCCATCACAGAAACCGACGACGCCAACCAGATTGCATCCCTGCTTCATGATCTTCAATCCAATATAGACAGGAAAAACCGCAAGATCACCGACTTAAACATGTCAATCGCCTATGGCTACGCATCCGGCAGCGCGGAGGAAACCAACATCGAAAAAGTATATCATCTCGCCGACAGCAATATGTATGAAAACAAGCAAAAAAGTAAAGCCACCTTGATTTCTTAAAACCACAGTCGGTTTTGCCATGCGGAAGAATCTGCAAAGCAATCATAGATTGCTTTTGAAATCTATGATTGCTTTGCAGATTCTTCGAAAGATTGGCGCAGTCGCGCCAATCTTTTTTATCCACAGGTATTTCCTTTCTGCGCTTCATCCGGCAGCACGTCAAATGCCTGCCCTTTCGCCCACGGACTGCCGACATCGCACCTCCCTAAGTGGTACTGCTTTTCGCTTTTTCCCTGCTCGATCTCATCCGACATCACGATCTTAAACCGGCTCTCCTCGGACTTTCCGAAATTTTCCAGCATTTCGAGTACCGCATCGACATCCTCTTTTGCGACATCCTCATTCGCAGTCTCCCTGTTCCTCGCTTCTTCTGCCATCGGTTCTCCTCCTTCTGCAAAACGAATATCCACGCAAAAGCGTAATTTGCTTTTTGCGGCCGCTTGTTTTTCTTTGCGCCTATTACATCGTACAATGAATCCGTCATTTTTTCAATAGTTCTTCACTCCTCCTGAGCGCGATAAAAAGGAAAGAGAACGGCAAACGGTTCAAAATTCACTATTTGTACGAAGTATCCTCCCGATTTATATATAGAATGCCGAACTTTTTCGCCTTTTATCCCGTTTTTTCTCTTCCAATTCTTTGTGAAAAATGCATATTGCCACCATACTCATGCTCTGCTACACTTGTCTTAACGGAATTGTCCGTGGCAC
>JAAUZE010000005.1 GCA_014804755.1 Lachnospiraceae bacterium | reverse complement strand
CAGAAAAAGTACAAGAAGTAAAAACAACAATAAAAAACAAAAAATCGGATCATCCATAAGAGCTAAAACAACACGATCTATCATATGATCAAAACCATCGAGAAAACCGATAAGTCCATCTTTCACACTTGATAACATAACGCCCCCCTTAATATTAAGCACTCCACAATTGAGATTCTATTTCCATCTGCTGGCGTTCCGTCAGCTTTCTTTCCTGTTCGACATTATACTCACGCAAAACAGAAAAAAAAGTCATACCAACATCGACCACACATACAAAAAACGCACTTATCAAAATAGCCCTAAACTCTTCAAAATCTTCGTCAGTCATCCTTTATCCCCCCTATCTACTAAAAAAATCATCAAATTCCTGATCTTCTATATCCTTATTTAAACAAGTCTGCACTGCCTTAATACAATATTCATCACTACAAGGTACATCGTAATCAGCAATATCACAAAAATCACAAAAATCAAAATCATCTAAATATAAAAAAAATTGTGCAAGTTCTTCATCATCCATCTGTCTAATATAATCCTTAAACAACATCGGTCCTATTGTCCTCCCCCTTATCCGGCTCTTTCGGCTGCTGAAGCTCCGGCAACTTCCTTTTTCTTTTCATGTTACGGAACGCTTCCCGGATCAACTGCACATCCCGGATTGTAAAATAAACAGCCATTACAATGATCAGATACATTTTTCTTTCCTCCTACTATGGTTTGTTTTACAGGTACGAAAGCCTGCGCTATACGGTCATTTTCCGAATGCGAAGGGCTAACCCAACACACACACCGAACACGCCGACACAGAGAAGCAAACTCAAAAGCTCTACACGGAGCATGAATTTGATCACCGCATCAAACAAGTTCAAGATTTCAAAAAATAACCGCATAACGCAATACCTCCCATCTGTTTACAGACTACTTCGCAACGTGCTTCAAGTGCGCAAACACGCCGATCGCTGCCGAAAGCACTCCAACCGCCACAAAGAACAGCAACAGCGGATTAGATACCATGATGTCAAATACGTTAGAAACCAACGAAACAACATCAGTCGTCGCGCTGACGATCGTACCGATTCCACCGGAAGACGTACCACCTTCAGCAGCCGCTAACATAACCGTAGTAGGCATAAGATTCACCTCCTTTCCGATTATATTTCCGTGATATAACACCCACCAAAAGGGGGGATGTCTGCACCCTGTTAAGAGTGCAGACACAATGAATATGAAAACGCTATCTGTTTAAGATGCGAATTTCATCAACGGAAAGGAACTGCCCGCGCTGGATCTTGGTGATCTTGATAATATCACCAAGCGCAAGATCAGCCGGGATCTTCGACTCATCGCCGACGTACTCATCACACACTTTAACGCCGAGACATTCACCATGCTGCTTTTCATAAGCAGTATACGGCTCCGTCATGAACAGCTTAAATGCATAGCCGCTCCCGTCTTTTTTCTTGATCGCCTGCATCCCGATCACTTTCTTTTCATTCTCTCCGGGCTGTCCGGAAGCTCTCGCCGCACGCAGTTCTTCCATCTCTTTCAGACTCTGTACTTCCCTGATCTGCCGTATTCCCATACGCTGCTCTGCCTGCGGAGTCTCTGCAGCTGTCTCTGATCTTGCAGATTGATCAACAGTCTGCACATCTGTAACCTTTGTCTGTTCTTCTGTTTTTGCCATTTTCTTTTCCTCACTTTCCTTTTTTGGGTACCTGTTCCCTTACTCTTTTTTTACAGGCATTCGCCTAATTTATCTGTAACAGATGAGGGGGGAGGCGGGTTTCCCCGCCGCTCCCGGCTCTGCTATCAGCTAAAACATTGATCCCTTTGACTGCCATCCAGTAACAGAAGCTATAAAATATTTCCAACGCTTCCCATTCCTCATGTTCATAGATAGAAATAATGAAGCTATCATTTTTCAGTCTTTTTAACAGCAAATTAAGATCATCCATCCGCGCGATCACCGCACCGTCAGATTTTCTGATCAGATGATAACAGCCGTGTGTCAGTGTCCTGATCTGATACCCGTCCGGTATCTGACGATACACTTTGACCAGGCGGCGGTAATCCTGATCCGATTCTTTGACCTTATCCAATACTTTGACCCGGTTGCCATCCTGCACACAAACACTCATTTTCTCACCCCTGCCAAAGAACGGATATATCCGGCACGATCCATACTGATCAGCCGCAGTTTTTCCAATGCGTCACATGCTCCGGCGATCCGTAGGTTATATTCATGGTTGCAGCTTGTCTCTGCTTCATTCTGCAAAAAAGCCACATATTCAGGAAGCTCGGACAAATCATAAAACTGCTTTGGAATATTCATGATTTACCCTCCAATTCTTCTTTGGTCTTATTCAAACGGACATAATAGCTCGAATCTGAATAATAAATAACATCTAACCAAAGATTTGATATTTCAGGAAAAACAGGTTTTCCATTACGATCAAAAAAGTGAATAGCAATAGCTCTATGTCTACCACTAAGCACATCCCGGCTCTTGATATAGGCACTACTGGCAGCACCTTGCAAACTAATATATTTGTTATATTCAAACGGCTTTTTCTCATTCTGTTGCGACGTCGCAACAGGTTTTGCCTGACCATCCGGTAAATACTCCGGGAAATCTTTTTCAATACTGGTCTGTCCGGGTACTTCTTCAGACTGCTCCTGATCGGCATGACATTTTTCTTTCATCAACTGATCAAATTTCTGAATCGACTTTTTATGTTGTGCAGCATCCAAAATATTTTTTAACGAATCAATCGAATTCAAAGCAGAATCCTCATTTTGATCCGTTTCTTTTATAGCTTTCTTTAATTCCCGAATCTGTCTGATCGTCATTTCCGGCTTTACCTTCCAACGATCTTTGTCATCCATGCTCACCATTTCACAAAGCTGGGAGTATGAAAAATCCTTATACCTTTTATCAAGATGCATAGAAACATTTGCACTTGATCCATTTGAAGAAAATTTCTTAGCAACTGCCATACAACGGGATACAGTTGTTTTATCAAGTCCTAGATTTGCCTCCGCAAATTCAAAAATATTTGAAAACCCCAAAGTATTCCACATAATACCACGATCAAATTCCCAAAGATGAAACCCTAAAAAAACATATCTCTGTTTTATATCATTTACATCTTGATAAAGGTATCTCAAATGAGAAACAGCTTCATCATAATAAATTGATCCAACGGATACATGCCTTGCGTCACCAAGAACCGGAATTATATCTTCTTCTTTCGTAGTAAGTCCAATATTACCCCTTTCCATATTCATTCCCCCTTTGGTATCCGGTCAGGTATCAATAAAGCGTGATACCTGATCCGGCTTTTCCGTCCTGCGCTACTCATCCGCAGATTTAATACTACCCTAGCCAAATAGCCAACAGACAATTTGATCTGCCCTGCGGACTTTCGCAAAAAAAAACTGTAAGTGCGAACAAGTGTTTCTACTTGTTGCACTTACAGTGTAAATGAAGCAGGCTTATGAGCTTGCAAAGAATTCCCCGGGAACCATCGTGACCGATATGCCGGTATACAGAGGCGAGGAATTCGGACTCGAGAGCGATGCAAAGGTTCTTCTTTTTAACGATGGAGCCGTAACCGGACGTTATGCAGCAGCACGCCGCATTAAGGGTCAGGCCGGTGTAGATGCAGCAAAACTGGATAAGGTTGCGATGGATGCAATCTATGAGACACGTTGGAAGACCATGTATCATGCGCAGGTATTCGTAGGTCTGGATCCGGAGTTTATGGTAAAGGCTCATCTGCTGATTCCCGAAGGCGAGGAGAATCTGCTTTATAACTGGATGCTGAACTTCCAGTATATGTCCGATGAGTATGTAAAAATGTATAAAGAGTCCCAGCCGATCGGCGGCGGCAAAGAGCCGGATATTTATATCTTCTCCGATCCTCAGTGGACTCCGCAGGAGCGTCCTGATGTGGATTACAGCTGCTTGAGCGATCCGCTTACGCTGTGCTACTTTGATACGGACGAGAACTGCGCATGCATTCTTGGTATGAAGTACTTCGGTGAGCATAAGAAAGGCACGCTGACAATGGCGTGGGCGCTTGCAAACAGAAACGGTTATGCATCCTGCCACGGTGGACAGAAGGAGTACACGCTTGCTGACGGTTCTAAGTTCGTTGCTTCCGTATACGGCTTGTCCGGATCCGGTAAGTCTACACTGACACATGCGAAGCATGGCGACAAGTATCCTGCGATCAAGGTACTTCATGACGATGCGTTCATCATCAATTCGGACACCTGTGCATCGATCGCTTTGGAGCCTACTTATTTTGATAAGACGGCAGATTATCCGACAGGCTGCCCNGANAANNANTANNTNTTANCNGCNCAGAACTGCTCCTGCGACNATGGANGAGCGANGGCAAGATCCAGCTTGTTACCGAGGATATCAGAAACGGTAACGGCCGTGCGATCAAGTCCAAATTATGGTCTCCGAACCGTGTGGATAAGATTGACAGCCCTGTCAATGCAATCTTCTGGATCATGAAAGACCCGACCATTCCGCCTGTTGTGAAGCTGAAAGGCGCGGCGCTTGCTTCCGTTATGGGCGCAACGCTTGCAACAAAGACTTCTACCGCAGAGCGTGTTGCCGCAGGTACGGACTTAAATGCGATCCGCATCGTACCGTATGCAAATCCGTTCAGAACCTATCCGCTCGTGAACGACTATACAAAGTTCAAGAAGCTGGTTGAGGAGAAGAATGTTGCATGCTATATCATTAATACCGGTGATTTCATGGGTAAAAAGTGCCAGAAAGAGGATACGCTCGGCATCCTTGAGACCATCGTTGAGGGCAAGGCAAAATTCGAGAAGTGGGGACCGTTTGAGGACATCGAGATCATGAACGACTGGTCCGGCAAGACGGGCGATTTCACTCCGAATCTTCAGGATAAGGATTATGTTGCTCAGTTAAAGAGCGCAATGGAGACCCGCGTGAAGTCCGTAAAGGATTTCGGCGAGAAGGCCGGCGGTTTCGACAAGCTTCCTGATGAGGCGCTTGAAGCACTTGAGAAGCTCGTAAAAGAGATCGAGACGCTCTAAAATCGGATGTTGTTGTGCGTTGATGCATGACAGAATAGAGAGGACAGCGTGCAGAAATTGCATGCTGTCCTTTTTATGTCACAGTGAAAAATGCCCCTGCTATGCAGGGGGAGTATTCAAAAGATGGAAATAATCGGAATTCAGCGTTCATCCGTCAAAAAATGCCGTACACTGTCTGTCGGATGAAGTAATTCCGTTCGGAAGAATTCGGGATAAAATTGCCTTTTTTCGTTCGGTGAGATCCATGTCAGATATTCTTTACTGTCATCCTCCGTAAAGCTGTCGCTGACCGGGGAAAAATCGTCGGGAACCTTCATGTAAAAGAAAAAGGAGATTTCATAGATCAGTTTCCCTGCTTTTGCGGGAGAGTCCCCGATAAAGTAATTTTCATGAATAAATCCGAGACGGTCAATTTCCATTTTTACGCCGGTTTCTTCAAAAACTTCCCGAATGACTGCTTCCTGAGCTGTTTCTCCGAACTTGACACGTCCGCCGACAGAATAGAGGTAATCGCTTCTTTCGTTTCCGACCATTAGAAACTTTCCGTCTTTCAGAATGATCGCGCCGACGCGGATGTTGATAAAGCCTTGATCGCATGGCACCGTCATATCGCTGTTCATTGACAAATCCCTCCCAACGTTTCGTTCATGTGCACTCTTTTATTATATCATAAGCGGTAATCGGACACAAGGCGCTTTGCCATAATTGAGGGAGTATCGTTTGTGCAGAATTAGCAGAGAATTCTTCATAACAGGATTGTCTTTTATAAGGAATGTATGGTATACTTAGCAATAAGAATATTTTTGATGTGCGGTACAGAAGAACGCCGCGAAAAGACAGATGGGGAAGGGAGCACGACAATGTTAAGGATTCAGGATTTTTGTGATATGAAACGATTTGAGGAAATTATGTATAACTGGGCAAAGAGTACAGGGCTTGCGACCGTGGCAGTCGGAGATGATGGACAGTATATCAGTGAGTGCTATAATTTCACGGATTTTTGCATAAAGCTGACGCGCGGAAGCGATGAGGGATGCCGTAGATGTGAAAAGTGCGACAGGGAAGGTAAGGGCGTGTATTCCTGTCATGCAGGACTGGTTGACTTTGGAATTCCGATTACGTTAGAAGACGGTACGGTATTAGGAAGTGTGATCGGTGGACAGGTTCTTCCCGAAGATCCTGATGAAGATAAGTTCCGCCGCACGGCAAGAGAGCTTGGTATTGATGAGGATGTTTATATTGATGCGCTCCGTAAGGTCAATGTGCGGTCGAGGGATCAGATCGAGGCGGCGGCGAATCTTTTAGGCGATGTGATCAACATGTTTGTACGTACCAGTTATGTAACAAAGGTGAACATGAAGCTTTTGGAGGAACTCAAAGACGGAATCAATGATGCGGTCAGCGAGATTGACATTGCGAACGAGAGCACGAAGCGGATTGTCGGCTTTAGCAGCAAACAGCGGATTTTAGCCTTGAATGCGTCCATTGAGGCGGCAAGAGCGGGAGATGCGGGCAAGGGCTTCGCGGTCGTTGCGAACGAGGTACAGAAGCTTGCACAGGGAATGTCTGAGGCAAGTGTGGAGATTACTTCCTCCTTAAACAAGGTTACGGAGACGATTTACAGTCTGAATAAGGGAAATTTATAAATTTAATGGGGAAAATACATAAATTGTAACATAAATTTGTAATTATCAGTTGATTTGACGCGCAATTTTGCGTATAATAAGAATAACCTGAAATGCTCGATCATTCCTATTATTTTGAACCTACAGTTACTTGAAAAGGGATTCCTATATTGTCTGATGGATGTCAGGCCTCCGGATGAAAATCTATGCAGGGGAAGGCAGAAGTTATGATTGCGGTTACCCACCTGGCGTTTGCTAGGAGTCAAAAGATAGGAACCGGCATTTCGGCAAACAATAGAAAGTACGCTGAGCGCACTTTCTATTGTCATAAATACAAAAGAAAAAGCAGCCAATACATGGCTGCTTTTTCTTTTGCTGTGAATATCGGACGGGTAAAGAGGGAATGACATGGGGATGCAAAATGATGCGGACAGGAGAGAGGCGTTAAGCCGGGCAATGCGTCAGTCGTCCGGTGGGGACGGACGGCGCGGCATGAGACCGGGGCACGGGTACATAGGGAGTATGCTGTTTCCCTGCCTGCTTCTTGCAACACTACTGTGCGGCGGGATGGCTTTATGGAGCTATGCCAATCACAAACCGCCGTTTTATGTGTTGGTGGGGGATCGGACGGGGAGCAGCGAGGATGAGGAAGGGCAGGAAAAAGCGGCGGGGGATGGACAGGAAAACCGAACGGGTGGGATGAAGGAGTTAAGCGGACAGGTGCAGATTCCTTATGAGGTGCCGGAGACGGTGCGCGTTCTGCTTATGAACAGTGATTTTTCTTCTGTTTATCACGATCAGCTTGTAATTAAGGGGCATGCGGATGAGATCACGATTACGCCTGCGGCGCTCCGCGAGACTTTTGACGAAGTGGGGGAACAGCTCTTACAGGAAGGGTTTTTATTGGAGAGAGAAGGGGAATGTTATGTGTTGAGACCGCACGAAGCAGAGGCGGGAACGGAGGGAGCCGCGCAGGCAGGTGAGCGGATAAAGATTCTCTCGATCAGCCGGGCGTGCGGGACGCCGTCTTACCGGGGGTGCCTGTATCTCTATGTGAGGGATGATCAGCTCGTATTGGTCAATGAGCTTTCCCTGGAGGAATATCTATACAATGTTCTGCCGAGCGAAATGCCCGCCTCCTATCATGAGGAGGCGTTGAAAGCGCAGGCTGTCTGTGCGCGGACTTATGCGTGCGCGGTCATGGAAAACCCGCGCTATCCGGATTTTGACGCGCATCTGGATGACAGTACTTCCTGTCAGATGTATGGAAATCTGGAGGAGCATGAGAATACGACGGCGGCCGTGGAGCAGACAAGGGGGGAAATCCTGCTGTTTCAGGAGCGCCCGGTCAGTACCTATTATTACTCTACTTCGTGCGGGATCGGAAGCGATATCAGTGTGTGGCAGGGCTTTGCCCTCGAGGAGTATCCTTATCTGCAAAGCCGCAGTCAGAATGCAGCGCATGAGGCATTGCAGCTAACGGACGACACGGAGTTTGCGGCATACCTGACAGCGGCGCACGAGGATGTGGAGAGCGCTTATCCGTGGTATCGGTGGAGCTGTCAGATTTCCGGTGTGAATGCGGACACTCTATATGAAAGGTTAAAGGAGCGTTATCAGGCCAAGCAGGAGAGCGTGGAGCTTGTGGGAATGGATACGGAGCCGCTGCAGACGGATGAGCTTCCGCAATTTGGACGCATCCGGATGTTATCGATTGACGCGAGAAGTCCATCCGGCTGTGCGACTTGTCTTTTGATCGAGGGTGAGAACTGCAGCTACCGCATTTACGGAGAATATAATGTCCGCTATCTGCTCTGCGACGGGGATACGACTGTGACAAGGCAGGATGGGAGCAACGCCGTCATGAGGACGATCCTGCCGAGCGCCTATCTCATTTTAACTCCTTTGCTGGACAAAGAGGAATTAATAGGGTATTCTATAATAGGTGGCGGATACGGACACGGCGTTGGCATGTCGCAGAACGGAGCGGATACGCTTGCGGCGTTAGGCGTGGACTATCGGGGGATTCTGGATTATTATTACATAGGAACCGAATGGAAGGCACCAAAATAACTGACCACATGATGATACGGAGAGGAAAATGATTCGCTTTATCAAGGTATTTATGGGAAAAATGAAACAGGATGATGTGGGCGCGCACGCGGCGTCTGCGGCGTTCTTTATGTTTCTTTCCATTTTTCCGATTTTAATGCTTCTTTGTTCTGTGCTGCCGTACACGCATATTTCCGAGGCGGATCTGCTCAGGGTAGTGACGGATTTACTTCCGTCAAGTATTGATCCGCTGGCAGTCAGCGTGATCGGCGAGCTGTATGATCAGTCGGCGACGATCATTTCCATTTCCGCCGTATTTGTCATCTGGTCTGCGGCCAAGGGAATCCTTGCGCTTCTCAGGGGCTTAAATGCCGTGCAGGAGGTCATTGAGACACGCAATTATTTTGTGTTGCGCTTTTGGTCCTGTATTTATACGGTCATTCTGCTTGTGATCATCGTTTTTTCGCTGATCGTGCTTGTGTTCGGCAACACGATCATCAACAATCTTCTTTCTCATCTGCCGAACGTCAGATATATGGCGGTCATTTTAATGCCGTTTCGCTATGCTGTTGTCATTGTCGCGCTGGCGCTTGTATTTGCGCTGATGTATGCGCTCATTCCGAATAGAAAAAACAAGATTTTTAACAAGATGCCGGGAGCCATTTTTGCAAGTTTGGGCTGGACGGTATTTTCATGGGCGTTTTCACTCTATGTGGAGCGTTACGGCGCTTTTAATATGTACGGAAGCCTGACGACGATCGTGATCGTCATGCTCTGGCTGTATTTTTGTATGTATATCTTGTTGCTCGGCGATGAATTCAATTTTTTTTTGCAGCCGCTGCTCGAGCTGCTTCGGGTGAACCGTCAGGTACGGAAAAAGATGGAAAAGGAGAACGAAGAAAAACATCCTGTTTCCAAGCCCTAAGGGTTTGGGACGATTGTTTTTATTGGGGGAGATTATCATGTTTGTTTTTGCATAGATGATGATAAAGCATCATATCAAACGCAGTTACATGATCATTCTGGGGATTGCCTGCTCGGTGACCATGATGTTCTGCATGATCCAGATGGGGGACAGTATTAATAACAAATACAAATACCGTGAAATGCAGATGAAACTGGAAGCATATCAGAAAATAGAACTTCAAGTCTGTGCAGGAACGAAGATGGAGCGAGTCATCGGATGAGATCGTTTTGGAACAATACGTCTGCGAGATGCTGGGAAGCCGGATTGGAGATGAAGTCGGCATGGAGAAGCAAATCACGGACACGCTGGTGATTCTATACATTGCCGCCCTGATCGTGACCGTCACGGCAGTAACTGCAGGCAGGAAACTGTGAATGTGAAAGGGATCATGACAGGCTATCTCGGAGTCGGAATCGTTTCTATAACGCTTGTGTATTTTTTAGTCATGTCAGGTCTGAAATTTAAGCAGACAAATGAGATTATTGCGGATATCAGGGAGGAATAAAGATGAGCCTAATTGAATTGAAGAATGCAGTAAAAGAATATACGACAGGAGAGATTACCGTGCGAGCACTGGATGAGTTAAGCATTGCCGTGCAGCAGGGAGAAATTATTGTCATCTTGGGAGAGAGCGGTTCAGGAAAAAGTACCCTGCTCAATATCCTGGGTGGACTGGATGTCCTGACCTCCGGGGAAATCCTGTTAGAGGGAAAGCCGTACACGAATTTTAAGGATGCGGAGATGTCGAAGCTGCGCAGGCAGAAATTCGGATTTATTTTCCAGGCATATAATCTTCTTCCACTTTTGACCATTTATGAGAATATCATCGCGCCGCTTCTTTTGGATAACAAGCGTGTGCAGCGAAAAGATGTGGAAGCATTGAGCGAGAGCCTTGGCATCAAAGAACAGCTTGACAAATTTCCAAACCAGCTCTCCGGCGGTCAGCAGCAGCGCGCAGCAATCGTAAGGGCATTGATCAATCATCCGAAGGTCATTTTTGCGGACGAGCCGACGGGTAATCTGGATAAGGATACCGGCGATCAGGTGATGAGCTGCCTGATCGATGCGGTGAAAAAAGAAGGAGCAACCTTAGTCATGGTAACACATAATGAAAAACTTACTTCCTATGCGGACAGAGTGATACGGATGGAGAGTGGAAAAGAAATCGGGCAGAAATAGCTTGATCTTGGCGTTTATCTTGAAGATGATTTTGTCTGCGGTTCAAAGTTTGCAGGTTGCAGAAAGGTAAGGGGATGTTATGTTTGTTTTTGCTAAAATGATGATCAAGCACCATATCAAACGCAGTTACATGATCATTCTGGGCATTGCCTGCTCGGTGACCATGATGTTCTGCATGATCCAGATGGGGGACAGCATTAACAACAAGTACAAAGAACAGGCACTGGGAACGAATCTGCATGATTTTTCGATATCCGGTTTGACCAAAGAGCAGGCAGAGTTCATAAAAGGGGAATTGGACAAGGAAAAGATTGAAGCGTCAGGCATTTCTTGGAGTGATTACCGTGAAATGCAGATGAAACCGGAAGCGTTTCAGAAGATAGAGCTTCAAATCTGCGCAGGAACGAGGGAAGGGTTGGAAGAAACCGGCCTTCGGCTTCGGAATGGAAGATGGAGCGAGTCATCGGATGAGATTGTTTTGGAACAGTATGTCTGCGAAATGCTGGGAAGCCGGATCGGGGATGAGGTCGCAGTTGTCTGCGGTCTGACGGGAGAAATCTATTGTTTCCGGCTTGTCGGCATCATGGAAAATGCACCGACTTTATTCAGCGGCGACAGACCGGAGGGGGTCATGAACGTTTCCTTTTCGTTCCTTTATGAAGCAGGTCTGACAACGCCGGGAGCAGAAGAATATAATCTGATCGTTACGGTAACTTCCGATGTGGATGCCTATGACGATGAAGAAGTAGCAGAATTAGAATACAAAGCGCAGGAACTGCTTGCCCGGATTTATGGATTGGATAGTTTTAATGATACGTCTCGTAGATTAGTTAGCGGGCAGGCTTCGGAGGAAGAAGGAGAAATCGTAAGGAGAATCAATAGAAATACCGTATTTAATAATTCGAAATGGGAAAATTTTGTGGAATATGGCTATCAGTCCGAAAACGTGAACTTACTAAAGGCATTGCCAATCTTACTCGCGGTATCCATGATCCTGCTGATCTTTAACAGCATGCATCTTGCCATTGCCGAAAACACAAGAGAATTAGGGATGCTGCGCTGTATCGGAATGAACTATCGGCAGACCGGTCTGATCGTATTTTTTGAAAACCTTTTTTACTGCATCTTAGGTTATGGGATCGGCATTGTCTTTGGAAATATCATGAATCAGTTCTTTGCAAAGAATATCCTTTTATATATGACCGGCGAACATGTGGGGGTCAGGCAGCTTCCAAGCAGCTATCTGCTGACGGCGGCGGTTGTTCTGATTGCTCTGGTGCTGGCATTTGCGCTGTCCATCCATAAGATCATTGCGCTGACACCCATAGAAGCAAGCAAATATAACGGTCTGGCCGTCAAAAACCAAAAGGTACAGACGATGGAGCAATGGTCCTGCGTCAAATTTTCCAAAAGAAATATTAAACGGGAACGAAGCAAAAGCATGATCGTGATGCTCTCCATGATCTTTTCCATGATGATCCTGATGGTCATCGTTAATTTCATGCTCAACGTAAAATTACCAGAGAAGGATCCGAAAAGCGGGTTTTCGGATTATGAAGTGTATATCCCCCGTGACGGATGGGTGGATGCCATAGAGGGGATTTCCGGCGTAGAACTCTCTATCCCGGAAATCGAAAAAGTACGGGGCGTGACCGGAGTAGAGAAAATCTATGCAATTGGTACTGCGCTTGATCTGGAGTCTTATATGTATCAACAGAACGGGAATTCTATTTCTGCTATCATTTATGATGACGCGCTGTTTCAATGGCTGTTAGAACAAAACGGGAAGACGGAACTTTGGCAAAAAGAACTGGATGCCGTCTGCGTGGTAACAGGAACAGACGAAGAAGAACAGGAACTTCTTGAGGAAATACAGGAGACGGGTGCCATTGCATACAGACTGAAGGGCGGAAAAGAGGGCACGCTGCATGTAGGTTCCGTGCTGCATACGGATTACATACCGGAAAACAAGGGGACCGGAAGTGGCAGAGGTTCGGTTACGATTATTCTGACAGAAAAAGCCGCCTTGGAAATTTACGGTGCCTACAGTTACACGGACGTGATGGTAAAACTGAATTCTCACGCCAAGGAGGGGACATATTCTGAGATTGCAGCGGTCTTTGCAGATAATGAATATGCGATATGCATGTCATACGAAATGGGCATGGAAAAAATAATCACGGATGCGCTGGTGCTCATTTACATTGCGGCCATGATCGTCTTTGCCACGGCGGTAACAGCGATCCTCAATATGATGATCATCATGAAGGCGAACCTGATCCTCAGACGGAAGGAGTACGGTATATGGCGGGCGCTGGGAATGGCCTTAAAACGATTAAAACGAACGATCAGCATAGAGGTGCTTCTCATGCTTTCAACTTCCTATGTGATCGCGGTCGTCCTTTCCTTTCCGCTCCTATGTTATCTGTGTAGTGCGCTGATTGAAAATTTTAATGTGACAGGGACCGTGGCAGGATATCTCGGAGTCGGTGTTGGTTTCATCCTGCCCGTGTATATCCTGGTCATGTCCGGGCTGAAATTTAAGAGAACAAATGAGATCATTGCGGATATCAGGGAGGAATAAAGAGTGATACGCCGTATATATGATAAAAACTTTGCTAATTCATAGCTTGACATTTTGAATCACAGTGATTACAATAGGTAGCATAAAAAGCGATGAACATGTAAAAGTACCTGATAACCCTGCAGAGAGAGGATGTCACCGGCTGAAAGCATCCTTAGGAAGTGTCCTGTATGATATTCCCATGTGAGCGCCCGTTTGAAACGGTGCATCCGCACTTGAAAGTAGGACGGGACGTGACAGCGCGTTAAGCTGATCGAGAGTCTGCATTCGGAAATAAGTTGTGATCCGAAAGCAGGAATCAGGGTGGTACCGCGGAGTTTATTCGTCCCTTGCATATGCAAGGGACTTTTTTTGCGCGATAAGCAGAGAAGAAAAGGTCATTTTGCACGCTGACTGCGCTTGCGCAAGGAAGCGTGGGAAATGTCCTTTGCGGCGAGCAACGCGAGCCTGAAATGCTTCGCATTTCAGGCTGCTTATCGGGGAGTAATGAAAAAGAACCAGAAAAATTCATTTAGAATGTACCTTTTTGTATTTACGCGGAAAGGTTGGAAAGGAGTAAGCAGTAGAATATGAAAGAAAAACTGGCAAAGATCAAGGAAGAGGCGCTGAAACAGATTGCGGGCAGCGATGCGCTGGAAAAGCTCAATGAGGTAAGGGTCAATTTCCTTGGCAAAAAGGGAGAACTGACAACCGTCTTAAAATCCATGAAGGACGTCGCACCGGAGGAACGCCCGAAGGTCGGTCAGATGGTCAATGAGATCCGGGATGAGATCGAGCGCGTGTTGGAGCAGGCGAAAACGCAGATGGAGGCAAAAGCGCGTGAGGCGGCAATGAAGCGTGAGGTGATCGACGTAACGCTTCCCGCAAAAAAGAACTTAGTCGGACATCGGCATCCGAACCGTATTGTCTTAGACGAGGTGGAGCGGATCTTCATCGGCATGGGTTATGAAGTGGTAGAGGGACCGGAAGTGGAATACGATTATTACAACTTCGAGGCGTTGAATATTCCGGCAGACCATCCGGCAAAGGACGAGCAGGATACTTTTTATGTGACGAATGAGATTCTTCTGCGCACGCAGACGTCTCCCGTTCAGGTGCGGACGATGGAAAAGGGAAAGCTGCCGATCCGCATGATCGCGCCAGGCAGGGTATTCCGCTCCGACGAGGTGGATGCGACGCATTCTCCGTCATTCCATCAGATTGAAGGAATGATCGTAGACAAGGGTATTACTTTTGCGGACTTAAAGGGAACGCTTGCCCAGTTTGCAAAAGAACTGTTCGGAGAAAAAACCAAGGTGAAATTCCGCCCGCATCATTTCCCGTTCACAGAGCCGTCCGCAGAGGTGGACGTCTCCTGCTTCAAGTGCGGCGGGGAAGGATGCCGGTTCTGTAAGGGAAGCGGCTGGATCGAGATTTTAGGATGCGGTATGGTTCATCCGAAAGTGTTAAAAATGAGCGGCATCGATCCTGATGTTTATTCCGGTTTTGCGTTCGGGATCGGTTTGGAGCGCATTACCCTGTTGAAATATGAGATTGACGACATGAGACTCTTATATGAAAATGATGTAAGATTTTTGAAGCAGTTCTAAAAAGAGTTTCCTGCGGAAAATCTTTTGGGAGTAAGGACATTCGATATAGCAAAGTTAGAAAGGAAAGCATGCGATGAATACAGCATTATCATGGATTAAAGCATATGTGCCCGAATTGGATTGCACGGATAAGGAATACTGTGACGCCATGACGCTATCGGGAACAAAGGTTGAGGGCTATGAGCGCACGGACAAAAATCTGCAAAGTATTGTAGTCGGGCAGATCATAAAGATTGAGAGACATCCCGACGCCGACAAGCTGATCGTCTGCCAGGTCAATATCGGCAGCAAGACGATTCAGATCGTCACGGGAGCGTCCAATGTTAAAGAGGGCGATAAAGTTCCCGTTGTTTTGGACGGCGGAAAAGTAGCGGGAGGACATGACGGCGGTCCTTTGCCGGAGGACGGGATCACGATCAAAGCGGGACAGTTGCGCGGCGTGCCGTCAAACGGTATGATGTGTTCGATTGAAGAACTCGGTTCGGATCGTAATTTCTATCCCGAAGCGCCGGAAAACGGTATTTATATTTTTGCGGATGACGTCGAGGTCGGCGCGGACGCGATCGAGGCGCTCGGACTGCACGATACGGTATTTGAATATGAGGTCACCTCAAACAGAGTGGACTGCTACAGCATTTTAGGAATTGCGCGCGAGGCTGCGGCGACGTTCGGAAAGGCGTTTGTTCCGCCTGTTGTCAAAGAGACGGGGAATGACGAAAAAGCGGAGGACTATATTTCCGTGGAAGTAAAGGATATGGAACTCTGCACAAGATATTGCGCGCGCGTCGTTAAAAATATCAAGATCGCGCCGTCGCCGAAGTGGATGCAGAGACGGCTTGCGGCAAGCGGCATCCGCCCGATCAACAATCTGGTCGATATTACCAATTATGTCATGGAGGAATATGGACAGCCGATGCATGCGTATGATCTTAGCACGATTGCAGGCAAAAAGATCATTGTGCGTCGTGCAGCCGACGGCGATGAATTTCAAACGCTGGACGGGCAGATGCGCGCTTTGGATAAAGACGTGCTGATGATCTGTGACGCCGAAAAGGAGATCGGCATTGCGGGAATCATGGGCGGCGAGAATTCCAAGATCACGGATGACGTGACAACGGTTCTTTTTGAGGCGGCGACCTTCAACGGCGCAAACATCAGAAAATCAGCAAAACGGATCGGACTTCGCACGGATGCTTCCGGCATTTTCGAGAAAGGGCTTGAGCCGCGCAATGCGCAGGCTGCCATTGATCGTGCCTGCGCGCTGATCGAGGAGCTTGGCTGCGGGGAAGTGGTCGGCGGTATGGTGGATGTGAAAGCGCCGTTTAAGGATCCGGTCAGAGTACTTTTTGAGCCGGAAAAGATCAACGAGTTCCTTGGCACGAAGATCGCGCGGGAAGAAATGCTGAAAATATTTGAGCGCATCGAGATCGTCTATGATGAAAAGACAAATGAACTGATCTGCCCGACGTTCAGACAGGATCTGCTCGGTTTTGCGGATATTGCTGAGGAGGTCGCAAGATTTTACGGTTATGATAAGATACCCGTGACGCTGCCGAACGGCGAGGCGACGGCGGGGAAGCACTCGTTTTCACAGCGGATCGGAGAGAAGGCGAGAGAGGTTGCAGAGTTCTGCGGATTCTCCCAATGCATGTGCTATTCGTTTGAGAGTCCGAAGGTGTTTGACAAATTGTTACTGCCGGAGGACAGTCCGCTGCGCAAGACCGTATCGATCTTAAATCCGCTCGGTGAGGATTTCTCCGTCATGAGAACCTTACCGTTAAACGGCATGCTGACGTCGCTTGCAACGAATTATAACAGACGCAATAAAGACGTGCGGCTTTATGAAATGGGAAATGTATATCTGCCCAAGCAGGTGCCTGTGACAGAGCTTCCCGATGAGCGTATGATGTTTACGCTCGGCATGTACGGGGAAGGTGATTTCTTTAGCATGAAGGGTGTCGTGGAGGAATTTTTTGAGTATGTCGGCATGCGCGAAAGAGTCGAATATGACCCTGAGGCAGGCAAGCCGTATCTTCACCCGGGACGGCAGGCGCTCATTCGCTATCAGGGAAAAGAGCTGGGCTATCTCGGAGAGGTGCATCCTCAGGTTACCGATGCGTATCACATCGGAACGAGAGTATATGTCGCGGTGCTGGATATGACGGAGCTGACTCCGCTTGCGACGTTCGAACGCAAATACGAAGGACTTACCCGGTTTCCGGCGGTTACACGGGATCTCAGTATGGTCGTACCGAAGGAGATCAGAGTCGGTCAACTGGAAAAGGTTATTTTGCAGCGCGGCGGTAAGATCCTTGAGAGCTGCGAGCTGTTTGATCTTTATGAGGGAGAGCAGATTGGGGAGGGCTTCAAGTCCGTTGCCTATTCGCTGACGTTCCGCGCAAAGGACAGGACGCTGGAAGACAACGATGTGAATGGTGCAATGAAGAAAATTCTGAACGGCCTGCAGAATATGGGCGTGGAATTGCGGTCATAAATAATAGAGAACAGAAAGAGAGGAATATCAGGATGGAGCATAAGAATACTTGGACGACTTATGATAAGAAGCAGTTAAAGGAGTGCGAGCAGTTTTCAAAGGAGTACCGTGATTTTTTGGACAATGGAAAAACGGAACGCGAGTGTGTGGATACGATCGTAAATGAAATCGAGAAGCATGGCTATGTGGAGATGGAAAAGCTTGCGGCGGAGGGAAAAACCTTAAAAAGCGGGGACAGAGTTTATTCCGTGTGGATGAATAAAACCATTGTTCTGTATCAGATCGGGGAAAATCCGATGGAGCAGGGCATGAATATTTTGGGCGCGCATATCGACTCTCCGCGTTTGGATGTGAAGCAGAATCCGCTCTATGAGGACGGCGGATTTGCTTATCTGGATACCCATTATTACGGCGGCATTAAAAAATACCAGTGGGTGGCGCTTCCGCTTGCACTGCACGGCGTTGTGGTAAAAAAAGACGGAACGACCGTCATGGTCAATATTGGCGACAGGGAGGACGATCCCGTACTCTTTATTTCTGATCTGCTCGTTCATCTTTCTCAGGAGCAGCTTGAGAAAAAAGCAGCGAAAGTGATCGAGGGAGAAGCGCTTGACCTGATCATCGGAAACCGCCCGTATCACGAGGAGAAGGATAAGAAAAAGAGTGATGATAAAAAAGATAAGGAAGATGCGGTGGAAAAAGATGCGGTGAAGAAAAGCATTCTTGCCTTATTGAAAGAGTACTATGACATGGAGGAGGAGGATTTTATCTCCGCGGAGCTGGAGATCGTTCCGGCCGGAAAAGCGCGTGAGGCGGGCATTGACCGCAGCATGATCATGGCATACGGTCAGGATGACCGCGTATGCGCATTTGCATCCTATCGCGCCATGCTGGAGCTTACCCAGGTGAAACGTACGGCATGTTGTATATTGGTGGATAAAGAGGAAATCGGCAGCGTCGGCGCAACCGGTATGGAGTCTCACTTCTTTGAAAATTCCGTAGCGGAGCTGATGCAGCTTTGCGGAAATTATTCGGAGCTTGCGCTTCGCAGATGTCTTGCGCATTGCGACATGCTTTCCTCCGATGTATCGAGCGCGTATGATCCGACTTATGCGAGCAGCTTTGATAAAAAGAATGTTGCCTGTCTCGGTGACGGTATGGTATTTAATAAATTTACCGGAGCAAGAGGGAAATCCGGCTCTAACGACGCCAATGCGGAATATATCGCGCATATCCGTGAGATTTTTGAACGGAAAAAGGTGAATATACAGACGGCTGAGCTGGGCAAGGTCGATCTCGGCGGAGGCGGAACCATCGCATATATTTTGGCTCTTTACGGAATGAATGTTATTGACTGCGGCGTGCCCGTACTGAATATGCACGCACCATGGGAGGTAACGAGCAAGGCGGACTTATATGAGATGAAGCGAGGCTATGTGGCGTTCCTTGAGAATGCAGAATTATAAACATGAGAGCACAAGAATTTTCTGCGGAAACGGAAACGATCCCGCAGAAAATTCTTTTATACGTGGAGAATGTAATATGGAACAATTACGAAAATCCGATTATGATTTCAATCTGCCGAAGGAACTGATTGCGCAGACCCCCTTATCGGACCGGGCAGCGTCAAGGCTGCTGGTGTTACATAGACAGACGGGAGAATATGAGCACAAAACGTTTCGAAACATCAAGGATTACCTGCAGCCGGGGGATTGCCTTGTGCTAAACAACACAAAGGTTATTCCAGCAAGACTGATGGGCGTTAAGGCGGATACCGGCGCTGTGATCGAGGTACTGTTATTGAAACGGAAATCGGACGATGTCTGGGAAACATTGGTGAAGCCGGGGAAAAAAGCGCGTCCGGGTACGGTCATTTCCTTTGGGGATGGTTTGATCACCGGAACAGTGTTAGAGATCGGCGAGGAGGGTAACCGTTTGATCCGGTTTTCGTATGAGGGCATTTGGGAGGAGGCGCTTGACCGGCTTGGTGAGATGCCGCTTCCGCCCTATATCACGCAGAAGCTGGAAGACAGAAACCGCTACCAGACGGTTTACGCCAAGTATGAGGGCTCGGCCGCTGCGCCGACGGCAGGACTGCATTTCACGAATGAGCTGTTAAAGGAACTGGAAGATTCGGGCATCGTATTGGCATACGTCACGCTCCACGTGGGATTGGGAACATTCCGCCCGGTGAAAATGGAGAATCTGCTTGAGCATCACATGCATTCCGAAAGCTATGAGATCACGGAGGAAGCAGCGGAGAAGATCAACCATGCCAAACAGACGGGACACCGCGTGATCTGCGTCGGAACAACAAGCTGCCGCACGATCGAGAGCGCCGTGGATGAAAACGGGCTGTTAAAGGCTTGTCATGGAGATACCGATATTTTTATTTATCCGGGTTATCGTTTTCAGATACTGGATGCGCTGATCACCAATTTTCATTTGCCTGAATCCACGCTCATCATGCTCGTCAGCGCGCTGGCCGGCAGGGAGCAGGTGCTTGCGGCTTATCAGGAAGCGGTGAAGGAGCGGTATCGTTTTTTCAGCTTTGGAGATGCGATGCTGATTATTTAGTAGAAAATAATCATATCTCTTTTAATCGCTATTGTGGCAAACGTGATTAGCCATCTCGTTTGCAAATGGTTAGATAGCGATAATTAGTCGGTAACTAGCCTATGGTTTAAGCCGCCATGCCCAAAAAGGAATAGAAAATCCCGGAGCGCCATCTCCGGGATTTTCGATGTTGCCTGACATGAAAATTGCTCATATCTCTTAGCCTACTGGCATTATAGCATATGTAAGTATGCGTTGCAATATTCTTTGAAAAATCTAAGATCATCTGCATTACACATGAAATATTAAATATCAATATCCTTGCGCGCGTTATAAAGGGCAAGGATTTTCTGTATTTTTTCCGTCGGCGTCATGACATTCGTCATGGAAATGTCATGATTCATAAAATCAATGATCGAAGCCACGAACTTGCTCATATCCGCTTCAATATAATACGGGCGTTCTAACAGCTCGGGGCGGCGATAGCTTAAGTTGGTGGTGATCACCTTGTCAAAATACATCTTTTCATACGCCTGATCGAACGCATCCAGTCCGTTTGTGAAAAGACCGTAGGTGCAGCAGATGTATACGCGTTTGGCGTTGCGTTCTTTCAGCTGTCTTGCTGTGTCTAACATGCTTTCTCCGGAGCTGATCATATCGTCAATGATAATGACGTCCTTGCCGTCAATATTATCACCGAGGAATTCATGGGCAACGATCGGATTTTTTCCGTTTACGAGCGTGGAATAGTCACGGCGTTTATAAAACATACCCGTATCGACGCCGAGTACGGAGGCAAGATAGATCGCGCGGTTTAACGCGCCCTCGTCCGGACTGATGACAACGGTATGATCTTTGTCAATGATCATATCCTTTTCGCTGTGCAGGAGCGCGCGCGCAAACTGATAATTCGGAGTAAAATTGTCAAAACCCTTCAGCGGCGTCGCATTCATGACGCGGGGATCGTGCGCATCAAAGGTGATGAAATTGGAGACACCCATTTCTGCAAGTTCCTCCAATGCATAGGCGCAGTCGAGCGACTCCCGGCCGTTGCGTTTATGCTGGCGTCCCTCGTAGAGAAAAGGCATGATGACATTAATACGGTGCGCCTTACCGTTTGCCGCGGCAATGATGCGTTTTAAGTCCTGATAGTGGTCATCGGGGGACATATGATTGGGAAAGCCGTTTAGGGAATAAGTAATGGAATAATTTGTCACATCACACAAAATAAATAAATCTTTGCCGCGCACGGACTCCTTGATGACAGCTTTTCCTTCGCCGCTGCCGAAACGGGGGCAGGAAACCTGAAGGAGATAGGAGGCTTCTGCATAGCCGTGAAAAGCGGGATCTTTTTTTGTTACATTATTGATGGTTTTCCGATAGTCGACAAGATAGTTGTTGACACGGTTCCCGAAAAGCTCCGTTCCGTTCATGGAAACGAGCTTTAAGGGGGCGACAGGAAGGGCGTGTTCCAATTCCGATAGATTGGGCATGGTAATGTTCTCCTCGTGGTAAGTTTGGGTCGTTTGTGTATCTCGTGATCTGTATATGTATTTGTATGTGGTTGAAAACTGTTTTTCACTTATTTTATATCATTCTGCTAGTGACACGTCAAGAAATTTCTAGTAAAATAAGAAAGAACACGACAGGTTCTTTGCGGGATTTTGCAAAAGAAAGAGAGCGGGGCTTTATGGCGGCGGAGCATACGATCAAAACGGTAAAACCGGGCAGCATTGCGCAGGAGATGGGGATGGGAGCCGGAGATATCCTGCTTTCTATCAATGGGCAGCCGGTAGAAGATATTTTTGATTATCAGTATCTGCTTCAGGATGAATATATCGAGGTTGAGATCCGCAAATCGGACGGGGAAGAGTGGCTGTTGGAGATTGATAAGGAATACGGTGAAGATCTTGGCGTGGAGTTTGAGAACGGACTGATGGACGAGTACCGCTCATGCCATAACAAATGTATCTTCTGTTTTATTGATCAGATGCCGAAGGGCATGCGTGAAACGCTGTATTTTAAGGACGATGATTCAAGATTATCGTTTTTGCAGGGGAATTATGTGACACTGACGAACATGTCCGAGCATGACATTGACCGGATCATCCGCTATCATTTATCCCCGATCAATGTGTCGGTTCAGACGATGAATCCAGAGCTTCGGTGCAGGATGCTCAACAACCGTTTTGCAGGCGAGGCATTGCAAAAGCTCGACCGCCTCTATGAGGGCGGGATTCACATGAACGGGCAGATCGTGTTGTGCAGAGGAATCAATGACGGGGCGGAGCTTGATGAAAGCATCCGCAGACTGACGCGCTATCTTCCACAGATGGAGAGCGTATCCGTTGTTCCGGTCGGGCTGTCCAAATACCGTGAAGGACTGTATCCGCTTGAGCCGTTTACAAAGGAGGATGCGAAAGAGGTTCTGAAGCTCATCCACGGCTGGCAGGAACGTATTTATGCCGAACACGGCGTCCATTTTATTCACGCATCGGACGAGTGGTATATTTTGGCAAAAGAGGAGCTTCCGGAGGAGGAGCGCTATGACGGATACTTGCAGTTGGAGAACGGCGTCGGGATGGTGCGTCTGCTTCTTACAGAGTTTGAAGAAGCTTTTGCGCGGTTATCCGGAGAAGTGGCGCGTGGAAAGCTGGTGTTGACCAATAGAGTCAAAATAACGATGGCGACAGGTTATCTGGCGTATGCATATATCCGCAAGATGGCGGAGCGCATGGAGCAGTTACTTCCCGGACTGACGGTTCAGGTAATCGCCATCCGTAATGATTTTTTCGGGGAATGCATCACGGTATCAGGCTTGTTGACGGGGGCAGACATCATTGCGCAGCTAAAGGGGAAGGAGCTCGGCAGCGTGCTGCTTTTACCGCAGAATGTATTGCGGAGCGGCGAAGATGTTTTTTTGGATGATGTGACGGTCGGACAGATGGAAAGCGCTTTACAAGTACCCGTTGATATTGTAAAATCAAGCGGGCAGGATTTTATTGATGCGATCGTGAAACAGATAAAATAAAGCAGAAACAGATAAGACAGGCTGGCAGTTTGAGAATCGGATAAAGAGGTAGTGATGAGTAAAAAAAGAAAGCCCATTGTGGCGGTGGTCGGCAGACCGAATGTAGGGAAATCAACCTTGTTCAATGCGCTTGCGGGCGGGCAGATCGCCATCGTCAAGGATACGCCGGGCATTACGAGAGACCGCATTTATGCGGATATTACATGGCTGGACCGGCAGCTTACGTTAATCGACACGGGGGGCATTGAGCCAGACAGTGACGACGTGATCCTTTCGCAGATGCGCGAGCAGGCGCAGATCGCGATGGATACGGCGGATGTGATCCTCTTTTTAGTGGATGTCAAACAGGGACTCGTCGATGCCGACGCGAAAGTGGCGGACATGCTCAGGCGTTCCCATAAGCCGATCGTGCTCGTTGTCAATAAGGTGGACAGCTTTGAAAAAATGATGATGGACACCTACGAGTTTTATAATCTGGGAATCGGAGAACCCATCCCGATCTCGGCGGCAAACAGACTGGGGATCGGCGATATGCTCGACCATGTGCTGGAGCATCTTGGCGAGGAAAGCTTTGAGGAGGAGGACGATGACCGTCCGAAGATCGCCATTGTCGGAAAGCCGAATGTCGGAAAATCGTCGATCATCAATAAGCTTGTCGGAGAGAACCGTGTGATCGTTTCCGATATTGCGGGTACGACGCGGGACGCGATCGATACGGCGGTGACGTATCAGGGACGGGAATATGTCTTTATTGATACGGCGGGACTGCGGCGTAAAAATAAAATAAAAGAAGAACTGGAACGGTATATGATCGTCCGCACCGTCGGCGCAGTGGAGCGTGCGGATGTGGTGTGTCTTGTCATTGACGCGGAGGAAGGCGTGACCGAGCAGGATGCCAAGATCGCCGGAATCGCGCATGAACGCGGCAAGGGAATGATCATTGCGGTCAATAAATGGGACGCGGTGGAAAAAGATGATAAGACGATCTACCGCTTCACGGAGAAAATCCGGCAGACGCTTGCGTTCATGCCCTATGCGGAGCTGCTCTTTTTATCCGCCAAGACGGGACAGCGTCTTTATAAGCTGTATGAGACGATCGACGCGGTCGTGGAGAATCATGCGATGCGCGTGCAGACGGGCGTGTTAAACGAAATCATGACCGAGGCGGTAGCCATGCAGCAGCCGCCGACGGATAAAGGGAAGCGTCTCAGACTGTATTATATCACGCAGGTGTCCGTTAAGCCGCCGACCTTTGTGATCTTTGTGAATGATAAGGAGCTGATGCATTTCTCCTATACAAGATATTTGGAAAATAAGATCAGGGACGCGTTCGGTTTTCGGGGAACGCCGCTGAAATTTATTATTAGGGAACGAAAGGACAAAGAATAACGATGGTTCGGATTTATTGCTTATTGATCGGCTATGTGTTCGGCTTATTTCAGACGGCATATATTTACGGGAAGCTGCACGGGATTGACATCAGAGAGTATGGCAGCGGAAACGCGGGGACAACCAATACGCTCCGCGTACTTGGAAGAAAAGCGGGCGTGATCGTTCTTTTCGGCGATATTGCAAAATGCATCCTTGCGGTGGTGCTCACGGGCGTGATCTTTGATTCCTCACATCCTGATATGATCTATCTGTTAAAACTGTATGCGGCGGCTGGCGCCATCCTCGGACACAATTTTCCGTTTTATCTGCATTTTAAGGGGGGCAAGGGTATTGCGGCGACAGCGGGAATGATCCTGTCGTTTCATTGGTTTATGATTCCGGTCGAGATCGTGGTGTTTTTTGGTACCTTTTTTCTCACGCATTATGTGTCGCTCGGTTCGCTGCTCGTCTATGCTGCATATATGATCATGCTGATCGTAATGGGGCAGACCGGCGTATTTGCCATGCCGCAGGTTTATTTGAATGAGATGTATGTGCTGGGAATCCTATTGACGGTCATGGCGTTTGTAAAGCACAGACAAAATATTGTCAGGCTGCTTCACGGAGAGGAACGAAAGACGTATCTTTCCAAGAAAAATAAAGAGGCAGTCGGCAAATAGAAGGAATGTATCACAATAATAAGAAAAGAGGAAAATGGGATATGGCAAAAATCGGTATGATCGGGGCGGGAAGCTGGGGAATCGCATTAGCGGTGTTATTGCATAAGAACGGACATGATGTGACGGTCTGGTCGGCGCTTTCGAATGAAATTGATATGCTTGAAAAAGAGCATGAATATAAGGATAAGCTGCCCGGCGTCATCCTGCCGATGGATATGCATTTCACAAAGGAGCTTGCGCAGGCGGTAAACGGGAAGGACCTGCTCGTACTGGCGGTACCTTCGGCATTTACGCGCGCGACGGCCCACAGCATGAAAGAGCTTGTGCACGAGGGACAGTTGATCGTGAATGTGGCAAAGGGCATTGAGGAGAAAACGCTGATGACGCTCTCCGAGATCATTGAGGAGGAAATCCCGCAGGCGGTTGTCGCTGTGTTGTCGGGACCGTCCCACGCGGAGGAAGTCGGCAGGGGAATCCCGACGACCATCGTGGTAGGGGCAAAGAAAAGGGCGGTCGCGGAAACCATCCAGAATATTTTTATGAGCCAGGTGTTTCGTGTGTATATCAGCCCCGACGTGTTAGGAATTGAACTGGGGGCGGCGTTAAAAAATGTCGTTGCGCTTGCGGCGGGCATTGCGGATGGTTTGGGCTACGGAGACAATACAAAGGCGGCGCTGATCACGCGCGGTATTGCGGAGATCGCAAGGCTCGGTATGGCGATGGGCGGAAAACTTGAAACGTTCAGCGGACTGTCCGGTATCGGCGATCTGATCGTTACCTGTGCGTCCATGCATTCAAGAAACCGCCGCGCCGGTATTTTGATCGGTCAGGGGCATACGATGGAAGAAGCGATGGACGAGGTCAAGATGGTGGTCGAGGGCGTTTACTCGGCAAAGGCGGCAATGGGCCTTGCGGAAAAATATCAGGTACAGCTTCCCATCATTGAGCAGGTCAATGCGATCCTTTTTGCGCATAAGCCGGCGGATGAGGCGGTAAAAGAACTGATGCTGCGGGATAAAAAAGTAGAGAACGCGCTGCTTCCGTTTGAGGAGGAAACAGCAGGCACAAAGTAAAGCGGATAGGTATTTATGATGACGCATTTGCGTATGGTTATGTATCATTGTGATTAATGGAGAAAGGTACGGTAACGGAAATGAATTGCTGTAGATGCGGGAAAAATTTTGATTATGAAAAGCATAACGGAATCTGCCCGAAATGCGCGGCATATAATCGGCCGCAGGGCGAAAAACCTTATGATTATAACGTAGATAAGGACTTTTCGGCACATTATGAAACAATGGATGACTCCCATGCAAAGCTGCATCGGATGTATGATTCCGCATCGGCGCATCAGCCGCAGAAGCAGCATGCGGAGTATCATCGCCAATATGACAACAATTACAAACATCCGCAGCATGCACAGGAACGGGCGGGAACGCCGAATTACAGGGCAAATCAGCCGCAGGGACAAAGCGGCGTGCCGAATTACAGAGCAAATCAGCCGCAGGGACAAAGCGGTGTACCGAATTACAGAGCAAATCAGCCGCAGGGACAGAACGGTGTACCGAATTACAGGGCAAATCAGCCGCAGGGACAAAGCGGCGTGCCGAATTACAGAGCAAATCAGCCGCAGGGACAGAACAGTGTACCGAATAACAGAACCTACCAGATGCAGGGGCAGGGCGGCATGCCGCAAAACGGAACCTATCAGATGCCGGGTTCAGGCGGGGGAAATGCACCTACGGGGAAATCTACGAAAGATATCGTGGTTAAGATCATCGTGATCATTTTTATCATTAATATTGTGACTTCGGTGTTATATACATTTATTAATGCATTCTATTGATAATGGCGGAAAGCTTTGCTGATGCTTCCATTGTCATACATAAGGAGCAGAAGCGCTTCGTGAGGAGGAGCATTCGGATGATCGGAGCGTATGGAAAGCGGTTGTGCGTGACGGCGCTGTGCATAGTGGCGGCGCTGCTTGTTGCTGCAGGCTGCGGAAAACAGGAGAACGATGCGGAAGAGACAATGGCATCGCAGAATTATGAGACCTATGCGTTAACTTTTTACCAATACGGCAGTTATATCGAGGAGGATACCGCAGAGATCGACGCAGAACAGTTTCGGATTTACCATGACAGTGAGCTGATCGGTACGTATCCGTATCGCAAGCTGTCAGATTTTTTGATCTCACTTTACGAGGAAGATGCGCAGGCGTATGTGATCTGCCGCTATGAGCTGGCGGAGAACGAAATGCATATGACGCTCGATCTGCTTGGCGCGATTGCAATGGATATGGCAGGAGATTGGGACGTTGTATATGCGAATCAGAATTCCACGGCAAAACTTTCGCTTTTGGCGGAAGGCCTCGGCAGGGAGTATGATCAGTTTGACGCAGCAGGGAAAGCGGCGGGTGAGGAAACCTCCTTTTTTTACTGTTTTCGGGGAAAAGAAGGCAATTACAGACTGTTTTTGCTGATGACGGATCGGTATTATATTTATGAGGTAGAAGCTGACAAGGAGCAGCGTTTGTTACGGCTGACGATCGCTGAGGAAGGTACTTATATGCAGAACGAGGATGGGAAAGACGAGACCGTGCAGTAGATAAAAAAGAACGCCGCGCGATTCTTCTAGGTTTAAGAAATTTCCTATAAGTTAAAAATCGTGGGCGCTTAGATTGCGTCCACGATTTCTTTTGTTGTTTTCGGGCGGTTCATTGTATAAAGATGAATGCCGTCTACATCATGCGCTTTCAGATCGCGGATCTGGGAAACAGCAAACGCAATGCCGGCTTTCCGAAGGTCCTCCGGCTTGTCGCTGTAATTTGCGATGAGATCGGAGAGTGCTTTTGGAATTGAGGAGCCGGACAGCGTAACGCTTTTGGTGATCTGATTCGCGCTTGTGATCGGCATGATACCGGGAATAATGGGTGAGGTGATCCCGGCGCTGCGCGCAGCCTCTACAAAGCGGTAGAAGCAGTCGTTGTCATAAAAGAGCTGGGAAACGAAAAAGCGCACGCCCATTTCTTCTTTTAGTTTCATATAGGAAAGATCGGTGGCAAGATCCGGAGCTTCAAAATGCTTCTCCGCATAGCATGCGCCCGCGAGCGTCAATTCCAGATTTTGATTAAGATGCTTTATCAAATCGGTCGCATGTTCAAATTCGCGTGAGTTGTATTGCTCATCCGTCATGTATTCGGGGCGGTCGCCGCGCAGGGCCATAATGTTGCGCACGCCGCGGATCTTCATTTCACGGATATTTTCATCGATCGACGCGATGGTCGAGCCAACGCAGGTCATATGCGCCAGTGCATCGGTGTGAAGCGTATTTTGAATATAGCCGGCGATATCGAGCGTTTTTTTGGAGCGGCTTCCGCCGGCTCCGTAGGTGACACTGATAAAATCGGGGTGGAGAGCGCTTAACTTATCCATCACTTCAAACGCATTGTCAAATTCGTCGTCCTTTTTCGGCGGAAATACTTCAAAGGAGAGCGTTTTTTTCTTGTTTTCTATTAAATCTTCTATCATAATGACCTCCGGATTGGAACTTTTTCTTGAATTTCGTACCCGAATATCGTAACATGAAATCAGAATAAAATCAAGCGCCTGCAGATCATGAGCTGTGCGTTGGCAACAAAAAGCGGATAGAAAGAAGATTCAGATTCTGTATACGGGCGGAAATGGAAAGGGCAGGGAACGATGAACGAAAATTTCAAGGGAACAAACGAATATGTGGCAAGCGAACAGTTAATGGCGAGTGTGAATGTGGCGATCGCGTTACAGAAACCCCTGCTGATCAAGGGAGAGCCGGGAACAGGCAAGACGATGCTCGCGCAGGCGGTTGCCAATGCGCTGGACAAAAAGCTTTATATCTGGAATATCAAATCGACGACAAAGGCACAGGAGGGATTGTATGTCTATGATACCATCCAGCGTTTGTATGACGGACAGTTCGGCGAGGAGGGCGTGAGCGACATTGCGCGCTATATCAAGCTCGGAAAACTCGGCGAGGCCTTTGAGAGCGAGGAGCAGGTCATTCTGCTCATCGATGAGATTGATAAGGCGGATCTGGAATTTCCGAACGATCTTTTGTGGGAATTAGATCAGATGGAGTTCTATATTCATGAGACAAAGCGGACCGTTAAGGCAAAGCACCGTCCGATCGTCATCATTACATCCAATGCGGAGAAGGAGCTTCCCGATGCGTTTTTAAGGCGCTGCATTTTCCATTATATTGATTTCCCTGATAAGGAGCTGATGGAGCAGATCGTGCGCACGCATTATCCCGATGTGGAGGAGGCCCTGTTAAAGCAGGCGATGGAAGTATTTTATCAGATCCGTGCGATGCGCGATATCCGCAAAAAACCGAGTACCTCCGAGCTGATCGACTGGATCAATGCGCTTCAGATCGGCGGGATCACGGCGGACCGCATACGGAAGGAGCTGCCCTTTATCGGCGTCATTGTCAAAAAGGACGAGGATTTGGAGACGGTGCAGCAGGAAAAAGCGAAACTATAATGGGAAAAGAATAGAAGCGGAAGAATTGAAAACAGAGAAAAGCATGCAAAGCAGACAGGATGGAGAACGGAGAGCGCAATGTTTAGTGAATTTTTTTATCAGCTCAGAAAGAATGGTTTAGAAGTCTCTCTCGGAGAGTGGCTGACGCTGCAGGATGCGCTCACGAAGGGACTGCATGAATCGAGCATGACGGGTTTTTATTATCTTGCCCGGATGATTTTAGTAAAAAGCGAGACGGATTACGATAAATTTGATATGACGTTTGAGGAATGCTTCAAGACAAGGAAACTGACGCCGGGAATTACCGAAACGATGCTTTCATGGCTGAATAAAGAGGACATGAACGATCTGTTTCATGAGATGAACCGTGACTATATGAATCAGATCGAAGGTGAGGCGATGCACATCGACAAAGAAGATGTCGAGGATACCTTTAAGGACCGCTTGAAGGATCAGGATTCCGAGCATAACGGCGGCAGCTTTTGGATCGGCACGATGGGAAAAACGCAGTTCGGGAATACGGGCGGTAATATGGGCGGCATCCGTGTCGGCGGGAAAACGGGCTATCAGTCGGCGTTTGAGGTCGTCGGAGAGCGCAAGTACCGTGATTTCAGGGATGACAGAGTACTCACGAACAGACAGTTCCAGCTTGCATTTAAGCGGCTGCGTCAGTTTTCCACGAAACTGGATATTCCGGAGACGGAGCTTGATATTGACAGCACGGTGGATAAGACTTGCAATAACGGCGGCTGCTTACAGATCGTGATGCAGAAGCCGAGAAAAAATGCGGTCAAGCTTCTTCTTTTAATGGATTCGGGCGGCACGATGATACCGTACAGCTCGCTGCTAAATGAGCTGTTTCAATCAGTCAATAAATCCAATCATTTTAAGGATATGAAATGCTATTTTTTCCACAACTGCATTTACAGCAAGCTGTACCGGACGCCGGAATGCGAGAACGGCGATTGGATCGACACAGAGTGGATGTTTCGTAACTTAGACAGCGATTATAAGGTGCTGATTGTGGGAGATGCCGCGATGGCACCGGAAGAGCTGTATGCGAAGGACGGGAATTACCGCGGACCGAATGACGGATTATCCGGCTGGGAATGGCTGCAATTAATGAAGCGCCATTATAAAAAGATTGTCTGGATGAATCCGAAGATGGCGCCGGGAAATGCGCCGTGGCGTGAAGCGGAGACCGCGATCAAGGGATTGCTGCCAATGTATAAGCTGACGGTAAAAGGCTTAAATGACGCCATGCAGAAGCTGATGCAGACGCGGTGACAGCATTCGTGTAGTAACTGTTCAGAGCCGGCCTCGAAAACATTGCGTGTTTCCTCGGTGTGGCGTATCCGCAACATGAACAGTTATAAATAGTAGTATGGCAAAAAGAAGAAACAGATCGGCCGTAATGCGGGGATAAAGGTGGAAATATCCACAAACACCGGCGTAAAGATCAGGCAGCCGAGCAGATAAAACGGCAGCAGAAACAGGATGATCGTCCTTTTTCGCAGAACGACATAAAGCAGGGTGCAGAACAGGACCACGAGCAGTGCATAGGTAAACAGACTGAGCAGATCGCGTCCATCGCTGATTGCGCCAGTAAAAAGCAGACTGAGCATGGCGGCAAGCGTCGTGAGAAGAACCGGAGGAAAGAGCTCTGCAAGGAGCAGAAATTTTCTTCCGGTTTTTGTAACGGCACAGTATATCTGCGCCTCCGCGCTGCCGGAATAATTAAGCAGTCCCAAAAAGCCACTGAGCAAAAGAAGAATGCTGCATAAGCCTTTTAAGACCTGAATGCTGAGACCGCTGCGGATTCCATGATAGGAGGAATAAGCGCCGGTGTAGTCGAAAGCAAACGTAGAGCCGTTTGTCATATTTTCACGGTACAGAGCCTCGATTTCGGATAAAGAAGGATTTTCGAGCACATCGTCCTGTAGAAGATAATCCGTCAGAATGGCAAGAGAGTATTCCTCAAACAGTTCGGCGTACACAATTTCATCCGTCACATCCCTAAGCGTGGTTTCCGCGGAGATCACGACATCGACCAAATCCTTCTTTTTTCCTTCATTCAATGAGTCAAGCAGACCGGCATGAAAGACATATCCGCATTCGGCGTCGCCCGTCATGACAGTGTGATAAAGCTCCTCCTCGGATGCCGACCGTACAAAGGTGACGACACCGTCCCGCTGCGTGAGCTTTTCCGTAAGCTGTTCACAAAAAGAATCTTCCTGTTCGGCATAGACGCAGACGCACAAATCCTGCTCATGGTCTGCGCCGAGTGAGCGGTACATGATCGCAAATACCGGAAAAAGAAACAGCAGCACAAGCATGGCAGGGCGCTTTAGGCAGCGTTTGAGATTGAAGAACAGGTAGAGAGCATAGCGCATAGGTGGGACTCCTTTCGTGAAGATCATAATCAGGTAATTGCAAAACGCAATTGCCAAAGACAAATCATAATCCGCTATCCGCGCCTTTTTGCATAGAGGATATGTGCAAGACCGCCTCCGGCAAGAAAGAAAACGGTATAGGCGGCAAGAATCAGCAGATGACGGTTTGCAACCGCTGCGGTATATATTGTGTGCGCGGGATAGTCCAAAAGGCAAAATAATGTCTGCATCCATGAGCGCACGGGCAGAAGCGCGGCAATGCGCCTGCACCAGAAAGGCAGAAACGCATTCGGCACAAAACACCCGCTCACAAGCATCATCAGGATGGAGAGCAGAAACAGTAGCAGCATGGCATATCCCGGCGCGGGAATCAGCTCATACAGGAAAAAGAAAAATGCGCTGATGCTGAACAGGATCACAGCGGCAAAACAAAGCATGTGCAGACAATCTGATACGGATAATAGGCTGTACCGCGCAAGAAACGGAAGGGAAACGGCAAATAGTAATAAAAGAAAGAACTGATAGAGCCATATGCCGCTGATACGTGTAAGAAGCACGGTCGGGTATCCGATGCCGCAGGCGCGTTCTTTTGTCCGGCAGGCGGCATTGCTTTTTCCGTAAAAAGAAAGATAGCAAATACCGAACAGCAGCAAAAACAGCAGGATGCCGGACGCAAGATAGTAGATCAGCACGGATTCCTCCCCTGTTGCATTTGCGCGTACCGTGTGGAAGAGATCACCCCGCGCGAGCGCGTAGCTTAAGTTGCGCAGATCAAGTGCCGTGTAGGCATCGGGAAGTGCATCTGTCCTTTCCGCTCTGCGATAGAGCGTTGTCATGGCGTAAGTTCCCGCCTGCGCGGCGGAGAGTGTTTTAGCGCCGGCAGCGGAAAGCTCCTGAAGCAGGATTGCTGCAAGCGCGTTTTTTTCGGATAAGAGAACCTGAACATGAAGATTGGTTCCGTCCATAATGCCGTCGATGAGATTTTTCGGAACGAGCATGACCGCAGCGACGGAGCCGTCCTCTAAGGCATGATAAGCATTCGGTTCTGTCATGACGCGGAATATAAAATGCTTCTCCGTGCTCTGCATGTCGGCAAGGAAGGAAAGCAGGAGATTCATCAGATCCGATTGGTCCTCGATTACAACCGCTACCGGAACGGAAACGGAGGTCTCCGATTCATCCATTGTTTTTATGATACAAAAAGCAATTGTACCGGCAAGAAGTGCCAGTACAATTGCTCCAAGCAGCATTTGCGGACCATGCCGCAGCGCCCTTTTCAATTGATAGTAAAAGTATTTTCCGTGTTGTTTCATAAGCCGTTACAATGTTCCATATTTTCAGTATTAATACCAGTCATCATCATTCCAGTCGTCGCTATACCAATCGTCGTCATCCGGGAAATAATAACCGTCATAAAGCATCTCAACGAATAAAAAGCCGAGCGGACCGTTCATCGCGTTTTGCATCATTTCCTCTCCGAGAGTCTCAATGTCATTCTCTGTCAATGTGAAAAGATCATACTTTGTGCCGGACGGTTCCGAAACAGAACCGGAGAGCTTAGAAACGCTGAAAGAACCGGAAAGACCGATCGTCAGCTCGCCTGCTACATCAAGAGTAAAATCGTCCATATTGACCGTAAAGCGCTCGCCGGGAACCACATCCGTGTAGGAGTAATCCATATTCATATTAAGCACGCTCGTATACATTGCGGAAACGGATAAATCCACATGTCCCTTTTTGGACTGGGTATCAAATGTAGACGTATAGTTCGCGTTGGCAATGGAGATGCCGGAGACATCAATGGACATTTTTGTATTCTGTGTCTCGGTCGAGCCGGTAGTGGTAGTGGTGCTTTCAAACGAAAAGCCATAAGCGTAGCCCTCGACAGTCAGCTTGATCTCGCCCGTGATATGATCTGCTGGATTGTCATTCAGACCGGTGAAATCAATCTGGCAGCTTAACTCTGCCTGCGCAAAATCGAGCGGGAAATCAAAGGAAAAACGTGCCATGCGCCCCTTATTATCGACATAAACGGTCATCACTAGATCTTCACGGGGGAGGATCGGTGAGATTTCCGAATATTCTACAGGCGTACCAAGGGAATCTGCGTAATCGCAGAACCATCTTGCAAGGTTTTCCATAGATTCACGTGTGATGACAATGTTATATCCCTGACAGGTCTGTGTCTTGCCGTTTACCTGCAGATCCTTTTTGTCACCTTCTTCATAGCGGATCGCGTCAAAGAACGCCTGAAGTTCACGCGGAATCTCTGTTTCTGTTTCCTGAGTAGTGGTAAGCAGTTCAAAAAACCGGAAAGCGATCGTAGGATCGATCGTAGTATCTAATGCCTGAGCAAGCGGGGAATTATTGAAATCCACACCGAAATTACTTGTTTTAAATTCGATATAGCCCTCAAACAGGCTCGGGCAGGCGATCGCCATATAATCACCGTACGCGTACAACTCATAGTCAAGATATTTTGTGCCATCGTACAGGATGTCGCCGCTGACCGCAAAGCGCTCCGCGTCTTTGTCAAGCTCCATGCTCGTGGAAATGCCAAAACCTTCCAGCATGCTGATGTCATCGGCAAGAGAGCCGCTCACCTCGTCGATGGTCCAATTTGCACTCATCTGATAAGCGTCGCCTTGGGCGAGGGCGTCTAATTCCTGTGAATGAAGCCAGCCCGTCGTGGACGAAGTGCGCTCCGCAGAGAAGGTGTTCGACATAGCGGACGTAATGACTTCCTCGGGATTGCGTGTTTTTTTGCCGGAAAACAAAAGGATGCAGACGCCGATTGCGATCACAGCTACAAGTGCCACACTGACGATCGGAATCCAGATCTTTTTCTTGGATTTTTTTGCAGGTGCCGCATTCGGAATGGAAGCAGGGTTTACATAATACGGGTTCTGATAACCCTGCGCGTTCGGATTCTGCTGATAACCCTGCGCACCGTTATATTGTGTGTTTGTCTGATTCGCGCCTGTGTTGTAACCGGTATTGCCTGTTCCGGTCATATTCTGGAAGCCCTGTGTAAAGGACTGTGCACCGCCGTACGGTACATTCGGATTCTGTTGATAACCCTGCGCGTTGTTAAACTGCGCGTTTGCCTGATTTGCGCCCGCGTTGAAGCCGGTATTCATGCCCGCGCCGTATGCCGCGTTCGGATTCTGCTGGTAGCCCTGCGCATTGTTAAACTGCGCGCTTGCCTGATTTGCGCCCGCGTTGAAGCCGGTATTCATGCCCGCGCCGTATGCCGCGTTCGGATTCTGCTGGTAGCCCTGCGCGTTGTTAAACTGCGCGCTTGCCTGATTTGCGCCCGCGTTGAAGCCGGTATTCATGCCCGCGCCGTATGACGCGTTCGGATTCTGCTGGTAGCCCTGCGCATTATTAAACGGTGCGTTGGCCTGATTTGCACCCATGGTGTAACCGGCATTCATACCCGCGCCGTATGCCGCATTCGGATTTTGTGAAAAGTCCTGCGTGCTTTGAGCCTGTGCGTTTGTATCCGGCGCGGGATCAGACGCAGGCTGTTGCAGATCAGCGTCCGCTGCCTGCACGGGTATGGTTCTTTCTTCTTCTGGATTCATGATGTTCCCTCCGTTTGGTTTGTTGTTTGTTGAATCAGCGCGAGCAGTTGTTCTCCGCGCACGGTTGTATCGGTTTGATGAAGCTGCCCGTCATGCAGCAAATAAAGGCGGTTACATAATACGAGTTCCGTTTCCTCGTGCGTGGTAATGAGAACGGTGCCGCCGTTTTGGAGATATACGGACAAATAGGAGCGGATATCCGCCTTGCAGGGAAGGTCAAGCGCTGCGGACGGTTCATCCAAAATCAGGATTCTGGGGTGATTTTGGAGTGCCATGCCGATGCTGACACGTTTTTTCATACCGCCGGAAAGCTTAGCCGCGGGCATGTTCAGAAAATCGGGAATTCCAAGCAAATGGAGAAAGCCGTCTGAAAGCTCCCGATGAAACTGCTCATTGTCTCCGTGGTGCCATAGCTTCAAATTGTCCCTCACCGATAAATCCGGTATAAGCGGATTATCCTGAGGTACATATCCCAGCATGCCGGATCGCCTGATGGCGGCGTTTAGCGGTTCTCCGTCATAGAGAATCCTTCCGTACTTAGGCGTGCGGACACCTGCAATCAGGGATAGCAGCGTTGATTTTCCGCAGCCGTTCGCACCGAGAAATCCGATGCAGTCGCCTTGGCGGATGTCAAGACTGACTGAGCGAAGAATCTTTTTTTTATGATAAGAAAAAGAAATATCTTCTATGGAAATCATACGCGGCTCCTCTCAACGAGTTATTATAACAAAGAAAAAACAGGATGGCAACAACGAGCATAAGAGAAAAGAATGAAAAAATGCCGTTTTTTGTACAAAAGCTCTGTTATTTTTCTTCCAAATACTGTAAAATGAAAAAAATAACCATGACTAAGAATGAATCATGCAACAGGAGGATGCAGCGATGAGCGATATGAGAACCATTCCTTATGAGTACCGGAATCTTCCTATTCCCGGCGGCGGTTATGTGACGGGCTTTGTGTTTCATAAGAAAAAGCCGGATATTTTATATTGCCGTACGGATATTGGAGGAACCTATCGCTATGACTATCATATAAAAACATGGAAAAGCCTGATCGATCATGTGAACATGCATGCGCTTGACGAGACATTCCCGGCGGCGCTTGCATTGGATCCGAACAGACCGGAGCGGCTGCTTATCGCGAGCGGGATAAACGAGGAGCAGACCAAAAGCGGCGTGCTTTCCATATCTTACGACTATGGGGAACATTTTGAGAAAAAGAGCATCCCGACAAGAGTGCACGGCAACTTAAACGGACGGGGAACCGGACTGCGCATGGTGATTTCCGAGCAGGACAGCAATACGATTTATTTTGCAAGCCAGCAGGGAGGTCTGCTCATCAGCCACGATCTTGGAACAAGCTGGAAACAGACGGACATCTGCGGTGAACAGTATCTGACCTTTGTATGGGTAAATCCGGCGGATACCTGCATCGTTGTCGGAACGGCGGGTGTGACGACACGCAGAGAGAACGGAATGAGGGGGCATTCCCTGTACGTTTCCTATGATGGAGGAGAACATTTTGAGCCGCTTCCCGAGCCGGAAGAATATTTGCTGACGCAGTCAAGATTTCCGGGACTTGTGGCGCAGCGCTATGATTATGACGGAAAATATCTGTATGTGACATTTGCGAATACGGGCGAATACTCCTATGTGGTGGAAAACGGCTATAGCTGCGATTCGGGCGATACGATCGGCGGAAGAGTGGTGCGCTATGATTTTTTACAGGATGGACGCATTTCGACCTTTGAGGAGATCACGCCGAGCGCTGCCAATACGGTTTTGCTCTCCAAAAACAATCCGGGACTGGAAGATGAGCGGATTTATCCGGAGACGGACGGGAAAGCGGACCGCAGACATCCGCAGTACCGCTTTGGCTTTTCCGGCATTTCAAGCTGTGCGGCAAAGCCGGGGCTGTTGGTGCTCAGCACGATCTGCAGAGGGAACGGCGATAAGCTGTATCTTTCAAACGATTACGGTGAGAACTGGCAGGTTGTACTGTACGATTTAGACGTCGGCAATCTGCATTTCCACACGCCCTATATGAAAAAAGAATATAACGGCGGACATTCCCTGATACACTGGATGAGCGATGTGAAAATCAACCCGTTTCAGCCGGATGAATTGTGGTTTAACTCCGGTACGGGCGTATTCAAAACGGAGAATCTGCAAAGTATGAACCGCAGTTTTTGCGATTGTTGTGAGGGGCTTGAGGAGACAGTGCACTTAAATGTCTACAGTCCGACAGGCGGAGATGTACAGTGTATTGATATTGTCGGTGATCTGGGCGGATTTGCGTTTACGGACATCAATAAACCGTGTGAAAATTCGTTTGCGGACGAAGAAGGAAACCGCTATATCACCTGTATCAACGCGGATTTTTCAGATGAGCATCCCGAGTGCGTTATTGTCACGCCGCGCGGAAACTGGAAGGGAAAAACAAAGGGCGGTCTGATCTTATCGGAAGATCAGTGCAAGAGTTTTACGAGACTTGAAATGCCGTATGGCATTTCGGAATATTTGGATGGACAGCTTACACAGATTGAAAGGCCGAATGTGAATTCGGGCTGGGTTGCCATGAGTCCTGACTGCAAGAACATTGTCTGGTCGGTTGCCGAATGGATTGACCTTCCGATCAGAGGCGTGATTGCCAGCAATGACGGAGGGAAAAGCTTTTTCAAGGTGCAGGTGTATGATCCGGCGGGGAATGAGGTGACGGACGGAAAGCTGAAAGTGTTCTCTGACCGCGTGGACAGTACGCTGTTTTATGGATTTGGGGAGGCATCGCAGCTCTATGTGAGCCGTGACGGCGGTACAAGCTTCTTACAGTACGCGACTCCCGAAGAATTTCCGAGAGTGGATTTCGGCATCATTGATACGGCAAATAAGACCGAAGTGCGCGGGGACGCAGGAAAGGTCGGGACATTCTACCTCGCATTGGGAGAATATGGACTTTGGAAATACTGCTATGATGCGGAAAACGACCGGATTTGTCTGCATAAGCTGTCGAAGGAAAACGACGCGGTCTATCGTATGGGACTCGGACTGCATCATAAGGGAAGTCATTATCTGACCGATGAGAAAGCGATCTATTTCTGTGGAGAGATCGACGGAGAATACGGATTTTACCGCTCCTTTGACGAAATGGAGAGCGTGGAACGCATCAATACCCCGGAGCAGATGTACGGAGAGATCAACAGTATAGACGGGGACTGCCGGACATTCGGACGGTTTTTCATTGCGACGGGCAGCCGTGGTCTGTTCTATGGGGAACCAATGTGAGAAGAACTTCTAAAGCTCACGCCAATGGGCGTTTCGCTAAGAAGTTCTAAATCTCACATGAAAGAATCGCTAAAGCGATTCTTCTTGGGTCATGGGCAGTTTAGCAGCACGCAAACAGGTATAACCAACAAACCTTCTGCATATACATGAACCAGTATTTGCAGGAGGTTTTTGTATGGAGAATCGAACGGGTGCTTCCGGCACGAATACCTATGATATTTATGATGATATGAACCGCAGGACAAACGGGGAGCTTTATATCGGCGTTGTCGGCCCCGTGAGAACAGGAAAGTCCACGTTCATCAAGCATTTTATGGATGAACTGGTGCTGCCGATGATCACAGATGAAAACGAGCGCGTCCGCACGATGGATGAGCTTCCGCAGAGCTCGGGAGGAAAAACGATCACGACAACGGAGCCGAAATTCATTCCAAAGCAGGCGGTCTCGGTCAACATGGGCGGCAGCATGGAAATGAAAGTGCGCCTGATCGACTGTGTCGGCTATATGGTAGAGGGCGCTGTCGGACATATGGAGGAGGATGCGGAGCGGATGGTGCATACGCCGTGGTTTGACTATGAGATTCCGTTTACGCAGGCGGCGGAGATCGGAACCGAAAAAGTCATTCGTGACCATTCTAATATTGGAATCGTGATCACAACGGACGGCAGCTTTGGAGAAATCCCGCGCGAGAGCTATCGGGAAGCGGAAGAACGCACGATACGCGAATTAAAGCAGATCGGAAAGCCGTTTATCGTGATCGTCAATACGACGAAGCCCTATGGCGAAGAGGCAAAGCAGACCGCCGCTTCCTTAAGTGAAGCCTACGGGGTGCGTGCGCTTCCCATGAATGTGGAGCAGATGAAGAAGAGTGATATTCATTCCCTGATGGAACAGATTCTCTTGGAGTTCCCAATCAAGGTGCTTCGCTTCTATATGCCGAAGTGGGTGGAGATGCTTTCCGACGATCATGAGATGAAAGCGGGTATTATCGAATATATCCGGAAGCTTGCGATGCCGATCGGCAATATGCGTCAGCTTCGCGAGGTTATGGACGGGGAGAGAGAGAACTGCGCGTACATAAAGAAGCTCAAAAATGAAGGCGTGGAGCTTTCTAACGGCTCGGCCTCCTATGAGATCGGCGTGGATGACGCATACTACTATAAAATGCTCAGCGAGATCATGCAGGAATCCGTTTCGGGCGAATACGAGCTGCTTTCTAAGCTCAAAGAAATGGCGGCGCGCAAAAGAGAATACGATAAGTATGCCGAGGCGGTGCGCGCAGTGAAGCAGTGCGGATATGGTGTCGTGCTGCCGGAGAAAGAGGAGATCAGCTTAGATGCGCCTGAGGTCATAAGGCACGGAAATAAGTTCGGCGTCAAGATGAAAGCGATGAGTCCGTCCGTACATTTGATCCGAGCCAATATCGAAACGGAGATCGCGCCGATCGTTGGGACGGAGGAGCAGGCGAAGGATTTGATGCAGTTTATGAAAACAGAGGCGGATAACGAGGGCGGCATCTGGGATACAAACATTTTCGGCAAGACGGTGGAACAGCTTGTGGAGGATGGGATTCAATCCAAAATTTCCATGCTTGGAGAGGAAAGTCAGGTAAAGCTTCAGGATACGATGCAGCAGATCGTCAATGACAGCAATGGGAAAATGGTGTGTATCATCATCTGATGTGGGATTTGTATGCAGTATCATTTCTATTTATAAAATTTTAAGAAAAAGTTCATTATTTTTTGAAAAGTGATTGCACAAGTAAAATGAATGTGATAGGGTAGGAGAGTAGGATGACTGCCACATATTGTGGTATGTCATATCATATTCCACCATACATAGGAAAGGGAGAGAACAAATGGAAAAATTTTTCAAAGTGAAAGAGAACGGTTCCACGGTTCGGACCGAAGTGCTCGCGGGTTTGACGACCTTCATGGCAATGGCGTATATCCTGCTTGTCAATCCCGGCATGTTCGCCGATCTCGGCACGGTGTCCTTTGACGCAATCTATATTGCGACGGCAATTTCCGCTGTCATCGGCACGGTTCTGATCGGCCTTTTGGCGAATCTGCCTCTTGCACAGGCATCCGGCATGGGATTAAATGCGTTTTTCGTGTATACGGTATGCTTCGGCTTTGGCCTAACGTACGCAAATGCATTGCTGCTCGTTCTTCTTGATGGTATCGTATTCATCGTGTTGACGATTACCGGTCTTAGAAAGAAGATCTTTGAGGCGATTCCGAAATGCGTGCGCGTCGCAATTCCGGCAGGTATCGGTCTGTTTATCGCATTTATTGGACTGCAGAATGCGGGACTGGTTGTGAATGATGCAGCTACCTGTGTGAACCTTGTCAGCTTCAATGTATTTAACGGTACGGCAACATGGGCAACGGTTATGCCGCTGTTGATCACGATCTTTACGTTGATCGCGATCGCAGTCATGTCCATTAAAAAGATCAGAGGTTCCGTGCTTTGGGGTATTCTTGGCGGTTCGGTTGTCTATTATGTACTCGGTTTTACGATTTCCGGTTTTTATGACGGATTCGGCGCGAATTTCAGCATGAATCCGATCGGTGCATTCGGCGATTTCTTTTCACAGGCGTTCTGCAAGATTTTCACGGAGGGATTTGATTTTTCCGGTTATCTTGCGGATCACAGCTCGTTAGAACTGATCGTGCTGATCGCGACGACAGCGCTTGCATTCTGCATGGTCGATATGTTTGATACGCTCGGCACGCTCTACGGCGCATGTGCAAGAGGCGGACTTCTTACCAAAGAGGGCGAGGTTCCGAACATGGATAAGGCAATGCTTGCGGATGCGGTTGCAACGACCTGCGGCGCTGTTTGTGGTACTTCGACGGTAACCACGTTTGTGGAGTCCTCCGCAGGTGTGGCAGAGGGCGGCAGAACCGGTCTTGCGGCGATTTCAACAGGTGCGCTCTTCTTTATCGCAATGTTTTTAAGCCCGATCGCGAAGCTGATTCCGGGTTCTGCAACGGCAGCGGCATTGATCTATGTCGGCATTCTGATGATAAACTGTGTCAGAGAGATTGACTGGACGGATATTGAGTCTGCGGTTCCGGCGTTTATGGCAGTTGCCATGATGCCGATGACCTACAATATCAGCTATGGTATCGCATTCGGGCTGATCTCTTATGTCCTCATTAAACTGTTTACCGGAAAGGTAAAGGATATTAAGGTGGGAACATGGGTGATCGCAATCCTGTTTACGGTGATGTTCTTTGTAACACATTAAAAATGTGTGCTTACGTTTTTTCAGATTTCCGATCTTGAAGTTAAGCGAAAACGGGGCTGTCGCACTAAGTGATGATTAGTGCGGCAGCCTTGTTTTGTCCTGATAGAAACACAAAGCTAATTGTGAATGTACGATTGTGAGTATAATTGACAAATTGTGGGGGCGTTTTATAATTAAAAACGAAGAAGATGTGTACATGTTTCACGATAAGGTATGTGGCAGAGAGGAAGATAGATCAGTGAAAAAGAAATTATTTTATGTAATAATAGCATTCACCTGTGTATTTTTTGCTATTCTGCTTTTTTATTATAATAGAAAAGAAAGTAACAGTGAGAAGTGGGATTATCATGAAGAATATGAAAGAATCGCAGGAATGGAAAGAGGGATGTTGGAAGCCACCTGTTATGCGGCAGCCAGAATTGGAGACAACAGGATTCAACCCGATGAAAACATGCGGGTGGATTATGATGAGGCAGTCAGGATGCTGAATCAGGACTTGTTTAACAACGACTCGGTAAATTGGGCGTATTACATGATCGCAGAAGGGTGTTATAACTTTTCGGAGGAAGTAAAGAGGGAATTTGAACCGAATACAGATTGTGGAGATTTTCCGAAGGAACTGGTCATCAGACTGGAGGAAGAACTGTATCAATCTGTTGAACATAGTCTGTACAGGACAAGCGATCTGGTTTTTTGTGCCACATCTTCATATTTTGATGTGTTGAGAGAGTATGGTTGTGATGAATTTGTACTGAATCTGGATGATATGTACCGTTTGTTTCCGGAACTGGGGGAATGCGGGGAGAGCTTTCATTATGTGTATCAGGCCTATCGGTATATTCGTGGTTCCGAGAATTGTTTTGGGATGTTCTATTTTCACATGACGCCGGGAGAGGAAAATTATCTTTTTGCGGTATCTTCCGGAGGCTCAAACGGCGCTGTGACCCTCGAGCTGACCAGACGGACGGAGGATGGGTTCATTCCCATCTGCAGCTTTGAGACACAAGGCAGCGGATATGGAAGAGTGATTGAGTGTGAAGGGGACTTTTATTATGTCTGTCTGGAAGATAATTACAATCTGTCGGTGGTTGACGGTATCCGTATCCACAGGCTGGGGGAGAATGCACAGTCCGAAAATCTGCTGATCAGATATTTACCGGATAGCTATTACTGGAAGATTATTTCCAGAACCAGCGCCATAAGTGATTTTTCATCTTCGCTGGATGTTCATTTGACCAGAATAGAAGAAGAGATCACATCAGACAGATACATGGAACAGGGGGGATATAGAGAAGGTCCGGATGTATTTTATGGGGATGAGACGGAAGTAACAGCATTGTCCGATGTGTATAACCAGTATTATGAGATTGATTTTGCCAATATCGGGGTTCCTGTTTATATGAGAAAATCGATCTTCATTCCATCCAGCAGTGGGGAAGAGTTATTTTTGAGGGCACACTTTTATGTCGCAGACCCGGAAGCGGGAGCCGTCGAAACCATGGAGGATTTGGAAGAACTGGAGAATCTGCTGATTGAGAATGATGCGTCCCCGAAATCCGCCATGACTCTTGTGCAGTTATGGTTCGAGGAAATAAGAGGGCAGGTAGTGACGTTTCGGCTGTATCATGTTTGTGATTACAACTATTTACTGAATGTGATCTTGATCGAGGGGGATCAAATTAGACAGATCGAGGCTGAGATCTGCTCCCCACACAGGACTTTTGTTCTGTTGCAGGGGCAGGAATTTACTACTAAGGGATAAGCAAGACATAGGAGAAACAGTTTTAGAAGAACGGATTTGAATGGAGACGGTGTCTATGATGAGACGGATCAGTATGAGTGTGAGGATACCCGTTATCATGATGATCCGCCAGTGATGAGAATCGTTACGATGGAAGAATGGCTGGAAGAGATAGCGGGATACCTGTATGTGGATGAAGATGGTACAGTAAAGGCGGTTGAAAGTCTTGAGTGGAAGGCTTATTCTGTTGGTGTGCTTGATGTTGGGGATTATGTGATACGAAATTGGAGCGGCTGGGCAGGAGTCGGCATGGCAGGAAGGGAGAATATCAATATCTTATGAAAAAAAGAATTACAATAGCGATTGTTGCTCTGCTATTTCTGGTCAGTTTATTTGAAATAGATCAATATGATGATAACGGGGGGTCATCTGTCGTAAAAATGGATTATTTGATCAGAAAGATCCAAACAAGAGAAAAAAGTGAAAACATGTGGAGCGCAATTGAAGACTATTCTGTTGATTGGTATGGTGAAGTGGATGAAAGTTTTCCACAAGAACTGATAACAGAACTGGCAGAAGCATTTCGAAAGGATGAAGTACAGGAATTTGTAAGCAGATATGAAGCGGATTATAAAATTCTGACACGGAAAGAGATCTGCGCCTATGTGGATTTAGACCCGGTTATGCACAAATTTTATGAAACAAAAGAAACTGGGACGAAAGAATGTGTCTGGTATCAGCTGCGGGTGGCAGCAGATAATACGACAGCGGATGATTTGGTTGTATGTGATGAAAAGTGCAGTTATATATTTACGCGTGCGGGAAGCGGGATGGGAAAAGGACTTCCGATATCGGGGAACCAATTGTTTTTTGTGAACTGGGAAGGAAATAATTTCATTGTATCAATAAGAAGTGGTCATGAAGCAGAAGGCATATTTGTTTATTATTGTGATGGTTATACGTATGGGAGAGAAGCCGTCATAGAAAAAACAGAAGATGGAGATGTGGAAATAGGATATTACATGTATTTGGTACGGCCTAGTTTCTAAATGAAGGGGAAGGCAGTGAAGCTGAAAATAAGGACATTTATATGGACGAGCATAACGATAGTGATTTTGACATTCGTTTTTTTCGGATACTAAAAAATAAAAAAGGGTATTGACCCTCCTCTTAGGTCAGAAGGTAAACTGGTCAAAGATTCGAATCGATGATCACGAAAGGGGTAAGAGAGCATGTTACAGATCGGAGAGTTTTCCAGAATATGCTGTGTCAGCGTAAAGACGCTTCATCATTATGATAAGATCGGTCTGCTTGCACCGGCAGAGGTAGACCGTATTACGGGCTATCGCTATTACAGGACAGAGCAGATTGACACGATGAACTATATCGGGCGGCTGAAGCGTTATGGATTTTCTTTGGATGAAATACAACATTTACTTACCATTTCGGAGCGGAAAGAGCTCTCAGATGCGCTGCGGCGGCAAAAGGAAAAGCTGAAGCGGGAACAGCAGGAAATGGCCATTATCCTGAACGAGCTTCAGACACACATTTCGGTATTTGAAAGGACAGGTGATATTATGACTTATCAGAAGGGCTATACCATTGAGATCAAGCAGTCGCCGGTAATGAATGTTCTGGCAAAACGCGCCATGATGGGGGTGGATGAATTCGGCAAGTATTACGGTACACTTTTTGAGCGCGTACCGAAGGAGCATGTTACGCCGACCGGATTGAACGGCGCGAAGTATCATGATGAGGAATTCAACCATGAATCCTCGGATGTTGAGGTCTTTATTGAGATCAAGGAAAAGGAAAAGGCAGACGCAGTGTTTCCGTCCTGCGAATGCGCGACGACCGTTCATCATGGAGGATATTCCACACTCTCGGAGGCGTATGGCGCAATTGTGACATGGATCATAGAAAACGGGTACGAAATCGCGGGCGCGCCGTTTGAGCTCTATATCAAAACACAGTTTGACTCACCTTCGCCGGAAGATTGGGAGACAGAGGTATATTTTCCGGTTCGAAAGAAAAGATAATCTGTTGCAAATCTCTTGATTCTGAAAGGATTCTCCTTGACATTGTCCTTGGGACAAGGGTTAGGCTTCATTTATAAGCCTAACCCGATAGGAGGAGAATCATTTTGAAAATCATTAGAAAACTCATTCGATCACACAAAGTCCTTTTCTTAACAGCATCTATATTCACTTTTTTATCGGTGTTAGCAAATCTATATTGGAATCGCTTTTTGGCGGATGCGATAGACCGCCTTGGAAGTGTGTTGCCAGCCGGTTTTCAAGATGCGGAGACGGTCATAATGCAGCATTTTATGACGGCCGTTTTTATCATTCTTTTTCACACTGTCATTGAATTTTTGTCCACATATCTGGCTTCTTATACCTGCGAAGTTTTTGCACATGAAATGCGCATGGGATACAGCAGGTTTTATTTAAAAAGTGACATTCTGACCCTCTCGAGATTAAATGTCGGAGAGGAGCAGTCGGCCATGCAAAATGAGTTAAGCGAAATTTCCACGTACTTAAATGAAAATCTTTTTTCTTTTATGAAGCAATTTGCTGCGTTTATTGTTACCGTAATTTTTTTGCTTTTTCAGAGTGGGAAGCTGACGCTGCTTACCATATTTCCGGTGATTCCCTTGTTGATTTACTGTTACTTCTCCGGTAGGATCATCAAAAACCTGACAGAACGGTGTCAGAAAAATAAGGCGCAGGTGAATGGACTGGCAGGAATCCTCTTGGAACTTTTTCCGGTCATTCAGGTCTATGATGCGCATGGATTGATTCACGGCACGATGGATGAAAGAATGTTAGAATGGCAGAATGGGAACATCAGAAAAGAACGGATTACCGCCAGACTGATGTCCTTTTCGGGTCTGCTTTCCTTTGTGCCGCTTTTGCTGCTATTGGGATTCGGCGGATGGATGGTAATAAACGGCGAAATCAGTATGGGTATTTTTTATATTTTTATCAACCTCTCAGGGGATGTTTCAGGATTTTTACAGAATATGCCGGGGATTTATGCCGGTTTCAGACGGTTTTACGCATCGATTTGCAGATTGGAGGGGCGATTATGAATCCATACGCAGTTTATTTAGACCAAGTATCCTTTTCTTACGGGAACGCGGTGGTACTGAAAGAACTGTCCCTGAAAGTGAAATCCGGGGAGCATATCGGGATCATAGGAGACAGCGGAAGCGGAAAGAGCACGCTATTGAAAATTCTTGCAGGTCTTTATGAAGCGGATTCCGGAAGCGTCTTTATAGCGGGTGAGAGTCAGCCTGCAAAAATCAGAGAGCAGGTTGCATTGGTGATGCAGCATCATAGTCTTTTTCCGCTGTCTATTAAGGACAATATTACATGTGGGCACGATGTTTCGGAAAAAAGGATATGGGACGCCTGTCAGAATGCGAGTCTCGCCGAGTGGATCAAGGGCCTTCCGGATGGTCTTGATACAAACGTTGGAGAGAGGGGCGGGCAGGTGTCAGGCGGGCAGGCACAGCGGATTCAGATTGCCAGGGCTCTTTGTAAAAATGCCCCGATCATTTTGCTGGATGAACCGACATCGGCGCTGGATCAGGATACGGGAAATCTTGTCTTAAAGGCGCTGAATCGGCTGATGAATGGCAAAACCGTGATCCATGTCACCCATCATCCGGAGACCTTAGACAGCAGGGATACGATTTATCGTATGGAGGGAGGGAAACTGGTTCATGAGTGATTTTTTAGGATTACTAAGGAGAATGGGCATTTTGCGCAAGTACGTATTTCTTATGCTGTTGAGGTCTCCCTTTGATGCGCTCAGAACATGGATGCTGGCAAATCTGTTGAAGACCACGTTTCAGTGTTTGGAAACAACTGACGCGGACGGGCTGTTTACAGTATGTATGATCTACGGCTTGCTATGTGCCCTGTTGTTTTTTTATAATGGGACTGTATGGGGGATTTATGCGGCTTTTTCTGCTAAATTAGAAGCCGGACTTCAAAAAGCAATGATACGGAATATGATGAGCATGCCGTATAAGCAGGTGGAAAGTCATTTGAGCGGTGAATGGGTCACAAAGATAAACAGTGATATACAGGAGGCGTGTATGATGATGAATGGTCCTCTGCATATTCCTCATGCGGTGGTAGCTGTGATCAACATGATCCTGTCTTCTTTTTTGATGTGCAGAAGCAGTTTCCTATTGTTTTGTATCACGTGGCTGCTCATGATGCCACATTTATTCCTGAATGCTCATATCGTGCTGAAAGCGGTGCCGCGCTTAAAAGAAGCGTCCCAAAAGGCGATGGCGGAAAGTACATCTGCCATCAAGCCGCTCATTACAGAGGCGGATACCATTCTGCTCTATGATGCAGGCGACCTGATGATGCAAAAATGTGAAGAAAGCAGTCTGAAGCTGATGAAAGTGAATCAGAATATGCATAGGAGGAAAGCATTGAGCAGCGCTGTATTGCGCCTGTTCGGATGCGGCGGGTACTTTGTCGTATTGATGATAGGGTATCGTTTTATTTTGGACGGGAGCATGTCTTTTGCGGATGTGGTGTACTGTCTGCAGGTAAGAGTCGCCATTTTATCGGGGATGTTTATGTTCATTACTTCTATCAACAATATCAAGACAAAATTGGTCTGTGTAAGAAGAATCGAAAGTGTATGATAAAAGGCGAGAAGGAATGAAACGATGAGGTCGTAAAAAGATGAAACGATTTGGATAGGGGGAGGCATTGATGAAAAATGATCTGATGTTGATCGGGGAAATAGCGGAGTTCTTCAGCGTATCGAGAAAGGCGATCCGCTTATATGAAAAGAAAGGAATCATCAAACCGGTGGAAGTGGATGCTAAGACCGGCTACCGCTATTATTCCACGGAACAGGTTCAGCAGCTGAATGCATTATTAGAGTTGAAGGCAATGGGGTTTTCTCTTGATGAAATTAAAACGATCATGGATGGAGGGATGACGAAAGAGCAGTTGACTGCCGCCCTTCAAAAAAAGCAGCAGGCATGGCAGGAGGCTATGGATGCGGCGAAATATAAGATGGAATGTTTAGGGCAGGTCATCCGTAATGTGCAAAATTCCAAAGCGGCGGAAAAGATTTCTGAGATGACAGAGGAGGAACGGGCGTGGTTACTGGTAAAGATGGTCTGTATTGAGGATGTCAGGGCGCAGAAAGCCTTGAGCGAAGCGTTATGGCTGTGATACAGAAAGTCGGCAGTATCATAAATGATGAATTGAAGGATTGAAACAAACAGACAGATTGTTTATAATGACATAATAAAGAATAACGTACAGAACAGGAGCAGAATATGGGAGAACTTACAAGCTATCGGCTTTCGGAGATTGGGGAGGCAAATTGCAGGATATGGGGGCGCTACAGCGGCAAACTTGATCCGCTTGCTCTTTTTTGGACAGGGTCCGGCATCGAATGGAATGTGCAGGCGTCCGAGCTTTGGGTGGATGTGGAGACCGATTATGACTGCCATGAGCAATGGATGAGCGTCCTTGTGAATGGTGCGCATGTCAGCCGTCAGATGCTTCCGAAAGGGCGGAGTGAGATCTGTCTGTTCCGCAATATGAATTCGCAGGAGACAAAAACGATCCGGCTGATGAAGGATGTGCAGGCGATGTCGGATGATGAAAGAGCGTGTTTTTTGATTCACGGTGTCCGTACGGACGGCACTTTTCATCCGGTGGAGCCGCGCGCTTACAAGTTTGAGTTTATCGGCGACAGCATTACTTCCGGAGAAGGGACGATCGGAGCAAAAAAAGAATGGGATTGGATTTCCATGTTCTTTTCAAGTGTTCACGATTACGCGACGCTCGTCAGCGAGGCATGCGGCGCGGAGTGTCATATCATTTCGCAGAGTGGCTGGGGAACGTTGACCGGTTGGGACAATGACCCGAGACATGCATTGCCGCTCTATTATGAGAAAGTGTGCGGTCTGTTAAAGGGAGAGCGCAATTTGGCTTACGGCGCGGGAGAGGATTATGATTTTTCAAAATGGCAGCCGGATGCAGTCATTGTCAACCTTGGAACAAATGATATGTCCGCGTTTGATCAGCCGGAGTGGCGGGATGATAAGACGGGACAGACGTTTAAGCAGCACAAGGATGAGGACGGCTCGCTAATAAAAGAGGACGCGGAACGGTTTGAACAGGCGGTCGTCGGTTTTTTGGGAAAGCTTAGGACCTATAACCCGAAAGCGCATCTCGTCTGGACATACGGAATGCTCGGCTCGCCCCTGCTTAGGCTGATCGAGCATGCCGTGTTGACTTATCGTGCACAGACGGGGGATGAGAATGTGGCGTTTGTACTTTTGCCGGATACGACGTCGGAGTCGGTCGGTTCCCGCGAGCATCCCGGAAAAAAGAGCCATGAGGCGGCGGCGCAGGTATTGACAAATTATCTGAAAGCGTACCTCGCGGCAAAGTAGACCGGATTATAAGAAGGCAGAGAGGAGAACAGTGATGGCGGAAAATAAAACTTATGAGAAACTGATGAATTGTTTGGCATGCATCCGGAAGAAAACGGACTTTGTTCCGAAGGTTGCGCTGGTGCTTGGCTCGGGGCTTGGCAATTACGGGGAAAAGATCAAATTGGAAACGGCAGTTTCCTATCATGATATTGAGGGATTTCCCGTGTCCACCGTTGCAGGGCATAAGGGACAGTTTTTATTTGGTTATGTCGGTGCGGTGCCGGTTGTCTGTATGCAGGGACGGGTACATTATTATGAGGGGTATGATATTTCCGATGTCGTGCTGCCGATCCGGCTGATGAAGCTGATGGGCGCGGAGCTTCTTTTTTTGACAAATGCGGCGGGCGGACTTCAGGACGGCATGACCGCGGGAGATTTCATGTTGATCCGCGATCATATTTCCTGCTTTGCGCCGAATCCGCTGATTGGAAGTAATATTGACGAGCTGGGCGAACGCTTCCCGGATATGACGGAGATTTATGACCACGAGCTGGCGCGGCTGATCCGCAAAAACGCATCTTCCCGCGGTATTTTGATCAAGGAGGGCGTTTACGCGCAGCTGACCGGACCGTCGTTTGAGTCTCCTGCGGAGATCACGATGTTAAAGCGTCTCGGCGTGGATGCGGTCGGTATGAGTACGGTCGTAGAAGCGATCGCGGCAAAGCATATGGGAATGCGGATCTGCGGCATTTCCTGTATCTGTAATCTGGCGGCCGGTATCAGCAAGAGTCCGCTGTCACACGAAGAGGTACAGGCAGCAGGCAAGGCAGCGGCGCCGCTGTTTGAGGCTCTGGTGAGCGCCTGCGTGGAGGATTTTGCGTCATGCTGACGGAGGAACAAAAAAGACAACTGATTAGGGAAGCTTTGGAGGCGCGGGAGCATTCCTACAGCCCGTATTCGAAATATCGCGTGGGTGCGGCGCTGCTTGCCGAAGACGGCAGGATTTTTCAGGGCTGTAATATTGAGAATGCCGCGTATACGCCGACAAACTGTGCGGAGAGGACCGCTGTGTTTAAGGCGGTTTCGGAGGGCTGCCGTGTATTTTCAGCGATTGCGGTCGTCGGCGGAAAAGAAGAAAAACCGACGGGCGAGTATGCCTATCCGTGCGGCGTGTGCAGACAGGTATTACGCGAGTTTGTAGAGCCGTCAGCGTTCGTTGTGATCTGTGCGCGTTCGGAGGAGGATTACAGGGAGTTTACGCTTGACGAATTGTTGCCGGAGAGCTTTGGTCCCGCGCAGCTCAAAGACTGAGAGAAGCGCGTATATGGCGGGCGATATGCCGGCGAGGATGCAAGGAGCAGGAAAATCAAAAGGAGGCTGCCGATGAATCTGCGTTTTTATCATGCCTATATTTTGACGATGGAGGAGAATGAGGCGGCAAGCGGTGAACGGGAGCTGTGGATTCGTGATGACCGCATTGCCTATATCGGGCGGCCGGCGGATGAAAGTGAACGGGAGCGCAGTATGCGGCGGTGCGGAATCCTGCCGCATGGCTTTGACCGGGAGATCGACTGTGAGGGCGATGTCCTGATGCCGGGGTTTAAGAATGCGCATGCGCATTCGGGCATGACGCTCCTTCGCTCCGTTGCGGATGACCTTCCGCTTGCGGAGTGGCTGCATCAGCAGATTTTTCCGAGGGAAGCGCTTCTTACGCCGCAGGACATCAAGACGCTGACGAAGCTCGCCGTCATGGAATATGTTTCAGGCGGCGTGACGGCGGTGTTTGATATGTATCTGACGCCGGATGAGATCGCCGAGGCGTTCATTGAGACGGGGATGCGCTGCGTGCAGTGCGGAGCGGTCAATAATTTCACGCATTCCGCCGCGCAGCTGGAAGACTTCTATCTGCGCCTGAATAAAGCGCATCCGCTGATGGGGTACCGCCTCGGTTTTCATGCCGAATATACAACGGACTTAAAGCTGCTGGAGCAGATCGCCGCATTGGCGGAAAAATATCGGCAGCCTGTGTATATGCATTTGTCGGAGACCGAAAAAGAAGTCGCGGAATGTCGGGCGCGTTACGGAATGTCACCGGTGGCGTTTCTTGATTCCCTCGGCATGTTTGCGTATGGCGGCGCGGGCTATCACTGTGTGCATGTTTCGGACGAAGACATAGAGATTCTGGCAAAAAAGAATGTCGGTGTGGTGACAAATCCGGCGTCTAATATGAAATTAATGAGCGGTATCGCACCAATCAGAAAAATGCTGCAAAAAGGTGTCTGTATTGCGCTCGGCACGGACGGACCGGCAAGCAATAACGGGCTTGATCTGTTTCGGGAGATGTATCTCCTTTCCGTGCTTGCCAAATATCGGGAACAGGATCCGGCGGCTGTTTCACCGATGCAGATTTTGACAATGGCGGCGGGAAACGGCGCGCGTGTCATGGGACTGACCGACTGTGTTTCGTTAATTGAGGGAGCAAAAGCGGATATGATCCGTATTGATATGGGACAGCCGGAAATGCGACCGCTGCACAGCATAACAAACGGGAAAATGGAACCGTCCGGGTTTGCGGCAAATCTGGTATACAGCGGCAGTAAACGGGATGTGCGCATGACGATGGTGGACGGCAGGATTTTATATGAGGATGGCCGGTATCATTTGAATGTTGACAGGGATACCCTGTATGCGGAGGTGGAACGAATCGCGGACAGGATCGTGCATGGGAACAATCATTAAAGCGATCATTTCGGGATACATGGAAAGGACAGAAACGGAGAGCGTCGATGGAAGTTGTGGTTTTTTTATGCGTACTGGTTGTATTTGTGATCGGTTTTTATATTAAGGGAATGGTGGATTTCAGGCAGCGGCTGAAGCAGTTTGAGCAGCGGCTGAGAACGGAATACGGGTATCCGCGCACCAATACCGAACTGCCGGACCGCTATGTTCATATCGGTAAATATTGCGAGAAGCACGTAAAGCCGTACGCCGTGGATGATATTACATGGAACGACCTGAATATGGACAAGCTTTACCAGCGGATCAATTACGCGCATTCCTCCTGCGGGGAAGAATATTTGTACTATCGTCTGCGCTGTCCGGATATGTCGGCGGGCGAGGAGTGCCTGCATGCGGATGAAGAAGCGATGATCGCGTATTTGCAGGAGCATGAGGACGAACGCGTGCGCCTGCAGATGATGTTTGCGCAGATCGGCTATACGGGAAAATACTCGCTTTATCAATATCTGGACTTCCTTGATAATCTCGGTGAGCGGCGCAATGGAAAGCATTATCTGGGGCTTGCCCTGTATGCCGTAGCGGCATTATTCGCGGTTTTGGTGGAACCGTCCGTCGGACTTGCCCTGTTTATCATTCTCATGATCTATCAGATCGCTACGTACTTAAAAGAGCACAGTGAGGATGAGCCTTATCTTGTCAGCTTTGCGTTTATCCTGCGGTTTATTGCGGGCGTGGAGACGCTGACGGAGAAGCCTTCAGAAGGACTGGAGTCGTATGTTAGCGAAATGGCGGATAATGTGAAGAGCTTGCGCCCGATCACCCGGCACGCTTTTTTCCTGTCTAAAGCAAATACGCTGCAGGGAGATCTGATGTCGTCCCTCATGGATTATTTGAAAATGATCACGCATATCAATCTGATCTCCTTTAATTCCATGCTGTCCGCGGTACGCAAAAGCAAGAAAGAGATCGATCTGCTCTATACGCAGGCGGGATATTTGGAATATCTGCTCGTTGTGGGTGAATACAGAAAAAGTCTTTCCCATTACTGTATTCCGCAATTTCAGGAGGCAGGGGGCTTTTCCTGCGCAAAGCTGTATCATCCGCTGATCGAACAGCCTGTGCCATGCAGTTTCTCGGCAAAGAGCGGCGTGCTGGTGACGGGCTCGAATGCGTCGGGGAAATCGACCTTCCTAAAGTCTGTCGCGCTCAATGCGATCTTAGCGCAGAGCATGCATACAGTGCTTGCGGAATCGTGTGAAACCTCCTATTGCCGTGTCTATTCCTCAATGGCGCTCAGGGATGACTTAGACAGCGGCGAGAGCTATTATATGGTGGAGATACGGGCGCTCAAGCGGATATTGGATGCGGCGAAGGACAAAGAGGCGGGACCGGTGTTCTGTTTTATCGACGAGGTGCTGCGCGGAACAAATACCGTGGAGCGGATCGCGGCGTCCACGCAGATCATGAAATACTTTGCGGAGTCGGGCGTCCGCTGCTTTGCGGCGACGCATGATATTGAGCTTTCCCATCTGCTGGAGGCGGAGTACGATAATTATCATTTTGAGGAAGATGTCTCGGACGGGGATATTCATTTCAATTATGAATTGCGGAGCGGACGCGCAACGACGCGGAACGCGATCCGGCTCTTAGAGATCATGGGTTATCAGGAGCAGATCATTGAGCGGGCAGAGCAGCTTGCCGAGCGGTTTGTAGCAACCGGAGTATGGCAGTAGTGTGAGAAGGAGACCGAAATATGAAGGTAACAATTTATACGGACGGTGCGGCGAGGGGCAATCCCGACGGACCGGGGGGCTATGGGACGCTGCTGCGTTTTGTGGATGCAAAAGGAAACGTCCATGAAAGGGAGTACAGCGCGGGCTATAAAAAAACAACGAACAATCGTATGGAGCTGATGGCGGCGATCGTCGGTCTGGAAGCGCTGACAAAGCCGTGCGAGGTGACGCTTTACTCGGATTCCAAATATCTGACCGATGCCTTTAATCAAAATTGGATCGGGAGCTGGTTAAAAAACGGTTGGCGGAACAGTCAAAAACAGCCGGTGAAAAATGTAGAGCTGTGGAAACGGCTTTTGGAAGCGGCGAAGCCGCATCAGGTGACGTATGTGTGGGTGAAAGGGCATGCGGGGCATCCCGAAAACGAGCGCTGCGATCATCTTGCAACGGCGGCGGCGGACGGAGAGGATTTACTTGACGATTCGCCGATAGAATGATATGCTATGTAGAAAGCGGTCAACACTTGGAACAGAGCGGTAAAGATCGTATTACACATGGAGAGGGGATGACAAAGCGTGAATAATCTGGTTGAGTTTTTGAGAATGTTCTTTAGCTATGTGCTTGTATTTATTGTATATGTTGCGGTTGCAGGAGTCGGAATTTTCTGCGGACTGACGTGGAATAAGAAAAAGGCGGTAAAAGCAGTCGTTACAACACAGGAGAAAGAGAACGAATAAATAAAACGAAAGCACCCTGTGATGCGGATGCAAAAAGCACCTATAACGGGTGCTTTTTTTCAAATACTTTTTAGGAGGACAGCAATGCCGAAGTCAGAGCAGCAAAAAGCGAAGATCTTATATTTGTTGAAATTTTTGAAGGAGCGATCTGACGAAGCACATCCGGTCACGACGCAGGAAATGATCGCCTATCTTGCCGCGCAGGATATTTGTGTGGAGCGCAAGACCATTTACGCTGATATAGAAGTACTGCGGGATTTTGGATATGATATTATCTTGAATCGCGCCAAAAAAGGTGGCGGTTATTATCTTGCGGAACGGGAATTTGAACTTCCCGAATTAAAGCTTTTGGTCGATCTGGTGCAGTCGTCGAAGTTTATCACACTCAAAAAATCACGGGAGTTCATCAAAAAGCTGGAAGGCTTTGCGAGTGTGCATGAGGCAAGGCAGCTGCAAAGGCAGGTATTTGTTGCCAACCGTGTCAAAACCGAAAACGAGAGTATTTACTATCTGGTGGACGAGATTTACCGCGCGATCGACGCGGGCTGTATGATCGCGTTTCAGTATATGGAGATCACGGCGGACAAAAAAGAACGCTTTCGGCGCGGTGGGAAAACCTATGAAGTCAGTCCGTGGGCGTTGACATGGAATGACGACTGTTATTATTTGATCGCCTATGACCATGCGGCGGACATCATCAAGCATTACCGGGTAGAACGGATGCATGGGATTACGCTGCTTCATGAGGAGCGCAGGGGGCAGGAAGCGTTTCGGGCGTTTGATCCGGCCGCATATTGTAAAAAGACATTCCGCATGTTTGCGGGACCGGAGGAATTTGTGACACTCTGCTTTGATGAGGCATACAGCGGCGTTGTGTTCGACCGCTTCGGAAAAGATGTGCCGCTTCACAAAAAGGCGGACGGACGTTTTACGATTCATGTGCCGATCATGGTGAGCAACCAGTTTTTCGGCTGGCTCGCGGGACTTGGTACGGGCGTGTGTGTGGAAGCGCCCGCGCATGTGACGAAAGAATATCAGGTGTATTTAAAACGAATCTTAGAGAAATATGAGGCATAGAAAATGCGTACGGAATCCTGAAAGAACCCGTTGACATGACGGAATAAGTTGTATATACTAGTGATTACAGGCACTAGATATTGTGGTTTTATGTAAACAAGCGGGAAGTCATACGCCGCAGGGGTTCTGGTGCCGGAAACAACAGAACGGGAATGACAGCAGTTACGAAAATGCTGCGGGGGTTGGGAGGAATACGTACATGGGCAGTACATATGAGGCGAAGGAACAGGAGCAGACAGATTATTGTTCTCTTTTTACGACCAAAAGAAAAGTGAAGGTCATTAAGAAGGACGGCAGCACGGAAGCGTTTAACGTGCAGAAGGTCATTGATGCGGTTGGCAAATCGGCATACCGCGCGCTGACAAAATTCTCCGAGGAGGAGAACAGACAGATCTGTCAGTATGTGGTCGATAAAGTGGACGAGATTGACAATGATCTGATCCCAATCCCGGTCATGCATAATATTGTGGAGAGCGCGCTGGAGCAGGTGAAGCCCATTGTTGCCAAAAGCTATCGCGATTACCGCAATTATAAACAGGATTTTGTGCGCATGATGGACGATGTATATAAGAAAAGCCAGTCCATCATGTATGTCGGCGATAAGGAGAATGCCAATACGGATTCCGCGCTGGTATCGACAAAGCGCAGTCTGATCTTTAATCAGTTCAACAAAGAGCTGTATCAGAAGTTTTTTATGACGACGGAGGAAATTCAGGCATGCCGTGACGGCTATATCTATGTGCATGATATGAGCGCCAGACGGGATACGATGAATTGTTGTCTGTTTGATGTCGCTAATGTGTTAAAGGGCGGCTTTGAGATGGGCAATATCTGGTATAACGAGCCGAAGACGCTGGACGTGGCATTCGATGTGATCGGCGATATTGTGTTAAGCGCTGCAAGCCAGCAGTACGGCGGTTTTACCGTGCCGGAGGTGGATAAGATCTTAGAGCCTTACGCAGAGAAATCCTATGAAAAATATATTGATAAATACACGGCGCTCGGCATAGCGAGAGAGCGTGCGGAGGAAGAAGCGCTGAAGGACTTAAAGCGCGATTTTGAGCAGGGATTTCAGGGATGGGAGTATAAATTCAATACGGTTGCGAGCAGCCGGGGGGACTACCCGTTTATCACGGTGACGGCGGGACTCGGCACAAAGCAGTTTGAGAAGCTCGCAACGATCACGCTGTTAGATGTCAGACGAGGCGGACAGGGTAAAAAAGAATGCAAAAAGCCGGTACTGTTTCCAAAGATCGTTTTCTTATATGATGAGAATCTTCATGGACGGGGAAAAGAGCTGGAGGATGTGTTTGAGGCGGGTGTGCGCTGCTCGTCAAAGACGATGTATCCCGACTGGCTGAGCCTGACGGGAAAAGGCTATGTGGCAAGCATGTATAAGCAGTACGGAAAGGTGATCTCACCGATGGGATGCCGTGCCTTTTTATCACCGTGGTATGAGAGGGGCGGCATGTATCCGGCGGACGATAAGGATGTGCCTGTATTTGTCGGCCGCTTTAATGTCGGCGCCGTATCGCTGCATCTGCCGATGATCCTTGCGAAGGCGAGACAGGAGAGCCGGGATTTTTATGAGGTGCTTGACTATTATCTGAATCTGATCCGTCAGCTCCATATCAGAACCTATGCGTACTTGGGAGAGATGCGTGCGTCAACCAACCCGCTCGCGTACTGTGAGGGCGGCTTTTTGGGCGGACATCTCGGACTGCGGGATAAGATCAAGCCGCTGCTCAAGGCGGCGACGGCAAGCTTCGGCATTACGGCGTTCAATGAGCTGCAGATGCTTTACAACGGAAAGTCCCTTGTCGAGGACGGACAGTTTGCGCTTGAGGTATTAGAGCATATCAATCAAAAGATCAATGAGTTCAAGGAGGAGGACGGCAACCTCTATGCTATTTACGGGACGCCGGCAGAGAATCTCTGCGGCCTTCAGGTGAAACAGTTCCGCGCAAAATACGGCATTATCGAGGGCGTTTCCGACAGGGAATATGTCAGCAACAGTTTTCATTGCCATGTTTCCGAGGAGATCACGCCCATTGAAAAGCAGGATCTGGAATATCGTTTTTGGGAGCTTTCCAATGGCGGAAAAATTCAGTATGTCAAATATCCGATCGACTATAACGTAGAGGCGATCAAGACGCTCATCCGCCGCGCGATGGATATGGGGCTGTACGAGGGTGTGAATTTGTCGCTTGCTTACTGCGATGACTGTGGGCATGAGGAGCTTGACATGGATGTTTGTCCGGTGTGCGGGAGCAGGAATCTGACGAAGATTGACCGCATGAACGGGTATCTTGCGTATTCCCGTGTGCATGGCGACAGCCGCTTAAACGATCCGAAAATGGCGGAGATCAAAGACAGAAAGAGCATGTAGCAGGAGAAACATCGGAATGAGATATCATAATATCACAAAGGATGATATGTTAAACGGCGACGGACTGCGCGTTGTTTTATGGGTTGCGGGCTGCGACCATTGTTGTAAGGAATGTCAGAATCCCATGACATGGGATGCAAACGGCGGTCTGCCCTTTGATAACGCTGCAAAACAGGAGTTATTTGAGGCGCTTGACAAGCCGTACATAACGGGCGTTACGTTTTCGGGTGGGGATCCGCTGCATCCGGCGAACAAGGCGGATGTGCGAGAGCTGATCAAGGAGCTCAAGAAGCGGTTCCCGCAAAAAACGATCTGGCTCTACACGGGCGAGCTGTGGGAGAATTTATATCAGGACTCGATTGTCGCGCAGCTTGACGTGCTTGTGGACGGAGAGTTTGAAGTGGATAAAAAGGACAGTAAGCTTCTGTGGAAAGGAAGCAGCAATCAGCGTGTCATTAACGTGCAGGCGACGCTGCGTTCGGGGAATGCCGAGCGTCCGGTTTTATATTGTGGAAATTATAGATAAGAATCCGCAAAGCGAATTCTTCTGGGGTTTATTGATAGAAAGAGGAAGGTTATGGAGACGATCAGGATTAAATATTTCACCGATGCGATCGAAAAGCTCGACTATATCGACGGGAAATCCGACTGGATCGACCTGCGCGCTGCTGCGGATGTGACGATGGCGGCGGGGGAATTCAAGCTGATCCCGCTCGGCGTGGCAATGGAGCTGCCCGCGGGCTATGAGGCGCATATTGTTCCGCGCAGCTCAACCTTTAAGAATTTCGGCATTATTCAGACGAATCATCAGGGAGTCGTGGACGGCAGTTACTGCGGTGATAATGACCAGTGGTTCATGCCGGCTTATTCGGTTCGCGATACCGAGATTCATGTCAATGACCGTATCTGTCAGTTCCGCATTATGGAGAATCAGCCGCGCATTCACTTTGATGTGGTGGAGCACCTGACCGGTGCGGATCGCGGAGGTTTCGGAACAACGGGAAAATCCTAAATAAGTTGGTATCAGATGGTATAAAAGGCTTCTTTTTTGGCAATTCTTTCCTAACAAAGAAAAGGAGTTTCCGGGCGGAAACTCTTGGGAAGGAATGTCCGCGGCATTGCAGCGGGCGTGCGGGAAGGAGGCCTGTTTTTATGCCTGATAATCGTAAAATCAGTACGAATATCAATGATAATATTCTATTTTTCAAAAAAAAGCTGGGAGTCGGTGCAAGCTTTGATGTGCTCTACCGGACAATCAAGATCGGCGGCAGGGACGCGATCTTTTTCTTTATTGACGGATTCTGCAAGGATGACACGATGCAGAAGATGCTGCAATACTTTCTGAGTGTGAAAGAAGACGAAATGCCCGCTGATGCATGGGGGATGCTGAAAGAAAAAATGCCCTATGTCGAGGCGGATTTAGAGGACGATAAACAAAAGATCGAAACCATGATCTTAAGTGGTGTGTTCGCGCTGTTTATTGACGGCTATGACAGAGCGATCCTGATCGATGCGCGTACCTATCCGGCGCGTGATGTCGGTGAGCCGGAGAAAGACAAGGCGCTGCGTGGTTCCAAGGACGGTTTTGTGGAGACCGTTGTTTTTAATACGGCGCTGATCAGACGACGGATCCGCAGTACGGATCTCTGTATGGAAATGTGCACGGCGGGAAGCTCCTCCCATACGGATATTGTGCTCTGTTATATGAATTCCCGCGTGGACAAAAAGCTGCTAAATAAGATCCGCACGCGCATCTCGGAACTGGAAGTGGATGCGCTGACAATGAATCAGGAGAGCCTTGCGGAATGTCTTTATCATCACAGCTGGATAAATCCCTTTCCGAAATTCCGCTTTACGGAGCGTCCCGATACGGCGTCTGCACAGATTTTGGAGGGAAATATCGTCGTGCTCGTGGATAATTCCCCGTCGGCAATGATCTTTCCTGCAACGATCTTTGATCTCATGGAGGATGCGGACGATTATTATTTTCCGCCGATCACCGGAACGTATTTAAGGCTGACAAGATGGATCATTGCGATTTTTACGTTCTTACTGACACCGACTTATATGCTCTTGATGGAGCACCCGGACTGGATACCGGAGACCTTTGCGTTTATTCAGATGAAGGAAAATGCCAACATCTCGATCTTTTGGCAGTTCTTGATCCTGGAGCTTGCCATTGACGGTCTGCGGCTGGCGGCGGTGCATACGCCGTCCATGTTAAGCACGCCGCTAAGCGTCATGGCGGGTCTTGTTTTGGGTGAGTTTTCCGTGCAGTCGGGCTGGTTCAATGCGGAGGTCATTTTATATATGGCGTTCGTAGCAATTGCGAATTATACACAGTCCAATTATGAGCTGGATTACGCAATGAAATTTATGCGCATTCTGACACTGATCCTGACGGCACTGTTTGATCTGCCGGGATATATCATCGGTGTGGCGATCACAATCCTCGCGCTTGCGACGAATAAAACCTTTGCGGGGCACCGTTATCTGTATCCGATCCTGCCGTTTAACCTTAAGGCGCTGAAAAAGCGGCTGACGAGGAGGCGGCTTTCGAGCAGTAAATAAAGCAGTAAATAAACGAAACGTAAGTTGCTTTTTTCTGTTGTATTTGTTATGATAAAAAGAACGCGTGGCGCAATATACGAAAATGGGGGAGCAACATGTCTGACTTTAAGATCATAACAAATACGACGGCGGATCTTCCGCAGAGTTTTATTGAGGATAACGGTTTAGGATTGTTCTTTTTTAACTATACACTGAACGGACAGGTCTATTCGGCAGATAATGACTTGGATTACAAGATATTTTACAGTAAGGTAAGAGAGGGCAGTATGCCTTCCACCTCGCAGGTCAATCCAGAGACGTTCCGTGAGAAGTTCACGGAATATTTGAAGGAAAATAAAAAGCTGCTCTACCTTTCCTTTTCATCGGGCTTAAGCGGAAGCTGCAGCAATGCGCATATGGTCGCGAACGAGATGATGGAGGAAAATCCCGATATCGAGATCAAGGTCATTGATACGCTTGCGGCGTCCATGGGCGAGGGCTTGGTCGTTTACCGCGCCGTACAGCTTCAAAAGGAAGGGAAATCCTTCGAGGAGACCGCGCGCTATATTGAGGAGCATGTGATGAATTTTACGCATGTTTTCACGGTGGACGACTTAAATCATCTGTATCGCGGCGGACGTGTGAGCAAGACATCCGCGGTGCTCGGCACCATGATCAACATCAAACCGATCTTAAACGTGGATGAGGAGGGGCATCTCATCCCGATCGATAAGGTGAGAGGCAGAAAAAAATCACTGCATGCGCTTGTCGATTACATGGAAAGAAGGATGGGCAGCTGGCGGGATAAAAATGACATCGTGCTGATCAGCCATGGGGACTGTCTTGAGGACGCGCAGTTGGTCGCAGATGAGATCAAGGAACGCTTTGGCATTGAGAATTTTATGATCAACCATATCGGACCGACGATCGGAGCGCATTCCGGTCCGGGAACGGTCGCATTATTCTTTATGGGTGAGGGCAGATAAACAGACAACACAGTAGTGGTGTTTTGTAAAAATGGTATAAAAATGAAAAACAGGACTTCCGTTTATTGATGCGGGAGTTCTTTTTTTGCACTCCGAGTGCGATGCCCGCATATAGTACAGTAACAACTATTATATGCAGGAACCTGACGTGAGAGAAGAACTTTTCATGAGAGAATGTCCTTTTGGTGAAAACCGGGACGGCGTGAACGAATTTCCGATTGGTATGGCATATGTACCGTGGCAGAAGAATGCTGTCACCTATGAGCATCTTGAGGATGGTTTTTGTAACGGAACCATCTTTCCTGAGTTATATATGCCGTTTACCGGAAGGAGGTGCGTATGATGAACTGCGACTGCCAGAACATGATGACAAAGGAGCAGTGCGAAATGCTGCATGACATTGATATTTTAGGGTTTACGGTCATTGATATGACTTTATATACGGATACGCACCCGGATGATAAAAAAGCACAGGACTTTGTGCGGCACTATCAGAAGCTCTTAAACAGCTTAAAAAGAGAATATGCGATGAAATATGGTGCATTATCCATGTCGGATGTCGATATGTACGGCGCCTCGTGGGATTGGGCGGCAATGCCGCTGCCGTGGGAAGGAGGCTGTGCATAATGTGGAATTATGAGAGAAGACTGGAATACCCGGTTAATATTAAAAAACCAGACGCTAAAGCAGCGCAGGTCATCATCAGCCAGTACGGCGGACCTGACGGCGAGCTGGGCGCATCCATGCGGTATTTATCCCAACGCTTTGCGATGCCCGACCGGCGTGTGGCCGGCGTGCTGACGGATATCGGTACGGAGGAGCTTGCGCATTTTGAGATGGTCGGCACAATTGTGCATCAGCTGACGCGTGATCTGTCGATGGATGAGATCGAGTCGTCGGGCTTTGCACCTTATTACGTCGATCATACCGTCGGCATCTGGCCGCAGGCCGCGGGGGGCATCCCGTTTAACGCCTGCGAGTTCCAGTCGAAGGGCGACGCGATCGCCGATCTGGTTGAGGATATGGCGGCGGAACAGAAGGCACGCGTCACTTATGAGAATATTTTACGCCTGATTGACGACCCGGATATCATCGAGCCGATCCGCTTCTTACGCCAGCGTGAGATCAACCATTTTCAGCGTTTCGGTGAAGCAAATCGGGCGGGATGAAACAGGGCATCTTATGTCGCGAAAACGGCAGGATATGTTCTGAGCGCTTGATAAACAACGGATCGGGAGTACAATAAAATAAAAAGGCGGTGAGATTTTGAATATAGAGATTCATGTGGATGAAAAAGCGGCGGATATGAGTATTTCCGTTACCTGTAAGCAGCTAACGCCCGATGTGGAAAAGCTGATCGCGGAATTGCGGATGATGAACCATCAGCTGACGGCAAAAAAAGAAGATGAAATCTATTTGTTGGATATTGCAAAGATCATTTACATTGAGAGCGTAGACAGGACATGCTTTATATACACAGAGGAGGACATGTATGAGTCGGATTTTCGTCTGTACGAATTAGAGCGCCAGCTTGAAGAATATGGTTTCTGCCGCGTGAGTAAATCATGCTTGATCCGTCTTTCGGGCATTCAGACTTTGAAAGCGGATGTGAACAGAAAAATCCGTGTCACAATGTCGAACGGGGAACAGATCATGGCATCCAGACAGTATGCCGAGGAATTGAAAAAGAGATTAGGGGTGATATAAATGGAGGAAAAAAGAACCTTTTTTGATTATTTGGGACAGATCCTGATCGTGTTTGGATTTACCATGCTGATCATGAATCTGTTATGTCTTGCGTTCGGAAATGCGGCCAAGGATATTTCTGCGATGTTTGCACTCGGAAACAGGGGCGTTCCGGTCGAGACCGCATTCCAGTTTTTATGTGTATCCGCTTTGATCGTAGGAGTCCGGTTTGTGTTTTTTACAGATATTCTGATCAAGAATATGCCGATCTGGATGAGAACCGTCTGCATGCTGATTACGGTCATTCTGATCATTGCGGCATTTGTGGCGGTATTTCGATGGTTTCCTGTAAGGATGTGGCAGCCGTGGGCGATGTTCTTCGCCTGTTTCGGGCTTTCCTTTCTCGGAAGCTATTTCGTGATGGCCGTAAAGGAAAAGGTTGAAAATAAACGAATGGAAGAAGCGCTGCGGCGTTTCAAGGAAAAGGAGGGGAAAGCGGAATGAATCATGCATTGACGGCAGAAAATCTTTCAATCGGATTTGCCGGGCGGCAGGTTTTGGAGCATGTGACATTTGAGGTGCGGGAAGGGGAGATTTTTGGCTTGTTAGGTCCGTCGGGAGCCGGAAAGACCACGCTGATCAAGATTCTGACGGGGCGGCTTTTGCAGGAGGAAGGCTATGCGATGCTGCTCGGAAAAGATACAAAGGAGCTGGGCGCTTCGGAGCATGGGCAGATCGGCGTGATGATGGATGATTTCGGATTGTATGAACGATTGTCCGCATACGATAATCTTTCATTCTATGCGGAGCTTTACCATGTTCCCAAAAAACGGATCGACGATATTCTGGGTCGGATCGGTCTGTATGATGCCCGCCGCACAGCCGTTTCCAAGCTCTCCAAAGGAATGAAAAACAGATTGTCCCTGGCCAGAGCGTTGATGAATCATGTAAAGCTCCTGTTTCTCGATGAGCCGACTTCGGGACTTGACCCGGTTACGACGAGGGACATGCATGCTGTTTTAACGGAACAGAAGAAAAAGGGGACGACCATTTTTCTGACGACGCACAATATGTATGAGGCGCAGAACCTTTGCGACCGTGTTGCGCTGTTAAGCGGGGGCAGGATCATAGAGTGCGGGAAGCCTGCGGATATTTGCAAAAAATACAATTATCTGAACCGGTTTCAGATCACCTTGAAAAACGGGGAAGCCGTTACCCTTGATAACAACAGCGACTCTGCGATACCAATCAAAGAATATTTGGAGCAGGACGCCATTGAGACGATCCATTCCACGGAACCGACACTCGAGAGTGTTTTTGTAGAATTGACGGGAAAGGGGCTTCATTGATATGTATAATGCAGCAGCAATCTTTAAAAAGCAATTGAAAGATACCTTAAAAAATAAAACGGTTCTGATCCAGTTTCTCATGTTTCCGGTTTTGACGCTCATCATGAACCGCGCAGTCAGAATTGACGGGATGCCGGAGCATTTTTTTGTCAATCTGTTTGCGACCATGTATATCGGAATGGCGCCGCTCACAAGTATTGCCGCCATTATCGCGGAGGAAAAAGAAAAAAATACGCTTCGCGTTCTGCTGATGTCGAATGTAAAGCCCTATGAATATCTGTTGGGGATCGGCAGTTATATCTGGGCCGCCTGTATGCTCGGCGCATTGGTGATCTGTGCCTCCTCAGGTTACAAAGCGCGGGAGGCGTTGATTTTTATGACGATCATGGCAGTCGGAATTTTAGCCTCGTTACTGATCGGGGCGGCAGTCGGTATCTTCAGCAAGACACAAATGATGGCGACCTCCATCACGGTGCCTGTCATGATGATCTTTTCCTTTCTGCCGATGCTGTCTATGTTTAATTCCACCATTGCTAAAATCGCGAAATTTGTCTGGTCAGAGCAAATCAGCAGGCTGCTGGAACAGATCAATACCCGTCAGTTTGGAATGACTTCGATCGGGATCGTTTTGATCAATATGCTTGTTTTTACGGCGCTGTTTGCAGCCGCATATCAGAAACGCGGGTTGGAGTAGACGAAAAGCGGATTTCTTTTTATAAAAGCAAAGATGAATGGTTGACAAAAGCATGTCATGTGGAGTATAGTGAAAAAAGAGTTAGCGGTCGCTAACAAAAGGCGGCCGCTTTCTTTTTGATCATGGGTTAGTTATAACTAATAAATATTAGTTGTTAAATACAAAGGATCAAATTAGAAAAAGATCAGACGAATGAAAACGTCTTTATGAGGAAGGAGGATCATGAAACATGTCAGAGGAAGAAAAGAAGTTTTTGGAGATCGTAGATTTAAAGAAAGGATTCGGAAGCGGGGATACCCGTCAGGAGGTACTCAAAGGAATGAATTTTTCCGTAGCGAGAGGAGAATTCTGTGTGCTGTTAGGTCCCTCCGGCTCGGGCAAGTCCACGCTGCTCAATATCATCGGCGGGATTGACACCGCTGATTCGGGATACATATCCATAAACGGCGATAAGTTAAAAGATATGGGAGAGAAGAAGCTGACGCAGTACCGCAGAAAGCATCTCGGCTATGTCTTTCAGATGTATAATCTGATCGGAAATCTGAATGTAAAAGAAAATATCGAGGTCGGCGCATATTTATCGGACGATCCGCTGGATATTGACGAGCTCTTACATACCCTTGGACTGTACGATCACAGATACAAGCTTCCCAACCAGCTTTCCGGCGGACAGCAGCAGAGAACCTCCATCGGACGCGCGATCGTCAAAAATCCCGATATTTTACTTTGCGATGAGCCAACGGGTGCGCTAGACTATCAGACGTCGAAAGAAATCTTAAAGCTGATCGAGGATGTGAATCAAAAATACGGGAACACCGTCATCATGGTCACACATAACGAGTCCATCAGGCATATGGCGGATCATGTGATCAAGCTCCGTGACGGGGGTGTCCGTCATAATGATAGTAACACGAATAAAATCTCAGCGGCTGATCTGGAGTGGTAAAGGGGCGTGGCGCATATGAAAAACAAAAAAATGAGAAATCCGCTTGTCAAACGAATTCCGAAAGAGCTGATTGGCGATTGGAAAAAGTATCTCGTCGTGAGTCTGTTTTTGATCCTCACGATCGGATTTGTATCGGGGATGTATGTTGCGAACGGCAGCATGATGAAAGCGGCCGATGAGAGCGTAACAAAATACAGGCTGGAGGACGGGCATTTTGAACTGAGCCGCGAAGCGGACGCGGAATTGTTATCCGCCATTCAGTCTGACGATCTGCGATCTGACGGCGAGGCGTTCCCGGTAACTTTATATGAGAATTTTTACCGGAACAGGGAGGAAGACTATAACTGCGATGGTATTACGGACGGGACAATCCGGGTTTATCGCAAAACAGAGGACATCAATCTGGCGTGTCTGATGGAAGGGCGATTACCGGAAACGGAAGATGAGATCGCGATTGACCGTATGCATGCGGACAATGTCGGAATCGAAGTGGGGGATATGATCGAAATTGACGGGCTCTCCTGCAAGGTTGTCGGGTTGATTGCCTATGTCAATTATTCCACGCTGCATGAAAAATGCACGGACTTTATGTTTGACGCCTTGAAATTTAACGTGGCGATGGTGACGGAGGAAGGATTTGACCGCTTAAGCGGCGTGGTTCATTATGCCTACGCATGGAAGTATGCAATAGCGCCGGCGGATGAAAAAGAAGAAAAACAGTTTTCCGATGATTTTTTAGGGATGCTGTTTATGCTTTGTATGGCACACGGAAATGCACTGGAGGATTATATGCCGGCATACGCCAATCCTGCGATTCATTTTGCAACAGACGATATGGGAAGCGATGAGGCAATGGGAGGCGTTCTTCTGGATATCCTGATCGTGATCATTGCGTTCATTTTTGCGGTCACGATCAGCAACACGATCGCAAAAGAGTCGTCGGCGATCGGAACACTGCGTGCTTCCGGCTATAGCAGGGCAGAGCTGATCAGGCATTATCTTTCCATGCCGGTGATCGTGACAGTCATTGCCGCGGCAGTTGGAAATATACTTGGATATTCCGTATTCAAAAATGTCGTAGTATCCATGTACTATAACAGCTACAGTCTGCCGACCTATAAAACGATATGGAATCCGGAAGCGTTTGTCAAAACAACACTGATTCCCGCAGTCTTAATGTTTGTCGTGAATTTGTTTGTCATCATCAGGATGATGCGTCATACGCCGCTGCAATTTTTACGACATGACTTAAAGAAATCGAAACGTAAAAAGGCGATCCGACTTCCGAAATGGAAGTTTTTACGCAGATTCCGCATGCGCATTATCCTTCAGAATATTCCGAATTACCTGATTCTGTTTTTGGGAATCTGCTTCATTTCGACCATGCTCTCCATGGCGGTCGGAATGCCGGATACGCTCCAATATTATCAGGATCATGCCGAAGAAATGATGTTTTCTAAATATCAGTATGTGCTGAGATCCTATGAAGATCCTATGGGAGGCGTGATTGAAACCGGGAATGAGGACGCTGAGGAATTCGGCATGTATTCCCTGCAAAAAAAGACGGATGTACTGGAAGAGGAAATTGCTATCTACGGAATCGTGGATGACAGCCGCTATGTAGAAATCGCGGATCTTGAGGAGCTTCAGGAAAACGAGGTATATATTTCGGATTCGTTTGCGCAGAAATACAACCTTTCGATCGGCAGCAGCGTGACGCTGGATGAAAAATATGAGGATCGTTCCCATGAATTCAAAGTGGTGGGAATCTATGAGGAATCCTTAAGTCTGGCGGTCTTTATGCCGATTCGGAATTTTCGCGTCGAGTTCGGGTTAAAGGAGAATGAATTCAGCGGTTATCTGTCCGATACGGAAATCACAGACATAGAAGAAGAAACGATTGCGACGGTCATCACAAAGAGTGATATTACGAAAATGTGCGATCAGCTCGACCATTCCATGGGAGCCTATATGCAGTATTTTCAAGTTTTATGCATGCTTCTGTCGGCAGTGCTGATCTACCTGCTCACCAAGATCATTATTGAGAAAAATGAGACCGCGATCTCCATGACGAAAATTTTGGGCTATGAGAACAGAGAGATTGCAAGTCTGTATCTGTTTTCCACAACGATCATGCTGGGTTTGGCGGATGTGCTCAGTGTCTTTGTGGGCTCATTTGTCATGAGGACGGCATGGAAAGCAATTATGGCGGAGTATAACGGGTGGTTTGAGTTTATGACGACGCCGTTCGGGTATGCTAAAATATTTGCGTATGTCCTGATTGGTTATCTGATCGTCATGGTTTTTGATTTTAAGCGGATCAAGAGGATTCCGATGGACGAAGCACTCAAGAATGTGGAGTGATACGAAGCGGCCGTTTCTCATAAAATGAAGGAAAACAGGTCATGGAGAACGTGGATGGGAAAAATAAGCAGCGCATCCACACCCGACACCGGTATCCGGATAGACAATATGGAGCTGACCGTAACAAACCGCTATCCGGTCCGGGGAGAGCAGACAGAGAAAGAAGTCCGGCAGGAAATTTCTGCGCGCCTGTATCGAATCTTTCGCAATTATGACAAGTCCTATGGTTCGGGAGGCGGCAATTAAATGTGCGGCGCGTATTATGACGCATTATATGCGCGGCAGTCCATTGAAAAAAAAGACAGCATTTCCGTGGAAAGCCAGCTTGCTTATTGCAGATACGAAACCCGCGGAGCATCCTATATCGAATATACGGACAGAGGCTTTTCGGGAAAGGATATGAACAGACCGGGATTTGAAGCCATGATGAAGGATATTCGGGGAGGGAAGATCAAACGCGTGATCGTATACAAGCTTGACCGTATCAGCCGTTCGATTTTGGACTTTGCGAATATGATGGAGAGCTTTCAGCAATATCATGTGGAATTTGTTTCTTCTACGGAAAAATTCGATACGTCCACGCCGATCGGCAGGGCGATGTTACATATTTGCATCGTGTTTGCGCAGCTGGAACGGGAAACGATACAGAAGCGTGTGACGGATGCCTATTACGCAAGGTGTAAGCGAGGTTTTTTTATGGGCGGACGGATTCCTTACGGTTACCGGTTAATTCAAACGGTCATTCACAATGTTCATACATCCATGTACGAGGAAGTACCGGAAGAAAGCGCGCAGCTAAAGCTGATTTTTTCCCTGTATGCGGACACGGACAATTCGCTCGGCGATATTGTGAGGTACTTAAACGACCATCAAATGAAGCAGCTTCGCGGTGCGGAATGGAATACGGCGCGCCTTAGTGAAATGCTCCGCAATCCCATATATGTGAAAGCCGATATTGACGTGTATCGTTTTTTTCAGGATCAGGGAGCCCAAATTGTGAATCCGGCAAGTGATTTTACGGGACAAAATGCCTGTTATCTCTATCAGGGTACCGGTTCCGGGGGCGGGAAGAGGAGCGATTTGTCAGGCAAAGAGCTTGTCCTTGCGCCGCATAGCGGTTTTATTCCTTCAAAGCTTTGGTTAGCCTGCCGTGTGCGGTGCTTAAACAACAGACAGTCCGCAAAGACCTGTAAACCGAAAAATTCATGGCTTTCCGGTAAGCTCAAATGCGGAAACTGCGGTTATGCGCTGACTGTCCGCAAGGCAAAAACAAAATGGGGACGCTATTTTGTGTGCAGCCGGTCGGGGGAGCACGGAAGCTGTAACGGGGCGGGCTGTACGGTTTATGCGGATGTGCTGGAGGATTATATGATGAAGGCGGTCGAAAAGCGGCTTTCGGAAATTTCCGCGCTGGAGGAACGGGAGTGGGCGGAAAGACCGACGCTTTATGGGGCGGCAGGCAATACGGGCGGCAGACAGATTCACAAAAAAATCCGACTGACGCAGATCGAGGAAGAGATTAACGGACTGCTCTCAAAAGTGTCCGAAGCCGACAGCATTTTGATGAAATATATCAATGAAAGGGTCTTGGTACTGGACGCGGAGCGAGACACGCTGCAGGAAGAAATCGTTATGGCGGACAATGCGGATACGGAAGCAGCGGCGGATCGGGAGCGGCTGAACGGTCATGTCAAAGCATGGGAGACGTTTTCTTTTTCGGACAGACAGAAAGTGGCTGACCTGCTCATCAAAGTCATCCGGATCGCGGACGGTAAAATGGAGATTACATGGAAACTATAAGTTGCTAAATCGGCTTTTATTCTTGAGAATTCATACTTTCATCCTCCCGTTTCGGTGAAGCGCTGCGGATGACGCAGGATTCACTCAATCCGAAGAACTTCTATCAATATAATCCTGGCTTTGACAGATGCAAATGACGGATAGGTTCTAAAATACAAAATAAAAGAAAAAATAAATCATTTTCCAAATCTTTTCTAAGCAGGCAGCCTCATCGTAAACGATGGGGCTGTTGACTTATTGTTAATTTTGTGTCAAAATAAATGCGTCGGTTTTCAGTGAAAGAACAACGAAGACAACGAAGCCTGAACGTGGATATTGCTGCGGAGTAAGTTCTGCGGCGCCCTAGAAAGAAAGGGATGGGACTTAACTGTATGAGAGGAATTGATACAGAAGTCAGAAAAGTAAGACGGCGCGTGTTTAAGGAGATTGCCAATCTTGCATATACTTCGACGAATCTGTTGGATGATATGGAAGCGCTGCCGTATAAGCTGGTCAACAGCGATGAATCGCCTTACTGGGAGAGTGTGTATAGAGAACGCGCGGTCGTCAGGGAACGGATGCGTCTTGCGATGGGAATGTCCCTGCGGCCGGAAAACCAACCCGTGCATGTCAGTCAGGGTGTGGAGGATAGCGATATTGCCGAGAAATTTTACGAGCCGCCTCTGTTACAGGTCATTCCGTCGGCATGTAATGCCTGTCCGGAAAATCAATATTTTGTGACGGATCGATGCATGGGCTGTCTTGCGCATCCGTGCCGCGAGGTGTGCCCGCGCGGCGCTATTTCCATGGTAAACGGGAAATCTCATATCGATCAGGATAAATGTATCCATTGCGGTAAGTGTAAAGCCATCTGTCCGTATGACGCCATCACGCATCAGGTTCGCCCGTGTGCGGCGGCGTGCGGCGTCGGCGCGATTGGGAGCGATGAGAAGAAGCGCGCGTGCATTGACAGTGAAAAATGTGTCTCCTGCGGACAGTGTATGGTAAGCTGCCCGTTCGGAGCGATCGCGGATAAATCGCAGATTTTCCAGCTTATTCGTGCATTGCAGTCCGGCAGAAAGATTATTGCGCAGGTTGCGCCGTCCTTTGCGGGGCAGTTTGGCGCGAATGTATCGCCTGACCAATTCAAGACGGCATTAAAACAGCTTGGCTTTTATGATGTGTATGAGACGGCGATCGGCGCAGATATGGGCGCAATGGCGGAAGCGCATCATTATGTGGAGAAAGTGGCGACGGGAGAGCTGCCGTTCCTTTTGACCTCCTGTTGTCCGTCGTGGTCAATGCTGGCAAAGAAATTTTTTCCGGAGACGATCGGGAGCATTTCGAATGAGCTGACGCCGATGGTCGCGACGGCGCGCAAGATCAAGGAAGATCATCCCGATGCGGGCGTTGTGTTCATCGGACCGTGCGCATCGAAGAAATTAGAGGCGTCCCGCAGGACCATCCGCTCCGATGTGGATTTTGTCATCACGTTTGAAGAGCTTGCCGGTATGTTTGAGGCAAAAGGGCTGTTTTTGGATGAAATAGAGGCACTGGACCGCATGGAGGATGCAACAGGGGCAGGGCGCGGCTACGGTGTTGCCGGCGGTGTTGCGTCCGCGATCGAGAGCTGTATCAAGGAATATTATCCCGATACCGAGGTGCATATCGAACACGCGGAAAGTCTGACGGAATGTAAAAAAATGCTGATGCTTGCAAAGGCAGGAAAAAAGAACGGCTGTCTGATCGAGGGCATGGCATGTCCCGGCGGCTGTGTGGCAGGTGCGGGAACCAATATCGCGATTCCCGTTGCCGCAAAAGAGCTTGCGCGCTTTAAGAGCGAGGCGGCAAAACAGATTCCGGACAAGGAATAGGAGGCGTTTTATGCAGAAAATAAGAACACGGTATGCGCCGAGTCCGACAGGAAAAATGCATGTCGGCAACTTAAGGAGCGCACTTTATGAATTTTTGATCGCCAAGCATGAGGACGGGGTGTTCATGCTTCGGATCGAGGACACCGATCAGGAGCGCTATGTGGAAGGAGCGGTCGATATTATTTATCGCACGCTGGCGACGGCAGGCCTTACGCATGACGAGGGTCCCGATAAGGACGGCGGGTACGGTCCTTATGTGCAGAGCGAGCGGAACAAGAGCGGTATCTATCTGAAATATGCGAAAGAGCTGATTGATAAGGGGGAGGCATACTATTGCTTCTGTGATAAGGAGCGGTTAGAGTCGCTTCGGGAAACGATCACCGATCCCGAGACCGGCGAGAGCAAAGAAATCATGATCTATGACAAGCATTGTCTGCATCTTCCGAAAGAAGAAGTCGAGGCAAAGCTTGCGTCGGGGATGCCCTATGTCATCCGGCAGAACAATCCGAAGGAGGGCGTAACGACGTTCCATGACGAGCTGTATGGAGATATTTCTGTCAGCAACGCAGAGCTTGACGATATGGTGCTCATCAAGTCCGACGGCTTCCCGACCTACAATTTTGCCAATGTGGTGGACGATCATACCATGGGAATTACCCATGTTGTGCGCGGCAATGAATATCTTTCCTCGTCACCGAAATATAACCGTCTTTATGAGGCGTTCGACTGGGAGGTGCCTGTTTATATCCACCTGCCGCTGATCACGGACGAGAATCATAAAAAACTGGCAAAGCGCAGCGGACATGCTTCTTTTGAGGACCTGATCGAGCAGGGCTTTCTGCCGGAGGCGGTTGTGAATTACATTGCATTGCTTGGGTGGAGTCCCGAGGAGAACCGCGAGATTTTTTCTTTGGAGGAGCTGATTGAGAAGTTTGATTACCGCCGTATCAGCAAGTCGCCTGCGGTATTTGACATTAACAAATTAAGATGGATGAACGGCGAGTACTTAAAAGCGATGGATGAGGAGCGCTTTTATGAGATGGCGTTGCCTTATCTTGAGAAAGCACTCACGAGAAAGCTGGATCTGCGCAAGATCGCCGCGATGGTAAAAACAAGGATCGAGGTATTACCTGACATTGCGGAGCTGGTCGATTTCTTTAACGAATTACCGGAATATGACACGGAAATATACGCGCATAAAAAAATGAAAACAAGCAAGGAGTCGTCCCTGGCAGTTTTAACGGAACTTCTGCCGCTTTTGGAAAAGCAGGAGGATTACAGCAATGATGCGCTGTATGCGCTGCTTACCGACTATGCGCAGAGCAATGAATACAAGAACGGCTATGTGCTGTGGCCGATCCGTACTGCGGTTTCCGGAAAGCAGATGACACCGGCAGGCGCCACGGAGATCATGGAGCTGCTCGGCAAAGAGGAGAGCCTTGCACGCATTCGAAAGGGAATTGAGATGCTGCGGTAGCGGTATAGGGGCCAAACCAAACCGCATACAGGTTTGTGAAAAACGAAGTCTGACCGAGGGGGAAATCGGCAGACAATTGGCAGTACCCGGGAGAGCGAAAAACGGGTCATATATGAATCAAAACGAACAGTTGAACAGGGGGCAGTCGGATGCTGTGATGCATACGGATGGCCCCTGCGTTGTCATTGCGCCGCCGGGCTCCGGCAAGACAAAGGTACTGACGCTGCGTATCGGCGCACTGATTAAGAGACATGGTGTTGCGCCAAAGCACATCCTTGTCGTGACATTCACGCGCTCCGCAGCGGAGCAGATGCGGGACCGCTATCTGCAAAATTGCGGAAAACAGGATACCGAGGTGACCTTCGGTACCTTTCATGCCGTATTTTTGCGTATTTTGAAGGAATCCCTGCAAATGGGAGCGAAGCTTGACGGATATGGGATGGGACAACCGCTAAAGATTTTATCCGAAAAAGAGAAGAAACAAATATTGACCACAATAGTCAATCAAACAAACGACAGACGCGCACGGTTTCCGGATTTGGAACAGGTGAGCGCTTATATCAGCAAACGTAAAAACCGTATGGAGGCGGAACACGCAGTCGCTGAGGCGGGAAACGGCATGGAGGCGGAACACGCAGCCGCTGAGGCGGGAAACGATACGGATGAGGAAGCTGCGGCGGATGAGATATGGGCGGAATACTGCGAGGCATGCAGAGAACTCGGTGGTCTTGATTTTGAGGATATCACAGGGCTCTGCGGGCGTTTGTTGCGGGACGGGCGGAATGCGGGAATTCTTGCCTACTGGAGGGACAGATACCGCTATCTGCTCGTGGATGAATTTCAGGACGTCAGCCCGATACAGTTTTCCATCCTGCGCTTGCTCGCAGCGCCGCGGAATCATCTGTTCATGGTGGGAGATGAAGATCAGTCCATTTATGGTTTTCGAGGCTCGGATACGAAGCTGATGCTTGCGCTGCATTCCTATTATCCCAAGATACGGACATGTTACCTGACGGTCAATTATCGTAGCGGACGAAAGATTGTGACTGCTGCAAAGCATTTGATCATGCACAATAAACTGCGTTACGATAAAGAGATTACGGCGGGGAATGCGGCGGACGGGATCGTGCGGATCGCAGTCTGTACGGAAAAAAGCGCGCAGATGCATACAATCTGTGAGGCGCTTCGCCGTTTGCCGGAGAATGAGACGGCGGCGGTCATTGTGCGGACGAACGCGCAGGCTGCGGAGACGGAGCGTTTCCTCGGACAGGCAGGTATTCGTATTGCTGCCGCGCATAGCCGCCGCACGGAAAATTTGTATGTGCATCCCGTCGCAAAGGATGTGCTTGCATATCTGACGCTTGCAATCGGGGTTTCGCATACACGGAACGGGGCGGAAACCGCCAAAGCTGCGTCCGCGCCAACATGCATGGAAACCGCTCGAAGTACATCCGCGCAGGAGAACTTTGAGGCCATGCTCCGTGTGATCAATAAACCGTATCGCGCCGTGAGCAGACATGCGGTCATTGAAAGCGGCGGAAGCGTGGAAGCACTCGTCCGATTTTACGAGGGAAATGAGAAGATGAGAAAGACACTGCTTCTCTTTTTGGAGCAGATGCAGTGCCTGGCGTGCCTTCCGCCGTTTGCGGCGCTTGCCTATCTTTGCAGAGGAATCGGATATGAACGTGCGCTGCCGGAGGAAACGCTCAGAGGCGGTGAGGCGCGGCAGGAGGCGCTCGCTGTGCTTGGGGCGCTTAGCAGAGAAGCAAAAGAGATGCGGGATCACAAAGAATGGCTTCGCGCGGCCGCGGACGGGCGGATACTCCCGATGCAGGCGGGAGAGGCGGTGGAGAGTCCGATCCGGGTGATTACGATGCATGCCTGTAAGGGACTGGAATTTGATCATGTGGTGCTGCCCGGCTTGAATGAAGGCGTTGTCCCGCATAAAAAAGCGTTTCTGCCTGAGGAAATCGAGGAAGAGCGCCGGCTGCTTTATGTAGCGATGACAAGGGCAAGAAAAACCCTGCTTATGACATGTGTTCATAAGCAGGGCGATCAAAAATTACAAATGTCCCGGTTTATACGCGATTTGTTAAAACATTAGGGGATCAATCAAAACCGGAAGCATGCCAAAAGGTTGCGCATGTTTTTAGGCATCCTCTTCCTCGCTGAGCAGCTCGTCGAAAGCGATCTCATCCAAATATTCGTCGTAGCGGTCAATGACGGACTCCAATTCTTCGTCATCCGTGATATTTTCAATATCCGGCTCGGCATCAGGATTCGTTTCATCCGTCACATAGCGGTAAAACCATGCGTTTTCCGGACTGTATTCGCCGTGTTCATCGACCGGAAGCAGTGCGACATACCGGCGAGCGGATTCGGGGATCGTCAGGATTGCGGCAACAATGCAGGTCGTATAGCCGTCATCGTGATAAACATCCAGTGTGACGAGCTCCTCATCAGCACGGATCTGCGCCAATGCATCCTCTTTTTTTGTTTCAGACATAGCAAAGCCTCCTCTGCTCTGTGATATTTTTGAAATACTTTTTTATTTTACAGAAAGGATAGGAAAAAAGCAAGGTTTGGATAGGAAAAGATAAAGATTTGTGTTATACTACATATAATTCAATGAAAAAACGGGAACGAAGCAGGACGATACGAATAAGAATCGGAAGGACACTCTATGAGACATAAGATTGAGGATAGAAATTCTTTGGATGTAAAAAAAGGCATCCCCTATCCGCTTGGGGCGACGATTATTGAGGACAGGATCAATTTTGCTGCGGTTATGCATACACGGAATGAGTGCGGTGTGATTCTTTATGACAGCAAGAGCGGAAACAGCTGTAAGATTCCGTTCAGGAAAGAAGACCGGAGCGGAAATATCTGCTGTTTGTCCATCGTGCGGAATCGGAAGCTTTCTTATGAGTATAATTTTTACGATGGGGACGAGATCATCACAGACACTTATGCCAAACGCATCATCGGGAATGAGCGTTGGGGCGGGGCGGGCGCTAAGCGTGAGGAAGGAAGACACGAAGAGGAACCGCGGGAAGACGGAAGACCTGCAGGGAAACAAACAGTCTCAAAACCGCAGCTTCGTGCAGGAATCCCGGAGCATGAATTTGACTGGCAGGGGGATGCGCCGCTTCGGATTCCCTACGAGGACAGTGTTTTTTATTGTACCCATGTGCGGGGCTTTACGAAATCTCCGAATTCGGGAGTAAAGAAAAAAGGAACCTTTGCGGGTGTGATCGAAAAAATACCGTACTTAAAGGAACTTGGCGTGAGAAATATCGAGTTCATGCCGCTTTACGAATTTCCTGAGACAGGCTGGCAGGAAAAGGATGTTACGATGCAGTATGCCGCCAAGCATTATATGGATAAGCCGGATGAGGAGGGAACGCGGATCAATTACTGGGGCTACTGCGACGCGTATTATTTTTCCCCGAAAGCGTCCTACGCGGCATCCGGAGACTGTGTGAATGAGCTAAAGCGGATGATCAGGGAGCTGCATAAGAACGGGATCGAAGTCATCTGTCAGTTTTATTTTCCCGATTCCTGCAAGCAGGGCTATATTTTAGAGGTCATCAAATATTGGGTGCTGGAATACCATATAGACGGGATTCATCTGATGGGGAACGGCATTCCCGTGACGCTCCTTGCGACGGAACCTCTTTTGAGCAACACAAAGCTGATCTATTACGGATTTCCGTATGAGCAGATTTATGAGAGAAACGAAATACCGGAATACCGCAACCTTGCGGCTGCAACAGATGCCTTTATGATGGATGCGCGCAGATTTTTAAAAAGCGACGGCAGTCTGCTGCAGGCAATGATGTGGCATTTTGTCACGAATCCTGCCAAAAACGGCGTGCTGCATTATGTAACGAATTATTATGGTTTTACGCTGCATGATCTTGTGTCCTATGAATACAAGCATAATGAAGCAAACGGCGAGGATAACCGGGATGGCAGTAACGATAACCAGAGCTGGAACTGCGGTGTCGAGGGCGTAAGCCGGAAGCCTTCTATCATAAAGCTGCGCATGCGTCAGATGCGCAATGCAATGGCGATGGTCGTGCTCTCGCAGGGAACGCCGTTCTTTATGGCGGGGGATGAAGATTGTAACACGCAAAAGGGGAATAATAATCCGTACTGTCAGGATAACGCGGTCGGCTGGAAGGATTGGAGCCATGGCGTTATGGCGGACAGACAGCGCGACTTTGTCCAAAAATTATTGGCGTTTCGGGCAAAGCATTCCGTATTCCGCAAAAAAGGGGAGTGCACCTCTGTGGACAGGCTTTCCTGCGGTTATCCCGAAATCTCCTTTCATTCCGACGAGGCATACCGTATCCGGCCGGAGAATTACAGCCGGCGCATGGGACTGATGTATGCGGGTACTTATGGAAATCAGAAGGACGAGAAGGATGAGGATATTTACGTTGCCTACAATATGCATTGGACGGAACACCGTTTTGCGCTGCCGAAGCTGAAAAACGGCTATGCATGGCGGCTTGTCATGGATACGGCGTTTGATGAGAGCTTTTCTGTGGACGAATGGAAAACGGACGGCTATACGACGGCGCAGGGCAGGAGCATTCAGGTGCTTGTCGGCATGAAGAACGAGCAGGGTAAAGAAGAAGCGTCAACAAAGACAGGGCGCGGTTAGGCGGGAAGAAAGAAAAAAGCGGAGAGTGAAACGGAAACATGAGCAAATTGTGGAAGCACCTGAAGACGATCACAATACACAAGCTTTTCGTCATGCGGCATTGCTTTCGGTTAGGACTGTATAAGCAGGGATTGACGCATGATCTGTCAAAATACATGCCGACGGAATTGATCGCGGGGGCAAAATATTATCAGGGTACGAGAAGTCCGAATGCCGGCGAGCGCGAGGCGAAGGGGTATTCGCTTGCGTGGATGCATCATAAGGGCAGAAATCGTCATCATTATGAGTTTTGGACGGATTACAATATTGTGACAAAACGTGATGAGCCAATGCCGATGCCGATCCGGTTTGTTTTAGAGATGCTTGCGGACCGCATGGCAGCGTCCAAGGTATATTTAGGAGATGCCTATACGGATGCTTCACCGCTTGACTATTACATGCAGGGGAAAGATCACATGCAGATTCATCCCAAAACGAAGAAACAACTTGAGTTCCTGCTGCGCATGCTTGCGCGGGACGGGGAGGAGAAGACATTTTCCTACATCCGCACGCGGATCATGAAGAAACGCAGATAGGAAGACGCGGATGCGGGGCATGGGAACGATGGCAGAACAAAAGCTGACAAGGCAGGAACCTGCATGCTTTCGCTGCATATAGTAATAGCAAAATCATAATGGAGATCATAGAATGAATTCCATTTTTTTGCTCTTACTTCTATTAGGCTTCTGTAATCACAGCGACAGCGAATGCGGCTGTGAGGAAGATCGGTCGTGCGGCGGATCGAATCGCAGAGACCGCAGAACGACCGATTCACAGGAACGTGAGGACCGCAGAACGTGCGGAGCGCCGGAGCGCGAAGAGCGCCGGATATGCGGTACTTCGGGACAAAACAGGGGACGGGAGGAAAATCCGTTCTCGCCGTTTAACAGAGAGCAGCGCGATGATCAGGATTATCCCCCTTTTCGGGGTAACAAGGGACCGTGCGGCTGCGAGGACACGCAGGACGCATAAGGGTATCAGCCCGTCGTAAACGACGGGAACAATCAATGGAGGAAGCGAAAATGAGCGCGGATAAGTATGTTGCGTATGTATCTACCTACACAATGGAGGGCAATCACGGTATCAAGGTGTATGATGTGGATGTGGAAAAAGGAAGAATGACGGAAAAAGACGAGGTAGAGATCACCAACTCCTCCTATGTGACGATTTCCCACAACCGCAGATTTTTCTATTCGATCACGGATTTTGGGGTGGAGTCCTTTCTGATCCGTGAGGACGGAACCCTGCAGCTCATTAATCATGCGTCCATCAACGGTATGCGCGGCTGTTATCTTTCCACGGATTTTGAAGACCGTTTTCTGTTTGTGGCGGGCTATCATGACGGTAAGATCACCATGCTTGCCTTGGACGAGGACGGAAGTATCGGAAAGATCACGGACGAGATTTACCTGAAAGGCTTGGGCAGCATTGCGGAGCGCAATTTCCGGCCGCATGTCAATTGTGTAAAAATGACGCGTGACAACCATTACCTTCTTGCAGCAGATCCCGGAATGGATCATGTGAACGTGTATCGTGTTGATTTCCAAAAGGGAAAATTAAAACCTGTGGATGTCATCCGAAGCGAGCAGGAGTCCGCGCCGAGACATCTGTGTTTTTCGAAAGATGGGCGCTTCCTCTACATTGTGCATGAACTGAAAAATTATATCGACGTATACCGGTATGAGGAGATAAACGGAAATCCCGAATTTGAGAAAATACAAAATATCTCGACATTAAATGATTATCATGCAGGCAATTCCGCTGCCTGCACGATCAAATTTTCCAATGATTACCGGTATATGGTAAGCTCAAATGCAGGCGATAACAGTGTGATCGTTTATGGTGTGGACAAAGAGACGGGGATGCTCGATAAGCGGCTCTGTCTGCCGATCAGCGGGGATTATCCGAAGGATGCCGCGCTGTTTCCGGACAGTAAGCATCTGGTATCCTTAAATCACGAATCCAACACGATGACGTTCTTTGGCGTGGATACGGCGAAAGGGCTTCTCGTCATGAACGGAAAGGAGCTCAAGGTAGAGAAACCCAACTGCATCATATTCCACGATCTGAATTACAAGCCGGAAGCAGACACGGATTGAATCAGCGCTTCCCTAAATATCGGAGAGCGTCAGTTCCACGGGGCAGTGATCGGAGCCTAAGACTGACGTGTGGATGGCAGCGTCCGTAAGCTGCTCATCAAGCCGTTTGGAGCTTAAAAAATAATCAATACGCCACCCTACATTTTTTTCTCGCGCTGAGAACATATAAGACCACCACGAATACACATCGGTCAGATCGGGATAAAAATGGCGGAAGGTGTCCGTAAAGCCGCTGTCAAGAAAAGCAGTCATCCTGCCGCGTTCCTCATCGGAAAATCCGGCGTTGTGGTGATTGCTTTTTGGGTTTTTTAAGTCGATCTCCTGATGCGCCACGTTGAGGTCGCCGCAGACAATGACGGGCTTGTCCGCATCCAGCGTGCGGATATAATTCTGAAACGCATCCTCCCATTCCATGCGGTAGGCAAGGCGCGCAAGTTCGCGCTGTGAGTTCGGCGTATAGCATGTCACCATATAAAAGCCGGGAAATTCCAAGGTGATCACACGCCCTTCCCGGTCGTGTTCCGCAATGCCGATCCCGTAGGAGACGGAAAGCGGTTCCTGCTTTGAGAAGATCGCCGTACCGGAATATCCCTTTTTTTCAGCGTAATTCCAATATTGATGATAGCCGGGCAGATCAAGCGTAAGCTGTCCCTCGGAGAGCTTGCTCTCCTGAATACAAAAAATATCCGCATCCGCTTCCTTGAAAAAATCAAGAAATCCCTTCTGCATGCAGGCGCGCAGTCCGTTTACATTCCATGAGATCAGTTTCATTTGGTACCTCCGTTGTTATTTTCTGTTTTTTTCGCTATAATGAAGTTTGGTATCCGGTGTATCTTCCGGATTCAGTCAATGTGAGATGAACGTAGATTCAGTATAAAAGGTTTTAGCAGGAAAGGCAAGGGGCTCGCAATGAAAGTCATACATGTTTACCACAGCGGATTTTATATGGAGTTTGCACAGTGCGCACTGCTCTTTGACTATTATCAGGGAGCGCTGCCGTCTGTTCCGGCGGATAAGCCGCTGTATGTGTTTGCCAGTCATGTGCATCAGGATCATTTCAGTTTTTCGATATTTACAAAAGAAGAATTGCGCGCGCACCCGCAGGTCACTTATATATTATCGAATGATATCAAAAGAAAATATAACCGCAATTTCTTTTTGCGGCAGGGCGTGACCGAGACGCAGTATGATCGGATCACCTTTATCAAGGCGGATGAGACAGTCTGCAAGGACTGTGACAGCGGAAGTATCCGCATTCAGACCCTGAAATCCACCGACGCCGGCGCAGCGTTTATCGTGGATGTGGAGGGACGTCATATCTATCATGCGGGGGACTTAAACTGGTGGAGCTGGGAGGGCGAAACAAAAGAGGACGAGCGCAGGATGGAGCAGGACTATAAGCGGGAGATCGCGAAGCTTTCGGGTCAGGTATTTGATATTGCGTGCCTGCCGCTTGACAGCAGACAGGGAGAGCGTTTTGCATTAGGTTTTGACTGGTTTATGCGGCATGTGGAGACAGAGCATGCGTATCCGATGCACTATTGGGACGAGAACAAGGTCGTTTCGAAGCTGCTTTCCTTACCGTGCAGCGAGCCGTATCGGGACAAGGTTGTAAAAAAGGATGAAATCGTGCTGTGAGCGTGGCGAAAGCAGACATTAGAATAACAAATAAAATGACAGCAAGTTTGAACAGGACGGATAATGACGAACAGATGACCGGAAATCCGGGCAGGAAAGGCAATGACGAAGCAGATGACGGGAAGTTTAGGCGGGAGGAAATGGGAATGAGACCGATTTTGATCATAGAGGATGATACGGATATTAATAATGTCATGTGCGAGGCACTGACAAAAGCGGGATATTCCTGTGTGCAGGCATTTTCAGGGACAGAAGGGGTCCTGCGGGCGGAGCAGAGCAGCTTTTCCGTTATCATATTGGACTTAATGCTTCCGGGTATGCACGGAGAGGACGTATTGAAAAAGCTGCACGGTGCCGGAGCGGACAGCCGCGTTCCGGTCATGGTCGTTTCCGCGAAGGACAGCTTGGAGAGCAAGGTAGACCTGCTGACGGCGGGGGCGGACGATTATATGACAAAGCCCTTTGAGATCAAAGAGCTGGTCGCGCGCATCGGCGTGCTCATGCGGCGCGCGGGAGAAGACGGAAATCATGGAAAAAAGGCGCCTGATTGTTTATCGTATGGAGAGATCACGCTGGACCGCGCGGGATTTACGGCGCGCATCGGAGATAACGAGGTGGAACTGACAAAGCATGAATTCCGGATTTTGGAACTTCTGATGATGCGTCCCGATAAGGTGTTTTCCAAGCAGGAGATCTATGACTATGCGTGGGAGGAGTATTATATCGGGGAAGACAAGACGGTCAATGTCCATATCAGCAATATCCGCAAAAAATTAAAGAAGGAAACAGAGAAAGAGTACATAGAGACCGTGTGGGGCATTGGGTTTAAGATGGCAAAATAGCAGGAAACAAAACTTTACCGTTTCTTTAACTTTGCTTGGCGTTTTATTGATGCTTGTGCCTTATGATAAGACTATCGGCGGATGCGGCAAAAGCATATCGGATTGGTACATTACCTATGCGGCGCGCGGCGGACGCGGGGAAGAAGGAGGAAAGCAATGGAAAAGGAATGGCTGTTAGAGACAAGACAGATGACGAAGCAGTACGGCAAACATAAAGCGGTCGATCGTGTCAATCTGCATGTCACACAGGGAGCGATCTATGGACTGATCGGTCGAAACGGCGCGGGAAAAACAACGATCCTGCGTATGATCAGCGGGCTTGCATCGCCGACACAGGGCGATTATACGATTTTCGGAAAGGCGTCGGGGCAGGCGGCAATGGAGCGCACCAGAGTGGGTGCGCTGATCGAGGAGCCGGGGATTTATCCAGACATGACGGCGAGACAAAATCTCAAGGTGAAATGTCTGGCAATGGGCGTGCGCAGGGAAGGTTATATCGAGGAGCTGCTGCAGACCGTCGGGCTTGCCGATACGGGAAAGAAAAAAGCACGCAATTTTTCTCTCGGTATGAGACAGCGGTTGGGGATTGCGTTAGCGCTGGTGGGCGATCCCGATCTGCTTATTTTGGATGAACCGATCAACGGTCTGGATCCGCAGGGATTCGTAGAGGTTCGCGAAACCATGATGAAACTCAATAAAGAAAAACATATCACGATTGTGATTTCCAGTCATATCTTAGAGGAACTCTCCAAGTTTGCCACGCACTACGGCATCATTCACAATGGGGCGCTGCTGGAGGAACTGACGCGGGAGGAGCTTCTTGAGAAGTGCTGTGAGCGCATTGAGCTGAAGACGAATGATACGGGACGTGCCTGCACGGTGATCGAGACGCTGGGTATCCGAAACTATCAGGTGAAGGACGAATATACCATACACATTTTCGAGCGCTTAGAGGACAGCGGAGACATCACGATGGCGCTTGCGAAGGCGGATGTGAAGGTGCTTGGTATTGCGGTAAACAGTGAGTCGCTGGAGGAGTATTTCCTGAATTTGACGGGAGGTGGCAGATCATGATGAGACTGATAAAAATGGAACTGTACCGCTTGATCCATACGGTTTCCACACGTGTGATGATTGTCGTAGCGGCAGGAGTTGCCGTGCTGATGTCGTTTGTGTTGAGCGTGGACTTAGAGACGATGGAAGAGGAGCTAAGGGCGTCAGGACAGGAAACGGGAATAGAGTCGCAGGAGCCGGCCGAGAGTTTTGCGAGCGGTTTTTCGGATGGATGGGCGAGTGTAGGAGAGGAAAGCGCGGAGGAAGGTTTTACATGGGGGATTACCGCGTCGGTGGATGAAAGCCAGATTGGCAGCGATATAGGGATGGGCGATATCCTGATGTCGGAGCTGGGGGGCTGTCTGTTGGTCGTTTTTGTCGCAATCTTTGTTCCGCTGTTTGTGAACGCGGAGCAGAAGCGGGGCTATATTAAAAATATTGCGGGACAGATTCCGAGACGGGAGATGCTTGCGCTCTCCAAGCTTCCGGCAGTTGCGGTTCAGGTATTTTTCCTTTTTACTGCATACTCGATTGCCAGTTTGGTGTCAAGTGCGATATTTTTTCGGGGACGTCTTGCATTGGATTTTACCGGGGCGCTGTTTCGGACGCTCTGCATGCAGTATGTGCTTCATGCAGCATGGGGCTGTCTGATCGCGCTGCTTACGATAGTGACGAGGAGCACGGCATTTGCCATGACGACGGGAATCTTGCTTGCTAGCGGTCTCGTGGAAATGCTGATGATATATCTTAATCGTGTGATCCATGTGCTCCTTCCTTCCTCAGAGCAGTTTAATCTGATGCACTATACATTGAATTATGCGGTGGAAGCGATGACAGCCCAGAGCACAATGCGGCAGATTGGCGGCTTTTTGACGCTTGCGCTTATCTATATTGCGGCATCGGCAGTGATTGCGGGAATTGTTTACCGTAAGCGGGATGTGCGCTAGGAATGAATTGTGAAAAGAAGCGCGTGGAAATAAGATAAGGAGTAAACGGCATGGAGTGGATATTGGCAATAACAGCCGCCTGTATGGCGGCGGCATGGAGTATTGTGATCCGGTATCGGCGGCAGGTGAAAAGCATCTGCCGCCAGCTTCAGTTTATCAATCATCATCAGACAAACATGAAATTGTCTGCAGATGGACCGTATTTCGGACTGGAAACGCTTGCGGATGAGGTCAATGCGCTGTTGATTGAGACGGAGGAAAAGCGGCGGACAGTTGAAACACAGGAAACGGTGATCAGGGAGACGATCACAAATCTCTCCCATGACATTCGGACGCCCTTAACCTCGCTTGACGGGTATGTTCAGCTCCTTGAGGAGAGCGACTCGAAGGACGAGCAGGCGCGCTATATCGGAATTATCCGAAAAAGGATTGAGGCGCTGCGCGGGATTCTGGATGAGCTTTTTTTATATGCTAAGCTTCAGGACAACGCCTATCTTCACGCTATGGAGCGCGTAGAATTAAACCGGATCGTATATGACACGGTGTTTTCTTTTTACGAGGACTGCAAGGCGCGCGGCTTAGAACCGCAGGTGTCAGTGTGTGAGGAGCGCGTTTATACCTGCGGCAATGAGACGATGATCGGACGGATGCTGCAAAATATCATAAAAAACAGCTTAGAGCATGGTAAAAAAGATGTGCGCATCCAATTGGCGGCGGAAGAAAAAAAGATTATTTTTTCCTGCGCAAATAAGGTGGAGCACGCGGAACAGATTGACATTGACAGGGTATTTGAGCGGTTTTACAAGGCGGACAGCGCGAGGGCGAACAGTTCGACGGGGCTTGGGCTTTCGATCGCGCGCTCTTTGGCGGAGAAAATGGGCGCGGAGACGCGCGCATCGCTGGAAGAAGACCGATTTATGATAACGGTGATGTTTGACAGAGCGGAAAGGAGCAGCAGAAAATATGAATGATGAAAGCAAGATCCTGTATCAGGACGGAGAGGAAAACAGAATTCATTATCGGGAATTGGGGGAGGACGAAATCTGCATGGAGCTGTTTGCGAATTTCAACCGTCGTCAGGTTGTCACAAAATGCCGCCGCAGAGAAAACGGGGAGTGGACGGTGAAGGATGATCCGTTTATTGACGACTGGACGGAAGCCGATTATCATACGTTGGTCGCATGTCTGAAAAACACGGTACTGACAGGCGGGTTTGTGTATGCCGCTTTTTATGACGGCAGATTGAAGGGCTTTACTTCTGTGGAAAGTACGTTGTTTGGCGGAGAACAGAACTATCTTGACCTGACGAGCATTCATGTTTCGGAGGATATGCGAGGCAGGGGAATCGGAGCGGCGCTGTTTCTTGCAGCAAAACAATGGGCAAAGAAGCAGGGCGCCGGGAAATTATATATTTCGGCGCATTCGGCGGTAGAAAGCCAGAATTTTTATCAAAAGATGGGATGCGTGGAGGCAGAGGTCTATGAGCAAAAACATGTGGAGGCAGAGCCGTATGACTGCCAGTTGGAATGCCGCCTAAATTCATTATAAAATCTTTATAGAAAGATAAGTTTTTCGGGACTGGTTTTGTGATATAATAGGCGCAAAGGAAAACAAGCGTCCGCAAAAGCAGGGACTGCTTTTACGGGCATTTGTTTTTCTTGCGCCATTACCGAGCAAACGTCCGATGAAATCGGACAGGAAGCGCGTTAGCGCGTGTTTGCGAGGCTCGGTGACTTAACATGGGCGCAAAGGAAAGCAAGCGTTTTACGGAGGTTCGGAAAAGCATGATCATAAAATCGGAAGAAACAGGAACGGAATTGATAGAGCTCTCAAAGCTAGAACAGGTGGGAAAGCAAGTCTCTTTTTTGATGGCATGCTACCGTTGTGCGATCATGGAGGTCGAAACAAAGATCCGCGTCCTGAATGAAACACTGTCTCAGCAGTATGACCGCAACCCCATTGAGACGATCAAGACCAGATTAAAGAATCCGCGCAGCATTTCAGATAAATTGAGACGCAAGGGGCTTCCACAGACGGTAACGAGCATTGAAGAAAACCTGAACGATGTTGCAGGAATCCGGGTGATCTGTTCCTTTCCGGAGGATGTCTATCTGATCGCGCGTTATCTGCTGCAGCAGGATGATGTGGAACTGGTGTCATCCAAGGATTATATCCGCCATCCGAAAGCGAACGGCTATCGCAGCCTGCATCTGATCATTGAAACACCGATCTTTCTCGCGGACGAAAAACGACTGATGCGCGTGGAGGTTCAGCTTCGTACGATCGCAATGGATTTCTGGGCGTCATTAGAGCACAAGATGCGTTATAAAAAAGATCTGAATTGTGCGGAGGAGATTGCGGCGGAATTGAAAGAGTGTGCGGAGGAGAGCGCACGATTGGATGCGCGCATGCAACGGATACGCGCAAGAATTGAATATAATGAGTAAATGTGTGGAATTGACACAGTGAGCAAAATGTTTTTTTCATAAATAAGGAGATATTTTCAATGGAAAAAATATATTACAGTAGACGCATAGAGGGCGCATGTATTCCGGGTATCATCCATAACGGAGATTATTTTCACGTGAAGCTTTCGGTGTATGAGGATGGTGTGATTGACTGTTGGCATGCAGTGGATTTAAAAGGATTTCGTGACGAGATAGATAAGGGCTGGGTTGTGCCGCGAATTCCTTGCAATAAACCGTTTTCTGTTCATGGAATTGGACGGTTTGAGATTCAAGAAGCCAGCTGGATTTATGATAATGACAGCTTTTATGAGCGCGTAGCAGATATTGTGAAACAGATGAATCCTGACTTAAAAAATCTTCATGAAATCAAAAAAAACGAGAGGATAAACGAAAGGTATACTTTTACGGCAGCTCCGGGCACTCCGTATAGAGAAGAAGGAAATTTGTTAAAAAAAGTTATAAATGGCAGCCAGCAGACGACAGTTTACCGTAAGGAGGACAGACTTTGTATTACAGAACTATCCGTCTATGAGGACAAGCATTTTCGGATTGGTATGGAGGATGACAGATTATTCAGCTTAGAAGAGATTACAGATATGATTAAGGCGAATATTCTGTATTCCTATCCGGTAGGGGGAGAATGGCTATATATGCCTGATTTGGGGAAAGTTAAGGTATGTCTGCTTACAAATCCAATAGCAAAAGAGGAACGCATCAAGGAGATAGAACAGTGGTGCGTGCGAACTGCGGGAGAAGATGATGCCGCACAACGTTGCATTATGGCTTACCATGATTATTTGGAATGGCCCACAGAGCAAAAAAGGGAAAGATTAAAACAACTTTACTTAGCAGTGCCTGAGCATGAACGTATGTATCTTGGTGATATGGATGTAAAGGACAGCGACTATATTCGGATTATTTATCATCCCCAGAGGAAACGGCAGGTGTAATGCAGAAATGATTGATAATATCAATTTATCCATTTTATGATGATATCGTCGATATTTGATATTTTTTATAATAAGGAGGACGTAACATGAATACATTAGACGCAATCAAATCCCGAAGAAGTATCCGCAAATATGATCCGGAGACAGGCGTGCCGCGGGAGCATATCACTCAGATGCTGGAGGCAGCTATGATGGCGCCCAGTGCCTGCAATACAAGACCTTGGGAGTTTGTTGTTGTGGAGAGCCGTGAAGTGAAAGAAAAAATCATGCAGGTGATGCCGTATACCCAGATGCTTGCCACCGCTCCGACAGCGATCGTGATCTGCGGCAGACCGGATCTTCAGGAAAACATCTGTGAGGGCTTCTGGCCTCAGGACTGCGGCGCTGCAGCCCAGAATATTCTGCTCGCGGCGAAGGAATTAGGGTATGGAACTTGTTGGTGCGGCTGTTATCCGCTTGCACAGCGGGTGGAGGATATGCAGAAGGTTTTGTCTGTCAGCAGTATTCCGCTGGCAGTCATCGCTGTCGGCAAAGCGGATGAAACACCCGATGCAAGAGGTTTTCTTGACGAGACAAGGGTAACATATCTTTGACGGCGGTCGGATAATTCAAGAGCTTTTTCCATCTCAAAAAAGCAAGGTTGATATCTTGCTTTTTTCTTGTCAATATGCCATTATTACGCAACGCTTTATGCGTGTAGTATTATGTATTCAAATAAGGAAAAATAGAATGAAGAATAAATGGTGCCATTTTGAAATGTTTTGATTCGTTGTAAAATTAAAAATAAGAAATAAAGAGTATTTGTAAGCTTTTTCGTTATATAAGATATATTCTTTTTATCACAAAATTTTCACAAAAACTTCACCGGATAATCATGTTCGGAGTATAGACTTAACAAGAATCAGATTTGGAGAATATTAATAACACGGAGGATTTGTATGGAATATCGACATGAATGGAAGCACGAGATCAATCAAGCCGATCTTCTGGTTCTGCGACAGCGGCTGCGTGCGCTCACAAGCCCTGATCCTCATGCGGTTGACGGTAAATATCAGATACGGAGTCTGTACTTTGATAATAGGACCGATCAGGCGCTTAGGGAAAAATTGGACGGTGTCAGCCGCAGGGAAAAATTCCGCATTCGCTATTATAACGGCGATACCTCCAAAATCTATTTGGAGAAGAAGAGTAAGATAGGCGGACTTGGGAAAAAGCAAAGAGCCGTGCTCACCGAAAGCCAGGCGCAGGCCATTGCAGAGGGAAGTCTCCTATGGATGCCGCACAGTTCGGAGGAATTGGTTCGCGAGTTATATGCCAAAATGCGAATACAGGGATTGCGTCCCAAGATCATTGTGGATTATATGCGGGAACCGTTTTTCTTTAAGCCCGGCAATGTCCGGGTCACGCTCGATTATCACATACGGGCAGGTTTTTGCTGTTCGGATTTCTTAAATCCGGACTGTATTACGGTTCCGGCTGGGGACGCTCCGATCATTCTGGAGGTGAAATGGGATCACTTTCTGCCGGACATCATCCGTGATGCGGTCAGACTTCCCGGACGTCGGGTAACCGCTTTTTCAAAATATGCACAATGCCGTATTTACGGTTAAACGAAGGAGGTTTTCTATGACATTTCAGGATATTTTTAAGTCCGGTTTTCTGGAGAATGTATCCGCGGTCAGTCTTTTCGATATGGCGCTGGCGCTTGTTCTTTCCATAGGATTGGGAATGTTTATTTTTTTTGTCTATAAAAAGACCTATCAGGGAGTGATGTATTCCTCCAGCTTCGGCGTGACGTTGATCGCTTTGACCATGATCACGACTTTGGTGATCCTTGCCGTGACAAGCAACGTCGTGCTGTCGCTCGGAATGGTGGGCGCATTGTCCATTGTCCGTTTCCGCACAGCTATTAAAGAACCGCTCGACATTGCGTTTTTGTTTTGGGCGATTGCAGGAGGGATCGTGCTGGCAGCCGGAATGATTCCGCTTGCTGTGATCGGAAGCGTTATCATCGGAGTGATGCTTCTTATTTTTGTGAATCAGAAACCGCATTGCATCCCTTACATTGTGATTATCCAATGTGACGGACACGACAGCGAGATCGCGGCAAAGGCGTACCTTGAGGAAATGACACAGGGGTGTACGGTCAAAAGCAAAAGCGCACAAAAGGGCAGTCTGGAACTGACGATGGAAATCCGGTTAAAAGATGACAATACGGACTTTATCAATGCCCTGTCAGAAATGCAGGGAGTAAACAGCGCGGTTTTAGTCAGCTATAACGGGGATTACATAGGGTGAGGAGGGTGATCCGTGTCAACGCATAAAAAGATTGACATCATTTGTATAACTGCTGCCATTCTTATGATCGTGCTGACAATTTTGTTTATGAACGGCAGGAATTTTGGTGTTACGCCCATTGTAAGCGCAGAAGCAGATGGCAGTCTGTTTACCGAAGACGATCTGAGCGAGGATTGGAATACGTCCTCCGCCACAAAGATCATATTGTCTGATAAGGGCAGCACGATCACGGGAAGCGGAGCCTATGTTTATCATGGGGATGTTTACATCGTCAGCGCGGGTTATTATGTACTTTCCGGTGAGCTGACAGACGGAAGCGTGATCATTGATGCGGATAAGAATGACAAAATATGGCTATTGCTGGATGGGGTGACAATCCATTGTGACGATGACGCGGCAATCCGTATAGAACAGGCGGATAAAGTGGTTCTGACACTTGCGGACGGCACGGAAAACACAATCTCTGCCGGTGCGCAGTACAATGCGGACATGATTGCTTCGGGAGTGGATGGAGCGATTTACTCCCGTGATGATCTGACGATCAACGGCGCCGGTGCGCTTTTGGTGAATGCTGAATATCAGCATGGAATCGTATGCAATGATGATCTGGTGATCGCCGGCGGCAATATTACGATCAACGCGGTGCAGGACGGTATCCATGCGAATGACAGTGTGCGTATCCGGGAGGCCGTGATTTCTATCTCTGCCGGTGATGACGGAATCACGGTATCGAATGATGAGGAGACGGCATTTCTTTATGTGGAATCGGGAAGTATTACGATTCCTGACTGTTATGAAGGACTGGAAGCCATAAGCATCACGATCGCCGGGGGAACCATTGAGATTATGCCGACGGATGACGGAATCAACGCGAGTGGCAGCGGTGAAAACTCAGTCATCCGTATCACAGGCGGAGAGATTGCGATCATAAATGATCGCGGCAGGGACGCAGACGGACTGGATTCCAACGGCGATATTTACATTGAGGGCGGCAGCGTATTTATCAGCGTTTCGGACAGTGGTGGGAATTGTGCGCTCGACTGCGGGAGTGAAAACGGCGGCGAGTGTGTCGTAAGCGGCGGTATCGTGATCGCCTGCGGCGGCAGTATGATGGCGGAGGGATTTGATGCATCTTCCACGCAGGGCTTTCTGGTATATAGCAAAAGCGCGGATGCAGGTACGATCATAAGCTTGGAGGATGCTGAAGGCAGAGAACTTCTTTCGGAAGAAATTCCATGCAGCTTTTCCCATATGGTACTCAGTACACCTGACCTGAAAGTGGGAGACATCTGTACCATTGTGATTGATGGTGTTAGAGAGCAGATAACGGTGGATAATACTTCGGTCTCCGTGTTTCAGCAGCATGGAATGTTTGGCGGCGGCAGGCGGCAGGGGGATTTTTCGCAGGGGAACAGACCGGAGTTTTCTGACAGGCAGGACATGGAACCTTCCGGAGGGCAGAACATGGAATTTCCGGATGGACAGGGCATGGAGCCTCCGGGAGAGCAGGACATGGAATTTCCGGATGGGCAGGGCATGGAATTCCCAGACGGGCAGAATATGGAACCTTCCGGAGGGCAGAACATGGAACTTCCGGGAGGGCAGGACATGGAATTTCCGGATGGACAGAACATGGAATTTCCGGACGGACAGAATATGGAACCTTTCGGCGGTCAGGATATGGAACCGCTTGATAGGAGCGAGATAACGGATGGTGAGAGCCGGGAGGATAGCCGGGAAACGACGGAGACTGGCGGAATGCCGTTTGCACCGGATGCCGGACAGAGGGATGAGATGCGCGCCTCCTGGCAGGATCAGGGACGAACGGAGCCCGGGAGTGATCGTTCTTCATCCGGTATTACGGCAGAAACTTTCGTTTTGCTCGGCATTTCTGTGCTGGTACTCTTAGGCGGTCTGGTGATCGCAATAAAAGTCAAACATTAGGCAAATAGAAAAGAAACGGATTGTGTTTTTACAACCCCGTTGCAGAGTAAGCGATCTCTGTGACGGGGATTTTTGTGCCGCGGCTTCGGCGCCGACCGTTTATCTTTGCAAAACGACCGTTTATCGTTACAATGGATACAACACGGAAATTTTGTGATAGGTTAAGAAGGTGCAGTGTCGCAAGCGGAACTTGTGATATGCGGAGGGATCAAAATGAAAATATCTTTTTGGATTCACGAGAAATACGAAGAACCGGAGATTGTCATTTGCGGAGCGAAAAAAACAAGAGAACTTGCGGAGCTAAAGGCAGTCATCGCCGAGGCTGTGAATGAAAAAATCACGGTTTATGAAGACGGGGACGCTGTGCAGATCATGCGAAATGAGGTGATTCGCTTTTATGCGAGCAGACAGCGTGTGTACGCACAGACAGCGGATGCGACCTATCTTGTGCGGGTAAGGCTGTATGAACTGGAGGAGACGCTAAAGAAGCAGTTTGTCCGAATTTCCAACTCGGAAATCGTGAACGCTAAAAAAATACGGCGAATGGATACGAGTATTTCCGGAACGATTCATATGTATCTGCAGGGGGATATTGAGACATATGTGTCCAGACGTTATGTGAGCCGGATCAGGGACAGCCTGGTGCGGAAACAATAAAGCGGAAGTGATAAAAATGAGGAAACGCAGCGAACAGAGAGACAAATCATAAAAAGGAGATGGCAGTCCGATGTGGAAAAAATGTTTATGGCGCGGCGCGGTCAGTTTTACAGCCTGCGTGACGGTCAATGTGCTTATTTTAATGGCGAAAACAATGAGTATGGTCAGGATAACGGGGGATAAGCAGACGCTTCCGGATCTTGTTCCGGAATATGCGGCGCATTTTGAGAATCTGTTTATGGCGCTCATGGTACAGACGCTGCTCTGCGGTCTGATCGGATTTGCGTTCGGAGCCTGTTCCGTTATCATGGACATTGCAAAATGGAGCATGGTTCGGCAGGCGGTCGTGCATTTTGTACTGACGGCGTGCGTATGGGTGCCGGTCAGTATCTTCTGTTGGGGACTTGGCAGATATTGGATCTCATTTATCTGCGTGTTTTTAGGGATGCTTGTTACTTATACGGTAACATGGACCTGTCAGATCATTGTTTGCAGAAAGGAAGTCGCGCGTATCAATGAGCAGCTTTTGGCGCGGGAGGCTGCGGAGGGAGGAAATTAGCAATGGAATATGCAGTGGAGATCAAGGATCTGGTAAAAGATTTCGGAACGAAGCGGGCAGTGGATCATATTTCTTTCTCCATCGAAAAGGGAGAGCTGTTTGCGCTGCTCGGCGTAAACGGTGCGGGTAAGACGACGACAATCCGCATGCTGACGGGCTTGAGCAAACCGACGGGAGGGGACGCTTATGTGATGGGGAGCGGCATTGCGGGGGCGCTTTCAGAGGTTAAGAAAAACAGCAACCTATCCCCGCAGGAAACGGCGGTTGCCCCCAATTTGACGGTACGGGAAAATCTGCAGCTCATGGCGCGTATCTACGGAGCGTCCAAGGCGGATGCTTCGACCCGGTCAGACGCATTGATCAATCAGTGCGGCATGACGGAGATTGCGGAAAAAAAGGCAAAGCTCTTATCCGGTGGCTGGCAGCGGCGTTTGAGTATTGCGATGGCGCTGATCACACAGCCCCAAATTCTTTATCTGGACGAGCCGACGCTTGGCTTGGATGTGCTTGCAAGGCGGGAGCTTTGGAAAGTGATCGAAAGCTTAAAAGGCAGTGTAACGATCGTACTTACCACACATTATATGGAGGAAGTGGAGGCACTTTCCGATCATGTGGCGGTCATGATGACCGGCGTGGTCAAAGCTTTTGGTACCGTGGAGGAATTGAAGGCGGAGACGGGAAAGGACACGTTGGAAGAAGCGTTTATTGCGATCGCAGATCAGGAAAGCGTGGGATGAGGGGTGGTCTGAAAAATGAGACAAGGTGCAGAGATCTTGCTTTTGTGACTGGAAAGAACGCAAAATAGGAACTTGTGTTTTAGGTGAAGAGGAGTACATGGAATGAAGGCAGTTGTTTTTGCGGATAGAAATGCAAAAGAATTATTGCGGGATCCGATCAGTTATATTTTTTGCCTGGGATTTCCGTTGGTAATGCTTGCCATTATGACGGTTTTGAATGAAAATATTCCGGCTGAGGCGAATATGGTAATCTTTCGGATCGATTATTTATCAAGCGGGATTGCCGTGTTCGGACTGACCTTTGTGATGCTGTTTACCTGCTTGCAGATTGCGAAGGACAGGAGCAGTGCGTTTTTGCTGCGCCTGTATGCGTCTCCGATGACGGCGGCGGAGTTTATCATCGGTTATATTTTACCGATCCTGGTGATCGCTGTTTTGCAAAGCGTGATCACTTATACGGTCTCGGTCGTCATCGGTGCGGTAACGGGGTATTCGTTTGTGATCGGCAGAATGCTTTTGGCGTTGATGGTGCTGCTCCCGGCAGATTTCCTTTTTATCAGCTTCGGGCTGCTGTTCGGAACGGTTTTCAGCGAAAAGGCGGCGCCGGGGCTATGCTCTGTGATCATATCCGTATCGGCGATACTGGGCGGTATCTGGATGAACGTAGGGAGTTTAAGCGGCGGCTTTAAGCACATCTGCGAAGCGCTTCCGTTTTATCATATAGTGGAAGCGGCAAGGGGGGCCGTGCGCGGCGAGATGAGCGGGCTTGCTTCTCATATGCTGATCGTTATGGCGTATACAGTCGTTGTGTTTATTGTGTCCGTGTTTTTGTTCGCGAAAAAAAGACAGCAGGACCTTAAGTAAGCGAATGGATTTTGCGCAAAGATCCTTTAAAATCTCAGAAAGATGTATAATGACTAAAAATGTGTGGCAAAATTGTGCTAATCTGTTTATCTGCCATGCATTTTTTTTGTTTTAATCAGTATGTGGTCCTTGGTGTAAATCTTGAAGTTTGGGTTACAAGCGGTTATTGTATTAAAAGAAAAAGTATGAAAATAAAAAATAATTTATTTTTAGTGGAAAGGTCGATGGAGAGGGGATGGTAAAATAGGTCGCCCTTTACATTATCTCGTTATCTATAGAATTCAGTATCATATGGAAGATATATATCAAATTGCAAACACAGTTTGTTTTGGTCCGTTTATTCCATTTATAGATTTTACAATTTTGGTATTGTGGATATATCATTGTATGGTTATGTCTGTGTTAATAATGTGGAATTTATCTTCTAAGTAGGCGATGGGGAAAGTAGAAGCATGGACGATGCTCCCTATGTGTTAGGAAGATGTTTTGAAACTGGATTAAGTTGCATTTACCGGGATTTTGCGGGTTGGATGGAGGGGATACTTCATGTCGTTAATCGACATTTAAACATTTGTGATTTCTGTCAATGTCATTAAATCAATTTATAAGTTGTTATATAGCTAATGTATAGTATGGTATTTGAGTAGATTTTTATAGAAAGCTAAGAAAAAATGTGATAATATATTATATATAAATACATTCGGTATTTTTGTAGAATCTATTATAAAATAGTATTTGCAAAATAAGAACATATGTTCTATAATACTTTTAAGGAGAATATGTATATGGATGAAATAAAAGAAGTAGAGTATGATGTAAATATTCAATTGGCAGAAAATGAGAATGTTGAATCGGAAGAAAAATTGGCTGAAGATGAGTTTGAAAAAAAGCGAGAGTTGCTGGATGCAACCAAAATTGTAAAACAAACATGGTCTATTTTAGAAATTTACCAGAAAATACAGAGTAAAAAACTGTTATTAAGTCCGGAATATCAAAGAAATGTGATTTGGGATAAATCAAAGCAAACGGCGTTTATTGAATCACTTTTTATGGGGATTATAATACCGCCAGTATATGTGGTAGAAATTCCGGGTGAAAATATTCTTGAAGAAAATAGTTATGAAGTCGTGGATGGAAAACAACGCTTATCAACGATTGAAAAATTCATTCAAAATAGTTTTAAGTTAGAAGAAAAATCTTTAGAGTATTATAAAGATTGGTTCGGCAATCAAACTTTTTCAACAATACAAACAGAGCATTCAGTACTTACAAATGAAATGCTATCATCTGTATTAGATATTTATGTGATCACTGCTAATTCGCCAGAATTTACTAAATATGATATTTTTTCGAGACTTAATAAAGGTGCTGAAAAACTTAAGGTAAATGAAATTAGGAAGGCGGTTTATCGTTCGGAGACGTTAAAAATAATAGAAGATTATGTAAAGGCAAATGTTGAGACGGAGCAGTATAAGTTGGTATTTACTCCTAATGATATAAAAAGATATGAAGATTATGGGAGGTTTTATAGAAGCGTTGCATACTTCGTATGCACAGATGATGATACTAGTGTGGTTAAAGGATATAATTCACGACCGCGAGAGATGATTAATAATGTATTATATAAATTGCAAAACAAAGAGATTGAAATACAAGAGAGAGACATTATTACTATTATTGAACAGACTATTCAATTGATGATAAGATTTTCGGAAAATCCTGCAAAACAATATTTAGTTGATGCATGTATACATTTTGCTGTTTTAAATCCTAAAAAATTATTGGAGAAGAGCAAGCAGATAGAGGAGGATTCGGAAATAGTGATGTCGCTTGAGAAATCTCCTTCTACGACTACAAATGTTAATTTGAGAATAAAACGTGTGAACTATATAATGAATAGTTAGGAAGTATACAAATGATAAACAGCTCTTTAGAGGCGCAAGAAAAAGTGGATGCACTAATAATTTACAAATTCCTTGTGCTGTATAATGCTTTTGAAAACTGCATTCGAGATATTTTTTCAAAAGAATGGAATAGTATGGATAGTGCCATAAAAAACAGAATTGCGTATTATGTAGGATGGCTAGGTAGCGTAACAAAATATATAGAATATGATACATATTCGGTTCATCAAGAAGCAAACAGATATGATGAAGAGATGTTAATAAAAAAACTTACAATTAATCAAATAATTAGAATAGATAGAAAGGAAAAAGTGATTAGTAATTTTTCATTTGATATTCTTTCAAAGATAAAAAAACAATTAACATTTCTTTCACATGAAAGTTTCTTATGTTTGATTAGCATGAGAAATAAATTGGCACATAATATTTTACAAATAAATTTTAGAAATTCGGATATCATCGAATTGTTACCAAATAGTATTATTGAAAAGGATAGTGAATTTTGGATTAGAAATATAGATTTGACCAAATTAAGTGATTCGGGACGTGCAATACTCAGTAACTATATATTTATGAAAGAAATACTCGTAGAATTACGAAAGGATGGTAGTTATGAATATTAAACAGTGGTGTATGGAACATGTTACGAATTTTGCGGTGTCGGTAAAATCTGAAGAGGATATGAAAATTAAAGTTTTGTTACCGTTTCTACAAGAATTAGGATATTCAAAAGATGAATTAAGGTTCGAAAATGGAATAGAAGTTCATATAGGAACAAAGAAAACTACAGTATTTTCTGATATAGAGATATTAATAAATGGAAAAGTCGAAGTTGTAATAGATGCAAAGAATCCAAGTAAATCGTTAGCAGAAAAAGATGTTTTACAGGTTGTGAGTTATGCTAAACTGATAGATACACCGCAGGCGATGTACGGTATTGTGACTAATGGAATTGATAGTGTCGTAACAGATACGTATACTGGAAGAAGAAGTGCTGAAATACCGACTAAAGCGCAACTTCTAAGATCAATTGATAAAGCAAAAAAGCCAGCACTTAAAGACGTAGAGTTACGAGAAGTAGAAAGTGTTTTATTTACTTTACATAATTCTAAGGAACTATATAAAGTAATACAAGATTGCAAAGATATAATTGAAAAAAGAGGGCTAATAAGAAGTGATCAATCATTTAGAGAAATGACCAAAATATTGCTTATTAAAATGAATGAGGAGAGACGAGTTCGGGCAAATGAGGGAAATAATCGTTTTAGCAGTGAATATATCTCTTCAGCAGCAAAAGTTAATTCCGTTGCAGAAATTGAAATATTTAAACGATTATTTGAAGATGCAAAACAAAAATATCCCAATATATATACAGATGAGAACGAAAAAATACTAATAATAGACGAATTATGTATTAGCCATATCATAAAAAATCTTGAGGCATTTTCCTTTTTAGGTACTGGTGATGACATAAAAGGCACTGTTTATGAGATATTCTTAAAAAGTACATTACGAGGTGAATTTGATCAATATTTTACACCGAGGGAAATAGTTGATTTTATGGTTAAATTCGCTGATCCGTCCATTGGCGATATTATATTAGATCCCGCGTGTGGTTCAGGTGGATTCCTAATCCAGGCTTTTAATCATGTAAACACCAAAATTAATACTATGGGATATTCAGAAGTAGAAAGCAACAATAAATTTAAGACATTGGTTGAAAAGTGTTTGTGGGGACATGAAGCAGACTACGATTTACATGTTTTGGCCAAGATTAATCTGATTATGCATGGAGATGGATGGAATAATATCTATCAAGGGGATACGCTTAGTAGTGACAAACTTCCAGATGATTATTTTGATTTGATACTTGCAAATCCACCATTTACAATACCATATGGATTTAAGGATGTTTTAGAAAAATATGAATTAGGGTATGGAAAAGACAGTGAAGAATTAGATATTTTATTTGTCGAAAAGAGTATCAGAGCGTTGAAATCTGGATGTGATTTATTTATCGTATTACCCGAAGGTCTGCTAAATAATAAAAAATATCTGTATTTTAGGGAATGGTTGCTTTCTAAAGTAGATTTATTATTAAGTATTTCATTACCAGAGGGAGCGTTTATTCCATTTGGAGGATCTGTTTCAAAAACATGCATTTTGGGACTGAGAAAAAAGAGTGATGTAGAAGAATATTCTAGCCCTAGATATGTTTTTTTGGGAAAGGTGAATGAAATAGGGTATGAACAAGGAAAGAAGGTATATAAGCAAACAGATAGAAATGACTTACAAGAATTCGAGTATATGATGAATGAAGTTTTTGTGGGCGTAAAAACAACTTCAAACGAAGGTGAGGGTGGTTGGATTGAACAAAAACATTTATCTGGATATCGAATAGATGCAAATTATTTGCTGAATAAATTAGATAAAAAGAAGTTAGAACAGTTATATAGTGAAGTTATACCACTTGCAGATGTTTGTACAATAGATAATGAAAATGTTAATGTGAATAGCAATATTGTATATAATTATCTTGAAGTTCCAGATATATCACCTCAAACAGGAAGTATAACAAATATAAGACGAGTAAAGGGAAGTGAATTAGGAGACTCATTTCATAAGTTTTATGAGGATGATATTCTTTTTACAAGAATAAATCCTAGAATTAATCGTGTTGCAATTGCACCTAAAGTCAAAGATTATGGAATAATGTCTAAAGAAATTTACAGGATTGTTTACAAGAATAATCCATATATTTCTGAAGAGAATAAGTATGTTATATGTGCAATACTTCAGAGTGAGTTGGTGATTAAGCAAATTGTTAGATTGTCAACTGGCTCATCATCCTCGCGTGCACGTGTGCAAGTAGAAGATTTATTAAATGATGTATATATTCCAGTTCTATCTAACAAAATACAAAAAGAAATAAGTGATTCAACATATGATACAGCAAAGAAAACTTGGAACCAAGCCCAAAAACTCTTAAATTCTTACGCGAAAAACCAAAAACTATTAGGAGGAAATATTAATAAAGATAATTTAAGAGGAATATAGTGGTTGCACGGAGAGAATAAGAATCATATACACCATAGACAAAGATATCATTGAAAACAAGGGCGAATAATTGAGTAAGAACGCGAAAAGAAGCTTTTCATTAAAATAACCCCAGTACCTTTAACAGATACAGCCATCCCGTAAGCGTAAAAGCCGAGAGCAGCGTTGTCATCATGACGACGCCTGAGGAGAGTGTTCCGTCGTGTCCCATGTTTTTTGCCATGATAAAGCAGCTCACCGTTGTCGGCGATCCGAGCATGATAAGGATGGAAATGAGGCTGTCATTGCGGTAGCCCAGATGGACGGCAACAGGCAGAAAGAGCGCGCAAAACAATACGAGCTTAAAAAACGAAGCGGCGATCGTCGGCTTTAACATGGAGAGAGCCTGTTTGAAATGAAAGCTTGCGCCCATTGCCATCAGACCGAGCGGCGTGGCAAGATTCGCGACATAGCGGACGGTCTTTGCGAGAATCACGGGCTGCGGGATGCGGCATGCCGACCAGATGAGTCCGACAAGAATACCGAGAATGATCGGGTTTGTCACAATGCCATGAACAGTCTGTTTGATGAGCTGTACGCGTCCGTCTTTCGATTCAGAGGATCGATCCGTGCGCGTACATTCCAAAAGAAGGACCGCCATCATATTGTAGAGCGGCACGGAGCCGATGATCATCATGGGCGCCATACCGGCGCTGCCATAAATATTTTGAATAAAGCTGATGCCGAGAAGTGCGGCACTGGAACGAAAGGAAGCCTGCGTAAATTCACCGCGGGCTTCTTTGCTTCTTAATAAAAGAGAGCAGGCGGCGCTGAACAGGACACAGATGACCGTCACGATAAAGCAGAACAGGACAAAACGGCCGTCCCACACTTCACTGAAATTTTGTGTGGAAAGCTCCTGAAACAGAAGTACGGGCAGCGCGACCTTAAAAACAAAGGCGTTCATGACGCTGACAAAATGTTCCTTGAACATGCCGATGGACCGGAAAAAAAGACCGAGCAGCATCAACAGAAAAACGGGTATGGTTGCATTTAGGCAAAAAATGAGATTATCCATTGTAAGTCGTCTCCTTTGTTCCATAGCGAGTGTAGCACGTTAAGCGGGAATGTCAAGGGGCGGAATGGTTCTTTTTGTTGTGTGCTGCTTTCGTTTGCAGGGAGAAAACAACAAAAAGTATCTGCCCTGTAAGTTGTTTTTATGTTATGATAGCTGGGATAGTTTTTTGAGGAGTAGTCATGGGAAAAAATCTGACATCGGGCAGCATACTTAAAAATATTGTATATTTTTCCCTGCCGTATCTGTTATCTTATTTTTTGCAGACACTTTACGGCTTGGCGGATCTATTCATTGTCGGACAGTTTAACGGAGTTGACAGTATCACTGCGGTATCCGTCGGCAGTCAGGCAATGCATATGTTGACGGTTATGATCGTAGGACTTGCCATGGGTTCGACCGTAACAATCGGGAAGGCGGTCGGGGCAAAGGACGCCCGGCAGGCGTCATATGCAATCGGTAATACGGTTACATTGTTTATGGGATTGTCTGCGGTGATCACGGTGCTGCTGCTGATCCTTGTGAAGCCGATCGTGGCGGTGTTGTCCACACCTGCGGAGGCAGTGGCAGATACAACTTCCTACCTGACGATTTGTTTTGTCGGAATTCCGTTTATAACGGCGTATAATATCATCAGTTCTATTTTTCGGGGACTGGGCGACTCCAAAAGTCCCATGTATTTTATCGCGGTTGCCTGTGTGGTGAATATCGGGTTGGATTACCTGTTTATCGGTGTTTTCGGACTGGGTGCGGCGGGTGCGGCTCTTGGGACGACGCTTGCCCAGACGATCAGTGTAGCGACGGCGCTCGTGGTGATCCGAAGACGGAAGACGGGACTCACGATCCGAAAAGAGCATCTGAAGACACGGAAGGATATGATGAACCGGATACTGAAGATCGGGATTCCGGTCGCGCTGCAGGACGGATTTATCCAGATCGCATTTATGGTCATCACGGTCATCGCGAACCGCAGAGGGTTAAATGACGCGGCAGCAGTGGGAATCGTGGAAAAAATCATTGGGATCGTATTCTTAGTGCCGTCCACCATGCTTTCGACGGTATCGGCGCTTTCCGCGCAGAATATAGGGGCGGGGAAGCATGACAGAGCTACGGGAACCTTGAAAGCTGCGGCCTGTATCGTGGTCATTTACGGAGTGGCGGTGTCGGCGGCGATGCAATTACTATACGAACCGGCAGTCGGTCTGTTTGCGGATGATGAGGCAGTGATTTTGCTGGGAGGACAGTATCTTCGCGGTTATATTTGGGATTGTATCTTTGCGGGGGTGCATTTTAGCTTCAGCGGATATTTCTGTGCGTACGGATGGTCGGCGATTTCTTTTTTGCATAATGCCCTGTCCATTGTCTGTGTGCGCATTCCGGGGGCGTATTTCGCATCCAAATATTTTGCGGACACCTTATTTCCGATGGGGCTTGCGGCTCCGGCAGGGTCGCTTTTATCCGTTCTCATCTGTGTGGCCGCATTTGCGGTCATGATAAGACATCGAAAGAAAAGCGGGTAATTTAACCGGGAAATGAAACGATCGGTGAAATTTTATTAGACAAATAATTACTGCACTCTGACAAATGATATGCTATAATAAACATAATTGAGTAGAATGAGGTCATTTATTTGGCGGACAGCGGCAGATAGGCAGGAGGGGATGAAATGTATTATTTTACGGATGACTGTTTAATCGGGGTAGAGATGATAGATGATGAGCATAGGGAACTTTTCCGAATGCTCCGGGAGATTCGGGAGTTACTTGAGAATGATATGCCGGCGGATAAGTATGAGCGCATCCGGGAAATGCTTAAGATGCTGAAGCGGTATGCGGAGGTACATTTTCAGCATGAAGAGGAATATATGGAAAAGATCCGCCATCCGGAGCTGGAATTGCAAAGAAAACAGCATGCAGCGTTTCGTGAGAGGATCTATGCGGCGGATGCTGCAATGCCGTCCGAGAGCAGTGCGCAGCAGGCATTTTTAGACGATTTACTAAAATATCTCGTAACTTGGCTTTACCGGCACATCATCGGCTCAGACCTGATGATCGGTAAGATGAAGCCGGCGGATGAGGCGGAGGGAATCACGACATTTTCGGATAAATATCTGACCGGTATTGCGCTGATCGACAATGAGCACAGGGAGCTCTTCAGGATTATCGGAGAAGTGCATCGTGTGATCACGGATGAATTTATCCCTGATAAATATGATGAGATTGTTTTTCTGCTGGGAGAAATGAAGCAATATACCATATTCCATTTTTCAGATGAGGAAAAATATATGGAAAGCATTCAATATGAGGGGCTGGCGGCGCAGAAAAGAGCGCATGACGCGTTTATCGCGAGACTGGAAGGCATGGATTTGGAGCATGTGGATGAACACCAGCAGGAAACACTTGAAGAACTGATGGATTTTCTGACAGAGTGGCTGATAAATCATATTCTTAACAGTGATAAAAAGATAGGGAAGGGATAAGAGGAGGTAAATGTAAAATGAATGAAAAAAGCAGGGGAAAGGGCTCTAGGAGTATTGCAACAGTTCTGGTATTGATCATATTGGGCATGATCGTCGCAACCGTGATCATTCTCGGAGCGCTGGGGATTTCATTTTTAAGAAAGTCCATGGATCAGGAGCTGGCAACGTATGAGGAAACAATGTATCAGGGATACGAGCTTGAGATCAAATCGGAAATTCAGGCGGCAGTTACGATCGTTCAGAAATTTTATGATCGCAGCCAGACAGGAGAATTGACCGAGGAAGAAGCGAAAGAAATGGCAAAAGAAGTGATCCGCGGTATGCGTTACCGGGATGATGGTTCGGGCTACATGTGGATTGATGATACGGACTATATTCTGGTCATGCATCCGATCCTGCCGGAGCAGGAGGGAAACAATCGCTATGATCTGACAGATCAAAACGGTGTGAAGATCATTCAGAATATTATGAAAACCGCGGAAGCGGGCGGGGGATATAATGAGTTTTACTTTACGAAAGCGGACGGTGTGACGGTTGCACCGAAACTGGCTTATTCCGAGAAGTTTTCACCTTGGAACTGGGTGATCACGACAGGAAACTATATCGACGATATGACGGTAGAGATCGATGCAAAAAAGTTGGAGATCAAGACGCAGTTTTACCAGATGCTTCTGACATATGCGGCAAGCATTGCCGGAATCCTGATCGTTGTGATTGTGATTGCAATTGTCTGTGGCAGGCGTCTGGCGGGCGGAATCAAGAGAGTGGAGTCCAACCTTCGGAAAATTGAAGAAGGAGACCTTTCCTTTGAGATTGATGCCAGATTAATGAGCCGTTCCGATGAAATCGGAAAGATCGCACAGTCATTGAATCAGGTAAAACTTTCGCTTGCGGGCATGATCGGTGATGTGGGAAATGTCAGCGTACAGCTGAAAAAGAGCAGTGAAGAGTTCAGCAATAAGTTTGGAGATATTACGGACAGCATACATAATACCAATCGGGCAGTTGAGGAGATGGCGAACGGCACAGCAAGTCTGGCACAAGAGACAGAAGTGGTAAATGAGAAGGTTCAGAGACTTGGCGGCGTTATCGATGTAGAAAAGGATGAAATGGATAAGCTGGGCACATCGGTAGAGACAATGATGAAGTTCTCCAACGGTGCTTCCGAAAGTATCAAAAAGTTATATGAGATAACGGAGAATACCACTCATGTGATTCAGGACGTTGCAGAACAGACGAAGCAGACAAGCGAATCAGCCATTCACATTAACCAGATGGTTGAAGTCATTAAGAGCATGACGTCCCAGACAAATCTGCTCTCTTTGAACGCCAGCATCGAGTCGGCACGTGCGGGAGAAGCAGGAAGAGGGTTTGCGGTTGTTGCAGAGGAAATTCGAAATCTGGCAGAGAAATCCGCTGAAAGTGCTGCCGGGATTGAGGCGATCGTAAAAGAACTGACCACGAATGTTGCGATTTCTACGGATAGGATGCAGGAGGTTGTGACAAGTGTGTCAGAACAGCAAAGCCAGCTTCAGGAGACACAGGAGACATTTGATCATTTGTACAAAGAGATCAATATTGTGGAAGAGGTTGCAATAACGATCGGTAAGCAGACGGACATCCTGAATGAGTTAAAAACCGTTGTGGCGGATTCCGTATGCAATCTCGGAAGCGTAGTGGAAGAAAGCTCCGCTTCCGCAGAAGAAACAAGCGCCGGCATGCAGCTGGTAGCGGCTTCGATCAGGGAGTGTTATGAAGATACGCAGGCGTTAGTGAAACTCAGCGATCAGCAGAATGAAAAGACGCAGAGATTTACGCTATAGGAATGTTTCTGAACAGGAATACGGGACCGAAAAACTGTTTATAGAGCAGTTGACAAATCGCGCGGTGATGATAAAATGTTGACAGATATCCGTGCGGGAAATGTGGAACAGGGTGCTTTCAGGGCACAGCGGTATCTGATGAAGAATACTTGAATATTCCGCGGGAACTTATGCGGAATCGGAGGCGGAAATGGCAGAATTATATAATCACAAAGTAGTGGAAAAGAAATGGCAGAAGATCTGGGATGAGGAGCAGGCGTTTTCGGCAACGGAGGATTACTCCAAGCCGAAGTACTATGCGCTTGTCGAGTTTCCGTATCCGTCGGGACAGGGGCTGCATGTCGGACATCCGCGCCCGTATACGGCGATGGACATTGTTGCCCGTAAAAGAAGAATGCAGGGCTATAATGTATTGTTTCCGATGGGCTGGGATGCGTTCGGCTTGCCGACGGAAAATTATGCGATCAAAAATCAGATCCATCCGAAGATCGTGACAAAGAATAATGTAGAGCGGTTTAAGAGCCAGCTTCATGCGATCGGCTATTCCTTCGACTGGAATCGCGAGATTAATACGACCGACCCTGAATATTATCACTGGACACAGTGGATCTTTTTACAGCTCTTTAAGAAAGGACTTGCCTATAAGACGGAAATGCCGATCAACTGGTGTACTTCCTGTAAGGTCGGTCTTGCCAACGAGGAGGTTGTAAACGGTGTCTGTGAGCGCTGCGGCGCGCCGGTTATCCGTAAGGCGCAGAGCCAGTGGATGTTAAAGATTACGGATTATGCGCAGAAGCTTTTGGACGGACTGGATGATGTGGATTATATCGAGCGCGTGAAGGTTTCCCAGAAAAACTGGATCGGCAAGTCCATGGGGGCGGAGGTTGATTTTTCTATTCAGGGAAAAGAGGATAAGCTGCGCATTTACACGACGCGCTGCGACACGCTGTTCGGCGCGACTTACATGGTTCTTTCACCCGAGCATCCGCTCATTGATAAATATAAGGACGAACTTTCTAACTGGGATGAGATTGCTGCATATCGTGAGGCGGCGGCAAGAAAATCCGATTTTGAGCGCGCGGAGCTTGCAAAGGAAAAGACGGGTGTTGAGATACAGGGCTTAAGAGCAGTCAACCCGGTAAATGGCGTGGAAATTCCGATCTGGATTTCCGATTATGTACTGATGAGCTACGGAACGGGCGCGATCATGGCGGTACCGGCGCATGACGAGCGTGACTGGGAGTTTGCAAAAAAATTCGGACTTCCGATCATTGAGGTCGTTGCAGGCGGAAAGAACGTGCAGGAGGAGGTATTCACCGACGTTGCCACGGGCAGACTCGTCAATTCCGGTTTCCTTGACGGACTCGAAGTTGCCGAGGCAAAAGAAAAAATGATCGCCTTTTTGGAGGAAAAGGGAATCGGTAACGCGAAGGTGAATTTTAAGCTGCGCGACTGGGTATTTTCCAGACAGCGCTATTGGGGCGAGCCGATCCCGATTGTTTATTGTGAGAAATGCGGATATGTGCCGCTTGATGAGAGCGAACTGCCGCTGCTTTTACCGGAAGTGGAGAGCTATATGCCGACCGACAACGGCGAATCACCGCTTGCGGCGATGACTGATTGGGTCAATACAACCTGCCCGTGCTGTGGAGAATCTGCAAAACGGGAGACGGATACGATGCCGCAGTGGGCGGGTTCTTCCTGGTATTTTATCCGCTATACCGATCCGAAGAACGACAAGGCGCTTGCGAGCAAAGAGGCGATGGAATACTGGCTCCCGGTTGACTGGTACAACGGCGGTATGGAGCATACGACGCTGCATCTGCTTTACTCCCGGTTTTGGCATCGTTTCTTATATGATGAACAGGTTGTTTCCTGCAAGGAGCCATATCAGAAGAGAACCTCTCACGGCATGATCCTCGGTGAGAACAGGGAAAAGATGAGCAAGTCCCGCGGCAATGTCGTTAATCCCGATGATATTGTACGCGATTACGGGGCGGATACGCTGAGAACCTATGAAATGTTCATCGGCGCATTTGAGTTGAGCGCTTGCTGGTCGGAGGACGGTGTGAAGGGCTGCCGCCGCTTCCTTGAGAGAGTGTGGAAGCTTCAGGATATTGTGAATGACGAGGAAGGTTTTTCCAAGGATCTTGAGACAAAAATGCATCAGACGATCAAAAAGGTCAGCACAGATTTTGAGAGCTTGAAGTACAATACAGCAATCGCCGCAATGATGGCGCTCATCAATGATTTTTATAAAAAGGGTTCGGTGACAAAGGACGAGTTTAAGACGCTTCTTACCCTCTTAAATCCGGTTGCGCCGCATATCACCGAGGAGCTTTGGGAAATGAAAGGATACGGCGGCAAGCTGTATCAGGCGTCATGGCCGGAATATGACGAGAAAAAGACGGAAGAGTCCACGGTCGAGATCGCGCTTCAGATCAACGGAAAGACCAAGGCAACGCTTGCGATCGTTAAGGATGAGCCAAAGGAGAACGTTCTTGCAAAAGCGCGTGAGGCGCTTGCGGATAAGCTGACAGGCACGGTAGTAAAAGAAATTTATGTGCCGGGCAGGATTGTTAATATCGTGATGAAATAACATCCTAACAAAACAACAGTCCGGCCGCCTGCTTCACTGTAATTTACAAAAGCCTCTTATGGCGGACTTTTCTGTCCGACTTAAGGGGCTTTTCGGTCGGACCGGCAGCATGGAAGGGGCATGGTCATTAATATGGAGAAAAAAAAGCAGAAAACCGCGATTGCCTTAGAGTATAATCCCGAGGAAGAAGCGCCTAAGATCATAGCGACGGGTAAGGGCAGAGTCGCGGAAAAGATCATAGAGACGGCGAAAGAGGCGGATGTGCCGATCCATGAGGATTCCAAGCTCGCGGATACGCTGTCCAAGCTGGAGATCGGTGAAATGATCCCGCCTGAGCTTTATGAAGTCGTTGCGGAGATTCTTGTGTTTGTCGATGCCATGGATAAGATCAAGGAAAAAATGGAAAAAAGGGGAATACTTTGAATAAAAGACAAACAGGGGCAAAGCAGGAGCATATTGCCTGCCGCTATTTGGAGCAGCGGGGCGTTGCGATCGTGGAACGCAATTACCGGACGCGCCGCGGCGAGATCGATCTGATCGGCCTGCATGAAGGGTATTTACTTTTTGCAGAGGTCAAATATCGTGCCGGCGCGGGCTGCGGTTTTCCGGAGGAGGCAGTGACGAACGCAAAGCAGCGGACAATCTGTAAGGTTGCGGAGTGGTATCTGTTTACGCATGAGCAGATATTGGAGCAGGCGCCGCGCGGAATCCGTTATGATGTGATCGCGATACTCGGCGAGCAGATACGATGGATTCAGAATGCCTTTGATCATCAGGGAAACTAGCTTGAAAAATCAACAATTTTTCAAGCTGCAGTTGGCAACGCGGAGGAAAAATACAACATGAGTCAGACAGCGGAGGAAAAAGAAATGGAGTTGATCAGAAAAAAGAGCAGTACGGGAGTGCATGTCAATCATACGAGGGTACAGGGGGAGGAGTTCCCGTATTTCACCTTTCCCAATTTGGAAAAACTGGATTTTTTAACGCATTTATTTACGACAAGACTGGGAGGAGTCAGCAGCGGTGCGCTGCAAAGCCTGAATTTATCTTATGCAAGAGGAGATGCACCGTCCAATGTGGATAAAAATTTTGCGCGTGTTGCCAAGGTTCTGGGCGTATCCGTGCAGGATATGGTATTTACGGATCAGACGCATTCTGCGAATATCCGTGTGGTAACGGAGAAAGATCGGGGAAAGGGAATTGTCAAAAAAAGAGACTTTCATGAGATCGACGGACTGGTCACGAACACGCAGGGGATCGTGCTCTGTGCTTTTTTTGCCGATTGTGTTCCTGTTTTGTTAGCGGATCCGGTGCACCGTGCCATTGGACTGGTGCATTCGGGATGGCGTGGAACGGCTTCGTCCGTTTCACAGATGGCGCTCGGTAAAATGAGGGACGTTTACGGGACAAGACCGGGGGACTGCTTTGCCGCAGTCGGACCGTCCATCTGTAGGGATTGCTATGAGGTGAGCGGGGATGTTGCGGAAGTGTTTCTGGAGGCGTTTGGTCTTGCGGAAGCCAAATCCAAGGAGGAAGCGGAAGAAAAGGAATTGCCGCTTTATCGAAAGCCCGGCGGAAAATATCAGCTGAATTTATGGCGGGCAAACGAACTGGTGCTTTTGGATGCCGGCGTGCCCAGAGAGCATATCTTTATCACGGACGTCTGTACCTGCTGTAATCCGCAGATTCTTTTTTCTCACCGTGCAAGCGGCGGACAGCGGGGAAACCTTGGCGCGTTCATGATGTTAAAATAGTTTGCGGAGCGCAAACTATTTTTTTTCTTCATAATTTCTTTCGTTTTTTCAAACTTGTTTCTTAAAAATCATTTGTTTTAATAGGGGAAAGGGGAGGACAGGATGAGCCGTGTATTGATCTGTGATGATGACAAAGCAATTGTAGACGCGATTGAGATTTATCTGACGCAGGAGGGGTATGAGACGCTGCGCGCTGAAAATGGAATGGAAGCGGTAAAACTCGTTCAGCAAAATGAGGATATTCAGCTTGTGATCTTAGATGTCATGATGCCGAAGATGGACGGCATTGCGGCGCTGAAACGGATTCGGGAGCTTTCTGCGGTTCCGGTGCTGATGCTTTCCGCGAAATCGGAGGATGTGGATAAGATCGCGGGATTAACGCATGGTGCGGACGACTATGTGACGAAACCGTTTAGCCCGATGGAGCTTTTGGCAAGGGTGCGTTCTCAGATCAGGCGTTATACGCTTTTGGGCGGAGAGCAGGGCATGCAGAATGCGGATAAGAGGCTTAAAAACGGCGGACTGGAGCTTGACGATGAGAAGAAGCAGGTGTTTGTGGACGGGGAAGAGATCCGTTTAACGCCGATGGAATTTCTGATTCTCAAACTGCTCATGGAAAATCCGGGTGTGGTATTTTCCGCGTCAAGAATTTATGAAACGGTCTGGAAGGAGGATGCATTTTCCTCCGACAATACGGTCGCGGTACATATTCGTCATTTGCGCGAAAAAATCGAGATCAATCCAAAGGAGCCGCGCTATATCAAGGTGGTCTGGGGCGTCGGCTATAAGCTGGAAAAACAATAAATGCGCTTCCTGTTCAAAAACAAAAACAGATCGTTTATGCGGGTATCTCATGAGTTGCCTTATGGGTTTCAGAAAAGGGAGGAAAGGACATGCAAGAGCATGAAGAAAGAAACGCGGACATGGAACAGCGGACAGAGCAGGAAACTGCGGAGACAGAACGGGAAATGACGGAAACAGAACAGAAAATGACGAAAACCGGGCTGGAAACCGCGGAAGCAGTGCTGAAAGAAACAGAGACAGAGCAGAAGATAAATAGGAAAGAGCAAAAAATGGCAAAGAATAAAGGGAAGAATAGCAGAAAAAGCAGACAGGAACGGGAAAAGAACGGCAATGAGCCTAAAACCGGGTTTTGGAACAGCATAAAGTTTCAAAATGCGGTATTTATGACCGGGCTTTTGGTCATGACGGTCAGTATCGTCTGGGCACTGCTTTTTTTGTTTACGATGGACATAGATGACGAACTGTCTTACTACGGTTTGGAAAGTGTCTTAGAGGAAACCTTGATGACATCCGATTATACCGATTCATGTCTGTTTGAGGACGCCTATATGGAAGAAGCGGTAACGCAGGCAGAGGCGGCGCAAGTGAGGGCGCTGTTTGAAACGGACGGAAAATTTGATGAGAATAAAACGATCGATCTTGCGTATGTCTCCATGCTGAGGGGAAAGGCTGTATCGGCGACGGGCATTACCTACCGAATCGGCGATCTACTTAGCGTAAGAAACACTGACATTGATCTTCGCTGGCTCATTCAGCCGCAGATTGATGCGGTTCATGATAAAAAGAAGGAGGATCCGGCGGCGGTTTCTTCCTGGGAGGAACTCAATGAGATTTTGATGGAATCCATGACTGCGGATGGGGTGAACTATCCGCAGAAAAGATGCGTGTATTTTGAGGAGGTATTTCCGACGGACGGAGAAAGTCTTTATATCCACGCGGAGAATCTGGATATGCTGGCAATCTATACGGAATATTTGGAAGAACTGATTCCGTTTGTGAGCGGCATGTACGATAAGTATGCAAGGGTGGCAGATAAGCCGTGTAATATCGGCATCGCGCTCGTCTGCCCCTCTATCGGTCTGACTTATTGCGGCTTCGCGGATTATGAGGGGGTGCGGGAGGGCAGCTTTGCAGAGATCAGTGAGGCGCTTTATGATTATGTGGCGCAGAAGGAGCACGGCGTGGTATATCATTGTGGTGCCGGCACGATTTTTGACGGAAGTGCGGATATTTCCCTTTTTGAGGAGAAACTGGGCAGAATGATTGATCTGCATGAGGGAGACCGGCTTTATCTGGTGCTGGATGCGGAGTTTTCGCAGAATGATTCCTTGAGGCGCATGAAAGATTGGTATGAGACGATCAAAATCACGGCGGAAAGACTGATTGCTGTATTTATCATCGGAATGATTCTGTTTTTGATCGGGTTTGTACGCAGGACGATGCTGGAGGGAAGGTCAGAGGCGCAGAAGCCGCGCTTGATCGATCGCTGGTTTACGAGTATTCTTCTTGCCGTGATCGGACTGATGCTCGTTAGCGCGATCATTCCCCTGGAGCTTCTTGAAGTGCTTGGAGAGTGGTATTGGGGCTATTATGACAGCGGGAATACGGTCGGCATTTATATGAACGGAGGCGGAATACTTCTGGTAAGCGTGCTTTCCGTGTTTGTGATCGCGTCAGTGGTATCCTATTGCTTTTTTGAACTCGTCAATCGCCTGAAAAAGCGCACGACCTACAAAAAGAGCCTGCTCCGCTTTGTGCTCTGTAAATGCAGGAAAGCCGTGCTTTGGGTTTTCAGGTGCGTGCAGAAGCTGCTGATGCTTGTGGATGGCAAGATCAAATGGGCGGTTGGCTATGTGCTGTTTTTGTTCGTCAATCTGCTCGCAGTGCTGTTTACGGATGAGTCGTTCGTACCATTTGTACTGATGGCGATCGCCGATCTTTTTATCGGCGCACTGGTCATCGCATATTTCCGCGAGCAGGATAAGTTGAGAGAGCATATGGAGGCAACCGTACAGGGCAGTCGGGGAGAGCCGCTTGCGGCAGATCGGTTCCACGGGAAAAATAAGAAGACGGCGGAGCTGATCAACGATATGGATACGGGGATTTCCCGCGCGGTGGAAAAATCCATGAAGGATGAGCGGATGCGGACGGAGCTGATCGCAAATGTGTCCCATGACATCCGGACGCCGCTCACGTCCATCATCAATTATGTCGATCTTTTGAAAAAAGAACCGATCGAATCAGAGAACGCGCAAAAATATCTTGGGGTGTTGGATGAAAAATCGTCGCGCTTAAAACAACTGACGGAGGACTTGGTCGAGGCGAGCAGGATCACGAGCGGGAATGTTTCTGTTGAGAATGTGCGCCTGAGCGCGGCGGAGCTTGTGCAGCAGATCGCGGCGGAGTATGAGGAGAAATTCAAACAAAAAGATCTGACGCTCGTGCTTCAGCTGCCGGAGGAACAGGCGGACAATTCATTTATCGGAGACAGCCGTTACGTATGGCGCGTGCTTTCTAATCTGTTCAGCAACCTTTATAAATACGCCATGCCGCACACGAGAGTGTATTTCAGCATGTATCGCACACCGACGCCGACGTTCTGTATGGAATTAAAAAATATTTCCGAATATCCGCTCAATATCTCACCGGAGGAGCTGACGGAACGGTTTGTGCGCGGAGATGCCTCGCGCGGTACGGAGGGAAACGGATTAGGACTTTCCATTGCGCAGAGCCTGATGAACGTGATGCACGGGTCGCTGGAAATCCTGATTGACGGAGATTTATTTAAGGTGCTGCTGCACTTCCCGGTTCCGTCGCGGTGAAAATAATGTGTAAACAAACGTGTCATGACGATGCGGGGGTGTAGGGATGCAGAAAAAATTGTTGATCATAACTGCATGTATGCTGACGGTCCTTGTGGTTGCCGGAATCCTTGTAACGATCCGTCAGTCAGATCACAAAAGGCAGATCGAACAGATTTTACAGGGGGAGAGTGAGCAGGATACGGTGCTGGTTTCTCTTGCCACGGTCAGAGAGGAGGCGGAAACCCTGATTCAGGAGGGCAGAAACGGGACATACCGCAATCTGGAGTTCCGTGAAATTCGCCCGCTTATCACAGAGGAAGATCGGATATATCAGATCAGGGTATCCGGTTTAGAACCGGAATTCCCAATGACGGAAGAACAGGTACAGAAAGTATATGACACGATGCAGGCTTTCTTTGAAGAGCCGATCGATGAGAGGAAGATTAAGGCGATTCCGTCAGCCAGCGGCGTTGACAGCGTTTCCCTTCCGGAACTGCGTGAGAAGATCCGGGAGCAAAATGAGGAGTATACAGGAATTGATTATGTTTTTCTCTACCTGGAAGATGAGGAGTATGAGGAGCAAGGACAACGCTCACAGATCATCAGCGCAGGCATCCGTTCGATCATGATCGATTTGGGAGAACCATGGGCGGAGGAGATGCCGGACAGGGTTTACTATCCGGGAGCGGTGGACGGAAGCCTTCAGGATGTTTATGAAACAGCGGACGGAGAAATGTCTGTGGAAGAGGCGATTGAGCAGACAGAAAATTATTTTAATCGTGAATTTCCGGTTCCCGGTTTAGGAGAGATGAAGTATCGGGTTTCCCGCGTATTTATCGTATCAATGCCGGACGGGACTTACGGCTTTGAACTGGAACTGAGAAGATCCTATGGAGGAGTTTACTTTCAGGGCGATATACGAAGGCAGAGTGGGACCGGTGATGAAGTGTTTGATCTGACAAGTGCGAGCCTGAACGGCGAACGGCATGTCACGGAGTTTTGGGCGATTTCCTGCAATGAGCAGGTTGAGAAAATGCAGGAAATAACAGAGATTGTATCGCTGGAGAAAGCAACGGAATACATTTCACAAAAGATTGGTGATAATACGGTTTACACTGTACTCGAAATCGAATTGTCATATGTCGGAAAGGTAATCAGAGAGGAAGACAGTTGGTTTGAGGAGTTGTCTCCGGCATGGATGTTTATTACGGTCAATCAAACGAACGGGAAGGAAGTGCGTTTTTATGTTGATGCACTGACCGGAGAAGTCAGCGTCATAAGAATGGATTAATAGGGTAGGAACAGACAGAATATGAAAAAGATATGGAATGTATTTTGGATGGAAACAAAAAGGACAATGAATCGTATTTCTCTTTTTCTGCTGATACTGACAGTGGCGGTCATGTGCCTTCTGATCCCGATTGTACTCGATGACGGCAGGACGATGACGAATTGTCTGTCTGCTTTTTGGGACATGTCCAAAGAGGAGTTCGGATTGCAGGAGTCCCTGAAGGTCAGATCGGTCCTGTGGCAGCTTACCAGCGGTTATTTTGTAATGTTTACACCGTTGCTCGTGAGTTTCAGTGTTTTGTCGATCCTGTGTGAGGAGAAGGAGAGCGGCGCGCTTCGGTACATGATGTTCAGGAGCGGAAAAAAGCAGGCTGTGATCGGAAGCTTTTTCGCGTGCATCCTTTGCGGCGGTGTTTTGATGGCGGCGGGCTATCTGCTGTTCGCGGGGATTTTAGGCGCGCATTCTTATGTGCTGTTCGGCAGTGCCGGATTGCAGACAATAAAAGAAGTGAGCATATTCGTATGTAACAAGACAATCGGTGTATTCGCATTTGGGATGACATGTGCCGTGTGGACCTATCTGGTTTCTGCTTTTGTAAAAAACAGGTATCTGCTGGTCAGTATTCCTTATATAGCGCTTTGGTTTTTACAAAGACTGGCCGGCAATATCCAATACGAGGTTATAGAGGAGCATGCGGGGGTGCGCCTGTATGTGCAGACGTTTGGAGCTACCTATATATTTGGTGATCTGAAATATATCCTTCAGATTCTTGCAATCTATGGTGTTATCAGCGTTTTCATTATTTTGCTGCACATGGGCATGTTGAAAAGGAGAACGGATTGTGGAATGTAAAAACGAAAAGATGGGGAAACGGCATGCCGTGATCCGGAATATTGCGCGAAACGAATATATCCGATGGATCTGTGATCCAAGGATGATCCTGTTCTTTGGAATGATGATCTTCATTGAAACTTATGTGGCGGAGGGAATGCTTGCGCACAGTGAAAAGCTGGGAAAACCGTTTGGCGTTTTTGAAATTTTCATTGCGGTAGCCAACAGTACGGAGCTGTGTATGGTAATTCCGGCAGTTTACTTACTGCTGATCGGGGATTTCCCGAGAAGGGATGGCAATACGCTGCTTTATGTGCACCGTGCGGGTAAATATCATTGGCTGTTAGGTCAGATTCTGACATCCGTTTTCTGTATTTTGACATATTTGGGTGCAATTTTGGGCGGATGCATTCTCATGGGAGCGGGGCATTACTTTATCGGGAATAGATGGAGTGATGTGGTGACAAAATATAGAACGATCTTTCCGAACGATATGGAATCAACCGTGTCCTTCATGATCACGGAGCGTCTGTATAATCAGTTCAGTCCGTATCAGGCGCTCGGGTATTCCGTCAGCCTGCTGTTTGGATTGTTATTTTTTCTTACGATACTCAAGCTGTTGTTTTTCCTGCTTGGAAAGCCAACTGTGGGAGTGGCGGCGGGCGTCTGTCTGATCGGATTCGGATGGCTGTTCAGCCTGCTGGAACTGAAATTAAAATGGATATTTCCGCTGTCCCATGCGATCGAATGGCAGCACTGTGACGAAATATTCCGTTTCATGACGGTTTCCATGGCACAGTCCTATCTGTATTTTGCGATTCTGAGTGTCGCTTTAATCTTTGTCAGCATTATTTTGATGGAGCAATATAATTTCGGATATGTCGAACAGCGATAGGGGATTATTTATGGATGAGAAAAAGGTGTCTGAGATCAGTATCCGAAATGTGGGGCTGGTTTTAGAGAAGACAACCATACTCGATGATGTGTGCATGGAGATGAAAAAGGGTAACATATACGGGCTGATCGGAAGAAACGGTTCAGGAAAAAGCATGCTGATGAAGTGTATCTGCGGTTTTGTAAAACCTACCGATGGCAGCATCATGGTAAGAAATCAAGTCGTGGGAAGGGATATTGATTTTCCTGAAAATATGGGAATACTGATTGAAAATCCGGGTTTTATTTCGTATTACAGCGGGATAAAGAATTTGGTCATGCTTGCGGGGCTGAATCGAAAGATCGACAGGCGGCAGGTAGAGGAAACAATGCGGTTTGCAGGACTTGATCCGAAGATGAAGCGGCATGTGCAGAAATATTCTTTGGGGATGAAGCAGCGGCTTGGAATTGCGCAGGCGATCATGGAAGATCCCGATATCCTGGTCTTGGACGAACCGATGAACGGTTTGGATAAAGAGGGTGTGAGGGATATGAGAACCCTGTTTCTTGAATTGAAGAAGAAAGGAAAGACCATCCTTATCGCGAGTCATAATGCGGAAGATATTGATGAGCTGTGCGACCATGTGTGGGAAATGGAACATGGAAAAAGCAATGTAGTCGTTTGAACGTGCAATGTCTATGGAATGTCTTATTGAACTTCCCTGTCTGATTATGTTACAATAGATCAGAAGAGGGGAATGCGTATGAAAAAACGGAATGAGCTGTCAGGTGTGATTCTGCTGCTGTTTGCCAGCGTGCTATTAATCAGTGCAGTCATGCTGACATCCTCCCAACGGGGAATCGATCAATCTCATTATGAAAAGCTGGACGGAGGCTGGTCTGTCACGATCAACGGAACGCCGTGTGAACAGACGGAAATGGGAGCCATCGTCTTTCCGTTGGTGAATCGGGGTGACGAGGTTGTTTTGGAGACAATTCTTCCGGAAACGATCATTGATAATCCCATTCTTGTCTTTTACAGCGTCCACTCCACGATATGGGCAGGGCTGGACGGGGAAGAAATTTTCCGATACGGTCAGGAGCGCTACGAGGAGGGAAAGCTGGTCGGATACGGATATCAGTGCATCAGCCTGCCGCAGGATTACGAGGGGAGAAGACTGTCTCTGAAGCTGACGGTTACCGAGGATGCTGCGTTTTCTTCTTTTGATACGCCGCAGCTGTATGATGCGAACTGGTATGTGAAAGACTATCTTAAGGAAAACCGGATTCCGCTCATCATCAATCTCTTTCTGATTGTATTCGGCATTTGTGTGATTGGTGTTGCGGCTGTTTTTCTTGTCCGGCTGCGCAGTCTGCAATGGCTCAAGCTGTTATGGGTAGCGCTGTTTTCAATCGGAATCGGAGGCTGGTCGCTATGCAGCTATAATCTGATGTTTCTGTTTTCAGACAGTCTGGTGTCGAAGGTGTACATGGAATTTTCTCTATTGTATTTTCTGCCGATCCCGGTTTTTTCCTATTTTTTTGTGGAGGCAACGCGTACGAAGAGCAGGCTCAGAAAGAACGTTTATGCGGTTATTATGGCATTACAGCTTTTCTTTACGCTGACGGCATATGTACTGCAATTGACCGGTATCTGCCATTTCCCGAAAGTGCTCCGGTTTCAGCATATCCTGATAGGGATGATGGCGCTGTATCTGATATGCATGTTTGCGTCCGATATTCGGCACAGGCGTTTGGAAAATGCGGTACTGTTCGTCGGAGCTGTCATCATGATATTTTTTGCCGCATTTGATCTGCTGCGGTTTAACATTGAAAAGTATATCAGCATGTCGGCCGGAAAACGATATGTGGGTATGTTCAGTATCGGCGTCATGATCTTCATAACGGCGATGCTGCTTGATTTCAGCAGAAGCGTTGCACGCGCGCTGTATGATGCTGCAAAAGGGGAGGCGCTGGCAAAGTTGGCGTATTCGGATGCGCTCACAGGGCTTGCAAACAGGCGGAGCTGTGAAGATCGGTTTGACGCGCTGGACGCGGATGGAGAAGAAAAGCAGTACGCGGTCGGGGTGTTTGATCTGAACAACTTAAAACAGGTAAATGATAAGCTCGGACATGAGGAGGGAGACGCATTTATCCGTACGTTCGGAGAGATTCTGCAGGAGGTCTTTGCATCCTGCGGACTGGTGGGAAGAACGGGCGGTGATGAATTTCTCGTCATACTGGATGATGTCACCACCGAAGAAATCGATGCGTTGATCGGGCGGATGCAGGAGCTGATCGCGCAGAGGAACAAGGAGCATCAGAATTGGAATCTGAGTACTGCCTACGGTATCAGCGAACATGCAAAAGAGCCGGATAAGAACGCAAGGCAGCTCTATAAGCTGGCGGACGCACGCATGTATGAGTGTAAAAAAGAAATGAAAAAGGAAGCTGCCCGTTGACATTTAGAATGAAATTGCTTATAATGCAGAAAGAATAAAAAGAAAAGGTGTTGAAGGGAATAAGTAGCCGTAAGGGGAACGCACAGAAAGCAGCCGGTTGATGAGAGGCGCGCGGAAAGCTTACCGTGAATACATCCCGGAGCTTTATGACAGAATGAGTCGGATAAACGGGCTTTAGTAGGTCATAACGGATGCTGACCGTTATCGCAGGACGGTATCGCAGAAGGATACAAGCAGGAAACCGGCGTAAGCAGTGGTTTTTAGGTATTGTATCGGAAGCCGTACCGCATAAGCCGCAGCTGCGTGAGCACTGCGGGAATGAAGGTGGTAACACGGGTCATAACCTCGTCCTTTACAAAAGGACGAGGTTTTTTATATTCCGAAGCTGCTTATCGCAAGCGAAGATCGCAGGTGAATTCGTATTCCCTGGACGCGAACCGAGAGAGAAGAAAGGAGCATAGAACATGCAGGTTTATGAGGAATTGCAGGCAAGAGGCTTGCTTGCGCAGGTTACAAACGAGGAGGAGATCCGCAAGATGGTGAACGCCGGGAAGGCTACGTTCTATATTGGTTTTGACCCGACGGCGGACAGCCTTCATGTCGGGCATTTTATGGCGCTGTGCCTGATGAAGCGGATGCAGATGGCAGGAAATAAGCCGATCGTATTGATCGGCGGCGGTACGGCAATGGTCGGCGATCCGTCAGGACGTTCCGACATGAGACAGATGATGACGACGGAGACGATCGCGCATAACGTGGAATGCTTCAAAAAGCAGATGAGCCGCTTTATTGATTTTTCAGACGGAAAAGCGGTCCTCGTAAACAATGCGGACTGGCTGCTCGGACTGAACTATATTGAACTGCTGCGAGAGGTCGGCGCATGCTTTTCCGTGAACCGGATGCTGACAGCGGAATGCTATAAGCAGCGGATGGAGAAAGGACTTTCTTTTCTGGAGTTCAACTACATGATCATGCAGAGCTATGATTTTTTGGAACTCTACAAGCGTTATGACTGCAATATGCAGTTCGGCGGCGACGATCAGTGGAGCAATATGCTCGGAGGAACCGAGCTGATCAGAAGAAAGCTCGGTAAGGACGCGCATGCGATGACGATCACGCTGCTCTTAAATTCCGAGGGAAATAAAATGGGCAAAACCCAGTCCGGCGCGGTATGGCTTGACCCGAATAAGACCTCTCCGTTTGAGTTTTATCAATACTGGAGAAATGTTGCGGATGCGGATGTGTTGAAGTGCATTCGTATGCTGACCTTCCTGCCGCTTGAGCAGATTGACGAGATGGACGCATGGGAGGGCGCACAGTTAAACGAAGCAAAGGAGATTCTCGCTTACGAGCTGACAAAGCTCGTGCACGGCGAGGAGGAGGCAGAGAAGGCAAAGGGCGCAGCAAAAGCGTTGTTTGCCGGCGGCGGAGACATGGAGAATATTCCGACGACCACTTTAACGGATGAGGATTTTACGGATGGGAGCATTGACATTCTGGCATTGCTTGTCAAAGGCGACATGACGAAGAACCGCTCTGAGGCGAGACGCGCTGTGGAGCAGGGCGGCGTGACAGCAGGAGACGAGAAGATCTCAGATGTAAAAAAAGCATATACAAAGCAGGACCTTGCGGGAGACGGACTTCTTGTGAAAAAAGGCAAGAAGACATTCCATAAATTTGTGGTCTAGTGGTCCGTGGTCCGGCGCGATACAATTCTTTACAAAAAAGGAATTGTGTTATACAATAAAAAAAGAATGCAAAGCATTCAATAGTTATTATTAAAATCAAAACACGGAGCATTTGAACGCATGTGTAAAGGAGCTGCCAATGGAAGAGAGAAGACGTAGTCAACGGATGGAACTGACGGCAAAGCTGGTTGCCAAAAGACTGGATTCCGACGAGGCAAGAGAACTGGAAATTGATATTACGGATGTATCAAAGACGGGCGTGGGTTTCTTATGCGGCGAAGCGTTGGAAATCGGCGCGGTATATGAAGCGCTTCTGACGATTTGGACGAAAGAGGTTATTCATGCGTTTATTGAGATCGTCCGCATCGTAAAAAAAGAAGAGGGCGGTTTCCAGTACGGCGGTATTTTTGTAGGTATGCCGGACATTGATGCAAAGCGGATCGAGGTATATGAGACAGTGAGTCGCTTTCAGAATTAGACGGATATAGGCAGGTATCAGAAAAGAGTTTCCGCAGGAAACTCTTTTCGCTTGTCTTGTTGGGGGTATGGCATGGAGATTGGTTTTGTGGGGCTTGGATTGATCGGCGGCTCGATTGCGAAGGCAATCCGGTTTGCGAAGCCGGAGACGAAGATCACGGCATATGACATTGACCGGAACGCACTTGCACTTGCTGTGCAGGAAGGCTGTATTGACGAAGCGGCGGACGGCGTAACGAGGGAAGCGTTCGGCACGTGTGATATGATTTTTTTATGTGCGCCGGTATCGGAAAACGGAGGAATGCTGGAGCAGATCGCCGGCGTTATGAAAGAGGGAGCTGTGCTGACGGATGTCGGCAGTGTCAAGGGCGATATTCATGCGCACATCAAAAGGCTGGGACTGGAAGCAAGCTTTATCGGGGGACATCCGATGGCGGGCAGTGAAAAGACCGGATATGAGAATGCGGATGCAAACCTGTTTGAAAACGTATACTATATCATGACTCCGACCGCGCAGACTGTGCAGGAGCAGATTCAGCAATATGAGAGCCTGATCAGGAACATGCGTGCGATTCCGCTTGTGATGACGCCCGAAAAGCATGATCATGTGACGGGAGCGGTTTCGCATCTGCCCCATGTGATCGCGGCGGCGTTGGTCAATCTGGTGCGGGAAAAAGACAAAGAAGACGGTGTGATGAAGATGATCGCGGCAGGCGGGTTCCGGGACATTACGAGAATCGCATCCTCGTCCCCCGTCATGTGGGAAGCAATCTGCATGACGAACACGGAGCAGATTGTTGCGCTTTTGGACGCCTATATCGAATCGCTCGGCACGATCAGGGACACCATAAGGAAACAGGAAGGCGAGCGGGTGTATGCTTTTTTTGACAGTGCGCGCAATTACCGTGATTCCTTTCAGGTATCGGACAAGGGCGTGCTTAAGGCAGTCTATGCGCTGCATGTGGATATTCCTGATGCGCCGGGGACGATTGCGGCGATCGCGACGCTCCTTGCAGAGCATGAGATCAGTATTAAAAATATTGGGATCATCCATAACCGTGAGTATGAGGAGGGCGTTCTCCGTGTAGAATTTTATGACGATGAGGCGCTTGGGAAGGCGGAGACGCTTCTGACCGCACTTCATTATCCTGTCTATCATAAATAATCTGCGAAAGGATCTGAATCGAATAAAATGGGAAAAAAAGAACACAAAAGGATTACGAATAAAAAGCTGCTTGTGAAAATGATCATTGTACTTGCGGTGCTGCTTATCGGTGCGGTTTACTATTATGTCAAACTTCCAGCACTCAATATTCACAGCGCGGGTTTTTGGAAGTTTTTACTCTTCCTTATTTTTGTGGGAACGATACTGCAGCTGATCAGCAAGCTGAAAAAAGAAAATATTATCGTCTCACAGGCGGGAATTTCGTTCACGGGTGATAAAAAAGTATTTAAGAGTGTAAAATGGGGAGCCATTGCGTTCGGCGTGGTGCTGCTCGCTTATATTATCGGCTCGATCCTGTCTTCGCCCATTGTCAACGCCGGAAAATACCAGCGTCTCATGCCCGTGGAAGAACGGGAATTTCGAACGGACATCGCGGAAGTAGATTATACGACGATCCCTCTTTTGGATAAGGATTCGGCAACGATCCTCGGCGAGCGGAAAATGGGTTCCATGATCGATATGGTTTCACAGTTTGAGGTGAGCAACGAATATACACAGATCAATTATAACGGCAGACCGGTGCGTGTGACGCCGCTTCGCTATGCGAGCCTCATCAAATGGATCACGAATCAGAGTAACGGAATTCCGGCGTATCTGCTCATGGATATGACAACACAGGATACGCAGATCATCAAGCTGGAGCAGCCGATCCGCTATTCCAAAAGCGAGCATTTTAACCGGAATCTGTATCGGCATCTGCGTTTTCATTACCCGACCTATATTTTTGACGATCAGATCTTTTTTGAGATTGATGAGGAGGGAACGCCTTATTGGGTTTGTCCTGTTAAAAAATTCAATATCGGGCTGTTTGGCGGACAGACGGTTGGCAAGGTTGTGCTCTGCAATGCGGTGACCGGCGAATGTACGGCGTACGATGTGGAGGATGTGCCGACCTGGGTGGATAAGGTGTACTCTGCGGAGCGGCTTGTACAGCTTTACAATTATTATGGTACGCTCAAAAACGGGTATTTCAATTCCATTTTAAGTCAGAGGGGCTGTGTGCAGACAACGAACGGCTACAATTATCTTGCTCTTGACGATGATGTCTGGGTGTATACGGGTGTGACGAGTGTCAACGGCGACCAGTCCAATGTCGGTTTTGTACTGATGAATCAGCGTACGATGGAGACGCGTTTTTATACCGTTGAGGGAGCGATCGAGGATTCGGCTATGTCGTCCGCAGAAGGACAGGTACAGCATTTGAATTATAATGCGACGTTTCCGCTGCTTGTCAATATCGCGTCTGAACCAACGTATATCATGGCGCTTAAGGATGCGGCCGGGCTTGTCAAGATGTATGCGATGGTGAATGTTCAAAAATATCAGATTGTTGCGATCGGAGATACGGTTAGGGAGTGTGAGCGAAATTACCGTGAGCTGCTGCGAACAAACGGGATTGAGGCTGAGTCTGGCGAGGCGCAGAGCATGAGCGTGAGCGGGACGATCGAGTCGTACGCGTCGGTCGTCATTGACGGAAACACTCATTTTTACTTGTGCTTAAGCGGGCTCGACGCAATTTTTGATTTCGATATGACCAACGAAGAACTGCTGGGTATTATCCGTTACAAAGAGGGCGATGAGCTTACAATCCGGTATGAGGATACAGGAAGCATGAGAAAGACCGTGACGGCGTTTGAATAAAAAAGAACGCACAGCGTTCTTTGCATGTAAAAAGTGTAAAGCACTCCTTCAAAGAATCCGCTTTTCGCGGATTCTTTTGGAGCGATCATTTTTGTGCAATATTGAGGATTTTGTCAATCTTTACTTTATCTGCGTCGGAACTGTTCTTTTTGATGACCTCAGAGATCAGACGGATCTCTTCTTTAGAAAATTGAATATTTTCACTCTGTCCGCGTTTGGCGAGTGAGAGGAAAAACGGGAGAAGTTCTTTTTGTTTCAGGGAGGCGCTTTCGATCACGAGCGTGTGCAGAAAATCAAGTTTTCTGCGCTCGATGTGAGAAAGCGTTTCGTCGTTCATCCAATCCTTATTCATAATTTTGTTCCTCCTTCCTTTCTGATGTGTCTTGTTCGGCATCCGTCGTATCGGACGGCGATTGAAAGAGAGAAATCAAATCTAAAATGCGGCTCATATCTATGCCGGAACCGGTACTCTGACTGCCGGAAGGGGTTACATCTTCCGATGATGCGTTCACATCATCTGTCATAAATGTGCTTTTGTCCTGATTCGCAGAAGCGGCACTCATTTCAGCCGATGTATCGGCGGCAGAGTTGTTTTCGCCGCCGCCCTGCATAGCGGAAAACAGATTCATCATGTCAGCGGCTGAACTGTTTTCGCCGCCGCCCTGCATGGAGGAAAATACATTCATCATGTCAGCGGCTGAAAGATCGCCGGACATGCCGTTTAGAGCGGACAGATACGGCATGATCTGCTGAAATCGCTGATACATGGAAAACATATTCTGCATGCGGGCAAGCTCCTGATATTCGGATTCTGACAGACAGGGCTTTAAGGCAGACAGAAGCCGCGTAAGCATTTGTTCATTCGATGCCGGAGATTTTGCTGCGCCCGTCATATTTGCCATGCCCGTGCGGAAACGTCCGCCTTTCAGGAGAGAGAGCGCATATTGAAGCTGTGAAAAGCGTACCCATACGGCAAGGAGCGGCTGATAGGGGGCAGGAAAAAAAGGAATCAGTATCCGCATGATGCGAAGCGCTTTTGTGTCAAAAAGCGTATCGAAGTCCATAGGGGCATCATTTTCCGCTGCGTCATGTTCGGATAAAATCGATTCCATAGGAGAGTTCCTGCCTTTTTTCATATTGTATGCCATCCCGAATGGGAACATGCGAAGCCGGACCGGCCGTATTCATACAGGCGGGCAAATGATAAGCCCGCCTGATGAACGCAGGTGCGGAAAATTAGCATCCGCAACCGTTGTTGTTGCCGCCGCAGAAGCAGTTAAGGAGCAGCAGAAGGATGAGCCAGTCACAGCTGCTGTTGTCACCGTTGAACAAGCTGATGCCGTTACCACTGCATCCGCATCCGCAACCGTTGTTGCCGAATAAGCTGGTGCCGTTCCCGCCTAACAGGGAAAGCAGGATGATGATCCAAATAAAGTCACATCCGCATCCGTTATTGTTTCTTGCTGTGTTGCCGCATCCGCAAGAAGATGCTGTCAAGTCACTCATGAGGGTGCCTCCGAAATTGTTTTATGGTTTATCATATGATGAGAGGGCAGATGTGTTCCGGTTTGATTTATTTTTTTTTGAAAAAGGATCAAGAGGCTTATAAAGATACTTTATAAAATTACTTGCACAGGATTAATAAAAAAATTTGCCCCACATGTGGTAAAAATATGGTAAAACCCTTGAAATTCTTGCAAGATATAGTAAAATAGGATAGAATGAATTTAAAAATGGGGTAGGTATGACTGTGGAGAGGTCATATGGCAGGCACGAGATATCGCGTTGGAGAGCATAATTTTTATAATGAGACGGATTACCTGAATGCCAAAAAGGATGAGGCGTTGATCGCGGAGCTTCGAAAGAAGACGGATTTTCGTAACCGCAAGCAGGTTCATGAACTTTACAGTGCTATGCAGAGTGGAAAGATTTCCTTTGTCTCTGTGCTGGGCAGGGAGTTTGATGACGAGGTATATGAGACCTATCAGGCATTAAAACAGCAGTCCGACGAGGAACCGCAGGGAAAGAAAAAAGGAAAACGCACAAAGAAATCGCAGGAGCGTGAACGGATTTCCCATGCATCCGAAGCGGACTTGGAGCGGGAAGCGCAGAAATTCTTAAAGCGCAGGGAACGTCAGCGCAGGCTGTTCATCGTCGCATGTGCGGTTGTGGCAGCCGTATGCATCGGCTACTTCGGGTATTACCAATTTATGGCATCCCGGACGCAGAGCTCCTATGAGGCACTTGCAGAGCTTCGAGAGAAAGACCCGGGTACGCTGCCAGAGATACAGGTGACAGTGCGGGACGAGGCGGGAGAGGAAGAAATCATTCTCACCGTGCTTGATGAATATAAAACTTTATATAATAAGAACAGAAGTCTAATCGGATGGCTCAAAATTGACGATACCAATATTGACTATCCGGTGATGCAGAGTCCCGATCCGGATTATTACCTGACACATAATTTTAATCAGGAACATGATAATAACGGCAGTATTTTTTTGGATCCGGACTGCGACATTGTACATAGGAACACCAACCTGATCTTGTACGGACATCATATGCGCTCCGGCAAGATGTTCGGGAGTCTTGACAGCTACAGCTCCGAAGCATTTTATGAGGAGCACAAGTATATTACGTTTGATACGATCTACGAGAAAGGAACCTATGAGGTCATGTATGTGTTCCGCTCACGTATTTATAATGAGGATGAGATCGTATTTAAGTATTATCAATTTATTGACGTAGATTCCGAACAGGAATTCTATTCCAATATGAATGAGATGGCAGAAATGTCGCTTTACGATACGGGAGTGACGGCAGTATACGGTGATAAACTATTAACACTGTCCACCTGTGATTACAGAGAAGAAAACGGCAGATTTGTAGTCGTTGCCAAACGAATAGATTGATGACATGGTAAAGGAGAGACATCATGGGAAAGAAAGGATCGAAAAAAATAAATCGAAGGATTAAGAGATCGGCGCGTAAGACGATCGGCGTTTTGACGCTTATTATGGCGATTATCGTGGCAGCAATCCCGACACCGAGTGCGAGAGCGGTCGGGGGACTGGAGGATGACACTACGGTGGATCCGCCGGTATATCCGACTTCAGAAGCAGATATACCACTGGAGAATATTCAGGAATTGAAGCCGGGAAGTGCACGGAAATATGATTCACAGCTGATTTACAAGTCGGGAGATCAGTATTATCTTTTTAATGTGTATAGCTATTACATGATAGGTAGCGGGAGCAATGCTTCCGGCTGTATATATGATTATAATAAGTCCTATGTACCGTCAGAAAATAAGTTGACGATACCTGATCAGGTTAAATATAATTATCCTGCGTTTACCAGAGAAGAGATTTTACAGTACTTTCTTGATAATCGCGATGATATTCTGCGCGATTCGGACTTGCAGATTTATTATAAGAGTGAATGGGATGATTGGCAGAAATATGTGTCAGATCATGCCGCGTGGGAAAGGTTGCCTGATGATCAAAAGACTAATGGGAGAAATCCGGAACCACAACCGCCAGTCGCGGGGAATCCTCATGGTAAATATAAAGTGGAGGATTTTCTGATTTCAGGAGATAATTGGGTAAATGATGACGGCTTACGGTATTTCTGTACACATTATGTGGGTGACTACGCGCCTGATCCAACAAAGCCTACTGAAAGAGTCGATGTTAACTTTGCATCTTATCTCGGGGGTAGCACGGATTATACATTGATGCGTGTGACAGATGAAAGACATAGTACCGGAGAAAACGCCGTTGTAGTTTATGTGCCGTGTAAGGTTGGGGCAACGATCAATGAAAGTCAGGATTATTCGAACGATTTTTGGGTGCCGGATGAGAATACCTGTCACATTCGTTATATTGGAGACAATGCTTTTGAGGGCGCTACGAGAATCAAGGAGTTGATAATTCCAGCGCATATCGACATCATCGGGAATGACGCGTTTAAGGGATGTACCAGTATCGAAACCATCTCAGCATATGCCGGAACAATCGGAAATAGAGCATTTAAGGACTGCAGTTCACTTAAAAATGTCACATTGGGTACCGGCGTAGAAAGAATCGGAACAGAGTGCTTTTATGGGTGTAATAGCATGGAATCCATTTCATTTCCTGGAAGCATGGAAAAAATTGGCTTTGGTGCTTTTGCATTCTGTTCTAACCTTAATAAGATCGAGATGGATCAGATCAATACGAATCCGACCTTGGAGCCTTATTGCTTTTTTAACTGTCAGTCCATCGGAAGCGTTACTTTTGCCAGAAATACTTCTGCAATCGGCGAGGCAGCGTTTGCGCTCACGGAAGATATGCCTCTTCGTAATACATCCTGGAAGGATATTGTCCTGCCGGACAATGCTGCCATCCTTGGAGATTATGTCTTGTACGGAAGGGGAAATATTGAAACGGTTGTAATGCCTGCGTCGTTCGGAACCAACGCAACGCCTGCATCGAATAATGTGTTGAAGTCAGGCTTTTTCGGAAAGTGTTATGGCTTACAGTGGGTAGAATTTCCGGATAATAGGACCGGTTCCTGCGGTTATGTGACATTTGATACGGATGCTTTTATTGATGTGACTTCGGAAGAATTTTATATTCGTGGGCCGGAGCTCAATGGCAGACGGCAGATTGCAAGTCCGCGCGAATGCTCATGGGCGGCGGGAATTACTTATGTGTTTAAGGACGGAAACGGAGTAGACCAGTATGAGGTCAGTACGGGAACCTATCGGTTTGCCGTGGATACGAATGGTGTGCTTACGGATTGTACTCTATTAAATAAAACAGAGTGGATAAATCAGGGCGGTGAGATTGAAATTCCCGCAACGGTTGGTTCTAAAACGGTAACAGGAATCGGGCAGGACTGCTTTAACGATGAGGATATTAAGGATAATCTTAGGGTGTTAAAGATTGCGGACGGCGGTGCGGTTGCGTCGATCGCAGACCGTGCGTTTGAAGGATATCCGAAGCTGGAGATTGTTTATATTGGCGATTCCATTAACGGGATCGGGACGAGTGCCTTTGAAAATTGCAATAAATTGCAGACGGTCGTATTCTCTACACCCAAGGGCGGCTATCAAAATTTTAAGATCGGACCGAATGCATTCTCCACAGGTAGTGATCAACTGATTTTCTACGGGGATATCGTAGAAGGATATGCGCCGTTTGACTGGGCGATGTCGAAAGATAATTGGATGGATGCGATAAAGGGGTTGCGTGTCTGCTATTCTTCGGGTACGCCGGAACATCCGAATCTAAGGGTGTTGTTGGATAATAATACGAATTTAGTGACGTTGGTCGGCTATCCTCATTATGATGAGTTGGATGAGGAGATTCGAAACAGGTATGAGGCATATCTGACCGGAACAGCTAATCCGGAGGATACCATATTAACTCCGGAACAGCAGGAATGTTTGGATAATGTGCGGTTCATCGTGATTCCTGCGGGTGTGGAATCCATTGATGTCAAGGGATTTTTAATGGACTCAAATGCAAATCGCGCTAATGCGAGTGCTTATATGTCGGATGATAAGTATTATGGCACTTACAGCAGCGACGGTCTGTTTAACGGATATTATGGCGATATCGGTTCCGGTACGAATCAGAGAGAATATCCGGAAGGCAGCGAGTACGAGCAGGAGGCGAAAGGGAATGACCGGATTCAAACGGTGACGATGAGTACTGTCAAGTATTTACCCGATCGCGCTTTTGAAAGCTGTGAAAATTTACGGCTTGTTGTGTTGGGTGAGGCAATGGAGGACGTTGGCACAGCGCCATTTACGGGCTGTAGGAATTTGACGAGCGTCGGGGGTAACAGCAAGTATCCGTGCGATAATGGTATTATTTATGAAAAGAATGATACGGGCTTAACAATTGTCGAATGCCTTCCTGCACGTGGATCTGCAGTCGGCTCACCGAGCGTGAATGCAACGACCGATCCGAATCTTCCAAATGTTACGCAGATTAATGAGGGTGCGTTTGAGAACTGTGCTTACGTGAGGAATGTAGATTTCACAACGGCAACGAAACTCACACAGATTCCGAAAAGCTGCTTTAAGGGCGCGGAACGTTTAACGACGGTATTGCTTCCGGAATCGGTGAATAAGATTTGGGAGGAAGCGTTTGCTGATACAAAATATTTGTCCGTGACAATTCCGGCAGTGGAAGTGGATATTGCGGATGATGCGTTTGAGAATACCGAAAGTGTCACTCTACGTTCTTATAAGAACTCCACCGTTGAGCGTTATGCGAACCGCAAGGATCATGACTTTGAAGAGATTGGCAGAAAATATCGGGTACAGTTTTGGGATTATGACGGAACGGTGATTCCGATAAAGAATGAGGATGGTACAGAGACTGCCATACAGTATGTGGAGCATGGACGTGCGGCACAGGAACCGGAAGCACCGACAGGAAGAACGGACGGTTACATATTTGATAAATGGGATAAGCCGTTTACGAACGTGACATCGGACTTGGTTATTATTGCAACCTATAAGTGGGGCTACCCGAATACGTCGCCGGGTGTGCTTCCGAATACCTCTCCGGGAGCGGGCAATAACGGCAATAATAATGGTACACCGACGCCGACACCGAACGGCACACCGGGAGCCGGAACGCCCGGAGCGGGTACACCGGGAGCCGGAACACCCGGGGCAGGTACACCGGGAGCCGGAACGCCCGGAGCAAGCAACGGACAGACCTCTAACCAGCGTTATAAGCTGACCGTACAGAACGGAAGCGGCAGCGGAACCTATTTAGCGGGAACCACGGTTGTGATTACGGCGGATGCACCGCCAAGCGGACAGCGGTTTGACCGTTGGACGTCGATTGCGAATGATTTTAATATCACGAGCGCAACGTCCTCCATCACGACAATCACAATGCCGTCCCATGACATGACGATTGTTGCCAATTATACCTCAGGTTCGGGTTCATCGAACGGAAATAACGGCAACAGCACGGATATATCGTCAAATACGAACGGAAACGGTAATTCGGGTGGCACGACGGTTGATATTACGAAACCGGGTATTTCTGATACGGATGTTGCTTCTGCGACAGTGGAAGGATCGACAGATAATTATATCGTAAAGATCACCGATACCGCAGAGGCGCGCGCGGCAGTAGAGGCGGCACTGATCAACGAGTACGGTACACTTGATAACCTCCGCTATTTTGCGATGGATATTTCGCTCTATGATTCGACGGGAACCGTGAAGATCACGGATACGTCCAATCTCGCGGTGAACATCACGATGCCGATTCCTGATGAGCTGCGGTTATATGCGGGTAATAATCAGGTGGCAGGTGTGGTAAACGGAAATGTGCTTGATAAGCTTTCACCAAGATTTACGACCATTAACGGTATACCGTGCATTTCGTTTACGGCAACACATTTTTCACCTTATACGGTTTATGTAGACACCTCGAATCTTTCGGCCGGCGTATCGGATTCGACACCGAAGACCGGAGATATGATTCATCCAAAGTGGTTTTTAGCAGTTGCACTTGCCTGCATATCGTTCATTCTTTTACTAAAGAAGGATAAGAAACAGGCGAATGTGAAAGCGGCATAGGTGGTGATTACATATGGCGGGAAGATTTAGAAAAACAGTGGGGATTCTCTTATTGATCACTGCTGTCATTATCAGTCAGATTCCGACGACGGATGCTTCGGCATCCGTCGGTGATTATAAGCTGAACGGTGATACGCTGATCCAATATACGGGCAATGATGAGGATGTGACGATTCCGGCAGGCGTGAGGGTGATCGGCGAGGATGCGTTTTCTGGGAATTTATCAATGAAGACGCTGACGATCCCGAACGGTGTGGAAGAAATCCGTTATCATGCGTTCAGCGGCTGCGATATGCTGGAGAGCGTCAATATTGCGGATTCTGTGAGAATCATCGGGCAGGCGGTGTTTTCGGACTGCGGTTCGCTGAAGGATGTCACGATCGGAGACGGACTTGTGAACATGGGCAGCGGTGTCTTTGCGGGATGCCCGAATTTATCGACAGTAAATATAAAAAGCAGCAGGTATCATTGCCGGGGCGGGGTAATCTACAATGAGGCGGAGACCACCTTGGTAGAGATGCTTGGAGGCTGTGAGACGACGGCATATGAAATGCCGTCCACCGTGACGCGCATTGATTCGTATGCGTTTTGGGACTGTGATAAGCTTGCTTATGTGCAGCTTTCCGCAGCGCTTTCGGAGATTCCGGCGTATTCGTTTTCGGGCTGTACCGGGCTCACGGCAGTCAGCGTTCCCTATTCCGTAAAGCGGATTGAGGCGAAGGCTTTTTCGGATTGCCGTAATTTGCAATATGCGGAGATTCCGGGAACGGTTTCGTGGATTCATCCGACGGCGTTTGACGGCTGCTACCAGATTAAGCCCGTGACGGAAAGCGGTTCGGCGGCGGAGACCTATTTTCTGGAATTGGATTTATCACCGGTGGCGCGCGCCGAATATGAGGACGCTGTGGCGTCCATCCTAAGCGATGCCGTTGTGCAGCCGGATTCCTATACGACTCCGACGAACAACCCCGCCACGACAGCGGGAGCGGAGATCACCGGCGGCGCGTCCGTGACAGCAGGAGCGGACGTAACGGGAGGCGCGCAGGAATCGGATGCCGAGCAGGATCAGCCGCAGGTATCCGTGCCGTCTTATTATAATCCTCTTGTACCGGAGAACGGGATACTGGGAAAAACAATGATCGTATCGGGGGATGCGGTCGTGTTTATTGATAATACGAGACAATATGTTTACCAGACAGGTAACAGTTTTTATTCCTATTATGCGGACAATGAGAACTTGGGAGAGACAGCTGCTGCGATCACACAGGCATCGTCTTCTGAGGCGGAGCCGGAAGCGGCAGCTCCCAATGCGGCTTTGGAAGCGACAGCTCCGGAGACTGCGCCGGTTACGACGGTGCCGACCGTGGAAGCGCCGATAACGGCAAGGAACGCACCGATACTGGAAAGTCCGTATTCGGAGGAGGAAAAAGGAGTTTATTTTCCGAAACATGCGGTTGTAAACGGAAATAAGATTGTCGATCAGGCGTTTTATCAGCAGACGGATATGACAGAATATGTCTTTGATTCGGGAATCACGGAAATCGGTGATTTTTCGTTTGCGCGTACAGGGCTGACGAGCGTCACGCTTCCGGACGGTCTTGAGACGATCGGTTACGGTGCGTTTTATCACTGTGACGACTTATATGAGGTGGAGATACCGGCATCGGTTCGGACGATCGAACCGTATGCGTTTGCTGATACGCCGTGGCTGACAAATTGGATGAACGGCAGCGGCGATGAGTTTTTGATCGTGGGGGATGGGATTTTACTTGCCTACCGCGGTTCTAACAGTAAAATTGAGATTCCGGATGGGGTGCGTTCGATCGCGCAGGGATGTTTTTCGGGACATACGGGAATCGTGTCCGTATCGCTGCCGCCGAGTGTGGAGATCATTTGTGAGGAAGCGTTTGCGGATTGCCGCAATCTCTCTTCGATGACCGGAGGAGTCAATGTAAGGAGAATCGAAGACCGCGCGTTTGCGGGATGTCCTTTAACGACCGTGAAGATCGGTTCCAATGTAGAAGAAGTCGGGCTCCGCGCATTTGATACGACAGGGACATTGCAGGAGGGAAAATCCGTCACAGTGGATTTTCAGGACGGGGAACTTCCGTCTGTCGGCGTGACGGAGACTTCACAGCGGCTTTATAACGAGGCGTACCGCGGGCTTGCGTTTTGCGGAGCGGATGTGGCGATGGTGCCGGACGAGAATGTTGCGCTGGACGGGACGGTATTAGACCCGTCTCAGAGCGGGTTTCGCGGTGCGATCTGCTGCTTTAATGATGATGGTGTGACCATTCTGAAATATACGGGCGCAGGCGCGAATCCCCTGACGGTCAGCCTGCCGACAACGATTCAGTACTACGGTAAGGAATATCCTGTGACGCAGATCCGAGAGGATGTGTTTTCTTATTTGCTGCCGCAAACGGACAGCAAAGAGAATCCATCGGACAGCGGAGGGACGTCAGAGAACGCAAATGCGACGCCTGCGATAGCCGGCACAGGGCAGCATACAAACGGACATATTTCGGTCAGTCTGCGTTCCAATGTGCTGACAAAGCCCGATTGTGTGCAGGTTGACACGAGCGTGATCACGGGTAATTATAATCTCATCATTGCGGATGATGTGCTGGCAAAGCAGGAAATGTTGGATGTTTACCGTTCCTTGTACGGAAACGCAGACAATCTGCTGTTGTACGGTTTTGATATTTCCATGAGGGATGAAGGCAGCATTCCCATCACAGGACTTGGCAGAAAAAATCTGCTTTTGACGGTGCCGGTTCCTGAAGACATGGTACCGGAGAACGCGCGGGTGCTCTGTATGGATGAAGACGGACAGTTAGAGAGCATTGCCGCACAGTTGACGGAGATAAACGGCCAGCCGTGTCTGCAGTTTTATGCGAGACATTTTTCTCATTACGGGATTTATACGTTTTTGAACGAACAGGGAGCGCAGGTCAGTCACGGAAAGCTGGATGCCTCGCCCGATACGGGAGACGGGATTCATCCGAAGTGGTTTTTATGCGTGGGAATGACGGCGGCAGCAATGGTGCTGTTCCTGTGGAAAGGGAAAAAAAGCAAAATCTGATAAGGTTCATATGATAATAAAAACGGGTGCTGTCAAGATAGACAGCATCCTTTTTTATAGAGGAAATTCATGGACAGAGTAAAACGTCTTATCAGATATACATGTGCGGACAGGTTACAATTATATGGAAAGGGTGTGCGGATTGCCGTGCTGGATTCCGGTATTGCCCCGCATCCTGATTTGAAAGGAAGAAATATCCTGTTTCGGGACTTTACGGAAAAGGCGCGCATTGGCGCGTATGATGATTGCGGACACGGAACGCATATTAACGGGATATTGGCCGGAAACGGCGCGATGTCAGGTGGTAGATACACGGGCATGGCGCCCGATTGTGAACTGGTGAATGCGAAAATACTCCATGCGGATGGGGAAGGAGACAGCACCGCGCTTCTGTACGCCTTGGAATGGATCATGCGACTTCATGAAAAACAGCGCATTCATGTGCTGAACCTGTCCCTTGCCGTTTACGGCTTAGAGGATGAACGGATGCTTTTGGAAATGTCACAGATGTTGGAATATGTCAGTGAAAAGGGGATTCTTGTTGTGACCGCGGCAGGAAACGGGGGGCCTGCATATGGCACAATCTCTCAGATTGCCTTAAGTTCCCGCGTATTGACCGTCGGATGCCATGACTTCGGCTATAAGGACAAACAAGGCCATTCGTGTGAAATGCGTTCGGGCCGCGGCAGGCATGGATGGGAGATCAGAAAACCGGATCTGGTCGCGCCCGGAACGGAGATTTATTCCTGCGCGCATCGCATGACGCGTGTACGCGGCGGAGGATGGGGCTACACGGCAAAAACGGGAACCTCCATGTCCGTGCCGATTGTGGCGGGAGCGGCGGCGCTTCTGATGGAGCAGCAGCCGTATATGAGCGCTTATATGGCAAAAAGAAAATTACAGCTTAGTACAACGGATTTACATGAAAATTATGCGAAACAGGGCTATGGTATGCTGAATATGGAAAAATTATTGACAAGCAAAGTATAATTGTATACAATTATACCGTTGTCCGGCGCTGCGTCGGGATGTCGTAAAGGATGAAGATCATTCTTTTTCAGTAAACACCGGAAGGAGAAAGGAAATGCAGATGAGCAAAGAGCAAATGTTTGAAAACAGACCGGTCAGCATGAACAGTCATAATAATCTGCTGCAGATCGAGGAGCATATTTATTATTTGGATGATGTGGAAAAGCCGAATGTGTTCCGAAACATGTTTCCGTACTCCGAAGTGCCGAAGATCCCGTTTAATGACAGGATTGTGCCGCACAATATGCCGAGGGATATTTGGATCACGGACACGACATTCCGCGACGGTCAGCAGTCAAGAGCGCCCTATACAACGGAGCAGATCGTGACGATTTATGATTATCTGCACAAGCTGGGCGGAGAAAACGGTATGATCCGCGCCAGTGAATTCTTTTTATATAGTAAGAAAGACCGCGATGCGGTATACAAATGTATGGAGCGGGGGTATCAGTTTCCGGAAGTGACGAGCTGGATTCGTGCGAGCAAGGAGGATTTTAAGCTTGTCAAGGAACTTGGTATGAAGGAGACGGGCATTTTGGTAAGCTGCTCGGATTATCATATTTTCTTAAAATTGAAGATGAACCGCAGACAGGCAATGGACCATTATTTAAGTATCGTAAAAGCCTGTCTGGAGGAGGGAATCAGCCCCAGGTGCCATTTGGAGGACATTACGCGGGCGGATATATACGGCTATGTCGTACCGTTCTGCTTAGAATTGATGAAGCTGATGGAGGAATATCATATTCCGATCAAGGTGCGCGCCTGTGACACGATGGGCTATGGCGTGAATTATCCGGGCGCGGTCATCCCGCGCAGCGTGCAGGGAATCATTTATGCGCTTTATACGCATGCGGGCGTGCCGCATGAGCTGATTGAATGGCACGGGCATAACGATTTTTACAAGGCGGTTGTGAACTCGACGACGGCATGGCTCTATGGCTGTTCGGGAATCAATACTTCGCTGTTCGGTATCGGGGAGAGAACGGGAAATACGCCGCTTGAGGCAATGGTTTTCGAATATGCGCAGCTTCGGGGCGACTTAAACGGGATGGATACGACCGTGATCACGGAGCTGGCGGAATATTATGAAAAGGAAATCGGTTATCACATTCCGCCGCGCACGCCCTTTGTCGGAAAGAATTTTAATGTGACGCGGGCCGGCATCCATGCGGACGGACTTTTGAAAAATGAGGAGATTTACAATATCTTTGATACGGAGAAGTTTTTGAACCGTCCGGTGCTCTGCGCGGTGTCCAATACATCGGGGCTGGCGGGAATCGCGCATTGGATCAATACGTATTATAAATTGAATGCCGACGATGCAGTGGATAAACATTCGCCGCTCGTGCAGGCGGTAAAGCAGTGGGTAGATGAGGAATATGCGGCAGGGCGTGTGACGGTTTTGACGGATGAGGAGCTGACGAAGGTGATCGGTGAAATCTGTGAAAAGAAAAAGATCACGCTGGGTTCCGGAAAGGAGACTGACACGAATGCGGAAGCAGGATGTGAAAAATGAGGTGACGGATAAATATTCTTTGCGCGGAAGGGTATTTCAGCGACTGCGCAATGATATTTTAAGCGGCAGGTATCAGGAGAATGAGGAGCTAAAAGAGGTGGCGATCGGGGATGAGCTCGGCGTTTCCCGTACACCGGTCAGAGAAGCGTTCCGTCAGCTGGAGCTGGAGGGGCTGATCCAGATTATCCCGAATAAGGGCGCTTATGTGACGGGGATCACGTTAAAAGACGTAGAGGATATTTATCGGATGCGTTCTCTTTTAGAGGGATTGTGCGCAAGATGGGCGACTGCGCATATCACGAAGGAGCAGTTGGAGGAGATGGAGGAAAATGTCTATCTCTCGGAGTTTCATGCTGAAAAAGGTCATTTCGATCAAATGGCGGAGCTTGACAACCGCTTTCATGAGATTATGTACGAAGCGTCTGATTCTAAGATGCTGGAGCATCAGTTGAAGGATTTTCATCAGTATGTTTTGCGCGTCAGACAAAAAACACTGGCAAGCAATGTGCGGAGTGTTGCGTCTAATAAAGAGCACCGCATGATCATGGAAGCGATCAGGAGCGGGGACGCGGATAAGGCGGAGCAGCTTGCAAATCAGCATATTGTGAATGCGTATGATAATATGATTCAGAACGGCTTATACGAGATTTACGGACAGGAAAAAAAGGATTCCTGATGGGAAATGATTTTTTGAAGAAAAACAAGACAAAAGCAGGAGGGCAGACCATGGGAAAAATTCAGATGACAACACCGATCGTGGAGATGGACGGGGATGAGATGACCAGAATTCTCTGGAAAATGATCAAGGAAGAGCTGTTAGAGCCGTATATTGATCTGAAGACAGAGTATTATGACTTAGGGTTAGAACACAGAAATGAGACGAATGATAAGGTAACGATGGATTCGGCGGAGGCGACAAAAAAATACGGCGTTGCGGTGAAATGCGCGACGATCACGCCGAATGCCGCGCGCATGGAAGAGTATCACTTAAAAGAGATGTGGAAAAGTCCGAACGGAACGATCCGCGCCGCACTGGACGGAACGGTATTCCGCACGCCCATCATTGTCAAAGGGATTGAGCCGGTCGTAAAAAATTGGAAGAAACCGATCACACTGGCCAGACATGCCTATGGCGATATATATAAGAATACGGAGATCCGCGTGCCGGGAGCGGGAAAGGCAGAGCTTGTCTTTACGTCGGAGGACGGAACGGAGACGAGAGAGCTGATCCATCAGTTTGACGGGGCAGGAATCTTACAGGGAATTCATAATACGGACCGCTCCATTACCAGCTTTGCGCATGCATGCTTTCAATATGCGCTTTCGACAAAGCAGGATATTTGGTTTGCGACAAAGGACACAATTTCGAAAAAGTACGATCACCGTTTCAAGGATGTGTTTGCTGAACTATATGAGAACGAGTACCGGGAGAAGTTTGAGAATGCCGGGATCACCTATTTTTATACGCTTATCGACGATGCAGTTGCGCGCGTCATGAAAGCGGAGGGCGGTTTTATCTGGGCATGTAAAAATTATGACGGAGATGTCATGAGTGATATGGTAAGCTCTGCATTCGGCGATCTTGCCATGATGACCTCCGTGCTCGTATCACCGGACGGCGTTTATGAATATGAGGCGGCGCACGGAACGGTACAGCGTCATTACTATAAGCATTTGAAGGGCGAGGAGACCTCGACGAATTCTGTTGCGACAATCTTTGCATGGACGGGCGCCTTAAGAAAGCGCGGTGAGCTCGATCAGCTTCCCGAGCTTGTGGAATTTGCGGAAAAGCTGGAGAGAGCGACACTCTCCACGATCGAATCCGGAAAGATGACGAAGAGCTTAGCGCAGATCACAAGTCTTTCTAATGTAACAGTATTAAATACGCAGGATCTGATCAAGGCATTTCGCGAGTCTCTCGATGCGATCATGTAACGTCTCTCTTTAGTCAAATTGTCCAAGAACCTTTAAGCGGTTTGCGGAATGCGGTCAATCCTATTTGGATAGTAAAAAAATATACAGATCCATCAGCGGGCTTACAGTGCCTGCGTTGGATTGTATATTTTTTTGTTCTAAAAAAGAAACAGTGCGTTTCGCGATAACCTCTTTTCGGGGCGTTTACATTGACTTTATTTTAACGGGTTATTATAATAAAAGATAACGATTCGTTTGACTAGAGGTAAGCAGATGGAAGAAAAAGAAATATCACAGGCTGTCGTTGCAAGGCTTCCGAGGTATTTCCGCTACCTTGGGGAATTGAGAGATCAGGGCGTTGAACGCATTTCATCGGGAGAGTTAAGCGTGCTCATGGGCGTGACTGCGTCGCAGATAAGGCAGGATTTTAATAATTTCGGCGGCTTCGGACAGCAGGGCTACGGCTATAATGTGGACTACCTGTACCATGAGATCGGACATATTCTGGGATTGGACGAGGAGCATCAGCTTGTCATCATCGGCGCAGGTAATCTGGGGCAGGCATTGGCAAACTACGTCAACTTTGAAAAACGGGGATTTTTGGTCAAGGGTGTGTTCGATGTGAATGAGGAGCTCGTCGGCAGACAGCTTCGCGGCCTGGAAATCATGCATATCGACAGGCTTGAGAGCTTCATGAAAGAGCATAAAATTGACATCGCGGTGCTGACCGTTCCGAAGGACGGTGCGATCGAGACTGCGAAACGGCTTGCAGACTGCGGTGTGAAGGCAATCCTGAATTTTGCGCATGTCGATCTGAATGTGCCGGAGGGCGTGCAGGTGGAAAATGTGCATTTGTCGGACAGCCTGATGAAGCTGTCATACAATATTCATCGATATGAGAATGGGCATGGTTCTTAATATGGGGAAAGATTTTAGTTCGGTATTGGATGGAAGAAAAATAGCACCGCTCACATTGGATCAGAATTGGCACAAACTGTTTGCGGTCATTAAACCCTCCAAGCAGTTAAAGAGTCTGGAAAAACAACTGGATACGCTGATCAAGAAGCAGGGAAGGGCAACCACACAGAGTAAAGAGATCCGCAAGCTGAAAAGTAAGCTGATGAAAGAAATCCTGCAGCTCCAGTCATCCTTACAGGATGGAGAGCGTGACGCGAAGACGCAGAAAAAGCTGGATGAGCATTCGCGTCTGATCGGCGAATGTAACGACAAGCTTGCGGATTATGAGGATGATCTGTTAGAGCTTCCGGCGCAGATCGAGCGTGTCAATAAAGCCCTGTTGTTGGAGACAATGGAGCTTTGCTATTTTGAGTTAAATGAAAACGAGCGCGTCATTGACAAGATCACGGCTTGGATCACGAATGTGCGCGTAGAACTGAAAAAACAAATTCTGCGCAAACAGGATCGGGAGCTGCGTAATCAGGAGGTTTATCATTACCTGCATGGCATATTCGGTCCCGAGGTGCTCGATCTGTTTGATGTTAAATACGACTGGGAGCAAAAAAGAACGGAACGGATCGAGATGAAGAGGGAGCAGAAGCAGCGCGGGGCAAAGAAGCAGGAAGCGGGAACACAGGAACATAAAGAAAGAACGGGCGGGAACAAAGAGAAGTAAATGGAATATGTAGTAACTACGGAGCAGATGCGGTTTTGTGACCGTCAGACAAGTGCATATTATCAAATTCCGGAGGCGGTACTGATGGAGCGGGCGGCGCTTGCGGTTGCACAGGCGGCAATCCGGATGCTTTCCCGCACACAAAAACAGCAGCCTTCCTGCGCCCGTGTTCTTATTTTATGCGGCAGCGGCAATAACGGCGCAGACGGCTATGCGGCGGCGCGGCTTCTTTTTCAGGAGGGTGTGCAGGTGTGCGCGCTTTTTTGCGGGGAGGATGAAAAACGCTCGGACTTAAATCGGATGCAGGCAGACATTGCGCTGCGTTATGGCGTACCGTGCCACGATTTTGTGATACAGGATGGTCAAATGACAATCTCTGCGCGCAAAGAGGCGAGGAGTGAATATGATAATAAGGAGGAGGCGGTGCGCCCGCTTGCCGCAGAATACGATCTGGTGATCGATGCGGTGTTTGGCGTCGGCCTGTCACGACCGCTGGAAGGCAAAACAAAACAACTGCTAACAGAAATCGGAACATGGCAGATTCCTGTGTTGGCGGTCGATATGCCGAGTGGGATCGATTCTCAGCGCGGCGGGGTCATGGGATGCGCGCTTGCCGCAGAAGAAACAGTAACTTTCGGATTTCGAAAGCTCGGACTTATGACCTATGAGGGCGCGGAACATGCGGGTGCGGTATCGGTTGCGAAGATTGGCATTACGGCGGATTCTTTTAGGGGGAATGTACCGAAGCGGTTTCTTCTCTCCGCGCAGGATATTGCAGGAATGCTTCCGGAACGAAAAAAGAACGGCAATAAGGGAACCTTCGGGAAACTGCTGATCATGGCGGGATCTCCCGATATGAGCGGCGCGTGTACGCTTGCCGCCGCAGCTGCTTACCGCGCGGGTGCGGGGATGGTGCGCATTGTCACGTGCAGCGAAAACGTGCCGGTCATACAACAGATGCTTCCGGAGGCGCTGATTACCGTGGTGGATGAAAAGCTTCCTATGGAAGAGAAAAAAAGCAAACTGAGAGAGGCGGCGCTTTGGGCGGATGTGATCGCGGCAGGCTGCGGAATCGGGACGACGGACGGCATGTGGGAAAACGTTCGGGTTCTGTATGATATTTTATGTAATGAAATGCGTGAGAAACCGCTGATTCTGGATGCGGATGCGTTAAATTTGATCGCGGCGAAAGAGAAGCCGGAGCAATTTTTGCGAAAAAGAGTGCCGTACCGTACTGTCTTGACGCCGCATATCGGTGAACTGGCAAGGCTCAGCGGATATAAGATCACAGAGATCAAAGCGGATTTTGTGCGGATCGCGGAGAAATTTGCCGCAGATACCGGGTGTATTCTTGTGGCGAAGGATGCGCGTACGTATGTGTGCGCGGCGGATGAGAAAGACGTGCTCCGCGGGTGTTTGAATCAGACAGGAAATGACGGCATGGCAACGGCGGGTTCGGGAGATGTGCTGACCGGAATGCTTTCGGCAGCGGCGGCGGTTGTGCCGGATTTGTTTCACGCTGCGTGTGTGAGCGTTTATCTGCATGGACTGGCAGGGGAGCTCTCATCCGGCGAACTCGGTAAGGACGCCGTTATGGCATCGGACATTGTGGCGCATATATCGGAGGCGTTTTTGAAAATACGCTGTGAAAGCATGCGTGATGAGTAAGAAATGTCAAGAAGGGATTGACAATGAAAGCAGAGGAACAAAAAACGGGCGGCTTGCATTTTGAGCGGGTGTGTGCCTATATTGATCTGGATGCGATAAAGGATAACCTGCGCGGGATTCATGCGCATATGCCGGACGGGGCAAAGCTTGCGGCTGTGCTCAAAGCAGACGGCTATGGGCATGGGAGCGTCGCCATTGCGCGCGAGCTGGAGCAGGAGGACGCGATATGGGGTTATGCCCTTGCCGTTGCGGAGGAGGCTTATCAGCTTCGGGCAGCCGGCATTCAAAAGCCGATTCTCATGCTTGGATATACTTTTCCGAGCTGCTACGAGGAATTGATCCGGCAGGATATCCGGCCGGCGGTATTCAGCATGGAAATGGCAAAGGATTTATCTGAGGCAGCATGTCGCATAGGAAAGACGGTCAGGGTACACATCAAGGTTGACACAGGGATGGGAAGGATCGGTATTTTCCCGGGGGAGGAAGGTCTCTCCTTTGTTGATGCCGTATCAAAGCTGGACGGACTGGAGATTGAGGGTATTTTTACCCATTTTGCAAAGGCGGATGAGGCGGATCAGACAGATACGCTTCGTCAGGCGGCGCGGTTTACGGAGTTTATTTCGCGCATTGAGCAGCAGCTAAAGCTTACGATTCCGATCAGGCATTGCGCAAACAGCGCGGCTGCTTTGGAGCTGTCGGAATTTTGTATGGATATGGCGCGCGTGGGTATCATCATGTACGGACTGCTTCCTTCCGATGAGGTGCGTGCGGATGTGGTGAAGCTGACGCCGGCGCTGTCATGGAAAAGCCACATCGCGTTTGTGAAGGAATTGGAAGCGGGTGCGAGCGTCAGCTACGGCGGGCTGTTCACGGCGCAGAGAAGGATGCCGGTTGCAACGATTCCCGTCGGCTACGCGGACGGTTATCCGAGAAGCTTAACGGGCAGAGGGAGCGTATTGATTCATGGAAAACGCTGTCCGATCCTCGGAAGGATCTGCATGGATCAGTTCATGGTCGATGTCAGTGAGGTTCCTGATGCGAAGGTCGGTGACGAGGTGATTCTTTTAGGAGAAGACAGGGGCGAGCGGATCACGGCGGAAGAGCTCGGGGCACTTTCGGGGCGGTTTAACTATGAGCTTGTCTGTGACATCAATAAGCGTATTCCGAGGGTTTATGTAAAGAACGGTAAGCCGGTCGCGTATAAGGATGATCTGTGCGGCTGCGGAATCGTTGACATATAGTAGATAAACTTTTTTGCGATTCCTTTAGTATACCGGAAGATATGTTTGTCCATAATGTACATATCAGGTAGAAATGAAAGGATCGTGAGTTATGAGACGTGGAGATGTATTTTATGCGGATTTGAGGCCGGTTGTTGGGTCGGAGCAGGGCGGAGTCAGACCTGTTTTGATCATACAGAACGATATCGGAAACAGGCACAGTCCGACGGTGATCTGTGCGGCGATCACATCAAAAATGAATAAGGCGAAGCTGCCGACTCATATAGAATTGTCCGCGCTGCGGTACGATATGGATAAGGATTCGGTGATCTTGTTAGAACAGCTTCGGACGATTGATAAATCAAGATTAAAAGATAAGGTGTGCCACTTGGATGACGAAGTCATGCGCCGGGTGGACAGAGCACTCTGTATCAGTCTTGAAATACATACATGAGAGACTGACAGCACACGGAAAGGAAGGGAAATGGATACTGCCGATGCGGCGCTTAGCGTTCTGCTGTTTGTGGGACTGCTCGTAATGAATATGATTTTTTATGGGTTCGGTGTTGCAATACAGAACCTGAATATTTCGGATGTGGAGGAGCTTTACGAACAAAAGCACGATAAAAAATCAAAACGGATCTTAAAGGTGTCAAGGGGCATTACCAAATATGTGAATACGGTGCAGGTGGTCGTGACTTTGGCGCAGCTCATCATGGGTAGTTTTTTCCTGCGAATCTTTATTTCCGTGGCGCGCGGGATATTCAGGCAGCTGACGGATGCTCCGCACGGGGCGGTGGTAAAGCTTCTGCTGCAGATGATACCGGTGTTTTTGGCATTTGTGCTTTTAGGTTATATTCTTCTTTTGGTCGGCGTGATGATTCCGAAAAAAATTGCGGCAATCTACCCGAAAAAATGGGCGTACGCCTGCGTATCCGTTACATATGCATTCTGTTTTGTTCTGACGCCGGTGACCTCGTTGATCGATGTATCGGCAAACGGGCTGCTCAGACTTTTTGGAATCCGGCAGCCGCGCGATGCGGGGGAAGTCACGGAGGAAGAAATCATTTCCATGGTAAATGAGGGGCACGAACAGGGCGTTCTCGAGGAGAGCGAAGCGGAAATGATCACGAATATTTTTGAATATGGGGATAAGAATGCGCGGGATATCATGACGAACCGGCAGAATATCAAGATGCTCGACGCACAGATGCGGTTATCCGAGGCAGTCGCGTTCATGCTTGAGGAAAACAACAGCCGCTATCCCGTATTCAGTGAGACATCCGACCAGATCATCGGTATTTTGCATCTGAAGGATGCCTGCCGTTATCAGCACAAGCTTCATACGGAAGGGGAGCATCAGACCGATCCGCGATTAAAATCGTGCCGCGCCATCCTGCGCCGGCCGGAGTTTGTACCGGAGACGATGAACATTGACGACTTGTTTCATTCCATGCAGAGCAAGCATCTGCAGATGGTCATTGTTGCGGATGAATACGGTCAGACCGTCGGGTTAGTGACGATGGAGGATATATTGGAGGAGATCGTCGGAAAGATTCAGGACGAGTATGACGAGGAAGACCGCTTTATCGTAAAGACAGGCAAAGACCGATTCGTTGCGGACGGCATGACGCCGCTTGAGGAACTGACGGAGCTGTTAGGCATCCGGTTCGACGAAAATTTAGAGGTGGATACGTTAAACGGTTTTATGATCATGAAAATGGAACACATACCGGAGGAAAAAGAGCGATTTTCCATGGAGTACGGCGGTTATGAATTTCAGATACGTCAGGTGGAGAAGCGCGTGATCCGTTCCGTGCTGCTCACAAAGCTGGCTTTGCAGCCGGAGGAAAAGGAAGTTGAAGAGAAGGCCGATTAGTGGTATACTTGGCATAACTGAACGATAAAAAAAGGGAGAGAAAACGATGTCAGGACATTCAAAATTTGCAAACATTAAGCATAAGAAGGAAAAAAATGATGCTGCAAAAGGAAAAATCTTTACGATCCTCGGACGTGAGATCGCAGTTGCGGTAAAAGAGGGAGGACCCGATCCGGCGAATAACTTTAAGCTTGCCGGCGTGATCGCGAAGGCGAAGGCAAACAATATGCCGAACGACACGATTGAGCGCGGCATCAAGAAAGCGGCGGGAGATATAGGAAATGTCAATTATGAATATGTCACCTATGAGGGCTACGGACCGGGCGGAATCGCCGTAATCGTCGAAGCGCTTACCGATAATAAGAACAGAACGGCAGCCAATGTGCGTTCCGCGTTTACAAAGGGAAGCGGCAGCATCGGGACACAGGGCTGTGTATCATTTATGTTTGATCGAAAAGGGCAGATCATCATTGACAAAGAAGAATGCGATATGGATGCCGACGATCTGATGATGTGCGCATTGGATGCGGGAGCGGAGGATTTTTCCGAGGAAGAGGACAGCTTTGAAATCCTGACTGCCCCGGATGATTTTCCGGCTGTGACAAAGGCGCTTGAGGATGCGGGGGTTGTATCCGCGTCGGCGGAGGTCACGATGATACCGCAGAATTATGTGAAGCTGAGCGATGAAAAAGATGTCGGGCAGTTGCAGAGAACGCTGGATCTGCTTGACGAGGATGATGATGTACAGGCAGTATATCATAATTGGGATGAAGACTGATCGGTTATAGAATCTATAAGAGAAGGATTCCATTTAAGAAGGCGCTTGTCGCTGTATAGGATACCATATGAATATTAAAAAAGCTAACATATCGTGGATCTTTTTTGCTATTTATGTAATTACATATTTGTATCTCGGGGTGTGTATCGGCAATACGATGAGTAAGATGCTGAATCTGGGCGGAGCCGCGCTCTCCTGTATCATTGTCGTCATGGTGATCCTGCTTGCATTTGTAGGCTGTGCCGCTGCGCTCATCGTACTCTTGAAGGAAAATTTGAAGAATGAGAAGGCGGCAGCGCGCCGGAGGCGCAGGGCTGTAAGAAACGACAGTTTTTTTACAAATGAATTGCTGCCGGCACTTGCAAGCTATCTGCTCGTGATCATCAGCCGTGGGATTTATATTGTGCAGTTTGCGGACGGAAAGCTCACGGGAAATGTCGGACTGTATGAACAGATTTCCTCGGGAGCAGGTGGGGAGTTCGATATCATCAATGGTGTTGAGCGCCTTTATGCATATTTGCTGAAGGGCTTCTGTGTCCTTTTGGGAAATGTGCCGGATGCCGTATATATTCTGAATGTGGTCTGTCAGGTGGTACTGGTGTTTTGCTGTTATCTGTTCTTGCGGGTGGCGGCAGGCAAAGCGGCGGCACTTTCTTCTTCGGTACTTTTTTTGTGTATCCCGTATTTTTACCATGTACTGGCCGTTTGTGAACCGGCACAGCTATTGATGGCTTTGTTCATGGTGGGTATGTGTATTTCCGCATTTGTCTTAAAAAGAAGTGTGTTTGATCTTGGCGGAAAGGGCATGCTCCCCGCTTATCTTTTGTGCGGTCTGATCTCCGGAATGCTTATCACGCTGGACTTAACGGCGCTGCTCATTCCGCTTACTGTCATCGTGGTGTTTTTAGTCAGCGTACAGGGACGGCGGGCAGAGCTGGCCTGCTTTGTACTCGGCATGCTTGTCGGTATTCCGGCGGGAATGATTTTGTTGAACGTAGATGTCTCAGGTACGCTGTTTAGTGTAAAAACGTCTTCATATACCCTGATGGAAAGGGCAAGGTTTGATTTCAGCAGATATATCGAGTCCTACGAACTGGCATTGTCTAAGCCAGCGCTGCTGTTAGCATTGCCGGAAGAACTGGTGCTGCTCTGTGTGATTGCGTTTGGCGGTATTGCGGCGGTGTTGTTCTTTTGGTGTGAGCATGATGTGCTGCGCATCATAGCAGTACCGTATTTGGGCATAATTCCGTTTGCCTGTTTTGACACCGGATATGCAATGGGGTTTGATACCGGATTTCTGATCGCCTGTGTCGGTGTGCTGACGGCGGCGATAACGGTCGGTGTGATCTATCTGATGGGACAGCCCGTTGTGGAGGTAGAAGCGCGCAGGAAGAGCGCGGATGCGGACGATGAGGAAGCAGAAGGCGAACAGATCGAGGCGCGGGAGAAGGAGACAGACGCATCCCTTAAAAAGGAAAAGAAAGAAAAGGCAGTCAAAGAGGAAAAGAAGGCGAAGAAAGAAAAGTCGGTCAAAGAAGAAAAGAAAGTGAAGAAAGAAAAGCCGGTCAAAGAAGAAAAGAAAGTGAAGAAAGAAAAGCCGGTCAAAGAAGGAAAGAAAGTGAAAGAAAAAAAGGCTGACAAAGAAGAAGAGGCTGTCACGAAAGAAGCGCCGGTAAGACAGCAAGCGGTCGCGGCGAAAGAAGTGCCAATAAACAAAGAAGCAGCTCCGAAGAAAGAAGAGCCGGTAAAAGAACAAGCAGTCGTTGTGGAAGAAAAGCCGGTAAGACAACAAACAGCCGTTGTGGAAGAAAAGCCGATAAAAGAACAAACAGCCGTTGTGGAAGAAAAGCCGGTAAGACAACAAACGGCCGCTGCAGAAGAAAAGCCGGTCAAAGTACAAGCGGTCGTTTCGGAAGAAAAGCCGGTCAAAGCACAAACGGCTGTTGCGGAAAAAGTGACAGTGAACAAGGAAGTGACTGCCGCGAAAGAGGTGACAGCGAGCAAAGAAGCCGTTGCCATGAAAGAAAAGGCGGTTATGCAGGAAAAAGCGCCGGTGGAAACGATGAGCACAAAGAGTGCGCCTCAGGCTGCGGGCGCAGGAAAAACGCAGCCGGCAGAAAAGCCGCGTATGATCGAGAATCCGTTGCCGCTTCCGAAAAAGCATGAACACCGTGAAATGGATTATGCATATCCTGTTTCGGCAGAACGTATGCACTATGATGTGGATGTTCGCGACGGAGATGATTTTGACCATTAAAGTCAATTTTGAAATAACGCATAATCGTATATAAGAATGACATACTAAAGGAGAATCCACATGGTTGGATTCTCTTTTTTTAACTTATAGGAAATTTCTTAGTCCCAGAAGAATTGCGTTAGCGATTCTTTAACCAGGTGAAAACGAGAAGGAGCAAGAGATCGGTATGTCAAAAAAGAAGCAGCATCAGCAGGTAAAAAACGATAACAACAATAAAGAAAAAGAAGATCAGGAGAAGCAAAAGCTCGTAGATGAAAAAATAAAAGAGGATGGGCAGGTGATCTTAAAGCATGGGGAACAGGGACGTAATATCCACTTAATCTCCATTATCGGCGAGGTAGAGGGACACGAGTGTCTTGGTGGGAATACCAAAACGACAAAGTATGAGCATATTCTTCCGCAGCTTGCGGCAATTGAAGACAGCGACGAGGTGGACGGTCTTCTCGTGCTCTTAAATACGGTCGGGGGCGATGTGGAGGCGGGGCTTGCGATCGCGGAAATGATCGCTTCCTTAAGTAAACCGACGGTATCGCTTGTGCTTGGCGGCAGCCACAGTATCGGTGTGCCGATCGCGGTGAGTACGGATTATTCCTATATCGTGCCGAGTGCGACCATGGTCATCCATCCCGTTCGCTTAAGCGGCATGGTGATCGGCGTTCAGCAGACCTTTGATTATTTCAGACAGATACAGGATCGGATTTTGGATTTTATTGAATCACACTGCGGCGCAGAAAAAGAGCGCTTGGAGGAATTGATGATGGAGACGGAAATGCTGACGAAAGATGTCGGAACAATTCTTGTCGGGGAGGAGGCAGTCGGCGAAAAAATCATTGATGAGGTGGGCGGAATCCATGAAGCGTTTGAAAAACTAAGGGAGTTAATGGAAAAGCAATGACAAAAAGGCGCAAAAATGCTATAATAGTCGGGTGGATTTTGTGAGGAAGGACTTGGTAGCGATTATGGCGTCAGGAAATACACGCTCAGGACAGGGAAACAGGCGGAGTTCGTCTGCGGGAGGCAGTCGGACGAATACGAAAAATACAAACCGAAGAACACAGAGCGGGGGACGACGTACGGCGTCTTCTGCAGGACGGAAGTCGAATAATAAAAAAAGAAGCGTGCAGGAGCCGGCACTTAGTAATGAAATCTTACTCATTGTCAGCTTTGCATTTTGCATTTTATTATTTTTATGTAATTTTTCTATCATGGGACCGTTCGGGAAGACGGTAAAGGGCGTGATGTTCGGGTTGTTCGGCATCGTTGCCTATATACTGCCGGTCGTTCTTTTTATCGGCATCGCCCTGCATATTTCAAATGAAGGAAACCGTGCTGTCCGCAGAAAACTGATCGCGGGCGCGGTTCTTATTTGGTGTGTCGGCATTGCGGCCCAGATGATTTCCGTGCCGCTTGCGGATCTGAACGGAAATCTGATCGTCGATCTTTTTTTACAGAGCCGGGATGGGATGAAAGGCGGCGGTCTGATCGGCGGGCTGCCTGCATATCCGATGATGAAATACTTAAAAGGCGTCGGCAGCGCGTTCGTGCTCGTTGTCGTGATTCTCATTGCGCTTGTGGTCATTACGGAGCGGTCTTTTATCAACGGTGTGAAAAAAGGAAGCCGGCGCGTGTATGATTCGGCAAAGGAATCCGCAGAGCGCCATAGGGAAGAACGCGCGCTGCGCCGTGAGGAATATGAGGACGAAGATTACGAATCCGAGGAATATGAAGTGGATGCGGAGCAGGAATATGAAGAGGCTGTCGCAAAGAGACAAAGACAAAGCCGACGCATGCAGAGGGGCGTCAGCAGCCGCGGTATGCGTACGATAGAGCGGGAGGAGGAAGACGAAGAAGCGTATCGTGCGCCCCGTATGGAAAAAAAGGTGAGCGGTGTCAGCGAAGATACCACGCTTGTGAAAAAGCGCCCGGAAACCTATCACAGCGAGAATATGCATGAGATCACACTGGACGATATTCCGGATGATGGGGAGATGACGCAGGATTCGTTTGAACAGGTTCCTTCCGAGGAGGCATTTGCGTTCGATCTATACCGGAGCATGCCGGAGCCGCGGGGCATGGCGCAGACACAGAGCGGCGATAACGCGCGTGCGGCTGCAGCGGGTGAAAGCGTGCATGCGGGTGAAGGAAACGGCTGGGATCAAGCGGAAGGTATCTCAAGGGCATCTGCGGATACAGCGGCAGGGCTTGCGGGTGCTGTCGGCGCAGCAGGAGCGGCTGCAGGTGCGGGCGTTTCGAGCGGCATGCGCGAGATCACGAATCTTGCCGCAGAAGCCGCAGAAGCTGCAGAAGCAGTCACCACATCGGGTAATGCGTATAAGCCGCAGGGCGCAGATACGTTCGGTGCGGCATTAGAGAGCGGTTATCAGCCAAAGAAGCCCGAACACAGCTTCGGCGTGAAGGAAGCATATCGGACACCTGACCAGAAAAAGGCGGACGCAGCGGTCGTGCCGAACGTAAAGCCGCCTGCAAAACCGAAGAAATACATATTCCCGTCGCTCAATCTGTTAAAGAAGGGCGAGGGAAAAGGAAACGGCGATTCTGCAAGACAATTAAAGGAGACGGCAGCACGTCTGCAGCAGACATTGAAAACATTCGGCGTCAATGTGACGATCACTGACATCAGTCAGGGACCGGCGGTAACGCGCTATGAAATGCAGCCGGAGCTTGGCGTGAAGGTGAGTAAGATCGTGTCGCTTGCTGATGACATCAAGCTGAATCTGGCGGCGACGGACATTCGGATCGAAGCGCCGATTCCGGGGAAAGCGGCAGTCGGTATCGAAGTGCCGAATAAGGAAAACAGCGCGGTCAACCTGCGGGAACTTTTGGAGTCCGATGCATTCCGGAATTTTCCGTCATCCATCGCGTTTGCCGTCGGAAAAGATATCGGCGGGCAGACGGTGGTGTTTGATATCGGCAAAATGCCCCATGTTCTGATCGCGGGCTCTACGGGGTCGGGAAAATCCGTATGCATTAATACCCTGATCATGAGTATTCTCTATAAAGCGCATCCCGATGATGTGAAGCTGATCATGGTCGATCCGAAGGTTGTTGAATTAAGTGTATATAATGGAATTCCGCATTTGCTCATTCCGGTCGTGACGGACCCGAAAAAGGCTTCGGCAGCACTGCAATGGGCAGTAGCGGAAATGACGGATCGTTATAAGAAATTCGCCGACCACAATGTGCGCGACTTAAAGGGATATAACCAGCTTGCCGAAAGCGTGAAGGATTCAGGGGATGCTTCCGCGCCTGTCAAGATGCCGCAGATCGTTATTATCGTTGATGAGCTTGCGGATCTGATGATGGTGGCGTCTAATGACGTCGAGGAGGCGATCGTGCGCTTGGCGCAGCTTGCGCGTGCAGCGGGTATCCATCTTGTGATCGCGACACAGAGACCGAGCGTGGACGTCATTACGGGACTGATCAAGGCCAATATGCCGAGCCGGATCGCATTTGCGGTTTCCAGCGGTGTGGATTCCCGGACGATCTTGGATATGAACGGTGCGGAAAAACTGCTCGGTAAGGGCGATATGCTTTTTTATCCGCAGGGTTATACAAAACCGGCGCGCGTGCAGGGTGCGTTTGTCTCCGATAAGGAGGTTTCCGATGTCGTAGACTTCTTAAAGCGTCAGGCAGTCGGTGACGATTCCGGTGCGCAGCTGGATGAAAAGATTTCAAGCATGACGTCTGCATCCGGAGAGGGCTCTGCAGGAGGCGGCGCATCGGATATGGACGAGCTGTTTGCGGAGGCGGGGCGCTTCATCATTGAGAAAGATAAAGCATCGATTGGTATGGTGCAGCGGGCGTTCCGTGTCGGCTTTAACCGTGCGGCGCGGATCATGGATCAGCTCGCCGATGCCGGCGTTGTCGGTGAGGAAGAAGGCACAAAGCCGAGGAAAGTGCTCATGAGTGCGGAGCAGTTTGAACAATACATAGCGGGCATGTAGATTAAAAAATTCACGGGCTGTTGGCAACATGGAGGATCAAAATGAAAAGTGATATTGAAATTGCACAGGAAGCGGAACTTTACCCAATCGTCAAGGTGGCGGAGCCGCTCGGAATCGGAGAGGACGATCTGGAACTTTACGGAAAATATAAGGCGAAGATTTCCGAAGCATGTCTGGCGCGCTTAAAAGAGCGTCCGGACGGAAAGCTTGTGCTTGTCACGGCAATCAATCCGACGCCTGCGGGAGAGGGAAAGACGACGACAACGGTCGGGATCGGACAGGCGTTTGCAAAACTTGGCAGACACGCGGTGATCGCGCTCAGAGAGCCGTCGTTAGGACCTTGCTTTGGCATCAAAGGCGGCGCAGCGGGCGGCGGATATGCGCAGGTCGTACCGATGGAAGATTTAAATCTGCATTTTACGGGAGATTTTCATGCCGTTACCGCCGCAAACAATCTGCTTGCCGCAATGATTGATAATCATATTATGCAGGGAAATACGCTTCGCATTGATACGAGGCAGATTGTATGGAAACGTTGTTTGGACATGAACGACCGCGCGCTCCGCAATACCGTGATCGGTATGGGCGGAAAAACAGACGGCTTTGTGCGCGAGGAGCATTTTGTCATTACGGTGGCATCTGAGATCATGGCGATTCTCTGCCTTGCCGAAGATATGGCGGACTTAAAAAAGCGCCTTGCAAGAATTGTGGCAGCTTATAATTTAGACGGGGAGCCGGTCACGGCGGATGATCTATCCGCGGTCGGCGCAATGGCGGCGCTCTTAAAGGATGCGGTCAGCCCGAACCTCATACAGACCTTGGAGCATACGCCGGCACTCGTACACGGCGGTCCGTTTGCCAACATTGCGCACGGCTGCAACAGTGTGCGTGCGACAAAGGCGGCGTTAAAGCTGGCGGATTACTGCATCACGGAGGCAGGCTTCGGTGCAGATCTCGGCGCTGAAAAGTTTTTTGATATCAAGTGCGCGTCAGCGGGGCTAAAGCCGGATGCGGTCGTGCTTGTCGCGACAGTCCGCGCCTTAAAATATAACGGCGGCGTGGCAAAGGGAGATCTGAACGCGGAAAATCTGGAGGCGCTCGAAAAAGGGATCGTCAATCTGGAGAAGCATATAGAGAATATCAAACGCTACGGCGTTCCCGTTGTGGTAACCCTTAATTCGTTTTTAACGGATACGGAAGCGGAGCTTGCATTTGTGAGACATTTTTGCGAGGAGCGCGGCTGCGAGTTTGCTCTTTCCAAAGTATGGGAGAAGGGCGGAGCAGGCGGCATCGAATTGGCGGAAGCGGTATTAAAAACCTTGGAGACAAAGGAAAGTCATTTTGAGCCGCTCTATGATCCGGCGCTGCCGCTTCGGGAAAAGATCGAACGGGTAGCAAAAGAAATTTACGGTGCGGACGGCGTTTCGTTTTCCGCCGCGAGCGAAAAGCAGCTCGCCCGCTTAGAGGCGCAGGGATTTGGCAAACTGCCCGTATGCATGGCGAAAAATCAATATTCTCTTTCGGATGACGCGTCAAGACTCGGACGTCCGACGGGCTTTACGATGAATGTGCGCGATGTGTATGTCTGTGCGGGAGCGGGCTTCGTCGTCGCGCTGACGGGAACGATCGTGACGATGCCGGGACTGCCGAAGCAGCCTGCGGCGCACCGCATTGATGTGAACGAAAACGGCGTTATTACCGGATTATTTTAAAATAGAGTTTGTATAAACGGAACGGAGGATTCCTATGCCGCAGATCATTGACGGAAAAGCCATATCGGCACAGATTAAGGAAGAAGTAAAGGCGCAGGTCGCCGCTTACCGCGACCGGGGCGCGGAGATCACGCTTGCAGTCATTCAGGTCGGGAATGATCCTGCATCCAGTGTTTATGTTGGAAATAAGAAAAAAGCATGCGCTTATGTGGGAATCCGCTCGCTTGCCTATGAGCTTTCCGAGGAAACGACAGAGGAAGAACTGCTTACGCTGATCGCGGACTTAAACGGGAGAGAAGATGTGCATGGCATTTTGGTACAGCTTCCTTTACCGACACAGATTGATGAAAATAAGGTCATAAACGCGATTGATCCCCGTAAGGATGTGGACGGCTTTCATCCGCAGAACGTCGGTGCGCTCTGCACGGGACAGGACGGATTTGTCTCCTGTACGCCGGCAGGGATCATACAGCTCCTGACACGATCGGGGATATCGATCGAAGGAAAGGAATGTGTTGTCATCGGGCGCAGTAACATCGTCGGCAAACCGATGGCGCTTCTTCTGTTAAAAGAAAACGGAACGGTCACGATCTGTCATTCCAAGACAAAGAATGTAAAAGAAGTGGCGAAACGAGCGGATATTTTGGTTGCCGCGGTCGGAAAGCCGCGTATGATCACAGAGGAATATGTGAAAGAGGGCGCGGTCGTGATCGATGTCGGCATTCACAGAAATGCGGAGAACAAGCTGTGCGGTGATGTGGATTATGAATCCGTTGCACCGCATACGTCCGCCATTACTCCTGTGCCGGGCGGTGTCGGACCGATGACGATCGCGATGCTGATGTACAATTGCGTGGAGGCATACCGCTTCCGCGAACGGAATCAATGAGGATACTTGAATGAAATGTCCCGTATGTGGAAATGAGATCAAAGAAGAACAGCTTTATTGTGAGTCATGCGGCTATGAGATCCGGATCGTGCCGGATTTTGAACCGGAGCTGGATACAAACATTCGTGAGACGATGACCGAGGTTGTAAACGAATTTGTGTCAGAGGAACAGCCGGCGGATGAGGATGGAAAGCAAAGCGTATCCGGCGATGATGCCTTGGAGGAGGATGTTCCATGGTATGCGGCAGACGAACGCCCAAGCCTTCTTCTCGGAATCTTTCATTTTTTGAAAAAAAGAAAAAAAATGTCGCTGATCCTTCTGTTCCTGTTAGTGGTTGCGGTCGGACTGACAGTCATGCTTGGGATGCAGCGTGCTGCTAAACAAACGTACAGCTATCAATATGAGCAGGGCGTTTCGGCGGCGGGACGCGGCGATTATGAACAGGCGATCGCTTGTATGAGGCAGGCGCTTCATTATGATAACCAGCAGGCGGAAGCACGTATGCTGATGGCAGGCTATTATGAAAAGCTGGGAGAGCTTCAGGACGCTTCGGAGATTTATCTTGATCTGATTTCTTATGAGGAATATCGGGTAGAAGCGTATGAGAGGCTTGTTGCGATCTATGAATCGGAGGAGCGCTATTTAGAAATCTGCAATCTGATGGAGCGCTGCGAATATGAGGAGATCCGCACGGATTATAACCAATATCTGGCGGAGGAACCGATCTTCAGCATTGCGGACGGTGTATATGAGGACGCGCAGCTTTTGAAGATTAGTGCCAATACAAATGGTATTATTTATTACACGCTGGACGGCACGACACCGGATGAGGCGGATCTGGTTTATACGAGCCCCATCCTGTTGGAATCCGGCGAATATCGGATTCAGGCGGTATTTATTAACGAATTCGGTATGATGAGCAAGGTACATGGCGGGGAGTTTGAAATCGAAGCGGAGCCCCCGAATGAGCCGATCGTAACGCCTGACGGCGGAGATTATACGGTACCGGAATATATCAGCGTTGAGGTTCCGCAGGGAGGTACGGTTTACTATACGTCGGACGGCACGATGCCGGACAGTAACAGCACGCCGTACACACGCGATATTTGTATGCCGCTGGGCGCTACGCTGTATCGTTTTATTTCCTATAATGAAGATCATGTCGCGAGCAACATTACGCAGGTGGAATATCACTTGAATTTGGACAATCCGCCTTACAGCCCGTATCAAGCGCTTCTGATCACCACATCGGGATTGACGGATCGGGGAATTCTGCTCGCAATGACGGGCGAGGTTGCCGGAGCGAAGGGGACTTATTCGTATGAGGCGCAGGCGGCGTTCGTATATCAGGGAGAGATTTATTATTTAGTATCCGAATATTACACGGATGAATCGGGAAGCAGGTATCAAAGTCAGACAAAATATGCGGTCAGCGTAGTGTACGGCCGCTTATATCAGACTGCGCAGGATGCAGACGGTCATTATACGGTCATTGATTTCTGATTTTAATTGTGCTATGATAGGCGGGGCATGAAGTAAAAAATGAAGGAGAGAACGGAAATGTACAAGATTTTAGAGGCAGAGGAACTGACGACCAATATTTACAAAATGGTAGTCGAAGCAAAAAGAACAGCCGAAGCGTGTATGCCGGGACAGTTCGTGATTGTCAGAACGGATGAAAACAGTGAGCGCATACCGCTTACCATTTGCGATTATGATAGAGAGAAGGGGACAGTCACCATTGTATTGCAGACGGTCGGAGCGTCCACCTATAAAATGGCAAATCTGAAGGCAGGCGACAGCTTCCACGATTTTGTCGGACCGCTTGGACGTCCGTCGGAGCTTACCGCCGAGTCCGACGAGGCGCTTCGCAGCAAAAGCATCCTGTTTGTGGCAGGCGGTGTCGGTACGGCGCCCGTATACCCGCAGGTGAAGTGGTTAAAAGAGCACGGTGTCAACGCCGATGTCATTGTCGGTGCAAAGACAAAGGATCTGCTGATCTTGGAAAAAGAGATGGAGGCAGTTGCGGGAAATCTTTATGTGACCACCGATGACGGCTCTTACGGAAGAAGCGGTATGGTGACGCAGACGATCAAGGATCTGGTAACGGAAGAAGGAAAGCATTATGACATCTGTGTCGCAATTGGACCGATGATCATGATGAAATTCGTATGTAAAATGACAGAAGAGTTGGAAATTCCTACCATCGTCAGCTTAAATCCGATCATGGTGGACGGAACGGGCATGTGCGGTGCCTGCCGTGTGACCGTCGGGGACGAGGTGAAATTTGCCTGCGTGGACGGACCGGAGTTTGACGGGCATAAGGTTCATTTTGACGAGGCAATGAAGCGTCAGCAGATCTATAAGACGGAGGAAGGACGCGCATATCTTGCCGCAAAAGAGGGAGATACTCACCACGGCGGATGCGGTAACTGCAACTGAGAAAAAGACAGAAAGGTATGGTTTGAATCATGGACGTATTAAAGAAAGTTCCCGTTTCCGAGCAGGAAGCGGCTGTAAGAGCAACCAATTTTGAAGAAGTATGTCTTGGATATGGCAAAGATGAAGCGATGGAGGAGGCGTCCCGCTGTATCAACTGCAAGAATGCGCAGTGTATCAAGGGTTGTCCCGTATCCATCAATATTCCGGCGTTTGTGGAGCAGGTAAAGCTCGGAGATGTAGAAAAGGCATATGAGATCATATCGGAGTCCAGCGCGCTTCCTGCGGTTTGCGGTCGTGTGTGCCCGCAGGAGAGCCAGTGCGAGGGTAAATGTATCCGCGGTATCAAGGGCGAGCCGATCTCCATCGGTAAGCTGGAGCGCTTTGTTGCGGACTGGGCAAGAGAAAATGGGATCGTACCCAAGGTTTCCGCTGAGAAAAAAGGAAAAAAAGTCGCTGTGATCGGTTCCGGTCCCTCCGGCCTTACCTGTGCGGGAGATCTGGCAAAAATGGGCTATGACGTGACGATCTTTGAGGCGCTTCATGAGCCGGGTGGCGTACTTGTATATGGCATTCCCGAGTTCCGTCTGCCTAAGGAGAGCGTTGTGCGCACAGAGATCGAGAATGTGAAGGCGCTTGGCGTAAAGATAGAGACAAACTGTGTGGTCGGCAAATCAGTTACGGTCGATGAGCTTATGAAGAACGAGGGCTTTGAGGCGGTATTTATCGGTTCCGGCGCAGGACTGCCGAAATTTATGAGCATTCCGGGCGAGCAGGCAAACGGTGTCTTTTCTGCAAATGAATATCTGACGAGAAGCAATCTCATGAAAGCGTTTGATGAAACGGCCGATACCCCGCTGATGCGCGGCAAAAAGGTTGCAGTTGTGGGCGGTGGAAATGTAGCGATGGATGCGGCGAGAACCGCGCTTCGACTCGGAGCGGAAGTACACATTGTGTATCGGCGCAGCGAGGAAGAGCTTCCGGCCAGAGTGGAAGAAGTGCATCATGCAAAGGAAGAAGGCATCGTTTTCGATCTGTTGACCAATCCGGTCGAAATCTTGGAAGACGAAAATAACTGGGTAAAAGGAATCCGCTGCATTAGAATGGAGCTCGGTGAGCCGGATGCATCCGGCAGGCGCCGTCCTGTTCCTGTAGAAGGAAGCGAGTTTGTCATTGAGGTGGACACGGTGATCATGGCGCTCGGCACATCACCCAATCCGTTGATCTCTGCGACTACGGAGGGGCTGACGGTGGATAAGCGCAAATGTATTATCGCGGACGATGAAAACGGAAAGACCGAGAAAGAGGGCGTATTTGCAGGCGGTGATGCCGTGACAGGCGCAGCGACGGTTATTTTGGCGATGGGCGCGGGCAAAGCAGCAGCAAAGGGAATCGACGAGTATTTGTCCGGAAAATAAAATACCCCGTAGCAAGCTGCCGCGAGGGAATAAAGGAACATGATAGGAAAAGCGCAACAGCAGGGAGGGAATGGCGATGCCATGGTGTCCGGTCTGTAAAAATGAATATAAAGAGGGCGTTACGGTGTGCGCCGACTGCGGCGAAACGCTGGTGGCTTCCTTGGAAGAACGAAAGGAAGTCTTGCTTTGCCGAGGGGAAGAAGCACTGATCTTGCGCATGCAGAAGTTTATGGAGTATAATGACATTCCTGTCATTTACGAACATGAGGACGAGGAAGCGTGCCTTTATGTTCTTCCGAAACATGAACGGAAAGCGAAACAGGCCGCTCATGTATTTCTGGCAGAGTCGGCGGCGGAGGCGGAAAACAGATTTGAATCTGCATTGGACAGCGGAGATATTCTGAACGAAACAGAATTAGCAACGGACGAAGAAAGTTCGGATCATGAAGAAGCTATGAATCAGGCGGATTCTGCGGATGGTAAGGAATCTCAGGAGGATGCAGAGGACGTTTTGAACAGCGGGAGTTCCTCAAATGACAGGGACAAAGAAAACGATCTGCGTGTACCGAACGGCGGCGTGTACCGCAAAAAAAGCGAACAGGCGGACGATTTAAAAAGCTCGGGAGAGGTACTGCTCGTTTTCGGTATTCTCGGCTGTATTGCAATGCTGCTCATTGATTTTGGCATTCTGCCGATCCGGTTTGGTAACCGGATCATGATGAACGTGATCATGTTTGCGCTCTTTTTGTTTTTTATCGGCTTTGGCATTTATTCCTTAAAAGGCGCGCGCAAATGCCGCGCGGAGGCGTCGGATGAGGATGCGCTGACGGAGCGGATCGATGCATGGGTAAAAGCACATCTGACTGCGGAGAGCATTGACGGGGCGGCAGGACTGGAGGAAGAAGACTCTGAGGAAATCTGCTTTTTTAAGCGTACGGAAGCAATCAGGAGAAAAATTGCCGATGAGTTTGACGGGGTGGACGAATCCTATCTCGACAGCTTGGCGGAAAACGTATATCAGGAGTTGTTTGAATGAATCTGACCGTTGTCTGTGTCGGTAAATGCAAGGAAGCTTTTTTTCGTGATGCGGTCGCGGAATATGCAAAGCGTCTTTCAAAATACTGCGATTTTCGCATTATTGAGGTCGCGGATGAAAAGACAAAAGAACATGCCTCTGAGCGAGAGGATCAAATAGTTACGCAAAAAGAGGCGGAGCGGATTGAAAAGACGCTTCGCCCGGATGATTATGTCGTTGCGCTTGCGATAGAGGGAAAAAAATATGATTCTGTGAGTTTTTCGCGTCACATCGAAACATGGATGGGCACGGGAAAAAGCAGGATCGTTTTTGTTATCGGGGGATCGCTTGGGCTTCATGATCGGATTCTTTCGCGTGCGGATGAAAAGATCAGCTTTTCGGATATGACATTTCCGCACCAGCTCATGCGCGTGATCTTGTCAGAGCAGCTTTACCGCGCGTTTCGGATCATGAACCGGGAGCCGTATCATAAATAAGTACGCATATCAGGGAATGCGTAGGAGATATCAATGAAGTCGGAAAAGGGATGTAAGCGGACTGCTATCATTTATGATGCGGTTATAATGATATGCGGACATAAAATAATCATTATGCAAGCGTTTTTTGTGTTTTGTTTTTGGTTTGTCTTCGGTATGAAAACTGCCGATTCTGGTCGGGACGGAGAATATTTTGGTACAGGGAAAGCAGAAACAGGAATTTATCCGTACACTCAAGATGATAAAGATGTGCAGATTCCTGATTCTGATACCGCGGAAGAAACAACGGCTTTGATGCAGGACGATTCGGAAAGTACGGAAGAGGCGGCCCTGATGCGGGAACATGCGGAAAGTACAGAAGTGGCGGCTGTGGTCGTTGACGGAACATGGAGAAATATGCCGGACACAGAGACAGATGACTGGAAAACAACTTATAGAACCCGTTTTTCACCGGACGGACAGGTAGTGCATTACGGAAGTAGAAATGTAGATTTTGGAAGATGGGAACGGATCGGAGATACCATTACTGCGTATTTTGACAATTGTTACTATTTGGGAATTTCTGGCCAAATATATATGCTTCCGGCTTTTGATGTAACTTATCGATATCAGGAGATGCTTGTTGATGGCAGGACGGAAATGGTACTGGAACGGAGTACAGACAGAGAAGCGGAAATACAAGTGGAAGTAGAAACGGAACAGGGGACGGAGAATGATATTGCCACAGATTTTGATGATTATGAGCTTCCGCTTTATTATGAGAGCGACTTTTCAAGATTCTATGGGGAGTATTACGGATATTGTGATTTCCCTAAAGTCTATAAAAATAATGAGATGGTGAGGGAGGGACTTTTAGAGCTGGCTGAAGTTATGCTGATGGGTGGAGAAGCTAAGTTGGAACGGGCGGATTTGCCTTATACACTTGACAGGTTTTCTACATATGATATTACCGGAGATGGAAGGGAAGAAATCTTTGCTTATGTGGAAGCGGTTTGGCAGATGTATGAAGAGAATGAGGGCGCTATCTATATTATTTCTCCCGTAAATGAAGATGATTACGTTATATTAGCAGAGAATATCGATTTTAGGAGGGGTTTTACCGACATACTGGTACCGGATGGGACGGAAGTGTTTTCACAAGATACTTATTTTTCTGCTTCCTCTTGGAAAGGCGGGATCAGGATTCATTTGGGGTACCGGGAGGGGCAGATCGTGGTGGATAAAGAAGAGTCTTATGGTTTTCATTGGGATTATCCCCTGATCAATTATGTAAATGATTATAGGAATGGGAAATATTATGTATATGTGGCGAGATCGCCGGATGAGGGAACAGAGAAATATGGAAGCTATGTCGAAATAGAGGACAGCATAAAAATAGATGAGGAAGATTTTGAATCGGTCTTTCTTACGTTTAACGGTTTCGAACCGAGAAGTAATGATTATCCTGCCGTTTATTTTTCTTTTCATCCATTTCCCGAGGGATGGTGGCAGGACGGCGGACGATATCCGGAGGACGGGGAGGATTATTATGGAGCCGGCATGGCATACTGGATTGATGCGGCGGCGGATGACGATCCGGATGAAATGCTCAAAGAGGCGGTAGAAAATTCCGGCTATGAAATGGAGAGAGTTGCTTATCCATGGACAGCGGAAACGAAAGCGAATGTGATGAAGCTGCTCCGCTGTCCGGTGGCAGATTATTACTATATATCAGAGGATTATGCCGCTTATTATGCAAGGGGAGACATCCGGTTTATTCAATTCTGACGGATGGCTGTGTATAATAGGATTATTTAGTACATAAATCCTATGAAATTATATGATATTGATTTGTTCATTTGATAGTGCAGTGATTCTAATGGGGGATAAAGGAGATATGGGAAAGGATACTCGTCTTGTTAATATCTATCTGAAAATTCATCATAAAAAAGCACTGACGATGGACGATCTGGGTTATTTGGCGGAGTATGATCCGGAATGCTTTGCGAAAACATGTAAAAATGTAATCTATAATATTCCTGAAACCAAACCGATCATGGAGCCGCCGGCATCAGAGCCATCAGATGATCAAACGAAGCCAAAGCTATCTGAGCGGCAGAACATAGAAAAAATCCTGGAGAATCTGAAACGTTTGGAAATGCGTGAGATTCCCTATTCAAGTGCGAATGCAGACAGAGTAAAGAACCTGCTTGGAAATTTATATATGGAATTGCTTTTTCCGCATAATGATGAAGAATCGTTCATCAATTTGGCAGGTAGTGAGAATGGTTCCTTATTTGATAAAAAAGCATAATGAAAAATTTTTTTATATGGAGACATGAAAATAATGTACCCTACAATCAATATTAAAGCGACCGGTATTCGGTTGGGTCAGATTATGAAGCGGAAAAAAATATCGCCTAAAGCCGTACAGGACTATTTGGGACTATCCTGTGTGCAAAGTGTATATCGCTGGCTGAACGGTTGCAGTATGCCATCAGTCGATCATCTCTATGCGTTATCGGAGCTTTTTCAGATACCGATGGATCATATGATCGTTGGAAATCGGACAGCGCAGAAGCCGGTTGATCAAAAATCATTTTATATAAGAATGTCAGTCTATTACAACGCCGTCAGAAAGCTGCGTGCGGCATAACATATGCGACATCCCATCACCCATGATGTCATAGAACAGGAACCGAATCGGTTCCTGTTTTGAATTACAGGTTCAATGACAAATGATAAATGATACGGTAAAGTTATTTTGATGCGGATAGTTTGGTGAATGACAGCAAAGCTTATGAAAATGTCAATTCACCAATTTTTGGGGATGATGGAGGGAAATGGGATGGGGACATTTGCAGGATTACTACAACAAGACGGTGTCAGGGTACCGGATGTGAAAAAGGAGGAATTTCAGAGGCGGATCGAGAAATTGTTTCAGGCGGGCGGAATGATGGAACTGAAGATGGTACAACTATGTGATAAGCAGACAAGGGTACTGAAGAAAGCTTCCATGCAGAACGCAAAGATGAATTTTTACTATAATTATTTTGAGGATGATTGTTGGGAAAATGCAGGTTTTAGCGCAGAGAGGGATGGCGTGTGGAGCAATAAGATCGGTTGGAGTGATTTTCACCATGTCGTAGTAGCCGCATATGTGCTGCAAAGTCTGTATTTGGATGGAACGGCAGTTCCGCACGTAAATGGTGAGTTTGTAACTTCGCGTGTGTATACGGGGTGGATCAATTATTTATTCCGTGAAAACTATCCGCAGAAAAAGAGTGATCCATGGCTGTTATTTGAAGCATTGCATGAGCAAAGGGCGACGAATTTAGGCGGATATGACTGGAAAGGGCTTGTACAGGATACGGACGGTCTGATCGGGTATTATGAAGTACGGGCTGTTTTGGAGGGAACTGCCGTCTTGGATAAAGAATTTGATCAGTTGGCAGGGCGTGTGTCAACGAAAGAAGATGAGAAGGAGAATGAGAGCGGGCTGGATTTTTATGCGTATGTAAGACAGCTCAAAGAGGCGGTCAGATGTTATCATAAAAAGAGTGTGCGAAGCAGTCAGGAGCAGCTTTCGATGATCATGGAAATGCTCCGTTCTTATTATGCGCAGGAGAACATGTCGTTTGATGCTGTTTACCAACGTGACGGTGAATGTGACAGTAAATATAATGATGAATGCGATAGTAAATGCAGTGATGGATGCGACAGCAAATGCAGTGATGGATGTGACAGCAAATACAATGATGAATGCGATAGCAAATATGGAGATAAATATGACGACGAATCTCTGAAAAACGTGTTCCGTTTAGCTGTTTTGACGAATGCGCCCGTATATGTGATCTAAGTTTTGGCAGAGACCTATCGGGTTCGTTTTTGGGAGTTGTGGAAACAGGTAAAGGATGTGGCAAAAAGGAAGCCTGATCAAGAGGCGCAGGAGGATTCCCTTAAAGTACCGCCGGTTTCCACGGAGCTGTTTTTTGGCATAACAGCGGATGATCTGATTTTGTTTTGGGGCGATGACGAAAATATCCGGTTTTCGAAGGGGTTAGAGAAGTGGTTTGCCGATCTTAGAAAACAATATGAAATGATTATGGAACAGGAATTTACAGTCGAGAATCCGTTGCACTGGATTTTGGATTTAATGGAGTATGCGGATAAAAACTATTATTGTGTGTATACATTTGCGGACTTTTTTGAGGAAACATTGAAGCACTTGAATGACAGGAGATTTTTGGCACTGTGGAAGATTTATGACGGTATGCTGCACGATCCGGAAATGGAGAAGGCGGGAAGTGTAATTTTTGTGCCGGAGGGGCCGGAATATGAACAGATCGGTCTGTATGATCCCGACGCACGATCACGGCGGAGACTAAATGGGAGTTGGAGTATTATGGATAGCAAAGATAAAAATAATGCGGCAAGAGTCACCTTTCGCCGCTATATGGCTTTGTTGGAGAATCGAAATCTGCGAAAAGAAGTATTTGGCTTTTGATCAGGGTGGGATTTTGTTTGAAAGGATTCAGATTTGAAATACTTGATTCGAACAAAAAAACAGCATAGTATCCTTCTTTCTTCATATAATTTATTTGAAAGAATTTGAATGATAATTCTTGTATTTTGCTTCAGTTTGAAGTATGCTGAAGATAGAAGAAAGGACGTGATAATATGACTACTGTAAGCCTTCGATTTGACGATGAGATGAAGAAGCAACTGGATGAAATGTGCGAAGAGATGGGAATGAATCTTACCACCTTTTTTATGATTTATGCAAAGAAAGCCTTACGGGATCGTCGGATTCCTTTTGAGGTAGCCGCTCCTTTGGAGCCTTTTTACTCAGACTCTAACATGGAGCAGTTGAAGAAAGCTGACCAACAGGTTAAAAACGGGCAGGTGATTGTAAAAACTATGGAAGAATTGGAGACTATGGAACTTGAGTAGAATCGTCTTTGCAGAGGATGCATGGGAGGAATATCTCTATTGGCAGGCACAGGATAAAAAAACTTTGAAAAAAATAAATAGTCTGTTAAAAGCCATTCAGCGCGAGCCCTTTATTGGAGAAGGTAAGCCAGAACCATTAAAAGACAGCACCAACGGTGAATGGAGTCGAAGGATTAACGAAAAAGACAGACTTGTTTATATGGTCAGCCATGAGGGCATTATCGTAACCCAGTGTAAAGGCCACTATGATGATAAATAAAATTCTATTAAGGAAATCCAAGAGTATTTCCAGAAAGCTGTCGAACAAGGAGAACGAGGAATTGCATGAAGCATAAAAAAACCGCCATAGGTGCAGAGAGGATCGTGTCGGCTAAGAAGCGCATCTTTCAGATCATACAGATTGGGAGCAGGACGGATATTCCCAGTCTGTGTTTTGATATTTTTATCGTTCTTGTTATCTTTGCCAATATTTCCGTCACGTTTTTGCAGACCTTTGAGAAGATGGCGGGATATGCCGGAATATTGGGAACCGTGGAGTTTATCACGATGGTGATCTTTCTCGCGGAGTATGCGCTCAGAATTTGGACGGCGGACTGTCTCTATCCGGAGAAGTCGTATCCGGCAGCGGTATTTGCGTTTGCCATATCGTTTTTTGGAATCATAGATCTGATGACGATTCTTCCCTATTTTTGTCCCACATTCATACCGAGCGGGGCGGTAGCGTTCCGGATGCTCCGGGTTGTGCGCATCCTGCACCTGTTCCGGATTAATTCCAGGTATGATGCTTTTAATGTGATCACCGCGGTATTGCGGGAAAAGAAAAATGCTCTGGTGTCCTCCGTTTTTTTGGTGCTGGTATTAATACTGGCATCCTCCCTTTGTATGTATGGCTTGGAACATGAGGCGCAGCCGGAGAATTTTTCTAATGCCTTTTCCGGTATCTGGTGGTCCGTGTCCACGCTTTTGACAGTGGGATACGGGGACATTTATCCGGTCACCATAGGGGGAAAGCTCATGGCAATTTTCATCGCCTTTTTGGGCGTGGGTATGGTCGCGATTCCAACGGGTATCATTTCTGCCGGTTTTGTGGAGTATTATACGAAGATCAAGGTGGGAAGCTATTCTGAGCATGATGCAGATTTTATCACTTTGAATATTACCAAGGGACATCCTTATGTGGGGCTGCAGTTGAAGGGACTTCATCTTCCGCAGGGACTTTATACTGCGGTAGTGCTCCGCGGAGAGGACGTTTACACGCCCCATCAGAGTTTAGTGGTGGAAGAAGGGGACAGTCTGCTGCTTGGCACTGTCAGCACGGAACCGTTTGAATGCCGCATTGAGGAGATGCTTTTGGAGAACGGTCACAGTTGGATTGGAAGAAAAATCAAAGAACTGGATATTTCACGCAGACTCTTTGTGGTGATGGTAAAACGTGGGAATAAAAATATTTGTCCCCAAGGCTCCACGCTGCTGAAAGAGGGGGATGTGGTGCTGCTTTTGGAAAAAACGGGAAAGAACCACTGATATAGAAGGAGGAACCAATGAAGAAAAAACAGCGCATTCAAATGGTTTGTGCCATTTCATGCTGTCTGTTCGCAGTTAGCGCTTGTGGTGATCCGCGTAATCATGAAGACAATCTGCAGTCGGTTACGATACAGGATATGGACGCTGAGGAGCGCGAGGGATCTGACGAAGAGAATGAAACCGTAAAAGATGAAAGTATGGAAGAGGTATCGGCAGAAGAATCCGACGAAGAGGGTGGCATAGGGAACGATCCTGAGTCTGAGATGATGGAGGAATTGCCGACAGAGGAAAACAGTATGCTGGAAGAATTGCCGACAGAAGAAAACGGCATGCTGGAAGTGTATGTCGATAGGGATGTCATATCCATTCCTGACGACATGATGATTGCGCAGGTATCGCCGCAGGAGATTTTATCGGGTAATCCGATTCTCTATGATCGTTTTCGGATTGACGGATGGGTTTTTGAATGGCTGGTCTCTGATTATTATGACGAGGAAAGCTGGGGATGGTTAGAAGACGGAGTATTGGTAATATCGCGTGAAGGCGACGTGGAAGAAATGCAAGCTATCCATGTGACGGCCGAGGGAGGAAATGCAGGCTGGTGGGTTTCGGTAGAAAACAAGTTCGAATATATCGATGTGAATTTTGATGATGTTCCGGATCTTTTGATCTGTACGGGGCATCATGGGAATCAAGGATTATTGACTTACTATTGCTTTTTACGGATGGAGGGCACCTTTGTAGAAGCTCCGACTTTTACGGATATTCCAAATCCCGCGGTTGATGCAGATAATCAGTTGATCCTTAGTCAATGGCGCAATTCGGCCAGCTCTCACAGTTGGGCGGAATATGAGTGCCAGGACAATACCTATGTGAGGATCAGGGAATTGTGCGAGTATTGTGAGTTTGGGAATTATGACAACGAAGATGTCTGGGTGTGGACGGTAAACGGTGAAGTGATCGGCAGAAGCGATGAACTTTCCAGATCGGAAATTGATGATCTGATTTATAACGAAAACAGTGAATGGGGTATATCGGGAGATCGATGGCGAACGTTATATAATCATGGCCTGACGACGGATTTTAGCATCTATAGTGAGCCATAGAATGCCAAAACGAGACGGAAAAAATATGGATACAGAGATAGTACTTCTTTTGGGGAGAGGGTAAAATATGCTTACAAAAAGTGAACTTCAGAAGCATGCGGCAGCACTTCTTGATTTTTGCAAGTATCCTGCAGTTCAATATAAAGTGAAGTTTTCTCTTTTGGATACACCCTATCAGGATGAGGAATTATCCGAATTGCGGAAGGATTTTTTGAATAGCGATATTGTGGAAGAAATGTATGAGACGCAGGATGAACACGGTGGGTGGGGGAAGCTTCGTTCCAAGGACTATTCGGTAAAAGCCAAAATCCCGACCTCCGGCGTTGGGATTGAACGCTGTCTGTACATCGGACTCACGATCGAGGACAGGGATATCCTGTTCATGGCGAGTGAGTATTTGCAAGACCTGCTTTGCGGCAGAAGCAGAGAAGGTGTGTTCGAAAAAAATGAGCGCGCCAATCCATGGCAGAATGCAATCGTCTGCAATCTTTTGGAGGCGATCACGCCGAATCATCCGTTATGTGATGAAACTTATTACCGGTGGCTGTACATTGCAAACCGGGCATATGAGGAGGGAGAGTATTCCTATGAAAAAGACAGGGCGGCGCAGCATGAAATATTTCTGACAAGGGAAGACCGATTGGTACCGATGCAGAGTGAGCTGCTATTGAAAAGGCGGCAGGAAATTTCCGTATCCTTAGAGGACGCTATGCTGCGGCATCTGGGACGGCTTGCCAGTGAAAACGGTCATTTTTGGGAGAAAACACCGGACAGGCTCCCGGAGAATTTTGTGTATCACAAGACGAGAAGATGGTTTCATACGTTCAATTATATCAATCAATTTAAGGGATCTAAGCTTTATTTGGAGAACGCCGTGGAATGGCTTTTGGAAAATGCCCGCGAAGACGGGCTTTGGGATTGGGGACCGCAGGTAAAGGACCCGTGGGGCTATTTCGGATATTTTTCCTGCAATAGGAATTATAAACATAATCGTGTTGTTGACGCTACGATAGAGGTGTTAAGTTTTTTGAAGCAGTATATTGAAAACAATCAATAAATGAAGATCATGGAGAACTCAAATGAACAGCTTACTTGAAAATATTGAGAAACTTCATACAACAGAAATGGGGATAGAACGCATAAAAAGGAACTTACAGATTGAAACAGATGATGTTGTACAATGGTGCAGAGCACGGATCATGGATCAAAATGCGGTGATTGAACGAATAGGAAAAAATTGGTATGCGACGATAAACCATTGTAAAATAACGGTAAATGCACATAGTTATACGATCATTACAGCTCATAAGATAGAGAAATGAGAATGGCGGAAGCGGCTGGGTATTTTGAAACATCGGAGGAAAATGCGGATGAATACACTTTCAAAATCCATTGATTTTTTGTTAGAGAATGCCGGTCCGGTCATTCAATACCGGCTGCGTAAGGAGATTCTTCATAATCTTTCTGCAAGCGAAGAGGAAAAGCTGCTTGCGCAGATTTACGAGCTGCCGTATTATCAGCTTGTGAAAAGCTATGTCAAACCTGACGGTTATATCGGAAACGGAATGCACAGCTTGAGTAACTGGAGGGGACAGGTTTATAAGGAAACGCCGTTACAGGACGGAGAGCATGCTGCCCGGCTGCTTTCCTATTACCGTGTGCCGAAGGCGCACCCCATTGTGGCGGATTTTGTGGCGGCGATGCGTGATGAGGACATTCTCAGGGAAGAATTTTCCTATATTTCGCCGGAAGCCGCACGGTTTGAAAACCGCTTTGCCGGTCTGAACAACGGCAACAGCTTGATGGGGCTTATGTACACGATGCAGGCGATGCTTGGATACGGTGATGATTACCCGGATTTGAAGGCGTTTCAGCAGATTTGCTTAAAAGGGTTTCGGCGTGTGCTTGCGATCGCGTCTCTTGATGAGATCACGAAGTACGATGCCAACGCAAAGAGGAAATATAATTATCCATATATAGAAGAGGACGAATATTTTCCGGATGTTTACACATTGGAGATGCTGGCATATACGAAAAGCTGGCGGAACGAAGAAACCGTCGTTATGATGGCGGATGCGCTGAATCATATTAATGAGATCATGAAGCCGGACAGCAATATGCATGTCCGTATCGGAGGAAAATATTATGGACCCTGCTTTGCGCTGATACGGCCGCTCCGAGCGTTTGATGCGGATTTGATCGACAGTATCTTATATCGGCGTGTGCTCAGCGAGATCGCCATGCTGGGTGTCGGCGAGCGCGCAGCAATCATAAAGAAGTCAGTGCAGACCGTGCGGGAGGCCATTGACCGTGACGGAATTTTACGGATGAATTTTGATGTGCCACATAATAAGCGATATTCGCCTAAGAAGATCGAATACGCCGGTTCTTATACGGATGTGCGTTTAGAGGCTGACTATAAGAACAAAAACGCGCTGCTCTGTGACCTGACTTTTTGGGCGGTCGAATTTCTGTATCTTGCAGAAGCGGCAGAGCAGACCGGCTGAATCATTACGGCGCGGGTATCTATGCAGTTAATCGTAATCGGAGTCTGTAACGAGTGAAGTGTCGAGTCATGGAACCGGGATGGGATAATAATGGAGGGGTAAAGCTTATGAGAATGTATGATCTGATCAAAAAAAAGAGGGACGGCGGGGCGCTGACTGACAAAGAGATCGCCTATATGATAAGCGGTTACACAAACGGGCAGATTCCCGATTATCAGATGTCCGCAATGATGATGGCAATGTATTATCAGGGCTTGAGCGAGGCGGAAACGCTGTCGCTGACGATGGAGATGGCGCACAGCGGAGAACTGCTTGACTTAAGCGCAATTCAAGGAGTCAAAGTCGATAAGCACAGTACGGGCGGTGTCGGGGATAAGACCTCGCTTGCTTTAACGCCCATGGTCGCGGCGTGCGGTGTCAAGGTCGCGAAAATGAGTGGCCGCGGATTGGGTCATACGGGCGGAACCATTGATAAATTAGAGAGCTTTGCGGGGTTCCACACGGATATTACAACCGAACAGTTTGTCAGTCAGGTCAATCGTATCGGCATCGCCATTATGGGACAGACCGCGGATCTTGCACCGGCGGATAAAAAGCTGTATGCACTGCGGGATGTGACGGCAACCGTCGATCAGATGTCGCTGATCGCAAGCTCCATCATGAGTAAGAAACTGGCGGCAGGAGCGGACGCCATTGTGTTGGATGTCAAGACCGGAAGCGGCGCATTTATGAAAAGAGAAGCGGATGCCGAGGCACTTGCACGCGAGATGGTGCGGATCGGAAACGGTGCCGGAAGGCGGACGACGGCAGTTATCACCGATATGGATCAGCCGCTCGGACTTGCGGTCGGCAATGTCTTAGAGGTACAGGAGGCGATCGAGACATTAAACGGAAACGGTCCGGAAGATTTCTTAGAGCTGTGCCTGACGCTTGGAAGCCATATGCTGCTTGCAGCAGGAGAGGCGGACACAATAGAACGTGCAAGGGAGCGGCTCTTGGCGGTCATTGAAAATAAAGCGGCGCTTCAGAAGCTGGCGGAATTTGTAGAGGCACAGGGAGGGGACGCCGATATGGTCTATCATCCCGAACGGCTGCCGAAAGCGTCGCTCACGGAAGTTGTCTGCGCTGACAAAGGCGGCTATATCGCGGGCATCGTCTGTGATGAAGTAGGCATTTGTTCGCTTATGCTCGGCGGGGGCAGGGAGACAAAGGAGGACGTGATCGATCTGTCTGTCGGTATCGTGTTCCGCAAAAAAAAGGGAGATGCCGTGCAGCAGGGTGAGCCGATCGCCACGCTTCATGCCAATGACGCAGGAAAGCTTGCTGCCGCAAAGGAGCGACTGACTCGTGCGGTCAAAATCGAAGAAAAGCCCGTGGCAAAGACGGCGCTCATCAAACAGGTCATCACGGAGGCATAGCGCGCATAAACTGATAGAAAAAAGAAAGATGCGTGGAAACTGCGGTGAAGGATAAGGAGAATGAACGCCGTGACGAACGGCGTTTTGACCGGCTGACCGAACGGCTTTCCCTGCCAAAGGATTTTGTATATGGGGAATGCCTGATTTCCATGCTCGGGAACACAGAGCTGACGATAGAAAACTATCGAAATATCTGTCTTTTCGAGGAAAACTGTATCGTGGTCGCACTAAAACATGACCGGCTCTTAGTGCAGGGCAGCCGGCTTGAGATTCTCTATTACAGAGAGGATGAGTTAAAGATCAGGGGCAGGATCAGCGGACTGCAGTTTCTCGGCGAACGTGGAAAGACATGAACTGGTTTGAGCGGATGAGAGCGACGGTGCGCATTGACGTAAAGGGGAATGCGAAGGAGCGCTATCTGAACATGTGCCGCGCGAGGCATTTCCCTGTCTGGGACGTGACATCGGATAAAAAGAACGACGTCATCACCATGTGCATGAATAGAGAGGACTTTTTGGAGAGTAAGAGCGCCATCCGAAAGACCGGAGTGAGGGTGTCCGTAAAAGAGAAAAGCGGACTGCCTTTTTTATTGAAAAAAATCAATAAACGCAGGGTGTTCGTGGCCGGAGCGCTGCTCGGTGTGCTTTTTTTATTGATGATGATGCGCTCGATATGGGCGTTTCAGTTCGAAGGGACCAAGCGGATCACGGAGGAACAGATCGTTGATTACTTAGAGAGCCGCGGCGTCACGATCGGCACGCCGATCCGAAATTTGGACTATGAGGAGTTAGAGCAGGGGCTTCGTGAACAGTTTCCGGAGATCACATGGGCGAGCGTCTCGCAAAGGGGGACGACGTTACTCATACGGATACGGGAACGTGAATATACCGAAAGTCTGCAGCGCTATGACGACCGCACGGACATCATAGCGGATGTAGACGGCGTGATTGTGTCCATGATCGTGAAAGAAGGCGTACCCTATGTGCAAAAAGGGGACGTGATCAGTGAGGGCGATATTTTAGTCGGCGGTGCCGTACCGATCTACAACGAAGACAGCGAGATCAGCGGCTACCATTATTATCATGCGCAGGCGGACATTCTCGTGGAGACATCGCAGCGTTACACGGATACGCTATCCCTTTCTTATGAAAAAAAAGTATATACGGGAAAAGAAGCGCTTATCGTCAGTCTCGGTGCATTCGATGCGCGGGTCGTATTGGGAAACGGGCTTTCCTCGCCCAATGTGGAGTCACAGTCCAAAAGCTATCAGCTTCGTCTGTTCCGTTATCTGCAGCTTCCGTTTTTTGCCCAGATTACAAGACAGAATGTCTATGAATGGCAGCTTTCCTATTATACGAAGGAGGAGGCTCAGGAACTGCTTCTTTCCGGGTTGGAAAAATATTTAAGGGAATTATCGGAAAAAGGGGTACAAATAATTGCAAAAGATGTTAAAATAATAAAAAATGGGATGAGTATGGAGATCACGGCAGATATTACCATAAGGAAGCTTGTTGGTGTAAGCTGCCCGACAACAGTGGAGTTTGTACAGGATGGAGAAAACAACGATTGAGATCTGCGCGGATGCGCGTGACATGCAGAATGTGTTCGGAATGAACGATTCGTATTTAAGAAAGCTAGAACAGGAGTTTTCAGTCGATATAGTGTGCCGCGACGGCGTGTTAAGGATTACGGGAGAAGAAAAACAGGCGGCGAAAGCGGGCGGTATTTTGGAACGTCTGATGGAGCTTTCGAGAAGGGGAAATATGATCGAAGAACAAAATGTAAATTATGCACTTGACATGAGCAGGGACGGAGAGGACGACGGCATGCTGGAGATTGATTCCGACTGTATCTGCCATACGGTGAGCGGAAAGCCGGTCAAACCGAAAACGCTCGGGCAGAAACGCTATGTGGATGCCATCCGCGATCACATGATCGTGTTTGGCATGGGTCCCGCGGGAACGGGTAAGACGTATCTGGCAATGGCGATGGCGATCACGGCGTTTAAGAATGAGGAGGTCGGGCGCATCATCTTGACAAGACCGGCAATCGAGGCGGGAGAGAAGCTCGGGTTTCTTCCGGGCGACTTGCAGAGCAAGGTTGATCCGTACTTACGGCCGCTCTACGACGCTCTGTATCAGATCATGGGAGCGGAGAGCTTTGTAAAAAACACGGAAAAAGGTTTGATCGAGGTTGCGCCGCTTGCCTATATGAGGGGCAGGACGCTTGATAACGCTTATATCATATTAGATGAGGCGCAGAATACAACGCCTGCGCAGATGAAGATGTTTTTGACGAGGATCGGCTTCGGCTCGAAGGTGGTCATCACAGGAGATCAGTCTCAAAAGGATTTAGCGCCCGGCACGGAGTCGGGCTTGGATGTGGCGGTAAGCGTACTGCGCGGTGTGGATGAAATCGCGTTTTGTAAGCTGACAAGCAAGGATGTGGTCAGGCATCCGCTTGTACAGAAAATTGTAAAGGCATATGAAACTTATGAAGAAAAACAACAACACAGAACAAAAGGAAAATCGTACGAAGAAAAAGGCCGCGGCTCTGCTGCGCGGCGTCGTTGAGGTTGCCGTTCCGGGAGGAATGGTAGCGGGTAGTGTGATTTTTTATGGCTTAGAGACGGCGGAGCAGATCAGGACGGGGATACTTGTCGGTCTGCTGTTGCTGCTTGTGCAGTTTGCAAAGGCAAGAAGCCTGATCGTCAAGGATTACCTTTACGATAACGACGAGCATCCAAACCGATTTACGTTCGTGTTTATAATCATGTTTGGCTTGTCGTGTCTGTTTCCGCTTTTTACGCAGATGGGATGGCCGTTTTTGAGCATTGCCGTCGCGCTCACGCTGTTTAGCAACGCCATCATCGGAATGGTATCGTTTGTGGCGCTGCTCACCGTATCGTGTGTGCTTGCGGGGGCTTCCGCGCATATTTTTGTAATGTACTTTTTATGCGGAATCTGTGCGGTGATTCTGTTTTCCGTATTGGATGAAAGCTTCCGCGTGGAGATTCCGATCATTCTTTCGTGCATGGTGTATGTCACAAGCATGTGCGCGAACACGATCATCATACAAAACCGCAATCTTTCGTTTGAGATGTTTGTCATTCCCATCATCGGACTGTTTCTCAATGTCGTGCTGATGCTGATGCTGTTGTGGTATATCAATACGAGAGTCGTGCGGCGTGAGATCAACCGCTATGTGGAGATCAATGATCCCGAATACGCGCTGATGACACGCATCAAGGAACATGGCATGATTTATTATTACCATGCGATCCATACCGCGTATCTGTGCAATAAGATCGCTTCAAGGGCGCAGATGGATACGGATATTGTGCGCGCCGCCGGATTTTATCATGAGGCGGGTGTTCTTCTCGGGGAGAACACCAAGGAGAATCTGATGGCCGTCGTGCGCGGCGAGTATCATTTTCCGCCGGAGGTCTGTGAGATTTTAGTCGAATACAAAAAGGGAGGCAAACTCAAGCATAAGGAGACGGCCGTATTGTTTATGTCCGCGCTGGTCGTGGATACGCTGATGGAGCTGTTTGCGGAGGATAAAAACGCAAAGGTCAATTATAAGGAGCTGATCGAGGGGCTGTTTCATAAACAGACGTTGAAAGGGCGGTTTTCACAGTGTGATATTTCCATGGATGAAATGACGCTGATGAAAAAAATACTGATGGAGGAAAATCTTTATTATGATTTTTTACGTTGATCGGAATGTTACCTGTGATTTTTCGTTTGCACCGGAGGAGATCGGGAAGCAGGTCGCGGAATGCATATTGGAGCGTGAGGGGTGTCCTTATGAGGCGGCGGTCAGCCTGCTCATTACGGATGATAAGGGGATTCAGGAGATGAACCGTCAGTTCCGCGGGATGGACAAGCCGACGGATGTATTGTCCTTTCCGAACATAAGCTATGACAAACCGGGTGATTTTTCAAAGGTGGAAGAGACGTTTGCCGACTGCTTTGAGCCGGATTCCGGCGAGTTAAATTTGGGTGATATTGTTATTTCCAGAGAACGGGTGCTTGCACAGGCGGAGGAATATGGTCACAGCGTCAAACGAGAATTTGCTTTTCTGATAGCGCATTCCATGCTTCATTTGTGCGGCTATGATCATATGGAGTCCGGTGAGGCGGAAGTCATGGAGCAAAAACAGGAGAATGCGCTTGCGGCGCTTCACATCACAAGAGAAGAGGAAATGAACGCATGATGGATCTGAAAAAACAAAAGAGAAGCGTGAATTTTATGCTGACGGTCACTTACGTCGTGGTATTATTCCGGTTTATACCGATTCATTTTGCGATCGGTGATGCGGGCGTAGGAATTTTTGCAGCGGCTTATTTGTTGTTTTTCCTCTATGATTATTTTACAAGGGAGATTTTTTCGGGGAATCTTGCGAAGCTGATGAATGGGAGGGTCAAACGAGAGCAGTATCAGGATGCGGAGCAGGCGTTTGATTTTGCAATGTTTTTGTCGCTGGTGGCCGGTATCGTCGTTACGATTGTGGTGTTTTTAGCTGCCACGGCGCTTGCCGGAAAACTGTTAGGCATTTCTCAGGCGGAAAAAGTGCTGCGCTATATGGCGCCCGCTTTTTGTTTTGCAACGGTTTCCGCTTCGTTTTCCGCGTATTTGAAAGGCATGGGGGAGCATATCAACGATTCCATCGTCCGTCTGGGTACAGAGCTGCTTGTGACGCTGTTATGCATTGTGCTGTCGGGACTTATGTACCGTAAGGGAGAGGCGGTCGGCGCGCTCTTAAAGCAGGATGCGTTTGCGGGGATATACGGTGCGCAGGGCTGCGCACTTGCGGTCAGTATCGCGACATTTTTATGCATGCTGATCTATTTTTTCCTATATCTGCAAATGAAGGTGTCCATGAAACGGAGACTGATCAAAGATACGCAGAGCAGGTACGAGCCCGATGCGGTTTATGCGCAGTATCTCTATATTTCTTCCGCGGTCTACTATTTGAACAGTATGCTGCTGCCGCTCTGCCTGTTGTTGGAAGAACGCGTCTTAGTGAGCAAGCTGAAGAGCGTTGCCGCGTCTGAGCGTATTATTGCAGGGACATGGGGCGTCTATGCGGGAGCGGCGCTGCCGTTTCTGCTGCTGCCGGCAGCCGCAGCCTGCATTCAGGTGCGGGGAACATGGAACGGCTATAAGCGCGCGATCGCAAGGGATGAGCGGAAGTTTGTGCGCGACACGATACAGACCAAAATGCGGCATTTTTGTTTGTTGTATTCGCCAATTGCCGTGTTTGTGCTGGTCTTTGCATCGCCGCTCATCGGTTTTTTCTATGGCGAGCAGGGAGAGCTTTGCGCCGGAGCGCTTTCGGTGGGGGCGCTGTCTATTTTGCTTCTTGGCGTCAGCTTTGTTCTGATGCAGGTGCTTCTCGGACTGGAAAAACAGTTTTATATCCTTGCCATTCATGCGGCGGGCTTTGTTACGCATCTGATCGTTTTGGAGGTTTCTATCAAACCGGGCGAGGTCAATTATACAGGGCTTGGTGCCGCGTATCTGATCGCATCCGGCGTGATGGCAGCGGCATACGGATTTGTGGTTTCCATGCAGCTTAACTACCGTCATAATGTGCTGAACATTGCGAAACCGCTGGTCAGTGCGGCGGGGGGCGGATTAGTCGGCTTTATCGTTGTAAAGCTGGCGGGTGCGTCATTAGGAAATCTGCTCACGCTGATTATCGGAGGCGTGTTGTTCTTTATCGTATATCTTGTGTTGATGATTTTTTTGCGTGGACTGACAAGAAAGGAAATCTCGCAGATTCCGGGTGGCGAATTTATCATGAGGATGTTGTATTAGGATATGCTGAAAGTTGAAAAGAACAACAGTGTGTGTTACAATCTGTGGAATACAATAAAACAAAGGAGTAGGATAAAATTATGAGAAAAAGAAGGATATTACTGCTGGCTGCAGTTGTCGGGCTGATGCTTGCGGCCTGCGGAAATTCTGAGGAAACGGCGGGAAAGACAACGCCCGGCAGCATTGAGGAAAACGCAGGTACGGAAACAGAGAATCTTCCGGCTTCTCAGGAATATGTTTCTGAAGACGGCGCTTATAAGGTAATTTTGCTTGAGGGACTGACACAGGAAGACGTGCAGATTCAGGCGGGAACTACTATGATGGAACTGGATGGAGGCTCTGAACGGACAGGATTTTCCAGTGTTTTTCTGGGAACATCCAAATTAAATATTCCCGGAAATCCCCATGACATTGAAAGCTTGGAGGATTATGCGGATTATATAACAAATCTGTTCTTAGACGGCACTGGTATGACGGTGAGCTGGGAAGATACGGATGCTCCATTCGTTGAAGGTGCCGATCGATGTCTGGCAAGAGACGGCGTGGCCCGGATTGGTGCAAGCAAAGGGCAGGCATATGCCTGCTATGCAGAGACATCAAGCTGTTATTTGACAGTGATCATTCTTGGAAATGACGACGATGTGGAGGAAGCCAGACAAGTCGTTTCTATGGAGATTTTAGACGAGGCGGCAGGACAGGCAGGAACCAGGGACTTTTTCAATAGTATGACAGCAGTGCTTGATTCTGTAAACGGAGCAAATCTTCGTGAGACCTTTAAGATGCTGGTGGATATGGATGCAGAAGAGGATCAGCTTGAAGCTTTGGCATCCCAGGCTAGGCAGAGTCTGGCATACAGTTGGGGAATAGAGGATACTGCCGGTCTGATGGAAATGGCGGATTGGCTGATGAATGAGGGGCATAATCAGGAGGCTTTGGAGCTCCTTCAGGCGTATGGCGGAACCAATGAGGCAGATCGCAGTGCCTTTGATGCCGGACTTAAGGCACAGGGTTTGGACGAGGGAACCTGTATCTATCTTCTGGCGGCTTATGACGCGTGGTCCGCTTATGGAGACGGAGCTATCGCCGCATGGGATTTAAGCCGGGTAGGAACCATTATGGGTTTTGGCTATGCGGCCGGTTACTGCACCTATGAGGAGGCTATGGACAAAATACTGGAGGCGGCAGAGAAAGCGCAGCAGCTTTTTGACTCATGGAAAGACTTTAATACGAGCTATCTCTACGGTTACTCCTATTGGGCGGAGGAGTCTCTGGACGATTTGGAGAGCAGCGCCGCAGAGCGTGCGGAACTGGTGAACGGCATGGAATCCCAGTCCAACGGTCCTTTCTCCATAGACTGGAATATGGCGCTTAAGAAAGAGTGGTAATGATGAGCTGGGTTCCGGGCGGCGAATTTATCATGAGGATGTTGTATTAGAACCGGAATAAGAAAAAAAGAACTGCCGATACTATGCAAAAGGAGTTTATTATGAAGAATTTGTATAGGATCGGCATTTTTGTGGTCGTATGTGTCATCACGGGCGTACTCATTATTTTTCTGTTTGATCGGTTTGTTCTCGATGTGAAGGATATTGGCGGCAGACTGCCGCAGGTTTATGAAAATCAGGCAGAGCTTGAAGCGAATCAAAACCGTCAGGCTTATGCAGAACAGACGGACACGTCTGACGTGGAAAATGCTTATGGCGCGGTTCGGGAGAATGACGCCCTTAATGATGCGGCGCAGGATCGTGCCGATCATGACGCAGAAAAGCAGAATGATGTGACGGGATTTTTGGATTTCGGAGAGGATGGAACGGAAGAAGGACAGGCAGTCCATACGGAGACTACGGATGCGGTGGCCACGAAAACAACCGTGTATGAGATTGAAGAGTATCACCGTCACACGCATGAGACCAATGTGGTGATCGAACGCATTCCCGCGCAGTATATCGGAATGAGCAGGCGGGAACTGGAAAGCGCGCTTGCCCTATATATGGAAGCGCCGTCGCTTAAGGATATGGAGCGTGGGTTAAAGGAAATCCGGCTTGTGAGCTTTTCGCCTGAAAAGATCACGGTGCGCAAGAGCTATGAACTGGAACCGGAATATGATTATTATTATCTGACGGAGGAACAGGGCTATGTTGTGGTGTATTACCGTAACATGGGAACACTGTTTTGTGAGACGGGCATTGAGATGAACGAGCTGCCCACAAACTTACAGCGTGAGATCCGCCGAATAAAGACGATTGAAACGGAGGAGGAGCTGTATGGTTTTTTAGAGTCATACAGCAGTTAGGACGAATGAAAAAAAGAAGCATTGCAGTCATCGGGGCAGGAGCGGCAGGCATGATGGCGGCGATCGCGGCTGCACGCGCGGGCGCCGCGGTCACAATCTATGAACATCGCAGCGAGGCGGGACGAAAGCTGTTAATGACAGGAAACGGAAAGTGCAATCTGACAAATACCCGCATGGGGATGACGTATTACTATTGCGGCTCAGAGGACGGAAAACAAATTGTCCGAACAGTGCTTACGGAATTTGATGAAGCTTGCACGCTTTCCTTTTTTCATGAGATCGGGCTGTTGACCTATGACAGGGACGGCTATGTGTATCCGCAGTCGGAGCAGGCGGTCATAGTTCGGGATGTGCTTGTGCGGGAATGTCTGTTCTGCGGCGTGAATTTTCAGTATGATACGGATGTGTATCCACTGCTGTGCCACGAAGAAGCAACAGGGCAGTTTGTGATCGGAAAGGAGCGCTATGACCGTCTGATCCTTGCATGCGGAGGAAAATCGGAGCGTCAGACCGGCTCGGACGGCAGCGGCTATGAGCTTGCGAAGCGGTTCGGACATCGGATTATAACGCCGCTTCCGGCGCTTGTGCCGCTTTATACAAACGAGCCGGATTGGCAGAGTATGGCGGGAGTACGCGCGAAGGCGCGGGTCTGTCTTTTGGTGGAAAGCAGGGCGGCAGGGGAAGCAGCCGGAGAATTGCAGATGACCGCGCAGGGGATTTCCGGGATTCCCGTGTTGGAATTGAGCAGGATTGCGGTGCATGCCATTCATGAGGGAAAACGCGTCGAGGCGGAAATTTGTTTTTTGAACGGAAGAGATCGGGTGCAGATCGAGGCAATGCTGCGGCGCATGCTTGCGAGAGGGCACGCGGAGGATGGGAAATCCCTGCCTGACAGGTTGCAAGAGAGACTGACTGGTACAGTCAACGCAAAGATTCTTTCTTTTATTCTGCGAAGGGTATGTAGCGAAATGGAACGATTACATAGCGGGAGACCGGATGAAGACCGGTTGGCTGCAGCGGTGGCGCAGCAGTTGTTTTCCTGCCGGATTCCGATCAACGGGCATGGGAAATTAGATCATGCGCAGGTGACAAGCGGCGGCGTTTTGTTTGACGAGGTGACGGAAAAGTTGGAATCGCGCCTGTGTGAGGGATTATTTTTTGCGGGGGAAATGCTGGATGTAGACGGAATCTGCGGCGGTTATAATCTGCAATGGGCATGGTCGAGCGGATATGCTGCGGGAACGTTCGCCGCAGGGAAATGCCGATTCAAAGGGGAGAGATCAGCATGATACGGATCAATCAGATCAAATGTGAGCCCGAGCGGGTGACGATGCCGGACGGAAGTATGGATGAGGCGCTGTTAGTGAAAAAGTCAGCTGCCATTCTGCATGTTCCGCCAAAAGCGATTCAGGCGCTTTTTATCAGACGGCGCTCCATTGACGCAAGAAAAAAGCCGCAGGTTTTGTACATATTCAGCGTAGATGTTGTGTTATCGGGATTCACGGAGGAGCAGGTCCTGTCGAGAAGCCGCAATGCGGATTGCCAGAAAAGCCCATGGGCCGCGTATGAATTTTCGAAAGAAGGAAGGAAAGAGATGCAGGGGCGTCCCGTGATCGTCGGAATGGGACCGGCAGGACTATTCTGCGCTTACGAGCTTGCACTTCACGGGTATCGTCCGATCTTGTTAGAGAGGGGAAAATGTGTGGAGGAGCGCACGGAGGACGTCGCGCGTTTTTGGAGAGAGGGCGTTTTATTGCCGGAATCCAATGTACAGTTTGGCGAGGGCGGCGCAGGCGCGTTTTCTGATGGAAAGCTGAATACGCTCATCAAGGACAAGGACGGCAGATGTGCGGAGGTGCTGCGGATTCTCTGTGCACATGGCGCGAAAAAAGAAATCTGCTATGACCACAAGCCGCATATCGGGACGGATGCGCTCTGTGAGGTGGTGCGGAATATGAGAAAGACCATTGCCGCACACGGTGGTGAGATTCGGTTTGAGACAAGATTAAGCGGGCTGCATATAGAAAACGGGAAAGTAACGGGCGTATCGGCGGTTTGCGATGGACGGGAATGTGTGATTGCGTGCGGGCCGGTGGTACTGGCAATCGGTCACAGCGCGCGGGATACGGTGCAGATGCTTTATGATTCCGGAATCGAGATGGAGGCAAAGCCCTTTGCGGTCGGACTGCGTGTAGAACATCCGCAGGCATTGATCGATCAAAGTCAGTACGGAAAAACGGAGGCGGGCATACTCGGCGCGGCGGCATATAAGCTGACGGCGCAGACCAAAAGCGGAAGGGGCGTGTATACGTTTTGTATGTGTCCGGGCGGCTATGTTGTCAATGCCTCGTCCGAACCGGACATGCTTGCGGTCAACGGCATGAGTTATTCCGGACGGGATGGCAGCAATGCCAACAGTGCGGTCATTGTCACGGTCACGCCGGAAGATTACGGGGATACGCATCCGCTTTCCGGCATTGCGTTTCAGAGGGATTTAGAGCGCAGGGCATATGAGATCGGCAAGGGAAGCATTCCGGTGCAGCGTTACGGAGATTTTAAGGCAGAAGTACTCGCGCAGGAGGTGCAGTCAGGGAAAGACATCGGGAATATTTCGGCGTTTGCTTCATTTGAACCCTGTATTAAGGGCCGATATACCTATGCAAACGTATCCGCTATTCTTCCGAAGGAGCTTTCGGAAGCGTTTGTAGAGGGGATGGAGGCGTTCGGGCGAAAAATACCACATTATAATGATGCACGGACTTTGCTGGAAGGTGTGGAGAGCAGGACGTCGTCTCCGGTCAGAATTTTGAGAAATGAGAAACTTGTATGCCGGACGGCGGACAACCTGTACCCATGCGGAGAGGGAGCAGGCTATGCCGGAGGGATCATGTCGGCGGCGATGGACGGCGTGCGCGTGGCGGAGGCAATCGCGGAAAAGTACCGGCGTGTGCCATAGACAATTTTTTCGGAATGTGATAAGGTGAGTAAGTGGCAGAAAAGCGGAAAGGCGAAACGGAAATGAATCAACAAATACGGGAAGCGATTCGAGATAAACAGCGGATTGTCATTAAAATAGGTTCCTCCTCGCTCCAGCATCAGGAAACGGGAGATCTGGATTATATCAAGATGGAGGTGCTTGTCCGTGAATTGTGCAATCTGCGCAATCAGGGGAAGGATGTCGTGCTGGTGACCTCGGGCGCGATCGCCTGTGGGAGAAAGGCGGTACAGATCAAGGACGGGGACAACCCGATCGCGGTCAAACAGGCATGCGCGGCAATCGGACAGGCGCGGCTGATGATGACTTATCAGAAGATTTTCGCGGAATATAATCAGGTGACGGCGCAGATTTTGATGACAAGAAATACGATAGTCGATAACCTGAACCGGTTTAACGCCGCGAATACGTTTACGGAGCTGTTAAAGCTTGGCGTTATTCCGATTGTCAATGAAAATGATACGGTTGCGACTTATGAGATTGAGATCGGCGACAACGACACGCTTTCCGCGATCGTTGCGGCGCTTATTCATGCCGATCTGCTTATTCTTTTATCCGATATTGACGGGCTTTATACAGATAACCCCCGAACGAATCCGAATGCGCAGTTCATTCCGGTCGTGCGGAAGCTTGATGAGAATATTCTGCGCATGGGGAAGCATGAAACGGGAAGCAGCGTCGGTACGGGAGGTATGGATACCAAGCTGACCGCCGCAAAGATTGCGACGGCGTCGGGCGCAGATATGATCATTGCCAATAGTGAGGATGTGCGTATCATCCACCGGATTATGGACGGCAGAGAATACGGGACGTTGTTTACGGCACATAAGGATGATGATTTTTATTTGACGGATTTTGTGGAACAGATGCATAACGACTGAAAAGCCGGAAAGGAGTCGGTATGAAGGTTGAAGAACTGACAGGGCGCATTAATGAACTTTATCACAAATCCAAAGCAGAGGGGCTGACGGAGGAAGAAAAAGAGGAACAGGCGCGGTTAAGGAAGGAATATATTGAAAATGTCCGGGCCAACCTGCGCGGACAGTTGAGTTCCATCCGAATCCAAAATGAGGACGGCAGTATTACCGATCCGGGAAAAGAGCATGGGAACAGGACGAACTGATGAAAAACGCGCGTTGCGAAAAGCGGCGCTTATAAGGCGGGATCATCTGACAGAAGCAGATCGGCTTAAAAAGAGCGAACGGATCGCGGAATGGTTATATGCACACCCGTGGTATCAGAATGCGGAGCAGCTGCTCGTTTATGCATCCTACCTGAGCGAGGTTTCTACGGAGGAGATCATTCGTCATGCGCTGCAGGCGGGAAAGCAGGTGTATTGTCCGGTCGTGACCGGAAAGCGGGAAATGGTGTTTTGCGAAGTATTATTATCCGGTCTTGCCGCCATGGACAAAGACAGCCACGGAATCCCGCAGCCGGATGGAAAGACATGCGCGCATTATGTTTACGAGCCGGAAAAAAGCCTGATGCTGGTGCCGGGGTGCGCGTTTAACGATCGGGGGGATCGTATCGGTTACGGGGGCGGATTCTATGACAGCTTTTTAGCAAAACAGCCGATGCGGACGGTCGCATTGTTTTTTGACTGTCAGCATATTGAGGCGCAGAGTGTCGGAGAAAGTCATGATGTGCGGCCGGATCTGATCCTGACGGAAAGCGGTTTTCGGAAAACAAAAACATAAGGGAAATAAGCGGAGACGGTCAGAGAAACAGAACGGGTCGGGATGGGAGAGTATGATGAGCGAGATCAGCAAAGAACAATCGGCGATGCTTGAGGAAATCGGTAAGCGTGCCATACAGGTAAAATATGAGCTTCAGGAACTTCGGACGGAACAAAAAAACGAGGCGTTAATGCGCGTGGCGGACGGTCTTTTGGCGGATGCCCAAAAGATTTTAGCAGCAAATGAACAGGATATGCAGAAGGGAAAAGAGCATGGCATGCACGAAGGGCTGCTTGACCGCTTAAAGCTGACCGATGCACGTATTGAGGCGATGGCGGAGGGACTGCGCCAGGTCGTGGCGCTAAACGACCCGATCGGTACGGTGATGGAGCGCTTTACGCATCCGAACGGAATGGAGATCAAGCAGGTGCGCGTGCCGCTCGGCGTGATCGGCATAATCTATGAATCACGCCCGAACGTGACGGCAGATGCGTTCGGCTTGTGTTTTAAGACGGGGAATGCCGTCATCTTAAAGGGCGGTTCGGACGCGATCTGTTCCAATACGGCAATCACAGAAAGCATCCGGGGAAGCCTGAAGGCTGCGGGTATTTGTGCGGATGCCGTACAGCTTATTACAGATACAGACCGGGCGGTGACGGCACAGTTTATGAAAATGAACCATTATGTGGATGTGCTGATTCCACGCGGCGGAGCGGGTTTGATCCGTGCGGTGGTCGAGAGTGCAAGCATTCCCGTGATCGAGACGGGAACGGGGAACTGTCATATCTATGTAGATCAGGATGCCGACTTAAAAAAGGCAATCCCCATCATCATCAACGCAAAAACGCAGCGGATCGGCGTGTGCAACGCCTGTGAATCGTTAGTCATTCATGAAAAGATCAAGGATGCTTTTTTGCCAATGCTTGCGGAGGAGCTTAAGAAAAATCATGTGGAGATGCGCGCGGACGAGCAGGCTGCTGAAGTGATCGGAGACTGTACCGCAGCGACGGAGGAAGATTTTGCAAGGGAATACCTTGATTATATTATCTCCATTAAAACGGTCGGCAGCGCGGAGGAAGCAATCGCGCATATCAACCGTTATCACACGGGGCATTCTGACTCCATTATCACGGAAAATAAGGAGACGGCACAGCGGTTTTTGGACGGTGTGGATTCGGCATGCGTCTATGTCAATGTCTCGACACGTTTCACGGACGGTTTTGAGTTCGGCTTCGGCGCTGAGATCGGAATTTCCACACAAAAACTGCATGCGCGCGGACCGATGGGGCTGCGGGAACTGACTTCCTATAAATATCAGGTTGTGGGAGACGGGCAGATTCGGGGATAAAAAACAGCATAGAAGATGATATAATTATGAGGACAGGGCAAAAAACGGGACAGTTCCCCATGATGCAATCAATTGGGATTAAGAAAGTACGAAAAATGAAAAATTGGCAAAAGGATGAAGGATGGATTCTTATATTGATTTAAAAAATATTAAGACAGAAGAATTAAAGCATGTAGACTTGGATAGGGTCAATGTTAATTGTAATACTCCTGATTTGGAACCACAGCGTCAATATTACTATATGGCAAAATGCCGTACGCTTGTCCGTGCGGAGAGCGAGAAGCTGGGACGCCCGCTGACCTGTGCCGTCATCACCTTCGGGTGTCAGATGAATGCGCGCGATTCGGAAAAACTCCTCGGTATTTTGAAAACAGTCGGTTATGCCGTCACGGATTCGGAGACGGCGGATTTTGTCATTTATAATACATGTACCGTGCGGGATAACGCCAACCAGCGCGTGTACGGCAGACTTGGTCATCTCGGCTCTATGAAAAAAAGCAATCCGCATAAGAGGATCGCGCTCTGCGGCTGTATGATGCAGGAGCAGAGCGTCATTGAAAAGCTGCGGAAAAGCTATTCGTTTGTGGATCTGATTTTTGGAACGCACAATTTATATAAATTTGCAGAACTGCTCTGTGCAATGTATGAATCCGATCGTATGTTGATCGACATTTGGAAGGATACGGACGCGATCGTCGAGCAGCTTCCGGTCAGTCGCAAGTATCCTTACAAATCGGGCGTCAATATCATGTTCGGGTGCAATAACTTCTGTACATATTGTATTGTTCCCTACGTCAGAGGACGGGAACGCAGCCGTGATGCGCGGGAGATTCTGCGCGAGGTAGAGTCCCTTGCGGCGGACGGCGTAAAGGAGGTCATGCTGCTCGGTCAGAATGTCAATTCCTACGGCAAAGGGCTCGCAGACGGTATTTCCTTTGCTGAGCTTCTGCGCGAAGTGGAGAAAGTTGAGGGAATCGAACGCATTCGTTTTATGACGTCCCATCCGAAGGATTTATCCGACGAGCTGATCGGGGTGATGAAAGAATCCGATAAGATCTGCCGTCATCTGCATCTGCCGCTGCAGTCGGGATCCAGTAAGATCCTAAAGGCAATGAACCGCCGTTATGACAAGGAACATTATCTGGAGCTCGCCTTAAAAATACGGCATGAGATACCGGATATTGCCATTTCCACGGACATCATCGTCGGGTTTCCGGGAGAGACGGACGAGGATGTGGACGATACCATCGACGTGATACGCAGGGTGGCGTTTGACAATGCGTTCACGTTCCAATACAGCAGGCGCACAGGAACGCCCGCGGCGGCGATGGAGCAGGTTCCGGCAGCGGAGGTCACAAAGCAATTTGACCGTGTCCTTTCGGCAGTACAGGAGACCGCAAGGGAGCGCGCGGCGCTTCTTAACGGGCGGACGCTTCCGGCGCTGATTGAGGAAGTGAATGAAAAGGATAAAAGCTATGTAGTCGGGAGGCTTTCGAACAATACGATCGTTCATCTGAAGGGAACGCCCGATATGATCGGTACGATCAGACGGGTAAAGCTTACGGAATGCCGCGGCTTTTATTATATGGGGGTTATCGAACATGGCTGAGATCACGCCAATGATGCAGCATTATTTAGATACAAAAGAACAGAATAAGGATTGCATTTTATTTTACCGTCTCGGCGACTTTTATGAGATGTTTTTTGAGGACGCCAAAACGGTATCCAGAGAGTTAGAGCTGACGCTGACGGGAAAAGCATGCGGCCTAGAGGAGCGCGCGCCGATGTGCGGCGTTCCATTTCATGCGGCAGAGACCTATATTAATCGTCTGGTGACAAAGGGGTACAAGGTCGCGATCTGCGAACAGGTAGAAGATCCGAAGCTGGCAAAGGGAATGGTAAAGCGCGAGGTCGTGCGGATCGTCACACCAGGCACGAATGTGGATAATCAGTTCATTGATGAGGGAAAAAACAACTATCTGATGGCTGTTGTCTATTTGGAGAATCAGATTGGAATTTCCATCGTGGATGTCTCTACGGGGGATTATTTTTTGACCGAGGTGGAGGATACCAAACGTCTGCTTGACGAGATCTATAAGTATCTGCCGTCGGAAATTATCTGTAACGACGCATTCACGCTTTGCGGCGTGGATCTGAACGATCTGCGCGGCAGGCTGCATATCTGCGTCAATCGCTTAGAACCGTGGTATTTTGACGAGGATGCCTGCAAAAAGGCACTGATGAAACAGTTTAAAGTGCATGTCCTGACCGGACTCGGTATTGATGATTTCCCGAATGGGCTACTTGCGGCGGGCGCGATCATGTTGTACTTAAATGAGACACAGAAGATCTCACTGTCGCATATTACGCACCTCTATCCGTATCTGGCAAGCAAATATATGCTGCTTGACAGCGCGACAAGACGCAATCTGGAGCTGACGGAAACATTGAGAGAAAAAGCAAAGCGCGGAAGTCTGTTATGGGTGCTGGATAAGACGAAAACAGCGATGGGTGCGCGTACGCTGAGGAGTTATTTAGAGCAGCCGCTCATTACCCGCAGCGCGATCGAGGAGCGCTTGGAAGCGGTTTCCGAGTTGTGTGCCGACCCGACCGCACGGGATGAGATACGGGAATATTTAAGTCCGATCTACGATTTGGAAAGGCTGCTCGGCAAGGTCAGCTATATGAGCGCGAATCCGCGCGATCTGATCGCATTCCGCAATTCGCTTGCGATGCTTCCGGCGATCAAGCTTGTCCTGCGCGGTTTTTCTTCCAAGCTGCTCTTAGGAATTGAGCAGGATATAGATTCCTTGGAGGATGTCTGTGAACTGATCAAAGCGGCGATCGACGATGAGGAGCCTCCGGTCACGATCAGGGAGGGCGGTATCATCCGTGACGGCTACGATCCGGATATTGATATGCTTCGTAAGGCAAAGACGGAGGGGAAGGACTGGCTTGCCAAATTAGAGAGCGATGACAGAGAGCGCACGGGAATTAAGAACCTGCGCATTAAGTATAATAAGGTATTCGGATATTATTTTGAGGTCACAAACTCGTTTAAGAAAATGGTACCTGAGGACTATATCCGTAAGCAGACCTTAACAAACGCTGAGCGCTATACGACGCCGCGGTTAAAGGAACTGGAAGATACCATATTAAATGCGGAAGATAAGCTTTACACACTGGAATATGACGCGTTCTGTAAAGTGCGTGACAGCATTGCGGCGGAGCTTGACCGTATTCAGCGTACGGCAAAGGCAGTCGCGGCTTTGGATGTATTTGCGTCGCTTTCCCTTGTGGCGGAGAGAAACCATTATGTGCGTCCGCAGATCAACGAAAAGGGCGTGATCGATATTAAGGATGGCAGACATCCGGTAGTCGAGCAGATGATCGAGCATGATATGTTTGTCTCAAATGATACGCATTTGGACAACGGAAAGCATTGCATTGCCGTGATCACGGGACCGAATATGGCAGGAAAATCCACCTATATGCGCCAAGCCGCCCTGATCGTGCTCATGGCGCAGATCGGTTCGTTTGTCCCCGCAAAGAGTGCCGATATCGGATTAGTTGATCGCATTTTTACGCGCGTCGGTGCGTCGGATGACCTTGCTTCGGGACAGAGTACATTTATGGTAGAGATGAATGAGGTCGCAAACATTCTTCGCAATGCGACGTCGAAATCGCTGCTTGTACTGGACGAGATCGGGCGCGGGACATCGACCTTTGACGGACTCTCGATCGCGTGGGCGGTCATCGAGCATATCAGTAACCGCAACATCCTCGGCGCAAAGACGCTGTTTGCGACACATTACCATGAACTGACAGAGCTTGAGGGAAAAATGGATAATGTGAATAATTACTGTATTGCCGTGAAGGAAAAGGGCGATGATATCGTATTTTTGCGCAAGATTATGAAGGGTGGCGCAGACCGGAGCTACGGCATTCAGGTGGCGAAGTTGGCGGGAGTACCCGAGATGGTGATCGGGCGCGCCAAAGAGATCGCAGAACAGCTTTCCGACAATGATATTACGGATAAGATACAGAGTATCTGTACGCCGATAAGCTCCGCGGGAAAACATAAGCCGGTGTTGTGCGATGAGGTGGACCGTGGGCAGATGTCCTTGTTTGACGCGGTGAAGGATGAGGATGTCGTGAAAGAATTAAAAGAGATCGACATCAGCAATTTAACGCCGTTAGACGCATTAAATACGCTGTATCGCTTGCAGAATAAACTGAATAACCGGTGGTGATCAGATTGTGTGAGTATTAAATATACAGGTCACAATGGGATTGATAAATGAAGGAAAATGAAAGAATAAGAAGGAGGAGCGGTATGGCGCAGATTGCGGTACTGGATTCGGAGACGATTGATAAAATTGCGGCCGGCGAGGTGGTAGAGCGTCCGGTGAGCGTTGTCAAAGAGCTTGTTGAGAATGCGATGGATGCTGGGGCAAGCGCGATTACCGTAGAGATCACGGAGGGCGGCACCAGCTTTATCCGCGTGACGGATAACGGAGGCGGTATTCCGAAGGATCAGATACGCACCGCTTTTTTGCGGCATGCGACGAGCAAGATCCATTCCGTGGAAGATCTGTTATCCATCAGTTCTCTTGGTTTCCGCGGCGAAGCCCTCTCAAGTATAGCGGCAGTTTCAAGAGTGGAGATCATCAGTAAGACCGCGGACGATTATGCGGGCGTCCGTTATCTGATCTCGGGCGGCGCGGAGGAGGAGCTTTCCGAGGTCGGCGCGCCGGACGGCACGACGATCATGGTGCGCAATTTATTTTATAACATTCCAGTCCGTAGAAAATTCTTAAAGTCGTTTGCAACGGAGGGAAGCTACATTGCCGATCTGATGGAGCATCTTGCGATGTCAAGACCGGAAATTTCTTTTAAGTTCGTTATGAATCGGGATACACGGTTTCACACAAGCGGAAACGGGGATCTTCGCGAAGTGATCTACCGTATCTACGGGCGGGATATATCGGAGCATTTACTGCCGGTGGCCTATGAGCGCGACGGCATCCGCATAGACGGCTATGTCGGAAAGCCTGAGATGAACCGTGCAAACCGCAGTCTGGAAAATTATTTTGTCAACCGGCGTTACATTAAAAGTGATGTGATCGCAAGGGCGGTTGAGGAGGCATATCAGTCCTATCTCATGAAGCACAAATATCCTGTATGTATGCTTTCGATCACGATTCCGGCGGATGAGATCGATGTGAATGTTCATCCGTCTAAAATGGAGATTCGCTTTATCAGACAGCAGGAATTTTTTGATATTCTTTATCAGGCGGTGAGCGATGCCTTAAAGGACAAGGAACTGATTCCGCAGGTTCTTCTCGATGAGAAAGCGCATCTACAAGATGTTGTGGCGGAGCGGAAAGCCTTAAGCGCGAACGCTCCCGAGCCGTTTGAGGCAAGTCGGCTCCCGATTCCGGCGGTGCGCGAGGAGACAATTTATGGAGAAAAAGAGCAAAATTTGCAGGATTTCTTTCAAACGAACCGTCCGACGCGGGTCATTGGCGAGCAAAATGAGCCAAATCATGCGAAAAACGACGATATTCATGCAAATATCATAAAGAAGGATGAACACATAATTGTCGAAAAACCGCAGCAAATGGAACTGTTTAGCGATAAAATGCTGAGTGAATCCGCCAGAGCGGGACACAAGATTTTGGGGCAGATATTTGATACCTACTGGCTGGTACAGTATGAGGACAAACTCTTTATCATCGATCAGCACGCAGCGCATGAAAAGGTGAAGTTTGAACGGTTGATGAAACATCTGAATGAAAAAAGCACGCCGCGGCAGATGCTTGAGCCGCCGATCATCCTGCATTTAAACGCCAAAAATTATCAGGTGTTGATGGAATACCGCGCCCGTTTCCTTGATCTCGGATTTGAAATCGAGGAGTTTGGCGGAAACGAGGCTGCCGTGCGCACCGTGCCGATGGATTTATACGGCTGTAACGAACGGGAGCTTTTGCTGAATATGCTGGACGAGCTTGCCGAGGGGCCTGTACGCGGGACACCCGACGTGATTTATGAGAAATTGGCGTCCATGGCATGTAAATCCGCAGTCAAGGGAAATACGGCACTGACTAATGCGGAGGCGGACGAACTGATCGGAGAGCTTCTGCAGCTTGACAATCCCTACCATTGTCCGCACGGCAGGCCGACGATCATTTCCATGTCAAAATACGAGTTGGAGAAAAAATTTAAACGAATTGTATGAGGAGTGAGGATGATTCAAAATAAGCTTGTGATTCTTACTGGACCGACGGCAGTCGGGAAAACAAAGCTTTCCATTTCTTTGGCAAAAACGATCGGCGGGGAGATCATCTCCGCCGATTCCATGCAGGTATACCGTCATATGGATATCGGAACAGCGAAGATCACTGGGCGGGAGATGGACGGTGTGCCCCATCATTTGATCGATGTGCTCGAGCCGGAGGAGGAATTTGATATTGTCCGCTTCCAGACGATGACAAAGCAGGCGATGGGGGAGATTTACGAAAGAGGGCATATTCCGATCATAGTCGGCGGAACGGGGTTTTATATTCAGTCCGTTCTCTATGACATTGATTTTTTAGCACATGGGGAGGAGAGCGGGCTGCGGAAAGAACTGGAGAAGCAGGCTGAGACGCCGGAGGGTGCGGCTGCGTTATATGAGAGGCTTCTTGCGATCGATCCTGAATCGGCAAAGAAGATTCATGCCCACAATCTCAAACGTGTCATTCGCGCGATCGAGTTTTATGAAGAAAATCATACGCCGATCTCGGCGCATAATGAAGATCAGCGAAAGAAGCAATCGCCCTATGCGTTTTGTTATTTTGTGCTGAATGATGACCGCGGAAAGCTGTATGCGCGCATTGACGATCGGGTGGAGCAGATGATGACCCGAGGGCTGCTTTCGGAGGTGCGCAGTTTAAAGGAGCGCGGCTGTACGCGGGACATGATTTCCATGCAGGGGCTGGGGTATAAGGAGCTGCTCGATCATTTGGACGGAGCGTGCAGCTTAGACGAGGCTGTTTACCGTATCAAACGGGATACCAGACATTTCGCAAAGCGTCAGGTCACATGGTTTAAGCGAGAGCGCGATGTCATTTGGCTGGACAGGGGAGCATTTGCGTCAGAGGAAGCGATTCTGACCGATATGTTGGAATATATGCGGGAAAAAGGGATTTTAGAAGAAACGAAAACAGAGGAGTGAGATCGTCATGAAAGACACCACATTAGAGGCAATGTATGAGAGCATGGGAATTTCCCGTGAGGTCTATGAAGCGGGCAGACGCGTGCAGGAGCGCCTTAGTCAGCGGTTTTCAGACATAGATGAGACGGCACAGTATAATCAGTTAAAGGTGCTGCGCGCCATGCAGGATGCGCGCGTATCGGAGGCTTGTCTGCTCGGCACGACGGGCTATGGTTACGGGGATATCGGCAGGGATACCTTAGAGCAGGTCTATGCGAACCTGTTTCACGCGGAGGACGCGCTCGTCCGTCCGCAGATCACCTGCGGCACGCATGCGCTCGCGCTTGCGCTCATGAGCAATGTAAGACCGGGAGATGAGATCTTATCCCCTGTCGGCAAGCCGTATGACACGTTGGAGGAGGTCATCGGCATCCGGCCGTCCAAAGGCTCCCTCGCTGAGTATGGCGTGACGTATCGGCAGGTTGAGCTGAAAAAGGACGGCGGTTTTGATTACGAGGGGATCCGTGCGGCGATCGGAGAAAAAACAAAGCTGGCCACCATCCAGCGTTCCAAGGGCTACTTAGAGCGCCCGACACTGTCTGTTGCGCGAATCGGGGAGCTGATCTCTTTTATTAAGAGTGTCAAGCCGGATGTGATCTGTATGGTGGACAACTGCTATGGAGAATTTGTGGAACGGACAGAGCCGACGGATGTCGGCGCGGATATGGCAGTCGGTTCGCTGATCAAGAACCCGGGGGGCGGTCTTGCCCCGATCGGCGGTTATATCGTAGGAAAAAAAGAATGTGTGGAAAATGCGGCATATCGTCTGACCTCACCCGGACTCGGAAAGGAAGTCGGCGCGTCGCTCGGCGTGCTGACAAGCTTTTATCAGGGGCTTTTCATGGCACCGACCGTGACGGCGAGCGCCTTAAAGGCGGCGGTCTTTGCCGCGAATCTCTATGAGCCCTGCGGCTATGTCTGTACGCCGGATGCTTCACAGGAGCGCTATGACATCATTCAGGCGATACGGTTTGAAAAGCCGGAGGGCGTGCGGGCGTTCTGTCAGGCGGTGCAGGCGGCGGCGGGCGTGGACAGTCATGTTGTCCCGGAGCCGTGGGACATGCCGGGATATGACAGTAAGGTCATTATGGCGGCAGGCGCGTTTGTATCCGGTTCTTCGATCGAGCTTTCGGCGGACGGACCGATGAAGCCACCATACAATGTGTTTTTTCAGGGCGGTCTGACTTGGGAGCATGCGGGCTTCGGCATCCTGAAGACATTCCAGCGTTTTGTGGATGACGGACTCATCGACTCCGCAGCGCTTTCCAAACTGTGAGTGGAGCCAAACGGCCGCGGGAAAAAAATGATAATAAGGTATACATGATTTTGGTTTTGTGTTACAATGAGCGTTAGCGAGAAGATTGAGTTAAGCACCCTTATCACGCGCGGATGTACCCGAAGAGTAAACTGAAGCGAACGAGGGTATACTTATGAAAAATCAGACAGATCTGCCGTATGAAAAGTTCCTTGCATACGGCGCGCAGAATTTGACGGACGCAGAACTTCTTGCCATCATTATCCGCACGGGGACAAAGGGAGAGGACGCGCTTGCCTTAGCGAAGAGAGTCCTTGAAATGAACGCAAACCAGGATGGACTTTTGCAGCTTCAGCATATTCATTTGGAGCAGCTCAAATCCATCAGGGGAATCGGCGAGGTCAAAGCGGTGCGGATCAAGTGTATCGCCGAGCTGTCAAACAGGATCGCGGCGACACATATGCGGGAACGCGTGGATTTCAGCAGACCGGAGCTGGTCGCGGATTATTACATGGAACGGATGCGGCATCTCGAGAATGAGCAGGTGAGGATGCTTTTACTTGACAACAAAGGCAGACTCATCCATGATACGGTATTGTCAACGGGAACGGTAAATTTTTCCGTTCTTTCGCCGCGCGATATGTTTATCCGTGCGTTGGAATATCGTGCGGTGTATATCATGCTTCTGCACAATCATCCGAGCGGCGATCCGACGCCGAGTAAGGACGACCGTGCAATGACCGCAAAGATCAAGGCGGCAGGTTCGTTTCTGCATATTCCTCTGTTAGATCACATCATCATCGGGGATGGCCGTTATGTGAGTTTTCTTGAGGAAAAGATTCTGTGATAAGACAGATACCATTACGGTTAGAAAGGGGTACATGAAGTGGGAAATAATATATTCGGTATCGACCTTGGGACAAGCAATATTAAAATTTACAGCAGGAATGAAGACGCGATCCTTGTGGAAAAGAACATGATCGCCATTGAGAACAAGAATACGCTGTTTGCATACGGTGATTCAGCGTATGAGATGTTTGAAAAAGCGCCTGCGAACATTCACATATCCTATCCGCTCTGCAACGGTGTCATTGCGGATATTCAAAATATGCAGCTGCTTGTCAAATATTTTGTCGGTGACATCGGAAAGGGAAGTATCCGTCCGGCAGATTACTTTATCGCCGTGCCGACGGATGTTACGGAGGTCGAGAAGAGGGCGTTTTACGATCTGATCAAGGATGCGGGCGTAAAAGCGCGCAAGATCATGGTCGTTGAGAAGGCAGTCGCGGACGGGCTCGGACTGGACATTGACGTCAAAAATTCACAGGGCGTCTTAGTGGTGAATGTGGGCTACGATACAACGGAGATTTCCATTTTGTCTCTTGGCGGGATCGTGCTCAGTAAAATGATCAAAGTAGGCGGACAGAAATTCGACGAGGCGATCCGCAATGCCATCCGAAGGGAGTATAGTCTGCTGATCGGCGGAAAGACGGCGGAAAAAGTCAAGATTTCGTTGAGCGATCTGGAAAAGGAGGGTGCAAACGCGGTTGTATACGGGCGCGATATCGTGACGGGACTTCCTGTGGAGCGTGAGATACCGACCGCACTTGTCGATGAGTGCCTGAAAGAACATTTTGCAACGATCATTGACAATATCAAAGTGATTCTGGAGCGGACGCCGCCCGAGCTTGCTGCCGATATTTACCGCCACGGTGTATATTTAACAGGCGGTGCGTCACAGGTCATCCATCTTGCGGAGCTGATCGCCAAGGGGACAGGCTTAAAGATCAATTCGATCGATAAGCCGATAGAAAGCGTGGCGCTCGGTCTGGCAAAAATCATCAAGGAAGATAACTATAAATCTGTTGCGTATGCGATTGAGGGAATGAGTAAGTAAGTATGAGTCCTGTCATTAAGAAAAAGGGAGAGCATTTTGAACTGCCAAGTAAATATATCCTCCTGATCCTGACAATCCTGTGTGTCGGCATGATGCTGATCACCTTGACGACGGATTTTACGAAAGGACCGTTAAATAGGGTTGTCGGCACTGTCATCACACCGTTTCAGGTCGGCATCAGCGAAGTGGGCGGTTATCTGTCGAAACGAGTCGATGAGCTTGTGGAAATCCGCGATCTGATGACAGAGAACGAAGAGCTGAAACGACAGATTGACGAGCTGACCTTGCAGAACACGCTGTTACAGCAGGATCGTTTTGAATTGTATCAGCTCAGGGAGCTTTACGAATTAGATCAGTCCTATGAGGGATATACGAAGATCGGTGCGCGCATCATCGCAAAAGATGCGGGCAATTGGTTTGCGTCGTTCATCATCGATAAGGGAGAGGAAGACGGGCTCGCCGTCGATATGAATGTCATTGCGGACGGCGGGCTGGTGGGACGCATCACCGCGGTCGGTCCGAATTGGGCGCGAGTGGATTCTATCATTGCGGATAACGCCAATGTCGGCGGTATGGTATTATCAACGGCGGATCGCGTGATCGTCTCCGGCAGTCTTGAACTGATGGCAGGCGGAAAAATTTCTTTTTCCCAGCTGATCGATGCAGACAACGAGGTCATGATCGGTGACAAGATCGTGACTTCCAATATCTCGGATAAATATCTTCCCGGTATCGTGATCGGCTACATAACGCAGATCAATACGGATGCAAATAACTTATCCAAATCCGGCTATTTAACGCCGGCAGTTGATTTTGAGCATTTAGAGGCCGTTTTGGTCATTCTTGATAGGAAGCAGACCGTCGAGTGGTGAGAGTTGTTGGGAGGTTTATATGAGGAAATTAGTGATCGCGTTTCTGGTGCTGCTCAGTTTTGTGCTGCAGGGAACACTCATGCAGTGGATCTCACTCGGCGGAATTGCGCCGAATCTGCTGATCATCATGACGTCTGCTTACGGCTTTATGAGAGGAAAAAAGAACGGTCTGTTGGTGGGCTTTTTCTGTGGTCTGTTGACAGATATATTTTTTGGCGAAGTGATCGGCTTTTACGCGATCATTTATATGTACATCGGTTATGCAAACGGAATGTTTCACCGTGTGTTTTTTCCGGAGGATATTAAGCTGCCGCTGTTTTTGATCACAGTCAGCGATCTGGCATACGGGTTTGCGGTTTATGTCCTTCTTTATCTTTTGCGGGGGCGTTTCGGGTTTCCTTATTATTTTTTGCATGTGATCGTGCCGGAGATGGTATATACCATCATGTTGACTTTGCTGTGTTATCCGGTACATTTGAAGATCAACCGCAAATTTGATGAAATAGAGAAAAGGAGCGAAAAAAAGTTTGTTTAGTAATATTAAGGACTGGCTGATCCGGTTTATCTTTTCCCGTTTTTTCATACTTTCGCTGCTTGTGCTCGGTCTGTGCGCTACGCTTATTTATCGTCTGTTCGATCTGCAGATTGTCCGCGGAGAATCCTATATGGAAAACTTCAGGCTCCGCATCAGAAAAGAGCGTTCCATTGCAAGCACGCGCGGTCAGATTTTTGACCGGAACGGCAATGTGCTCGCCTATAATGAGCTTGCGTACTCTGTTATCATTGAGGATGTCTATGAATCCGGTTCAACCAAAAATGAGGAGCTGAATACTACCATTTTCCGTCTGATCCGCATGATAGAAGAAAACGGGGATTCCGTGATCAATGATTTTTCTATCGTGATCGATGAGGACGGCAAGTTTTCTTATACCGTGACGGGAAACATACTGCTTCGTTTTTTAGCGGACATTTACGGACATAGCAGCATCAACGACCTAACCTATGCAGAAAAAACGGCAACCCCCGATGAAGTCATGGAGTATCTGGGCGGCAGAACGCGTTTCGGTGTCGGTAAATACCTGCGTGATACGGAGGGAAACTATATTTATGATGAAAGCGGCAACAGGCAGTTTCTCGTCGGAGACGGGTATACGAAAGAGGAACTGTTGAAGATCGTGACGATCCGCTATGCCATGAGCTTAAACAGTTATCAGAAATATATTCCGACGACGGTGGCAACGAATGTTTCGGAAGAGACGATCGTCGCCGTGATGGAAAACAGCGACGTGCTTGCGGGCGTATCGATTTTTGAGGGTACGGTGCGGAAATATGTGGATGCAGTCTATTTCAGCAATTTGATCGGCTATATTGGAAAGATTTCCTCGGAGGAGCTTGTGACCTACCAGGCTCAGAGCGATGATTACACGAGTAATGACATTGTGGGAAAAACCGGTATTGAGCAAAGCATGGAGTTGGAGCTGCAGGG
>JAAUZE010000004.1 GCA_014804755.1 Lachnospiraceae bacterium | reverse complement strand
TTTTATAATATTATATGCCATATAATATAGCTGATGACTATACTATACGGCATATAATATTGCATGTCAAGACGGATTATTGATTTTTTCCATATATAGTAATAAAATGTGACTTCATCGTAAAGCATTAAAAAAGAAAACGAGCATCATAAGTATTCCTTTTTTTTTTTTTTTTTATGATTTTTTGTGTAAAATGCCGAACTTTTTCGCCTTTTATCCCGTTTTTTCTCTTCCAATTCTTTGTGAAAAATGCATATTGCCACCATACTCATGCTCTGCTACACTTGTCTTAACGGAATTGTCCGTGGCACGGACACACGGCTGTGGGTTTTCTCACATGCGGCTGCGCCGCATTCTTTTTTCACTTCTGTTTCTTTGTGTATCATAGAATCTGCTATTCCCTTGATATACAATAACCAACGGTCCTGATACGACTTTCAGACCGGTCTTTTATCCCATCACGAAAGGAGGACTTCCATGTCCCAGATCACTTCTTTTCTCACCCTGCTTCCCCCGTCCCCGTATCTTCCTTTATCCGGACGCAGCGGAAAACTGCCGTTTTCACTCACCAACGACTATCTGTTCAAAGCAGTGCTTCAGACAGATGAATCCGTTCTGCGCTCCCTGTTATGCAGCCTGCTCGACTTAAAACCCGAAGACATCCGCTCCGTTACCATCACGAATGCCCTTGTTCTCGGCGCCACCATCAAGGATAAGGACACCTTCCTCGACATCCGGCTTGTCTTAAACGACTGCCGTCTCATTAATCTGGAAATGCAGATGAAGAACGCAGGAGACTGGCCGGAACGCTCCCTGTACTATCTGTGCCGCGCTTTTAACAACCTTGAAACAGGCGCTCTCTATCCGGACGTAAAACCGGCACACCACATCGGCATCCTGAATTTCAGTCTGCCGCATGTACAGAAGCAGTTTTACAGCCACTATTTTATGATCAACGAAGCAACACACGAAATATTCAGCGATAAACTTCGTCTGTCCGTGCTCAACCTGACACAGACGGCGCTCGCAACCGAACACGACAGGCATGCCGGTCTTACCCGATGGGCTGCTGCCTTCAAAGCCAAAACATGGGAGGAGTATCAAATGTTAGCCGAAGAAGATTCCATATTTGAAAAAGTATCCGACGCCCTCTATCTGCTCTCCGAGAACCGAGAGGTCGCCGAACAGTGCCTGCGCATGCAGGAGGCTGCTGCTGAGCGGAAGCACTGGGAGAAAATAAAGGAGCAGCTTGTTGACGCAGAGAAAACGCTTGCGGAAAAAGAAAGAGCGATTGCTGAAAAGGACAATACTATTGCCGAAAAGGACAATGCTCTTGCTGAGAAGGACAATGCTCTTGCTGAGAAAGACAATGCTCTTGCTGAGAAGGACAATGCTCTTGCTAAAAAAGATGCCGAAAGCAGCGCGCTCCGCGCTGAACTGGAGCAATTAAAAGCACAACTGCACGAGTATCAGAAATAAATCAAACATGCTCGATTCTTTTTTCCGTATAAAATTCACAAAAACGTGTATACTTCCAAACAACAGAGATCTTATTTCTCATCATATATCATTACAAAAAGAGTAAAGCTTACAGGCGCGGCAGGTCGCCGCGCTTCGCATGCTCGGAAAGGCGTGGAACGATTATGACAGAATCGGTTCGGCTGCCCGCGGTAAACGACATGGGCAATTATGAAATCCGTTTGGAGAGCATTGGCGGACTCGGCGCAAATCTGTGTGGCAAAATGCTCGGTGAACTCGGTCTGCGCCATCTGCATCTAAACAGCGCAAGTTTTTCCAGCTACGGCTCAGAAAAGACCGGTACGCCCGTCACGGCATATATCCGCTATTGTGACTGGGATAAAGACATCCGCGTCCATTCGCCCGTCGTTCACCCGCATCTGCTCTGTATTTTTCATGACGCATTATTATCGGACTCCGGCGTTTTAGCAGGCTGCACGAAGGACACCGTGATCGTCCTGCATACGACGGACACACCCGACCGTATTGAGAAAAGGCTTTACCGGCTCTCACACCGGATTCCATTTCAAGCGCTCTATACCCTTCCTGCCCAGCAGATTGCCATGGAAACACATTCGCGCATCAATGTCGTCATGCTCGGCGCAATGGTAAAGGCAATGGGATTCATACCGCTTTTATCGGCGGAGGATATCTGCAGCGAAACACTGGGAAAGAAATATCCCGATGCACTTGCCGCCAATCTCGCCGGATTACGCGGCGGCTATGAGGCGGCCAAACTTCTTTCAATGGCGAAGGAATCTGCCGATACCACGAGCAAAACAACAGCAGGCAACGCAGGCGGCAACACCGCTGTCGCTTCTCCCACAGCTGCTTCCCCCATGCCGGCCGGCGGATTAAATCCGCACTTCGGAAACAGTGTCGCTAATGATCTTTCACCATCCAGGCAGGGCTACATTCCTCTTTTTATACAGGAACGCTGTATCAACTGCGGACTATGCGACTCGACCTGCCCCGACATGGTTTTTCAATTTGAAAAAGGTATGTACCGCGGCAGGGAAATGATGGTAAACCGCGGTCTGGACTATTACCATTGCAAGGGATGCCTGCGCTGCGTTCAAGTATGTCCGACACAGGCGCTCGTAAAGGGCTTGGAGTCTGAACATCCTCATAAGGAATGGTTTTTGCCGAATCAAGAGCTGATCCGCAGACCCGACTACTACGAAAAGACAGGTGCGGACGGATATATCACCTCGGAATCCTACCTGACCGAAAAGAGAATCGAGGGCGGCGAAGTATAGCACCGCGGCAAGATGGCAAGCCCCGTAAAACACGCCTGACACAATCATAAAAATCACCATTTTTAAAATAGATTATCTCCGGAAAGCGAGAACAGACATGGCATCGACGGAACAAACGATCGAATACGCAAGCGGAAATGAAATGGCGGCGATTGCCGCACGACAGATCGGCTATGACTTAATGGGCTACTATCCCATCACGCCATCCACACAGATTGCGGAGAATTTAGACCAGATGCGCGCACAGGGACAGACCGACCTGATCATGATCGCGGCCGAAGGCGAACACAGTGCAGCAGGCATCTGCTACGGCGCATCCGTCGGCGGCGGACGTGTGTTTAACGCAACGAGCGCAAACGGTCTTTTGTACGCGTTAGAGCAGCTCCCCGTACAGTCCGGCACACGGTATCCGATGGTCATGAACGTGGCATGCCGCACAGTTTCCGGTCCGCTGTCCATTAAGGGAGATCACAGCGATATTATGTATATGCTGAATGCCGGATGGATCATCTTTTTTGCCCACAGCGCACAGGAAGTCTATGACTTCAATCTCATGGCGCTCAAGCTGGCAGAGCAGGTACGGCTTCCCGCCGTCGTCGCCTTTGACGGCTTTTTCACAAGTCATCAGAAACGACGGTGTAAACGGTTTGCGAACGATGACAGCGTACGCACCTATATCGGCAGGCACAGTGAACCGCATCCTTTTTTTGATTTGGAACACCCTCTAACGGTCGGCTCTTACATGAACGAACCCGACTTGATCCGCAACCGCCATGAGCTTCATCTTGCCATGAACGAGGCTGCGGCAGCCCTTCCGGCGCTGTTTTTTGAATATGCCGCTCATTCCGGGCGCTCGTATGAAGCGGTGGAAGGCTACTGCCACGAAGATGCGGAAACGCTTTTGATCGTGCTCGGTTCTTCCTTTGACACGGCGCTTGAAGCAGTGGATCTGCTGCGCAGGCAAAAAAAGAAAGTCGGTGTACTGACGCTTCACCTGCTTCGCCCGTTCCCTTATGAAGAGCTCTGCTCAAAATGTCGATCGGCAAGCAGACTTCTCGTGGCGGACAGGCAGGACAGCTACGGCGCAGGCGGCGGAAATCTGTCCTTAGAGGTACGCGCCGCCCTGCAGCGCGCAGGATTGACGCCCATGGTAAAAAGTCTCGTGTACGGCCTGGGCGGCAGGGATTTCTACGTGGAGGACGCGCTGCGCATGTTTGCGATTGCGGAGAATCCGAATGCGCCGGATTTTGATTATTACGGTGTCGGAAACACGGACGATGCTATAAAGTCCGGCATGGGAAGCCCAAGCAGCGGACAAGCGCAGTCAACCCCACTGCCCTGCCGCTCTGAGTTCTTTGCACCGCTCACGAGGGAACGGACGCAGCTCGGATTGACCCAAGTGTCGGAAAAAGACGGTAAAGCGGTTGTGCATGGCGGGCAGCTCGGGGCCACGACGCAAATGCCGAAACGGATCGCGCCGGGGCACGGTGCCTGTCCGGGCTGCGGCATTCCCGTCAATCTGAATCTGCTGCTGCGCGCCATCGAAGATCCGGTCGTATTATTGTTTCAGACAGGCTGCGGTATGATCGTCACAACGCCATATCCGAAAACGAGCTTCAAGGTTCCGTATTTACACAACCTGTTTCAAAGCGGCGCGGCTACATTGAGCGGACTGGCGGAAATGTGCTATCGAAAACAGCAAAAGGGCGAGCTTCCTCCGGGAGATATTCTTTTTATCATGGTCAGCGGAGACGGCGGCATGGATATTGGTATGGGCTCCGCCATCGGAACGGCGCTGCGCGGCCATAAGCTGCTTTTGTTTGAATACGACAACGGCGGCTATATGAACACCGGCTACCAGCTATCCTACTCGACACCCAAGGGTGCAAGGAGTGCAACGTCCCACGTTGGAAAAACGCAGTACGGCAAATCCTTTTTTCACAAGGATATGCCGCAGATCATGGCAGCAACAGGCATTCCCTATGTCGCGACCGCCGCGGAATCCGATCCTGCGGATTTCATCAAAAAAGCAGCGAAAGCGGCATGGTACGCTAAGACGCAGGGCACCGCGTATCTGAAAGCATTGTCCGCCTGCCCCTTAAACTGGAACGACAAGCCCGAATCGGAGCGGAGCGTCATTGCCGCCGCCGTGGACTGCTGCTTTTTCCCTCTCTATGAATCGGAACGCGGCATTACCACGCTCTCCTATGACCCCGGCGAGAAAAACAGGAAAATCCCGGTGTCGGACTGGCTTTCCATGATGGGACGCACAAAACATTTACTACGCGAGGAATACCACGATATCGTCGCGGAACTTCAGAGCGAAGTGGACAGACGTTTTCTCTGTCTGAAAGAAAAATCGGCAAATCCCTGCTTATAGGTTTGCATCATTTTTTAATCAAGAAAGGAGTATCGGTAACATGGCAGTCAATTTCAAGGACAGCGAGACCAAAGATAACCTCATGCGCGCATTCGCAGGCGAAAGTCAGGCGAGAAACCGTTATACGTTCGGCGCGGAGCAGGCTGAAAAGCAAAAGGAACACGCCATTGCACAGGTATTTTTGTATACTGCCGCGCAGGAAAAAGAACATGCCGAAATTTTTTACAAACATTTGCAGGAGCTTGCGGGGGAGACTATTCATATCGACGGCGGCTATCCGATCGACTTAGACAAAGATCTCTCCAAGCTGCTTCGCATGGCGCAGCATAATGAATACGAGGAGCATGACGACGTATACAAGCGTTTCGGAGACAAAGCGAAGGAGGAAGGCTTTGCGCGCGTCGCGGCATCCTTTCATATGATCGCTGAAATTGAAAAATACCATGGCGACCGGTTCGGACGTTTCGCGCAGTGGCTTGAGGAAAAGAAACTGTATGTCTCAGATGTAAAAACCGGCTGGATCTGCTTAAACTGCGGCTACATTTACGAGGGTGAAGCCGCGCCGAAGCAGTGCCCGGTCTGCGACCACGATCAGGGATATTTCATCCGCTTGGAACTTTCCCCGTTTGCAGACGGCTGCCAGTGCAGATAGAAAGGAGCGCAAAAAATGGAACCAATATTTGCAGCATGTGAAAACGCCGTATTCTATCTTGTATCCGGCGAAAAAGAAAACGCCCTGCAATGCGCAAATGGCGCATTCAAGCTCTTAGACAGTTCTCAGGCGGAGGGCGCGGGAGAAAAGCACCTGCCCGAGGTGAAACGGGACGGCAGCCGCATTCAGGTCCGCGTCGGAAGCGTGCTTCACCCGATGAGCGCCGAACACAGCATTGAATGGATTTTTTTAGAGACCAAAAAGGGCGGACAGTTTCGGCGCTTCACACCGGATAACGAGCCGACGGCGGAATTTGTCGTCGCACCGGACGATGAGGCGGTCGCTGCCTATGCCTACTGCAATCTGCACGGATTTTGGAAAACAATTCTATGAAATAACACGGAGCATTCTTTTGGGACTAAGAAATTTCCTATTAAATTAAAAGACAGCTCTGCAGGCATTATCCTGTCTGCAGAGCTGTCTTCCTACCCTCTCATTCCCCGTTCTGCATCGACACAAACAGACCTGCCTTGCGTAACGCGGGGCGAAGCGCTACATAAAATATGGTTGCTGCAATGACGGCGACAACCGCGTTGACACTCGTCGTTATCGCGCTGATCTTGGCAAGCGTCGCCGCCAAATCCTGCGGCACGCCCAACAGATATGTCTTATAAAAGTACCCGACGACCGGGTCTGCGACAATATTAAATCCCATTCCGCACACGCTCGCAAACAGCGTCACCCCGAATACATATTTCGGGGAATGGGAACGACTCAGTTTGAAAATGCAATGCGCGACTAATCCGACGATCAGCCCAATGCAGAGCTTTAATAAAAACGTCTTCGGTGCGCTCGTCACATAAGCAGTCGTCAGATCGCCGATCGTCATACCGACCGCTCCCGCAAGCCCTCCCCAAAATCCGCCGATCAGGAGCGCCGCCAGCACGCAGAACACATTGCCGAAATGAAACGCCGTCTTTTCCGTTCCGACCGGAATATCAATCTTAAAAAACGCAAACCCGATATAGCAGAGCGCCGCCAGCAGTCCCGCCTGCGCTAAACGTTTTATGTCCGGCTTTGTTGCCGATACGCCCCTTATGACATTGTAGATTCCTTTTCCCGTCAGCAGGATGCTGAAAAAAACAAGGGTCAGACCGTAGGCATACGGCTTTTCCTTTGACGCTTTTTTCTCGGAAAGCTGTTCTTTCCACAAATTCAGCTCCGCAAGATCTCCCGAAGCTTCCCCCGCTTCAATCGCCTTGATCTCTTCCTTGATCTCACTGACCCACTCCCCGTATTCGACCGATTCCTTATAGCTAGTCCGGTACGCATATACAGAAAAGACGACGCCCATGATCAGCAATACCGCGCCGACCATGAGAAGCGTATAACTTCTCTTTGCTGTCACATTCTCACTCATATCCACTCACTCCTCCTCTGTCTTGATCAATCCGTCATGACAAAAACGCGTATGATGTCAATACCTGCAATCGGTGTTTTACACCCGATTGACTTATTCCCATCATACGCGTAAGTGGATATAATAAAACTGCCAAATTGTGTTTTTTTTACCATGCCAGTTTGAAATACCGACAGTGACTTGCCTCTCCGATCTCTGGACGCCGAATTTCCAACGATTGTCTTATTCTAAAGTCTCTACTCTACTGCGGCGCATCTTCCGGCACATTCGTCTTCTCCGGGAGCCACTGTTCCAGCACAGCCGTCACCATCGCCATGTTGATCGGCTTTGTGATATGCTCGTTCATGCCGCTGTCAATCGATTTTTTCATATCCTCAACAAAGGAGTTCGCGGTCATGGCAATGATCGGAATGCACACCGCATAATCGCTGTCGATGTTTCGGATGGCTTCCGCCGCCTCATAGCCGTTCATGACCGGCATCTGAATATCCATCAATATCAAATCGTAATAATAAGTTGGATTATTCAACAGCTTATCATACGCATCCTTTCCGTTGACCGCCGTCTCAACCTTAATGGAAAGCCCCGAAAGCAGCTCTGTCGCAATCTCGCGGTTTAAGTCATTGTCATCCACAAGCAGAATCCTGCACCCCGCAAATCTCTTTCTCTTATCGTGATTCGCCGTTTTTGTCTTTTTGATTCTCCCAAACGGCTGCACCTTGGCGTCCGCATCCGCCTTTTTCATCGGAACAAGCACGGTAAAACAGCTTCCCTTCTGCGGCTCACTCTGTACCTCCAGCTTTCCGTTCATTTTTTCCACAAGTGAATGCGCGATGGAAAGCCCGAGTCCCGTACCGTTTAGTTCCGCAGAAGCCGATTGATCCTCCTTGGAAAACGGCTCAAAGATCCGGCTGATAAATGTCTGGGAAATGCCGATCCCGTTATCGATCACGGAAAAACGGTAGCATGCCTCCGTGTCATTATCCGCCGGAAGCTGCTCTACATTGACAAGCACCCGCCCGCCGGACGGCGTATATTTGACCGCGTTTGAGACCAGATTCACTAACACCTTGCGCAGATGCAGGAACGGCCCGATAACCTTATCCGCCGTCATCGGATAAATATGCGTATCAAAGATCAGCGATTTGCGCTCCGCCCTCTGCCGGCAGATCACATCGACCGTATCCATCAATTGTTTCACAGAAAAAATGTCCTCATGTAACACCAGTTTTCCGCTCTCAATCATGGAAATATCGAGCACGTCATTGATCAGTCCGAGCAGATAGCGGGACGAATCTTCCATTTTGTTCAGGCACGCTTCCAGCTCCTGTGCATTTTGGATATTTTTGCGCGAAACCTCGATCATTCCCATAATGCCATTCATCGGCGTACGGATATTGTGAGACATCGTGGAAAGAAAGACACTCTTGGCGCGGTTCGCATCTTCCGCAGCCTGATAAGCGCCCTTTAACGCCTGATTGAGCTGCTCGCTCTGCTGCCTGCTCTCATGAATATCCCGGATTGTCACCATCATGACGCTCGGTACGGTCCCGCGTTCTGCGGCCTGTGTACAGGAAATCTGAATCCAGTTCCATCGCTTTTTCATCCGCACGCGCAGCTCCAGCTTCATGATACCGTCATTTTCCATGAACGTACTTGACAGGTTATTGAGACGAAGCTTCTGGCGTGCCATCGCCCAATCCTCCTCCAATACCATGTCGGATAGATTTTTCAAAAACTGTTCATACCGCTCTCCCTGAATTGCGCCAAACAGTCTTTGACTGCCGCGATGCATGACCCGACAGTTGCCCGACAGCATATCGACACGTAGCAGGAGCAGAATATCGCGCGAGAGCACCTGCACAACGCTGTCGCTCTCCACACCGCTTTCCTGAACGGTATCTAACAACACATCCTTCTTTTCTCTATCACTCTCATAGTGCCTGATGATTTCCTGCGTCCTTCGCTGCTGCTCCACTAAAAGCACACAGGTATCCGCAAGCCGCTTCATATGGCACGCGAGCGTTTCGCTCCACGCATCGGTATAAACCGCGAGCGTCGCTATTTTCCCCCGGCTTCCCTCCATCTGCACCTCATAACGCTTCCTTCCCGCCACATTGCAGCCGTCCGTATAAAACAGGCGCGCACCGCCTGACATAATTTCAATCCCGACATGCTGCAGATCCGCAAACGACGTAAGGAGCTCACGAATGTCCTCCATCACGAACGACTCTTCCATGTCATTCGTCCCGGTCTCTTCCTCCTGCGCACCACTTTCCTCTTTATTCCGGTCAAGCACCGCACTCTGATAGATCCCGTAATAGATGCGGCTTCGTCCTGCACTCAGCAAATAGGATAAATCTTTTTTGAGTGCCGGATTCTCTGTGATCAGTTCCACCAACTCCGGCTGATACCGTGTCCCGCATCCAAGCTTCAGCTCATCCAGACACTTCCGAAACAAACCGGACTTTGTATTCGCATGACTCATCTGCACGGTCTCAGCTTCCAAAAAATCACAGATATGAATCAGTTCAATGAAAAAACGATGTTCGGACACGGTATTATCGAAATCCAGCGGATAACCCGTTTTCCCGTCATAGGATTTATGATGTCCCAGCACAATATCCGCATACGGAGCAAGCTGTGGCGCTTTCATGATCATCTCATAGCCGAACTGCGGATGCCGGAGCATTTTTTCTTTTTCCCACTCCGTCCACCTGCGTGACCGTTTTCCGACAATGCCCGCAAGCTTAATCTTTCCGATGTCAAAAAGCTGCGCCGCATTGCTGACAAATGACATCAGCCGCTCCCTGTTTTCCAGCACATCCACGACGGAGCCGCAGCCAAGCTCGCCGATCATCAACTCCGGTTTTTCTTCAAAGACCGTCCTTAAAACCCGACGTGCGAGCTGCCCTACCAACGTCTCATGGATCAATGTCATCTCATCCCGCCATATTGTCGAGCGGATAAAAAATGACAAATCTATTTCTTTGTCGGACAACCGATTTAAAATGGAAAGCAGGGATTCCGATACCGCATCATTGACAAAGTTCGCCCCACACGCGCGAGGCATCCGACGAAGTACATTCAAATACTGCGCAACGCACGCATCCCTGACAGTCCCATCTCCATGATATTCGTCCGCATATTCCGATATCGCGTTAATAATAGCGGGCAAATGCTCATTGGCAACCTGAAACAGACGGCTGTTCCAAAAATCACGCTCCGTGCGCGCATCAAACGCATCATGTTCGATCACATAATCGCAATACCGTTTATAGTCCTCTATGTATTCCGTACAGTCAATTTCCCCGAGAAAAAACAGGCAGCGTCGGTAACCGCAGTAGATACCCGTCTCCATTTCATAGGGATTCGATTTTTCCTCAAGCTGCTCCTCATAGCAGCTCCCAAGCACTTCCCTGCACCGCATCAAAATGTCCTGCGTCAGGTCCCTGCGTTCATGATTCATGAGGAAATTGCCGACCGTATTGCACTTTAATTGCCGACAGAGCGCATCAAAATCAAAATGCCCGCCGTCCAACGCACGTACTTTTTTATCTTCATAAAAAGAAATCGCCTCATCCAACAATTTCATGAGGTCGTCCACATCAACAAGCGCAAAATTCAGACTTACCATCACGTAATTATAAAAGGAATAGATGATGCGTCTGCGCAGCTCAAAATCCTCTATTTCAAAGTAATGCGCACGCAGCTTTTTCACCTCGCCGAAACAGGCAAGACTCGCATTACCGTCACTCTTCTCAAAACCGCGGTTATAATAGCTGCCAAGCAGACTGCACGCCCATATATATCCGCCAAACGCCTGCCTATCGCGTTTTCCCGACTCGTCATATTTCCGTTTATAATAGCGCCCGAGGGTCTCCGCCACCTCCCGAAATGCCAGATCATCCTCGCAGGATTCTTTTTCCGCCTCACGCACCTGGTGAAGAAATTCAGCCGCCAGCCTATCATTTAAAGCATTCTCATCCAGAAAAGGACGGACATATAAATTCAGGAGTGCTTCGTTCTCAATGTACAGATACCGCATGGACCGGCTTTTTCTCTTTAGCTTTTCAACCCATATCTCCTGATCCTGCGCAAATAACAGCTCATTGACAATCTCGGATTCCGCTTCCAGATTCTTCTTGTATTTTGAGTAGAAATCAGCAATATTCTCCAGTGAAACCATGGTGCGCCGCCCCCTCTCTCACCATTCCGCGCTCAATTCCTGTCAACTCATAAGCCTTTGCTATGTGAACTCACAGTTTATTTATACTATAGCATAGTTTCTCCTCCGGGGAAACACTATTAAATCATTGTTTCCCCGGCACCTCCGGTGGATGCGCACAGATTTGCATTGGAAATTCACGAACGTTTTGGCAGCGGAACAAAAAACGCCCGTTTCACAAACAGCTCTGCTTCCTCTTTCTTACTGCAGACTGTTCATGAAACGGGCATCTTCTCAGGCGGTTCGTTTTATGGTTCCTTGAATGTCACGCTGATACCGCCCATACTGCAATCTATTTCAAAATCGCTTGCTGCGTTAAAGCCGATCCTGCGTGTGCCAGCCAACCCGCTGACGGATTCCCCGTCCAGATTGACCTCTCCCATAGAGCAGTTAACCTCATAATTGTGATCCTTCATATATCCGGTCAATTCCAGATCAATCTGCCCCATAGAGCAGTCCGCATCCAAGTCCCCCGCGATCGTTCCCTGATAACGGATCTGTCCCATGCTTACGGAAATATCGGCATCCTGCACAGCACTTTCTTCCAAAGTGATCTGGCCTGCGCCTACGTCCACCTTAAGAGTCCGGGAAGAAAGCGACGTGATCGCGGCCTCACCTGCGCCGATCTCAACCGAAAATTGATCCGCCTCTGCGCTTCGCACCGTGATTTCTCCTGCGCCTAATTCCAAACTGATCCGGTCGCCAGTAAGCGTATCCGCCTCGATGCTTCCTGCACCAACCTCAAGGGAAATATCCGTACCTGCAAGCATATCCACTTCCAGTATACCGCCTCCGATCTCCAGATCGATCTCGCGGTAAGATAGCTCTTTCGGTATCCAAAGCGTGATCACATGCTCGTCGCTGTGGTTTGCGACCCATGCACCGCCTTTTACACGCAGTTCCAGTCTGCCGTTATCCTCATAACACTGATACTTTTTAGCATTATCGCTCGAAAACCAATAGCCGCCGTCCTCCGACGTTCTGATCACCACCCGGCTGCCCCCGACATCGAAGTTCAAGCACTCAATCTGTGCGGCACCCTCTATCTTTGTCCGGTCCACCGTCCCTTCATAGACGGGATACCTGTCATTGAATTTCACCGAATCTCCCATGATCCATGTATGAAATCCAAAATTCCACGACAATTCCCCGTTTTCAAACCAATCTCTCACCTTATGCAAACCGCCCATACTGAATCCGATGGCAAAGATCAAAAGTCCCGCCGCAACCATGCAGCCCGCTAACGTCAGCCATTTTCTTGTTGACCGCCTCATCGCACATCACCTCTCCTTCTTTGTGCTTTCTTACCAAGCGAGCCGAGCCATCTGAACAATGCTGGAATCGCCGTCCCGAACAGCCGAAGCACCAAATACATACAGAAGATCGTTAGTCCTGCAGCGACAAGGGCTCCGCCTAAGAGCACCAAACCGCCTGCAGGCGATATGAACATCCTGACAATTGCCACGCCGATCATCGCGATCGCCGCCACACCAAAGGCAAAGGCAGTCACACCAAACGCAAAGCTCAATGCACAGGCCACAATGATCACCACAAACACTAAGATCAATGCCACGAGCAACAGCGGAATCCAAAGATAGCAGGTGCAGATTGCAAGCACGATCCACAATGCCGTGTGCTTTTCCTTCGGCGGATCAGCATAGCCGTGATAACGACTGCTGTCGCTGTCGCCGCGGTATCTGTCGTAACGGTCTCTGCCATAGCTGCCGCCACTCTGCGCACTTCCCGCATCGCTGTCATGATAATTGCCATCGCTTCCCGGTCTGCTGCTTCCGCTATACATGCCGCCGCTTGGCGTATTCCCAGTATAATCGTTACCGGCTTCCTCCATTCCTAAATCCGCGCGGATATTTGCCGCCACCTTTTCCGGACTGCCAAGCTCCTCAATGACCTTTGCCTCGTTTTCTGCTCCTGCGTCCGCAAAATAATCTTCATAATATTGTATCGCCTCCGTCGCCTCATTTTGCGGAAGTCCTGCAAGAAGCTCACGCAGCCGCCGGATAAAAGCTTCCTTATTCATCTCCCTTTCCTCCCTCAAATAAACCTGTTATTTTTTCCGCATAGCTTTTCCATTCTAATTCATACCAGTGCAGCTTCGCCCTGCCAATGTCCGTAATTCGATAGTATCGCCGGTTTCTGCCGGCAAACTCTTTATCATACGCCAAAAGACAGTCATCCCTCTGGAGCCTGCGAAGCACCGGATACAGCGTTGACTCGGACAATTCAATTGCCTGACGCACATCCTGTGTGATCTTATAGCCATAAGTCCCCTCGTCATCCCTCGCAGCCAGCGCCAGCACGATCGCATCGAGCAGCGCCGCGCCCGTGTTAAAGACCATGTGTTTTCCTCCTTCCCACAAATGATGGCACACAATGGTAAGTGATCGCGAAACACAATCATATCAGCAGATTACAACGCGCCGGTCGTGTTTCGCAATAATCAAAACAGTGGTACTTATCTTATACTTTCATGCAATATTATATATCGTATAATATTATTGTGATAATACTATACGGCATATAATATTGCATGTCAAGACGGATTATTGATTTTTTCCATATATAGTAATAAAATGTGACTTCATCGTAAAGCATTAAAAAAGAAAACGAGCATCATAAGTATTCCTTTTTCACGAATTTTTGATGATTTTTTGTGTAAAATGCCGAACTTTTTCGCCTTTTATCCCGTTTTTTCTCTTCCAATTCTTTGTGAAAAATGCATATTGCCACCATACTCATGCTCTGCTACACTTGTCTTAACGGAATTGTCCGTGGCAC
>JAAUZE010000003.1 GCA_014804755.1 Lachnospiraceae bacterium | reverse complement strand
AAAGCAGTTTTACAGTCATTATTTGATGATCAATGAGAAAACACAGGAACCATTCAGTGATAAGCTCCGTTTGTCTGTACTTAACTTGACACAGACGGAACTCGCAACCGAACACGACAGGCAGTCCGGCCTCACCAGATGGGCTGCCGCTTTCAAAGCAAAGACATGGGAGGAATTTCAAATGTTATCCGAAGAAGATGTTCTGTTTCAAAAAGTATCCGACGCTCTTTATCTGATCTCTGAAAACAGGGAGGTTGCCGAACAGTGCCGCCGCATGCAGGAAGCGGAGGCAAGACGCAAGCGTTGGGAGAAGCTTGAGGAAGACTATACTGCGTTGGAGAAGGCTTACTCCGAAAAGAAAAGTGCTCTTGCGGAGCAAGAAAGTATTCTCGCAGAAAAAGAGAGAGCTCTCGCGGAACAGGATAGTGCTCTCGCTGAAAAAGACAGTGCCCTTGCCGAAAAAGACAGCGCTCTCGCCGAAAAAGACAGCGCTCTCGCCGAAAAAGACAGCGCTCTCGCTGAACAGGCACGCATTCTCGCCGCAAAGGAAGCTGAACTGGAGCAATTAAAGGCGCAGCTTCATGAATATCAGAAACAGAACCGCCCAAAATAATGTAAATAAATTTGTTATATCTGAATCCACTTCAAAAAGGCGTACGGTTTTTTCCGTACGCCTTAACGCTGCCATAATAATAGCATCTTTTTTACTGCACATGCAGACCGGTATAGCCGAGCAGGCTTTTGTCAACCTCTTTAGCGCACTCCTGCCCCTCTCGGATCGCTTTGACGACCAAAGACTGACCGGAATGCATATCACCCGCCGCAAAAAGATTCGGAACGGAAGTTCCATAGCTGCCCGGAGCGGTTTTGACATTTGTGCGCTCCGTTAAGTCTGCCCCAAAAGCATCTGTCACATAACGCTGCGCGCCTAAGAATCCCACCGCGATCAGGCAGATCTGTGCAGGAAGCGTCTGTTCACTGCCCGGAAGTTCCTTCATGCACATACGCCCGCTCTCTGCGTCTTTCTCCCAGCTTAATTTCACGATTTTGACTGCCTTTAGGTTTCCGTTCTTGTCCTTGACAAATTCTTTCACAGTCGCCTCATAAATGCGCGGGTCATGCCCGAAGATCGCGATCGCTTCTTCCTGACCGTAATCGGTCTTGCAGACCTTCGGCCATTCCGGCCACGGATTATTTTCTGCACGCGTATCCGGTGCTTTCGGCATCATTTCAATCTGCGTCACGCTCTTTGCGCCAAAGCGGATCGATGTTCCCACGCAGTCATTTCCGGTATCACCGCCGCCGATGATGACAACGTCCTTATCCTTTGTATCAATGTAGGCTTTATCCTCAAAATTCGAATCCAAAAGACTCTTTGTCGCCGCCGTCAGGAAATCCACCGCAAAATAGATGCCCTTTGCGTCCCTGCCCTCTGCCGTAATATCACGCGGATTTGCCGCGCCGCAGGCCAGGACCACGCGATCATACTCTTTCATGAGCTTTTGCGCCTTGACTTCCTTCCCAACGTCCGCATTTGTGACAAAGCGGACCCCTTCCTGCTCCATGATCTTGAGCTTCCGGTCAATAATATGTTTTTCCAGCTTCATATTTGGGATGCCATAGCGGAGCAGGCCGCCAATCCGGTCGGCACGCTCGTAAACTGTCACCTCATGTCCGCGCCGATTCAGCAGATCCGCCACAGCAAGTCCCGCAGGGCCGGAACCGACCACCGCCACGCGCTTTCCGGTACGCACCTTCGGCGGCTCCGCTTTCGCATAGCCCTCCGCATAAGCGCGCTCGATAATCGCGTACTCATTCTCCTTTGTCGCAACCGGATCCCCGTACAGTCCGCAGGTACATGCGTTCTCGCAGAGCGCGGGGCACACTCTTGAAGTAAATTCCGGAAAATTACTTGTTTTTTTCAGACGCTTGTATGCCTCCACCCAGTTTCCCGTATAGACTAAGTCGTTCCATTCGGGAATCAGATTATGCAGCGGACAGCCGCTCGTCATGCCCGCAAGCGTGACGCCGGACTGACAGAACGGCACGCCGCACTCCATACAGCGTGCACCTTGAAGCTGCTGACGTTCCAGCGGAATGTGCTGATGGAACTCACGAAAATGCTTCACGCGCTCCTTCGGCGGTTCCGCACCTGACACTTCTCTTTCATAGTCCATAAATCCTGTCGGTTTTCCCATACGCTTACTCCTTGTCGCTATTCTTATTTGCATAAAACGCCTCAATCTGTGCATTCTCCGCGCTTAAGCCCTTCTCCTCCATCTGGACGATGAGCTTCAGCATCCGCTCATAATCATGCGGGATGATCTTCTTAAATTTCGGCAGATATTCTCCGAAATGAGCCAAAATCTCTTTTCCCTTTTCGGAATTCGTGTAAGAGACATGCTCTTGGATCATATCCTTTAATTCGAGTACGTCATATTTGGACGTAATCTCGGTTGAGGATACCATCATTTTATTCAGCCTTGTATACAGGTCGTTGTCCTCATCGAGCACATAGGCAATACCGCCGCTCATACCAGCCGCAAAGTTTTTGCCCGTTTTACCTAAAATAACAACCCTGCCGCCCGTCATGTATTCACAGCCGTGATCGCCGACTCCCTCGACAACCGAAATCGCGCCGGAATTGCGCACGCAGAACCGCTCTCCCGCAACGCCGTTGATAAACGCCTTGCCGCTCGTTGCGCCGTAAAGCGCCACGTTTCCGATGATGATATTTTCATCCTGCTTAAAACGACTGCCTTTCGGCGGATACACGATCAGCTTTCCGCCCGATAGCCCTTTTCCGAAATAATCATTTGAATCACCGACCAGCTCCAGCGTTAAGCCCTTCGGGATAAACGCGCCGAAGCTCTGTCCGCCGGCACCGTTACAGAGTACGCGGTAGGTATCTTCCTCCAAGTCATCTCCTAAGCGCTTCGTGATCTCAGAGCCAAGAATCGTGCCGAACGCGCGGTCCACATTGGAGACCTCCACCTCAATACTTCTTTTCTGTCCCTGTGTGATTGCTTTGTCAAGCGATTTTAACAGCACCCGCTCATCCAAGGTCTGCTCTAACTGAAAGTCATAGGCTTTTTTCGGATCAAAAATGACTTTTTCCTTTATGTCCGCATACGGATTACTTAAGATGCGGCTTAAATCCACCTTGCGCTGCTCCTCGGTCAGATTCTCCTTCATGCGGAGTAAATCCGTTCTACCGACAAGCTCATCCACGCTCTTTACTCCGAGCTTTGCCATATATTCGCGCAGCTCCTGCGCGATAAACCGCATAAAGTTCTCCACATATTCCGGTTTCCCCTTAAATCGCTTGCGGAGCTCCGGATTCTGTGTCGCCACGCCGACCGGACAGGTATCCAAATTGCACACCCGCATCATAACGCAGCCCATCGTCACAAGCGGCGCCGTCGCGAAACCGAATTCCTCCGCGCCCAAAATCGCTGCGATCGCCACATCGCGTCCGCTCATGAGCTTGCCGTCTGTCTCGATGCGGACACGGTTTCTTAAGCCGTTCTGAATCAAAGTCTGATGCGTCTCCGCCAGTCCGAGCTCCCACGGAAGACCCGCATTGTGAATCGAATTTCTCGGCGCGGCGCCCGTACCGCCGTCATAGCCGGAAACAAGCACAACCTGTGCGCCCGCTTTGGCAACGCCCGCCGCAACGGTTCCGACGCCCGCCTCGGAGACAAGCTTGACGGAAATGCGCGCATCCCGGTTGGCATTTTTCAGATCATAAATTAACTGCGCTAAGTCCTCGATCGAATAAATATCATGATGAGGCGGCGGCGAAATCAAGCCTACGCCGGGCGTGGAATGTCTCGTCTTAGCGATCCACGGATATACCTTTCCGGCAGGAAGATGTCCGCCCTCTCCGGGCTTCGCTCCCTGCGCCATCTTGATCTGTATTTCTTTTGCGCTGACGAGATACCGGCTCGTCACACCGAACCGTCCCGACGCAACCTGCTTGATCGCGGAGCATTTATTCAATCCGTCCGCTCCGATGCTCAAGCGTTCGATATCCTCGCCGCCCTCTCCGGTATTGGACTTTCCGTTTAAGCGGTTCATCGCGATCGCCAGCGTCTCGTGCGCCTCCTTGGAAATGGAACCGTAGGACATCGCGCCGGTCTTAAAGCGCGTCACGATATGCTCCACACTTTCCACCTCATCGATCGGAACTGCTTTTTTCGGGAAATTAAAATCCATCAGCCCGCGCAGGTTGCGGATATTGTTCTCATCATCGACCATTGCCGTATATTGCTTGAACATTTCATAATCGCCGCGCTTCGTGGATTCCTGCAGCATATGAATCGTCGCCGGATTGTACATATGCTGCTCGGCGCCGCTGCGCGCCTTATGCCGCCCCGGGCTGTCCAGCGTTAAGTCGTTGGAAAGACCGAGCGTATCAAATGCCATGGAGTGAAGCTCATCCACCTGCTTTTCAATATCCCGGATCGTGATACCGCCCACACGACATACCGTGTTCTTAAAATATTTATTGATCACATTTTCGTCAATGCCGATCGCCTCAAAAATCTTGCTGCCCTGATAGGACTGGATTGTTGAAATACCCATCTTACTGGCAATTTTGACAATGCCAATCAGCACCGCTTTATTGTAATCGTCCACCGCCGCATAGTAATCTTTGTGCAGCATCTTACGGTCGATCAGCTCCTGAATGGACTCCTGCGCCAGATACGGATTGATTGCGCTCGCGCCGAAGCCTAAGAGCGTCGCAAAATGATGCACCTCGCGCGGCTCGGCCGATTCTAAGATGATCGCAACGCTTGTTCTTTTTTTCGTCTCGACCAAATGCTGCTGCAATGCCGATACCGCAAGCAGAGACGGAATTGCCACATGGTTTTCATCCACGCCGCGGTCGGACAGGATCATGATGTTGACGCCGTCCCGATACGCTCTGTCCACGGCGAGAAACAGGCGGTCGATCGCCTTCTCTAAGCTCGTATTCTTATAATAGGTGATCGGAACAACCTCAATCTTGAAGCCTTCGCGTTTCATATGCTTGATCTTGAGCATATCCGTGTTCGTCAGGATCGGATTGTTGATCTTTAACACATTACAGTTTTTCGGCGTCTCCTCCAACAGGTTGCCGTCCGTGCCGACATAGACGTTCGTCGAGGTAACGATCTCCTCGCGGATCGCGTCAATGGGCGGATTCGTCACCTGGGCAAAAAGCTGCTTAAAATAGTGGAACAGCGGCTGATGCGAATGGGACAGCACCGGAATCGGAATGTCCGTTCCCATCGCCGCGATCGGCTCGGAGCCGTTTTTCGCCATCGGCAGAATGCTCTCCTTTAACTCCTCATAGGTATAGCCGAACGCCTTCTGCATGCGCTCCCGCTCCTCGTCGGAAAACTGCGGCACGCACTCGTTCGGAATTTTTAAGTCATGCAGTTCAACCAAATTGTTGTCAAGCCACTCGCCGTAGGGCTGGCGCTTTGCATACATTTCCTTTAAGTGGTCATCGTCAATGACCTCGCCCCTTACCGTATCGACCAACAGCATTTTGCCGGGACGAAGCCGTTCTTTTTTCACGATCTTCGTCGGGCTTAACGGCAGCACGCCGACTTCGGAGGAAAGAATGAGCTGGTCGTCATCCGTAATGTAATATCTCGACGGGCGCAGACCGTTCCGGTCTAACACGGCTCCCATCATATCTCCGTCCGAAAAAAGAATGGACGCGGGACCGTCCCACGGCTCCATCATCGTGGAATAATATTCATAGAAGTCTTTTTTCCGCTGGGACATGGATTTATTGTTTGCCCACGGCTCCGGAATCGTGATCATGACCGCAAGCGGCAGGTCCATGCCGGACATCACCAAAAATTCCAGCGTATTGTCTAACATGGCGGAATCGGAACCCTGCGCGTTGATGACGGGCAGCACCTTATAAAACTCGCCCGTTAAGTGGTCGGACTCCATATTCTCTTCCCGCGCGAGCATTCTGTCGGCATTGCCGCGGATCGTGTTGATCTCGCCGTTATGTACGATAAAGCGGTTCGGATGCGCTCTCTCCCAGCTCGGATTCGTGTTCGTAGAAAAGCGCGAGTGCACGATTGCGATCGCCGACTCATAATCCGCACTCTGCAAATCGGAAAAAAACGTACGGAGCTGCCCGACAAGGAACATGCCCTTATAGACGATCGTTCTGCTCGACAAGGATACGACATAGGTGTCGTCCGAGGACTGTTCAAACACCCTTCTTACGATATAAAGCATACGGTCAAACGCAAGTCCTTTTTCCACCTGCGAGGGCTTTTCCACAAACGCCTGCATGATATGAGGCATACAGGAGAGCGCCTTGTGACCGAGCACTGTCGGAACGGTCGGCACCTCTCTCCAGCCTAAGAAATGTAACCCCTCCTTCTGTACGATGATCTCAAACATTTTCTTCGCCTGATTGCGCTTCAATTCATCCTGCGGAAAAAAGAACATGCCGATGCCGTATTCTCTTTCCCCGCCAAGGGAAATGCCCGCCTCCTTCGCTACACGCGCAAAAAAACGGTGCGAGATCTGCGTGAGAATGCCGACGCCGTCTCCCGTTTTTCCCTCGGCGTCTTTTCCCGCACGATGCTCTAAATTCTCCACAATGCTGAGCGCATGCTCGACCGTGGAGCGGCTCTTTCTTCCTTTAATATTCACGATTGCGCCGATACCGCAGTTGTCATGCTCAAATGCCGGATCGTAGAGCGGCGCCTGCGGCACGTCTTGTTTTACGTCAAACATAGGCTGTCTCCTTTACGTGATTTATTTTATGATTGTATACAATTATACAATAATACTTCTCATCGACTTTCAGTATACACCCAGCATCATTTCTTGTAAACCACATATTTTTTTAAATTGTCTGATTGTTTGTTAATAAATAATTATGTAAACTTAATTTCTGAATATAATGCAAATTATTCTTATTCACATCATCTGCGCAACAAAAAGAGGCATACCTGCATTCCCTGCAAATCTGCCTCTTTTCACGGTTTCTCCCATTTTCATTTTCAAAAAGCAGTACACAATTTACATCAAAAATAATTTCAACTTTTTTCTTCTGCAGCAGTCCTCTTTTTCCATTTTACGATAAATAATGCACTAAAAACCGAAACTGCTGCACAGACAACGCACCAGATCACCGTCGTACTTGTACTGCCAAAAGCGCCGTCGTCTCCTACACTGCCCCCGGAGCTGCCGTCAAAGCGCCCCCCGTTTGCAAAGCTTATGAGAAATACGCTGATATTCGACGCGGCATGGACAATCACGGGCGCAAGAAAGCTGTCATAGCGCTCATAAAACCAGATCATGATCATTCCCATCACAAAGCCGTACACGCCCTGCACCATATTCCCGTGCAGGATGCCGAACAGCAGCGCAGAAAGCAGCGCGGCCGGCAGCCGCCGTCCGAAATAGCGTCTGCATTTTAAGTACAAAATCCCCCGGAATACGCCCTCTTCCACGATCGGCGAGACAATTCCGTAGGCGATGAGCCCCAACAAAAGCGGAACGGCATACTGTGTCTTCGCCACTTGCACATACGCGGCGTCGCGCGATGCCGCCTGTATGATTCCGGCCAGAAAATTAAGGGCAAGCGCCGCACCCGTGCCGGATAGGAGCAAGGGAATATACCAGAACCAGTCTTTTTTTCGCTTCTGCGCTCCTTCAAGCAGCCATCCCGCCGCCACCCTGCGCGGCGCGACAAGCACCGGCTCCCCGCCAGCCGCCGTCTCTGAGAGGAACGCCCTGCGCACACAGAAAAAACCAAGACACATGGCGGCGGCATTGTCGGCCACCTGAAGCGCGGCGGCATTTCGTATCACCCATGCCGTACCATCCGCAAAGAAGCGTTCCGCCACATATTGCACGATGAAGTTGATCACATACAGGGCAATATTGCTGACGACATAGTAGAGCGCGATTGGGAAGCATACATCCGCCACGTATTGCAGCGTTGTCTTCTGTGTGTCATGCATGGCTTGTTCCGCCTTTCGTCTCCCGTTCCCCGCCGCACTTTTCCTCCACAGCGCACAGGCTAGCATCGTCCGTCTCCCGCAGTTCCAAAAGCAGCTCTAACAGCTTATCCGGTGAATCCGCAAGAAAATCCGCCTGCGCCTCTGTAAGCTCACCCGGCTGCGCATAACCATAGGTCACGCCCACGCAGCGTATCCCGAGCGCATGCGCGCCCTCCACATCAAATTTCCGGTCTCCGATCATGAGAAGATCTTCATCTCCCTGCTCTGAAAAGAGCTGCCGCAGCGCCTCTCCGATCACCTCATCCTTACTCGTCCGTCTGCCGTCCAATTCGCTGCCGACTACGACCGAAAAGGCATCCCGCAGACCGAAATGCGCTAAGATCCGCTCCACGAACACCGTCGGCTTGCTTGAGGCGACTGCCAGCACATATCCCGCGTCACGCAGGCTTTTCAGCATGTGCGGCACGCCCTCGTACACGATATTCTCAGACCATCCCGTCACCGAAAATCGTTCGCGGTATTTATCAATTGCCTCTGCCGCACGCTCCTTTGACATGCCGTAAAACTCCATGAAGCTGTCCATGAGCGGCGGTCCGATAAACGGCTCCAGCTTATCGATATCCGGCTCCTCGATGCCGAATGCATGCAGCGCATACTGCACGGACCTGCATATACCCTCCTTCGGGTCTGTCAATGTCCCGTCCAGATCAAATAAAAGTTTTGAGATCATATTGTTTCCTTTCTGATTTTCTAAACCGGGTAATTGCGTTTTACAATTGCCCGATATTCAAAATAAGTTGACATCCCAAAAAAAACTCTGTATGCTTACTAAAGACTGCTGCATACATAACATCCATATCTCATGTGGTCAGCAGCCCGTCACATATTATGCGCTAGGGGAGCTTTCGCTGAGATTGAGCACGGAATCCAATTCCCGCTCTAACCCTCATCACCTGATTCGGTTAGTACCGACGTAGGGAAGCGGCTAAGAACAACAGGATTTTTTCATTTCTGTTATCTTACCACACAAGCCCCTCTTTGCCCACAGACAAGGAGGATTTTTTATGTCAAATTTTTTTTCCACACCAACCGTCAACAGTTGGGATGAGCCTGTATTTGAACTGACGGCCGCCGGAATCGTCACGGTTGTCATCCTGATCGCACTGCTCATCGTATGTTCCGTTCTTTTTTTGCAAAAAAAAGTACGCAGCGTCCGTCTTGCGACGAAGCAGCTCGTCTTTTCCGGCGTTGCCATGGCGCTTGCCATCGTCACCTCGGAGATCAAATTTGCGAGACTGCCGTTCGGCGGCTCTGTCACGCTGTTCAGCATGCTTTTCATTGTTTTGATCGGCTACTGGTACGGCGCGGCTGCCGGTCTGATGACCGGATTTGCATACGGTCTGCTGCAATTTGTCCTTGATCCGGTCTTCTACACGCCGCTCCAGCTTCTCGTCGATTATCCGCTCGCGTTCGGCGCGCTCGGCTTATCCGGTTTCTTCTGTAACCGGAAACACGGATTACTCATCGGCTATGTGGTCGGCGTATTCGTCCGCTATGTATTTGCCTTTCTTTCAGGCGTGCTGTTTTTTGGCGCTTACGCATCCGATCAGTCACCGATCGGCATCATTGTGTATTCGCTTGGCTACAATGCCACTTACATCGTTCCGGAAGTCATTGTCACACTCATCCTGCTTGCCATTCCGGCGGTATCGGACGCCATGAAAAGGGTGCGGACACTGGCGAGGGAAAACTTGTGATACCATTCCATAAAAATGTCCTAGTGCTGCTAACCGCAGCACTGGGGCAAAACTGTCCCCTTCACTATCCAAGCCGATCGATCAGACTCTGCCCCTGAAACGGTTTCACAACAAAAGTATATCATCTCTCGCTGTCATATTCTCCGTATTCACACCCAATATGAGAAACAGTAATATCGTCCACTAATTTCTTTTTACCATCCAATTTTTCATAAAGAAGAATTCTTCCTGTGCCATTGCCGCCATTCCATAGCCGGTTATGGCGTTTTGATCCATCTGGTGCTTCATAATTGACAAATAGCATGTCACTTTTCCTGCATTGTACCTTGACTTTCAAAATTGCTTTTCGATTCTCCTGTATGATTCGCCAAATGATTTCTTCCTCCGACTCCCGACAAGCAAACTTTGTCTTTGTCCCCGTCCAAAATTTAGAAAAATTGAATTCGTATTCTTTCCCTTCGTACCAAAAAGCTGACAAAAGCTGTCGTTCCAGCGGCACGAAAAATATCTTCGGCCTGCCTCCTCCAATATCAAAAACGCTGTCCTCAAGCTTTTTATGCGTGATATTGCTGATCATATGATTCGACGAAAGCCAAATCCAAGGACTAGTAAATCCACTCCCCCAGTTCTTATCTGCATAACCATATGAAGTCTTCGGCATCACTCTGTACCTCACCCCGTCCAGCATCACAGTTCCACAGTAGGCAGTCTTCATTCCCTCTGCATGCCAATACATCTCAAAGGCTTTTAATGCCCGAAAGAACCTGCCTGCACCATATCCCACGTTGAAGGCAATCTTCTTATCCATCCTAAGATTCCATTCCATCGTACCTGCATCGCACAGATACTCCGGATGCTCATCTAACTCATTCTCCGTCATTCTGACTTTTCCACGAAGTTCCGTATCAGATACAAAACAGTCCTCCGCCCTCACAAAAAATGGTGCTGATTTCTGTACCTCAATTTTCTTCCATGAGAAAAAACGGTGAATCTGCCTATGGTCTCTTCCCCAGCATCCGGCCTTTATCATCAGATACGATGGTCTTTTCCCCGACTCTTTATTTGCGGGAAGCTGCCCCAATACAGGCTTTTCCTCTGCAAGCGCCGGATTACATAGAAAAAACTCTACAAAAAAGGGCTTTTCTTCCCCGGTCTCTTCATTAATCGCTGTAAACGAATGCCACCACCAGTCATATCCACATTTTGCAAAGCTTCCTGTCAACATACATCCATTTCTTGTTAAATCGTGCTTATTAAACATCTGATTTCCCCCCTCTAAAAATTGTGCAAATATATTCTTTATTTTTAGATTGTAACTTAACTTGTCAATTCCGTTCTCTAAAGTAGACCATTGATTACACCCATATCCTCTAATTTCAAAAGAATTATATCATCCCACCCATCTGCACTCAATAACATTGCCAAAACTTCTTTCTGTTCCTCCTTATGCAAATAGATTGATACCACTCCACAAAAATGTCCCAGTGCTGCTAACCGCAGCACTGGGACAAAACTGTTCCCATTCCCTATCCAATCCGCTCTATCAGGCTCTGCCCCTGAAACGGTTTCACAACAAACGCATCCGCTCCGAGCTGCAATGCCTGTTTCACATTGCTTTCCTGAGACATTGCCGAAATCATCACGACCCTTAATCCGGGCTGCTCCTCTTTTATCCTTCTTAAGACTTCTATCCCATCCATACCCGGCATGCAGATGTCAAGCACACATACATCCACAGCCTCGTCCCGCAATCGTTTTAGGCACTCCTGCCCGTTTTTTGCCTGCAAAACGATATGCCCCTGATGCGTCAGCATATCCTCCAGCATCATTCTCATAAAGTCTGCATCATCGACAACCAAGACTCTTTTGCTTTTTCCTGATACAGCTTCCGGAATATAGTCAAAGATACTGTCCACCTGATCCTGATTTAAGACGTCAGTATTGCCATTTTCCTCTCCGGGTTTCAGGTTCTCATTTGACAGCCTGATGCCAAGCAGTTCATCGGCGGTCACCCGCAGAACCTCTGAAATCTTAGGCACCATAGCAATATCCGGATAGGAAATGCCCATCTCCCATCTCGACACGGCCTGGGGTGTCACTTTCAGTCGTTCTGCCAATTCTGCCTGTGTGAGGTTCTTTTCTTGACGCTTGCTCCTGATCACTTCTCCGATATTCATAACGCTCCTCCGCTTTTATATTGTTTACATAACTTCAATTTCATTCCTATCACTTGTGATAGATTCAATGTAACATGCAGAAAACAGCCGCGTCAAACAATTGGTAATTGTGTCTCTATTAAAATCATGGCTGGTGGAATAGAACTCCAGCCCTTTCACTAACTCATATTGAACTTTCCGGAGGCTTATGATAATGTGTAAAACAACAAATCGAAATTTGAAGGAGTAACACAGATGTATATTGAATCTGAAAGAATGATCATTCGGAACTATACAATGGATGACGTTAAAGATTTACATGATATTTTGGGCGATGCTGAAGTAATGAAAAATTGTGAACCTGCATATAGCCTTGAAAAAACGTCTAATTTCTTGTCGGAGTTTTGTATTAGAAAAAGAGGTGCTGTCGCTGCGGTTCATAAAGATAGTGGTAAGATGATTGGATATATTCTGTTCAATATGTTTGAGGAAGGCGTATACGAAATTGGCTGGTTTTTCAACAAAAACTTCTGGCGGCAGGGTTATGCATATGAATCATGCAAAGCAGTGATCGATTATGCCTTCAATGAACTGGGTGCACACAAGATATTCGCTGAAACCATTGATACCGTAAAATCAGTTGGCTTGATGAAAAAATTCGGTATGCAGTTGGAAGGAATTCAGCGGAGTCAGGCAAAAGACAATGATGGAAATTGGGCAGACCTCTATTATTATGACCTTTTCAAAGATGGTTGGAATATGTTGTCTTATGACCAGCGGCAAGCTCAATACTTATCTTGTCGACATCAACAAACAGGCTCAGGGTATTACGACAGCTAAAGGCAGAAAACGCCTTAAAATGGGGCGGGAGGATGAAAAGCATACTGGTGTGTGCGAGGGAGATTATGGAAAAGGAAATCATATATATTTGACTTTTAGGCGGGAGGAAAAAATATTTTCTCCCGCCTTTCAATTCCCTCTTGAGATATATTACGGTTAGTGATATATTTATTACAGTAACCGTAATAAAGGAGGCGTAAAATTGCGTGACAATATAAAGGGCGGTGCACTAACTGAAGTAACATTTTTTGTTTTGCTTTCGGTTTATCAGCCAAAACACGGATATGCAATCATGCAGTTTATTGAAGAAAAAACGAATGGTCGGTTGGTGCTTGGAGCCGGAACGCTGTACGGTGCGCTCACATCTCTTGAAGAAAAGGGATGGATCATACCGTGCAGTCATGCAGGTAGACGAAAAAAAGAGTATTTTATCACAAATGCAGGAAAAGAAATCTGCGAAAAAGAAATTATTCGATTAAAAGAACTGGTCAAAATTGCTGAGGATATTATGGAGGAAAAACATGAGTAAAAAGTATTATCGTTTCTTTTGGGGCTTCTTGAAAAGACAGGAAAATTGGCTGAATGAAATGGCGGATAAAGGCTATCGTTTAGTTCGTACAGGCAAGGCGTGGTATGAGTTTGAGGATTGTGAACCGGGGAAATATCGCTACGCAGTAGAATTCGTCGGAGAAAAATCAAAGCAAAATGCCAAAGAGTATGCGTCTTTTTTGGAGGATTACGGCTATCGTGTGTTATTTAAGAATTTGAATCTTGATTATTCTGTGGGAAAAGCTGTCTTTCGCCCATGGGCGAAAAAAGGCGGTAAAATTGCAACAACCGGAGGCTCATACAACAAAGAACTTCTTCTTGTAGAAAAGGAAAATGATGGAAAACCTTTTGAATTACACACTACTGAGGATGACATCCGGGAATATAAAAAGACAATTCGCAAACCCTGGATTTTTTCTATCGTTACCATACTTATTGTTATTTTAATATCCTTTGGAAGCATTTTCCTGGCAAAAACTTTGGGTATCGAAGGCACCAGAAGTGCAACAAGAATTGGTTATGTTGGTAATGAAGGATATAGTAGTTGGACGGGCAGATATAGTTTTCTTGACGGAACGATGAAGAAAAGTATTCATCCAAAGACTGATGTGCTTCATATAGAGGTAAGCACCGACGATGGGATAATCTCCATTGAAATCCAAGATGCGGATGGTAATGTTATTTTTGATGAGCACGATATTGGAACTGCTTCTTTTGATGTGGCTGTGTCTGGAAAAGTTGTTGTCAGAATTATCGCTGATAGCCATAAAGGCAGTTTTTCCATGGAATAGGAACTTTTCCATGGAATAGGAACTTTTCCATGTAATAGGAACTCATACGGGGGTTTATTTTGAACAAAACCGATTTATCGGGGAGTTATCTGTTACCGACAACTCCCCGTTCTGGCACTTTGACGAAGAATTTAGCAAACAGGGCATTAGCACCCCAATCTGAAAAGGGAGGTAATTGCCCTTCACCTAACCACGTTTTTTCTGTACCAGCTTCATCGAAATCATTGTGCCTGCTGCCAATGCGGCCAGTCCTGTCAACACCAACAGGATGCAGGCAAGCGCCTGATGATCGGAAGCAAACCGCCCAAGTGCGCTCATCATCGCCTGCTGATCGCCGTGATAGCATGCCTTTTGAACCACAAACAGAACCGCGCCCATAAGCAGCGCCTCCAACAGCAGCAAAAGTACCTCGCACATTTCCCGCGATTCTATTTTTCCGATAAAAGCCGCGAGCAGCAGATTCCCGCCGCCCCAAAAGCCAAGCATGATCATGGCGCAGAGGATGATCATCTGATAAGGCTTTGTCGTCTCCGTAAGAATCCGCATTTCTTCCATTTGACATAACGGAATATGCATCCCGATCAAAACAAAAACGATGCTGATCAAGGTGGGAACTGCCATGACCACAAGACAGGTCAGACTTCTTCCTATAATATGCTCCCGCTTTCTGATCGGAAAGCAGCCGTAAAAAAATTCCATATTGGATTTTCCCTCTACCGCAAAGATAGAAGATATCACGGCCGTCGATCCCACAACAAAAAATCCGAGCAGCAGCGGGGTCAGAAAAAACAGGCAGCCGATTCCTGCCGCCAACATGCTGAGTATCATGATGATCCATGATTTTCTGCATATCGCCATGTCCATTTTCATGATTTTGATCACATTATTCATCTTCACGCACTCCTCTCCGCATAGATCAGAATATCATCTATTTTGGCATTCTCCGCCTGGAACGGACAACCGTCACACAATGCATATTGTTCCCTCGGTAACATTGCCTCAAAGCTGTCCCCGTATCTTCGCGCCCCGATCAGATTTTTCTCAAGTTCTCCGGACACTTTTCTTTGATCCCCCTTGAGAATCACATATTTTTCCATCAGAACGTCCTTTTCTCCCGTGTAAAACAGTTTGCCGCCACTCAGGATCGTGATGTAATCGGCAATTTTTTCTAAATCCGTACTGATATGGGTCGAAAACAAAACGCTGTGATCGCCGTTCTGAATATACTCCATCAAAATATCCATGCACTCATCTCTCGCCACCGGATCTAAGCCTGACGTCGGTTCGTCCAACACCAGCAGCTCCGCCTTATGGGAAAGCGCCACGGCAAGCTGCAATTTCACACCCATTCCGCGGCTTAGCTCGCTGACTTTTTTCTTAGGATTCAACCCAAACTGACGTAACAGTTTATCGTAGTTCACCTTATTCCAGTTTACATAAAATGTTCCGCAGTATTTTTCTACCTGCTCCAAGGTAAATATGACCGGAAAAAAGGGCTGATCCACCACGACCCCCACCATTTGTTTTACCTGCTTCTCACACAGGATATTATCCTGTCCGTCGATCCGAATTTCCCCCTGAAAATCCAGCATGTTCATGATGCTCTTGATGGTCGTTGATTTTCCGGCGCCGTTTTTCCCTACCAGCCCCATGATAAATCCTTTCGGCAGCTGAAATGAGATGTGATCCAATTCAAAATCTTTGTACTGCTTATGCAGATTCGTAATCTCCAGCATGTTTACCTCTCCTCCTGTTTTAACAAATTTTGTAAAATATCCACCAATTCCGTTTCTGTTAACGCCGCCTTTCTGGAAATACAGATTGCCTGATCAAAATGGGATTCGATCTGCTCTAATAACTTCTCATGTATGATCTCATTGCTTCTTTCTGAAACATAATAACCTTTTCCCTGTACGGCATGGATATATCCGGCCGCTTCCAGATCGTTATACGCCTTTGTCGTTGTGATGACGCTGACCTTTAAGTCTTTTGCAAGCCCCCGTATGGACGGGAGACATTCCCCCTCCTTGATCTCACCGGACATGATCGCATCCAGTATTTGTTTTTTGATCTGATCATAAATGGGCTCGCTGCTATTGTTTTTTATGACGATTACCATTGCTTCCTCCTGTCCATTACTGTATATACTATAGCATATACAGTTATCCATGTAAAGCCCTCGCTATCCCTCAAACAGAAAGCAAAATTTGGAAATATAATTTTGGAAGCAACGATATGATGCTTGTTGACTTTTGTTCTGGAGTTCCTTATAATGTATCAGTATAATATATCACATTGATATAATAGAACAACATAAAGGAGGTCTTCACATGACCAGACAACGAATCCGAAAACTGTTCCTCATCACTTCCCTGCTGCTTTTTCCGGTCACGCTCTATTATTTCAGTCCGGCCTTAATCATAAACGCAGGGCTGCGCGGTGTGATCAACGGGAGTTTTATCGTATTTTCTTTGATGTTTTTACTGTCCATTCCGTTCGGACGGCTGTTTTGCGCCTATCTCTGCCCCGCGGGCGGACTACAGGAATGTGCGTTCGTTATCAATGATAAAAAACCAAAACAGGGATGGCGGAATTACATCAAATTCATCCTATGGGGATGCTGGCTCACTGTTGTTGCCATTTGCTATTTTCACACCGGTACGATCTCAGCGATTGATTTTTTCTTTGAAACGGAGCACGGGATTTCTGTTTCCTCCATCCAAAGCTATGTGATTTATTATGGAATTGTGTGCCTGATCTTTGTTCCCGCCATCCTCTTCGGAAAGCGGGTATTTTGCCATTACTTTTGCTGGATGGCTCCGTTTATGATATTGGGCAGCAGGCTCCGCAGATGCTTGCATCTTCCGGGCGTACATATCAGAATCGCAGAAAAAAGCAATTGCATTTCCTGTGGGAATTGCAGTAAAATCTGTCCTATGGGAATTGACGTTATGAGCAGCGTAACCAGCACGGCAGACCAACGGATCGACAGTTCCGAATGTATCCAATGCGGCGCATGTGTGGATCATTGCCCCAAGCATGTCTTGTGCTATGGCATGCGCGAGCGTCAGAAAAACGACAATAACAAATGAAGCCATCGTAACAATCTATACCAAATTCCCGAACGAAAGGAACAAGACAATGGCAAATGAAAAAAAGATTGACTGCGTAATATTAGGCTTGTTGAGTCACGAGGAATTAACGGGATATGAAATCAAAAAAAGAATGGATACGGCACTGAAGTATTTTTGGAATGCAAGCTACGGCAGCATCTATCCTGCTCTGAGCGACCTTGTCGATCGCGGACTGGCTACCAGGCAGGAGGATGTGGAAACCAAGCGGACGAAGCTGGTCTACACTATCACCGATGAGGGGCGAGATTACTTAAAACAGTGGCTCTCGCAACCCGTTTCTAAGGATGAGCTTCGCTATGAGACGCTGCTGAAGCTGTTTTTCGGGGCAGAGCAGGGCGAGGAGCAGGCGCTCTCCCATATTGAAGCGTTTGAGGCAAAGATCAAAGACGAACTGCCCTATCTGCTATACGCCGAAAAAATCTTAAAAGATCATCAATCCGATGCCCCCGCTCACAAATACTATCTGCTTACCGTTGCGTTCGGAATCAAAACCTATCGCACCTATTTAGAATGGTGCGCGGAAGCAAAACAGGTTTTATCGTAAATCCAAAATGAGGCTGCGTCAAAGCGCAGCCTCAAACTATTTCCCAACGGATTTTCTTTGAATAAACGCACAGCGTACTTTTTTATGATTCTCCGCTGCTCATCCGAAGCTGGGCATTCACCAGACCATAATAAATGCCCTGCTTTTCCAGCAGTTCGTTGTGGGTGCCGATTTCGGCGATACCGTGCTTGTCAATGACAACCAGACGATTCGCATCCCGCAGCGTGGACAGGCGGTGGGCAATGGCAAAGGTGGTTCTTCCCTTTATCAGACGGTTTAATGCCTGCTGGATCAGGAACTCGCTCTCCGTATCCAGCGCTGATGTCGCTTCATCCAGAATCAATATCCTGGGATTATTCAGAATCGCTCTGGCAATGGCAATACGCTGCCGCTCTCCCCCGGATAAGTTGTAGCCATGCTCGCCCACATAAGTATTGTAACCATCCGGCGTTTTACAGATAAAGTCATGGGCATTGGCGGCTCTTGCCGCCATGATCACCTCTTCTAACGTGGCGTCCTGCTTGGCAAATCGGATGTTCGCCAGAATCGTCCCTGAAAACAGGAATGTCTCCTGAAGCACCACACCGATCTGGGAATGCAGACTTTCCATCTCCACATCCCGCAGGTCATACCCGTCCAAAGTGATCCTTCCCTGATCTACATCATAAAGCCGCATGATCAGATTGATCAATGTGGATTTTCCCGTTCCGGAAGCCCCAACCAGACCGATCATCTCCCCCGGTTTTACCTCAAAGGAGATATGCTCCAGCACCGGCTCATAGGTCTGATAGCCAAAGGACACATCCTCGAACGTAAATGCGCCTTGTATGGGAAACGCCTTGCTCTCCGCTTTGTCCGCCAGCATGGGTTCCTCGTCCAGCACATCATAAATACGGTTTAAGCTGGTCAGCATCTGCATCACCTCTCTCGGCAGATGTGTCATCCAGCTTAAAGGACCGAACAGATAGCCGCTGTATGTCACGAACTGCACCAGTTCTCCCACGGTCATACTGCCGCCCAGCACCTGAATGCCGCCGAAATAGACGGCGATATAAGTACCCACTCCCAGCAGAAACGTCATGATTGGAAAGAATACCGCCCAGAACGTTTCATTCTTCTTTTGTATGGCTGCAAAAGCCTCCGCCTTTTCTGTAAACCGTGCGCTCTCCCGCTCCTCCTTGCCAAAGGATTTCACAATGCGCATGCCGGAGAGAATATCCTGCAGATTGCTGCTGAGATCATCCTCCCGCAGCCACTGTTTATGAAAAATGGTATGGATGTGATGCCAGAACATCCGAATGATCACCAGCACTGCCACCACAAAAACCAACGACAGTAATGTCATCTTCCAGCTGATGATCAGCATCATGACCAAGGATACGATCATGGTCACCAGCGTGGAAAACATATCCCCGAACACATCTTCCATAAAGATACGGATCTGCTTGGTGTCCCGTGACACCCGGTTCATCAGTTCTCCGGGCTTGCGGTTGTTGATAAACGACAGGGACAGCACCTGAATCTTATAATAAAGCTTCGCCCGAAGGCTCATGCTCAAGGACGCTCCCAGCTTGACGCAGAGCCAATAGCGGTAGATCCAGCAGACCATCCCGCCCGCCGTCAGCACGAAAGTCAGTCCGATAAACAGCCACAGATCCCTGAAGGTTCCCTGTCCGTCTGTCAGCGCATGATCGATAAAGTAGCGCTGCACCATGGGGTTAAACATATTGATTCCCGCGATCAAAATGAGCAGCAGGGAAATCGCTACCAGCCTGCCTATGAAATCTCCGCACAAAGCCAGAAACTTTTTCAGGATGTCGGACTTTCCATCACAATACATGCATTTGCTCGTGCCCGGCAGCGCGCGGCCACACTTCTCACAATATTTTTCATATTCCCGGCTCTCCACCCGGCTGACCATTTTAAGGCTTCTTCCCTCCTGCATGGCCTGAATCAGGGTCTGCGCTCCTCTAACCGCATATGCCACCCGGATGATATGGCGCATGGAAAAACGGGCAATGCATTCCGGCTGCCCCTCCTTGGGAAACACCGTCACAATACCGCAGCCTACCTGATGCTCGCATTTTATTTTTTCGCAGTCCGAAAGCAGATGCTCGGAGGTCTTTTCTTCCCCCCGGAGGGTGATCAGGCGGTTCTCGGTCACGACAATCCATATCTGATCCGTGTAACTCGTCTCGGCGCTGTGCACCCCATTATCAAAAGCCAGATCCACAGGGACACAGTACCAAATCGTCTCGCCGTCATGGAGGGACAGCGCCTGCTGCTGGGACTCCTTTAGTGTAAATAATAGTTTCATGAATCATTGCTCCTTATGAAATAACTCCCTTTTCGTGAAATTGTTCTCATTCACCACTCCACAATCCGGAAGTGCTGCTATGTGGTGTATTCCTTCAATTCCTCCAAAAATTCTTGATAGTCGTTATCAGACCAATAGAATGTCAATTCTTCCTCTGTGTATTCATCCGGTGTATCACGCATGAAGCTGTTGTCAATGTCATATCCTAATCTGATCAATACCGCTTGCGCAAATTCTCTGAAAAACATACCAATCCCTGTTATGACATTTCCATCTTCCACGATTCCTTTGTGTGTGAAGTTGTCTTTTTCCACAAAGTCAAACGTGTCCGCCATCTGCATGAAAAAGCCGGAAGTAAACTTCTTACCCTTTAGAATTCCTGCTTTCGATAATAAAATCGGAGAGGATGAAATTGCCGCGAATACGATGTCTGAATCATTTCCGCTCTTAATAAATTCAATCAACCTGTCATCAAACAACGCAGGCAGGGGATTGATCGTCCCCGGCAAAATGACACAATCATAATCCGTAATCTTTGCATCTGCCGTTGTTTTGGTAGGAATCACACGCAAACCATCTTCGCTGCAATATTCCTTATTTTCGCTTGCGATGTAATCAATCTTCTCGCCAAACCAGACTGTTAGTGCTGCGGTTAGACAGGTTATTTCCTGCAAAGAAAAGTCCGGATATAGTAAAACTGCAAATTTCCTCATTCTGCTTTCCTCCATAAATACTGATTTGCCAGTACAATTTTACTTATTTTTAACAGGTACAAAATTCCCAGAAGAGCGTTAAATAAACAAATCCAGTCTCTTGCGCTCCGCCACAGACAAGGCATACAGATCGGGCAGCTCGTAACGGTTGCCGTCAATATCGGTGATCTGGTAGCGCGCTTCGCCTAATGCTACCACAGCGTCACCGCCCATGTTTGTAGTGAACCGGCAGCTTCCAAAATCCGTCTGCACATGCCAGTAGGCATAACCGTACTCGTCCTTGACTTCCATCACCTTGCGGATCACGGGCATGAAATAGCGCAGGCGCACCTGTTCCTGAATCATATCCTGTACCTCTTTCGGCATGTCTTTTAAGGATTGGATCATGCCGATCTCCTTCGCTTTCTCATCCGCCTCGCGGATGGAAATATACTCTCCGGGATTCGTCAGCGGGAACGTGAGATAAACGCCCACCCGCTCATAGGTCTTCTCCTCAAACTTCAAAGACAGAAAGCCTCCCTCCGTCCGGGCAAAAACCGCGTTCTCCGCGGTCAGCAGACGCATGTTCAGTACTTCCTCCGATTCTTTTTTCAAAGCTTCCTCGTCGAATTCCTGCAAGTCAAGCAGATCCGGCATGCTGTTTTCTCTATTTTCTTCCATATGATTTCTTTTCCTTCCCTTATTCCAGACCGCGCATCGCCAGCGCCTTGGTCTGCAGCTCGCTCAGTTTATAGAACGTTCCCTTCATTGCCATCAGTTCTTCATGGGTTCCCGACTCCGTTACCTTTCCGTCATCCAGCACGATCAAGTGTGTCGCATTGCGCAGGGTGGACAGACGGTGCGCGATGGACAGCACGGTCCTGCCTTTCTCCAACCGCTCCAGCGACTTCTGAATCGCCAGCTCCGTCTCCGTGTCCACGGCCGACGTTGCCTCGTCCAAGATCAAAATCGTCGGGTCAGCCAAGATCGCTCTGGCAATGGAAATACGCTGCTTCTCCCCGCCGGACAATGACCTGTTGGAGGAGCCAAGGATCGTGTCATAGCCCTGCGGCATCTTGCAGATAAAGTCATGAGCGCTCGCCTGGATTGCCGCCCGGATGATCTCCTCCCTGGTTGCTTCCGGTCTGGCGTAGGCGATGTTTTCCGCAACCGTGCCCATGAAAATATAAGTTTCCTGAGACACCATGGACACATTCTTCCGCAGTTCCTTAAAACCGTACTGTTTGACATTGACGCCGTCCACCAGCACCTGCCCTTCCTGCGTGTCATATAGGCGGGAGATCAGATTGACCAGCGTGGACTTTCCCGCTCCGGAACGTCCCACGATTCCCAACACCTCGCCGGCTTCCACATGAAAGCTCACATCCTTCAGGATGGGCTTGTTCGGCTCATAGCCGAAGGTCACATGTTCCAGTGTGATCTCTCCCCGTATCCGCTCAGGCCTTATGGGATCTGCCGCCTCCCTAACCTCCGGCACCGCGTCAATGATCTCAAAAAGCCGCTGCGCCGAATTCATGGCATTGGTGTACCAGCGGATAATTCTGGACATAAACTCCAGCGGCCACTTGAGCTGGCCCACATAACCGCTGAATGTGATCAGCAGACCAAGCTCCATATCAGAACCGCTGATGATCAGCGCTCCGCCCACTGCCCAAGCCAAAAAGGTCAGCATATCCTCCACGAAAATGTACAGGGCGGAAAATTTGCAATCATACTTTGCCACATCCAACTCCGCATCCCGCACCTTATGATTATTTTTTGTGAAACGGGTCATCTCCTGATTTTCCTGCCCGAATGCCTTGACCACGCGCGCCCCTGTAAAATTTTCATTCATCTGACCGTTAAGCCTGCGGTTTGCCCGGTGACGTTTACCGAAATAATGCCACAGTCTGGGCATCAGCAGGTAACTGATGAAAAACAGGATGGGCATCAGTATTACACTCGCCAGCGCCAGCAGGGGATTCAAGATGAACATGATGACGCAGGTGGCAATGATTGTTCCCACATTGATAAAAAAGTAAGGAATGCCATCAATAAAGAAGCTGGAAATCTCTCCCGCATCATCGGACACACGCGTCATTAAGCCTCCGGTCTGCCTTCTGGTAAAGAAACTGATGGACAGCTTTCCCATGGAGTCGAACACCTGACTCTTTAACTTTGCCACGACCTCCGGGGCAATATGCGCCGTCAAAACGCCCTGTAAAATGCCCAGCCCCTGAAGCAGCACCTTTGTGCCAATCATGACTACCACCAGAATCCCAAGCGCCAGCACAAAACGTCCTGCCGGCAGATGCAGCATGTTCAAAAACGCCTCATCTTTCTTCAGCACCTTATCATACAGCACCGTACCGCTGAGATAGGGCCACACCAGATTTAATCCTGCCGTTGCCAGATAACAGAACATCATCATGATCAGCCTCAGCTTGTAAGGCTTGAAATAGGATACCACTCTGAGCAAAATGGAGCCCTTATTCATACACTTGGGACAGACCTTCCGCTCCTGATCCGGATAGATCATCCCGCATTTGGGACAGCATTCCTTTCCCCGCTTCACATCCAGATCGTCCTGCGTGATCTCCTCTTCTTTTTTTAGCTTCTCCAACAAACGCCCGAGCCGCATAAAGGCTTCCATTCTGGTATTGGAGAACTGGCACAGGTATCTGTCCACACCGTCGATCCGTCCCATCAGGATACCGGTGCTGACCTGCCGGATCACTTCCAGCTTCTCCGTCTGAGCCAGATCATACAGCAGGACCGCCGGTTCCTCCATGCGCTTTTCCTGCTCCAGCGACCAGCTGTCATAGCCGCCCAGCCGGTACTCCTGCTTTTCCATATAAGGATATTTGGCGACAATCAGCTTCTCCTTCGTCAGCGCCACGATGGAGTCCGCAAACCGCTGTTCCTCGTCCAAGTCTCCCGTCGCGGCAAATATCACGTCTTTTTTGTCAATGCCATACTTCTTTATGATATTTATAAAACTTTCCGGTAACTTCATTTCTTCCTCCGACTATTTTTTCACTTACCATCCTATCCGGAGTTTTGTAAAAGATAAACTCCCTCTCCCGAATGCATTTTGGGACACAAAAAAGGACATAACCTACAAATTGTATGTCATGCCCTTCATTCATCCACAATCCATGCTTACGCATACGCGCGTGCCAGAAAGAACTCAGCCCGGCAGCACCGCATACCTTCGGGAGACAATACAATTCAAGCGATAATGATTCCGTTTTCCATTTCTAAAAAATCGTACCATGTTGATTGCCTCCTTTCTTTTATTTTGGGTACATCTAGTAATATAACCGCTTTTTTATCATCTGTCAACTATTTACTTTGCTATTTTCTAAATTCTCCCGCGATATGAAAAGAGGACTGATTTTTTCAGTCCCCTAGCCCTCATAATGCCCTCTGCAAGATATAATTTTTATATTTGGGTCTATGTTTTAATGGTTCCGTTTTCCCTACCCCTTGCATTGCCCCATTTCGTCTGATATCTTCCAATAAACTGTTTATTTTCTTTACTGTCTTACGATCTTGCGTCTGCCAATGAAGATAGTCACCAAACCCTTTTTCCGTAAATGTGAAATCATTCATTATTCATTTTCTCCATAAAGTCTATCACCTTCTGTGTTGGCTTCCAGTCGTCAGCTTCCATATCCCGCAGTTCTTCCATTGTGAAAGATATCGTTTTACCTTGTTCCAACTGCTCCCTGCTTTTATCTAACTTGCTCAGGTACTCCGCATTCGCTTTTATCCTTTGCATTTCATTATATTCTTTTTCGGACACAATAACTACATTTTCATTCTTAGGTCTTGATACAATCAGTTCTATTTCCAACTATAAATTCAAAAAAACACTTGGGGCTAGCCGTCACGTCAGAAACTTAGTATAATAGAAAGCATCTCAAATCTTAAAGGAGAAAACTTTATGGATTACAATAGCTTATTGTCAAATATGACTACGTTTGGTGCATCTGTTGAAGAAATATGCTTTAATACTTTAGGGGTTTCCGCAGATAAGATAAATGAAAATGTTATTATTTCTCCGGGATGGCCGCCTGAAAGACTGTTTCATACAAACAATATTAATCAAATTATTCAATCAAGCCCTTTATTTGGATATAAAGTATGGAATATAGAACACAACAATATTGTTATATCGTATATTCATACCGGATTTGGTTCACCTGTAATGTTGGATGCATTATTACTTTTAGGTTTAACAAAATGCAGAAAAATTCTATTTGTGAGTTCGGTCGGTGCCCTGTCATCTGAAATTAATATAGGCGATATTGTGATACCCGAATATTCTGCTTCCGGAGATGGTGCAAGCAGGTTTCTTTCAGCTAATCTGCGTAATGATACTTTTGGCGAAAAACAGTATCCAAATAATGATTTGTTTAAGTTACTTGTCAATGAAACAAAACGAATTTGTGATGCAAATAGCGTTAAATGGCATCTGGGTAAAACTTTTTGTGTAGATACAATAGTGGCTCAATACAGTCATTTGCAAAGTATTGTTGAAATGGGATATAACAGCATAGATATGGAAAGTGCAGTCGCGTTTAAAGCTGCAAAAATGATGGGAATACCTATTGCGGCAATATTGCACGTATCTGATAATTCTATTATCCATAAATCTTTAATGACCGATCGTAACAGTCAGGAAGAACAGGAATATCGTAAACTTGTCAGAGAGGAGATATTACCTCAAATTCTTGAACGTGTATTATTCGAATAAAATATACATAAAAAACAGGCAAAGAAACATTACAGGATAAGTCAAAACGTGCCATTCTTTAAGACTTATGCATACAAAATAAGGCAAATTTCTAAAGAATTGCTGATTCTCTGGGGGAGGTAAAAATTGAAACTTTATTTAATACGCCATGCAGAAAGCTACGGAAATATAAAGGGAAAAATAATATCCACCACAGACTTTGAACTGACAGAAAAAGGGATAGCCCAGTCACAACGCATCGGACAAAAAATTTGTTCAGAATTGAAAGGAGTACCAATGTCTGCCTATTGTAGTTCGATTGCCAGAGCCAAACAGACACTCCTAGAGATCCTGCGTTGCATCGGGCAGGAAAATCCTAAGATCACAGAAACTGATTCCTTAAAAGAAATGGATTTAGGATTGCTTGAAGGTATGACATGGGAAGAACGTCGACAGAAATATCCTGAAGTAGATTTGGATAAAAAACTGTCACTACTTCAGGCCCCTTGTGGAGAATCTTATCAGGATGTAAAAAACCGGTGCAAAATATTTGTAGAAAAGTATTTGGAACAAGAAGCAGATGAAAAAAGCATAATCATTGTTTCCCACGGCATTACATTAAGAATATTGACAAACACTCTATTAAAACGTCCGGACGAAGATATCAATTTTTTAAATTGGATGGAGAATACTGCGTTGACAGAACTTTCTTGGGAAAAAGAAAGCCATACATACCAACTGGTTCGATTAAATGATTATTCGCATCTTGGAGAACTGCAAACCATTGGATATGAAAAATGGGGATTATTTGCAACACATGACTACTGGATAAAGTGACCAACATAACCTTGTACTAAATCAGGCTCTTAATCCAGATACAGATCAAGAGCCTGATCAATAGGAAAAATGAGATGTTTCATCTCTGTTAACCTGCTCCACACCGCAGAATTTCCTTAATATGGATACTTCTTAGATTGCATCAGCCAAAGCCGCTGCCTTTTTGCATCCATCCGTCTTATCGATATCCCCAGCATTCAGCACACCGGGAATCAACACTTCGCCGACCATCTTCCATTTGTTCAAAGCGCACATGCGCTCAATAGGGATTCGGACTCCATCCATAACGGTCATATCCTCCTCCTCACAGCAGGTGATCAGCGCACACTCCTTGCCGGCAATATCCTTCCCGCCGACAACCAGTGAGAAAATGCGGTCAATGACCCCTTTGATCTGTGCCGGAATAGAATACCAGTAAACCGGCATGGTAAACACAATCGCATCTGCTTCCAGAATTGCCGGTGCTATGACATTGAAGTCATCATCAAATGTACAAGCCTTCCCTGTGGAATAGCAGGTCTCGCAGGCATGACATCCGCCTACTTTTTTCATGGCGGCGTCAAAACGGGTAATGGTATGCCCCTTCGCTTCCGCCGCTTTGATGAATGCATCCGTCATGGCGAAGCTGTTTCCGTTTTTGCGCGGGCTTCCTGTGATAACAACAATTTTTTTGCTCATAAAATGAATCCTCCTTCATTCTTTTCTTTCCTCAATCCATGCTTGATTCTTGGATTGACTCTCCCTGCTATTGATATTATAATTATAGCAATAACGAAACGAAGAGCAAGTACGCACATTCAAGTGCGATACTTGCACAAGGGTTATATACTTACCTAAAGGAGAGTGTCAAAATGGGTGAACGCTGCATCTCACAAGAATGCCTGGGAACAACAGGCTTTAGCTACACATTATCTCTCATCAATGGGAAATATAAAATGACAATTCTTTATACGCTTATGGAATTTGGCGTAGTCCGCTTTAATGAAATGAAAAAATATATTGGTGAAATTTCATACAAGACGCTAAGCTCCACCCTAAAAGAATTAGAGGCAGATCAATTAGTACACCGAAAAGAGTACCCCCAAATCCCTCCCAAAGTGGAATACAGCCTCACAGAACGAGGAAAATCCCTGATTCCGATCTTAGATGGGATGTGTGAATGGGGATACAAAAACAGAATATAATCTCATGCTTTCAAAAATCCCCCCTTATCCTGCCTCTTATTCCAACACGATCTCCTCTCCCAAGGCAAAGGAATAAAGGAGCTTCTGCTTTATTCTTTTATGAGTAAGACGCATAAGCGCCTCCCCGTAATAATCAAGCTGCACTTGATAACGCGTGCGCAGCTCTTCTGCGGTCTGCACGCGATCCGTTTTATAGTCCGCGATCACCAGCCCGTCTTCCTCCTCAAAAAACACGTCGATGATTCCCTGGATGAGCACTGTCTCCGTCTCTGGAAACGCCGCGTTTAAGCGGTTGGCCGGAAGCCCCAGCACAAACGGCTGCTCCCGATAGAGTTTTCCCTTTTTCTCCGCCGCAAGCATGCGCGCCGCAAGAGCGCTTTTCTTAAATCGCAACAGCTTATTCAGATTGAGCAGTTCATAATAGCCGTTCGGCAGCGCACCCGAACGTTCACGCGCCCGCAGATCCGCCTCCAGCGCCGCAAGCGTATTCTCCGCGGAAAGATCCATCAGCTCCAACGCCTTGTGGTACGCGGTTCCCCTTGCCGTGCCGAGCGTCTGCTCCTCCCTCTCAAAACGCGGAATATACGTCCTTGCATGGGTCTCGGGAAACAACGTATCCGCACTTTCCCGCTCCTCACCCGCCGCCTCCAGCGCCGCGATCTTTAACTCAGAAACGGTCGTCTTGGTATACAGCCCGCGAAGCGCCGCATACGGATAGGAAAAAGAAAAACGCTCCCGGCACTGATGCTCCCACTTTTCCTCCCTATCTGCCTCGCAGGAAAGCAGCAGTCTCCGCAGTTCTTCCGCCGTATCCGCCTTACATTCCGCCGCCGCAAGCCGCTCTGTATCCTGCACGCAGACCGTTACGGTCTTTCCGCACAGATCACCCGCATAGACCGCCGCCATCACCCAGTCAAGCATGCTGGAAGCGTCCCGGATCATGCCGACGGGCAGAGGAGTCATGAAAGCCATCGCATGATCCTCCTGCGCATCCTTTCCGTTACCGGACTGCGGCGCGCCATCCGGCGCGATCCCATACAGTGAAGGGCGTTCGCGCAGTTCTTCCTCATATACTCCGGCATCCTTCACCGTCCCCGTCATGATGAGCTTTTCCTTCGCGCGGGTCAACGCCACATACAGCACGCGCAGTTCTTCGCCCAGCCGCTCTTTCTTCTCTTTTCTGTTCATCACGGATTTTAGGAGATTACGCGTCTTGGTCCGCGCGATTGGGTTTACATAATCTATGCCGATGCCAAGCTCCGCGTCATGCACAATGGATTTTTTCTCATCCTGCGCGTTGAACTGCTTGCCGAGTCCCCCTACAAAGCAAATCGGAAATTCCAAGCCTTTGCTCGCATGGATCGTCATGATCCGCACCAGATCGGCGCGCTCGTCCGCAATGTCCGCCTCCCCGTAATCCACTTCATATTTTCTCAGATTTTCTATATAGCGCATGAAATGAAACAGCCCGTGAAAGCTCGTCTTCTCATAGGCCGCCGCTTTCTCGATCAGCGCGTCTAAGTTCGCCCTCCTCTTTGCACCGCCCGGCAGCGCCTCCATCAGCAAGTCATAGCCGGTATCGCGGATTAGCATACGGAGCAGTTCATGAATCGGTGTGTAGAGCATCCTGTCGCGAAACTCTGCATACTGTGCCAAAAAAGCATTCGCCTTCCTGCGAAGCTCCGGCGCTTCTTGCGCCGTATCATCTTCCATGCCTGCTGCCCGCTTCAAGCTCTCATACAGGCAATTTTCATTCCCGCCCGTACAAAGCGCTGTGATCTCCTCCTCCGTAAAGCCGCCGAACGCGGATAGCAGCACACCGAACATCGGAATATCCTGTCTGGGATTATCCAGGACTTTCAAATAATGAAAGATTGTCTGTATTTCGGACGCCGCAAAATAGCCTGTCCGCGTTGCCACATAGACAGGAATCCCCTCACGCTCAAGCACCCTGCGGTAACAATCAAACCAATCGCCGCTTGTCCGCAGTAAGATGACAATGTCCCGATAAGACGCGGGACGCAGGCAGGCTTCCGTTTCCCCCTGCGCATTCACGCGCCGCTCCGTTACCATGGCATTTCCGACCAGCTCGCGGATGCGGATTGCCGTCATCCGCGCCTCCTGCTCGATACGCTGCTCCCGCTTTAAGTCCGGCACAGCATCCGACAGCAGGATTTCCGCACGGTAGTCCGTACCGGCATCTTCCGCATCGCAGGGAAACTGCGCTCCCACATAGAGCGCCGCCGCATCATCATACACAATATGTCCGATCTCGCTTCGCATCAGCCGCCCGCAGATCTCATTGACACAGGTAAGCACTTCTTTCCTGCTTCGGAAATTTTTGTGCAGGTCGATCCGCTGATAAGCGCCGTCTTCCGTGCCGTACCGCTCATATTTCTCCAAAAAAATCTCCGGCTTTGCAAGTCTGAACCGATAAATGCTCTGCTTGACGTCCCCCACCATAAATCGGTTCGGACGTCCCTCGTCCTCCCCCGAAATACTGCGCAGCAAAAGCTCCTGCACCATATTGCTGTCCTGATACTCGTCGATCAGAATCTCCGCAAATTCCTCCCGGTAAGCAAGTGCGGTTTGGGTCGGCACAAGCGTGCCGTCTTCATTTTTTTCTAAAAAAAGATGCAGCGCCTCATGCTCTAAATCCGAAAAATCAACGATGTTGAGCTCCTGCTTTTTTTCCTGAAAACGGGCCGTAAATTCCTGCACAAGCCGAACCAGCGTTAAAACGGCGGGGCGGCATAAGGCAAGCAGATCGCAAAGCTCCTCCGCTGACAATACGACATCCTGCTTTGTCAGTTTATCCAGCTCTGCATATACCTTCTTTCGGATATTCATGACACGCTGTTTTTTTCCGTCGTCACAGCTGCCGCTCTTCATGCGTGCAAGCGCTTCCTTTTTCCACTCATGTAGAATTTTATGTAAACCATTGTAGGTATTCTCTTTTAACAACCCGGCAAGTGCGTCCGCATCCGATAGAAGCGCTTTTTCATAGGCAAGAGGCCCCTCCGGCTCCCGGCAGATCGCCAGTGCTGCATTCACATAATCGGCAAGCTCTTTCGCTTTTTCGCGTATTTCACTTAACAGCTCCTTCATCCACGGCGCATTCGTAAGCCGTTCCGGCGTATCCATCTCATACCCCGCAACGCACAGTGCCAGATAATCCTCCGGCCACGGAAAGCCGGACGCATATTCATACAATTCCAAAATACTGCTCTCTAATCTGCTGCCCCTGCCCTGATAAGCGTCGGCAAAAAGCAAAAATTCCTCCCCGCCTTCGGCAAACTTCTCCTCCAGCAATTCCTCCAAAATATCCTCGCGGATCAGGCGGATCTCGTTCTCATCCGCCACGCGGAACGCGGGGTCTAATCCCGCAAGCTCAAAGTGATTGCGCAGTACGGACTGGCAAAAGCTGTCAATCGTCATAATTTTTGCATTGTGCAGGAGCGCCGACTGTTTTTGCAGATGCTCGTTTTCCGGCATTTCCCTTAATTTTTTCTCCAGTAAAATGCCGATACGCTCCCGCATCTCGGACGCCGCCGCTTTCGTGAATGTCACAACAAGCAGCCGGTCAATGTCCACCGGACGAACCTCATCCATCACCATGTGCAGGATACGCTCCACAAGCACGGCGGTCTTGCCGGAGCCTGCCGCCGCCGCCACAAGAAGATTTCTGTTATGAAGTTCAATGACCTTGCGCTGCTCCTTTGTATATTGCATTGCTTATTTCTCCTAACCTACTTTCTTCCACACAACCGCTTCGTCACATTGCCCAGATCGGCAACAATCCGTTGAACTGCCAGCACCGCCGTATTTTCTGCCACGAAGCCCAGAACAAAGCAGACAACAACCGCGACAACCACTGTTAACGTGATTCCTCCGATACAGCCAAATCGAAGCGGCTGTATGCCGATTTTTCCCCATGTCACCACAAACAACCCATACCAATGTACCAATATTATGGAATAGCTGTATTTTGACAGCACCTGCGCCACAAACTGAAACTTCCCTTTCAGAATGCCATCGAGTTTCGATAACAGGATCAATATGGCGCCTGCAAAAAGAACCATTACCGGCGCCGTATTGTAGACATAACCTGTTAACGAATCATCCAGAACCGGAACAACTGCTACAATCACTGCGGATATGGCTCCTAAGATCAACACCGTTCTCTCCATCCATTTTGTTCTTCGTTCCGTAACAATATACCCTAAAATAAATACACCTTCCCAGCTTGCCAAGCTCATCGTAAAGCCAATCTGCACGCCTACTAGCGGCAGATAGGTCACCAGAAGCTCCTCCGCCAGTATCAGAAAAAATAAAACCGTAATGAAACTGTCTTTCATATTTTTTACCATCACCCGGATAAACGGCACCGTCACATACAACGAAATCAATATGTAAATAAGCCAATAATGCGGTACAATTCCGGATGCGCCTGCCAAAATCTGTAAAGCACCCTCCCCCAGATTTTGCGGCGGTATCAGACTGATCTGTCCGGACACGCATAAAAAGATCACATAATAGACCACCATGGGAATCACCACTTTGACAAAGCGCTTGAAATAGAATGTTCCAAGAGCCTCTTCTTTTTCCGCCGCCAGCAAAAGAGAACCGGAAATCATCACATAGAGCGGATTACAAACCAGACCGATTCCCGTGCAGGACAGCAATAGATTCGTTTTCCACAATGCCGCGTCTGCATCCGCCTGCATGGAGCAGGCATGGGTCAAAATTACCATAACTGCCGCCAAAATGCGGGCATAATCCATATAATCCTTCCTGCTTCCCGATGTGTTTCTCCCGCCAAACATCTGCACCACATATTCACGGTTACTCATCCCCTGACCGGCACGAGCATGCGCCCTCCCGATCAGAATCGCAAATATCGGCATCGCCAACAGCATTTTACGACACACATACAAGGTATCCGGGAAATTCCCCCGCCATTCACAGTACATCATAATGCCAAACCCTGCAAGTAAAAGGACTATAACGATTACAATCACTCTTTTGATCTGCCCCTGTGTTCTTTCCTTCATTTCCGTTCCCCTTTATCTTAAAATCATACCTCTGCAGCTGATAGTCAGTTTGATACAGGACGCAGCATCAATCTTTCTGTTTCAAGTATCATCGTCCTAGTCCTCTTTTCTTTCTATCGCATCTTCCAATGCGGAAATGACCGCCGCAAGGGTTTTAAGAACCGTATCCGAATTCGTAAATAAGTTTTGAAATAAGCGGTCAAGATTTTCCTCAAAGTCGGCCGGAAGAATTTTTGCCTGCTCTTTCGCGTACTGTATCATTCGCTTTTCTCCCGGATGCGTCAGCTTATTCAGCGCAAAAATAATATCAAAATACGATTCTAAAAACGCTGCGGTTCTATGATTGACACTGACCCAGTCTTTACGGGCAGCCGCTTTTTTGATCTGCATATCATAGGAGGGGAGATTCCCTCTTAACAGCCGCAGATTCCGCTGAATAATATGATCCTTAAGCTCGTCCGGGTAGGGAATCTGATATTGATGCTTCAGCGCTGTCAGTTTCCCGTTTTTATCATAAAGAATCTTGCTGTGCAACAGATTGTGCCACATACAGGTGGTATAGCCGTTATGTGCAATATGCTTCTCAACTACAGAGCGGATTTCCTGCGTAAAATCTTCGATATTTCTATATAAAATATCAATATCCACCCCGTCTTTCAGAGTACAGTCGTCCTCAAGCTCCCAGAAAGAATTTCCGATCTCCATATACTGACAGTACTTGCTTAAAATCTGTTTTCGCACCGCCTCCTCGGGCGTCCGGCTACAATAAATATATAAATCATAATCTGATTTTTCATCATAGTGTGCCCCCGCTCTCGATCCGCCCAATGCGATGGCTTCTACTTCAGGAAGCAATGCAAATTCATTCCATAATGCTTCAAAAAACATATCGTTCCCTTTCCTCATCTTACAGTCTTAAGACACCGTATCGATCCAAATGAGAAATCTTTCCTCTGTCTGTCCGGTGATCAGTCCTCCATTCGCAAGTGCAACCGCCTTTGATGCGGCATTGTCTAAATGAACTGTAACAAGTGCTTTATCCATTCCAAACCGGCCGGCTTCCTTTAATAAAAGACGAAGAAGCTCCTTTCCATATCCTTTCCCTCGGTACGAGGGTGCGATTCCGTACCCAATATTTCCACCGGCTTCACGGAGCGCATCTGTAAGAAAGTGTCTGACACTTCCAAAGCCGATCGGCCTCCCGTCTACATAAAGCCAATAGGTAGTAGAGGGTACCTTCCAACCGTCCACAAGCCCCTTCTGCTCGGACTCTGCATATTTTCCCTTCAACCATTCTTTATATTCCTCATAGGATAATCCATTCGCTTTGTTGATCAACCCATTCTCTTCTTTCGGAATTTCCTGCAACATCCTATAGATATCCATTCCATCAGCGATTGATAATCTCCTTAGTTCTGCCATTTTCTGTTAGCTCCTTCAAATGGGATATTAACGAACTCTTTCCTTTTTTTGAATCGTGAATCCAGTTTGTAAATATAACTTTACCGCATTTTGATTCCATTCAGCCACATGCAAAATGATTTCATCATAACCCTGCTCTTTTATGTGATTTATCCCCCATAATAGCAGCTTTCGTCCCAAGCCCTGTCGTTGAAACGACTTATCAACAAATAAATCATCTATTTCATTTCCATAGCAGGACACAGCCCCGGCTATTACCCCATTTTTCAGACAAAGGTAAGTATTACCTGCTTTATCTATCATTTGAGAATAATCCGAATAAAAATTGATTGGTTCAATTTCCAAATCTTTTCTCATTTCATAAAAGCACTCATTATATTTTTGCAAATATTCATTCCAATATATTTTTTTGAAGGGTATGCAAAACACTTCATCGCTATATTCTATTTCTTTCTTAAATGACATTTCATAGGCAATTATTTCTTTCATTATATTTCTCCGCAAATCCCAATTTTCGATTTTGCTCTCCTGTTCGTCTCACCATCAGCCGGAAGCCATCAGTAAGCATATTGAAAGTATTTAGAATTTTTCCCGTCCTCAGAAAATTCTTCTATCACATCAAAACCGTTTTTCTCAAGAACCCGTATAGATGCAAGGTTTTCAGAAAATGTAAAGGCACCAATCGTTCTAAGCTTATATCTGTCCTGTATTTCTTTCAAGAACATCATGACAGCTTCTGTCGCGACACCCTGAGACCAATAGGTCTTTTCAAATATACAATAACTTAACATTGCGCTTGGTTCCTCGTGAACATCAATACAGTAGCACCATATATCGCCAATATAGTTCTCATCTATGTAAATGGTTCTTCCATAGCTTCCTGCACCCAGAAGCAGGGATGCCCTATAATCCTCCAAGGCTTCTTCAACAGTTTGTGCCTTCTGTGGCAATACCTTCTTTATCTCCGGCCTATTTGCTTTCTCAAAATAAATCTTGACCGTTTCGTCAGTTCTGTTTCTTAGACTAATGTTCATCATGCATCCTCATCCCATCGCCCCTCAAACATCTTCAACGCCCCGGCAAACCGGGATTTATCTTATTCAACAATCCAATCAATTAAATGCTGTATATGTATTTTCATAGTATCTAAGCATGGAACAGGACTTACTTCATCGCTAAGCAAAAGTGGTAATTCCGTACAGCCTAATATAACAGCTTCAATTCCCTCTTCTTCCGCCATACGCTTTATAATCTTTTGAAAACTTTCTAAAGTTTCCTTTTTTACAATACCAAGTTCTAATTCTGAAGATATTTTACAATTTATATATTCCATTTCCTTCATAGTTGGAATAATAATTTCAATATTACTACTGTAAAAAGGCTTCTTGAAGAAGTCATCTGTCATAGTAAAAATGGTTCCAAGCAGTCCTACCCTATGCTTATTCAATCGAATTGCCTCATCCCTTGTAACCTCAACAATGCTAACTAACGGAACTGTTGATTGCTCTTTTAATCTGTCAAATACAATGTGTGGAGTATTTGCTGATAACGCTATAAAATCAGCTCCACTTTTTATAAGGCTTTTAATTGCCTGCATTAAGTAATCAGCCAATTCATCATATTTTTGCTCATTGCATAAACTTAAAACCTCAAATACGTTTACGCTCTCAATAGTTAAATTGGGGAAGAAATTATTCCCGATTCTGTTTTGCACTCCATAAACAATATCATGGTAATAGGGAATTGTTGACTCTGGTCCCATTCCTCCAACCAATCCTAATTTCTTCATAGTATAATCCTTTCAAAACCCGATTTTTCAGTCTGCTTCACCACTCTGCAACTGGGAATTGTATTATTCATGCTCTTTGCAGCTCATTTTTGTGACCTCCAGCTTAAATACCGTAGCTGCATTCACCATTTTCTCATCAAAATTCCAGTTCTGTTTCCCTGTATTATGCTCCATGAGCAAGGAAAGCCCCAACTTCTTTTCCTCGATTTCTGATACGATGCTAATAACACCATTGCCAATGATACTCTGAAAGCGTGCAGAATAACCGCAAGCAAGGTCTGCTTCGTTTAGAGCATAATTCGTATCCATTTCAAATCCTACTATGGGATTTTTTTTGATCAAGTCGATTTTTCGTCCCTCTTTGGCTCCGTGAAAATAAAAAATATAAGTATCACCCTTTGCCTCATACCCAAAACTTAGTGGGACAATATATACTTCTCCATCATCATGAAAACCAATTCTGCAACAGGTGCATCGACTTATGATGTTTTCGATTTTTATCAAATCCGTTACTTCCCGATCTTTTCTTCTCATAGTGGTCTCCTTACATTCCGATTTTGCTCTCCGGTTTGTCTCACTGTCAGTCGGAAGCCATCAGTAAGCGTATTGAAAATATTAAGAATCTTTCCCGTCCTCAGATTGACCTCTTTTTTGCGGACGCCTGATGCTTGCATTGATTTCAATTCTAATCTGTCAAAACTTCACTCTCTTCAACATTTCCACCTTCATAACAGCCATCACTCCCCCGTATATCAGAAGAAGAAGAAAACCTTTCATCACTTCTCCCATATTAAAATAGCTTTTATTTGTAAACCAACTTACCACGTCTGAAATTGGTGGTATTACCCAGAGGATATACTTCATAGCGGCAAATTCCGCAATCACACCGTTTCGGCAAACTGCTAACAAAGTAATAAAAAATGTCACTCCAATTCCCACTGTTCTGTTTTTCATTATTCGTATATGAAACAATTCTCCTGCCATCCCGCCAACGAACGAACATACAAGCATTAACAGTCCGCCTCCAACAAAATCCGACCAAGTGAATTGACGCGATAATAGCGCATTTCCACTCCGTATATGTATCAAAACCGGAACCACAATAGATATTCCAGTAACTACTGCACAAATACACATCATAAATATGATATGACACAGATAATATTTTCGATCGCTTTTTAATCTTAATATCATCACCTGCTCCGACACTTCCGGTTCCACTCCTTGAATTGTCCTTCCAATCCACACCATAATAACAAAAAGAAATATTCCTGTCATCGAAAAACTGTCCACAATCGCAACCGGAGATATACTGTACATCATACTCAGAGTCCCTAACAGCACGATGAATGGCATCACCCATTTTGCAGAAATCATATATTGTTTGTATTGATACTTGATCATTTCACATATCGCTTTCATTCATCATGCCTCTCAAGTTCCATCCTGCCTGTAGCATTTCCATACTCGCAATATTACAGTCTTTCTCTTCTACACGAAGGATGCATCCATTTTCAACATACTGCAAATGCCCTTTCCATCGTTCCGGTACAGAACACTCATTTCCATTTGTAAATCTTAAAACATACCACGTTTTTTCTTTTATACTGTGTTTGCTCACCAAAGTTAATAAACCATCATCCAACTGATACACACAATCTGAAATTGCATCAATTAGATATGGTTCATGACAGGCCATCAGAATCACAACCCCGTTTTTTCGTAACACATTCATCTTATCAATAAACACCTGCTGCGATGCGATATCCTGACCGGAAAGCGGTTCGTCCAGCAGCAATATATCCGGATCCTTAAGCAACGCCTGTATCACGCCAACTTTTTGCAAACTTCCTTTTGACAAGCGTTTCATAGGAGTTTTCAACATGGATTGAAAAAAGAAATCTTGAGATAAGCTTTGCATTCGTTTTTTTAATTCTATCTCCTCGATTCCCTCCATTTTTCCCTGACTGAATAAATAGCTTTCTGCAGTTAACTGCATTTGTGGAAAATGTTCCGGTACGTAATGAAACTGGAATGATCGCTCATAATTTACATTTCCTTTTGTTGGTCGTACTAAACCTGCAATCATTTTTAACAAGGTACTTTTCCCACATCCGTTATGTCCGGTAAAGGCAATGGACTGTCCCTGCTCGATGATCATACTGATGTCATGTAAAACGATTTTTTGATTGTATTCTTTTGTGATGTTGTCCAGGGTAATCATTGAGCAATTCCTTTCTACTACAATCTATTTTTGGTTAATGCCCCTTACAGCCGGTAAGGAATTAACCTAATCTTTCATTCCCCCATAAATCCCGAACAAACGGAAAAATAAGGGAACCAAATCATATGAAACAGTATAACATAAAATATACCGGAATAGGTAAATTGATTTACTTACTCTTTTAACAGGAAATCTGTCAACTTAACAATTTTTATTCCATCCTGCGTTACCGGATTATCACATTCTCCCGCAATCACAACTTTTTCATAATTGTCGCGGATTTTTTGGAGCGGTGCCAATTCTCTTTCTCTGGTTGAAGGATCATTCATAGATTCTGTTACTTGGAAGTATATTTTTTCTTTGACATTGGCAGCTATAAAATCAACCTCATTGTCACCGATTTTGCCGATTGCCACATCATAACCTCTCCTAAGCAGCTCGAAATATACAATATTTTCAATACAGTGCCCTGTATCTACATCCCGAAAACCCAACAGATAATTTCTCAAGCCGATATCTACAATATAGTATTTTCCTAATGTTCTTAGGTACTCTTTCCCCTTAATATCAAAGCGCTTGATCTCATAAAAGATATAAGACTCCAATAGCGCACCTACATATGCCTGTATTGTCTGAACTGCCGGTTTCCCATTTCTCTTATCAGTATCAATCAGTTTTTCAGTAACTAATGTGTTTCCAATAGAGGTGATGGATGTGTTATTACCAATGTTATCCGCTAAAAACATAATGATTTTTCGAAGGAGCTCAGCATCCGTTATCTGTCTTTGTCCACGCCGTTTCTCCCGCTCCAAAATATCGCGCATTACTACTGTCGAGTAAACACCATCCAACAACGCAAGCACTTTATCTGTATCAAGACCTATATCTGCAATACTTGGCATTCCACCAAACTTCATATAAGCTTCGAAAAGTTCCTTGGGGTCATAATTCTCACCCTCCACATCGTAAATACGCTTACGCAATTCTCCTGTAGGACTTTGTTTTTCTTTTATTTCATACCCATGAAAGTCAAGAAATTCCTTAAATGATAAAGGCAGCATCTTGATCTCAACATATCGTCCGGCTAAATAGGTGGCATATTCCGAAGAAAGTAAATAAGCATTAGAACCCGTCACATAAATATCACAGTCAAAATCTACCCGAAATGAATTGATCGCATCCTGCCAATCCCCAACGCGCTGTATTTCGTCAAAAAATAAGTATGTTTTTTTGTCATCCGGCATTCGTATTTTAACATACTGATATAGATCTGCAGTTGACATCTTTCGAAACTCAATTGACTCAAAATTTATCTGAATGATCTGTTCGGAAGCCACACCATTTTCTTTTAAGTGCTGAACCATCAATTTCATCAAACTCGATTTCCCGCAACGGCGTATTCCGGTAATAATCTTCACTAAATCCGTATCCTGAAAAGCGATCAACCGATTTAAATATAAATCACGTTTTTTTAGTTGAGCTTGTTTTTTTAACATAACACCACCTCTGAAGATAGGATAACACAAATCTCTCTTTTTTTCAACTTTGTGTCATCAATGTTCAAAAACTTACTGTTTCATTGTTTTTGTAGTATATCCAGTTTCATCCAACTGTATGCCCGCTACGAAAGTTTAGCTGTTTTAAGGTAAAAAAAGTCCATATACTCCTTTTACATAAGTACATGGACCAAAATGCTTTAGTGTTCCATTATTTGAATATCTATTTTGCCACTCTTTGCTTTGATTTGTACTTTTCCGCCAATCGGATACGTAATCATTGGAAATACATGTCCGAAATCAACACCAAAAACAACAGGAATATTGGGAGCAACTTTATCTTTTATCACCTTTTTCATGATTTCTTTATCTAATTTACAGCTCTCATCAAATCTGCCAAACACAACTCCTTTGATAGATTCTGCGCCTGTCACCTGTAATAAAGATTGTAAATTACGATCAAATTCATATACAAAATAATCTCCCATAATATTATCATCTTCAATAAACAATACTTTATTTTCTAAATCAGGCATATATGGTGTGCCCTGCAACAGATTTAATGTACATAAATTTCCGCCTAAGATTTCTCCCTCACAACAGCCTTCTTGAATGACATCATATTCTTTTGCAGTATTAGAAGGACATATGGAAATACATTCCTCTTTCATGATACAATCAAAGAAATACTTTTGCGTAAATTCTGCCTCTTTATCAAAGCCAAACGTACTAAAATGCGGTCCATGATACGTAACTAATCCGGTTCTCGCATATACTGCATGTAACAATGCCGTAATATCCGAATAACCACACAATATCTTTGGATTTGCTTCAATTAAATCATATTCTAAGCACTTCAAAATCTGATTCACATTGAATCCACCGATACAGGTAATCATCATCTTTACATTCTTATCCTTGAACGCATCATGAATATCATCTACTCTTGATGAAACAGAAGAAGAATGAAATTCATTCATTTCCCGGCTATTCTTTGAGAATGTTATTTTAAATCCCTGCGATTCTAAGTAAGAAAGCGCATGATCATAAATATCTTTTCTCACTCTTGAAAGACTGCCCGATGGTGCAATTACTCGTATTTCATCGCCATATTTTAATCTATTGGGAATCATATTTTTTCGCCTTCTCTCTATCCCTCTGTTAGACAAATCAGGAGTTATCAATTTATTTGTTTTCAGACTTTTGAATATGGTTTCTGATTTCCACTTCATGCTGTTGGCAATAGGCATAGCTGGTTTTCATAAATTCTCGAATATTCCGACTTCGGTACATTTCATCAAGGGTATCAAGAATCAAAGAATCATTTACCACCATGTCAAAAAAGTATGGATAAATACAGCCGCCATTTTCTCTTGGAAAATATGGATTAATATCACTGAGTCTTGGGTCTTTCATCACAGATTCCACTACCATTTCGCTGAGAATCCATTTCAAAGAAGGGCGCTCATATTCGTCATAGCTATCACCAAACAAATCATTCCACACATAAAACCACACAAAATGTATGATTTCATGGATGCTCGAACCAATAGCCCCTCTCTCACTATTCAAATAAAAAACATCAAAACTATGTTCTCGCAGGAAGCGGGGTCCGACGGGATTCATACTGACATTACAATGCAGATCATTGAATAAGGTGCTGCAATCGACCTCAAAAGCCTCCGATAAAGCCTCACTAATCCGAGCTTTGCAATTTTTCCAATGCTGCGAATATAACACTGTCTTTTCGTTTATTGTATCTTCCAGTTCTACATAGACCTTACGAAGAACACCGTCTATGTATTTTTTCTTTTCAGCGAAAGACAGAGTGGTCGTATGCGCCCTATCAAGCTGCGGAAAGAAATGATACAGCGAATCACTCCAAAAAGCCGTTTCCTCTTCGCCCTGAAATTCCATGATTTGATGAATCATATAATCCACGCCGGGATTCGTAAATACTATTTCCATTAGAAGACTCCTTTTTATTCTGTGCATTTCAATGTACGTTTACATAACTTCTTCTAATCCCGATCTTCACTCTAAGTAACTTACCGATAAATATAAATTTATAAAATTTCTATCCCGTTACTCTTAATACAATAAAGATTAGGCAAATGCATCTTTACTTCATCGCTGATTCTGATCGAAGTTTTTTTCACTATCCCATTCAGCCTGAATCTAAGTGGTTTTGTAATTTTAGCAATGCTTTTCTTAAATAGCTCATAGTCAGGATAGGTCTTAAATTCTTTTTCACTTGAAAGCCCATAATAATCCACATCACTCTGGCTGAACTTGCAAAAACTGATCTCATAACCGAATACAACATCTGTATACATCATATAGGAAGCTCTTGTACTGACATTTATTTTATCATTTTCGCAGTATGTCACAAACGTGAACGGCGAGAGATACGGCATAGGACTTATTGATTTATCAAAAATCACGGATTTGACCATTTTCCCATCAAGTTCATGTCCTCTGCTGAATTTAACTGCCGACAAATTTGTTGTAATCGCAATTTGTTTCAATAACTTACCGTGCGTTTTCCCATTAAGAACCTCACCACCGATTAATAGTTCATATAACAAAGAATAATTTTTGAGGAAATCTTCAATGGGTGTATCTGTGTAATCAATCGGTACACAAGTATTGTCTACAACCAGCTTAAAAGGCTCACATGCTGTTCTAAGCTCTTTTGGTGTGACCAAAAATGGATAACTTTGCCAACCCATGCCACTACCTCCGTAAAATTCCGAGATTACTAATCTTCCATGATTTCTCCATGAATACTCACTCTGCCTCCATCCGGGCATTTTGCGTCAAACATCTTCGCGCGGGCATTCCCATAGTCCAGCTCAGCTCCATTTTGCAACGCATAAACAAAGGGATAGATGGTATTCCATAATTCATGGCACAATGGAGGGCATAAATCCTTGACAATGTATTCCTGACCTTTTTTGAAATAACCGCATCTACAGTTACTGCCGGTTATCGTAAGTTTTACCTTTGACATGTCAATTTCCTTTCAAATCCTTTGCCATACACAATGATTCCGGCATATTCACATAGGGACCGTAATTGGGTATGACTTCAAAGCCCAGCTTTCTATATACGGCACAGGATTCTGCTAACAACTCCCCCGTTTCCAGAATCATTCTTTGGTATCCCAATTCCATGGCCCATTCGATCAGCAGGGAAACCAGTTTACTTCCGATACCCTGTCCTTGATATTCCGTATGGATAAACACTCTCTTTAATTCCACGTTTTCATCATCATATCTTCTGATCGCACCGCCGCCGATCGCCTTATGATCATCATAAACCACGATCGCTTCCTGTATTTCATCCAGTTGATTATATTTCTGATACTTTTCTCTTTTTACCACTTTCCCAACACGCCTATCCAGATCCATATCCAGAAGTCTGCAATTCTCTATAAAATCCTGATTCTTACCGTCCGTTCTCTTAAAGTCCATTGAAATTGTCTCCTTAGATTCAATCCGTTTCCCTGTCCCGCTCTCCGATCAGCTGATCGTTATACAATGTCAATCCAAATACCGACATCCCGCATTTTAGAGTTTGGAACTTGCTTATAAAAACGCTGTGCTTCTTCATTTGCCGCAGTCAGCGCGATCAGCGTATCGATATGATAATTCTTAAGAATCTCTCTTAACGCCGCCAGCAATCGTTGTGCAACTCCCCGATGCCGATAGCTTTTTATCACACAGATCCAATCCAGATATGCCTTTTTTGAACCGTCGAAATGACTTGCAATCATTGTGGAATCGATTCTTCCAATTACTGCGTCATCCTCATAGGCCAGCAGAGAAACGGAATCGGCAAACGCACGATCGTCAAAGCTTCGCTCAACAGCCTGAATATAGTCATCATTAATTTCCCAACCCCAAAAGTCTTCCTCTTCCCTCAGCCTTCTTTCAAAATCCAACACATCCGGTATTTTATCTTTTGTATATCTTACAACCTTCAGATTCATCTATCCACCCTCCCCAAATTCACTGCTTTTCTCCCCATCAATTTATCGTTTGCTGTTCTATACCGCTTCCTGTCCCATTACCTTGGTGTCCCCACTTCGATCAAATTGCCATCCGGATCATAAAAGCGGATCACTTTCTGTCCCCAGCTATGCGTCATAAGTCGATTGACATATTGAATGGAAGGATACAGCTTTTCCAGTTTTTGAACAAACGTTTCCAAATCTCTTTCCTCAAAATAGAGTTCGCAGGAGTGATTCTCCGGGATAATCTCTCTTCCGATAAACTCTTTCCATATTTTTTCATTCTGAAGTACGAGACCTTCTGTTAAAATCATATTACCGTCATTGTCCAGTATCATCTCAAGACCAAACAGATCATGATAAAATTGCCTTGATCTTTCTATATCTTTCACAACAATCAGTATATTTTTTAGTTTCATCGGTCTTTAGCTCCCCCATTCCTGCTCTTTGCCGCTCTCAGATCGTTCGTCTCAATTTTAATTCAATTGTAGAAAAGGTTCTTTCAGCCTTTTCATTTTCGATACAACTACGGTACTTTATCGCTGATACAGTCAGCTCCCGTATTGGTTGCTTTCCACGTTCCACATAACTTAGGATTGTTACCACTTAGGTCATTCCTTTAGCCCTGCAAGTATTATCTTCAAGAGTTCTCTCAAGATACCAGTGTCCTGTAAACACAGAGGGTATTTCATACTAACAACTTTTACTTTACCCCACCTACGTACCCATTGGTACACTGGCTTTTCTACCAGCCATTCGTTTAGAGTCGTACATTCGGAATTTTGTCAGACCGCCTATTTGGTCATTCTAACCGTATGGCAACCCCACCCGCACTGTCACACACAACACCTATCTCTAGGTATCTTTTCCTAGTATTTCAACTTTAGGGTGTGCTTCGCACGACTTCCCCGAGCTTATAACCTTAACAAGATACTTTTCGCAGTTTTGCCCTCTACCAATTTATACTTCCGATTTTATCCCAGACCATATTTTATTCATTATAATCCGGCACAATCAGCCCCCGCAGATAATACCCCGAATAACCGCCTTCCGTATAATGAATAACCATCATCGGCTCCGTATCCTCACCACCATCTTCCCATTCAATACTTTCTGACTGGTCAATAATCTCCGAATGCGTCACACTGACCAGATAAGTGTCCTCATCATAAACATAAATCCGTCCGTCATAATATATTCCATTATTCATCTCCGCTTCCAGCGGAAGAAAAACCTCCGCATAGCGGATCGTATACTTTTTCCCGGTAGTCCGGTCAGTTACTTCTTTTTCCCAGATAAAATCCTCTTCATATGTACCCCAGATATCACTTAAACGCTCGATATATTCTTCCTCTGAATACAGATAATCGGAAAGTGTCTCCTCCTTTCCGTTTTCATAACGGAGAATGGTTACCTGCACGCCATCGTCCACACTATCATGGTCAAACTGTCTTATCTTTTCATAGTCCATCTCATTTTTCCACTGATAGGTGATTTCCGTACCGCTGATTGCCGAACCATGATAGTGCATATACAGTCTTCTTGTTTCGCTGTCTACACCATACATTCCAAAATAATCAAGCTCCGAATCCAACTCTACAAATTCCTCTTTGGACGGGCTGAAAATATAATGACTTGCCGTGCCGCCGTTTGCCCCATAAAAATATTCCACAGTAAGGTCGAGATAGCCGTCCGCATTAAAATCTTCAAAAGAAAAAGGCGATTCATGCGAATAGGAAGAGTTTACTTCCAACTCTTGCAATACTTGATTCTCTTTTTCGTCAACGATCTTCACTCCGTAAATAACATTGCTCAGTTCACCTTCCTCTATTTCCATGATTTCTGCCTGAATTCGCACGATCTTTTCACTTCCCAAATCTATGACATAAGAATAGTTTCCCTCCAGATTATCTTCATATGCCATACTGCCATCTTCTTCCCGTTCCCATAAAAGACAGGCATTATAATCGTAACCCGTATTACTTCTCATTGTATCAACCATATTATGATAGCCTGACTTTCCCTGACTGAGAACTTCAAACGTCTTGCCATTTTGTTGAAAAAATCCATGACTGACTTCCGACTCTTCCACTTTGTAGAAAACTGAATCCGATATCTCTCCCTCAAAATTCCAGAGTGTACGTTCTCCATAAAGATATGCTTCCAAACTGTTCATGTCTGGATACCTATTCTCAAAATAGGAAACTGCTTCTTCCCAACTATCATGCTCTAAATCAATGTCTGCAGAGTGCAAAACTACTTCCTCCACGCATTTTTCCTCCTCATCTCCCCATTCCAGTTTGAAGTAAAATCCGTCTTTCTGCCTGTGAAAAAGAAGGATATTCGCATCTACTCTCATACAATTTCCTTCATATTGGAAATAGTTCCATAAACTTTTCGGTATATAATCTTTTGAGTAGTCAAAGTGATCCTCCACAGTCCCATTTTCATTTAACACTGCTGCCTCATTCCATTGCAGATTGGATGTAAACAGCCACGCTTCCAGAAAATCCTGCCATTTTTCCCTCTCCATCTCTGTATACAAAATATAAACGCTGTCATTCATCCTAAGATACATCCGGTGCATCATTTCTGTATCCAGTTGAACAAACTGGTCTATTTCCGTACTGCAATTTACCCGGCAAAACACTCTTTTGTCCGGATATTCTTCCGTCAAGTCTTTTGCCTGACTGTTTATCAACGCAAAGAATGCCTCTTCCGACAACACATCATGGTAAACCTCTATCACATCACCATCCCGCAAGCTATTTGTTTCCGCTTTAAAACACCCTGCCAGCTCACTGTCCGCACTTTCCTCCTGTGGAAAATACTGCCAGCCGAAATCTGATTTCCACTGCAATTCCTCCCCGATAGAGAAATTCTGTTCAACAGGCTCCCCATTTTTCTGCGGATATTCCTCTTCACCAGAGAAATCCTGTCCGACAGACGCGCTGCCTTCCTGCTGATATTCTTTTTTCCCACATCCTGCTAAAACGCCTGCCCCGCCAAATGCGATCAATAATCCCAAAATCAGATACCTTTTTAATAATAAGTTTTTCATAATACCACCTACATTTCCTCTCATTTTGCAAAAATACTATATTATTTTAAACCCTCCGCGCATTATATTTGCATTATATTTGCATCATATTTGCATCATTTTCTCCCTTGACGCTCTCAGATCGTTCGTCTCAATTTTAATTCAAAAGACGGCTTAGTAACATATTCCATATAAATTGGTCTGCCGGAATACTCCAAAAATGCCTGATACCTCTCAATATACGCCGGTGTCTGCATCATCTCCAATACTTTATCCTTTGAAACATACCGGGATTCCGAATTTTCATCAGAAGGTCTCGGCGTCCCGCCTTTTGCTCTGCATATGAAATCCAGCATGATTTTGGTTGGTATTTCTTTTACGCCGTTATAACCGGGATGTTTTCCGGTATTGGAGGAAATACAAAAGACTTCTCCTACCTCAATATCAACACCAGCTTCTTCCATAACCTCTCTTTTTACGGCATCGATCACATTTTCACCTACCTCAACCTGTCCTCCTGGAAACACCCAGCCGGCATTAGGTGTTTTTACCATAAGGACCTCGTCTTTTTCATTTATGACGATTCCCGCCGCCGCAATAATATGTGTCGGCATTACCCAATCTGAACCTGCCATGATTGCCCCCGCCTTTCTATCTGTTAATTTCATTTTCTCCCCCTGCCGCTTTATCTGTCAATCCCGTATTCCTGAGTTCATTTTAATTCCCAAAACATAGTAACTGTATTCCGTCACACCCGGTAATTCCTCTTCCGGCATAAAATTACCTTTTATATCGACGGAATAACCCAAACCAACATAATGCCCCGAGCCGCCATCATCATAGGTCTCTGTCGCAATACAAAATAAAGGTCTTTCAAAGGACTTTACTCTGAAAAAATCAAGCACCCCTGATCCAAGCCACAATATGACAACTACAGCCACGCAAATGATTACCTTCTTTTTCTTCATAGCTGTACTCCTTCGCTTGTTTTTTCTTTGCGCTCATTATATCACAATATGAGCGAACTGTGTGAACTGAATGAAATTACCTTTATTCATATCGATTATAGAATAAAAATTGATATTTTCGGGTATCAGACTATTGATAATTATGTAAAAATGAGTAAGATAGTAAGTAAGATAATAAGCAAGATGGAGTGATGGAAATGAGCGATTATGTACCCCCCTACACAATTTCAAACAGAATGCTGGAACTTGTTTCTGATATATCTGAAAAGGTCGGAAAAATCGGCAGTCACAAGGAACTCACGTCAAGACCTCACTTGAGAAGGAATAACAGAATCAGATCCATTCACTCATCGCTGAGGATAGAGGCGAATTCTTTATCTCTTTCGGAAGTCAGAGATGTTATAAACGGCCATCTTGTATTAGGAGATCAGAAAGAAATACAAGAGGTTAAGAATGCATATGCTGCATATGAAAAGATTCCGGAAATAAACCCCTCAAGCATTTCTGATTTGAAAAAAATACACGGAATCATGACTTACAGAACAGTGAATGAATCAGGAGAATTTAGAAAAGAAGAAGAAGGCGTATTTTCAGGTGATAAATGTATTTTTGTTGCACCACCACCTAACAGGATAAGTGGCTTGATAAAAGAACTATTATCATGGGTAAGTAGAAATGAAGAAACCGTACATCCACTTATCATGTCTGCAGTTTTTCACTATGAGTTTGTTTTCATTCATCCGTTTGCTGACGGGAATGGTAGAATGGCAAGATTGTGGCATACGGTGATTCTTTATAGATGGAGAAATGTTTTTGAATATATTCCGCTTGAAAGCCAGCTTGAAAAATTTCAGTCAGATTATTACGATGCAATAGCGAAATGTCACATTAATGGAAATTCTGATGCTTTCATTGAATTTATGCTGGACATGATAAACCAAACATTAGACGAAGTCATTACACAGGTTCATAAAGCCAATTTAGATACTTCTGAATATGTAAGGCGTATGCTTGAGGTGATGGAGTATGATGTTCCATATACTTCGAATGCCATTATGGAAGCACTTGGACTAAAATCTAAAGAAACGCTTCGCAAAAATTATATTAATCCAGCAATGGAATTAGGCGTTATCAGGATGACTTTGCCTGATAAGCCTAATAGTAAAAATCAAAGATATATAAAACAGTAGATTCCTTCCCAGACTCCATCACTTAAAATAATCCGTATGATATGCTTCCAGTAAATTTCCGATTGCGGTGACGCCTAAAGGAACTTCCTTTCTCCCCCTGTTCACCCATATTGTGTGGATACCCAATGTACCTGCACCTTTTACATCGCTTGTGAAAGAATCTCCTATATGAACTACCTCACTTGCTTTTAGCCCCGTTGACCACAGCGCCAGCTCAAATAACTCTTTCCGGGGCTTATATGATTTCGCATCTTCACTTGTAAACGCGCCGGCCGGCTTTAGTCCATGATACTCCAACGCGCTTAACAGGTCGGCTCTGTCAATATTGGAAACAATAAAGATTGGTATTCCAGCTCTCTCTCTGGGTTTCAAATGCCGCCCCATAAGCATTCATGAACATTGTCTGAAATTCATTCCACCAAAAGCCCCCGATTTGTTTCCCATCATCCACGCTGCCGGTTTCAATAATCTTTTCTGTGATTTTTTTAATGATTTCCCCGTCTTCATGCACGACTGTGCCATAAAAATCTATCAATACCGCTTTAACCACTCGCAGTCCTCCCTTTTTAGATGTTCCTATTTTTGACAGATCACAATTCAACGATATCTCTCGATATACAGTTCTACTACACGGCGGATAGGCGGTGATATTTCCTCTAAATCAATCTCTTCTACGGAAAAGAAACGTAATTCCTCCATTTCTCCGTCCTGATTTTTTAATTGCCCATGATACTTACGGCATAAATAGATGATTTCAATGTTGGACACTTCATCGCCATTCGGATATACATAATGCGTTTCCGGTCCTGAGTTTACGCAGAAAAACTCGATTTCATCGGCGATCAGCCCCATTTCTTCAAGGAACTCTCTTTTGGCGCAATCTTCCACTTTTTCATCGATTTCAACAGAGCCGCCGGCATAACCCCATTTATGGTTATCCGTCCTCCGACCCAAAAGTAATTGTCCCTGTTCGTTGATGCATAGGATACTGGCCGCGCATTGGATGATCGTTTGATGCCCGACATATTTCCTCATGTCCATGATATAGCTGCTCATATTGCTTTACCTCCTTCACCTCAATAACGGTAAAATGCCATCCTGTCATGGTTGCTATCCTAGCGGCTTTAACAGATCCAATTGAAGTTGCGTGATAATCTCGTTCACGGCGGAAGTTACAAACACATCTAATTCCTCTTTTGATAGATAAGTGTTATGTTCCTCAATGTTTGCAACACCATCAGCATAAAAACTCAGAATAAACGATCTGCGTTCTTCAAAAGCATTTTCCGAGAAAAAATCAACATAGGTGTTTCTAATGTCTTTGCTCTCACGATAAATGCAGAAAGCTTCAAACGAAGGATTCGATTTCAAATACATAAAGTCGAGGTCATACCAGTCCTTCTTGATTGTCTGCCAGAACAGTTCGCGGTTGGTGTAAAATAGCACACTTTGCTTTTCTTTTGCAGAATAAACGATTTCTCTTGCCCAGATTTTATCTGTGAGCAGGTGTGTCAGATAGCCGAGGAAGAAAGCGTATTCCTTTTTACTGTATGATAGACGATGCGCCGGTGTAAAGTATTGTCGGATGAACTGCTCCTCATGTATATTCTTGATACCGTTTTCATCTAACGACCGGAAGTGCGAAACTGCCGCGTCAGGAATAAAGCCAGAACCGTCTTTTGACGGTATACCACTATCAGGTGCAATATTTCCTAAAACAAATTCGTTTATGGATTCCATATTCAGTTTTCGGTAGAGTTGCTGTGCAACTCTTAAATGTATGATCCATGATGCCATAAACTTCGTTCCTTCTGTAATTTATCGTATTGTATATTGAAAAGTGCCCTTGCCTTACAATGGGATTTTCCAATACCCAACAAGCCGAACTTGATCCACCTTTTCTGCACAATGCTATACGAGAATCTTTTTCTCAATGTATTGAGCTACGCCATCCATATCGTTACTTTCTGTTATAAAATCTGCAGCATCAAGAACCTCGTCAATAGCATTGGAAACAGCAACACCCACACCGCAATTCTTTATTGCTTCTATATCATCATTATCGTCTCCGAAATATATGGCGTCATTCTGCCTGACACCTACCGCTTTCAACATTGTCTTGATTCCATTCCATTTGGTTGCCGCGGTACTCATTATCTGTATTAATTTACCCTCTGCCACCGTCATGTAAGTATCTATGGTTAACGCCTTTTTCACTTCCTGTTGTATATTACTTGTTTTACCGCTAAGCAACAGCTTATATATAATGCTTTCCGTAGGCAAAGCAGGAAATCCACTAAAAACGGTAGCATCCCATTCCGGAATTGAAACATTTGAAAAAATGCCTTTTCCTGTCTCCATTGACAAAACCAAATCAGGTATCATAATTACCTTTTTCAAAATGTGTTCTGCACTGGATGGCGTAATACCATTTTCAATAATACCATGTGGCAAAATAATCCTTGCGCCATTTAATGTAGTTATCGCCTCAAAGCCAATTTGATTATGATAGGTTAATATAGCTCTTTCCGGGCGGGCCGTTGCCGCCATAAGAATGATTCCCCTATCATGACACTTTTTTAGGATAGCGCACGTATATTCCGACACGGTCTTATCTGTGTGAAGCAAGGTTCGATCCAAATCTGTGATAATTGCTTTTTTCATAGATTATTTTCCTCCCTGATCCATTCTTCCAATAAAATAATATTCAGTTTGTCTTCTTTGCAGCCATTTTGTCCAGCCTGCGGTTCATGCGTTCCGACATCACCAGCATCAGAATGACGAACACGAGCAGGAACGCCGGATACAGGGCAATGCTTATATGCTGTGCGATCAGACCGAACACCGGCGGCATAAACGTCGTGCCGACATAGGCGCTCGCCATCTGAATGCCGATGATCGCCTGCGAATTTTCCTTTCCGAAATTCGCGGGCGTCGCGTGAATGATCGACGGATACACAGGCGCGCAGCCAAGTCCAATGATGACAAGCCCCGCCAGTGCAGGCACACACGATGCCATCGGAAGCGCCACCATCGCAATTCCGAAAAGCACGACCACCCCGCCCAGACGGATGAGCCTCCTGTCACCAAGCCGCTCCGAGACAAATCCGCTCACAAACCGGCCGAACGTGATCCCGATGTAAAAAAGAGAGGCAAAGCGCGCCGCCGTCTCCGCGCCGACATGCCGCCATGTCACCAGATAACTGCTTGCCCACAATCCGGTCGTTGACTCCATCGCACAATAGGCAAAAAAGACAATGAGCACCAGCTTCACTCCCGAAATCTGCACCGCATCCCGAAGCCGCAGCGCCCTGCCGGAATCTCCCGCCTCTTTGCCGTTTCCTTTTTCCTGCGATTGTCTTTTTTTCCAGAGCGGCAGGCTACAGAAAAGAAGGATCGTCAATCCGATCTGTAAGAACGATACGATCCGGTAGCCGCTGTGCCACCCCAGACCGCGCGTTAAGCAGGCGCCCATGATATAAGGACTTACCATCGTACCGATTCCCCAAAAACAGTGCAGCCAGCTCATATGTCTGGATGCGTAGTGCAGCGCCACATAATTGTTGAGCGCCGCATCGATCGCCCCTGCGCCAAGTCCATAAGGGACTGCCAGCGCGCATAGCATCCAAAAAGAGTCCGACACGGAAAAACCAAACAATGCGACTGCCGTCAAAAGAACACTGACCGCCGTCACCCATCCCGCCCCGAACTTTCTTGTCAGACGATCGGAGGATAAGCCCGATATGACCGTCCCCGCAGAAATGATCATGCTGATGATACCGGCATACGACATCGGCACATCAAGCTCTCCGTTCATGACAGGCCACGCGGATCCGAGCAGGGAATCCGGCAGTCCCAAACTGATAAACGCCAGATAAATGATCACAAGCAATAAAGAATACATGCTGTATTTCCTCCATAAAAAAATCAATTTAACGATTCTTCATTTCATGATTGATGTCTTCTATTCTTTCTTGCCTTTGCAAAATACAGGCATACATCTACGATCAACAAAATTACCGGAATCGGCGCCACACAGTAAAGCAACAGAAACCCTAATATTCCGGCAAGCATCCCGGTATCCGTCATCAAGTCATATATCGCATAGCCAACAATAAAGACCTCCAACACCATATCAATCATTCCAAACACTTTGTATGGTGATGTATGTTTCATAAATCTTTTCGCCAGACATACCCCGCCCATACAGACACTGATGATGGACAATCCAATCGCTGCTCCTAACACTGCTAAAGAATATCTATTTATCACTCTTACTGCAGTTATCCAAAGAACAATCGCAATCAGAACGATCGTAATGGTTATTTTTTCAAACCTGCTCATTGGTATCTCCTTCTAACGATAAATATGTGACGATATCCCAACGCTTGCCATTTCCTATTCATGCTTCCTCTTTCATACGCTCCAGCAGCCACTCCTCATCCGGGTTCCCCAAATTGCGCTTCTCACAGCCCGGCAGACGCTCGTCAAAGCCGCAGACCTCCTTGTACTGACAGTAGGTGCAGGCGCTCTGCTCCTTGTACTCATACGGATTGCGCGCAATACTGCCCGCAAGGATCTTCTTAGACAGCTCCCTGATCTTTTGGTTTACATAATTCGATATTGTTTCCAGCACATCTGTCGGATAGGCGTGGGACGATAACGCAACCGAACCATCCGCTTTGATCTGCGCGGGAATGACGTCCGAGCGCCCGCCCGATGCGATCGCCGTATCCATCATCCCGATGATTTCCTCGTCCGCATTGACGATCCCCCGCATGCGCAGTTCCTTTTTTAACTCCGCATCGATCTCCTCCTCCGAGCGCGTTCCGTCCTGCTCCGTAAACGGATTATCCATATGATAATACAGCATTCCGGCAGGCACAACCCGCTTGTCCGGATGCTCCTGCCGCTCCTTTTCCATTGCCACATTGAGATAGAGTACAAGCTGCAGGGTAAAGCCGTAATAGACCGTCACCAGATCAAAATCCTTTTTGCCCGATTTATAATCGATCACCTTGACATACACATTCCGGTCATCCTCGTAGGCGTCCAAACGGTCAATCCTGCCGGAAAGACGCATTTTTTCCGTGTCGGAGAGCGCCACGCTCACGCTGTCCAGATCCTCCATCTCCTGAAAAGCAAGCTCAAAGCCCCTCGGCTGAAACACCCCTTTTTTGATCTGATACTGTAAGGTGTCAATGCTCCGCTCCATGACGGCGCGCAGCGTATGTAACAGATATTCATAGCGCGCACTGCTGTAGAGAATACTGCCGGAAAACTGTGCGGCGTAGGCGTCCACGACCTCATGCAGCAGTTCCCGCCCTTCCTCTTTTGTAAAAGTAAACCAATTCAACTGCCGCTTTCCAAGCCCTTCCGAAAACCGGCTCAATATCTCATGATAGAGCGTACCGATATCCTGCGCGGTCACGCCGTATTCCTCGCGCTCTGACAGGCGCAGACCGTATTCCAAAAAATGATGATATTCGCACTCGGCAAAGCGTTCCATGCGGCTGACCGAGTTCGCAAGCATCGCGCCGTAAAGTGCCTGCGCCGCCGCCCGCGGCAGCTTGGCCTCACGGTAGGAATAAAACGCCTGAGAAAGCAGGCGTTTCGTCCGCTCCCCGATCTCCCCGCCTTTCGACAGCATGCGGTACATCCCCTTCACATAGCGCTCCGCATTCTGATCTTTCGCGTAAAGTCCCGCCGCATAATCGCGCAGCATCGGCGTAAATGCGCGCAGTGCGTCCGCTGCCGATTCCGCCAGATACGCCTCCTCTTTCGGTTCCACTGCCGATATGGCAAGCGCGGGAAACATGTTTCTTAAGACGTCGATAAAATAGGACGGGCGGCGCGATTTCCCGTCGCTCCCCATCGCCGCATAGGTCAAACACAAATACGACGTCGGCTTTGTCAGGTTCATATAAAGATACAAACGCTGGATATACATTTTCTGCCGCGGCGTCGGGGACAGCTCCCAGTCCGCGGCGCTCAAAAACTCCCTGTCCATATCAGAGATCAGACCGCCGCCTGCTCCCGTTTTGGGAATGATACCGTCGTTCACGCCGATAAAAAATAACGCCTTCATCTCCTGAAAACGCGTCCGCTCCATATCGCCGCAGACCACGCGGTCCACATTCTGTGGGATCGCGCCGACCTGAATCTCGGAAAGTCCGGCGTCCAAAATCTCATAAAACTCCTGCGCGCCGATCTTCTCATCGCCGAGAAGCCCGTTCATCTGCTCTAACAGCTCCATCACAAGACGATAAATCTGCGCGTACTCCTTTGCCTTTTCCGGCCTTCCTTCTTCGTTAAAACGCTGCTCATACACGGCAAGCTTTTCCTCAATTTCTGCCTGTGTGATAAAATGGTAAAGCTGGCGCACGCGCTCCCCCATCGTCTGTACCGGCGTAAGCAGAACGGAAAGCGATTCATACACCTTCACGCGGATCACATTGAGATACGCAAGCATTTCGCCGTCTCCACCCGTCTCCTTCGTATGCCGCGTAAATAATTCGGCATAGTTCTTTTTTCCGCGGATGCCCGTCGCGCGCACATAATTTTCCAGCAGATCAACGTCCTCCATCGAAAGGGTCGTCATGCCGCTGCGCAGGTAATGAAACACCGTCTCATAAGAAAAATTTTTGAGCACAACCTGCAGCGCGCTGCGGATGCCCTCCACGAACGGGTTTAAAACGATGCCGTTTGTCTGATCGATAAAAAAAGGAATCCCATGACCGGAAAGCTCCGCGGCAAGCAGATCGGCATACTCGCTTAAATTTCCCGTCACCACCGCAATATCCCGGTACGCAAAGCCCTCTGTCCGCACAAGCTCCTTGATCCTGCGGCAGACAAACGATACTTCCCGCTGCGGGTCATCAAGCTTATAAATCTGACAGGACTCCGATTCTCCTTCGTATGTTCCCCTCCCGTATCGAAACAGATTCTGCTCCAAATAGGAAAAAAACGGATTGTCCCGGTGGCGGACGACAGGTACCCCCTTCAGGAATACATCCTCCTCGCGCGCGATTCCCGCCTGCTCTTGAAGTTTACATAATGACACTGTTGTTTTTTGACTGAGATAGAACAGCTTCTGTTCCGCCCCAATTCGAAATGGATCTTCTGCTTCATCGATCAGAACCGTGACACATACTTGTTTACATAATGTCATCAATTCCTGCAGCACGCGGTTCTGAACGGGGGTAAATCCGGTAAAGCCGTCAAATACGATCACACTTTCCTTTATGAGCGCCGAACGCGGAAGCGCCCTGCACAATAAATCAAGGGATTCCTCCGTCGTGATAAACCGCTCATGAATATAGGAAAGAAATGCCTCATACAGGATACGCATATCGTCAAGCTTGGCTGAGAGCAGCCCCCTGCTCTTTGCCGCCTGCGCCATCTCCCCGACCTGTTCGGGGCGGATTCCGTACTGCATGAACTCGGAGATTACGGATTTGACCTCATGAATGTAGCCGGTCCGGTTTAAGCTGCCGCCCAGCACCTTTAGTTTGTCTTTTTCCGCCGCAGCCACCTTACGTAAAATGAGATTTTTGCCCGTATCGTCCAAGACCGGGATATCCTCTCCGCCGACCTCCTCCAAAATGCGGTGGGTCAGCCGCCCAAAGCTTAGGACGTCAATATTCATGATTCCCCGGTCGGGATGCAGCAGAACAAGGTCTTTCTGCGTCTGCATCGTAAACTGATCCGGTACGATAATGAAAAATCTGCGTTCCGGCTCACGCAGCGACCACGCGATCATATCCTGATAGACACGCATGCTCTTTCCCGCGCCCGAACCGCCGAAATAAAATTTTAAGCCCATAGGTTACCCTCTAAATGGAATTGCGGCAATTGCGAAACGCCGTTAGTAATATTCAATGTACAAAATATACAATCCAATGCGGGCACGCTCTCGCTACAGTTCGACCGCAGCGGTACATAACATGCGAAAATACCGCATGTAAGTACCGACGGTCTCACAGTACCCGCTTATGGATCTGTATATTTTGTACAATCATAAATGTTATAAACGGCGTTTCACAATTGCCCGCTCTTTATATGAGTTGCCTTTTATGGATGATACCAATATACAACCGCTTCGTAAGGGCGCAGCGTATATTCCGTTCCGATCTGCTGCGGCGCATCCGCATCATTTCCGATCAAAAGCTCGTTTTGTTTGCCGTCCAGCTCACGCGGAAGGGAAAATTTCTGTTCTTTTTTTGTGAAATTGCACAAGACGAGCAGCTTTTCTGTTCCATAGGAGCGCGTGTAAGCGTAAACCTCCTCGCCGCCGTCGGGAATCAGGTCATAGCGTCCGTACACAATGATCTCATGCTCTTTTCTCAGGCGGATCAGCTTCTGGTAATAGCGGTAGACCGAATCCTCTCTGCCCATCTGCTCGGCTGCGTTGATTTCTGCATAATTCGGATTGACCTGTAACCACGGCGTTCCCGTCGTAAAGCCCGCATTGGGGGTATTATCCCACTGCATCGGCGTGCGCGCGGAATCCCTTCCCCTGCGGCTGATATAGGAAAGCATCTGCTCATGGGTGAATACCCCGCCATCCACCAGATCATGGTAAGCATTCAGGCTCTCCACATCGCGCAGCTCGGATAAATCTGTAAAATTCATGCAGGTCATGCCAAGCTCTTCGCCCTGATAAATATACGGCGTGCCCTGCATCATATGCAGACAGGTCGCCAGCATCTTCGCGGACTTCTCACGATAGGCGCCCTCGTCGCCCAGCCTTGACACAATGCGCGGCTGGTCATGATTATCCCAAAAAAGAGAATTCCAGGCTTTTCCGTACAGCTCCACCTGCCACTTTGTCATGACACGCTTTAAGTCCATTAACGAGATCCGGCGATCCGACCACTTCCCGTGCTCCCCATCATCCAAGCCCGTATGCTCAAACTGGAACACCATGTTGAGCTCGCTCTCGTCCTCGTTGGCATATTTTTTTGCCTCCTCGATCGTCACACAGGACGTCTCGCCCACACTGAACGAATCGTATTTGGAAAGTACCTGCCTGCGCATCTCCCGCAGATAGGTATGCACCTTCGGACCGTTTGCGACATAGGGAACAAAATCCCCGTTTTTGCCGTCCGGCATGGCGGGTACTTTGCTGATGAGGCTGATCACGTCCATGCGGAATCCGTCCACGCCCTTTTCAAACCAGCTCGTCATCATGTCAAACACCTCGTCGCGTACCGCCGGATTTTCCCAGTTTAAGTCCGGCTGCTCCTTAGCAAACAAATGGAGGTAGTACATGTCCGTCGCCTCATCGTATTCCCATGCTGATCCCGAAAACCACGAGATCCAGTTGTTCGGGGGCATCTGCTCCCCGCTCTGTTCGTCTTTTTTGCCTTTGCGCCAAATATAATAATCACGGTAAGGATTATCGAGGGATTTCCGGCTCTCGACAAACCATTCATGCTGATCGGAAGTATGATTCACGACCAAATCCATGACGAGCTTCATGCCCCGCCGATGAATCTCGGCAAGCATGTGATCAAACTGCTCCATCGTTCCGTATTCTTCCTGAACCTTCCTGTAATTACTGATGTCATAGCCGTTATCGACGTTCGGCGATTCATACACCGGAGAAAGCCAGATCACATCCACACCAAGCTCCTTTAAATAATCCAGCCGTTTTGTGATTCCCTCAATATCACCGACGCCATCCCCGTTACTGTCACAAAAGCTCTTCGGGTAAATTTGATAGACTACCGCTTCTTTCCACCATGCTTTTTTCAATTTTCTGTGCCCTCTCTTTCGAATTTGATGAATCACATAAATGATCAAAATGAATAAAAGCTCTGCCGCCGTCGCCCAGATTCTCGCAAGCAACGCGATGATCAGCGCGTATTCCTCCGGCATGATCATGCCAAGCCCCAGCGTCAGAATGCCCTCACGCACGCCGAGTCCCGACGGTGCGAAAAACGTGATCATTCCGAGGATCACGGCAAGTCCGAAAATGCCGCCCGCAAATAAAAACTGCGTCGCCGGGATCGGATAGATCGAGCAGACGAGCAGGTAAAAGCCCGCGCCGACCAAGATCCAGTTGCAGATAAACAACCCCACGACCGACAAAAGCTGCGGATAGGAGATTGGAATCTGTAAGTCTTTTCCTTTGATAAAACGCTCCAAAAAGCGCAGCAGCCCATTGACGATTCTCGGGTGGATCACGATCATCAAGAATACCACCAGTATGAGAATGAGCCGCGTGTATTTCATCATGATCTCGTTCGGAAAAAAGAACAGGGAGATGAGAAACAAAAACGCCGCGCCGAGGAATGTCCCCAAATTTTCCAAATAGAAATTGACCGTTACCTTGCGCGCTTTGACCCCACGATGCTCATACGCCGGAAATCGGGCGATCAGCATAAACACCTCGCCCGGAATGTATTTGCCGAGCACGGAAAACGCATAGCAGGTGATCGCCTCAAAATAGGGAATTGACGATCGGTTTAAGACCGTCACGTAATGCCATAACGATGCCAAGGTCACAAAATAGGCAAAATAAATGAACATGGACACGACAAAAACCGGCACATTGACCTTAAAGTCCATCGTCCGGATCTGTTCAAAGTTCCCCTTGAGCGTCCGCACCAAAAAAACTGCCGCCACGACAAGAAACAGCACGGTAATGATATTTTTCAAACGTCCCGAAAGCTTCTTCATGATGTCCCTAAGTCCTCCCATAAAAAGTACATGCCCATTGTATCATAACCCTAACGTTTTTCAAAGACTTTGCGCGGTTTTGGAGCAGCAAAAAAGCATTCGGATCGGATCGTTCCAAATGCTTCTCTATCAGTTCTATTTTTCAGTTCTTCCGCCTAACCTCCTACACCCTCTCCCATAAAAGGCAGTTCTCATCAAAGTTTGCCCGAACCTTTCCCGCATCCGCAAGATAGGACAGATAAGAGCGCACCGTGCTTCCCACCAGCACATACTGTTCAAAATTCATCGTCAGTCCATATCGTTCAAACAGGCGTTTCAAAAGCGGCTCAAACATCATCGGTTCTGTTAAAAGCATCACGATCGTTTCCGCGATCTCCTGCACTTTAGCAATATTCTTCTCCGCCAGCGGCGCGATCTTCTCCGCTGTCGGCGCATGCGCGGGCACAAACAGAGCCGCTTCCATTTTCTTTACCTTATCGAGCGTATCCATATATGCCGCCACATCATAGAGAAAGCCGATTCCGTACTTTTTTAGAGAATCCTCGCTCATCAGACAATCCGCAAGATATACCACATCATCCTTCGTTCGGAAACCGACCATATCAAAAAAATGCCCCGGCAGCGGAAACATCTGCATTCCTTCCGGCAAAGCAGCATCGGTAAGATACTCCGCATCGCTCTCCTGCGCCATCAGAAATTTGTGTCTGAGCGTCCCGCACGGATAGCCGCCATAGAGAAATGCCGGCTCTAAAACCGGATGCCTCGTAAATGCGCATTCTATCCCCGGCGCGTAAATCCGACATCCGGTCTGTATCTGTAAATACCGGTTTCCGCCAATATGATCGGCATTCGAATGCGTATTATAGATGGCCTTTAACTGCCACCCTTCTCTCTCCAAAATCTGCCGCACCTTCCGCCCGGCATCCTTATCATTTCCACTGTCGATCAGATACGCGTCCTTCTGCTCCCCAACGTAAATCCCGATCTTTGCCGGACAGTTTACATAATAGCTCCCTGCTCCGACCTGTTCTAATTCATACATCGCTGTGTTCCCCCTGTTCTTTTCCGGATTAATCCAAATCTCCGGTTGCTCTTTCCGCTTTTTTCAAATACGATAGGATTAAAAAATCACAAGTCAAATCAAAATTTATATAAACGATTATGATACATTTTTTATGAGGAGCGTGAACGGCATGTCAGAATGGAATGAGGCAATACAGAGCATGATTGACTGGATCGAAGGACATATCAGTGAAAATCCCTCTCTGATGCAAATATCTGCGCAGATCGGATATTCGCCCTATTACTGCTCGGTTCGTTTTCATGAGATCACAGGGATGACACTGAAAAGCTATATTGCAGGCAGACGGCTCGCCATGGCGGCTCTTGCGATCCGCGATACCGACGAACGGATTCTTGACATTGCCGTCCGGTGCGGTTACTCTTCACAGGAAGCTCTGACGAGAGCTTTTCTGTCAGCGTTCGGATGTACACCGGCGTCCTATCGAAGAGACCCCGTTCCCATTCCGCTCTCTATCAGACAGGTTGTCTGTCACCCCGATCATTACCAACATCTGAAAGGAGAACCAACCATGAACAAAACAATTTTAACCGAAGCGCATGTCAGAACAGAATTTATTCCCGCCCACGGCTATCTTGGCATATGGGACGAAACCGCAAAAGGATACGGCGACTTTTTTCAGCGCCACAACTGCGATACGGTCTGCGGAACCATCGACAGCTTAAGCAATGTCAACGACCCGATCATTACAGGTCACACTGCGGGCTGGCATATGATCAATGGCGAACGCCGCTACTTTTACGGCATGGGCGTTCCCGCAGGCTACGACGGAAAAATCCCTGACGGCTTCGAGCTTCGGGAGTTTCCCGCAAGCTATTATCTCGTCTTTTTTCATCCGCCCTATGACTACCTGAAAGACAACGGCGAAGTCATGGGCAGAGTGGAAAACCTTGCGTGGAACTATGACATCCGGCAATTCTGCGGCGGAAAATACACGTGGAATGAAGCGGCATGCCAGTGCTATCAACGACACTATCCCGAGGTTTTGGGGTATCAGATACTGCGCCCGATCCAATTGAAAACAGCGACCTGACCCATTCTCACTTGAATAGCGCCGCGGATCATATGAACAGGGGGAGTACCATGGTACTCCCCCCTTAAACATTCTCTCAGCCTGCAGCGCTGTTATTTGCATTATTCTGAGCGGGATTTGCATTTTTATGCGGCGATTTTCCGACGATTTCAATTCCCTTACTCACCGCCACAGTAACCTCAATATCCCTCTGTATCGAGTTAGACTCAAACCGGTACAGCACTTTTCCCTTCATCGACTGCACATACTGTGCCGGAAGACGGTTCAATGCGAATGTGGCAACATCCAGCTTACATTGGTCACACTTACAATACTCCGTATTCTTCCATAATTCGTCAATCTTACTCAACACCGTTTCTTCCATTAAGTTGATCAATCCCGTCATATTACTCCCCCATACCATATGGCTTTCAGGCGTTTTCATTCGTACCGCTGCCTGTACCGCTCCCTCACCGAACGGCTCTTATGATTCCATCCTGTTTTGACTTCTCACCATGGGCGATGCATGATGCTCATGAGTGCATTCCTTTTTATTATAACACAATTTTCCATAAATACATAATTTTTTTATAATTTTAACAAATTTATCATATTTTTGTACAATTTCGTCATTTTTAGACCGGTTTCCGTGCCCTGATACCCGCTTATTTTTTCTTTGTGCCCATTATAGCATAGTTCTTTCTGGTATAAAAGTACCAAAATACAGCGACAGGCTAAAGAGCCTGCCGCCGTATCCATGGCTTTTTTCATTTTTTATGAACAATCCTATGCTTTCCAGCACACCGTCGCGATACTGTGCGCCTGCATCTCAAAGCAATACCCCTTATTCGCATCCTGCGTTACGCTGACCGGAAGGGATTCTCCCGTGCGGTTCAAGAGTACCGCGCCTCTGCTTCCGTCAGGATTCTCAAATGCCACCGCCTCAACCGCTGCGCTGTAGACAGAGCTTCCCAGACAGACCGCTCCGGGACGGATAAATCGGCTGAAATGACCAATATAATAGTATTCTCCCATAATCCGATAGTTGTCTCCCGCCTCATTCAGCATAATGGGGGCCTCACAAAAGTTTCCTACATGATTCGGACCGCCCGCCGCGTCAAGCACCAGGTTCCAGTCCAGACTTCCGCTGACTCCCCCGTTCAGATTTCCGATCATATCATGGGCATACATCTCCGCTTTCTTTCCGTGGGACATTCCGTCAAACCGGCTGTATTCCACGCAGCCCTCCGTAAACCAGAGCTCCTTTCCGCGCCACTCCTCCCGCACAAGGCGAAGCGCGTCAAAATGATCTCCGGTATACCAATGCACGGCAAATCCCCCGATTGCTTCTTCGGCTCCTGGAACCGCCATTGTCTCTCTGGCACGGTAAGGCAGTACCTCCTTATTGTGATCCCATGCCAAAATGCGAATGTCCCCGCAGCCTGCTGCCCGCAGCGCAGGAAACAGTTCATCTCTGGCAAATTCTCCCTCCTCCTTCGCTGTATAGATACAGGAGTCCCATGTCTGAACCGCAGCCGGCTCGTTCTGTATCGACATGAGTTTTACTGAGCAGCCCCTGCCGCGGTAGTAAGCAGCAAATTTTGCCATGCACGCCGCCCAACGGCTGCGATACTCCGGTTTTAAGCTTCCCCCATGATTCATTTCCCCGTTTGTTTTCATAAAGGCCGGCGGACTCCACGGACTCAGCATCAGATCAATCGGTCTGCCCGCAATATCCTGTGCCTCCAAAATCATGGGAATCATGTATTTCTCATCTCTCGCAGCCGTGAAGCTCTCCAAATTTTCGTCCGTTGGATCCTCCACACAGGCATAATTCCCCAGCGAAAAATCACAGCTGTTCATATGAACCCTGCCCATAGTATAGCGTAACCCCTCATCGCCGAAATAAGCATGCAATACCTGCCGCCGCTTCTCCTCCGAAAGCTGTCCGCAGCACCATGCCGCCGCTTCCGTGAATGCTCCGCCAAAGCCATGAATGGTCTGTCTTCTCATAAACGGATAGACGCTGACCTGATGAATACAGTCCACTGCCTCCGGCTCCAGTTCGGATTGCTGCCATTTGATATTGTTTTCCAGATCGGTGATCGTTAATGTCGCTTTCATGTTCTATTTCCTCCTTACGCGTAGCGCTTTTCGCCTCGGCTGATACACTCTTATTTTTTACACCCCGCTATTTCATCGTCCGTGTTCCATGTCGCAGCACTGCATGGTAACCTGTATCATGGCAATCTGCCCGTCCCGCACCGCTTTGGCATAGCGCTCCGACAGTTCTGCTCCTTCCACAGTCTCCTCTTTTCCGTCCGCCCCGGTCAAGACATATCGTACCGCCTCCGTCTTTCCCGGAATCAGCGCGCGGCAGCCTGCCGCCCGGTATACTACCGGAATATGCCCCAAAAACATTGCTTCCACCACACCGTCCTCCGGCATCAGATAGTCCGGAATAAACGGCGTAAGCTTTAGATGCAGCTTACCGTCTTCCAGCTTAAACGGAGTGCGCCCGAAAAACATGATCTGCCACATCTGCAAAAATTCCGCCGTGGAACCGGACAACCGCGCTACAAAGCCCCTGCCGTGAACGGAAGCATCCGGATTTGCAGAGGATGCGATGAACGATACATTTTCCAGTGGGCTCCGTCCATAACGCTCCGCATCCAAAAACGGCACTGCCGCATTGCGAAATGCTTCGGCAAACGCGTCATACAGACCGCTTTTTAACAGTTCCAGCATCCATTTATATTCCATATGAAGCCAAATCGACTCATTTTCCAGCCATCCTGGGGTAAACGCCTTGGCTCTGCCCGCCTCAAGACTTACGTCCGTCAAGCCGGCATTGACTTTATACATCTGCAGCGCTTCGTCATAGAGAGAACTCTCTTTCATCCGCAGAGCCATGACCCGTTTTTCCGCTTCAGTTCCGGGAAGCTTCATACGATGCACCGGTCCCTCTAAAAACAGCGGCAGCACGCAGGGCGTAAACTCCACCGGCATCAGCCCGTCAGACGTGTTTATCACTTGATTGGCCTCAAAGATAAAATAGGTCGGACAGATACCGTCCGTGCAGCTTTCCGCCTTTCGGATTCCGTTTGCTGCCGTCTCCTCCATTCTCCGCAAATACTCCGCTGTCTCAAGTGCGGATAATTGCCTGCGTTCTCCGGAATAGCCTCTTAAAGCAGCGCTGCGATACGCTTCTTTCATGCTGTTTAATCTGTCCCATCGGAGCCATGCGGCGTCCGACCGCCGAATCGGGCAATTCCTGTCCGCAGCCCCCGCCTCCCGAATTGTCCGGCTTTCGTCCGCAGCCTCAGTCTCCCGAAGAATTCTGTCCGTCTCCTCCAGCAGATTTGCAATTTCACAATAGACAGAGATATTACCGCCCCGTTTTTCCAGCGCTGCAGCAGTAAAATGCAGCAGGCGCGCCAGTTCACAGCTCTCCGCCATGGAGGAGCCCAAAAGTCCGGGCAGACCATTGAGTGCATCATACCAGCCCGGTTTTCCGCCCTCCATTTCCACTCCCATGCCCGCCGGATCTAAGGTAGCCGTCTTAATGGCACACAAAAGCAGCAGCTTTTCGATCAGGGTACTGCGCGCCTCTTTCCCGTCAGCGGTGCACATCCAGTTTTGTTCCTTTTTTTCTTCCTGCGCTGTCTCATCCAATGCTTGATACTGCCGGAGTCCCCGCTCTGTCATCACATAGCGCTTTGTCCTCGGATTTACCGATACGGGCGATTCGTACCAGCGGTATCTGCAATGCTCAAACAATAGCGCTTCTTCCTTCTCCGGAAATACCGTCAGATAGCTTTCGATCAGATCCAGATTATATGTCCAGTGATCGCACCAATACCCCTCCTTAAATTCAGCGCAGGGTCTGCTTTCGGCGGCACACATCACTTCCGCCATCAACTGCCGCACCTTCTGATCAGAAAGCCCCGCATCCTCCGCTGCCATCGCCAGTTCACCCGGCGTAAACGCTCTTGCAAACAGCTCCGCCGCCTCCGGCAGCCGGGACGCAAATTCCTCTTTCCGATGTTCCGGCAGCGTATAGACCGCCGCCGTCAGCACAAGCGGATTATAGCCGTCCGCCTGAATGAGATCAAAAAACGTATGGATGTTTTCCGCTTCCAGTTTCGGCTCAAACAGTACATCGCACCGCCGGTTCTGGTTTACATCCCGATAATTCGCGTTTCCCTGCGCATAGTATTCTCCTCCCACGGAAAAATAATTGTACTCCCGCTCCGGATCGCCGTGCTTGCGCGAATAGATATAAAAAGGAATCCTTTTTCCTTCATGTTCAAAAAACATGGGTGCACCGCCGCGAAGCAGATTGTCGAGGTAAGTCTGTCTGCAGTAAGCGTCAAACACCGGATCTGCCGTGCGCACTCTGATCCTGCCGCATAACTCCTCCACCAGTTCTGCCGCCTGACGACGTTTTGCCTCAAACCATTCGGGCGTCCCCGCCTTTGCCGCGATTCCCTTCACAAGCTCTTTTTTGTCCGCCTGCCCGTAAAGACTGTATATCCGCGTTGTCTCACCGGGTTTCAGAGTCACGGATATCGGCAGGAAACAGCAGGGAAACAGATTTTCCGTAATCTGTTCCGCAGCACAGAGTTCTCCCAAATTGTAGGTCTCAAAATTCTCCGGCCGGCTCAAGGAGGTATCCTCTCCAAAGACCAGCGCCGGCTGAACCAACGGTCTTAAAAGATTTCCCTGATCATCCCATGCCAGACAGAAATTGCCTCCCTTCACCTCTGTGACATATGCCGTATCCGCCATAGATGCGCGAACCCGGAAATAAGCATGCCCCGTCTCGGCATCCTCCGCCCTCATCCACGCCTTCGCAAGCTGCGTCATATTTTTCAGCATATCCTGATCCACGCCGTAAGGCACGACCGCCGGAAGACCGTCCAACAATTCCACTTCCACGGATTCACTGCCCGTATTCGTCACAGACAGGACTCTCGCCAGCAAAGCCGCCCGTTCTTCCGGAACACCGTAATAAAGAACCGAGGCCGTGATCGGAGAACCGCTCTCCGCGATCTCCAACTCGCTCATCCCGATATGCATCCGGCTGTGCGCTCCGAGCAATTCTGTCACCCTGCCGTTTATCTTGGCAAATGTGCGGAAGCCTGTGCGGCTGTTGTCCCTGTATGCGACATGCGCCGGACAAAATTCGAGTATTGCATGATCCTTATCCTTTGCGCCAAAGCTGCAGATCCCCTGCCCCCGGTTATTATAGAAACACCATATCGGGATTCCCATAGGACCGGCAATTCCCGGCAAAAAGCTGGAAAACGTCGGTTTTTTCTGATAATTCTCTATCACATAACGCTTTTTTTCATCAAACATTCCCTGTTCCTCCTCCCGGCATTAGTGTACGGACGCGTCCGTCAGTGTGACCTCTATCAGCAATTCCCCGCCGCTCTTTGGCAGCTCCTCCTTCGGGATTATGACCTGCATCCCGCCGCACGGGAACGGTTTTCCCTGAATAGAAACCGATCCGATCCGGTACTGCTGCCAGTCAAGCTTCTTTGGATTTTCATAGCGCACCCGCAGGGGACGCCCTCGAAACGCGCAGGTGATCTCTGCGGTTTTGTCCTCCGTAAACTGCGCCAGCGTCAACTTCGGCTTAAGGCACAGGTTCCCTGCATCACCGTGAACGCCGAATGCCTGCGTCTGCATCGTCAGCATCAGCCAGCTTCCCGCCCCTGTCAGCCACGGGTACATACCGATTCCCCGATCGTCAAAATATTCCGGTATTCCCGGCAGAATTCTGCTCCGCTCAAAATCGGCGGCCTGCTGATACAGCATCTCCAATACATGCCATCCCTCCGCCGCGAATCCACGCTCGTAAAGCGCATACGCATACATTACTGCCATATGGCTGAATACCGCTCCGTTCTCCTTGTGTCCGTAAGCAAATCCAAACATCCGCCCCATATCAAGCTTGACTTCCTTGAAATCCGTATTCAGGCAGTAGCCTCCGCGGTTCGGCGCACATAGATACCAGTCCACCGCCCGTATGATCTGTCGGGCGCGGTCATCATCGGCCGTACCCGATAACAGGCAGAACACCTGCCCCGTCAGCATCATCCGTACCTGTCCTTCTTTTACACCCTCCAGAGAACGTCCGTGATCGTCATAATAGCTGTTATACCAAAACTGCTCCGCACCGTCGCCGACCCATTCTGTCCGGGCGATATGTTCCCTGATCCTGCACGCCATAGCGGCCGTGATCTCCTTTAACTCTCCAAGCGGAATATCTACCGTTTTTCTGTTTTTCTCCGTTTCTTCACAATAGGTGAACAGGGCGTCCCGCATCCGCTCCCTGTCTCCGTACGCTCCGGCAGAGATTGTAAGCAGCCTCGCCAGCGGTTCGTTCATACTGACGGTCTCAATCCCGCGTTCCTTAAGGCGCCCCGCCATCTGCGACAGAAGGCACAAACCATAGGCATAAGCTGCAGTAAAAGCGACGCTCTCGCCTCTCTCTTTCGCCATATCCAGACCGTCATTCCAGTCGGCTCCCCTTAAGCGGATATGCCCATGCTCTCCCACATCAAAAAATGCCGTCACTGCCTGCACGACCATGTGCTCTAACACCGTACCGTCACTGACAAAAGCCTCTACCTTCCTTGGTTCGCCTTCGCCGCGCCATGCCAGCGTATCGACGAAATACGGCTGCCTCTCCAACAGAAACTCATCATCGCCCGTTTCGTCCAAATAAAGCTTGACCGTAAACAGCGGCCAAAATCCATGATCCATCCAGACCCTCGGAATATGATTGCGATCCGCCTTAAACTCGCCGGGTGCCGCGCCGATGATCGTCGCGTTCGTGCCGTCTTTCCGAACTCCCGCAAAATAGCACAATAAATCCCGTCTTACATCATCCGGCTCCGCCAGGATCAGCGCAAGGCTGTCCTGCCATAAATCCCGCCAGCCGCGGCCGCCGCGCCCGTAGTCGTGATGCGGCAAAAAGCTGCATCCGCAGATCCGGCGCAGAGTGGGCTGCACCGCCACCCATCGGCTCCATAAGTCAAAGCGGGAATCTCCTGTCCGAAAGCGGATACTTTTCTTCTGCCAATATGCTTTTGTTTCCTCCAATGCGGACGCGACTCTCGCCTCTCTCATATAAGCAAGCGGTTCTTCCTCAATCGCCAGTGCGATCTGATAGCGGCGCGCTTCTCCGGGCATTAAGCATACCTCGTTAAAAAATAACGCTGCCGTCATCTCGCCGCCCGCCGTTTGATCTCCCACATGCTGTTTATGCGAAACGGAGTCCGGAATGATCAGCGCCTCCGGCCAGTCATAGCTCCCCTGACCCACAAAATCGCATGTTCTTGTCAGAAACTCTTTCGGCGGAATTCCTTCTCCCTCCGCTCCCCATACGCGGTAGACCACCTGTCCCGGCTGATGCCCCCGCTCATCAAAGGTCATGGTAGGCATCAGCTTCAGACCATATTTTTCTACCTCTACCCGATGCAGCAGACTGGTCACATGGCGGTGATCCCTGATATTGTCCGCCGAACGACCGTACATGGGAATCGCTGCAATCGGCGTCAGCGTCAGAGAAGTCTGTCCGCAGTTTGTCAGCGTGATCTGCATGATCTCAATTTTTTCCCTGCCCGCAGGAACAAAGTGAAGCGTTTCCGCCTGCAATCCAATGCGGTTATGCTTTCTTGTAAGGCGCTGCCATAAAAGCCCCCCTGTCAGCACGGTCTCCTCCTCATTCTCATACTGCCGTGCTCTCTGCAAGGCACTCTGACCGGTGACGGACCACGGCAGCTCTCCTGCCGGTTTTACCCAAAAGTTTCGTACTGCGCGGCTTTCGTGCAGCGTCTCCATGCCTGCCGGCGGCAGCAGAAAGGCATTTTGATCCGCCTTACAGTCTCCGGCCAGCCACGGTGTCACGGCGCTGACCATCCCTCCTTCGTTCACTAACGGCATATAAATACCGGGATATTTCTGCGCATGACGCAGCATAAAGTCACCCTGTTCGTTGAGATAAGAAAATTGCTCCAAAATGCCTCGCCTCCTTACGAATTCTAAGCAGATTTTTCCGTGTCATTCACAAATCAAAGCGCATTCGCCTGCCTTTGAATAGTTTCATTTTAACGAAACAACCGGCATATGAAAATATGCCGATTGTTGTTTTGGTGTGTTTTTTTATGAAGCTTTACTGATCCTCTTTTCGCTCTATCAGCGCGTTTGCTTTCCTGTATTCCGTCGGAGAAAAGCCCGTAGCCGCCTTAAACACCTTCAAGAAATGTTTCTCGTCCGAAAACCCTGCTTTTCGCCCGATCTCATTCACCCGCCAGTCGGTCGTCTCCAACAGCCGACACGTTTCCTTGATCCGCAATTCCTGAAGATAGCTGACAAAATTAGCCCCCGTATACTGCTTAAACAATAAGCTGAATAGGGAATAATTCATGGACACCTCATTACTGACGACCGCCATATTCAGCTGTTCCGTAAAATGAGCCTGTATATACTGTACCGCCTGACGGATCTTCTGCTTATTTTCATAATCCGCGAATTTCACCGCAAGCTGTACACAGAACCGACCGAGCCACGCCTCCAGCTCCTCTAAGTACAGCTCAATGTCGCGGAAATTCCATAACTGCGCAAAACGCACCGGGTCGTCGTCCGGCTCGATCAGATTTTCATAGGTACTGCACAGCTCCCTAATCAGTTCCGAGCAAATGCGGGCAAACTCTTCCGGAGCGCCCTCTCCCTTTGCGACGAGTTCCGCCTGCTCGCTTAACAGCTTCGATACCTCCTTATCCCAGGAAAGGCTCACCATACCCAGGAGCTGTCTGCCGCTTATCGTAAGCGGCGTTCTGCTTCCGCTCTCCTCCTGCTCAAGATCCCCCGAAAAAAACGAACGCTGCCATCCCGCAAACGCCTCCCGATACCCGGCTCTCAGCTGCGCAAGCCCCCGATACTGCCGGCTCCTTCCCACCGGTATGGGAAGCAATTCCTCCATGCACTTGCATTGCTCTATGGGCGACACATAGACAATCAAATCTCCCGTCACCGGAAACTGCAGCACACCCTTTGGCAATTCCCTTAGAGACATTCCATCCGTATCCTCCTCACCGATCGCCCTTGCGCAATATGCCACATACTCATCCTTCATAAAATCAGCTTCATAACGCTCCACCAGGCTTTGATACTCCTCCCCGCCCTCCTCCTGCTCCAGCATGATGAGACGGATCGCATGAAGATACTGGCGGGACGAGGCCTGTTCTTCCTCATGTTGTTCCTTCAGCTTTTCTTCCAGTTTCTCCAGCGCCTGATACAGGCGCTGCCTCTCCACCGGCTTTAATAAGTAATCATGCACGCCCTGCCGCAGCATGGATACCGCATAGTTAAAGTCATCATAGCCGCTGACGACCAGAACCAAAGGCGGATTCGGAAGATTGGCCGCCTGCTCCGTCAGCGCAATGCCGTCCATACGCGGCATACGAATATCCGTGATCAGCACATCCACTTCCTGATGGCGCAAAACCTCAAGCGCCTCCTCCCCGTCTTTTACCGATATGATCTCCTCCACCGGGACGGGCGCACGCCGCACCATAGTCTCCAATCCTTTTCGGATCAGTTTTTCATCCTCTGCGATCAAAACCGTCTTCAATTCACATTCTCCTCCCTCACTTGGTATGGCAGTGATATGGTAACGGTGGTGCCGACATGCAGCTTAGACTCCACCTCCAAACCGTACTCCTCTCCAAAAGAACGCCGGATCCGGCTATGGACATTGTGCAGACCGATTCCGTTTCCGGAAGAGGAATGCGTCGTTTCTTCTCCGGTGATCTGACGTCTCAGTCCCAAAAGCGCCTCCTCGTCCATTCCCGCTCCTTCGTCCGTGATCGTGATCAAAACACGCGATCCCTCCGCGTCAAGTCTTCCGCGCACGGAAATGGTCGTATCCGCCCCCAACAGAGCCGCTCCGTGAATCACGGCATTTTCTACCACAGGCTGTAAGCTGATCTTGGGAATCCGTTGGATCAAAAGCTCCTCCGGGATATCCACCTCAAGAGATATGACATAATCATAACGCAGATTCATTAACGTGATATAATTCTCAATATATTCGATCTCACGCCGCAGCATCACATTTCTTTTTTCCCATTTCATACTATAGCGCAGCAGCTTTCCTAAGCTGGTGACAGCATCGGCGATCTCATATTCTTCGTCGATTTCCGCCATCATCTTGATGGCCTCCAATACATTATAGATAAAATGCGCATTGATCTGATTGTGAAGGGCACGGATCTCCAGACTCTGCGCCAATCGTTCCTGCTCCAGATTATCCCGCATAAGCTGGCGGATCTTGTCCAGCAGTCCTCCCAGCTCCTTTGCAAAAAGAGCAACCTCACCCTCGCCGGAAACATCCACCACAGCGTCAATATCCCCGTTGGCAAACGCTCTCATACCGTCAAAGGCCCGATAAAAGCCGCGAAGCATCTTCCTTGTCAGCCTCGATATGATAAATACCATGAGCGCAAACGCGATCAGCAGCAGCACGAACAGCAGGATTGCTTCTTCGAGAATCGATCGGTCTAAATCCGACAAATACAGAACATGCATATAGCGGCAGCCGAATACCTTCAGATCGGACTGGGCGATCAGAGCCCGATGTCCCTCTACTCTGTGCACAAGAATTTCTTCCGTATAGGGAATCTCTGCCAAGGATTCGACCGGAACCGGGCAGTCGCCTGCCAACAGTTCCCCATCCTCCGACAACAGCACCGAAAAACTATAGCCGTTCTCCTCAAATAATTCCGGCATGACTTCGTCCATGCGGACCGATACCTCCAAAATTCCCACATTTCCCACAAACGGCGCCGAAATATCGGTGATGAGACTCATCACATGCTCTGTCGGTGAACTGTCCGTAAAGAATTGCTCCGTGTAATCCATATACCAGGTTCCCGATACGATCTCTTCACCCGCCCATGGCATTCTTGTGAGGCGCCTGGCGCTGTATAAGATCGGCATCATTTCGTAAATGTCCTCTTTGCCGGAATAGACGCGGATCTGATACAACTCCGGGTTACTGATGATGATCTTTTCCAGACCGGCAATATCCTCCCTGTAAAATTCCAACAGTTTCATGGAATCGATCGTATAACCCTGCTCCAGCGCCGTCAAATGATTTATCAGCGCAGGCGTATTCAAAAACACCTGTGTGGACAGATTACACAGCTCCGCAATTCTCTCCGCCTCCGTCACAAGCTGTGTACGCCGCAGCCCGGCTTCCTGCTCCCTTGTGCGGATCGCCGTGTCCTGCGCGGAGCTCATCATGCTGTACCACAATATCAGCGTGGGAATCAGGATAAAAAAGCAACTGATCACGGAAAGCTGTCTGGATAATTTTGCTCTATGAAACCACTTCATCTCAATCCTCACTCTAAACCAAGCTTTTCTTTTGCCGCCTGCATCTGACGGGTACTCTCTTCGAGCACCATGTCAAGACCGCTTTCCTCCCTGAGCGTGACATATTCGTCCCACAGCCGCTCAAACTCCTCCTCCGTGGGCGCAAGCAAAAGCTGCGGAAGCATCTGCCCGTGGATTGACTCTATTCTTTTCTGCGCAATATCTGTTTCGCTGTCGGAAGCAAAAAGTACGTCATATTGCCCCGTATAGCAGACATAGGGATACGTCCACTCCTCCATCTGCCGCAGAATCTCGTCCTCCTGCGGCATCCACTCGGACTGCATGCGGTTATCCTGAAGCATCCAGTAGGTATCATTCGCCCCTATTCTTCTTACATATTCCTGATAATCATTCAGCATCAGCTGCCGCGTTTCCTCCGTCAATACCGCCCTGCCGTTCTCCATCCGGTAATGCTCGCCCTCCACGCCTAACGCGATCAGCTTCTGCCCTTCCTCGCTCATGAGAAAGGATAGAAAACGAATGGCGCTCTCGGGATCCTTACAGTTTTTGGAGATCAGGGTGATCGTCCACCCGTTTAAACCCGAACCGGGCAGCGTATGCATATCCCCCGCCGCGTTCTTAGGACCGTCCACCGCAATATAAATGCTGTCCGGATTTCTCTCCGCCAAAATCCGCTGCTGTTCCGCCATATCCGTCCGCTGATAGAGCATGCAGAAATATCTTCCCTCCGCTATTTTTTCTTCCATCTGCACCCGCTTGTCAATAAAAATCTCGTTTGACAAGAGTCCCTCCTCACCGAGCTCACGGAACATCATCAGCCAGCGCTTATATTCCGGATCGGTATACCGGTCATAAAACGCTCCATCCTTTTCATATGGTATGGCTAAAAAATTTTGTAAAAACTTGTCAAAGGAATCACAGCCCCGCTCCGTAAACTCGTGCGCACCCACCGGAATGAGCGGCTTGCCGTCCACGGTAGGAAACTGCTGCGCCGCGGCACGGACCGCATCGGCAAATCCTTCCGGCGTTGTCATGTCCGGAGATCCGATGGCCTCATAGATGTCTTTGCGCACCAAGAACGTCTGATTGGAGCTGAGCTGTCCGTTTTCATAATCACTCGGAGAATAGGAAGAGTTGGGGTAGCCATATACGTTTCCGTCAGGCTGCGTATACCATTTCAATCGTTCTTCGTCCGCCACTTCCCAAAAATAGGCGTCGTATTCATCCGCCAGTTCATTCAGCGCATAAACCTGCCCCGCCTCGATCATTTCATTGACCTGCGGCTCCCACCAGCCAAGCGTCACAAGATCCGGCAGCTTATCTCCGGCGATCAGTGCATCCAGATTGACGGTCTCATTGCCGTCGGGGGACACAAACCGGATCTCTACGCCCGTGCGCTCTGTAATCGCTTCGCTCACCGCATTGCCGCCCCATGGCGAGTTATACCAGCTGTAATTGATATACCAGTCCAGCGTCACCCGCTTCTCATTCTCCGCATCTTCCCCGGACGCAGACGGAGCCGGCTGTACTTTCGTACACCCGGCCGTCACCGCCACCAGCGCCAAAACCAATGTCAGATTCAAAAGACGTTTCATATAAAAACCTCCGTCTATCTTTCGTTTCAGCATATCATATTTCCTGTCCGAATGCATCCTATTCTTTGACGCTTCCTGCAGAAATGCCGCTGATGATATATTTGGAAAAGAAGCAGAACGCGATCATGATCGGCACAACGGAGATCGCCACTACCAGATAGGTTGCTCCCAGATTCGTGGTAATGTCACGCACAGCGGACAACTCCGCAACCATGACGGGCAGCGGTCGTTTTTCCGGCGTATTGATCAGCATCATCGGGATCAGATAATTGTTCCAGCTTCCGATAAACGCACCGATCGCCATGGTCGCAATACCGGGCGCCATGATCGGCAGCGCGATCTGGTGAAAAATCTTCAATTCGCCCGCGCCGTCCACTCTCGGCGCCTCCAAAACCGACCGCGGCATCACCGATAAAATATACTGCCGCAGGAAGAATACCGTAGCCGGACTTGCAACACTCGGCAGAATCAGCGGCCAATAGCTGTCGATCATATGCAGCTTATTGCAGAGATCATAAAATCCGAGCAGACTTAACTGGGACGGAACCATCATAAAGATCAGTAATGTCGTAAACAAAACCTTGGCCCCGCGGAATTTATAAAATGCCAGACCATATGCCGTCAGTGCGGAAAAATAAGATACCAGCGCCGTATTGCATATAGCCAGAAACATGCTGTTCAAAAAGCCCCTGCCCAGATTCATATTATCATCCACCAGCTTCCAGTTCGCCGCCAGATTGCTTCCCGGCAGCAGGGAAAAGCTGGTCATGATCTCATTTCCGGTACGCGTGGAGTTTACGATCATCAGCCAAAAAGGAGTAAAGCACAGCACGGACAGCAGGATCAAAAATAAGTATAGTAAGGATTTCATTGATTTATTTCTTATTCTCGCAGACATGCTAATCCACCTCCTTCTTGTTCATCAGCTTAAATGCCAGCCCGCAGAATATCGCAATGATGAGGAACAGGACAAATGCCAGTGCCGCCGCATATCCCATCTGGTTATTCTTAAACGCCGTCGTATACAGATAGAACACCGCCGTATACAGAGAACGTCCCGGCTGTCCGGTCGTTCCGGACATCAGGTAAGGCAGATCAAAGAGCTGCAGTCCGCCGATCAGGCTCGTCACCGCCACATACAGCATGATCGGACGTAAGAGGGGCATCGTGATCTTGCCGAAGATCTGCCACCTGCCGGCGCCGTCAATGGTCGCTGCCTCAAAATAAGATTTATCGATTCCCTGTACGCCCGCCATCAGCATGATGAAGCTGTTGCCAAACCACATCCATGCACCTACCACTCCCACGACCATCTGCGCGGTCAGACCTTCTCCGGTCAGCCAGTTCACCTGGGTACCGATGATGCCCAGCTTCATGAGAAGCTGATTGAAGCTGCCGTATTTCCAGTCTAAGAGTGTTTTGAACAGGAACGCAACAGAGGTACATGCAATCAAGTTCGGGAGATAAAATAATGCCCGAAAAATACTTAGTCCCCTCATTCTATACTTCATATCGTTAAAAATAATCGTCAACAGAAGCGCAAGTCCTAATTGGAGAACGATATTAACTCCCCACATTTTCAAGGTGTTGACAAAGGCATCCCGAAACAACTGATCCTTGATGGCGCGGACATAATTGGCAAGCCCCACAAAGGTTTCTTTTCCAAAACCTTTATAATTCATAAAACTCATCTGCAAAGTCCGAAACACCGGATAGATGTTAAAGACCAAAAACGTGATGATAAACGGCAGGCAGAACAGTGCGCCGTAGCGTTCCCGCTTTTGAAGGTTTCCTTTTTTTGCCACTGCAACAACCGGCTTTCCCGCCTTATTCTTTTTCTTTTCCGCCGAAGCTTCCTTGGCCATACTCGCCGCCCCCTTTCTTCTCTAAAACAATGGAAAGCACGCTCTGCGAGCTTTCCGTGTCATGAATGAAAGTTCCTGCCGGTAATCCGCAATTCCCGGTTTACCGGCAGTCACTTTTTATCTGTTCACGTTTTAGTTGATGGGAGCATCATCAGGAATTCTCAATTCCGGATACTGTGTCGTTACTACCATGTAAAACTCTTGCAAAGCTTCCTCTTTCGTCTGTTTTCCTTCCTGTACGGAAACGATCGCTGCGCCGAACGCTTCCTTGCAGGTATCGTCATAGCCGGTGATCAGGCTGTAATCCACATGTTCCAGCTCAGCCATGTAGAACTCATAGGTATGCTGATTGTTGAAAGATGGATTCTCATAATCTTTGTTTGCCTCCAAAACCGCCTTGTTCGCTACCACGTCGCCTTTGGATGCTTCCAGCCACCACTGAGCCGTATCGTCATTCAAGGTGCAGTAACGGATGAAATCAATTGCTTCGCTCTTGTGCTTCGAATAATCATTAACCGTCAGGAAAGTACCGCCTCCGAAAAAGCTGCATACGCCGCTGCACACGCCGAATTTTCCGATATTGTCCGCCGCATTGTCACGTACGATCAGCGCTCCCCAGGAGGGCATTACATAAGAGAATACCTGTGTCTCAGGGTTGGATGCATCCACTTCATCCAGTGCGCTCCAGCCTGCATTCATCGGCAGCGGACCTGCCATGGAAGCATACCATGCTGCTGACCACTCCGGAGCAAACGCAACATATTCCTTCTGATAGAGCTCTACAGCCGCGTCAAAATAATCCAGACGATCCTGATCTACAATGATCTCGCCGTTTCTTACCCACGGAGATGCACTGATGGAGAACCAGCGAAGGGCACCCGTATCACCGAAAATGGAATATCCTTTTTCATGAAGCAGGGCAGCGGTCTCAACGATCGTATCAAAGGAGCTGAATTTCTCTCCGATGACTGCGGGATCATCCGTTCCGAATACCTCCAATGCCAGATCGCAACGATAGATCACACTTCCGGGAGTCGCCTGATAGCTGATCGCGCGAAGCACACCGTCCTCGTCCTTGCCTGCCTCGTATGTATAATCAACCAGTCGGGATGAAACCTCTGAATCCAGTTCGCTTAAGTCAGCGCAGAAGCCGGCTTCAAAGAAATTCGGAAGCATCTGCGGCTCTCCTACAAAGATGTCAACATCCGAGCTTTGGGTTCCCAGCGTCTGCATGATCTTGGTGGAATAATCCGCCGAGTCAAATACTACAACCTCAACTTCTCTTCCGGTCTCTGCCGTATAGCGCTCTGCAAACTGCTTTAAGTCGTTTGCCAGCGTCCAGACAACGATCTTTTCGCCGCTGCCGCCGTCGCTATTGCCTCCGGCACTGCTGCTTCCTCCACTGCTGCTCCCGCCCCCGGAGCCGCCGGTACTGCTGGCCTTATCCCCGCAGGCTGACAGCGATAATACCATAACCATTGATAACAATATTGCAATCCATTTTTTCATATTTTTCATATGATTGTCTCCTTCCTTTTGTTGGATTCTGCTTTTTCTATTTGTTATGGTTCGATTATAGCAATCGCCTCCGCCTTAAAAAATGGGATGAATTTTATTGGGGTGTGTTTTTTTTCAGGTGTTATCCTTCACCGGGCATCTCGATCAATCCGATCTCTATGGAGAGCTCCATTCCGCCACCCGCTCTTCCGAAACGCTCATTTCCTCATAGCTATCCCATTGCAGCGCACGCAGCTTTTCGTATTCCTCTTCATATAAAAAGTAGTTTTCGCATTATTTTCTGCATAAAAAAAGAGAAGACGCACTCCTCTTCTCTTTTTTCAAAATTCCTTTTTGTTAAATCTGACCGCCGCTATTTCTCATACAAAAACTTCTCCGGTAGCGTCACCTGAAAATCTCTCGCGAGGCTTCTAAACTCTTCCGGCTTGATCGTCTGCAATTTATCCGGCCGCATGGATAACATTTTGACCAGGATCTCTGCTGACTTTTCCACGGTATGCATCAGCCCAAATGTGGTATCAAAGTCTTCGCCCGCCGCGAACATCCCATGATGCGCCCAGATCGCCACATCATAGTTTTTCATCAGGTTACTGGTCGCAACCGCAATTTCCCGTCCTCCCGGAACCATCCATGGTACGACGCCGATCCCGTCCGGGAACACAACCGGGCATTCCGTCGCCATCTCCCATAATTCCCTTGTAAATACTTCATCCTTTAGCGGAAGCACAAATGTGAGTGCAATCACATTCGTTGTGTGCGCATGGTAGATCACACGGTATGTTCCGTTTGTCAGTCCCGCTTTCACCTCATGATTCATCAAATGAGAAGGCAATTCGGATGTCGGTTTACCGCCATTGACAAGCCCCCATACAATCCTGTACCGCTCTCCCTTTTCGTCCAGCTCGATCATGCAGATGGAGTCCTCCGGCTTCAGGATCACATTGCGAAAATATTTTCCGCTTCCCGTCACCAAAAAATACTCCCCCGCAAGCCCCGGCACCTCCGTACCGATCGGCTTCCACTCTCCTGCCTGAAACTCTTCTTTTACCGACTCGACTTCCTCCGGCTTTACGCGATAGGATAAATTGCCGCCGTTCCTCTCATGCCAGCCAAGCTCCCAGCCGTCGTTTGCCATACGGATAAATCCCTGCACAAATTCTGACTCTAACATCTTCATCCTGATAACCACACCCTTTCTGATCCTGCCAATCGGTACCCATCACACACTTAAGTCCTGCATTGGCTCTTTCTATCGTTTTAACAGTACTTCCGCTTCATATTTTTTTACTTCCTCGAACCACTCAGCGCCCGCGCTCACACCGCACTGTCTACAATACTCCTCCCAAATGTCTCCAAACGGGTAGGTCTTTAACTCCTCCTGCAGTACCATCAGCTCTGACATGCTGTTTTGATCCTGTAATTCTTTCCATTTCTGATTCGGTGTGCATAACGCGGAAAGGAGCGCTTTCTGCCAGCTTCGAAAACCGACTGTCCATGCGGAAATCCGGTTAATTCCGGCATCAAAATAGTCAAGTGCCATATAAACGCGGTTTAACGCATCATTCCTCACGATCTCTTTTGCCATCTCTTTTGTCTCGTCATCAAACAGGACGACATGATCGCTGTCCCAGCGCACCGGTCTGGTAATGTGCAGTGCAATTTCCGGGAAAAAGCACAGAAGTGTCGGAATCTTATCCGATACAACCTCTGTCGGGTGATAGTGCCCGTTATCCATCAGCGGCAGACATCCCTCATGAGTTGCCGCGAACGTCAGCGTGAACTCCCCGCTTCCGGCAGTATAAGATTCCACACCGATCCCGAATACTTTTGATTCCACGCAGGGTTTTACAAGCTTCCGGTCAAAGGGTTCCGACAAGATCTGCTCGATCGAATCTTTATAGCGCAGTCTCGGTCCCATACGGTCCGCCGGAATATCCTTATAGCCGTCCCCCGTCCATATGTTCATCACACAGGGAACTCCCGTTTCTTTTGCAAAGTATTCGGATATACGGATGCATGCCTTTCCGTGATCGATCCAAAACTTCCGCGTCTCCTCATCCGGGCTTGAGAGCGTCAGCCCGTCCTTGATCTTATCATGAGAAAAAAAGGTAGGATTAAAATCAATTCCCATATTTCTTTCTTTTGCAAACGCAACCCACTTTGCAAAATGCTTCGGTTCCAGCTTATCCCGATCTACATGCTCCCCTTCCTCGAAAATCGCATAGCTTGCATGGAGATTCAGTTTCTTTTTTCCCGGTGTGAGGCGCAATACCTCATCCATATCCTGCATTAATTCCTCCGGCGTTCTCGCTTTACCCGGATAATTGCCCGTGACCTGAATTCCTCCCGTCAGCGGTCCGACATGATCAAACCCCGTCACGTCATCCCCCTGCCAGCAATGAAGCGACACGGGAACCTCTTTTAACTGCGCGATGGCGGCGTCGGTATTCACGCCGATTCCGGCGTACCTGTTCTTTGCCGCCTCATATCTTTCCTGTTGTGTCATCCTGTCTCCTCCTTCTTTTCCATGACCTGTTGCGCATTTGCGTTCCGCATTGTCCTGTCCCGTTCTTGTTCAACCGTGAAATTCACGGATATCAAACGAATCATAAACACACTTTCGTGCCTCTTGCAGATCCGCAAATTCCCCTCTTCTTATCATCTGCGCCAGCAGATTCCCGACAGCGGTTGCTTCTCCCGGTCCCGCATACACGGTTTTCTTTGTCGCATCGGCTGTCAGCCGGTTCAAATAAGACGCATGGGAGCCGCCTCCGATCACATGAATACTGTCATATCTCTTTCCGGTATTTTTCTCCAATTCCCGCACAGTTTCTCCGTAGCAATCCGCAAGGCTCTGATAAACGACAGCCGCTGTTTCTCCGACGCTCTCAGGTATCTTTTGCCCCGTTCTTTCACAGTACGCCCTGATTTCCTCTGTCATGTTCTGCGGTGCCAAAAAGCACGGATCATTTACATCTACCCTGGATGGAAAATCCTGCTTTTCCTCCGCCATTTCACATAACTGCGCAAAGGTATACGCATCCCCCAGCTCATGCCGCACGGACTGGATCATCCACAGCCCCATAATGTTTTTCAAATATCGGAAACGATATTCATAACCGCCTTCATTCGTAAAGTTTGACAGCCTGCTTTGTTCATCACAATCTGCCTCTTCCATCTCCACGCCCATGAGAGACCATGTTCCCGAACTGATATACAGCCCGTCCGTCTTGGTGGCAGGCATCGCCATGACCGCAGATGCCGTATCATGGCTCGCACACAGCACTACCTCACAGTCAAACCCTGCTTTTTCGCGAATATGCTCCTGTAGATTTCCCACCTTTGTCCCCGGCATTTGCAAGGGCAGAAACATCGATTCCGGGTATCCAAGCTGCCGGATCAGTTCCTCATCCCACTGCTTATCCTTTGGACTGACAAGCTGTGTGGAGGTCGCGTTGGTATATTCCGACACTCGATTTCCCGTCAATAGAAACTGGAAGTAATCCGGCAGCATCAAAAACGTCTTTGCCGCTTTTAAAAGCTGCGGTGTCTGCTGCTTTACTGCCATTAACTGATAGATCGTATTAAAAAGCTGCTTTTGAATCCCGGTTCTTGCATACAACTCCCGCTCCGGAATCTTCTCGTAAACCAGACTGTCCATTCCCTTTGTCCGATCATCCCGATAACCGTAGGTATCACCCAACACATGATCGTTTTCATCCAAAAGAACATAGTCTACCGCCCAGGTATCGATCGACATGCTGACCGGAGCCTTGCCGCACGCGCCGCACCTTTTCATTCCCTCCACGATCCGGTCAAACAAATAGGAGACATCCCAGAGCAGTTTTCCGTCCTTATTTTGCATGCCGTTCTCAAAACGATAAATCTCCTCGATCACCATCCTGCCGTCTTCCACATATCCTAAGATATGCCGTCCGCTGGAAGCGCCGATATCCACTGCCAGATAATAATTCCGCATTGCAACCTCCATTCTTTCCTATTGAAACACCGCGCAGGCTCTCCTGACGCTATTCAACCACGAACCCTTCCGACACCTGCTTCAGTTCCATTGCTGTCAGCGTATTTTGACAGGTTTCCTTATAAATATCACCCGTTGAATTGGACAGGTCAACGACTGTTCCCGCAACATTGCGGATTCCCAGCGCGCTCTCTTCTACGGACGATAGGACTCCTCCGATATTTTGAACAACGTTTAATATCTGTTTGTTGATAGAATCCACGCTGTTCTGTATTCTGCTCATGACATCGGAAACAGTATCCGCATCATCGGAATACTGCACGGACATCATCTCAAACTTTTTATAATCTTCCATGATATCCGCATCCACAAACTCCAGCATCTCCCGGCTGCACATACTTAAGGACCGCACCACCGATACGATCTTATTGTTTAAGTCCTGGATTGCGCTGGCGCTCGACTTGCTGTTATCCGCTAACGTCCGGATCTCCTCCGCCACTACCGCAAATCCCTTGCCGGCTTCCCCTGCCCTTGCCGCTTCAATGGCGGCATTCAGCGCCAGCAGATTCGTCTGCTCGGCAATCTCCAAAATGGTACTGGTCAGCCTGCTTACTTTGTCAATATCGCTGCTTTCTTCAATGCTCCTTGACATCGTCTCTTTGATCGACGCGACCATATGCTCCGATTTCTGTCTGCTCTCGGCCGTCTGTACCCGAATATACCCCGCACGTTCTTTTAAATCCGCTGCAAAATTTGTTCCCTGACCTACCTCTGTCGTAATTCCGTCCGTCTCTCCGGATATCCCCTGCATCTCCTGCTTCATTTGGCCAACCAGCCGTGAGACCTCCTCGCTTCCCGCTGAAAGCTCCTCCATAACTGAGGATAAATCGTTTATTTTATCGTTGGAAGCGGCAAATTGTACTTCCGTTCTGTTTGCTGCTTCTTCCATACAGGCGGTGGCATTCTGAATTCTTCCGGTAACTTCCTGAAAAGCCTTTAACAGCTGATTCATGCTTTCCATCAGTTGACCGGTCTCGTCCATCCTCCTGACACGGAACCGCTCAGTCAGATTTCCCCGGCCTTCCGAAACCTGTAACGCGATCTGCTGCATTTTCCGGCTCATCTGCTTTACGGGCTGCAGCATTTCTCTATATATGATAAACATGGCGATTGCCGTACTTAAGACGCAGACCACCGATACGATCCAATTGCTTCCGTTCGCTACCCTGATGCGTTCTTCTAAACTTTCCTGCGCTTCCCTCAGACATTTTTCGAAGGTTTCCTCCAGCACCGCGCAGACCTGCTCCTGCGAAAGAATTGCCGTCAACGCATCCGTTCCCATATAAATCTTACCGCCGATAAAATCATTGTCTTTTCTCAGCTCACTGATGACCTGCATACTCTCCAATACCGCCTGGCATCCCGCTTCGTACTGACTGAATAAAGCGATCAGCTCTTCGTTCTTCGTCATCTCACAATAAGTATGTAATTCCGCAAGCAGCTCCTTCACCTCTTCCGTCTCGGCATCCAGATTGCCGTAGATATCCCCGGCAATCGCAAGATCCTCATCGGAACTTCCCAACAAAATGTTGGCATATTTTTGTATTGTCTCCACCTTTTTTCCGACTGTACCATATAATTCCTGAATCTGAATATAAACTTCATTCATCTGTGATGCGGATGTTTCAATGCTTCTCAGATTGCCGGCAGAAAAAAGTGTGTTAAACAATAATGCCGCCAAAATAACTGACATACTGATCAAAACCTTTAACTGGATCGACGCGCTCTTTTGCATATTGCTGTTCACCCCTTCTCTTTTTTCATGGTATACATTTCCTGATCAGCCTGCTTCATCAACTGATCCAGTTTGAAGTCTTGTGTGATCGATACGGACTGAAAGCCGATGCTCGCACTCATTTTGTACGGTTTTCCGTTTTGAATGCGGCATTCATCCAGCATCGGATTTAACCCATTCAGCAGCCCGTCAAACTCATTTCCCGCTACAAACTTTCCCAAAACAACAAATTCATCGCCGCCATAGCGCATGAGAAGCTGTCCCTCGCCTTTGAGTTTTTTCATATCGTCGGCAACCGTCTTAATATAAAAATCCCCTTCCTCATGCCCGTACTCATCATTCACATGCTTGAGCTTATTAATGTCTACGAACAACATTCCGATCGGCGCGTCCTGTCGCTTGCATTCCGCCAAAAGCTTATCCGCAAAATGGAAAAATCCGGCTCTGTTATAAATCTGTGTCAGGCTGTCCAGCATCCACACATCTTTGAGCTTCTTCACCAGACATTTCAGTTCACTCTGTTTACGCGTATTTTCCAGCGCATTCGAAATGTTCATCAGCCACACCTGAAACTGTGTGCTGTTATAGGGAAGCGGGCTCCCGCACATCACCAAATAGCCAAGACAATTTTTTCTGAAATGCACCGGGGCGATGATACACATTTGATTTCCGATCTTCTCCATGCATGTCTCCGGCAGAAGCTCTTTACAAGGGAATGCCGGATATTCCGCAAACTCTCCGTTCTCATACGCAACCGGTATCGTGATCTTCTCAGAATAAGTTTCCTTGATCTGATAGTCGTACTCTACCTTGTCCTCTTCGATCTGATTCTCACAAAGGCATAAATAAGCAAACGAAAAATCCAGCTGCGCAATATACATCTTCAGGCATTCGCAGAATTCCTTCATATTGTCACAGTCATTTAAGTCGGACAGCATATTTTTATTGATCTCCGCCATATTGACGATGCCCAGCTTCTCCCGCACATTTTTTAGCTGCACTTCCGAAAGATTGCGTATTTTATGCTTTTGGCATCCGCAGCTCCCCCTATAGTAGCAGGTTACTTTGAACTTTCGGTCTTCTGTCTGCGCTTTCTGTGCCAACGCCCTGCATGCCTCGTAACCGATCTGTCCCTGCGGCTTCTCGACCGTCGTGATCTTCGGCGTGAGATTGCTTGCGTCGGAGGTATGATCAAAACCGGTCAAAAGAATATCTTTTCCGACCTGAATGCCCCGTCTGAAAAATTCCAAATAAGCGCCCAGCGCCATATCATCATTCGCGCAGACTAACGCATCCGGCAGCTTTTTTCCCGATTCCACCAGCTGTCCGGCAAGCTGCTTTCCGCTGTCAATCCAAAAATCACCGTAGTGAATCTGATCTTTCCCGATCGTGAGACCATGTTCCTCTGCGGCTTCCATTGCACCCTTTAACCGCTCGATGCTCTCCGGGTTCTGCTCCGGTCCCGACAGATAACAGATGTCCCGCACCCCATGCATCTCGATCAGATGTGACACCATATCGCGCATCGCCTCACGGTTGTCCACATGAAAGACCGACATCCCCGGAATATGGTTTTCAATGCTCACCGTCGGCGTTCCGGATTCGAGGATGCGCCGTGTGATCTCCTTGGCAAACTGTTCATTCTGTATCGTATCTCTTGCAAAAATAATCCCGTCATACTGCGTTAAGTCCGGCAGAAACAAAATCTGAAATTCCCCGATTCCATACTCCGACTGCCTGTAAATATCGCCGTTACAGGTAAATACAAAAATCCGGATATTGTTCTCCTCCGCATACTTCATAACCCCCTCTAAAAGGCGTCTCTGGGTTTCATATGCAATTCCCCCGACAAGCACAGCAATTTTCATATGCGATCTCCATTATCATCAAAACAATAGGTTCCACATTCCAACAGGCAGCTTTTCCCGTTCGGAAATATGACTTTAGCATTTGCGTTAAACGGTATTTCAAACTCATAGCGAAATCCCGCTTCATCATCATAACTCCAGTTACTTACATATGTACCAAACACGGATTCCCATGCCCCTTTTACATAAGAAAACCGCTTATCCGGCATTGGTCTGATCAGCATTTTGACCTCTTCGTCCATACGCGGATTCAGTCCGCACATATAGCGATACATCCACTCCGCGATACTTCCGTAAGCATAATGATTCAGACTGTTCATCCCCGTTCCGCTGATCGTCCCGTCCGCCTCCAGCGAATTCCACCGCTCCCAGACCGTCGTTGCACCCAGATTGACTTCGTACAGCCACCCCGGATACTCTTCATTTAAGAGCAGGTCGTATGCCAGCGGATGGTATCCGCATTCCGACAACGCCGGGCATAAAACAGGCGTCCCGACAAAGCCGGTATTCAAATGCCCGTTATTCTCCCTGATCAGCCGTTCCAAACCGCTTTTCAGGTTTTCTTCGGCATTCTCAGGATAGAGACCAAGCGCCAGCAGGAATGCGCACGCCGTCTGCGTCATCTCTATGGTCAGTTCTCCATTCGGCGTAAAATAGAATGAATAAAACGCTTTTTGGATCCTTTGCGCCAGCTCGAAATACTCCTTGCTTTCTGCAAGCTCCAATGCCTGCGCTGCTTTTGCCACAGTCAATGCCGATTGATAATAGCACGCGGATGCCAGAAAAGCGGAATCTGTTTTTCCGATCGGGTTATGAATGTTCCCGTTATCCAATGCCAGCCAGTCCCCTAACTGCCTGTCATTCTGCCATAAATCCGGCACGTTATTTTCCTTTGACCGCATGCGGACATAATCCACCCATGCCTTCATCATCGGATACTGCTCTTTTAACAGATGGCGGTCCCCATAAAAGCGATACAGCGTCCACGGAAGCTGCGCCGCCACATCACCCCAGACGCAGGCCCCGCCGTCTAAGTAAAACGGATTCGTATTTTCCCGCACCGGAACCTTCGGTCTTGGAGCAAAAAACGGCACAGCCCCCTTCATGAGCCGCTGTTCCCGATACAGGCTCCTCGTGTAATGCCTGAAAAAAGCACTGCTGTCCATATGAAAGCATGCAGTCGGGGCGAAAATGTTCACATCGCCGGTCCACCCCATGCGTTCATCCCTCTGCGGGCAGTCCGTCGGAATATCCAGAAAATTACACTTTTGAGAACGAATTGTATTCTGATAAAGCTTGTTCACTTTCGGATCGGAGGTTTCGATGCTTCCGCTTTTTTCGATATCAGACATGATCCGGTAAGCGGTAAAATCAAAGGTCTGTCCTTCTCTGAGCCCCTCCACCCTTACATAACGGAAACCATAATAGGTAAAGTGAGGACGAACCGTCTTCTCCTCTCCACTTGAGGTATAAACAAATTCCGCCTTTGCCGTCCTTAAATTATCCCTGTAAAATTCCCCATTCTGTAAGACCTCTCCATATTGCAGCCGGATCTGTTGTCCGCGCTCCGGTCTTCCGGCAAATTCCACCCATCCGGTAATACTCTCGCCAAAATCAAGCAGCAGGGAGCCGTCGTTTCTCCACTCTTCGCGAGCAGTGCGAATCGCCTCCGTTTTCCGCACGGGCGGATTACTTCTTGCACTTAACAGCGATTTGTCATCCTGTAAGACCTCTACCTCCAACGGTTCCGGCATAAGCGTATCATCCTGCCGCTCTCCGTCGTAAATTCCGTTCTCCAGAATATTGCCCGCTGCCGCCTTCCAGTTTTCGTCCGTGCAGATCCTCTCTATTTTTCCGGATTCATATTCCAAATAAATCTCCGCAATGCATTTTTTTCTGTCTCCGTAGAGATTCAGATAAACGTCGTCAAATCCAAACCGCCCTTTGTACCATCCCTCTCCCAGCAGCACGCTGACGCGGTTATGTCCCTTCCTGACCAGCCCGGTAATATCGTACGTCTGATATTCCATTAACAGATCATAGGAATGATAGCCCGGAGACAAGACCTCATCTCCCACCTTTACACCGCCGATCTCCGCCTCATAAAGTCCCGCTCCGAACAGGTACATCCGGGCTTTTTTCGGCTTGCTCTCCGCCCAAAGATCACGGTACAGAATCGGCATCCTTGTCTGATCCTCCGGAGCAGAAATCCATTCCGCTTCCCATGCTTCCTCCATCTTAGCGGTCTCAAACCATGCCGTTTCGCTCCACGCTTCCTCAGCCTGCATCTCAGCGTTCCGCGCCTTTTCGCCCTGTGCCGTCTGACTCTGCGCCGCACCGCTTTGTGCCTGGCACGCTCTTGCAAAAACTCTCCAAAAATAGCGGGTTCTAGGTTTCAGAACCCGCTCTACCGCCCAGGTACACCGATGAACTCCGTTCACAATCCCGCTGTCATAAATAAGCGCACTCATATCCTCGGACTCGGAAACGATAATGCGCACCTCATCCAGACACACCGCAGCCGTGTCTTCTATCTTCCATGAAAACACCAGATAGGGGAAATCATATCCGATCGGATTTTCCAAATGATTGACTCGCAGATGTTCTATTCTCATGTTTTTATCCTTCTCCCCATCTTTTTTATACCCATGCATACCGATCAATACGTCAGTTCTTTTCTTCCGCAAAACGGATCGATCGGATTTTTCCCTTTGAACGCACTGTTTCCGGTAATCTTCTCCACAACTGCCTCTATCACATACTCGTTATTGGAATAGCAGTTAATGTATGTCTTTATCATCGGTACATCCAACAGATGATACGGATTTGCCAAGCTGATGAACAAAACCGGGATCTCGTTTGCAAACCAGGGTACATTATTGCCCTGCCCCCAAAAAGTGTACCAGTTCAAGCGGTTCGTCGTCTTATTGCTCGCATTTTCCACATTACCGATATAGATTGCCAGATCGTACTTTTCCTTAAAACTCGTTACATTGTCCACGCCCACTTCAAAGTTTTCTTTTTCATAGACAAAAACCTGGAAGTTCTTTTTCTCCAATTCGTTTTTTACCTGATTGATCACGCGCTCATTGGAAGGAAAATCCCCCATGATTTCAAGCAGAACCTTCGGATATCGCCCGGAATCGATCGGCAGCAGCTTCTGTGTATCCTTCACTAATGTGATGGATTCATCCGCCAGCTCTCTCGCCCACTGTACATGCTGTTTATCCTGAAGCAGACACAGACTGTCCTCCGTCGGAACCAGCGTGCCCGCCGCCTTTTTCTCATGAAGCTTTAACGCGGCTTTCAACGCAAGGATTCTTCTGTTTGCTTCCAAAAGACGTTTTTCCGAAAGAATACCGTTTTTGTATCCTTCCATCATAAACCGGTAATCTTCCGCCAAGTCCTTATTAAACAAGAACATATCGCAGCCGCTTTCAATTGCAAGCGGAACGGACTTTTCCCTCGCCATGGCCGCCGTGAAACCGACCATCGGCGTCGCGTCCGATATGATCAGACCGTTAAAACCTAACTTTTCCCGCAGCAGATTGTAGAGAAGCTCTTTCGACAGGGATGCGGGAATCACGCTCCCTTTCGTCTGCGGATTATAGTATTCCTGATACGCAGGCATAGCAATATGTCCTGCCATAACGGTCAATGCACCGTCCTCGATCAATTTTCCGAACACCATGCCATAGGTTTTATCCCACTCCTCCATGGATAAGCTGTTGACGGAGGTGAGCAGATGCTGGTCCCTCTCGTCCACTCCGTCACCCGGAAAATGCTTGATGGATACCGCTACGCCGCATTCCGTCGCAGCCTTCATATACTCTTTTGCATAAGTGTAAACGGTCTTTGGATCGTCGCCATAGGTTCTCACATTCGTGATGGGGCTGTGATCGTTTTTGTCAATATCGACCACCGGCGCAAATGCCCAGTTGATCCCTAATGCAGCCGCTTCCGTACACGAAACTTTCCCGAGCCGGTAAGCATACTTTTTATCTCCGGCCGCCGCACATGCCATCTGCTTTCCGTAAGGCGTTCCGTCCGTAGCCGCTCCGTCGCCTCCCGCTTCCAGATTGGACGGAATGAGCAAAGGGATACGGGAATGACTCTGCGCATACGCAAACGTCTTTCGCATTTCCTGCCCGACTCCATCCCGGAAAAACAATCCGCCGATATGAAATCCCAGCATCATATCTAAATATTCCGGGTCCGTAGAGTAACCGATCGGACAAAACAACGCCCCGATCTTTTCTTCCGTCGTCATATTCTCAAGGGTCGTCTCCACCCATTTTATATCCGCGTCATTCAGACAAAAAGGCTTCTTTTTTAAGTCCATAATTTTCCTCACATTCCGCTGTTTCTGACTGTTGTCAGACGATTCCCTTCAAGTCGCCGAACGAACTCATTGCATAAGTAACCGCTTCATACGCCGCCGCTTCCCCTAATCCGGCACTGTCAAAGCCACCGGCTTTTGCAGCATCCACGCCTGCCCGCGCATCCTCCACTACAAGGCAATCCGCCGGAGCCATATGTAAAAATTCCGCCGCCTTCACAAATACTTCCGGGTCCGGTTTCGATTTGGTAATATTCGTTCCATCGCTGACCGCGTCAAAATAATCTTTTAAGCCAAGCCGCTCCAATATGAGCTTTGCATTTTTGCTGGATGATCCGATCGCAAGCTTTAATCCTTTTGCACGCAGCGCATCCAGTGTCTCTTTCACCTCGGCGGACAGATCCTTCTTCGTCATTTGACCGAGCAATTCCACATAAGTGCTGTTTTTCTGCTCCATCAGAGCCTGCTTTTCTTCCGCCGAAAGCACCTTGTCGCACCGCTCTAATATGATCTCTAAGCTTTCCGCACGGCTGACGCCTCTTAACCGGTTATTGATCGTTTCATCAAAATAGATTCCCATGCTGTCCGCCATGCTCTTCCATGCCTGATAATGATACCGGTCTGTAAAGCAGATCACACCGTCTAAATCAAAAATTACCGCCTGATAGTTCATTTTGTCCTCCGCTGCAATTTATTTTGTTTTCTTATTCCTATATTGCTTTAATGTGACCAATTCGATCACCTTGTTTTCATTGTTTAAGTAGATCAGGAAGCATACTAGGATGAGCGCAGTTACAATCTGCTGAATCGATGCATCCACATTGAGCCGCGCATACATCAGCGAAATAAATGCCGTCGTGATCGCTCCCAAAAGATATCCGATCTTCTCATTGCAGAATCTTCCGATAAAACCGCCGATAAACATCGGAAGAAACGCCGTAAACATCACGCCGATCGAGCCGAAATTTAAGGACATCTGTATCGTTCCCGTCTGTGTTGCCCTGATAAATCCGACCACGCCCATAAGCGCCCCGGCGATCGTATAACATAAAATTGCGTTGGGAACCTCTTTAATTCCCGTATTTACCGCCACTTTCTGTCCGGAAACCAGCGCCTTATATTCATAACCGAATTTGGTGTGGTCGAAAAGGAATATGAAAATAAGCAGTCCGAACAAGATGATAAGTACATAATTCAAAACACTCGGAAAACTTGTCAGTTCCGTATTTGCCACAAAGGATACACCGTATCCGTTCGTGATCGCAAACGCAAGCCCTTCATAGAACAATGCCACGCCAAGGGACACGATAATCGGCGGCAGTTTCACGATCACATAGATCAATCCGGACACCATTCCGAGTACTGCGCCTGCCGCGATGGAAATGATCAACATCGGCACTGTCGGCAGTCCGAGCGACGTGCATATGGATGCACTGATGACGGACGACAGCAGCGATACGGAACCGATGGAAAAATCAAACCTGCCGCTGTTTAGATTGAGAGACAGCGCGAAGGTTGTGAGCATGACAGATGCCGCCGCCCTGAAAAACAGAATCCAGTTTCCTTCCGTTTCAAATAATTTCACGCCCCTTGCACTGCACAGGATCAGTACGATCAAAAAGGCTGCTACGGGAATTGCCGCTGTCCCTGCGATTTGTTTGAAAATATTATTGTTTTTCGTCTTCATATGATCAGATCCTTCTCCTTATTTGCTGCAGGACGGCGGTGGACCTTACGTCCACCCGCCCCTGCATGATTTTCTTACCCCCAACAACAATTACATACCCTGAATCTCTTCAAAACTGTACTTGCTTACAAAACTCTCAAATGCTGCGTAATCCGCTGTCAATAAGGTATCGAGCATTGCCTTCGTATAAGCCGGCGCGTCCACGCTGCTGTCTACTGCATAGTAGGTGTTGAACTCTTCCGCACTGCTTGCCACCCAGTAGCCCTGGCTCAATGCAAGCGCATTTCCGTCCGCTGTGCGGATCGGGGAACCTAACGCTGCTCTGTAGGTTGCGATAAAGATCGGTCCGATGCTTGCCGAGAATTTTCCTGCAAGATAATCTAACATTCCCGCTTCCATCGCCTCACCATAGCTGCTCGCATACGCATCCACACTGGCGATCTTCACATTCGTTCCCGCAATTGCCGTTCCAAAGAAATCCGAGCCGTTTCCTACTGCAAGAATGACTTCCAGATCTGCCGTCTGTGCCATCTGGGCACATTTTCCGAACCATGCGTCATCCATATCATAACCGCCGACATAACCAAGAACATTGACGTCTCCGATTGCACCCGTCTTAACCTCACCGTCTGCGAAGATCTGTCCGAGAACGCCGCCCATATCGGTCGCTCCCTGATAGTTCGCACCGTCACCGCCTGCATCGATCATCGCTGTCAGCATTCCTGCCGCACGGTAAATGTGCATTTCCGTGTAGTACGGGATTGCTCCACCAAAGATCGCAAAGTTCTTCACGCCCTGATCCAGATAATGCTTTGCCATGTTGTAACCTGTCTCAAACTCTACGCTCAGGGAAGGTCCGATCGCGCCCACATAATGCTCATAGCCCTTGTAGGTCTCATATTCTTCTTCCGTCAGCGTACCTGTTGCAATCGCATAGTACACACCCACGCCCTCGCACTGCTCAATCTGTGCCGCACGGTCAAACGCGGAGAAGGAGATGACTGCTTTACAGTTATTCGTAATGAATGTGTCGATCGCTGCCGCCTCTCCCGCTGCGTCCGTCAGTTCGTCGGAGTAGATTAACTCCACATTGTACTGGTTCTGGATATAATCCGTATAGTAGGTACGGAATGCCAGCGCTTCCGCACTTGTAGCATCAGATACCAGAATACCGATCTTGACCGTCTTGCTCATGTCAAGCCCCGATGCAGTATCTTCACCGCTGTCTCCCGCTTCGGAACCGCCTGCCTGATTCTCCGTTCCTGCGCTGCCTCCCTGTGCGTTGTCCGATCCGGAATCGTTCCCTCCGCATCCGGCCAGCACACACACCATCATGGCTGCCGTAAGTAATAATGCCCAAAACTTTTTCATTGTGTTTCCTCCTTTTTGTTTTTATGTATTCAGTGTTCCCACGAAATACCAATGTTGTTATCTCGGAAGCATCTTTCCTCTTTGACCGCTTGTTGCGAGAAATACGACCAAAATGAAGATTGCCGCCTTTACCATCTGTCCGATTCCCGAATTAAGGTTGAACATGACCATGATCTGACTTAAGAGCGTCATGGAAAATGCTCCGATCACCGCCGCGTAAATCTTACTCCTTGCACCGCCGGATACCGGCATGCCGCCAAACACAATGGCAATGATGACATCCATTCCCACGCTCGAAGCGGTATTCCTTGTCAGGGTCGGCGCATAGACGATGGAAAGAAACGCGCCAAGTCCGACACCGATTCCCGACATCACAAACGCGATGATCGCCATTTTCTTTTCTGAGATGCCGCTCAGCTTCGCGCAGATCGGATTGCCTCCCAAAAACTTCTGCATTCTTCCGATCTTCGTAAAGCTGAAAACGAAGATACAGAGAAGAACAAAAATCAGGAGAACAATCATTTTAAAGGTTGTATTATTCAGTGATCTGACTGCCGCTGCCGGAACTGCGATCTGCGATCCCGTTCCATTTACTTTGATCAGAACCAAGACCAGCGCATTCAGTACGCTTAACATGGCAATGGTCGTGACAAATACCGGAAGATTGAATACGGACGCCAATACGGAATTAAACAGTCCGACCAAGACCGCCACGCCGATGCAGACAAGCGTCATTACCAGCAGATTCTCGGTTTTGTTATATACAATTCCTCCGATCAGGGCGCTTACCGCAGTGGAAGCGCCAAGACTGATATCAAAGGATCCCAGCGTGTATATGAATATCGCGCCTGTCGCAACCACGGCAACGACGACGGATTGGCTCAGGATACTTTTCAGTCCGTAGGAGATATTGATATCCTGCATTGTCCCCAGTATCAGGAACGCCGCAAACAGTACGGCGAGACCGAGCAGCGGGGTCAGATTCATGATATATTTCTTTATCTTACTGTTCTTCATACCGCTTCCCTCCTAAATCATATACTGAATCATATCTGATTCACTCAACGACTCACTTCTCGGAAATTCCTTTTTGATCTCTCCATCTTTCATAACGATCAGCCGGTCTGCCATTCCGATCAGCTCCGCCATTTCCTCCGAGATGATCACGATGGATTTTCCTTCTTTTTTCATCCGATACATGAGCTGATACATCGCCTGCTTTACACCGATGTCAACGCCTCGGGTCGGACAATCCAGAATCAGGATTTCACTTCCTCTGCCGATCCATTTTCCGAATACTACTTTCTGCTTGTTTCCGCCGGACAGTGCAGACACATACTGGTTCATTTCCGCGCATTTAACGCTCAGGTCGTCAATCTGCTTCTGTACATACTTTTTTTCTTTTCCCGGAAGGATCAAAAAATTATGTACGGCAAAGCGGTCAAGTCCTCCGACTGCGATATTGTCGCGGATGCTGGCGTTTAAGCACAGCGACTCGACATCCCTGTCCTTTGCAGCATAGCCGATCTGCTCCTTCATCGCGTCCGCCTCGCCTTTTAATTCCCTGCCTTTTACCAGCACACTTCCGCTCTGCGGTTTACATGCCCCGAAAAGCACTTTGCCGAGCGTATGCATACCACAATGAGAAAGTCCTCCGACTCCGACAATCTCGCCCTTATGGATCTGCAGATTGAAATTCTTTAGCTGGTCTCCCAAATTGGCATCTTTCACTTCCAGCACAACCTCGTCGCCGCAGCTTCCGTCATAATCACCCCGGTAGTAATCCCCCTGCATCTCCCGGCCGATCATACTCGTCTTGATCTGCTCTTCGTCAAACTCCTCCTTGGAAAACGTGATAATGATTTTTCCATCCCGGAGTACCGTAAGCGAGTCACAGACATTCATGATCTCGTCCAGATCATGGGAGATAAAGATGACCGCCTTGTTTTCTTCTTTCATCCGGTTCATGATCTTGTAGATGATGTCTCTTCCGATCTGCGACAATGCTGTCGTCGTCTCATCCACGATCAAAACCTCCGGATTCTTGTTCATGATTTTTACGATCTCTACCAGTTTCCGATCCTGCATATCTAACGAAGCTGTCGGCTGTTCCGCTCTGATGTGGGAAGCGCCGATCGTATCCAACGCATGCTGTGCCTCCTTCATCATTTCCTTCCTGTTGACCGTTCCCCATTTTTTTCCTTCTTTGCCAAAGACCTTAAAACGTCCTGTCTCGCCAAGAAAAATATTTTCTGCGACGCTGATACCCGGAACCGTCCCGTTCTCCTGTACGATCATGCCGATTCCTTTTTCCAGCGCCCAAAGCATGGAGAGCGGTTCCCACTTTTCTCCCTGATAGAACATTTGTCCCCCATCGGCTTTCTGCATACCGGATATGATAGAAGTCACGGTCGATTTTCCTGAACCGTTTTCACCGATCAATCCCTGAATTTCTCCCCGCCTGACCTCAATGCTTACATCATTTAGGGCAATCGTGGAACCAAACCGTTTATCGATATGCTTTACTTCCACAATCACTTCTTTTCCCATAGGCCTTGTCCCCTCTCCCTTTTTACTGTTATACTCTTATTATAGTGTTCCCCATTTCTTTTCCAATGGTTATAAAGCACATGTTTTATTGACTTATTTTGATATTTATATTAAAATAAGCATTATTTACTATCTATTTTTGACATTTTGATAAGTTTGCAAACAAACTATAACAAACAAAGATTACGCAGACAGTCATTGCGATACCTGTCCATGCCGATCGCATTACAAAGGAGCTCAGACAATGGATTATGAAACGCTGAAAAGTGAAATTTACAAATTGAATGAAGAGGAAATGTTTTACCGAAAATATTTCTACGCAAGACAACAGGAATATTCCTTAAAGAAATTTCTCGCGGAGCTGGACATGCAAATGGTCTATGAAAAGCACCTTCTCATACCGGAAATCCCGAACACGATCCCCCCGCGTTTTGAGGACTATTTTTATCTCGATCAAAACAGCAATGTTTCTCTCATTACCCTGCGGCATAACCGATACAGTCCGGCAATCATCCATGACCATACTTTTTTCGAATTGATCTATGTCTATGACGGTGTTTGCGAACAGACGATCAGCAGCAATAAGAAGAATCTCTCCATGGGCGATATTTGCATTATTCCGCCCGGAATCAAGCATTCGATCGGCGTCTTTGACAACAGTATCGTTTTTAATTGTCTGATCCGCAAAAGTACCCTGCATAATATCTTTTTTAACTTTTTGAGCAACCCGAATATTTTGACAGCATTTTTTATCAATAATATCTATTCCGAAAATGGGAATGATTACATTATTTTCCATACAGGAATCGATTATGAAATTCAGCACGGTGTATTATATATGTACAAGGAGTCACTTGAACGCACCCTCTATTGGGATCAGATGATCTCCTATGCTCTGATGCTCATCTTCGGATTGCTGATCCGGAATTATGAAAAAAGCATTGAACTGCCTACCTTTATGCAAAGGGCGGATGTTCAACGCTTTGCGCTGCTTCAATATATTCAGGATCATTTTTCTACCGTAACTTTAGATCANGTAGCAAAAAAATTTCATTATACCCCGGAATATACCTCCCGATTATTCAAATCCACAACCGGAAGATCCTTTACACAGATCTTACAGCAGGTTCGATTAGAACGCGCGCAGGTATTACTTCAGGATACCAATTTATCCGTTGCCAATATCGCCAACCAGATTGGATATGAGACGCCCGAGCACTTTATCCGTATATTTAAGAAACAAATGCACATGACGCCGACAGAATACCGGAGAAAGGGAACAATCTAAATTTCTNATCGCTTGATNNGGAATCTNTACATGAACGATAAGCGCCNCCGNTTCATATGATAAAAAAATTCCTATTNATCATCATANGAATCGGAGGATTTATGAGTTATTCTGATCAATTTCAATCTATTTTTCGCAAAAATCCCGACGCAATGGCTTTTGTCTCAGGCAGCAGCAGCTACCCGGACGTAAGCGGAACGGTGCGTTTTTATCAAATGTGCGGCTATGTAATGGTCGTTGCGGAAATCGAGGGGCTGCCGATCGAGGATCAGCCTTGCGATGAGCTGATCTTCGGCTTTCATATTCACGAAGGGATGGAATGCGCGGGAGACTGCAGCGATCCCTTTGCCGACGCAGGCGGACACTATAATCCCTGCCGTTGTCCGCATCCCTATCATGCGGGCGATATGCCGCCGCTCTTTGGTGCGGGCGGCAGAGCGTTTTTAGCGTTTATGACCGACCGCTTCCGCGTCAATGAGATTTTGGGCAGAGCCGTCATCATCCACAGAATGAGTGATGATTTTCACACACAGCCGTCGGGAGACGCGGGCGCCAAAATCGGATGCGGGATCATCCGGAGCAGATGCCGATGAGATAACGGCTGCCATCACCCGTTAAAATGCTTTCGAGGGAGTTATCCGCTTTGGATAACTCCCTCTTCTTTGCTGAGCGCCTGCTTATACCGTCACCAATTTGCGCCATATAGACATTTCTTTGAAAAACGGATATAATATAAGCATAAAACGCGAACGTTGTTCACATTAAATTCACAGGCTGTTGGCAACATGGAGGGTTCGTATGCCAAATGCGATCAGAAGTATCCTATATGGATTTTCTATACAATTAAAAAGATTATTAGGAAAAGATTTATCCAAAATCATTCTTTACGGATCTTATGCCAGAGGTGATTTTCAAGAAAATTCAGACGTAGATGTAATGATCTTGGTGAAATTGTCCCCCGAAAAGATAGAGCATTTCGAAAGCTCCATCTTTGATCTGGCTTTTGATATTGAGTTAGAGCATGGAATCCATATTTCACCGATCATCAAAAACGAAAATCAATTCGAATATTGGGCAGATGTCTTACCATTTTACCGCACTGTCCGAAATGAAGGAGTTGAGATCAATGGATAGCAAGGAAAAAGACCTATGCCAATATCGAATTGCCAGTGCCTTAGAAACCTTGGAAACTGCAAAGTGGTGTGTCTCCAACAAACATTATAAAGACGCTATTAATCGCTGCTATTATGCGGCTTTTTATGCTGCAAAGGCAGTGCTCGCATTAGAAGCAGTGGATTTTAAGCGCCATAAAGATGTCGTCTCCTATTTTAACAAACACTATATTGCAACAGGAAAGCTTCCAAAAGAGGTTGGTAAAAAGCTGGCTCATTTACAGCGAAAACGGGAAAACAGCGATTATGATGATTTTTTCATCGCTTCCTTGGAAGAAACAGAAAAGCAGTTGGAATCCGCCGAGTATATTATTGAAGTGATACAAAAATATTTAGTTTAACACCCATCGGAAATCTCACGCCTTCTCTTTACTGAGCGCCTGCTTCGAATAGCACGTCACTCCCCAGTTCTCAAAGCTCCACTCCTCCGAATAGGGGTTGCATTCATAGTCCACATAATAGACCTGCTCCTCCTGTACCACAAAATTGGTCGGAAAATAATCGATGTTCAGTCCGTGGGCGCGCACCTGCTCCGCCATTTCCCTGACCTGCGGCAGATACGGATCGATCGGCATATCCTGTTTGATCAGTTCGGACAGCGTCGGTCCCGCAATATATTCTTTCACGATCCTCTCATTCGGAACGTCCACATCCACCAGCTTCGGTATGCGGATTCCCGTTAAAAGGAGACGCTGATAATCGTTCTGCTCCGCTTCGATCTTATTTCCGAACGTATAATACGCGCAAGGCTCATGATGAATCTGCTTCAGCACAACCTGTTCCCCATCCCTGCATGCCAGATAAGAATATCCGCCCTTTCCGTGTCCAAGGAGTTTTACGATCGTGTACTCTGTCTGATTTACCGTCATCGTCTTTTCCATAAGAAATCATCCCTTCTGATAAAAAAACAAATCATTGATCCTATGATAGCATAAAACGCGCGGAAGCGAAACAATGCCAAATTTTAAGGAAAGATTTTTCCTGCAATTCTTGAATAGACCCCCGTTGCATGCTATACTAATATATTATAAAAATGTAACCGACTTCTTTGTTTCATTCAAAAGGAGGTACGCGCCATGCGTTTTAAAAAATTGATTGCTGCGACAATGACTGCCGCGCTGGTTTTCGTCCTTTTTACCATACCGGTCTCCGCCCATCACGGGCATGACGGGAATGGGGGACATCACGAATCTGACGGGTATTCATCTGCCACGGAGCCTGACTGTCCGCCCTGTACAGTGGATGGATGCACCGAATACGGGCGGCATACTCACGATGGTTGTGAATATAACGGACACACTTGTCCGCCCTGCACGGTAGACGGATGCACCGAATACGGACAGCATACTCACGATGGTTGTGAATATTACGGATATGCTTGTCCTCCCTGCACGGTAGATGGATGCACCGAATATGGACGGCACTCTCACGATGGTTGTGAATATAACGGATACGGCTGTCCTCCCTGCACGGTAGACGAATGCGCCGAATACGGACGGCACTCTCACGACGGCTATGAATACTGCGGATACGACCATAAATATGGTTATTGCGACGGTTCCTGCGAAACGGCTTTCTGCAAGGACCGGACTGACCGTGGGCAACACGGTGGACGACATCACAGGCAGTAAGACAACGGAAATCGCATAAAGCAGTTGCTGCGGATTTTGCAGCAACTGCTTTTTATATCCAAAAAGTTTTGATCAACTTCTCTTTTCCGGCAGATTTGTCTTCTCTTTTTTCAACTTAAAAAAGCTGTCCGGCACCTCGAATACCAACACAATTCCCAACACGATCGCAAAAACGGCCTTGATCGCCGCAAACCCATTGTCTGCAGCCTCCGCCAAACGGTCCGTCACAAGATAATATGCCGTCCAATAAATTCCTGCGCCCGGCACCAGCGGAAAAATCCCGGTAGTCAAAAACACGGTCGCCGGGCACCTCTCCCAGACTGCCAGAAAACGGGACAACAGCACCACCAAAAACGCCGCAAAAAATGTTGCTTCCGTGGCCGTACAATGGGCATATACGGTCAGGAGCGAGTAAAGCACCCAGCCCGCCCCGCCCACAAAACCGCAATAAATATAATATTGCCGCGGCACGCCAAAAAGAACCGAAAACGCTACCGTTCCAAAAACAGCGGCAATCATCTGACCGATCATAACAGCAGCCCTCCAAAAACGCGATGATAAATAAGAAACATCACACCTACGCCAATTGCCACGCACAAAAACACCAAAGTTGCATCCAAAAGCCGCACAGCTCCGGAAATATAATCTCCGTTTGCAATGTCACGGATTCCATTGGTGAACGGGACTCCGGGTACCAATGGAATGATCGAGCCTATGATCATATGGCTGAGATTTTCTCCCAGTCCCAGCCAATAACTAAGGATACAGATAAGGGTAGCCAATGCACTGCCGCATATATTTTTCGTAATCTTGGACATGCGGGATGTACCGACAAGCAAAACAAATACATATAATACAACTCCCGCCGCAAATGCCACCACGCTGTCCGTCAGACTTCCGCCAAAAAGATAACAAAAACAGGCGCTGCCCACTCCTGATGCCAGTACCTGCATGTGAAAACTTTTTCCCGGCATGCGGCGTATTTTCTCCAGTCCCTCTTTCGTCTGCTCAATGCTATAATGCCCTTCTGACACTTCCCTGGAAAGCTGATTGACCGCCACGACCTTATCAAGCTGTGTCCCTTTCACCGGAATATGCTGAACCCTTGCATACTGTCCGCCCGGACTATTCGGATTCCGGCTTCCTGTCGTAAAAATACCATTGCTTAGTACAAAAAAATCTTCGTACTCCACGCCGAAATGTTGGCATATCCGCTCCATAGTCTCTTCTACTCTGGCGATCTCCGCTCCGTTTTCCAGCAGGATATGCCCCGCCTCCATGGCAGCCTCTAAAACCTTATGATCATCCAAATCCAATTTCTCTTCTTTCACGATTCCATTGTCTCCGATCAGCTAATAATGTTAAAAAATAGAATCACTATGTCATGTCACCTATAAACTCCTTTATATAACCGATCGCAATCTGATCGTGTTTTTTGGTAAACCCATGATTTCCTTTTTCGATTATATGTAATCTCACTTCTTCTTTTGAATCTCTCTTTCGATATACTTCACAGGCCCTTTCAATATAGTCCGTTTTCACAATTTTATCATTGGATCCATGAACTATTAAGACCGGTCCTGCATATTCTTTGATTTCCTCATACGGATCCATGTTCAACACATCGGAGACGTAACATTTTCCCAGTTTCATCGGTCCGCAATAAAACGTGTCCGGCACATTCGCCGGATCAAATTTCGCAAACATCATTTTGCCCGCTCTGGCGTCATCGGGTATACACAGCGCAGGATAAAATAATATGAGTCTGGCTATCTTTTCTTTTAATTTAGCCGCTGTTAACGCCGCTACAAAACCGCCCTGACTGCACCCCATTAGGACAATCTCTTTTTCATCGGTATATTCAAGATTTTGGGTATATTCAATCACGCTCTCCAAATCTCGTGTCTCCGTAATGACCGACATGTCCGTGGTTTTTCCGTCGCTTTTACTCATCATTACGGAGCCCCCGATAAAATCAAAACAATAAGAAGCATATCCTGCTTCGGCAAATGCTTTTGCATAATGCACAACCGTTTTGTGATTCGCCATGAAACCATGACAAATGATCGCGATCGGCAGGTGATCGCCCTGCGGTCTAAATTCCATACCACGAATCGTTAAGCCTTCTCTTACACATTCAAATTTATTCTTCTTCATCAGGAAGTTCCCTCTCGATTTCATCGCTTTGAAATCGTTTATAAATTCGATAACTTTACATTCCTTTCTTTAACCGTATCGAATCCGATACGGTTAAAATTACTTTTTATTCGCCAACTTCTCATACTTCATCTGATACTCTATCAGCCGCGGAATGTATTCCGGCGGAGTACGCCGCCCCGCTTCCCAGTCTTCCAATGTGCGGACAGGTATCCCCGTATGAACAGAAAATTCTCTCCTGTTCTCGCCCGCCTCTTCACGAAGTTCCGTTATTCTTTTTGCTATATCCATATTGCTGTTGCTCCTTTTAAAATTTTCTTGACATCAGATAAACTTCATGATAATCTCGTTTAAAAGGGAAGCGGTTTTTACCGTACGGTCTTCGGACTAAAGCGGCGTACTCGCTTCTTTTTTTATGTTTATGACGTCATATAAGTAGAGCTTATCTTTCTTAATTCTGACAACTGCTGTTGCCTGATATGCATTCCTCCGCATGGTTCCGGCATCATCTATAGGTATCATGAATGCCACATCATATCTGTACCAACCGCCACTTGCTTCTTTTTTATGCTTTTCATCCTTATTCTCTATCCAACGCCTATTTTGGGCATTTTCAATCATTTCACCAATAACTTGTCCAGAGTTTGCTTTTGCTTTCGCGAGTCCGCCTCGAAGTTTTTTCGTATATTGCGATTCCGTGAATTCGTCCGGAAATTCTCCAGCAATGTGAATCACATCCCCGTACTCTTTTACCACAAATGATTTTCCTATGTATTTTTTCAGATATTGCTCAACCTCATTCCAAGGTATATTCTGCCTATTTTTAAAGATAATTTGAGATACATTGGCATATATCATTATTCATTCTCCACATCAAATTTGGGTATGAACGATATCTCCGCAGATGCCCCGCATGAATCGAAAATTCTCTCCTGTTGTCGCCCGCCTCTTCACGAAGTTCCGTTATTCTTTTTGCTATATCCATATTTTTATTCCTCCACGCATTGCGATATATATCATATCACATGATGAGATTCTTCGCAACGCGTATGTCATATATTGTCTCGATTCCGTTTTTCCAACATATCCGGTCCGTATTTCATTATCAATCTGCTCATAATATCAATACAGCGCTCGAAGGCGGTATTATCCCTTGAATTATCCTATTCATTGCAAATTCCCCGTGGGGATTACCCGACGGGGAATTCTATTGGGATTTGCTTTCTGTACTTTCTTTTTTATCTACTTGAATTCTGCTTTTGCCCTTTCGAGTGTATCAATTACCTTATCACACCACCGGTCAAATTCCAAATCATCTTTTTGGCACTCGGGATGAGCCAACACATAATCCAGCGCAATTCTCACGCCTTCTGCAAAGCTGATCACAGGCTTAAATTCGGGAACCGCTCTTTTCAACTTGCTGTTATCAAATACGACCGATACTGACTTATCGCCTGTCAGGCTGCCTTCATAATCATAGTCAGGTCCGACACTGTTTAGAAATTCTGAAGCAACATGGTATGGGTACAGCTTAACGCCCAGCGCCTGCGCAATTGTTTCATAAATCTGATTCCAGCTTAAAGATTCATCCGAGGTGATGTGGAATGCCTCGCCAATCGCATGAGGATTTGCCATTAGCCCTACAAAACCAACCGCAAAATCTGCATTGAAGGTCAGCGTCCACAGCGAAGTACCGTCACCTTGAATGATAACCGGTTTCTCGGCCTGTATACGCTTGATCACCTGCCAAAAGCCATTTTTGCCGTGTACACCCAAAGGAATATTTTTCTCGTCATATGTATGGCTGGGACGAACAATTGTCACAGGGAAGCCGCTCTCGCGATACATTTTCATGAGGAATTCCTCACAGGCAATCTTATCTCTTGAATACTGCCAGTAAGGATTGGCCAGGCTCGTTCCCTCAGTGATGATATAATTGCTTGCGGGCTTGTGGTATGCCGAAGCGGAACTGATGTAAATATACTGGTTTGTTTTGCCGGCAAACAGTCTATAATCCCTCTCCACCTGTGCGGGAACAAAACCGATGAATTCGCATACAACATCAAAGGTCATACCCTTGATCTTTTCTGCGACAAGCTGCTCGTCATTCATATCTGCAATGATAGAAATCACGCCCTCCGGCAGCGGTTTCGTGCCTCTGTTGATGACATAGACCTCCCATTTCTTTTCAAGAAGTCTGCGCACCACCGCGCTGCTGATCGTTCCTGTTCCGCCGATGATCAATGCTTTCATTTTGAGTCCTCCTTCCCAACTTAAAAGCTGTGCTCAATCAGCCATTTCTCTGCCTTCAGGACTTCCTCCGTCACATCTGTTCCATCTGCAAGAATCACGTTCTCAGCCGGCAGCTCCCCAAAACAATCCAGATGCGCCTGCTCCGCGATCACGTTCTTCAGATAGTTGTTATCATCCGAAAAGCCCGGGTCCGGTTGAAGTTGGCACATATTATAAGCCTCCATGATTCCGGTAACAGGAGCACCATGCAGCTTTAGCCCATCAAAACGACTCAAATCTGCTCCGATCGGTCCTGCATCCTTGTAGATTCTTACGATTTCACGGAGTTTTACTTTCTCTTCCTCCGTGAGTGGATCCAAGTCATTGACTGACCGTATATTCTCTTTCACCTGGTCAACCGTAGACATGCCGGATAAATTGCAGAGTACACCATCCAGACTGCCTGCGAAACGCAGCGCCCACGAAACGACAGACGCATCCGGATTCATCTCTTTTAGTGCTTTCTCAACGCTTGCCGGTACCGCTGCAAGACCGCCGCCTTTGACGGGTTCCATAATAATAACCAGCTTCCCATGCTTTCGTATCACTTCATAACATTCTTTTGCCTGTACAAATTCGCTCTCCCAATCAATGTAATTCAGTGCTATCTGTACAAATTCTACTTCCGGGTGCTCTGTCAAAATCCGATCAAGAAGCGCTGCAGAGGAATGAAAAGAAAATCCAAGATGACGGATCTTTCCTTCCTCCTTCCATTTCAGAGCATGATCAAAAAGATGACAGGTCTTTACCACACCGCCTTTCCCATCAATCCCGTCATAATAGACATTCTGAAAATTGTGCAAAAGATAATAATCAATATAATCTACCCCAAGATTTTTGAGCTGACTGTCAAAAATTGGTTCGATCTCCTCTTCCTTTTTCAAATTAAAAGTAGGAAATTTGGTCGCAACCGTAAATTGATCTCTGGGATATCTTTCTACTACGGCTTTTCTTGCTGCTTCTTCGCTTTTTCCATTATGATACACATAGCTGGTATCAAAGTAATGAAAGCCTGCTTCCATGTAGGTATCCACCATCTGAAACAACTGCTCATAATCAAAATCCGTTGGATTCCCATCTTTAACAGGAAGCCTCATCATACCAAACCCAAGATTACTTTTCAGTGCCATATTTTTCTCCCTTCTTCTTTCATTATGATTACAAACTCAACATTGATTTTTCTTGTTGATAGTACTATCATAAGCTTGACAGTATACTATCAGTCAATACTATTTTTACATATTTTGGAGACCGATATGCTTTATACAGTGAAAGAAGTTTCTCAAAAAACAGGGCTTTCTCCTTATACCATTCGATATTATCTGCGCGAGGGCTTATTTCCTTCCATCGAGCGGGATTCGAACGGAACAAGACTATTCAACAAAACGAACATCGAATCATTATATATTATCGAATGTATGAAACGCTGCGGTATGACGATCAGCGAAATCCGACAATATATGGAATGGCTTTTAGAAGGGGACCAAAATATCAATCAGTGTTTGAATCTCTTTATCGAGAAACAACAGGTACTGGAAAAAGAAATGATACGCTTGCAGGAATGCATCGATGCTGTAAAATATAAGGTTTGGTACTATCAGACTGCTCAAAAAGCAGGAACCATGTCAATCCATGACAATATGCCAACCAAAGAGATTCCGAAAGATATGCAGGAAATACGCTCTCGTATGGTGGATGTAAAACGATTGACCGAAAAATGGGAGTAGATTTCACTCAAAGTGATTCTAAGCCTTTATCGCTGATGCCCAACTCTTTAATGCTTGTGCTTCAAGCCCCCTGCTTCTGCGCAAAATATCGTCAAATCCCTGACGCACATGCTTTGCCGCAGCAATATCTTTTGGTTCTTCATTAAGCCAATCATTCATTGCTTTTTCAAACAGATCGATCAGCTCGCCATATTTTGCTATGGCTGCTTCAAGCGATTCCTTGTCAATCCCGGTAACAGTATGAATACAAAGTTCTAAAAATTGTTTGATAAGCATCTTATTCTCGTAGTGTATGAAAATGTGCGGAAACCGACACTCTATCGTTTCCAGTTTTCTTTCATTCTCCAGCCTGAGCTCATTTCTCCAATTATCATATATAACCAGTCCATATCCGACAAGCGGCTGATCAAACTGATGAATTTCATTACTGAGCAGCCGATATCCTTCACGCAGAGCCTCTTTACATGCGTCTTCAACGCTCATCTTATCCGCCGACTGCTTGATCAGAATCAGCTTTCCTTTTTTCTTATACCAACCCGGAAAGTCATATAGCTGCTTAAAAGACATAACCGAATTCTTATCATCATCGCCATCCAAAAACGGTATCCCTTTCAATACTTTTCCGTTTTGGGAAAAACCAGACGCCAAAATAATGTCTTCATATTCTTTGGGCTCAACGATGACCGGATATCCTTTTAATATATTTTCTGTTGCAAAACGGATCAGTGTCTCGGCAGTGTACTGCTCACTGTCATAAACATCACAGGCTAATCCATATACTGCCAAACAGTTTTTCTCAGACATTTCCTGTCCCCAGGAATAACCGAAACTGGTGGAAATAAAAGCAGACTGTAAGATATATTCCGTATCATCATTTATTTGTCGTTTTTGGGCGTCTCTATGACATTCTAACCCCATGAATAGCTTAATTGCCGATAAAATTGCGGGCCACGCTATACTTCTTGGCCATTTTCTTCCCGAAAAGTCTGCTATTTCATCATATGGCAGTAAAACATGTTCAAAGTTTGCATGAGTCGGTATGATGCCTGTCGGCAAAAGAATCTCATCAATCGTCACGCCTAAAATTTCTGACAATTCCACCAGTATGGATACTTCTGGCATCGTGTGGCCATTCTCCCACTTGCTGACAGCCTGCGGACTCACCGAAAGCCTCTGCGCCAGTTCCTCCTGTGTGATGCCCCTGCTCTTTCGCAAAAAAGCGATCTGTTTTCCTGCTTTGTAACTATCAAACATCATTTTCACGTCCTTTCCCCTATATTCTTTTGTGATGAAAGGTTCGCGTTTCCTGTTGCAGTCCTCACCGCATCACCTTTCTGAGCATATTATGCCACAGCAGAATAGGTAAATCCATAAAGCAGACGTTGACCTAAATAGAATAAAACTTAACTTAAAGTTTATGTCGTTACTCTCTAACGCTATTGTTCCATTCAAAGCAGGAAAATATTTCCCTAACAACATAAGTTATGAATGGCTGTCCGTCAAATGTTCAATGATATAGGTTACAAGACATTTATGCAGTTCTTCCATTGCTCCGTTCAATTTTACGCAATCCCTGACAATATGATTGGCCTTCTCAATTTTGGCGGCAATGTCTTTATTATTTCGCATGTTATCATCGAGCGGCAAGGCGATCCCCGCAAATAACTGTTCCAAGATTGTATCAAATGCTATCGTGTACTGCTTTGCACCGATGCATTTAATCGCATCCAACATATCAAACAAGATCTCACTGCATAAAACATCTGCTGCATCTGACACTGCTTCGCGAAACTCCAAACAACGCGCGAATCGTTTCTCTTGCTCTGTTAAGCCCGAACGAATGGTATCATTATGACCGACATGGACGTAATGCGTGTAATCAAACGATGGCAAAGTGACATATTCGCCGTTTTTATAAACGAAGAATTCCTTATAAGAGTTTGTTTTCCATCCTCCGGCACGACGTATTTCAACAGAAATAAGGTCGGAATTTTCCATATCAGATGCACAAATAATCGCATTCCCGTCATACGGTGCAAACAATTCATCAATAAAATAGATATCCGATTTCGAAACATCCAGGTCCAATGTCTTTCCGTTTGTCAGTAAACCTGCATATTCTCCGTTGATATACAATTTATAAGGAAGAAGCGCTCCGGCGAAAGCCCATTTCCTGACAATACGAAAATGTATTTTTTTATGTTTCTTGCTTTCCCTATTTCCTGTCATAACGGTTTTGTGCTCCTTCTCAGATAGATTATTGGGACATCAGTGCAAACGCATTTCTTTAGCCCACAAAAGAAATACTGCCGATAGACGGTCAACGAATCCATCTTTCTTAAACTGCTCCACTGTGCGAGATTGAATAAAACGGCGGCTTGCTCAGAAGCTGTTTCCGCAGATATTCATACCGCAGCCGCTTTTCCTCCTTGGCAAAGTGTGTCTCCCTGAACTGTTCCGGACAGCTGCTGTAATCCAGCACTTCATCTCCGAACTGCTCACTGGTCAGGTCAAACACACAGCCATCTACCACATTGAAACAGTGGTAATTTCCGCCGGGTCTCAAAATACCGTAAACCTTGCCGCCGAAGAAGTCCTGCATCAGGAACGCTGTGATCGAACACTGTCCAAGCGTAGGATTATGGACGCTCCACTCGTTCCTCATCCGCGGTGCGCAGGTGTCAGCACACCAGATGTTGGACAAGATATCGTAATAATCCCTCGGTGTCAGGCCGTTTGCATCCTTTATATCGGCTGTTTCCCAGCCATAAAATCTGTATTCCTTCATTTGCCTTCCCTTTCCGCTTTCTTGCGTTCCTCATCGATCATATCCACGAGTTCAAAGTACTCATTGATCTTAGCCCGTGCTTCTTCCTCAGCCAGATGAAAATGCGCCATGAGCAGATGCAGGACTGTTTCAATCGTACAGTCCTGTGAAAACTTGTCCCTTATCAAGTCCATTGGATCCATAAGTTATTCTCCTTCTCCAAATTCCACCGTGATATCGACTGTACTGTCCGGCGCTTTGCGGGAAAGTAAGCACACCGTCTCCACGTATTGCCTTTTTCCCAAAAACGTTTCCTAATCAATCTTGCCTGCGTAAGAATTTCCCTTTAAATCTTAAATAATAACTTTTTCCGGCTCCCAATTATACTGTTCACAAACATATAAATACACCCTCTTTAGTGCAACTTTAACATCTTCTATATCTTTTTCTAACTCTTGAGTTGAATAATTTATATCAATTTCCATCCTATGAATCATTCCATGCCTACGCTCAAGAATTTTATCAATTTGCTCATACAAATTTTCTCTTCTCCTATGGTAAGGCTCTTTAAGCGGTTTACTTATATCTAATTTACTATTTAGTGCCTTAAAATTTGAAGTAACTTTTTCTATATTCTGAAACGATAGTGTTCTTGCATATACTTCTTCAACAGTTTTCGTTCCTTCGCTAATATCCACCATGTCATATGGAGAAAATTTCATATTTAATATCTTTGCTTTTTTATCAGAATACTTAAGCAAAGCAATATATGTCGCTCTAAAAAACTCCTCTATCAAAGAGCATAAATACGATAAATAAACATTTGCATTAAAGCTACTTGGAGTTGGCAATCCAAATTCAACCATATTTTTTTCAGCCTCAAAATCATCAGGATACTTACTCAATGAATGACTTAATAGTGTAAAATGATTATCCAAATTCTGGATAGCAAAATAACATCCGCTTTCTGCTCCTTTAATCAATCTACCTATTTCAAAATATCTATTTTTCCCAATATCACTCTCAAAATTAGCTTGACAATACTTTTTTAAATATCTGATAGTATCATTTTGCTTTTTAATATCATAGCCGCTAGCAAATGCTTGGGTTCGTATCCAATACACTACTTCGCTCTCGTCTTCATCACATTGCCACACTCTAATTCCTGAATAATATTTATATTCCGCATCATTTCCACAATAAAACACCTCTCCATATTTTTTATAATCCATCATTTGCAATAAAGTTTCTATCATTTTTTTTGAATACTTCTTTTTTGCAATATGTACAAATGCATCATTTCCCATGGAATTTTCCTTTCATTACTTCTACTTTCTTCGTTTAATATAAGGCATTTTCATACCACCTAATTCTTCTTTTGGTTAACTCCTAATTTGGATAAACTATTCAAACTTACCATATCCAATGTCTGCAACTGCTGTACCGCCAACTGCCGAAGCAGTTCCATGCGCTCTTTCTGATTTTTGCCTTGCTTTATCAGTACAGCATTATAACTTTCCAAATTTGCAAGTACTAACAATTGGCTTAATGTCGCCCCATCTCTCATATTTTCTTTAACCGTGGGATTTTCATCTTTCCATTGCTTTGCTGTTTTTCCAAATAAAACAACATTTAACATATCTGCTTCGTTAGCATATGTATAAGCGATCTGTACAGATGTTAATTCTGGTGGCATAAGATTTTCCTTAATTGCATCTGTATGTATCCTGTAATTTAACTTGGAAATTTCTCTATTCAAATTCCAATTCAAAGATAACCGACTATTCTCATCCGTCTTTAATCTCCTATAATCTTTCATAATATATAACTGGAATTCTGGAGAAATCCAAGTTGCAAAGGACATCGCAATATCACTATGAGCATATGTTCCACCATAACGTCCTGCTTTTGAAACAATCCCTATTGCTCCAGTAGCTTCTATCCATTTCTTTGGTGACATTGTAAATGCATTTGCCCCTGCCTGTTTTCTAAACCCCTCGAATTCGAGGGGGTTAAAATCTGGATTATGAAGTTTTTCCCATAATCCCAAAAATTCTATCACATCTCGATTTCTCATCCAATTTTGTATGACCGCTGTTGGGTCATCGCTTTTATATCGGGCTATATCTGTCAATGAAATAAATTCATTTTCAAAATCCTGCGTATAAATTCCAATATCTATTCCATTTGCATGAATTATGTCCTTGATTATTTTCCCCATTCTTCCTCCTGCATCATAATAACAATCGTTCTCAAATGCCTTAACTTCTACTCTGTTCTGAAAAATCCCTCCGAGCAATCATTTTTCATCTTCCCACTTCTCCCGATACGCTTCAATATAAAACTTGATACAATTCGGATATGCATATAAATACTTTCTGCCACTTTTTATATAATCTCAATATTTTTTCATTACAGACAAAATCTAATAATATCTTTCAGATGCTTCCTCGACTGTTTTAATTCCTCTACCATATTCTCTGATAGGTTACTCTTTCCCTCGACTTATAAGCTCCGCCCTCTTATCGATATTACCTGACGGAACTTTCCCTTCTCCTTCTCCAAATTCCACCGTGATATCGACTGTACTGTCCGGCGCTTTGTGGGAAAGCAGCGCAACCGTCTCCACATGCACCGTGCCCGGAAACATATCGACGCAGCACATGCGCTCCACGCGGTATCCCATATCCAGAAATACCTCCAAATCCCTTGCAAGGCTTGTCGGCTTGCAGGAAATGTAGACCAACCGTTCCACGCCGTAAGCGATGATCTTTTTCAATGCCTTCGGATGAATTCCGTCACGCGGCGGATCAAGGATGATAAAATCCGGCTGTTGCTCGATCTCGTCGAGCGCCTTCAGCACGTCGCCCACAATGAATTCACAGTTATGTAAACCATTCAATGCCGCGTTTTCCCGCGCGGCGTGAACCGCTTCCTCCACGATCTCCACACCGATCACCCGCTCCGCCACCGGCGCCATCATCTGCGCGATCGTTCCCGTACCCGAATAGAGGTCATAAATGACAGGCTTTCGACCGCTTTTCGTATGAATCTCCCCGATGTATTCCCGTGCGGTCTCATAGAGCACCTCCGCGCCGAGGCTGTTTGTCTGAAAAAAAGAAAACTCGGAAATGCGAAAGCGCAGTCCCAGCAGTTCTTCATAAAAATAATCCTGTCCGTAGAGTACTTCCGTCGCATCGCTCTGCACCACATCGGCCAGAGAATCATTACTGGTATGTACAATTCCTGCTATTTTCCCCTCAATCGACAATGCCAGTAGCCGCTCACAAAGCGATTTCAGCTCCATTGTGTGCTCTTCCTGCGTTGTCGTCACAATTGCGATCAGCAGCTCCCCTGTGCGCACAGCCTTCCGCACAAGCAGATGGCGCAGATACCCCTCATGACGCAGTCTGTGATAAAAGGGCAATCCCTTTTCCCGCGCAAACTCCATGACCGCGCGCAGGATTTTCCGATAATCCTCATCGACAATGCAGCATTCCGTCACCGGAACAATATCATAAAAGCTTCCTTTTTTATGCATGCCGAGCGTCAGCGGCCCGTCCTTATATTCGTCACCGAACGTAAATTCCATCTTGTTGCGGTATCCAAACTGCCGGGGGCTCTTCTTGATTCCCTCATATAAATTCTCCCCCTGCCTTTCAAAAACCGGCTGCATGAGCGCAAGCACCTGCTGTTCCTTCAGCTTGAGCTGTTCCTCATAGGGCATGGTCTGATAGCTGCATCCGCCGCATTCCCCCGCATGCGGACACTGTGCCTCTATTTCATAGGGTGCACGCGCTAACACGGAAAGGCAGCGTCCCTCCGCCTTTCCGTGCCGGACCTTCTGCACGGCGACGGAAACCTTCTGCCCCGGCAGCACGCCCTTCACTTCCACCCGTTCTCCCTCTGCTTCCACAATACCTTTATTGGGAAAATTCACCATTGTAACGATTCCCTCTATAACCTGTCCTTTTTTCATATGATATAAAAAAGCGGGATGACTACATCCCGCTTCCCTCCATTTTTTTGTGATAGAATGCTTACTCGTCGGCCTTCTCCTCAGCCGCATCATCCTTATCTTCCTCGTCCTCTGTCTCGTCTTCAAATTCATCGTCGAAATCGTCCTCGAAATCCTCAAGGTAATCCGGTGTAAAATAGCGATATACCGCATAAGCGATTCCAGCGACTGCCGCGATCACACCGATGATCGCAAGCACCCAAAGAAGCACATTACTCTTTTTCTCCGGTTCAGGCTCCGGCTCTTTCTTACCAAGCAGCTCGCCAACCTTGATTGCACTGATCAGTTCTTCCAGTTTTTCTTTTTTCATGTCCCTTACCCCTTTTCTATATTTTCAATCTATCATCAATCCTTAAAACTATCCCTTTGCACATTATACCACTTATTTTTTTGTTTTACTACGATTAATTGTGAAAAATTTTAGAAACTTACAGTTTTTTCAGCTTCGCAAATCCGGCATACATGATCTTCGTTCCGGCGCCGTCAAAGGAGACCGTTACCTTGTAGTCCTTCGGCTCTTTCTCCAGCTTTATGACCGTTCCATCCCCGTATTTCATATGGCGGACTCTGTCGCCGACGCCGTAATCCACACCGCCCGTTCCCGACATGGATGCGCCCGTCTGAATACCGCTGCCTGCTCCGAACAGGGGCCTTGCCGTTTTTGCGGCATTGCCGATGCCATATACTTCCTTTAATCGGGAATCGCCTGCGTTGCCTTTCGGCTTTTTTAAGTCAAACACATTATCGCCGTATACCCGGCCCTGCTGCCATCTCCTTCTATAATCGGCCGCACCGGTTCCCGAGCGTCCGGATTGTTCATTCGCTCCCGTCCTGTTCTGCCGCTCACGCTCCTGCTGTTGATACCGTTCCACAAAAGACGCCGCGGACATGCCGCCGGTATCACCGCTGCTTCCTCCGAAGCTGCTGTCAAAGCCATTTTTACTAAAACCACCGCCGAAGCCGCGCCCGCCAAAGGAATCTTCCCCGTAGCTATCGTCACCGTGGTCGCCCCAGCCCCGTGTCTTGAGCGGACGGTTGTCCAAAAGCTCCTGCGGAATCTCCCTGACAAAGCGGCTGACATCATTGTACTGTGTTTCACCGCGCACCATGCGCTGCTTTGCACAGGTGAGCGTCAGTTCTTTTTTTGCCCTCGTGATCCCGACATAGGCAAGCCTGCGCTCCTCCTCTAACTCTGCCGGATTATCATCATAGATGGCCATGCCGCCGGGAAATACACCGTCCTCCATGCCCGCAAGATACACATGGTCAAACTCCAGTCCTTTTGCGCTGTGGAGCGTCATGATGAGCACACGGTTGTCATCATTTACATTGTCAACCTCCGCGACCAGTGCGACCTCCTCCAAAAACTCGCTCAGACTTGATTCATTGTGCGTATCCTCATAAGCGACCGCCTTGCTGATCAGCTCGTCAATATTGCCGATCCGGTCTCTCGCGTCTTCCTCATCCGACGCCTCCAATTCCCGCACATATCCGGTGGTATCGATCACCTCACGGATGAGCTCGTCCACATGAAAACCTTCCCGCTGCTTTGTCCGAAGCGTCTGTATCATCAGTACGAACGGTTTCAGCTTCGCGGCGCTCCTGCCGATCGTATCAATCCGGTCCGCCTCGCACAGCGCGTCAAAAAAGCTCATATCATGCGCCGCAGCATACTCTTGTATCCGCACGATCGTCGTTGCTCCGATTCCCCGCTTCGGGACGTTGATGATACGCCTGACCGCCAGATCATCCTGCCCGTTGTCGATCGTTTTTAAATAAGCAAGGATATCCTTGATCTCTCGCCTCGCATAGAAATTCTGTCCGCCGACGAGCAGATACGGAACTCCCTCCACGACCAGCCGCTCCTCGATCAGGCGGGACTGCGCGTTCGTGCGGTAGAGCACGGCACAATCCCCGTAATCTAAAATCCCTTTTCTTCTTTTATGGCAAATATCGTCCGCAAGAAACTCCGCCTCTTCATACGCGGTATCAAACTGCCGGAAATGCAGCAGCGCGCCGCCCTCCTGTTCCGTCCAGAGACTTTTTTCTTTTCTTCCTCTATTATTACTGATGACCGCGTTTGCCGCATGCAAAATATTCTGCGTGGAACGATAATTCCGCTCAAGCTTCACGACCTTTGCCTCGGGAAAATACTGTTCAAAGTCAAGAATATTCCGGATATTCGCGCCGCGGAATTTATAGATCGACTGGTCATCATCGCCGACCACGCACAGGTTATGCTTCGACCCGGCAAGCTGTTTGATCAGCATGAACTGCACCGTATTCGTGTCCTGATACTCGTCCACCATGATATATTGAAACCGCCGCTGATACGCCTGTAATACTTCGGGACAGGTCGTAAACAGCTCCACCGTTTTCATTAAAAGATCATCAAAATCGAGCGCGTTATTCTTGCGCAGCCGCTCCTGATACTCGGTATACGCGCGGGATATCTTCTGCTTCTGAAAATCTCCCTGCGCGCCGAGCGCATACTCCGTGCAGGAAATATTCTCGTTTTTGGCAGAGGAAATCGCCGAGAGGATCGCGCGCTCTTTTAACATTTTCGTATCGATCTGGAGACTCTTGCAGATGTCCTTCATCACGCTTATGGAATCGTCCGTATCATAGATCGTAAAACGATTATCATAACCAATCCTGTCTATGTACCTGCGCAGAATCCGCACACAGCTCGAATGGAACGTCGTCACCCAGATGCTTTCCGACCCCATTCCGACAAGCTGATCCACGCGCTCCCGCATTTCTCCCGCCGCTTTATTCGTAAAGGTGATCGCCATGATGTTCCACGGATCCACCTGGCACTCCTCGATCAGATAGGCAATGCGGTGCGTGATCATCCGCGTTTTTCCGCTGCCCGCTCCCGCTAAGCATAACAGCGGTCCTTCCGTTGTATAGACCGCTTCTCTCTGCGCTTCATTCAAAGTATCATATTTATTCATACCGTCTCCAGATTGCAAATTTTCCTATAGGTGAAAGAAGCAAGGGCAGTTCCCCGCCCTTGCTGTTCCTGTTTTTTCTTTCCATGCATGCTCTCACATGCCTGTTGTCTCGTTTTCCGGTTGATTCGCCCGCTCCCGCATACTGCTCCTGTATGTACCGGCTGCGCCTGCAAGGATTTCTATGCACTGCCTGCGTGCCGCCTACTGAAACAGCTGCGTTCCGCAGTTACCGCAGAACTTCGATCCGGTCGTCGCCGTGCCGCAGTTCGGACAAAACTTCGGGCTTGTGGTCGGAAGCGTTCCCGCGTTTGCCGCAGGCGCATTCTGCTGCCCTAAGTTCATCTGATTCACCATCTGCTGTCCGAGCGCCATACCCATCTGCATGCCAACCATCTGTCCCGCGACGCCGGCACCGCTTGCGCCGCCCTTTTCCATGGAATTCGCCGCCGCAAGCTGCTGATAACGGTTGACATCGCCAATCATGGACTGTGCCGCCGCTTTCTCCTGCATCTTCTTGACTTCTTCCGGATAGGAAAAGCTCTCGATCTTAAAATCCTCAATCCCGATACCGATCTTTCTCATGTCCATATCAAGATCGGACTCAATCCCCTTCGCGATGTTTCGTGCATCCGCCTGCAGATTGAACATATCGTGGCCTTCTTTTGAGATCCATGACATCAAAAGCTGGTCTAAGCTTGCGACAATACGCTCCTTGACATCGCTGACCGTGTACATCTGACGGATGCCCGCCAGCTTATCGATCACCGTCATCGTATCGGCGATCCGGCAGTTAAAGGTACCGAACGCCCGGATCGGCATACCGCCCGGTAAGCCCGCTGCCGGAAGATTAATGGCATTTTTCGTTCCCCACTTGCAAAGTACCTCTTTGGTATTGATAAAGAGCACCTCCGCACGCAGACCCGAATTGAAGCCGAACTTAAAACCCTTTAAGGTAGAGAGAAACGGAATGATCTGCGACTCAATATCAAACTGTCCCTCGTCAGTAAAAATTCCTTCCACGCGTCCGTTATACAAAAAGATGGCATCCTGTCCCGGACGGATAATGAGCACGGAGCCTTTTTTGATCTCAGAATTGCTCCACTTCCAAAACAATACCTCCGGCTGATTTTCCTTCCACTCCACCACATTGGATAACTCTTTTGAAAAAAGTCCCATATCGGTCTCCTTTTTATACGATTCTATCACGCGATTCTGCGTCCGCTGCCGTGCAGCTTTCCCGCTTCACCTGCGTCTCACTGCATGCCCATCTCTGCCTTTAATGCCGCCAGCTCGTCATCCACATCGCTCAAACGGTTGCTTGCGTCATACTTCTTGGTCAGGCTCTCCACATCATTGCTTGCGCTGTCCGCATTCAGCTCTGCCATCGCGTCCGCCTCGTCAAGCATCTTGTCAACCTTTGCTTCCATACGCTCAAATGCTGCAATATTGCTGCCAGCATCCGCAACGCCGCTGCCCATCTGATTGATCTTCTTCTGCGTCTCGGCAACCTTCATCTTTGCCTTGATCATCTCGCGTCTGGAGCGCAGCGTGGAAATATCGCTCTCTAACTTATTATGCATCTCGCGCATCTTCCTGGAATTCTCGCATGCCAGCTCATACTGCTTTACGAGTACTTCCTGCGTTGCCGTAAGCTCCGCCTTCTTCTCTAAGAACTTGCGTGCCTCGTCGTCATTGCCGCTTGCAACAGCCTTCTTTGCATACTCGCCCATCTTTGCGATCTCTGCGGCGTTGTCGTCCATCTTTCTCTTTGCCGCCTTCTCGTCAGCCATGATGGAAGCGGTCTCCGCTTTTACCTTCGCCATATCATTTTCCAAATTACGTAAGTATTGATCGATCATTTTCTCCGGATTCTCACATTTGTCCAACAGTGCATTGAAATTTGCCGCCATAATGTCCTTAAATCTTGAAATGATACCCATATTGTAATATCCTCCTCCTGTATTGTGCGTCGCCTTGACGCCGCATTTTCCATCCGGCATCCGGACGCGTTACGACTCTATTATATACGAAATTTCTCCGCCTGTCTATGATGAGTCAGACAATATTTCCATAAAAAAGTACTGTTGCAACCGCCCCCATTCCGCACTGCAACCATAGGTTGCGCTGTCACCGTTTTTGTCTCCCGCAATATAATAGACTAAGAAAAACGTTGCGGGCTTCCCGCCCGAAGAAAAAAATATGCGACGAAAATTATCCACGCTTCTTCTGATTACAGCACTGCTCGCCTGCACCCTGTGCGGCTGCGGCAAGGATACAAAAGAACCGTCCGGTCTGACAAAACTCACCTTAAACGAGGTGGCACACTCCATTTTCTACGCGCCGATGTATGTGGCGATCGAAAACGGTTACTTCACGGAGGCAGGACTGGACGTTACGCTCGTGACCGGATACGGCGCCGACAAGGTCATGGCGGCCGTACTCTCAGGCGAGGCGGAAATCGGCTTTGCCGGCTGTGAAGCGACTGTTTATACTTATTTGGAAGGCGCGTCCGACAAGATCGTGAATTTTGCGCAGCTTACCCAGCGCGCGGGCAATTTCCTTGTTTCCCGCGAACCGATCGAAAACTTCACCTGGGATATGCTCATTGGGCAGGACGTACTCGGCGGACGCGCGGGCGGCATGCCGGAAATGGTATTTGAATACATTTTGAGAAAAAACGGCATTCAGCCTTCCGAGGTAAACATTGACCAAAGCATTGATTTCGGTTCCACTGCCGCTGCGTTCTCAAGCGGGCAGGGCAGCTTCAGCGTTGAGTTTGAACCGCATGCGACCGGCTTGGAACAAAAGGGCGACGGTTATATTGTCGCTTCCCTCGGTGTGGATTCCGGCTATGTTCCCTACACCGGATTTTTTGCAAAGCAGAGCTATCTGGATGCGCACAGCGATACCGTGCAGGCGTTTACCGACGCACTTCAAAAGGGAATGGATTATGTAAACTCCCACACCGCGGAGGAGATTGCCGCCGTGATCGCGCCGCAGTTTGCGGAAACGGAGCTTGACACCGTCACGACCATCGTCAACCGCTATCTGACACAGGACACCTGGAAGACTGATCTGATCTTTACCGAGGACGCCTTCCTGCTTTTACAGAATATTCTGGAAGAGTCCGGCGAGCTTCCTGAACGTGTTCCCTACGAGGAGCTTGTCACCACGGAATATGCAGAGAAATCGGCAGAGTGATCTGACGCGCCGTAAACAGAACATTTTTATTAGGTAAAAAAAGAAACGCGGACAGGAAGCAACCACGCATCCCACCGCGTTTCTTTTCATTATCGTAAATTTCCTCTGCCCACCGGCTTTCAAGATTTGATCACCTGAAACTTCTTCCACGTTCCCGATTTTTCCCTTCGAATAAAGAGAATCGCCCGTATCACCCAATCGCACACCATGGCAAGCGCGATGCCGACAACGCCCATCTGCATCACGATCCCCAACAGATACGACAGGAGCAGCCGTATTGCGATCGTGGAAACAACGGAAACCACCATCGTGTATTTCACGTCACCCGCGGCGCGAAGTCCGTTGCTGAGCGCGCCCGAGAACGGATATGCCACGGCATTAAACACATTGTGGATCAGCACCAGAAGAATGACAAGCCGCTTCGTTTCCGGCGACAGCGAATAAAAAAGCAGGATGACCGGCGTCAGAAGGAAGATCAAAAGATTCCATGCCGCCGAGATGAAGAGCGTCAGTTTCGTAAGCTTCTTAAAATAATATTCCGCTCCCTCGATATCGCTGTTTCCCATGCATTGCCCGATCACGGTGATAAAAGCCGGTCCCATCGCCACGCCTGCCAGCGCCGCCATTGACCAGATACTTTGCGCCACACCGTTTGCGGCGATCTGATACGTGCCGAACAGCGCTACGATACTGCTCAATGCGACCTTTACCAGTTGGAATATCCCGTTTTCCACCCCATTTGGCACGGCAACGTTCAAAATACTTCTCATCAACCCGTTATTCCAGCGAAATATCCACTTCTTCCGATATACCACCTCATTCTTTTTCTGAAAGCAGAGGAAGGTGATCGCGACCGCGGAAAATACACGTGCAAGGAAAGAAGGCCATGCGACTCCCGCCACTCCCGCACGCAGTACAAACACGCCGATCACATTGCCGATCACATTGATCGCGTTGGAAATAACCGACAGATACATCGTCACATTCGTTTTTCCCAGACTGCGGTAAACAGCCGCACCGGCATTATAAACAGCAATCGCCGGATACGAGTATGCCGAAATTCTTAAGTACGTGATGCAGGCGTCCATGACCGGCTGTTCCACTTTTCCGAACAGCAGCCTAAGCATCGCCTCGTTCCCGATCAGCACCGCCGCCATCACAACAACGGAAAACAGCGTGGAAAACAGCAAAAGCTGGCTTGCCGACTCTCCGGCGCGCTCCCTTTCCTGTCTGCCGATATACTGACTGATGACAACGGCTCCGCCGGAAGAGAGCGCCGTGAACAGATAAATGAATATGGTATTAAACTGATTGACCAGCGAAACACCTGAAACGGCCGCTTCCCCCGCATAGCTGATGATCAGCGTATCGGCAAGACCGACGAACATCACCAAAAGCTGTTCCAAAAACAGGGGAACAATCATCTTTTTTAATTCCTTATCCGAAAATAATTCGTTCATGCGCAAAATTCTACCCCTGATCTTGTTCCTTTTATTTCTGTCTTACATCAATGGTGCAAATGCCTTCATCAATCTCCCTATCAGTTTTACATTCCACTTTTCATGACGAACGGTATCCATCGTAACCTGCCTGCATTTTGCAAGCGTTTCCTGAAAATCTGCCTCAATATCAGAAATGCAAGCTGTGCGGTACTGATACGTAGCACACTCAAAATGGTGATACAGGCTGCGGTAATCCAAATTGATCGTTCCCACAACCGCTTCCTCCCCGTCGCTGACAAAAACCTTCGCATGAACAAACCCCGGCGTATATTCATAAATCTTCACGCCGGATTTCAGCAGCGACGCATAATGCGTCTTTGCAAGCGCGTACGGTATTGCCTTGTCGGGAATTCCCGGCAGCAGCAGAACCACATCAACGCCCCGTTCCGCCGCAAACTTCAATGCGGTTTCCATCTCCCCATCTAAAATCAGATACGGCGTCATAATATGTACGTACTCCAATGAACGATTCAGGATGTCCATATACACCCGCTCGCCCAGCTTATCATCGTCCACCGGGCAGTCACCATAAGGAATGACAAATCCGCCGGCATTTTCGGCTGGCAATGATGGACAGGAAAGAAACCGTTCCAGCTCGTCCTTATTCCCATGAAGCCCCCACATCTGCAAAAACATTAAGGTAAAGCTTTTCACCGCCTCACCCTTTAACATGACGGCAGTATCTTTCCAGTGTCCAAACCTCTCTATCTGATTAATATACTCGTCCGCAAGGTTCACACCGCCGTTAAACGCCGTATGCCCATCAATCACCAAAATCTTTCTGTGATCCCGATAATTATAATGCGTGGAAACGAAGGGCGACACCGGAGCAAATATTTTACATTGAATTCCCAATGCCTTCAAACGCTTCGGATAATCATGCGGCAGCAGTGAAAGCTCACAGGTTCCGTCATACATCACGCGCACATCGACGCCCTCCGCTGCCTTTTGTGCAAGGATCGCCAAAATCTGTCCCCACATCGATCCCTCATCCACAATGAAATATTCCATAAAAATAAAATGCTCTGCCGCCTCAAGCTGCCTTAACATTTCCGCAAACTTTTCCTCACCCAAAGGAAAATATGTGACAGACGTGTTTTCATACACCGGATGACAGCCGCTTCTTCGCATATAGTTTGCCAGCGTCGCCACTCCCCTATTCTCTGCAGCCAGCCGTTTCATGGTGTCCTCCGATTGGGGAATGCACTCTTTCGTATCCATAATCATCTGATGGACAAGCCGTTTCAAGACACGGTGCCCAATATCACTCTGCGTATACGCAAATAAGAGCACGCCAAACACCGGCGCAAGCATAATGACAATCAGCCACGTAATTTTTGCCGAAGGATCCATTCTGCTGTTTAAAATGCAAAGAACGATAATAAACGCAAACAGTATGTTTCCACCCAAAATGTGCGGTAAAAATCTCCCAAACCATCGAAGAACTCCAAACAGAAAGAAAAACTGTAATGCCAATAAAATCAGTATCAAGCCAATACGGCTGAATACCACATGAAAAATGCCCTTCTTTCCCTTTTTTAAGAGCAAAAGCCCTTTGCTTTGATCTGTCTGCATAATCCCAGTTTCCTTATCTTTATTATCTTGATCCGACCTATATTCATTCTTCGGTTTTCTCATTCACCTGAGGAATCAAAGATGCGGCCAGCTTTCCTTTTCCTCTCTGCTTCAAATATAAAATTCCTACAATAGAAAATACAACTGCTCCCGCAAAATTTACCATCAAATCCTTCATCGTATCCACAATGCCCACATCCAGGTAACCTCCCAAGTTCCATTCCTGCCCATTGATCACTACGGAATCAATAGCAACCTTCACCGGTTCATTCGCTCCATTCGGGTCCAATTTCACCGAGCTGATGACCGGTAAAATCCAGTCTTTCTGCATATCTGTCTTGAAAAACCAGTCCATACCGAATTCATAAAATTCCCACAGCACGCCGATCGTCATCGAAAAACAAAAGGCTACAAAAGCTACAAAATAAGGGGACATTTTAATCGAAAACTTCTCGCTTCGATTAAAAATATCAATCATGGCAAATCCGATTGCGGCCATCAGAAATCCGTTCGTCGTATGCAGCATGGTATCCCACACGGGAATCTTTACATAAAACGCATGAATTTCTCCCAAAATCTCCGCTGAAAAAATAAAGATTAAAATAATCGCCTGCAGACCCCCCGGAATGCTTACCCTCAGTTTCTTCTCAATGATTTTGGGTAGTGAAAAAAGAATCAGTGTCAAGATTCCCAGAAACATATTATGATAATTTCCCAAAAAAAACTGCCGCACAATCGACAACAGCACCAATGCCATCAATACAACCTCTATCTTTGTTCTTTTTCTTCCGGTCTCCATTCTGCTTCCTCCCTATGTATTTATTACTGCAATATCATATGCGTATATTATCAGAAAACATCGGACCTTGCAAGGGATTGCCGCTTACCAGGCAAAAACAAAAAACTTCTCAAAACACAATTTGTGTTAAAGAAGTTTTTCATTTTTTATGATTATTTCATATAAAATCAGCGGATACCATTTGCTTTGATCTGTTTTTTATTTTCATACATGCGGACGTCCGCCTGCTGGTATACGTCCATCAGCATTTCATTTTCCTGAAGCTTGTCGTAGACCGCATAACCGCTGGCGATACTGATGCGGAACGGCTGTCCTTTCACAGCGTTGTAGTCGTCCATAGCCTTTTGAAAGCAGACGATCGCCTTTTCACAGCGGCCGGACACATCCTCTCCGCTTATAATGCATACGAACTCGTCGCCGCCGATCCTGTAGCAGATGCCTTTCACGGATTCCGCCGCTGTCCTGATAATTTCCGCACTGCACAGCAGCAGCTGATCTCCCTTCTGATGACCCTGATTGTCGTTTATCAGCTTCAGGTCGTTTACATCGAACATGATGATCGCGATTCCGGAAAGCTGCTTCTTTTCTTTCTCCAGCTCCGCCAGCTGCTCCTGAAAAGCCGTCCGGTTGCCGATGCCCGTCAGTCCGTCCCGGTAGGCAAGCTGGCTGACAAATTCTGACTGCACCCCAAGCTTTACAGCATTGATCGTTTTCTCCAGGCTGGAGCTTCCATAGCACAATATGAAAATCAGCAGACCGATGCGCACAAACATCGCGTTGTCGTTAGTGCTGCCTCTATAATATCTTATAATATCTATCACTGCGGCAAAGGCAAGCCCCATGAATCCGATGGTGCGCAATACCTTATAAACATTCCTTGTCTTGCTTTTTCCCTCCCGAAACGCGTTTTTCAGGATAGCATACAGCAGCAAAGCCGCCGAGATTGCCAATATAATGTGGGAAAAAGTCAGTGTCTCATGGTAGTCCATCACCCCGGTGAAATGCAGGACAGTACGAATGACACACTCCGCCACGGACAGTCCGCACATAATCGGGACAACCACCCTCCTTTTAAAGCCGAACGCCGCATCCAGATAAAGCACCAAAGGAATCGGGATCATGATCAGAGCGCAGCAGGACATCAGCTGAATAAGCCTGCTGTCGCTCGTGTAAAACTGCAGCAGACTTGTCTCCGCCAGACACCAGAGTGCAATGCTTATGGCAAACAGACCGAGATAAAGCAGCTCGTGATTTTTATGCATCTGTTGATTGGCCGGAATATCCGCCACGATCAGCAGCAGCCCGACAAACAATATGAGCATACAGGTAGAAAAAGCCACCGCTTTACCGGTAAATGTGCTGACGATCTCCCCGGCTGCGGAGCCTATGCAGAGATGGTCTATGCATGCCCGGCCGCCCTCATACACGGTATGAAAACGCACTTCCACAATTTTTCCGGCGTCGCTGCTGTAAAGCGGAATATAATTCCACCGATTTCCAAGGGATTTATTATAAATATTGCTCTCCCGACGCACCGGCTCATAGCGCAGCTCTCCGTCCACATAAACCTGATAATCAATGTTTTTTGAGCGGAAACACAAGGAAAGCCCTTCTTCCAGATCGTCGGGCAGTCTGTGATAAACGCTCTGCTCCTGATAGGGTGTCACAGAGGAAATCTTATTCAAATGGCTGACATCCGCCTCGCCGCCGTCCTCCAGATACCACCCTTCGTCAAAGGCGATATTGCCTTCCGAAAGCAGTTTCGCCGGAGACTGCCCCCGGTTTGCCACCGCCACCCCCGCGATCATAACACAAAAAAATGCAAGCATAACGGCATAAGCAATCTGGTAAATCCTGTTATTTTTCTTTCTGTTTTTTGTTCCAGACCCGTTCATCTTTGTTTCTCCGTTTTTTCATTCGTTCAAATGTGCTTTTTCTCTGCCAGGTAATTCTGTTTCATTCTAACACATGAATGGGTAAAATACAATTAAATGCCGTTCCATATAACATGGAGCGGCATTTAATGCATTTGATTTTTGCGGAATCCCGGAACGGAACAGCACCCTTCTCGTGGAGGCATCCTATTTTATTTCATCAATTCATCCGTCAGCCGCAAAATTTCCGGCGCCAGCTTTTTCCGCCTTCTCCTGACCATGTGGGCATAGATGGGGTAGGCGGCAATGATACCGGCAATGCCAACTATTCCAATCACAATACCGGGAATAAAGAGACTGCTTGCCCAAGCCATTGTGCAGCACATACCAACGCCAAGGATCAGCGAGCTGACCGTACCGACCGTCAGTGAAATAACTCCGCCGGCTTTGGTCACGCTCCGATCCAGCCTGCGCAGCCGTTCCATTTTATCCTCCTCTTCCGTAGGCGGCATATACTTTTCACGGATACTCTTTATTTCTACCTGCTGTGAGGCGGAGTAAGTATAGTGGAATGTTTCTTTCTTTTCGTCCATAATGTTTCACTCCTTTTGATGTTTCATCTGTTTTGCAGATTTCCATATCATAAAGATTGCCATACCGATAACAATGGTGCAGACACCGCCCCCCGTAGCGGCTGTCATGGCTTTTCGGAAAAACGGGTCGTCATCACCGCCAAACTGCGCCACCATCGCTGTCTCCAGCGACAGAATCGATACCATCGCCGCAACGAGGTTGATTGCCTTCGCTGCGGAAAGTATGGGGCTGCCGTGCTTTCGGAATTTAACCAGCTTGATAACGGCCGTAATGATCGAGTAGAAGGAGTAGCATGCCATTGCATAGATCAGCAATCCCGGATAATCAAAGCCCTTGTTCTGATGTACCATGAAAATAACAATACCGGCAAGAGCCTGATTCATGATCAGAAGCATCATTCCACACAGCCGGTAACGGTGAATTTCAATTTCCATCGGGGTTTTGTCCGTTTTTCTTTTTCCGCGGCGCAGAAGCAGAAGACGCATTACCGCAAGCAGAATATAATATACCGCCAAAGAAATAAACCAGACCGAGCGGTAGTATATTCCTGAAAACAGTTTCATTGCAATATACAGCAGATTAATAAACAACCCCTGATACAGCGATATTTCCGTGCGGAACCGGACGTCATTGAAAAAGCGCTCGCCGATAGCGGTGCTTTGCAGCTTTTTCATCAACGAATGTTCGTTGATATACCGCTTGACCGACTTCGAAAAGGCGATAACATACGGAAAACCTGTGATCGTAATGATCAAGGCATAGGCGGAGCTGATATAGGAGAGGTATTGCAGTATCGGAATCGCAATCTCAAAGATTGCGACCGCAAGGACAAACCCATAACCGAACAGGGCAAGCAAAACCGTCGGAAACGGCGGCAAAAAAAAGATTTTTTTAAGAATCTGCTTGCATTTCTCCATCGTCTTTTCTCCTGATCTTTACGGTAAATACACTGCCTTTTCCGACTTCGCTGCTGACGGAGATATCCCCGTCTACAATATCGATTACCCGTTTCACCAGAGCAAGCCCCAGACCGTTGCCCTGTGTGGAGTGGGAGGTATCTCCCTGATAAAACTTTTCAAAAATGTGCCTGCCGACCTCCGGGCTGATCCCGCAGCCGGTATCCGTTACCTGCACAACGGCAAAATCACCGTCCGCTTTCAGCGTCAGAGATATGGTTCCTCCCGCTTCGGTAAACTTCATGGCGTTGGAAAACAGATTGTTCCATACCAGTGTCAAAAGCTCTGCGTCGGATTCTACAAAAACTTCTTCCTCAATGTCTGTGTCGATCCCGATCTCTTTTTTCTCCCAAGTGCTTTCAAAATTCAAAAGACACTCGCAAAGCTGTTCCCCGAGATTATAGGTCTGCCGTTTCGGATAGATTTGCTGATTTTCCAGCTTATTCAATTTCAATATATTGGTGATCAAATCCGCCAGCCTGCGAGACGCTTCCGTAATGGCTTTTGCATATTCCAATCTTTTTTCTTTCGTCAAATCGGATGCTTGCAGCATGGTTCCGTAATTTTGTATCACTGCAAGCGGCGTTTTCAGCTCATGGGATACATTCGCGATAAAGTCGGTCCGAAGCGTTTCCGTACCGGAAAGCTCCTCCGCCATTTTGTTAATGTACCGGATTATGGTATTGAAGCCATCCGCATCATAAATACCGGGAAATAATTCAATCCTTGTAGAGAATTCCCCGCTCATGATCTTTTGGGCGGCGTCGATAATCCTTTTCACAGGACGCTCAACCATATATTTACGCCGAATCCCGTCAATCACGGTGCAGATCCCACTTAACAGCACCACATTACCAAAAGTCAAAATCGCTGCTGGTCTGATATTCTCTTTTGTAAGATGGAATCCCGTTTCCTCCATTAAGGAGAAAAAAAGAATCATACAGCAGGTGATAATAAAGGCCATGAACAGAAAAAAGACCATATAGCGTTGAACGCTTGCGAACAGTCGTTTTCTTCTTGCAGCTTTACTGTGCCGAATCATTTCACCACCGCCTTGTAACCAAGTCCGTGAACGGTGACGATCTCAAAGTCCTCGCACCCGGAGAATTTGTCGCGCAGTTTTGTCATGTAAACATCGACCGCTCTCGGCGCGGTGTTGGATTCCGCGTCCCAAAACTCATCCATGAGCTGTGTGCGGGTAAAGGTCTTTTTCGGATAGGAAAGCAGCTTATAAAGAATATTAAACTCCCGCAACGTAAGGGAAATCTCTTCGCCGTTTAAGACAGCCGTACGTTCATCAGCATCCAGTGCCAGCCCACCGATTTCCAGCCGGTGGCTGCTTGCGATTTTCGCCCGTCTGAGAAGTGCGCCGATCCGCAGAAACAACTCATCCAGATCAATGGGCTTTACCATGTAATCGTCAATCCCAATCCGGTAGCCCCGCTGCTTAGAAGCAAAGTCATCCCGTGCAGTCATAAACAGAATCGGAATATCCTCATTCAATTCCCGCACGTTTTTTGCAAATTCAAAGCCGTCTATGCCCGGCATCATAATATCGGACACGATCAGATCGAATGTGTTGTTATACATAACATGATACGCGTCATTGGCATCTAAGCTGCCGGTTGCTTCATATCCGCTTTCATTCAGAAAAGAACAAACAGTGCGGTTTAATTCGTTATCATCCTCAACCACTAAAATCTTGAACATAGAATGACCCTCCCATGTTTTTTTCATTATAACACGGAAATGTTAAAGTTTTGTTTATGTTTTCTTTATTTCGCACTTTTTTACAAAAGATTTAACCCGCACTCCCATTCCGGCAGTGCGGGTCAAATGAAAAAGCGGTTCGTGCGCTTCTACCTGCTGCTCAATATCAGTCCTCGTCGCTGCCCTTGATCTCAACCGTGTATTGCGTATCAAGACCTTTCATTTTAAGAAATTCATTGAATTCTTTGGAAAGCGATTCTGCTGTGTAATGTCCGTGGGCTGCATGAGCGCCCGCGTAGGGATTCACCGGGGCATGTGCATGTGCCGCACTCTTCGCAATGCTCTCCGTCGTTCTCTGCGGTGCAGCTTCAGCACCTTTCTTGATGTTCTCCACAACAAGCTTGAATTTTGCTTTGAGTCCCTTGGTGTGAAGGAACTCTACAAATTCCGCGTTTTCCTCTGACGACTGGGCCTTGACAGACTCATACTGCGCTTTGTCTGCTTCATGCTGCTTTCTTGCCGAATCTCCCATATTGGAGAATGCCAGCTTGCATTTTGCCGTAATTCCTTTTGTATGAAGGAATTCACCAAACTGCTTGTTCAGTTCAAGCATTTCCTGTTCGATCTGTGCCTGTGTTTTTACCTGATTTTCCATTTTATATTACCTCCGATTTATAAACATTTTTTTATTTTACTGTCAGTTCTTACTCTGCGGATCATTATCGTGATGACAGCCGCGATACCAGTGATACCGGTAACACATGCGGCAGTAATGAGCGTCTTTTTCATGCTGCTGCCTCCTTTACTTGAGCCCTTTACAGATCGGAATCAGTCCGAGCAGAAGGACAATGCCGACAATTCCGACAACGATTCCCCATACCATCTGGCTCGAAACAAGAACCATGCACATTCCTGCTCCGAATACGGCCGTACTGAAAATGCTGTAAAGAGTAATCCCGATAGCTCTGCCGTTAAATGTGATGGCGGGTTTGCCGTCCATCTTCCGGCGTACAATTACCATTGCCAGCAATACGATCAGTCCGACTACGCCAAGTACAACGCCCTGTGTGATTGTTCCCATTTCCGGAACCAGCGCCATACACATACCGAGTGAAAACAGCAGTCCTCCGACAACACTGAGGATGAGAGTGACAAAATCTTTCTTTTTCATGATAAATACCTCCATTCATTTTAATAATCTCTTATTGTTATCTGTATGTTATCTTCTGAATGTTTTTGAAATTTTCAAGTTTTGTTTCTGAAATGTTAATTGTGGGATTTTTTCCTTGAACGTCTGGCGGCTGTCGCGATGCTCTTCACAAGGAAATGCGAGCGTTTCCTTATTCTTCGCTACTCGCGCAAATATGGATTTAACAGGATTGGTTGTATGCAAATGTTTTGATAATTTGCTACACTCGCCTATGTCATATACGGGCAAATGCGGCAAGCCATCTTGAATGTTCCAGAGAAAAGCTTGACACTATCTTGACATTTCAGTTTTGCAATCCATGTACTGCCAATACAATAAAGTGTTTTGCAAATCCAGAACATTTGTTCCGCATCTACATTCGTAACGAACTTACGTTTGATTATCGATCTAAAAAATTACCAGTCACCGTTTTTAATTTTGATGGCTGGCAAGATTCTTACTTCCCTTTATATCACAGATTTAGTACTTTCTGACAGTTATTTAATAAGTCTATATATTCAGTAAACTACTTATCTCTTTTGTTATAACCAAAATACGCTTTTTGATTTGTTTTTGAATTATTGAGGTTCTTTCATTCACAATATTCAAATCCTTGTCATCCATATCAGGAAAAGGATATTTTTTTAATATATCACGAAGTTTATCTGCATACTGTCCAACTGCTTTATTTAATTCACTTAATTCTAAATCAATTCCTATACTATTATTTACTTCTGCGTAAGAATTACAAAACACAATACTTCTTTCAATTATTTCATTTACCTCAATTTTAAAATCTGCTTGCAATTGTTTTTTTCTTTCTTGATCACTATAAATGCCAATCGCTGTAATAAGAAGTCTTGATATCCTAAATATATCTTGTTGCATAATGCTTAACCACTCTAGCATTTCTTTCAAATGGGTAAGCAATAATTCCTCTTTCTTATGTTTTATATCTCTCTTATGTGTAAGATATTCATTAATTCCTATAGTAATAAAACCAGCTAAAATAGAAATCACTTCTATTATTATATTTGACATCGCTATAGCCTCTCTTTTCATATAGCATCACATCACTCAATACTCACTATTCTTTCAAATGCTATTAGCATCTATATCATTTTCATACTGATTCATTTTTCTTCCCAGTATATTTCCACATTCAGAGCATAACCACATACCAAGAATAACAATATCAGTGTCTTTTCCAAAATTATCTTTTTTATATAACCTTGGTTCTAAATAAATATTTTTACTTTGACATTTGGGACAATGGCTAGGATCTTGAATTGTAAACATATTTCCTCCTAAAGTCTAAAAATATATATTTTAATCAGCTAATACTCCTATAAGATAATTAATAAAAGCGGAGCATGACACTAACATAAATTTTGCTTCTTCAAATGTTGAAGATGCTCCCCCGATATTTCCCGCATGACGAATCCCCTTTGCATCACTTGTGTATCCGTATAATTTTTCAAATGCAGACTTCAAACTTGGATGAATAACTACTCCATTTTTTTCAAGTTTTTTAAGTGCCTCCCCTAATGTCGCTCCCTTTCCAATTATGGAAACGCACATTGCCTCCACAGCACTAATACTTTCTTTAATAGAATTCTCATAATCTGGATTTTTTCTATCAGACAATAAACCAATTGCTTTTTTTAGATGCTTATTAATGTTTTCATGTTGAGTGTTCATTGCATCTTCAATAGATTTTATTTCATTTTCATCTGTTATTGGAACGATTATTCTATTTATAAATCTATAACCAACATACTCTTGTTGAAAAATACTATTAAATTCTGTACTCCAATCTGTATGTGCAGCGTCAGATAATTTCTGGCAAATAAATTCAACTAATGTTAAAACACTGTCATATTCATCTTGCAATAAAGTAATATTTATAAGATCAAATATTTTATTTTGATCATACTTATAGTGTTCCGAGAATTCAACTTTTTCCATATAAACATCGGATAATATTTGCTTTAAGAATAGTTGATGCTTGCAGTCGTAATCGTAGTGATATACAGCATTATATATACTATTAATTAGATTTACAATGCAAACCCTTGTATGATCATCAAAATCTTTATATTGCATTTGTGTATTCTCACTTTTAATTCTATTCCTATCCGAGAATCCACCTCTTAAGCGCACTTTTGGAAAATCTTTGCTTTGCATAATAATTCCCCCCCCCACCTACAATGATAGGGAAATAATATCATGTCCTTTATCAATATTCAATTACTAAAGTGTAAAATCATCTAATATCAACATTTTACTAAGCGCCCACCCCAAGTTGCTCAAATTGCCCCAAAAATCATTTGATACCATAGGATCAGGAGCAAATATGCAGCGCATTTAGCTATTACAATTCCTAAACAATTAAATTTTCTAAATTAGGAAACCCTCTCCACCATACATAAATGAATTTTATCATTTTTGTATTGCTAATAGTTATACAACTCGATATAATAATACCAAAAAGTAAAGAAAGGCGGTATCACTATGGCTACTAAAAGTGCAAATGTACTCGCCCGTGTCGAGCCGGAAGTCAAGGAACAGGCAGAATCAATCATGTCAAAACTTGGATTACCTGCTTCTGTTGTTATAAATGCATTATACAAACAGATCATTATGACCAAGAGCATCCCTTTTTCGTTGTCTCTGCCACAAGAACCTGCCACACTAGACTCCATGACTACAGAAGAATTTAACTCCATCATGGAAAAGGGATTATCACAAGCCAAATCTGATCAGTCACGCCCTGTTGCTGATGTATTTGCGGATTTAAGACAGGGGTTACAATAATGGATAAAACTTATACTGTAAAAGCCACTCCCCAGGCTGAAAATGGAATACAAGAAATCATCCACTATATAGCTTATGAACTGAAAGCTCCTGCAGCTGCCCTTCATTTACTGGATACGCTGGAAGATGCTTTTTTATCGCTCGCACATTTTCCGCAACGTGTGGCCCTGATCGCTGAAGAACCATGGCGTACAAAGGGCATCCACCGTCTGCCAGTAAAGAATTTCCTTGTATATTTTTGGATTGACGAAGATAATTTGAGAGTCCAGATAACCGCTGTAATCTATGAAAAACGTAATCAACTCCGTCAATTATCACAAATGGATATGGAATAGTCATTTAGCCCTTCCACTGTCCTCTCTGATTTTCCATATACATATCTTCCAAGAATCTTTTTTGAGTTTTTTCTGATATATATTTCCATTTCTGATTTTATGACTATGAAAATTAGGGAAAATTAAAAAGGAACTATAAAGTCTCCAAAATTACAGAAAGCAATGTCAAAAAACGCATGAAATATCAAGCTTTGACATTGCTCTTATCGTTGCATTTTTCCGTTTATTCGACAATAGTTTCCACACATCGCGAGGCTTTTATTCCCAGAAATAATGAATTTCGGTAGTCACTTCTGGATGTGGTTCTATGTTTTATATCAAAAAAATTATCTCTATCCTGCGTTTTTTTGCAATATGCAATTAATATCATTTCTATATTATAATTATAATATTTTCCTCTTTTATAAAAGCCTAGTGTCATACATACAATTTCAAGGCAACATCCTCTCCTTGCTCAATAGCAGTTTCAACAAGTGTAATTGCCCGACCTAATAGTATTTGAGATTCTTTTCTTAATATAAATGACTTTCTCACTTTGTCTGAGACTTTATTTTGAATGTCCGTATCCAAAATAGGAATAATAACATCCTCAATTTCAGACGGCTTCCAGTGCTGTATAATAGAGCCTCCCGCATTTCTCTCCGCCTGCATCTGCACTGCTTTCGAGTTAAGAACCAACGTCAAATAATCGGGATTGACTTCATTATCGTCCAATACATGCAAATGCAGCAACGCACTTGACGTAATAAAATGCTTATCCTCTTCTACTTTATATGCAATTCCCACACTCCCGTCTTTTGTCAGTAGAATGGTTCCTTTTGCAGGAAATAAATCTTGCATATTTTCTACCAACTGATGAGGTAATTTTATTTTTGGTTTTGTGATCCCGTATTTCGTTATATCGCTCACTCGGACAAAAGGTATGCCCGTGTCAGAATAACTATCGCTACCTGGCTCTATTGATTTTTTCATTGTAACTATATCACCTAATTTCTTGCAATTAAATTTACTTAACCTTACAAATAAATCATCATACTTTTTCTGATAAAATTCCGCATCCAGTCTTCCCACATCCCCAAAAGAATTTTTAAATGATTTTACAGAAAATCTTTCAGTTTGAGGGGCAAAATTTTTTAATCCAAATTTTTCTATCAATAATTCTTCCGCTTTCTTATAAACATCAGCTGACGCATCCATGAGCTCCCATGCTTCATTTATAAACTTTTCACAAACATTCTGAAATTTATTTGAAAACAAGGGAACATCCAGCATTTTTAAATCATCCAAGTTAAGTCCCTTTTGTATTACTCCTCTCTCTTTACGCAGTAATAAATTCCTGCCATATTTTGAATTAAGATAAGCAGTTAAAAAATAAGGATTTACAACATTTGTTCTAATCACTGTACTTTTACAGCTAAAAATTGCTGGTATATCTTTTTTTCTGACAATGCACGCATTACCAAGCGTTCCGACAACAGATACCAGTATATCATCAGCTTTTAGAGAATATTTCGACAATCTATTAAAATCTTTTTCTGTCATATATCTTGCTTCTGTATCCTTTAATACAAACGGCTTTACGTCCTGTCCTCTCACATATCTGAAATCCGGCACATCTGTATAGTTATTTGTATCATATGCAGAACCAAAAGGACCGATAAGAAAATCTGCCAAATGATGCAATCTGTCGTTCCTGCATTTATGTATAATTTCCTCGTATGCAAGATAGGTTTTCTGATAATACTCTGCATCTATTCTTCCCGAAAATTCTAATTCTGAATACAATATTTCCTGAATTTCTAACCCATCCAATAACTTCTCATAATAAACCTCATCAAACTCCGTCACAGATGGGTCATCTAAAAAAAACTCAAATGCTCCTTTTTTGCAAATTCAATAAACGCTTCGGCAATCCCATCTTCCGTCAGTCCGTCATGGTTATACAAATCATGCTTTACGATTAAGTGGTCATGCGTATCCAACATATAAGAACCGTCCGAATTCACACGGTAAATTTTATCCCCAGAATTGTCCTTGCTCAGTTCTCTCATTGTGGCAAAGAAAATCGGGTAGTCGTCTTTTTTAGGGCACAATTCATCGTCCCATTTTTGAACAAACAGAACCGACGTCTTTGTCCCCGTATGCGGCTTAAAAACATTTCCATGCAGCCCGACAACCGCAAGTATCCTGCACCGTTCCGCAATAAAGTCACGGATATATTTGTCCGAAGCGTTGTTAAATCTGCCCTGCGGCAGAACAATCGCCATCCTGCCCCCGTCTTTTAAGAAAGATAAATTTCTTTCGATAAACAAAATGTCCCTGCCTACCTTAGACTGGTATTTTCCCTGTGCATTTTTGCCAAGCTCATATTTTGATATAATGCGACTTTCCTTAATGTCCCCCGCAAACGGCGGATTTGCCATAAGGACATCAAACTCAAAATCCCTGTTCTGGTTTTTTGTCCTGCGCATACTCCGAAGACCCTTCCAGCCCTCATAATAAATGTCTGCCCACTCTTCATCCTTTGTAAAGTCATCCCATCTATCATAATCCAGCGTGTTCAAATGCATGACATTCGTCCTGCCATCACCAGCAATTAAATTCAGCGTCCTGCCGACACGTACTGCTTTTGTGTCAAAATCAATTGCAAAAACATGATCTCTTACATAATCTTCACATTCTGGCGGCTTTTTCTCCAGTGTAAAAAGATGGCTCTGTGGTATTCCTTTTTCTGCAAGAATACTTTTCCATACATGAAAAATGGTATGTACCGGAAAACCGCAGCTCCCTGCTGCAGTGTCAATCATTTTTTCATGCCTCTTTGGATTGAGCATTTTTACACACATGTCAATCACATATCTCGGTGTAAAATACTGCCCTTTCTCACCTTTCTGTGATTTGCTCATCAAATATTCAAAAGCATCATCCACAACATCAAGATTGGAATTGAACAACTTGACATCCTGTAGGCTGGCTACGCAAACTGCTAAATGAGATGCCGTCAACGCAATTTTTTCATCATCATTGAACACGCCCACCCATTTCTTCTTAGCCTTATTAAACAGTTCCTGCATACTATTTTTCAAATCCTCGTCTGTATCTCCGTAATTGCGAAATTCCAAAGTTCTTGACTTGTCCCTGCCGCTTTCCATCTCGTCATAAAGTTTAGTAAAAATCAATTTGAACACTTCTTCAAACACGTCAACGCCGGCATTGGCAAGAACCTCATCTTCCATTTCCTCAATCAAGCCCTTTAAGGATTTTTTCTCACTTACTAGCTTGTCCTTTGCAATCAAATCATCAATCGTCCAGCGTTCCGTCAAAATATCCTTTAATTTCTGATTTTCTTTCGGTATATCGGGGATATCCTCAAAAAAGTTCGGGTCTTTCCTATGATAATAGGAAATCTGGTTGCCATTCGTCCATACGCCAATAATTGCCCCCGTTGCATTACAATAAGATTTAAGCTGCTCCTTGCCGTCTTTTAACTTGGGTTTTTTCAGCTCTACAATTATTTCTTCAGATGTAACGTGGGTTTTATTGAAGACAACAATATCCGCACGTTTCTTTTCCCTTCCAAATGTAATGACTCTCTCAAGCTCCATGCGTTCGATACACTAATTTATAAATATATAACTGTCTGACAATCTCCTCCGGCGTCAGCTTCACATCTTTATTCCTAACAAGGCACTTTATATACACCTTCCCATTTTTCTCTACAACATTTTGTTCAATGGCATCTACCGCGCTGTCATCAAACTGCGTCAATTTATAATCTGATTTTTCAATAATATCAGCTAAAATCCTACTCATTTGTCTTTTTCTCCTTCTAATAGTAAAAAATTTTATAATAAAAGAAGCTCTATTTCTTTGTCTGTAAATACACCACTTGCCTTTAACAATTTTTTCAGGCACTGCTTTATTGCCTCGTTGTGAAGACAATGCTTCGCTTCATAGTCATAAATAACGCCAATCATTATTTTTAACTGCCGCTCAATTTCCGTTACAGTGACTTGATTGTAAAAGTCCATTCCAACGCTGCATGTGCGCATGGTATTTGTCGTATTTATAAATTCTTTGTAATCATGCAGATATTCCTGCAGCGTATTCCACATAAATTCTTTATCCTTGGTTTCAATCGCTTCTCTTGCTTTTTTGCTCTTTATTTTTGATTTTTCTGCCACTTGATGTGTCATGTCTACTGCTTTAATAATTGCCTTAACATAAGCTACTGCTTTTTCATCATCTGTATATTGTAAATTTTGATAATTATTTTCCATTTTGCTCCTCTTAAAAATTTTATGTTTATTTTAATTCTCTCAGACATTATATCATACATTTTCGTTTTTTCCGATATAATATTTATTGTCGTTCAAAAAATTGCAGGGAACATTCATGCATGAAGTTTCGCTTGCTCCGTGCTAATTTTCCCCACTCCTATCAACAGTTTATTTCCATTAAATTCGAGGAATCCATCCAAACGTTTTGCCCAATCTTCCATTCTCATAGGAATATGCCTCTCAGCCTGAAGCTCGGCGTAGTCAAAATAAAGAGTTACAATTCTTTCCAAATAAGACATTTCTTTTTCGTTTAAATAGTTTTTTGCAATTGTAACATCCGCCCTGATAATCTTTCCATCCGGTGTGTTTCTCCATGTTGACAAGCCCATATGTTCTTTACCGGCATCTGCCCTTTCCACAATAAGTTCCACCGCGGTATGTCTGTAAACGGCAAAATGCACTTTGTTCTGAACCGTTTTTCAAGCGCTCTTTGTCCATTGTCCAGCCCTGAATCGTATCATCCATAACAATTTGTCCCGCCCACTTTCTGAACTGAACAGCCCGCTGGTTATTTACCTGAAATCCGACAGCGATAATCATTTGGAGATTATAATAATCCAGGTTGCCTGAAACCTGACGAGTTCCTTTCTCTTGAACTGTTAAGTATTTCTTAATAGTTGCCTCCGGTGTCAACTCTCCATCCTCACAAATACGTTTGATATGCCAAAATATAGCGACAACTGAAACATCATATAGCACTGACATCATTTTTTGCGTCAGCCATATATTTTCATCCTCGTAGCGCATCTCATAACTACTGTCACAATCTTCTGTGGCGATCACAAATATAAGATATTCAGAAGATAAAGTACTTGTATCCGATCTTTCACTAATACTACATGCTTATATTCTTCTGCATCCATATTAGAGCGTAGTTTATCTTCCGCCTGCCACAACTTCTCTTCGAATCCTATATTCGTAGTTCCTGTTGCCATAATCACCCCCATATTCACAGAAAAATAAGTTAGTCAAAAATGCACCCAAGGTCATACTTGGGTGCATTGTAACAAATCGTATACGCATAGGTGTCCGCCAAAGCAGGTATCACGCCAAAATCGCATCAATCCTTTTGCGCTCCTCCTCGTCAAAGCCGAGCTTCGAAAGCATTCCGATATTGTCAAGGATTTGCGAGGGTTTTGACGCTCCGATCAGTACGCTGGTAATATCGCCGTCGCGAAGAATCCACGCCAGCGCCATCTGCGCCAGGGACTGGCCTCTCTGTGTCGCCAGTTCATTTAACGCCCGAATTTTCGCCAGCTTATCTTCAGTGATTGCACTCTCCTGTAGAAACCGCCCGTCCCTGCGGACGCGGCTGTCTTCCGGAATGCCGTGCAGATAGCGGTCGGTAAGCAGGCCTTGCTCCAGAGGGCAGAACGTAATAATGCCGATGCCATGGACGGCGGCATAATCCTTCAGTCCATCCCGCTCCATGGTTCTGTCCAGCATGGAATAACGCCTCTGATTAATGATAAACGGCGTGCCCATTTCCTGAAAAAGCGCTGCGATCGCGATTGTCTGCTCTTTGTTATAATTGGAGATTCCGACATAAAGCGCCTTTCCGCTCCTTACGATCCCGTCCAACGCCCGTGCCGTCTCCTCGATCGGCGTTTCAGGGTCCGGCCGGTGATGATAAAAAATATCCACATATTCCAGCCCCATCCGCTTTAAGCTCTGATCTAAGCTTGCCACAAGATATTTTTTACTCCCCCAATCGCCGTACGGTCCCGGCCACATATCATAGCCGGCTTTCGTGGACAAAACAATCTCATCGCGATATCTGCCTAGTCCTTTTTTCAAAATGCGTCCGAAATTTTCTTCCGCAGCGCCGTAGACAGGTCCGTAATTATTCGCAAGGTCAAAGTGGGTAATGCCATGATCGAACGCGGTGTAACACATTATCTGCATATTGTCAAAATTCCCGTTGGAGCCGAAATTGTGCCACAGACCTAAAGAAACTGCCGGGAGCATCAGACCGCTGTTCCCGCATCTGTGATATTTCATGGTATCATACCGCTTTTCATCTGCCTCATACATGATAATATCCTCCTACTACAATGTATTTATGGTTAATACCCCTTACAGCCAGTAAGGAATTATCCATCTTGTTGCTTAAGCTGTTAGAATGAGTAAGGCAATAGGTCTGGCCGAATCCTCCCAGGACTTTACGTCCGTAAAATAGTCAGCCAACCAGCCCTCATTCGCAGCATTCGTTTTACGCAGGTTGAACCCAAAGGCGTTCGTGTGACACCCAGTAGATTGAACAGGCAATGAGTAAATCTGGTATTGACCGTTGCTAATTCTTTTTAAAGGAGTATCTGTTATGAACGCTGTTGGTATTGATGTCTCCAAAGGTAAGAGCACTGTCACCATCCGCAGACCCGGTGATGTTGTCATCATGCCTCCACATGACATTCCCCACATACAGTCCGCGATCAATGACCTGATCGAACAGATCAGGAACCTAGACGGGGAGACCAGGGTCTGCATGGAGCACACCGGAAGATACTACGAGCCTGTTGCCACTTGGCTTTCTGACGCTGGTATCTTTGTCAGCGCCGTAAATCCTATCCTCATCCGAGATTTCGGTGATGATTCCCTGCGTACTCCCAAAACCGACAAGGCTGATTCTAAAAAAATCGCTCGTTATACCCTTGACCGCTGGGCAAAACTGAAGCAGTATGGAAGCATGGATAAAACACGCAACCAACTAAAAACCATGAACCGCCAGTTCGGTTTCTACATGGCACAGAAGACCTCCATGAAGAACAACCTCATTGCCCTGCTTGACCAAACCTATCCGGGTGCCAATGACTTCTTTGACAGTCCTTCACGCAGTGACGGCAGCCAGAAATGGGTGGACTTCGTCCATACCTACTGGCATGTGGACTGTGTGCGCTACAAGTCTCTGGATGCTTTTACGGAGCACTATCAGAACTGGTGCAGACGCAAGGGTTATAACTTCAGCGCTCAGAAAGCGGAGAATATCTATCAGTTCTCCTCTGATCTGATCGCCGTATTCCCAAAGGATGATGGCACAAAACTGCTGATACGGCAGGCTGTGGCAATGCTGAATACTGCATCCGCAACCGTAGAATCCCTCCGGCTCAGGATGGACGAGACCGCTTCCCTGCTGCCGGAATATCCTGTTGTCATGGCAATGAACGGCGTTGGCACTACCCTTGGCCCACAGCTCATGGCCGAGATCGGGGATGTGACACGTTTCACGCACCGCGGGGCACTGACCGCTTTTGCCGGTGTTGACCCCGGAAAGAACGATTCCGGACAGCATATCCAGAAAAGTGTACCTACAACCAAGAAGTGATCGCCATGTCTGCGCAAAACTCTTTTCCAGATCATGGACGGCTTAATCAAGCGTTCCCCTGATGACGATGCCGTTTATGCTTTCATGGACAAAAAACGGGCGCAGGGCAAACCTTATTACGTCTACATGACTGCCGGTGCAAACAAGTTCCTACGCATTTATTACGGACGGGTGAAGGAATATCTTTCTACGCTTGCAGAAGCCGAAGAAATCTAAAGAATACCCTCACTTTCCCAGCAGACCAGCGTCCTACGGTGGTCTTTTTGTAGTACCTATTTTTCAACCCGTATAAAATTTTCAAAGTTCATCAATTTTTACTTGACTTTTTATTTGCAGACTATTTTTCAAAAATGTACTGCATACCGCAGCAATCCTCATCCGGTTCCTTTCTGATATAATCATACGCCTGTCCGGGGACGATCTCAAACCCGCATTTTCTATGAGTGTTGATAGATGCTGTATTTCTTTTTCCGACACAGTCGCACAGCTTAAAAGAACCTTGCTGCTTTAAATCCTCAATGACGCTGTTTAACAGCCGCGAGGCACAGCCCTTCTTTCTGAATTCGGGGTGCGTTTCCAACGCCTCGATATAATACAGCTGTTCTTCGATCCGATAGAGCCTGAGCGCGCTGACCCAAATACCCTCTTCTTCCAAAATGCAATATTCGTTCCCTTCTTTTGGGAAAAAATCCGTTTTGATAAAATCAAGGAAACGCTGCTCGACCTTTTGCAGTGCCAGCGGCCTGTCCGTCATTTCCGGATAGAAATAATCAATATTTCCCGTATTGGACTCCCGATAGACGTCCATCAGTTTTCGCGTATCCAAGCCGTCAAAAGCCGTAATCTTATGCAGCCTCATTGTTTTTTCCTCCCGATGCTTTATTTCGGCAGTTTCTGCGCCAAAAGCTCCGTCATCCCTATACATTCTCTCACGCTTTTCAAAAAAAAGCAATCGTTTCCCACTTTCCGGTCCATACTAGGTATGATATAATTGGCGCAGAGAAAAAACAAGCGACCGCGAAGCGGGCATTTGTTTTTTCTGCGCCATTACCGAGCAAACGCCCGGCTTTGCCGGGCAGGAAGCGCGACAGCGCGGGTTTGCGAGGTTAGATACATTCATGGATGTCAGCAGGAAATCAAGCGCGAACGGAGTGAGCATTTGATTTCACCTGACATGATAGCGAGAAAATTATGAGCGCGAAGCGCGGCAGACGCGAAGCGGCTGAATTTTCGAGCTTGCGCCCAAGACGAAGTGAGCATTTGATTTTTCTGCGCCATTACACCACATCAAAAGGAAAGAAAGAAGGACATGCCGCATGGGAGACGGAATCGCACCAAAAACGGACGAAAATCTGACCGAGATCATCGCGCAGACCAGACAGATCTGTATGGAATTATTAGAACAGGCGCACTTGGAAAAGCAGGACATCCTTGTGATCGGCTGCTCCTCCAGCGAAGTTGCCGCGCACCGCATCGGCTCTTATTCGAGCGCCGAGATCGGAGAGGCGATTTTTCGGACACTTCAGGACATTGCTTCCGAGCATGAGATTTCGCTTGCCGCGCAATGCTGTGAACACTTAAACCGCGCGCTGATCGTGGAAAAAGAAACGGCAAAACGCTGTGGCTATCCCATCGTAAACGTGATCCCGCAATTAAAAGCAGGCGGTTCGTTTGCCGCTGCCGCCTACCGCTGTATGGCACAGCCCGTCGCTGTTGAGACGATACGCGCACAGGCGGGCATCGACATCGGCGATACGCTCATCGGCATGCACTTAGTTCCCGTCGCCGTTCCCGTACGCACATCGCTTGCAAACATCGGCAGCGCGCATGTGGTCTGTGCGAGAACACGTCCAAAATATATCGGCGGAGAACGCGCCGTATATTCAGTATAAGCAGAACCCAAAAAAGATTGGCACGTTCACGCCAATCTTTCAAGCTACTTACAGGCAATATAAATATCCATACTCTCCCCATCGGTTTCAAAGCAGGGAATAACGTCCTTTTCCGTGCATTCCAAACCGTTCACGCTCATATACTCCATAAGCGCTTTATAGGCGTTAGGAATGATCACAAAAGGGTTTTCAAAAGGCTTTTCAATGTGTAGGGCTGCATACCTGTGGGCTGCCTGCTCATGTATTTCAATGTCAGGATGGATGACCCCATCAGGCAGTATCCATGCCGCTTCGTAGCCGTGCATATTGAAAACATTGATCTGCTCCTGTGATACATTGGGAAAATTCCAGCCAATGACACGAGGTTTATCCACGCCGCAGCTGCGGGCAATGGAAAATACTCTGTCGATAGCGTCCCCCTCAGGCTCTGAGCTTATCACGGCATGCTTTATATATCGGAAAGCGGGAACGGTCTCGACACGCAGATTTGTATACGCTTCGCTGCAAGTGACCATGTCACCGCGGAACAAATCGTCCAGCGAACAGTTAAAAAGCCTGCAAAGTTCTATCGCCTTTTCCATTTCGGGCTGCACTGTATCCAGCTCCCATTTTGATATGGTTTGACGACTGACATTCATTTTTTCAGCCAGATCCTCCTGCGTCATATTCCCTTTCAGATTTCTTAAAAACTGCAAATTTTTTCCGAAGCTCATAAAATATTCTCCTTATCATTTTCTTGCGCCGCGCCGCATTGTCAGTATAGTATTTTCCCGGACAAGCTTCAACCAACTTATATGCGCTACTTTTTGAATCGCGCAACTTCAACGTGCGGAGAATATTTTTGATAATGGGGTCAGCCTGCCAAAAGGCTGAGCCGTTTTCACACTTTAGTCTGCGCTTCCAGCATGGATTTTACACGCTTTGCCTGCTCGTCCTGCGCTGTCGGCGCCGCATCCGCTTTCTCGGCTTTGCCCGCGCCATCGTTCTTCTTTCCGGCTGCGCTCTCACTCCTCTTTCCTGCCGCGCCTTCACTTTCGGCTGCCGCGGCGTCTTTGCGTCTTGCTGCATAGCCGTCTATCATTTTTTCAACCAACAGCTTTTTTACATACACATCATAGCTCAGCAGGCTGATAAACGAAAAAAGCTGCAGAAACTCCTTGTCCTCATCCGCTGCGTCCGCAAATGTCCCCTGCGCGATCCGGTAATCGCCCACAATGCTCTCCTTCAGTGCCCGCACATGCTCCTCTTCCATCCCGAACGCTTCGTCATAGATACTCTGCATATTCATCCTGCCGTCCGCATGAAAAAACCGCTCCGCCAAAGGTCCCAGAATCGCCTGAATATCATTGATGCTCAAGATTCCTTTGAAATAATAAATAAAAATGAGCATGATCATATGATCTTTCGTATATTTCTTTTTAATCGGCGGCGGCAGAAGATCGTTTTTGGCATAATTATTGATCATTGTCTTCGTGAGGATCTTATCTTCATTCGGATTGCGCGTCGTATTCCGCAGCCGCTTATCCATAAATGTTGTCACCTGATCCATATATAAATCAATATTGGGAATATCCTCAGACGGAATATGACTGATCCGGTCAAGGCTTCCTAATATGCTGTTCAATAAATCTTCTGTGTCGATCGTCATACATACCTCCAACAGTTTTATGATCTTTGCTAGACTATTTCTCTGCATCTCATTATATAGTATTCAATACTACTTGTAAACCCAAAAAAAGAATCTGCACTGCTTTCCCCGCTTTGCCCATTCGGCCAAACGGTTACGTGCGACTTTACTTTATCACTTTCGTGTGATAAAATGCAGATATGTGAATTTCGTAATAGTTCAGGAGAGTATGGCAATGAATAAAAAAATCAAAACACCCGCTGTCGATCAGCTGTTTGACGCGGTTTTGGCATTACAGTCAAAAGAAGAATGCTACAGCTTTTTTGAGGATCTCTGCACGGTAAACGAGCTGCTGTCGCTTTCCCAGCGCTTTGAGGTTGCCTCCATGCTGAAGGCAGGCAAGACGTATCTTGAGATTGCAGAAAAAACAGGGGCTTCCACGGCAACGATCAGCCGCGTCAATCGCTCCTTAAACTACGGAAGCGACGGTTATGAGCTGATTTTTCAGCGGCTGAATACCAAATAGCGGACGAACGGCAGCCTGTTTGTCCTATACTTTTACCGCGTCCGCATCGTCTCCATGCAACTGCGTTATTTTTTTATGAAAATTTGAATAATTTTCTTTACATTTTCCGTAACTGGTGCTATGCTTGTAGTGTTGTAAACAACATATATTTCAATTTTTTTGGAGGTATCACAATGAACAAAGGTACAGTTAAATGGTTCAACAACCAGAAGGGTTACGGATTCATCTCTGACGAGCAGGGTAACGACGTATTCGTACACTACACAGGTCTTAACATGGAAGGCTTCAAGTCTCTCGAAGAAGGCGCTGCTGTAGAGTATGATGTAGTAAACGGCGAGAAAGGCCCTCAGGCAGTTAACGTAACGAAGTTATAAGAACCTCCCGCTTTTCATGCGGGCTTATGACGAAACATTTTAATCTCAGTTATCAATGTACCTGTTCTTTAGTTTCTACTTATATAGATTACTTAGACTCAGTAATATTGTTTTAACGGATTAAATGCGCAAAAGGTGAACAAAAAAACCGGTGTATTCATACATCGGTTTTTTGTTTGCCTCGTCGGCTTTTCCTGTCATATTGCTCTTTCTTCGCCTCGTCGGCCTTTCCGTCACGTCACACCCTGCTCCTGCACCACTCCAAAACCTCTTCAAACCGCATTTTCCCGCCGTATAGATCAAGCGCGCTGCCGATCGTCACATGAATCCTGCCGCCGCCGAGCGTGTAAAGCTTCTGTAAGTCCTCATAAGAGTGCACGCCGCCCGCATAGGTGATCGGAATCCGATTCCATGCTCCGAGCAGCGTAACCAGACGCTCCTCTATCCCGCCGCTCTTTCCCTCCACATCCACCGCATGCACCAAAAACTCGCTGCAATACTCCGCAAAAAAATCAAGCGTATCTCCGTTTAGCTTAACGTCCGTATATTTTTGCCATCTGTCCGTCACAATATAATAGCTGCCGTCCTTTTCCCTGCAGCTTACATCCAGCACCAGGCGCTCTTTTCCGATCGCTCCGGACAGATTTTTCAGATTTTCCTCACATACCCTGCCGTCCCTGAACACATAGGAGGTCACGATCACCTTATCCGCCCCTGCGTCGAGATAATCCTGCGCATTTTCAAGCGTGATACCGCCCCCGACCTGCATATGCCCCGGATAAGCGGCAAGCGCCGCATACGCCTGCCGCCTTGTTTTTTCATAATAAGGACTGTCCTTGCCGTTTAATAAAATGACATGCGCGCCCTCAATCTCATTTTTTTTATAAATTTCCGCAAAAAAAGAAGCATCCTGCGCAGCGACAAAATTTTCCGCCGCCTGATCTCCCGCATCCCGCAGGCTGCTGCCGACGATCTGCTTCACCATACCGTTATGAATATCAATACAAGGACGAAACTGCATCGTATGATCTCTCCTCGTTTGTTCACAAAAATTCTGCCATCACTATAGCATAAAAATTTCAAATTGTCATTCAAAATATGTCCATGTATAAATTTTATATGACCGCACACACTATTGCTGTAAGTTCGATAACTTTCAAAATAACGGAGGAAACAATATTATGAAAAAAACAAAAAAGCTTCTTTCCATGTTTGCCTGCGTTCTTGCCATTTCCATGTTGACCGCATGCGGCTCGGGCGACAATCCCATGGATAAAAACGACATGACAGACAACAGCAATGTCAACAGTGTAACGAGCGGAGCCGACAAGAACAACAGCGCGTCGGGTACGAACAGTTCTACCGGAACAGACAAAAATAACAGTGTTGCAAACAACACGACCGGTACGAACAATAACAGCACTACGAACGGAACAACAAACGGTACCGCAAATAACAGCACCGCAAACGGCGCAAACAGCAACAGCAGCACCGCAAACAACGGTACCACAAGCGGCGCAAACAGCAACAGCAGCACCGCAAATAACAGCACCACAAACGGCGCAAACAGCAACAGCACGAACGGCAACAACACGACTGCGAACAACGCAAACGGCACAAATAACAACGGAACAAGCAGCAGCACAGGCGCACGCAGATAAGCAATTCTCCTAGGCAAAAAAGAATTCCTGTCCGGTCTGTATCACGGGCGGGAATTCTTTTTTCTTTTCAGATGCGAGTCATTCCTCTGTTTTACTTTTGGACTTCCTGACGGTCTATCTGTCTTTCTCTATGATAAGTCCCTCATGGTATGCCTGCAAAAGCTCTTTCAACTGGCGAATTCTCTCCTTGATCTCCGTGCCGACATCGGTATCCGCCACACGCCGCCTATGCGCGTAGGACTCCACATTGATCGAATCGGAAAAAATATCGGATTCATTTTTGATCGCCGCCTCCGTCGTTTCAAAGGTCTCATGCGCAACAAGACGCATGCCGTAGGAATTGGCGACAAGCGTATAACCCGCGATTCCTGTTTTTCCCTGATAAGCTTTGGAAAAACCGCCGTCGATAATGAGAAGCTTGCCGTTACAGCGGATCGGCGTCTGCCCTTTTTTGAGTTCGACCGGAACATGCCCATTGACAATGTGGGAATGTTCCGTATCCAGACTGAATTCCGTTAAGATGCGATTTAAAATCTCCTCATTGTCATTTAGCCGATAATAGCTGTTTTTCGTCTCTGTATGCGTCGCCTTATCCTCGATAAAATACCGTTCAAAGGTCGTCATTTTATCCTTACCGAACACAGGGGAATTGGGGCCTGTCCAAATATACCAGATAATGTCCTGCCCCTTTTTTTTCTCGCCCATATCCTGTTTGGAATAATACGCCTTGCGCGCATAACCTTCCAACACATCATACAGCGCCTTTCCCGCATATTCTTTTCCAAAAATGTTGACCCTGCTGAAATTCCCATCCTCGTCCATCGGCACACAGCCGTGATAGAGCAGGTTGGAATTATAGATTTTATAAAGACTTCCCTTGGCAAACAAAAAACGAACATGCTTCTGGAGCTTATCGCTTCGCTCAAACGCCTGCCGCAGACGCTCCATAACCTCCGTCTCCTCCGTCGTGAGCTCATAGGGATGCTCGGGAGAGACCGTCGGAAAATCCGTATCCCTCATCGGATAGACAACGCCGTCCACCGTCACGGTCTTTTTTTCGTAATCGATCTTATCAAGCAGCATCCGATTCTGCATGCCGAATTCCGGGCGGCGCATCATGATCTGCCCTTCCAGCTTAAATTGCAGAACGGCGATCGCCTTGTGCATTTTCATGTCAAGGCTCAAATCCTTCGTATTGTAATCCGTGTTATATTTGATGGCAAAGCAGCTGCAATCCGTCTCACTGTAATGCTCCATGGCAAAGGTGGCCAGCGGGATCAGGTTGATGCCGTAGCCCTCCTCCAAGGTGTCAAGATTGCCGTAGCGCGCGCTCATCCTGATCACATTGGCGATGCAGGCAAGACTTCCCGCCGCCGCCCCCATCCATACAATATCGTGATTTCCCCACTGAATATCGACGCTGTGGTATTCCCGCAGCGTATCAAGGATGACCTGCGGCCCCGGTCCTCTGTCATAGATATCCCCGACGATATGGAGATGGTCGATGACAAGCCGCTGCACGAGATTGCACATCGCAACGATAAAACCGGGCGCACTGCCGATCTCGATGATGGTATGGATAATACCGTTATAGTATGCTTCCTTGTCCTGAATCTCTTCTTTTTCAGTGATCAGCTCTTCAATAATATAAGCAAAATCCTGCGGCAGCGCCTTGCGTACCTTCGAACGCGTATATTTGGATGCAACACGCTTTGTGATCTGTACAAGCCGGTGGAGCGTGATCTTATACCAATCCTCCAGATTATCTTCTTCCTGCATCACAAGCTCCAGCTTTTCCTTCGGATAGTAAATGAGGGTCGCCAGACTCTTTTTGTCCCGCACGCTCAACGTGTTGCCAAATTCCTCATCGATTTTTTTGCGCACGGAACCGGAGCCGTTTTTCAGCACATGATGAAACTGCTCATACTCTCCGTGAATATCCGTTAAAAAATGTTCCGTGCTCTTCGGCAGGTTTAAGATTGCCTGCAGATTGATGATCTCCGTCGAAGCCGCCGCGATCGTCGGATACTGCTTCGCCAGACTCCTTAAAAATTTCAGTTCATATGCGTCCATGAAGGAATTCCCCCTATCCAATCACATCACTCATATCATACATGCCCGCTGGCTTTCCTGCAAGGAATTTTGCCGCCTCAAGCGCGCCCTTGCCGAATACGGCTCTGGAATAGGCTCTGTGAGAAAACGTGATCACCTCGTCCGCTCCGGCAAAGATCACATCGTGATCCCCTACTATAGTTCCCCCTCGCACGGCGCTGATACCGATTTCCTTTTTTTCTCTTTTCTGCCGTACCTGACTTCTGTCATAGACATATTCATACGCGCCATCCATCTCTTCGTTGATGGAATCCGCCAGCGCTAACGCTGTTCCGCTCGGTGCGTCCAGCTTCTGATTGTGATGCTTCTCCACGATCTCGATATCAAACCCCGCAGGCGCAAGCACGCCCGCCGCTTCCTTCAACAGCTTTTGCAGTAGATTGATTCCGATTGACATATTGGCGGATCTAAGAATCGCCGTCTTTTCGGAAATCTTTTTCACATGGGCAAGCTGCTCCTCGGAAAGCCCCGTCGTACACAGAACAAGCGGAAGCTTGTTTTCGCCGCAGTAATTAAGCAGCGCATCCACATCCGCCGCACTGGAAAAATCAATCACCACATCCGCCTCCACATCGCACTCCTCGATGGTTCTGAATACCGGATAGGGATTCGTGATATGATCCGATAAGTCCACTCCTGCAACAATTTCTGTCTCCTGATCCTCCGCAGCCAGACTTGAAATCACCTGTCCCATTCTGCCATTACAGCCTCTCATAATAATTCTGACCATTCTTTTTCCCGCCTTTCCTATGACCTTTTATCCATTATATATAAAATTCCCCGGTACTTCAAGAACCACTCCCAAGGCTCCTCCGATCCGCGGCATCACCATAAATCCCAATATCCGTCGTTGACATACAAAACCTCCGACTGCTCACCGGCATCCTGCAGGGAATCCTCCGCCGACATGTCCTGCGCCCAGAAAATTTCATGCCGATAGACCTGCCATTCTCCGTCAATCAGTCTTTCATCCGTAATCTCCATGCCCTCCACTCTGTCCTCGGACAATGTCCCCACCATGCTCAGATGCGCCACTTCCGTTAATACCCCGTCCACATATTCATAGCGGTCCACAGAATGATAACCCGCGCCGCCTCTGGAAAATCCGTAAATACATTGCTTATTCTCCCGCAAACTGGGACTGTTAATATCCGAAAATTTTCTCTCATACACATATAACCCACTGTCTTTATCATAAAGAAATAACTCCGCAAAATAAGCCGGACCCGTAACGAAAGTACCCTTCCAACAGGACAGATCCTCCATTCCGTCAAAATTCCAGTCCTCAAGAGACAGAAAGTATTTGCAGGTCACGCCGGAAACCGAATAAAAGGGTATATGCTCCGAATAGATACAGGAAGAATCAATGCATTGGCAGACATCCCCGGAATCTTTCTCCAGAACCAGAACCAAAAACTCATTTGTGTAAAGAGGATATACCATTTCTCCCTCCAGACGCCTCTCAATTTGATTGTCCCGGTATTCCATGGAAATATAGTCATATTGTGTGCCTTCCGTCCAATGATGACCAAAGTAGGGAAGTCCCGTCTCCGGACCCTCCGCATATTCGGAAAGAAACGCATTCTCCGGCAGCACAGGCTCCAAAACCCTGCACGAAAAATCGTTTTCCTTTGCATACTGATAAGCATAGGATGTATCATGGCATGCAAGCACAAGGTTCTGCTGGTAATCATTTCTCCAAAAGGCTTTCTCATCCATCCACGATACACTGTCCGGCACCGTGACAAGACTGATCTCGTAAGCATGCTCGCTCACATTGGCTTCCAGTGTGGTAACTCCTTCCGGTATTGTAAGCTCCAAAAGATGATTCGAGTATTGATCCGAACAAGCAAGACACCCCGTCCCAAGCGTGGAAACTCTTTTTCCGTCAATCGAAGACGGAAGAATGACCTGATAGGGATTCTGTGTATTTTTGCTCTCATCATACCCCGTAAGACGCAGGGTTCCGTCCGCGAGCTCCTCATAGGTAAAGCACGCCGGATCCGGCACGGCAGGAATTGCCTTTATGGACTCTTCTTCGTCCGATTCGTCAAGTTCCTCCTCCAAGGGCTTTTCCCCTTCTTCCTCTTTGCCGTCTGCGTCCGCTTGATCCCCTTCGCCGCCTTTATCCGCTTGATCCTCTCCGCCGCCTTCGCCACTTTCCGCTGCGGCAAGCGCCGGGTTCCCTTCCTCCTTTACAAAATCCGCCGCGGAAAATGCCGGTGCGCGATCCTCAGAACCATCACCGCTTTTTACCGCCGTCACCAGCAGAAAAAAGAGCATGATCATCATGACAGAGCATGAGATTATTCTTTTCTTCATAAAAACCCGATCCCCCCTAACCCAGACGGCCTCCTGCATGATGAGCGTGCGTAAAGTATTCTGCGGCACTGCGTTGATATGCCAATATGATGAGAGGGACGATTATGCCGTCCCTCCCCATGTGCCTATAAAATTCCGTATTTTTTCATTTCCGCTTCCAGCTTTGCAGCGTTCGCTTCCTCCATCTCGGTGAGCGGCAGACGCAGCGGTCCCGCACCGAGTTCCATGAGATTCATTGCTTTTTTCACCGGGATCGGATTCACCTCACTAAACAGCGCTTTGATCAGCGGAAACGCCTCAAGCTGCAAACGCGTCGATTCTTTTACATTGCCCGATAAATAGGTCTCCACAATATCATGCGTCTGCTTCGGCGCAATATTGGACAGGACGGAAATCACACCGATTCCGCCGAGCGCGAGAACAGGTGTGATATGATCGTCGTTTCCCGAATAAATATCCACACAACCGTCCGCCAGATACGCAAGCTTTGTGATCTGGGTAATATCCCCGCTCGCCTCTTTTACGCCGACAATGTTATCCACTTCCTTTACCAGCTTCACGATCGTCTCCGGCTGAATATTGCACCCTGTTCTGGACGGTACATTATAAAGAATCACGGGGATCTTTACTGCTTTTGCCGTTCGTGCAAAGTGCTCATACAGTCCCTTCTGTGTCGCTTTGTTATAATAAGGCGTCACCAAAAGCAGCCCGTCCGCCCCCGCCTTTTCGGCTTCCACGGAAAGATAGACCGCCGTCTCCGTGCTGTTCGATCCGGTTCCCGCAATGACCGGCACCCGTCCGTTTGTATGCTCCACACAATAGCGGATCACATCCAGATGCTCCTCGTGCGAAAGCGTTGACGCCTCGCCCGTCGTACCGCAGACAATGATCGCATCCGAACCGTTTTCAATCTGCCAGTCAATGTTCTTTGCAAACTGCTCATAGTTTACCTCTCCGTTTGCATGAAAGGGTGTGACGATTGCGACACCCGCGCCCTGAAAAATAGCCATTTGTTTCTCCTTTCCTCATACCGCGCCAAAGACTCTTACACGCAGAAGTATGCTCCGCCTTTTTACGAAGCCCCTTACAGGTGAAAAAAGAACCCGCACGCACAGCACCGGTTCCCTCAAAAAAGCTGACATGCGATAGCGCCCCATCTGTTACAGATGACAGTCATACAGTTCTTCACTGTATGCCCAAGATTCGACCCGCAGGAAATCTCCTCTTTCGGCGTGTTCCCCTTTCCGTTCCCCTCATCCGCGCCTGACGCGTCCGGAAACGTACTGATGAAAAACGCAACCTCTACCCGTTCCTCTATGTATCTTTTCACGACTTTTTTTAAGTCAAAAATAATCATAGCACTCACGCCCATTCCTGTCAATGGCATGATTGCTATGACTATTCTTTTCTCCCTGATCAGTTAAAACACCTTGAACCGCATCGGTTCGATCGTATACACCTCGTCCGCCACGATACAGGTCTCATCATTTAAGCGGATTCCCGTTAAGATAATGGATTGTCCTTCCGATTTCATCTCCAAGATCGCCCTAAGCTCCTGCGCCTCAATAATATGATTGTCAATCAGTCCGAGCACCTCGTCCAACACCAGCAGATCACATTCTCCGGTCGTCAATACTTTTTTTGCAAAATTGAGACCGTTTCGGATATTCTGTATTTCCTCCTGCTGCTCCTGTTCGTTTAATCCCTCAAAATTCCGATCGGACTTTTCAAAGCGAAACACTTTGACCTCCGGCTCCAAACGCCGGATCAGCTCTGAATCGTCCAGATTTTTCAGAAATTTTATGATGAACGCCTGCTTTCCCTCTCCTGCCGCGGCAACGGCATGACCGAGAGCTGCGGCGCTTTTTCCGTGCCCTTCCCCGCAATAAATCTGAATCTGTCCATCCTGCATAAAAGGTTTCCTCCGCTTTTGTGCCATTTTTTCCGCTATCATAGCATATTCTCCATCCAAATGCAAGCCGGGATGATTTCTGGATGATTTCTATATCCCGGAAGAATCGCGTAGCGATTCTTCGAACGATTGGCGCACTCGCGCCACTCGTTTTTATTCTTCTCCCTCAAAAAGCTCCAGCTTGCTGACCGACACCTCGTAGGCGATACGCTTCTCGACCTCCTCCTCCGATAATTTTTTCATATATTCACGGCTCTGGATCCTTCCCCACACCGCACACTGCATTCCCACCTTGAAATTCGACGCATAACGCGCATTTCTTCCCCAACAGATGCAGGGTATGTAATCCGACTTCCCGTACGGCCTGTTGACCGCAAGTAAGAGATCTGCGATTTCCCTGCCAAGCGGCGTCTTTCTATAAATCGGTTCCTTGCAGATATAGCCGTCCAAAAAAATCTGATTTGTCTTAGAATTTTCTCCCGCATAGCGCTCAAATTCTTCCTCATCCAGAAAATCCAGCTCGCGCACAAACACCGACAATACCAGACGATTCCGGTGTTCCTCATGGCGGTTATAGGACCTGAATTGCCCTGCCACGCTGATGTAGCGCCCCACATAATCCCCGCTCATATCAAGCAGCCGCTCCGAAACCATCAGCGGAATGATGTCGCAGGAGTCGGAAAGCCGCATAACCTGCGCCTCCGCCATGTAAAACCCCTCCCCGAAAATCTCGTGACTGTACTCAAAATTGCTCACGATCTGTCCGACCACCATCACCTGATTGTTTTCAATTACCTTATCCGTCATACCTTGTTCTCCCTTCTTACCTTAAAGAATTTTTTCCCTGTATTGTACTACATTATATGAGGTCATCTCCTATGATATAACAAAATTCCCGTTCTGTGTCATGTTAGTCATCGCGCACCTTTGCCTCCGGTCTCGCTTCAGGACTGCCATAACCCCGTATTTATTTGCAATTCCGCCTTTGCAGTGCTATACTATATGCATTTGAATAAAGAAAGGTACGGTATTTATTTATGAATCAGATTCGTGAAGATGTCAGAAACGTCGCCATTATCGCTCATGTCGATCACGGTAAGACAACGCTGGTGGACGAGCTCTTAAAGCAGAGCGGCGTATTTCGTGAAAATCAGGAGGTTGCCGAGCGCGTCATGGATTCCAACGCCATTGAGCGTGAGCGCGGCATCACGATTCTCTCCAAAAATACGGCAGTCACCTATAAGGGGACGAAGATCAATATCATCGACACGCCCGGACACGCGGATTTCGGCGGCGAAGTCGAACGTGTCTTAAAAATGGTAAACGGCGTCATCCTCGTCGTAGACGCCTTTGAGGGTCCGATGCCGCAGACGAAGTTTGTGTTAAAAAAAGCACTGGAATTGAATCTTGCAGTCATTGTCTGCATCAATAAATGCGACCGCCCCGAGGCACGTCCCGAGGACGTCGTGGATGAGGTCTTAGAGCTGTTTTTGGATTTGGACGCCAACGACGACCAGCTGGACTGCCCCTTTGTCTTTGCATCCGCCAAAACAGGCACGGCAACCTTGAATCTTACCGTAAAAAATAAGGATATGACGCCGCTGTTCGACACGATTCTTTCCCACATCCCCGCGCCCGAGGGTGACCCGGACGCAGGCACGCAGATCCTGATCAGCACGATCGACTACAACGAATATGTCGGCAGGATCGGCGTCGGCAAGGTGGATAACGGCTCCGTCAAGGTCAATCAGGAAGTCGTTATCGTCAACCACCACGAGCCGGATAAATTCAAAAAAGTAAAAGTGAGCAAGCTCTATGAGTTTGACGGATTAAATAAGGTAGAAGTAACAAGCGCGGACATCGGCTCCATCGTCGCGCTTTCAGGGATTGCGGATCTTCACATCGGAGATACCCTGTGTTCTCCCGACAATCCGACTCCCATCCCGTTCCAAAAAATCAGCGAGCCAACCATCGCGATGCACTTTATCGTGAACGACTCCCCGCTTGCCGGACAGGAAGGAAAATTCGTCACGAGCCGCCACATCAAGGATCGTCTGATGCGCGAATTAAATACGGACGTTTCCCTGCGCGTCGAAGAAACCGACTCAACGGATTCCTTTAAGGTATCGGGACGCGGCGAACTGCATTTATCTGTTCTGATCGAGAATATGCGGCGCGAGGGCTACGAGTTTGCCGTCAGCAAGGCGGAGGTGCTCTATCATACCGATGAAAACGGTAAAAAGCTGGAACCGATGGAGCTTGCCTATATTGACGTGCCGGAGGAGTTTTCCGGCGCCGTCATCCAAAAATTGAGCGAGCGCAAGGGCGAACTGCTCAATATGACACAGGCGACCGGAAGCTATACCCGTTTAGAGTTCTCTATTCCCTCCCGCGGTCTGATCGGTTATCGCGGGGAATTCATGACCGATACGAAGGGCAACGGCATCATGAATACGATCTTTAACGGCTACGGTCCTTATAAGGGCGACATTCAATACCGCAAGCTGGGCTCCCTCATCGCTTTTGAGGCGGGCGAGGCGATCACCTACGGACTGTTTAACGCGCAGGAGCGCGGAACGCTCTTTATCGGACCGGGCGAAAAGGTCTACTCCGGCATGGTCGTCGGGCAGACCGGAAAAGCCGAGGACATTGAGGTCAATGTCTGCAAGACAAAGCATTTGACCAACACGCGCTCCTCCAGTGCGGATGATGCGCTGCGACTTGTGCCGAAGCGGATTTTGAGTCTGGAGCAATGTCTGGAATTTATCGACACGGACGAGCTTTTGGAGGTCACGCCGAAAAGCCTGCGCATCCGCAAAAAGATTCTTGACCCGACGCTGAGAAAGCGCGCCTCTTTTAAAAAAGCGTGAGAAGAACCTATAAAAAAGTATCCCATGCAGGGCATGTTTTCGCTGTCCGGCATGGGATACTTCTTTTTATTATTTGCAGAAGGAGTAAGGATATTCCTCGCTAAAATACCGCTTCCTCTTCTTTTGTATAGAAAAGTCGTTCCAGCTCCTCGATCGCCGCCTTTCCCGCTGCGGCCTCCGTCAGCTCGGCACAGAGCTGTTCCGACGCCGTCTCCGGTACGACAAGGCGGAGTCTGACGTTCTCCTCATAGCTGCTGTCCTCGGGCGAAATCCCCTTCTGTCCGAGCAAATGAAGAATTTTCCCTATCGTATGATAGTCCGTCGTAACCAAAAGCCGCACACCGGCAATCCGCCTTCCCATTGTGCAATGCCTCAGCCCCTCCTGCACCGCCTGCGTGTATGCGCGCACGAGCCCGCCCGTACCCAAAAGTGTGCCGCCGAAATAGCGTGTGACGACGACCGCCGCGTTGCGGACCCCGTCTCCAAGCAGCACCTCCAACATCGGTCTGCCCGCTGTTCCGCCCGGTTCGCCGTCGTCGCTGTAGCGCATGACCTCTCCCCGCTCTCCGAGTACATACGCCGAACAGTTATGCCTTGCGTCCCAGTATTTTTTTTTCATTTCCTCAATAAACGCGACAGCTTCTTCTTCCGTCTCAACCGGACGCAGCGTGGCGATAAAACGTGATTTTTTCTCCTCAATTTCCCCGCTTCCGCCCGCCAGCATGATGCGATACCCTTCCCGTGTCTCCTGCGCCATTGCGCCCTCCTTATCCGTGCCGTTTTACATATGCCAATCTCGTAAGGAACTCTTTACATTCCTTTCGCCCCATCGTCTTTCAAGCTAAAAGAATTCCTCAACAGGAGAATTCTTTTTTAGCATACCACAATACCCCACCCCACATCAACGCGCAATTCCCGATATCCGTGCGCCGCCCGTTCTCCCGTATAAAATGTATGGAATTGTGAACAATCATAAAAACATCAGAAAATCCTTTATTTACCATTCGGCTTTTGGTATAATAAATAGATAATTTTCTTTCAAACTAGAACTTTCATGGAAGGGAAGGCATGTATCACAATGAATTACGGCAAATACGGCACGCGAAAACGACAACGCGCGCTTACCTCTAAAACAACAAAGCTGAAAAAGATGATCCTCGTCACGATGCTCAAGGCGATCCTTGTATGCTTCATCACGATGATCGTACTCGGTATCTCGCTCGTGCTTGGTATGTTCCGGGGGATCCTAAACGCCACCCCTGACATCAGCGTTGAGGACGTCATTCCCACAAGCTATGCAAGTATCGTCTACGACAACGAGGGACATGAGATGGTCAAGCTCGTTGAGGAAGGCTCCAACCGGACTCCCGTCACCATGGATCTGATTCCGGAAGACCTGGCGCACGCGTTTGTCGCCATCGAGGATCAACGCTTCTATCAGCACAACGGTATTGATATTAAGGGAATCCTGCGCGCCGCATTCACCGGATTGAAGAACGGCGGGCACTTTACATCCGGTGCAAGTACCATCACACAGCAGCTCTTAAAAAATAACGTATTTGACGGCTGGGTAACGGAACGCACGTTTATCGAAAGCTTAAAGCGTAAGATTCAGGAGCAGTATCTTGCCATCGAGCTTGAAAAACATATGGACAAAGAGCAGATTCTCGAATACTACATGAATACGATCAATCTCGGACACTCCACACTCGGCGTTCAGGCTGCATCCCTGCGCTATTTTGATAAGCCGGTCTATGAGCTGACACTATCGGAATGCGCGGTCATCGCCGGTATTACGCAGAATCCGTCTCAATATGATCCCATCATCTACCCTGAGCAGAATGCGGAACGCCGCAAGGATGTACTGGACAGGATGCTCGAACAAGGTTGGATCTCCCCGGCAGAATATGAAGAGGCAATGGCAGACGATGTCTATTCCCGCATTCAGATCGTTAACCAAAATATCATCGACTCTTCCGTTTATACTTATTTTGAGGATGCCCTCGTCAGTCAGTTAGAGCGCGATCTGCAGGAAAAAGCCGGATACAGCCCCACGCAGGCAAAGAACCTGCTCTACAGCGGCGGGCTTAGTATTTATTCCACACAGGACCGTACCATACAGGCGATCGCGGATGAGGTCTGCTCAAATCCCGAAAATTACCCCGAAAGCGTCCGATATGAGCTTTCCTATCAGCTCACGATCGAGAAACCGGACGGAAGTTATGAAAATTATGGTTCAGAGTCCTTTACCGCCTATTTTAAAGAAAGCAACAGAAACTTTAAGATGCTCTATTCCTCGGAAGAGGAGGCTTATGCCGCAATCGAAGCCTACAAGGAATATGTAATGGGAGAACGGGATACGTTCGTCTCAGAAACGATTTCCTTAACACCGCAGCCTCAGATATCCATGACGATCATGGATCAGCACACGGGACATGTTCTCGCAATGGTCGGCGGACGCGGACAAAAAGAAGGCAGCCGAACCTTAAACCGCGCCTACTCCGTACAGCGTCAGCCCGGCTCTACTTTCAAGATCATTGCAGCATATGCACCCGCACTGGACAATGGTCTAAAAACGCTTGCCTCCGTCTATAACGACGCGCCGTTTAACTATGATGATGGAACACCGGTGAGAAATTACGACCAACAGTATCATGGACTTTTATCCGTTCGGGACGGTATTTTAGGTTCCATCAACGTACTTGCCGCAAAGACAATAACCGAAATTTCTCCGGTACTCGGCTTTAACTATGCACAGAATTTCGGCTTCTCCACTTTGGTGGAAAGCGCACCGAATTACGACGGTACCAAAATCCTGTCGGACGTCACGCAGTCGCTTTCGCTCGGCGGTCTGACAACCGGCGTCAAAAACTATGAGCTTTGCGCGGCATATGCCGCCATCGCCAACAACGGTACTTATATGGAACCGATCCTCTATACAAAGGTCATTGATTCTCGCGGCAATGTCATCCTTGACAATACCGTTAATCAGGAATCGCATCAAGTGATCAAAGAAACGACCGCCTATCTTCTGATCAATGCAATGGAGGATGTGCTCACCGGCGGCGGAAGCGGTATCGTTTCTCCTACCGGAACCGCGGCAAACTTCACCGGTCAGGCACTTGCCGGAAAAACAGGAACGTCAACCGCTTACCGCGATGTATGGTTTGCAGGCTTTTCCCCTTATTATACCTGTGCCGTATGGACCGGCTACGATAACCGAAATTCCACGACATTCCTAAGCAATGGTAATGGGGAACGAAATCTTTCCAAGAACCTGTGGCGATTGGTGATGTCCAAGATCCATGAGAATCTTCCTTATCAGGCGTTTACCATGCCAAGCGGTATTACAACCTGTACGGTATGCAGCCGATCGGGCAAGCTGCCGATTGCCGGTCTATGCGACGGGCATTTGAAGACAGAATACTTTGAAAACGGCACGCAGCCAACCGATCTGTGTGATGTTCATTATTCCGGTTCCGTCTGCTGTGCGGATGTCCTGCCCGCGAACGAGAATTGTCCGTTCCAAATTGAGGGTATTTTGGAGTTGCTTCCGGTTGAGCATGAATCCTTGCTCCGCGGCTCCACGATGGTAAATGCCGACGGTACTGTAACAACTGCCTCCACCACCAATATGTGCCAGCACACGGCGGAATTTTTCGCCCAGCCGGATTGCGATGCAATTCTGGTGCAGCAGTGGTTATCCCTGCTACCGGAACAACAGCAGGCGATACTGGCTACAAGCCCTTCCGATTATTTCCGCGATCTCATCGGCTACGGAACACAGCCGCCCGTCATTCCCGATGAAGGCGGCGGAGAAGTCATTCCGATCCTTCCGCCCGACGATAACACGAATCCGTCGCTGCCGGAGGACGGTGCGGTAAGCGGGGGCACCGAGGCCGCCGGGGGCGGTCAATAAAAGAACGCTTCGCGTTCTTTCAAAGAATTTGCCATAGGCAAATTCTTTTGGCTGCGAAATTTATTATAAGGTAAAAAAAGAGTTCCCACACAAAAAGAGGTATGGTCCTAAAGACCGTACCTCTTTTTGCGTCTCATACATCTGTGATCATTGTGTCGGTTCGCCGCCGTCTTCCGGTTCCGGTGTCGGCGTTACCTCAACTTCCTTCTCAAACTGCTCTAAATAGGAGCTCTTGATATAAGCCTCGCCGCTCTCGTATTCAATCTTGGTCCACTTATTATCCCCTTCGCCGACTTCCTCGATCATCACAAACTCAGAACCCTTTACGACCGTTCCGAGCTTTGTTCCGCTTGCAGAAGGTTCTGACCTGACATTCACCGACGTCGTTGTCCGCACCATCTGCACCGTCACTGTTGTCACCGCCGGTTCCGTGACCGGCTCCGGTGTCGCCTCCGGCGTCGGTGTATCCGTCGGATTCGTATTGTCCACAAACACATTGGAAGCAGCGCTTAAATCCGGCTCAGGCTCCGCTTTCGGACGGATGCTCAGCTTCACGCTCAGGAAGATCACCACAATTCCGAGGCAGATCACAAATCCCATCAGAATTGCCGTCAATGTATTTTTATTCATAAGCACTCCTTTCCGCTTTCTGCGCCGTCATTCCTACCATGCATATACACCGGAACTGATATAAATCTCTTCCAATACCCACTCACCATCCAGATAGATCAGATCACAGCTAAAATAGCCATAGGCTTCGCTCTCTTTTGACTCATAATACGATTCCGTCCACCAGTCAAGAATATCATAGCTGTATGCAATGTTAAAATCCATCGTGATATTGGACCGGTATTCTCCTGTCTCCCAGTAAAAATAGCCGCCATAGGTATCCGCTTCAAATTCAGACAACGTGACCTCTGTAAAGTATCCGTCGTCGCCCAAGTAAAAATCATCCACCAGGATTTCATAGCGTTCAGCCTCGGTCTCGGACGGCTCATGCAGTCCTGCCGCCGCAAACGCAGTCTGTGCATCGTCGCCGTTCAGCGCGCTTTGATATAAGCTTTGGATCGTATCCGGCAGCGTCTGTGCGATCCGCTCAAGAGTGCCCTCCTTCAGAACGGGGATTTCCATCATAAATACATTATAATACGGATTGACTGTCACATCCTCGGTATAGGTCTGAAAAATGTCTCCGCTCACCTGAATCCGGTAATCGCCCACGAACATCCTGTCAATCTTGTATGCAGTCTCATACGCGCTGAGATACACCTCATTGGAATGATCATCTCTCGTGGAATTGCCACTGTTTAATTCGACTCCGTTGACGGAAACTGTCATTACCTTCGGTGCCGTGATATACACATCCTCAGCATAGAAATCGTACGGGCGCACCTCATATTCCTGAAAGAAAAACCAGTTCTTTTTTCCGGTCTCCACCACTTGTATCGCATGTGTGCCCTTCCCTGCATCCAACACATAGTAGGTCTCGCCATACCCTTTTTCTATGCTGACGTCAGCATTCGCTGTTTCATCCGCGAATCCGTACTTCTCCATGACCGACGCATATACATCCGCATTTAAGAACGCAGACGTCTCCATGCCGTCCTCCGTCTGAAGATAGCTGTATGCGGTCGCATAGTCGCCTGTCTTTAACGCGTTAAAATAACTATCCGCAACCCGCTTTGGATCATTATAGCTTTTCACCAATACAACGCTTCCCACAATTGCCGCGATCAAAACGATCAGCTCGATCAAAAATACGATCAAACGCAGCTGGGGGTTATTCTTTTTTTCATTCTGAACGGCCTGATTCTGCACCGTATTCTGCTGTTTCTCCGACATGTCCTTTTCATCCTCTCTTTCAAACTCCGGGAACGTCGTACCCGGTACTACCCTGCCGACATGGAACGGCATGTCCCATTCCCTGCCCGCTCCCGCAATCTACTCTTCCAACATGTCCTCGAGTGCATCCCCCGGTCCTTCCATGGTCGTCGTACCGAGCGTCAGATATTCCTCGATCAGCTCCATGTTAAAGACTTCCGTCTCATTTAAGATACCTGCATCAAGCAAAATCTCGCCTACGGGATTTTCCTCATTTTCTATCATTTCGGAATAACGTTCCACCTGATCCTCATCCATTTCCATCAGAATATCGATTAGTGATATGGTCGGGTCATACCAGCTCTTTCTTTGAAAATACTCATGTTCCTCATCATCAATTTCAGAGAGATCAATACCTTTACGCGCTAAAATCTCAAAATATGCATGCCAAAGCTCGCTGTTTGAATATGTATACAGATCCGGCTCCCTCAGATAGCGTGTATCACTATCTGCAAAAATATAGCCCTCCGCAAGCTCCTGCGCTGCTCTGTAGCCGTCTGTCTCCGGAATCTCGAGCTGATACGTCACGTTACTTAAGTCAATATTTAAGTAATCGCTGCCTTCCACTGCCTGCTGCTGTGCAGGGATCGCAAGTGTGCTTACTACCAGATCAGACTTCTTTTCCTCGGGCTTTCCGAACAAAAGCACGCACACAAATACCGCTACTGCAGCGATTGCTAAGATTCCGCCGGCCACGTTGACTGCCGCTGGCATAACAAACGGCTTCTTCGGCGGCTTCATTGCCTGTCCATACGGCATGCCGTTCGGTATACTGCCCGCCTGCGGCCGTCCATATGGCATCTGTCCGTTCGGCATACTGCCAGCCTGTGGCTGTCCATACGGCATCTGCCCGTTCGGCATACTGCCAGCCTGTGGCTGCCCATACGGCATCTGCCCGTTTGGCACACCGTTCATCTGCGGCTGTCCATACGGCATCTGTCCGTTCGGCATACTGCCAGCCTGTGGCTGCCCATACGGCATCTGCCCGTTTGGCACACCGTTCATCTGCGGCTGTCCATACGGCATCTGCCCGTTCGGCACGCCATTCATCTGCGGCTGTCCGTTCGGCATCTGCCCGTTCGGCACGCCATTCATCTGTGGCTGTTCACCCGGCAGCCCGTCCGCCTGTGCCTGTCCGTTCAGTTCCCCGCTCGGTTGAGCCTGCTCATCCACCGCGCCTTCCTGCGCTGCATTTTCTGCCTGTGTCCCGTTTTCTGCTTCTGCGCTTTCCTGTATCGACTCCGCCTGCACTGTATTTTCTGCTGTCGCGCTTTCCTGCACGGCTTCCGCCTGCGTTGTATTCTCTGCTGCCGCGCTTTCCTGTATCGGCTCCGCCTGCACCGCATTCTCTGCCGCCGCGCTTTCCTGCACGGCTTCCGCCTGCGCCGTACTCTCTGCCGTCATGCTTTCCTGTACTGCCTGCTCTGTCTGTATCGGCATCTGCTCCGCCGTTACCGCTGCATTTTGCTGCATCGCTTCACTCACAGGCTGTACCCTGAAACCGCAGTTAGTACAGAATACGCTGTTATCTGCAATCTGCGCTCCACAATTCTTACAAAGCATTCGTCTTCCTCCTTATCGCCGTCAAATTCTCTGCCCACAGACAGGACAGAACGCGCTGTCCGCCGGAATCTGAGAACCACATTGACCGCAAAATCTTGTATTCTGCATCTGTGGCGCAGGATTATCCGCAGGCTGTTCCGGCGCCTGTGGTGCGGCATTATCCGCCGGCTGTACCGGGGTCTGCACCCCCGCGTTACCCGTCGGCTGCACCGGTGTCTGAGGCACGGCATTACCCGGCTGCTGCATCATACCGTTTGTCGGCTGAGGTGCCGGCTGTGCAACCTGTGCGCCGCATCCTGCACAGAACATGCTCCCCGGCGCAAGCTGTGCGCCGCAGTTCGGGCAAAGCTGAATTCCTTTTTTCATCCGGATCTGATCCTGAAGCTGCGCGATCTGATTCAACGCATCCGTAATCACGCGACATTGATCCGCATAAGCGTTCTCCGCATCTCCCTTATGTGCCTCGTAATACGCGCGTCCGATTTCCGTATACATATTCTGTACAACGGACTGATTCGCATTGACCTGCTTCTCCAAGCTATTCACTTCGGTAAAGGTCTGCGTTTTCTGCTTCAAACTGTCACTTGCATCATTGATCTTTTTTCCTAACTGTTCAAAGAAAGCCATATTTTCTCTCCATTCTCAGGGTAAAAGCCCTGCTCTTTTCATACTTACATCTGCTGGTTATTGCCCATAAACTTGTCAAGCTGCTTATCTACAACGCCAAGCTTCACGTTCTTCATGCCAAGCGCCATAAAGCCCATCATGAGCAGGAATACTTCTTTTGCAAGAGTAATGATGTACTGGCAGAGCGTTGTTAGATTCGCAGGAACTGATAAATATGTATCCTTGGAAAACCAGCGGACAATGATACCGAGCATGTATACCACATCATCAATCCAGCCGACCGCTATGCTCAACAAGCCAAAGACCACGACAACACCGATCATTTTTGCCGCCTGTCTCTTTAACCACTCATTCTGCTCCACGATCAGTACATACCCCGCAAGCAGTACTGCCGGAGTAAAGCTGATCGCTCCCAAAAAGTACATTGCTGCCCCTACCAGAGCGATAGAAATTCCTAATTTTGTTTTTAACATGTTTTTTCCTCCCTGTTTTATCATAGCTGTATCCTATGTTTATCATCTCTATTATAGACTAAGAACCCCTTGTTTTCAATAAGATTGTTTTTTTTAGCGCGCTGTCGTATACTGAAAATATAAGATGCAAAGCAAGGCGGGCAAAGGATGTAAACTAAGCTTTGCAGCCTTTCGGCGCTGAGAGATTTCCTGACAGGAAAAATTTGGAGGATGTATCATGACAAACGCAACCGCGATATTGAAAAAAGGTGCGGGCCGCACGGTCAAGGCGGGCGGCATGTGGATTTATGATAATGAGATTGCCGCCGTGCGCGGCGATTTTGAGAACGGCGACCTGATCTGTGTGGAAGATTTTGACGGATTTTTTATGGGCTACGGCTATATCAATACCCGCTCCAAGATCACCGTGCGCCTGATGGCACGCCAAAAAGAGCATCGCATCGATCATGCTTTTTTAGAAAAAAGAATCCGCGACGCGTGGGAATACCGAAAGCAGACGATCGACACCTCCTGCTGCCGCGTCGTGTTCGGCGAGGCGGATTTTCTTCCCGGCATTGTCATTGATAAATTTTCCGACGTGCTCGTTGTCGAAGCGCTGACGCTCGGCATCGACCGCATGAAAAGCGAACTTCTCGACATTCTTGTGAACGTCCTGAAAGAAGACGGCATCTCCATCCGCGGCATCTATGAGCGCAGCGACGCGAAGGTGCGCGAGTTAGAGGGCATGCCGCGCGTAAAGGATTTTATCGGCGCACCGTTTGATACAAAGGTACAGATTGAAGAAAACGGCGTGAAGTATCTCGTGGATGTCAAGGATGGGCAGAAGACCGGGTTCTTTCTCGATCAGAAGCACAACCGCAGCGCCATCCGCCCGCTCTGTCCGGGCAAGCGGGTGCTCGACTGTTTCACGCACACCGGCTCCTTTGCTTTAAACGCCGGGATGGCAGGCGCATCCTCCGTGCTCGGCGTGGACGCTTCCATGACGGGCATTTTGCAGGCGGAAGAAAACGCCCGCTTAAACGGGCTGGAGGACCGCGTTCATTTCCAGTGCGCGGATGTGTTTGAGCTGCTCCCGAAATTAGAGGCAGAGGGGGAACGCTATGATGTCGTTATTCTGGATCCCCCCGCGTTTACGAAATCACGCAGCTCCGTCAGGAATGCGGTAAAAGGGTATCGGGAGATCAATCTGCGCGGCATGCGTCTGTTAAACGACCATGGTTTTCTCGCGACCTGTTCGTGCTCTCATTTTATGGAGCCTGAGTTATTTGCAAAAACAATCCGCGAGGCGGCGCACGGCGCGCATAAGCGTTTACGTCAGGTCGAATTCCGCACGCAGGCATGCGATCACCCGATCCTTTGGGCGGCGGATGAATCGTATTATCTGAAATTTTATATTTTTCAGGTGTGCAATGAGCGGTAAACGCGTTCATCGACGTTTCTTTTTCTAAAAAGATAATGAGAAAAATACGCCGGCTCATTCGGCGTACGGCGAATACACAATTACTTTTGGGGAGGACCTTACAATGGAAAAAAGATTAAAGAATTATCTTGCAGACATGGATGCACTTCTTGCCTCGCTGGAAGGCACGCGTTCAGGGCAAAAATCAGATGTGCAGAATACGGATGATATGCTCCGCGAGCATCTGACACAGATACAGTTTTTTCAGCATGAGCGGCTCATTCACCTGATCGTGACCTGCCTGTTTGCCATACTCGCCTTCGCCGCATTTTTTGCGCTGTTTTTTTCTATGAACGCCAGATTATTTGTGCTCTTTGCGGCACTTCTGGTTTTGCTTGTTCCTTATATCCGGCATTACTATATCTTAGAAAACGGGGTACAGCGCATGTATACACAATATGACCGTCTGCTTGCGCTGCTGCGCAGCTGATCACATATAATCCCTGCCTACTTTACTTTCTCTGCACCCCCTGCGGCATCCACAACGTCACAGACGCAGAGCTTTCCCTCTTTTTCCGTAAAGCGGATATCATAGCCCGCAAAAGCCATGCCGTATACCGCGCCCTGCTGTTTTTGATACGCCGCGCGCGGGTCCTGGCGCAGCAGCTTGATTGCGGTCTCACGTTTCTCTTCCGGCAGCTTTACCAGCAGGTCTTGCGGAAACTCCACTTCCGTCTCATAGGCAAAATGTGCCTGACCAAAGCCGCCTGACGCTTCGGGATGTGCATCGGTATAGGGAAGATACGGCTTGATATCGTAAATCGGCGTGCCGCTCACGAGATCGGCGCCGCCGACGATCAGCTTTGCACCTTGAGCGCTTTCCCATATCACTTTTTCTAAACGAACACAGGAAAGCCCGATCGCATTCGGTCGAAAAGGCGCGCGCGTCGCAAACACGCCCTTTTTTACTTTTCCGCCCAGTCTCGGCGGATGCACCGTCGGCACAAATCCCTCTCTCTGATTGTGTGAGAACCCCCACAGAAGCCACAGATGTGAATATTCTTCGATGCCCTTAAGCGCCTCTGCATTCCGATACTCCGGTTCAAATATGATCTCTCCGCGCAGCCCTTCCACGAGTCCGCTCTGACGGGGCACACCAAATTTTTCAACAAACTCCGTCTGAATAGTTGCGATCACATGCAGCGTTTTATTCCTGTCATCAAAATCCGCCATTTCCGTCATTCTCCCTGTCAGTTTCCGCTTTTCCGAAAACGTTAATGCCCTCTTATATCTAATTCATGAAAAATCGTGTGATTCTCTCCCCAGGAATAAACAATATAATAATGATCTCCTTCTATGTCTGACTGAAAGGTCAATCTTGGATGTGCTCCGATCCTTATCTCTGTATCTATCTGGTTTTCGACGATACATTCCCATTCACTTTCTGCAAATTCTGAATAATATTCTTGTAATTCTTCTAAAGAAAGCTCGCTTTTGATCAGAATTGCTCCGAAATATTGCATTCCGTTACCGTTACCAACTAATTTTCCTGCCTTATAGACAGACTCTATCCATTCCGTGTCAGCCGGAAGCGGCAGATCTGCAAGCTCCTTTGCCGTTTTCTTCGCCACATGATCATTTACAATTGGTGCAGCGATCAAAACAGACAAACAAAAAAGCGCCACAGTTACAACAATGATAACGAATACTTTCTTCATGTATCTCACCCTCTCGAATCCCGGTTTGTCTGTAAGCTGTTCAACACCTCTATCTTACCACAAATACACAAACAATTCCATTCCACTCTGCTTTCACTTCCTTTTTCCTTATTCCACTCCATTATCTGCTCCGCTTGCCGGAAGTGAAAAATGCATCGCAGAACCTACGCCCAGTCCTTCTTTCGGTACAATACTGCCCCCATCACCGTAAACAGAATCGTCACCCCACCGAGAACAAGCAGTTCCGTCCCATGGAGGCTAAGAGCTTCCCCCGCGAAAACTCCCTGCATCAGATCAACCGCATGCGTCATCGGCAAAAATCGGGAGACACGTTTCACCGATTCCGGAAACAGCATGTCAGGAATGGTTGCGCCGGACAAAAAGAGCATGACAAAATAAAACAGATAACACAGCAGATTTGTGATTTTGGCATCCCGCCCGATGGCGGTAAACAAAAATCCCATGGAAAACATCGTAGAAATACAGATCACCAGACTCATACAAACCGAAACGGCGCTGCCCTGTATTCGTGTATGATACAGGATTTTCCCCAAGAGCAGCAGAAGCACAATCCCCGCAAACGTCATGGCTACGTTTACCAGCACCTGCGCCAGTATGATCTGCCCTTTCCCGGCAGGAGTCGCGTCAAACCGTTTATAAATTTTTTTCTCTTTATACCCTGCTAATGTCAGCGGAAACGCCATCAAGCCCGTAACGCCCATGACTATGACGGCATACGCCGGAACGCAAGCCTCCATCGCCCCCATGCCTGCACCGGGGTACATCGGTTCATTTCCGTAAATACTTCCAAACATCAAAAGCATCGATACAGGGAATCCCAGTGTAAAAAAAATACTGAAAAAATCCCGCAAAAAAAGGATCGTTTCCATCTTACAAATTATCGCAAACCGCTTCATAATACCCCCTCCATCGAGATTCCCTTATGTTTTGGTGTCAGCAGCAAATACAGTTTTTCCAGAGAAAAAGAATCGTTCCACTCGTTTTCGGGAATCCGGCTTTTCGCATATTCGCGAAATCCCTGCTTCGTCCCAAAAAATTGTTGTTTTCCTTTTTCCAGATAAAGAATGCGATCGGCAAGCGTCTCGACCTCATCCAAATAATGAGAGACCAAAACCATGGCAACGCCACTGTTTCTGATGTTTTCAAAGCTGAGCCACATTTGCTGGCGCATCTCCGGGTCAAGCCCCGTGGTTAATTCGTCCAGAACAATCAATTTCGGACGTCCCATGAGAGAAAGCAGAACGGATAACCGCTGCTTTTCACCGCCGGAAAGCTTTGAGACACGCCGGTTTCTTTTTTCTTCCAGATCCATCTGCGATAATAGCGCGTTCCAGTCGGCAGGTCTGTCATAAAAACACGCGAACAGTCTGCACAATTCTCCCACCCTGATTTTTGAGGGATACTCTGTTTCCTGTAATTGCACGCCCATGCTCCGGTATACTTCGTTTCGATGCATCCTCGGGTCTTTTCCGAACACCCGGATCGTTCCGCTGTCCGGCTTTCGCAGTCCCTCCACACACTCTATGGTTGACGTTTTTCCGGAACCGTTCGGTCCGATCACCGCCAAAATCTCCCCCGGCTTTACGGAAAAAGAAACATCCTGCACCGCTTGGATGCTCCGATACGTCAGGTTCAGGCTCTCCACCTGTATGATTGCTTCCACCATCTTCATCCCTCCACGTCTTATGATGGCTTCATCTTATCATACGCCGAATCGAAGTAAAGCCGCTTTGCGGGAGCGGGCTCCTCCCCTGTGTAAGAGGTCGTATTTCCTGTTTCAAATGCACACGCTAATCGCACGAATTATGATATAATTGGCGCAAAGGAAAAACAAATATTCATTACCAAAAGGAGGGCATTCATGAGAGTAGAGTGCCATATCGATCCGACTTGCGATAAACCCCATGCGGTTCTGCACATTGATCAAATGACGCCCCTGATCGCGGAAGTTATCTCTCTTTTAGAACGGGAGAACGCTGCTTCGGCGGCGTTAATTGCAGTGAAAGACGGAAAAACATATTTTCTTGAACCGGAAAATCTCGAACTGGTGCGCACAGAAGGCCGGGAGATTGCCTGCTATGACGATCAGAAAAACAGATATGTTTTAGGAAGACCGCTATATGAACTGGAACAGACGCTCGATCCTTATTTTGCCCGAATATCCAAATCTGCGATCGTTAACCTTCGTCGGATCAGTCATGTAAAGGCCGGGCTGAACGGAACCATGGAGTTAGTCACGAAAACCGGACTCAAAGATTACATTTCCAGAAGTTTTCGTAAATCGTTTAAAGAAAGGCTGGGATTGAGATGAAACAACAGATTAGATTGATCGTAAAATTCCTGTTTTGGGGGATTTCCTGGGGATGCACCTTTTTTGTGTGCTACTGCCTATGCTGCCATGTATTCGGTGCGGAAGCCATTCTGTCAACCATTCTGAATGATTTTGTGAAACACGCGGTCGGCTGCATTCTCGTTGGAATCGGTTTCGGAACCACGCCCATCGTCTATGTAAGCCGCCGCATTCCTTTCGGCGCTAAGGTCGCCATTCATTTTACGGTCGGAATGAGCATTTTCTATCCTGTTGCAATCTATTTGGGCTGGTTTTCGTTCCATCCGAACCACCTGATCCGCACCATGCTCCAATTCCTGCTTTCCTGCGGCATTTTTGCGGTTATCTGGCTATTCTTTTATCTTTTTCAAATAAATGATGCAAAAAAAATCAACGACAGGCTGAAAATGCTGGAACAGCAGCACGCGGAAGGGGACAAATGATCATTCCGGCTTCTTTCCTAAATCCTTCGCTTTACCGCCGTTTGCCTTAATCCACCGGCGCCATCCCGTCTGCGCCGCCATTCGATACAGAAAACGAGGAAAAGCGACCGAAACATACCGGTTTTCCTGGGTTTTCTGTTGAAGTATACTGACCGCCATGGCTTGAAGTGCTTTTTCGATCGGTGCTCTCGGTCCGTGTCCGCCCTGTACCTTCGGCATCTGGGCGAGACCTCCCCCGCCGCCCACACCGATACCTCCGGCATAAAGAAAGCCGCACTTTTCGCACCAGTTCTTCAGCAAGGTCAGTGCGAACTCTGCCTGAATCCCTTCATAAAATCCGCAATTGACGATACCGTAAACGCGAATTTCCTTCTCCTGCCATTTTTCTTTTTCCAACTGCATCAGGCAGGAAAGTAAATGCCCCGGAATCCCATCCACATAGAGCGGGTAAGAAAATACCCACACATCTGCGCTTTTCAATTTTTCCCAAACATCTTCCGAAATATCGGAAGTATGCAGCGCAGTCTCCGTGACCTCCGCTGTTTCGGAAATAGAAAGCTGCAATTCTTCCAACAGAGTGGCACTGGCACTCCGCTGCATTTTAGGGCTTCCGTTGATCAATGCGATTTTCATAACGTCATATCCTCCAGTTCCCTCGCATCCGTGTAAAAAGAAATCTGCTTTACCGTCCCGTCATAGTTATCCGCATTTGCCTCCATGAGCTTTTGCGCCGTCTCTTTCTCCGTATCGGTGATATCCTCCCCGTAAAAATAGGCGGACAGCGCGATCCTATTTTGATACCTGCGCTTATGATGCATCTCACCCTTTCGAAGCACAAAATCCGGATGAAGATAGGAAATGGCGCGATCCTGCACAGTTTTCACAAAGGGGCTGAAACTGCCGTAGCAGCATCGGCTGACGAAAATCAGCTCCGTACATCTGCTCATCTGAATCCCTGTATTTTCATAACCGTCGCGAATCACGCATTTCCCCGGCGTTTTGACCCAGCATCCGAAGCATCCGATGCAGGGATGAATTTCCCCCTGCGGTTTTATGATCTCATACGTTCCCTCTACGGGAATCCGAAAATCTTCGATATCTGTAATGATCAGCTTCATAGCTGTCCTTCCCTCCTCATTTTCACGATAAACTCCGTCGTCCCCGGCTCCTGCCTGCGTTCTTTCGTCAGAGTCATATACTCGTGCAAGCACGGCACTTGGCTCATTGCTCGCGGGAATAAAACCATGGATCATACCATGCAGTTTCTGTCGCCAACGCTCCTCTCCAGCCACGTCCGCTTTGTCACGGTCATATGACATCTGCTCCAAAGTACGTCCCGATACGAAAATACATGTTCCGCCTTGCTTTCCTGCGTAAAACCGACCTTTTCATAACAATGCTTTGCCGCGCTGTTTTCCTCAAATACGTTGAGTAGAACGCGCTCTACGCCTGTTATGCAAAACGCATATCGCAAAGCCAGATGGAGCATCTCTTTTCCGCATCCCATTCCTCGTTTTTGATCATCAACGACCACAAATTTGAGAAATCCCTCATTATCTTTACTATTGACCGAATAGCAGAAAAATCCGACAGGCTCTCCGTCCTGTCCCGTTGCCACATAGGCGCTGTCCGTCCAATCCAATGCATTTTTTTCCAAAAAACCATGAAAACTTTCCTATTGTTCAAAAAAGCACATCCTTCGGATGTGCCTTCTTTTTGTCCGTTCCTATCACCACTGTTAAAAATAGGTCTTATCAACCGGCTTACAGATCAATTCGACCTGATCCTCAACCTGCATCGAGCGCAGTACTTCCTCCGCTTTCTCCCGCTGCATCTCATTAATGCAGATCGTACACTCCGGTCTGCCTCCGAATATTTTACGGAAAAAACCGGGATTTTCCCATTTCTCGCAATAGGAAATGCGGTTGTTCAAAAATTCCTTCTCAATGCGCTTTTTAATCTCTAAGTCGATCACCGCGCACAACGCTATTTCATTGTGTACCTTCAAGCCCGTATAGATTGTCGGTTTCATAAATTCTTTTCCTGCCTCTGCCAATACTCACCACAATACCTGTCATAAATACTATAATTCTTTTGAACCTCAATTTCAAGTTATTTTATCGATAGATTTTGAGTGTAACGCGCAAGCGCCCCTTCCCCGTTATGCCGAAATCCCCGCAAACAAGGAACTTTCCGTACCCCCTAACCGAAACAATATCCCCGTCCTTACAAAGATACCCGGCATTCTCGCACTGTCTGCCGCCCACAAATATTTTTTTTGCCCGAAAAAGCTGTGTGCTCTCACTCCGCGATAAATGATAAAGCTTTGCGATCAGCGCATCAATGCGCTCGGACGACACGATGACCTGTTCCTCCTGATAAAGCGGCTTTGCCGTCTCCGGCGCTTCCTCAAGCACGGTCAGCCGAATATCCGTATGCCTCACCCGCGTAAGATTTTCCGCAATATATCCGGCAATCCGGTCAAGACACAAAATACAACAAGTCTTTTCCCTGACGACCATATCCCCGATCAACTCCCGCTCAATCCCGAGATTCATGAGCGCGCCGAGAAAATCCCGGTGAGTCAGTTCTTCAGCAAATTTAGGCGCACACGGCTCCGCCAGCAGACACACGATCGGGAAATCCGCCTCATAGCCGAACATCTTAGCATCTCCAAAACGCAGCACCTGCCGCTCCGCGCCCTCCACGCCGCCCGACAGACAGTACCCCGCATAGGAAAGCTCTTTCTCCATCCGATAAAATAATGCCAGCTTATCCGGGCTTAAAAACGGCGTAAACGTATAGCATCCGCTGTCATATGATTTTTTTGCCAGCTCCCGAAACCGCTTTTCCCAAACCTCATCCTCAGTCATGCCACTTCCCGCCCTTTTCTATCCGCATTCTGATTTTTTCGCGATGGCTCTTTCCACCTGTGCGCTCTCACGGCAAGCGTTTTTCACGCAGCAGCGGATTCCCGAACAGCTTCACAAGCAACGGGATCACCATCAAAATCCATATCACCGGTTCGGACCATATCACCGCCATGTACCCAAAATAGCCGGAAAATACGACCGCCACCAACACTTTTCCGACCAGCTCGACCGCACTGGAAATCAGCGGCGTTATGCTGTCCCCCATCCCCTGCATGGCATTCCGCGCAAGGCAGATGACTGTAGGAACCGCATAGAATGGCGTATTAATGCGCAGATAAAGTGCTGCCGTCTCAATGATATCCTCCTCTTCAGTCGCTGTCACCGCGCTCACCAGCCACTCTCCCGCCGTATATGCCGCGAGGAGCATGAAAAGGCACCAGCACCACACAACCAAAATTGACTGCATCAGTCCTTTTTTAATCCGATCCGGTCTGCCCGCGCCCATATTCTGCCCGCTGTACGTCGCCATCGTCGTACCAAATACCGTAAACGGCAGCATGAACAACTCGGTGATCTTTCGCGCCGCCGTATGCGCCACGATTGTGTGCTCCCCAAAGCTGTTGATCGCTCCCTGAAGCGCAACCGAACCGATGCTGACAAAGCAGCCCATAAAGCCGACGGAAAGCCCTGTCGCATAAAGCTCTTTCACCGTATCTGCACGAAGGCGGCATTCCGCCTTATGCACGCGCAGAATGGGGTACCGTCTCCACAGATAGCAGAAGCTTGCCACGAATGCAATGACCTGCGAGAGCACTGTTGCAGCCGCCGCACCTTCCACGCCGAATGCAAATTCGCGGACGAACAAAATGTCCAGTCCGACATTTAGTAACGCAGAAATCATCAAGAATACGAGCGGCGCTACCGTATCACCGATCGCACGCAGCAGTCCCGCACAGACATTATAAAGCATCGATGCCGTCATGCCGAGCAGAATGATCCGAAAATAACGCACTGCGAGCGGCATGAGTTCCTCCCCCGTATTCAAAATCCTTAAGATCGCAGGTAAAAAGAGCACACTGACAACGGTCAGCACGACAGAGGTCGCAATCCCGAGCACAAAGGTGCCCGCAACCGCCCTGTGCACATGCGCTTCATCCTTTGCACCAAACCCGCGTGCCGTTATGATGGCAAACCCGTTCGTCACTCCGATCAGAAAACCGATGATCATGCTGTTTAAGGAGCTTGTCACACCGACGGACGCAAGCGCCGACTCCCCTAAATAGCTCCCCACGATCCGCGTATCCGCCAGGGAGTAAAAAAGCTGAAAAATATTTCCAAGCATAATGGGAATCGCAAACTGCATGATCAATTTCAGCGGCTTTCCCTGTGTCAAATCTTTCATGATCGTTCACCACCATAACCATTTTCTTTTGATATATCGTTAAAAAAGACTTTCGCTGACGCAAAAGTCTTTTCACTTAAACAATTTCCTCTCGTTAAACGCAAAATCTTTCGAACGTGAGAAATATTCTCGTCGGTTCCTGCTTTTTATATATAAATCTCCATATATCCCTTGATCTTCGTTACGTCATAATGCGCAAGCACACCAAGGTTGGAATCATAGCCTTTTCCTCGATAATACACAAGATAATGGCTGTAGCGCCCCATTTTCTCCATGATAATACAACATTCCGGAAGCGTCACATCCTCTTTTCCGTTCGTATAAATGATTTCCTCCGAATGATCTATACCGTAATAATTGAGCGCGCTGACGAGCTTATCCATCGTTGCCTGCCACTCGCCGCAGTGCATCGTGTTGATTGCCTCGTCAAGCGTAATCCCCGCAAGCATCGCTACGCAGGACTGTCCGCAAAGACCATCGTGCGGCTGGATGATAACATCCATGCTGTCAATCTTGCGAATCGGATTTGAGGTACTATACGGACTTGCCTCCACGCTTGATTTCGTCACGCGGAACGTCACGGGATATTCTTTTCCCGTCTCGAACTGACTCATGATATTTTCCTGAATCGGGATATTGTAATAACCGTTTCCTTCCGGCTCTAAATTGCATACGAACACGGTGTCGGCAACCCGTACCTTCACGGGAACATCTCCCTCTTTTTTACAGATTTCCCAGACATTAAACGGAATCTTCATCCGTCCACCCTGCTCCGTCTTATCGATCGACGCCTCAAACGAATATTTCATACGAATTTCGTGCTCCTTTCCGTTTCTCACTACTGCTCATTTTATCATGTCAGCAGGAAATCAAGCGCGAACGTAGTGAGCATTTGATTTCACCTGACATGATAACGAGAAAATCAAATCTGCGAAGCAGATTTTTAAGCGCGAAGCGCGGCAGACGCGCAGCGGCTGAATTTTCGAGTTTATTTTATCATATTTATATAAAAATGAAAAGTAAAAACTACCATTCCAGATCATAGACTCCATGCTTCTTAAAATCCTTTGCGATACCGCCCTGGAGCATCGCCTCACATTCCGCTTTGTCCACCCAGCGATAATCGGTATGCTCCCCGCTTAACACGATGGTTTCTTCCGTTGTGGAGCACAGATAAACGATAAAGACCATCTTCTTCCCGCAGATTTCGTCCAATGAGGCATATAAAACCCGTTCCGGAACGACCTGAAGTCCCGTTTCCTCCGACACCTCTCTGATGATCGCTTCCTCTAGCGTCTCTCCCTCTTTCAGGGCACCGCCTGCCCCTTCCCATCCCTCAAAATCATCCGGTCTGCGTCGGATCAGCAACGCTTTTTTCATATTATGATTCAAAATGACAGCTTTTACGATAACACGAGCCTGCATAGCGATTATCCTTTCTAATTGCTTTTGTTCATCACGATGATAAAAAATGCAGGCTCCATCCTCCAACAGACCGTACACCTTTTGCATGTCATGATATATGTCTATGCTAACTTTTGAAGCTTTTCGCTGTGTTCCGTCACCACTTTTTTCAGCAGATCAATATCATCAAACGCATTCTCCATTTTTTCAGCATCATTCTGATATCGATGATAGGTACCGGTATAACACGATTCAATCGTGTCAAGGCGCGGCGTAATCACATTCTCCTGATACAGCTTCATCAGGTGAAGTTTATCCTTCACACCCTGCATATCATCCTGTAAGACCTGCACGTTATCCTGTAGAACCTGCATATCGCTCTTTAAGACTTCCACATCTCCCTTTAGTTCCTGCACTTCGTTCTTTAAGACTTCCACATCTCCCTTTAGTTCATGCACATCGCTCTTTAAGACTTCCACATCTCCCTTTAGTTCATGCATATCGCTCTTTAAGACTTCCACATCTCCCTTTAGTTCATGCACATCGCTCTTTAAGACTTCCACATCTCCCTTTAGTTCATGCACATCGTTCTTTAAGACTTCCACATCTCCCTTTAGTTCATGCACATCGCTCTTTAATATCTGCATATCGTTTGTCAACGGCTGCAGCTCCGTTTTTAGTTTCGTATCCATTATTTCGGATATTGCTAATAAATCTTCCTTCGTTAATGCCATAAATTGCCTCCTTTGATTGTTGGATTGTTTTTGAGAAACTGCGCCCGATGACGTTCTGAGCATAAGATTATCAACAGAATCATTGCCTTGCCGCATGCCTTCTATTGACATAGTGTGATATATAGATAATAAATGAACCCTTTGACCTTACCGGGTTCCGAAACAGGGGAAGAGGGATTCGAACCCCCGTGAACGGTTTTGGAGACCGCAATACTGCCGCTGTATGATTCCCCTATGAAGTTGGCAGGTGACTACCGAGTTGTATTATAGCACAAAAGAATACCTGCTGACAAGTACTTATTTTCACCGCCGCAAACTCTGCAAACTCTGAACAAGCCGGCATTCAACCGTCCGGTGAATGACCGCGCGATCTTCTCTTTTTACTTTTTTCATTACATCATCCCGCCAAGCCCTTTGATCAGCTCGATATCACTTTCCTGCACCTTGATGCTTGTCTCAAGCCGTTCCCCGTCCGGCGTCGTCACGATCACCTCGATCACGCTGTCCTCCCGAAGTCCTTTTTTTGCCACCGCCTTACAAAATGCCGGAAACTTCGGATGATTTTTTTGAAATGTGTTCCATGCTCCCATCATTTTTGCCATATTTCCCAGATTCATATGCCGCTCCTTTCCCTGCTTTTAGTCAGATCACCGCAATCGCATCGGCCACCGACTTTACCCCGATCACCTTGATTCCCTTAGGCAGTTCGCTGCCAAGCGCCTCTTTATTCGCCTCCGGAAGGATACAGGTCGTAAAACCGAGCTTCGCTGCTTCCGCCACACGCTGCTTTGCCATGCTGACCGCGCGCACCTCGCCGCTTAAGCCCACCTCTCCGAACACCACTGTTTTCTCCGCAACGGGACGATTCTTATGACTGGATGCCACTGCCATGACAATCCCTAAGTCCATTGCCGGTTCCGTGATCCGCATGCCCCCCGCTAAATTGACATACGCATCACATCCCGATAATTGCACGCCCACCCGCTTTTCCAATACCGCCATCAACAGATTCACACGGTTTAAGTCCGTGCCGTTTGCCTGCCTGCGCGGAATGCCGAAGCTGCTTTGACACACCAGCGCCTGTACCTCCAAAAGAATGGTCCTTGTCCCCTCCAGAGAGCAGGCGACCACAGAGCCGCTCGCGCCTTCCGGCTTCCCGCTCAGCATATACTCGGAAGGATTTTTGACCTCGGCAAGCCCTTCCCTGCGCATTTCAAACACACCGATCTCATCCGTGGAACCGAAACGGTTTTTTACCCCGCGCAAAATGCGGTACGACGCATGCCTGTCCCCCTCAAAATAAAGCACGGTATCCACCATATGCTCCAACACGCGCGGTCCCGCAACCGTTCCTTCCTTCGTCACATGACCGACGATAAAAATAGAAATTCCAAGCCCCTTTGCGAGCTGCAAAAACACATTGGTCGATTCGCGCACCTGCGAAACGCTGCCCGGCGCAGAGGAAACCTGCTCGCTGTACATCGTTTGAATGGAGTCAATGACGACGATCTGCGGCTTTGCCTCACGGATTGCCTGCTCGATCACACTAAGATCAGTCTCGCACAGAAGCTGTAAGCCATCGGAAAATTCACCGATCCGCATCGCACGCAGCTTGATCTGCTGCAGGGATTCCTCCCCCGATATATAAAGAACACGTAAGGACTGCGCGGCAAGCTCCCTGCACGCCTGCAGGAGCAGTGTGGATTTCCCGATGCCGGGGTCGCCTCCCACCAGCACAAGGGAACCCGATACGATCCCACCGCCGAGCACTCTGTCCAGTTCTCCGATCTGCGTGAGCACACGCTCGCTCTGCTGCATGGAAATCTCCTTAAGCGCCATCGGGCGCGACGCTGCCGCTGCTTTCATGCCGCCTTTCCTTTCGCCTCTTCCCGACTGACCCGTTACGACGCGCTCTTCCACAAACGTATTCCACTCCCGACACCCCGGGCACTGTCCCATCCACTTTGCCGATTCATAGCCGCAGCTCTGGCAAAAAAACACACTGGCCGCCTTTCCCTTCGCCATTCATTTTCTCCCTTTTTCTTTTCTCTACAGTCAAACACAGGAAACGTGCCATATGGAAGTCCACATGGCACGTTCGATTCTCCATATACGCGCTTTTTATGATCTGCTGATCTTTACCGCAACTTCTCCGGCGCCTGCAAGCTCTACGCTCAACATCAGCTTTCCGCCAAGGTTTGTTTTCATCTTTCCGACATTCTCTTCGCCGATCGTTACTTCATATTCCGTGTCATCCGCCAATCCGACCGTAATCTGCGCATCCTCGTTTCCCTCCACGAGAAAGCTCACACCACCCTCATTTTCCGCAAAGTTCAATACGCTCGTACCGGGAACGGACTCATACACAAACATGCCGTTCTTCTCCAGCTTTGTCATGGTCTGATACGTTTTTACCTTATACAGGTCTCCCCCATGCGGAAAATCCTCCAGCTTTGCCTTTGTCCCAAGCGTGTGATTGCCGAAGCTGATCGTTCCGTCAGCCTCCGGACGAAGTAACTGCTCCACTACTGCCATTCTTTTGTCCTCCTATTCATTTATCTTATTAAAAGTACATTATCATTCTTTTCACGCTTTTACCACAAACGCGATCTTCTTATCCTTTAGCGCAGTCGAAACCTTATCGCCCGGCTTGACTCTCCCCGCAAGGATCTCCTCGGATAACGCGTCTTCTATCTGACTCTGAATGGCGCGCTTCAACGGTCTTGCGCCCATTTTTAAGTCCGTATGCTTCTTTACCAGCTCCTCTTTCACGGCGGATGTGATCGTTAAGTCGATACTGAGCTGCGCTGCACAGCGGCTGCAAAGATTTTTGGTGAGCAGCGTCACGATCTGCGCCATATCCTTTTTTGTCAGCGCCTCAAACACCATGATCTCATCGATCCGGTTGATAAACTCCGGCTTAAAAAGTTTTTTTACCTCCTCCATCACGCCGCTCTTCATCTGCTCATAACTCTGCTTTTGTGTTGTCTGCGCCGCAAAGCCTAAATTTTTGGGCTCCACAATACGCTTTGCGCCCGCATTGGATGTCATAATGATGATCGTATTCTTGAAATTGACCTTGCGCCCCTTGGAGTCTGTGATATGTCCGTCATCCAACACCTGCAGTAGGATATTGAACACATCGGGATGCGCTTTTTCAATCTCGTCAAATAAAATCACGGAGTACGGGTTACGGCGAACCTTGTCGCTCAACTGCCCGCCCTCGTCAAAACCGACATATCCCGGCGGCGAACCGATCATTTTGGAAACGGAATGCGATTCCATATACTCGCTCATATCAACGCGGATCAAAGCGCTCTCCGTCCCGAACATCGCCTCGGCGAGTGCTTTCGACAGCTCCGTCTTACCGACGCCGGTCGGTCCCAAAAATAAAAACGACGCAATCGGACGGTTCGGATCCTGCAGCCCCACACGTCCCCGCCGGATCGCGCGGGAAACCGCGTTCACGGCCTCCTCCTGCCCGATCACCCGCTTATGCAGGATCGATTCCATTTTCAGAAGCCGGCTGCTCTCTTTTTCCGTCAGCTTGCTGACCGGAATCTTGGTCCACATCGCCACTGCCTGCGCAATGTCGTTTTCCTTTACAACAAGCCCTGTCTCCAATTGTTTCTTTTTATAGCGTTCCAACGCCCGTTTATATTTGCGTGCGAGCTGATCCTGCTGACGTTTCTGCTCACCCGCCTGTGCATACGCCTCAAACTTTAAGGATCGTTCGATCAGCACATCGTAATTTGCGATCTCCTCCTCCTGTCTGATGAGCTGCTCCGGCAGCTCCATGCCGCGCAGCGCAAGCGCTGCGGATGCCTCGTCAATCAGATCGATGGCCTTATCGGGCAGATTTCTGTCGTTGATATAGCGCTCGGACAATTTCACCGCTGACACGACCGCCTCATCGGAGATCACAACACCGTGATGCTCCTCATATTTTTCCCGGATCCCCATGAGGATGCCGATTGCTTCCTCCTCGTTCGGCTCATCGACCGTCACGGGCTGAAAACGCCGTTCAAGCGCCGCATCCTTCTCAATATATTTGCGGTATTCCGCAATGGTCGTCGCTCCGATGAGCTGCAGCTCTCCGCGCGCCAAGGACGGCTTTAGAATATTGGAAGCGTCAATGGCGCCCTCCGCGCCGCCCGCGCCGATCAGCGTGTGAAGCTCATCCAAAAACAGAAGCACATTCCCCGCCTCTGTTACTTCTTTGATGATCCGTTTGACACGCTCCTCAAACTCTCCGCGGTACTTGCTTCCCGCAACCATGCCCGATAAATCAAGTGTCATGACCTGCTTATCCTTTACGGTATCAGGCACATCCCCCGCGACAATGCGCGCCGCCAGCCCTTCCGCGATCGCTGTTTTACCAACGCCCGGTTCCCCGATCAGACAGGGATTGTTTTTTGTCCTGCGGCTCAGAATCTGAATGACACGCCGAATCTCATTATCGCGCCCGATGACCGGATCAAGTCTGCCTTCCTTCGCCAATTCCGTCAGATTGCGGCTATACTGCGCAAGCACGCTCTGGTGCTCTCTTTTTCCATTCTGCCGCCGCTTACGGAGTCCCAAATCTTCCTTATAGAGCGAGCCGTCCTCACCCATTGCCACAAGAATATCCACATACAGCTTTTGTATGCCGATGCCAAGCGAGTTTAAGAGGCGTACCGCCACATTGTCCCCGTCCTTTAACAGTGCAAGAAGAATATGCTCGGTTCCGGTCTTTTTTGAACCGAAACGCGCCGCCTGCCTGTGGCTTTCCTCCAAAACCTCCGCCGCCTTCGGCGAATATCCGTCCCTTTCGCTCAAAAGCATCGAACCCGTAGGAACGACCAGATCCTTGATCATTTCAATCGTCTTTTTTTCATCCACACCGTTCTCGGCAAGCACGCTCGCCGCGACACCTGTGCGCTCCCGCATCAACCCTACCAGAATGTGTTCTGTCCCGACATAATTCTGATAGAGTGATGCTGCCGTCCGCGCCGCTAAGTGCAGCGCCGCAGTTGCTTTATCGGTAAATTCTGACTGCATGCACCGGTTCACTCCTATTCATTATCATCCAAATCCAAAAATTCAAATTCCAGATCGTCGGAGGGCGTCATAAAATTCACGGATTTCCATACATCCTGATCCGTTCTGTGGTCATTGATCGTGGAGTTCCGCTCCGTAATATCCTCCAACGCATCCTCATCCATGTTTTCCTCTGTATCGTCCGCCTCGCCGTCCGTGTATTTCATGTCATAGAGAAAACCATCCTCCGCGGCATAATCCTCGCCCGCAGACTGTCCGTCCGCTTCCCCCGGCGCTCCCGCAAGGGACGATGTGGAGATGGGACTGACCTCTATGCTGTCCGAGACAGAATAGCCATTGTCCTCCGTTTCCTCATCCTCAGGGTCATATTCTCCATCCTCTTCGTCTTCCCCGTCATCCTCTTCATAATCATTGCCCTTTGCGCGTCTTCTGCTCCGATACTCCCGCCGTCCCCCGGCTTTGTCGAAAACGCTTCCCTTCGGAAGGATATTGCGCAAATGAAATTCCTGCTCGCTTTCGCCGTACAGATCTCTGCGGTAATCTCTGATCCTCAGCCCCATCAGCACAAGAAGGACTGCCATTGCCACAACAAGGATCAAAAGAAAAATGATCCACCCGATATGGGAACTTCCTTTTTCCTTTGCTGCGGACCCTGCTGCCGTTCCCGATGCGCCTCCGACCGGATAGGGCACCGCATAATGCATTTCCTCGGATGCCTCGCCGCGGTTTACGGTAAACAGATAGCTCAGTTTGGATCCGTCCGCCGCCTGCACGGTGATCACCGCCATATTGCTGCCCGGCTGCAGATTCGAAAAGCCGTAATTTTCACTGACAATGGCGTTTTCGTCCGACGGTCTGCCGAATGCGGTGAGCGAAGTTGTTTTTTCATCAACTGTGATCGTATATTGTGTGATTTCCGGTGAAAACGCGGGAACCAGTGTTCCGGGACTGATGCTCAGTCCACTCAGTGTTGCGTTTGAGGAAAACGTCGGCTGGACCGGAACCGAGTCTGCCGGTGCTTCGGGGATACCGCCTTCGTCTCCGGGCTGTTCCTCTCCGTCTGCCTCCGGCGGCTGTGAACCATCTGCCGGTGTCTCTCCCCCACCTGTCTGTCCGCCCACGGTACCTCCCACAAGGTCGTCATCGGCAATGGAGCCGGTCTTCTCTCCCGTATCTGTCACCAGATCACTTCTGATATATCCTATGGTATTGCCATTTACATAGACTTTATACCATGTGTAACCGTCCGCACCGACCTCCGTGCCGCATATTTCCACGCGCTCCCCGCCCTTAACGCTGGCGATCGCCGTGCTGTCCGTCGAGGATTGCAGGCGGATGTTCGCGCCGTTTCCCTCTTTTACGATACCATAGGTATTGACATATGCATACGCTGTCAACGTACCTATCGCAAACGCAAGCAAAAATGACAGCGACACACAGCCGCAAAGTCTTCCGATATATTTTCTCATGCTTTTCATCCGTATTTTCACCATACTCTTTCATACCTTCCTGTCCGTCGGTACATGCAGCCGCGCGCATGCCCACAGACTTGCCATTGCCTTTCGGACAGCCGTCGGCATATCCAAATCACTTGCTGCGGACAAAACGTTTTTCGCCCTCGTCTCCCTTAGGCCTATCCAATCCGAAGCCTGCCAGTGCATTGTTCTTCTGTGAGCGTGCCTGCTCCTCGATCCTGCGGTTGACATTGACTTTACATTTCTGGCAGAATCTTCCGGATCGGATTGCCTCCCCGCATACCTCGCAGCGCAGGAATGTCTTGGAATCCGCCGTCACCTCAAGCCGTTCCTCCCGAAGCATTTTCCGGATGGCCTTTTGTTTCACGCCTGTTTCGAGCTCCACATCTACCATGGTTGCACCCTTGTGCTTCTCAACATATGCCCGCACCTTGCCGTAATCGTCCATTTCCATCTTACCGCAGTCCTCGCACTCATATTCGCCCACACCTTTGAAGACCATTACGCCGCCGCATTCCGGACAATGCACCGGTCTGTGATAATCGCCCATAAGCAGTTGATCCAAACGAGCTTCCCTGCTATTCTCCTTTTCGTTTTCCATCGTAAACGCCTCCACCCCTACTCCATTACACTTTATTTCGAGGGAAATGCCGATGAATCAGCGTTTCCCTTGCTCTCCTGAATGGATTTCCCAATATCATGTCTCATATATTTGTTGGCAAAATCCACCCATTCAACCGCTTCATACGCCTTTCCCCGCGCCGTCTCCAAGTCCCCTCCGAGCGCTGTGATCCCAAGCACGCGTCCGCCATTTGTGACGATCCTGCCCTGTTCATCCGTTTTGGTTCCCGCATGGAAACAAAAATAATCCTCTTTTTCCGTAAATTTCTCAAGCCCCGTGATCTCAAACCCCTTTTCGTAGGCTACGGGATAGCCGTCAGATGCAAGAACCACACAGACTGCCGCATTGTCCTCAAACTGCAGATCGATCTGATCTAACGTACCGTTGATACAAGCCTCACAGACATCGACGATGTCGTTTTTCATTCTCGGCAGAACGACCTGTGCCTCGGGATCGCCGAAACGCGCATTATACTCTAAAACGCGCGGTCCCTTCTCTGTCAGGATCAATCCGAAAAAGATCACGCCGCGAAACGGCCTTCCCTCCGCCGCCATCGCGTCCACAGTCGCCTGGTAGATATACTTTTTGCAGAACGCATCCACCTCGTCCGTATAGAAAGGGCTGGGCGAAAAAGTTCCCATGCCACCGGTATTTAAGCCCTGATCGCCGTCCTTCGCACGCTTGTGATCCTGCGCGGACGACATGATCTTAATGGTTTTCCCGTCCACGAACGAGAGAACGCTCACCTCTCGTCCCGTGAGGAATTCCTCGACGACCATGCGGTTTCCGGCAGAGCCGAACTTCTTATCCTCCATGATCTCTTTCACGCCGGAAAGCGCCTCATCAAGCGTGTTACAGATGAGTACGCCTTTTCCGAGCGCCAAGCCGTCCGCTTTTAACACGATCGGGAAGGATGCCTGCTTCTTTAAGTACTCCTCCGCATCCTGCGCACGCTCGAACGTCTCGTACGCCGCTGTCGGAATGCCGTATTTTTTCATCAGATCTTTGGAAAACGCCTTACTGCCCTCCAAGATCGCCGCATTTTTATTCGGTCCGAAAGCGGGAATGCCGGCCGCCTCCAGTTCATCGACCAGACCGCCTACAAGCGGATCGTCCATGCCGACGATCACCATGTCGATCGCTTTTTCCTTTGCAAACGCGACAAGCTTCTCAAATTCCATCGCGCCGATCGGCACACACTCCGCGAGCATACCGATACCCGCATTCCCGGGTGCGCAGTAAATCTTCTTCACGCGCCCGCTCTTCGCGACGCTTGCCGCGATGGCATGCTCTCTCCCACCGCTTCCCACTATCAGAATGTTCATTTTATTTCGCTGCTCCCTTCTCACTCTTTGCATTTTGGGCGATCATGTCGATCGCCTGAGGTAAAATAATCCACTCTGCCTGTTCCATCACACGCTGCTGCAATATCTTCGGCGTATCGCCCTCTTTCACCTCAACCGCTTTCTGTAACAGAATGGGGCCCGTATCCGTTCCTTCATCCACGAAATGTACGGTTGCGCCCGTCACCTTCACGCCGCGCGCAAGTGCTGCCTCATGCACCTTCAACCCGTAGTACCCCGTTCCGCAGAATGAAGGGATCAGAGAGGGATGGATGTTGATAATGCGGTTTACATAACGTCTTATCATTTCCTGCGGGATCACGACTAAAAAGCCCGCAAGCACAATCAGATCAGGCTTCACCTCGTCAACTGCCTGTAACAACGCCTGGTGAAACAATTCCCTCGTCTCATGATCGCGCGGTGAAACACATATCGCGTCGATGCCGTGCTCCTTCGCCCGCGTCAGGGCATATGCATTATGATTGTTGCTGATGACCCGCAGAATCCGCGTATCCGCGATCCTCCCTGTGTCAATGGCGTCCATGATCGCCTGTAAATTCGTTCCGCCGCCCGAAACGCACACTACGATGTTCAGCATAAGACCACTCCCTTTTCGCCCGCCTCGATCTCACCGATCACATAGGGCGTCTCTCCAGCCGCCTGTAATGCCTCCATGGCACGTTTCACATCGTCCGCCGCAACCGCCGCGATCATGCCGATTCCCATATTATAGGTATTATACATGATCGTTTCATCAATATTTCCCTTTTTCTGAAGCAGCCTAAAGATTGCGGGAACCTCATAAGAATCTTTATGAACGACCGCACGAACGCCGTCTTTTAACATACGCGGGATATTTTCGTAGAAGCCGCCGCCCGTGATATGGCTGCACGCCTTGATCGTAACCCCTGCGTCGCGCACGCTCTTTAATGCCTTCACATAAATCTTTGTCGGAGCAAGCAGCGTCTCGCCGAGCGTCGCGCCAAGCTCCTCATAATAAGTATCCAGACTCTCCTTCGTCATATCAAATACTTTGCGCACGAGAGAAAAACCGTTACTATGTACGCCGCTTGAGGCGATACCGATGAGCACATCCCCCGCCGCAAGATCATGCCCGTCGATCAAGTCCTTTTCATCCGCCACGCCGACCGCAAATCCCGCAAGGTCATATTCGTCCTCCGGCATCAGCTCCGGATGCTCCGCCGTCTCGCCGCCGACCAATGCCGCGCCCGCCTGCTTACAGCCCTCTGCTACGCCTTTCACGATTGTTGCGATCTTTTCCGGAATATTTTTTCCGCAGGCGATATAATCCAAAAAGAACAACGGCTCCGCACCCGCGCAGATCACATCGTTGACGCACATCGCAACGCAGTCGATTCCGACCGTATCATGCTTATCAAGCAAAAACGCAAGCTTGATCTTAGTGCCGACGCCGTCCGTGCCGGAAAGCAGAACCGGCTTTTCCATGTTTTTGATCTTTTCCAGCGAGAACGCGCCGGAAAATCCGCCAATTCCACCGAGCACCTCCGGTCTCATCGTCTCTTTCACATACGGCTTCATCAACTCCACCGACCGGTAGCCCGCCTCAATATCCACGCCTGCCAACTTGTAATCCATCGCTTTTGTCTGCTCCTTTCGTTTACGTGCCTGTAACTATTCTTTTATTCAGGAAACGCTGATTAAAGCGTTTCCTATACCAAACGGCTTATTTCCCGTTCATGTACTCCTGATAACCGACCTCCTGTAAGCGGGCATCCTTCTTTTGCACGCCCTCTTTCATACGCTCGGAATATGCTTTCAGACGCGCAAGCAGCGCCTCATCCGAGGTCGCAAGGATTTTTGCCGCCAAAAGTCCCGCGTTCATGCCGCCGTTAATGGCAACGGTCGCAACCGGAATCCCGGAAGGCATCTGTACGATCGAATAAAGGGAATCCCTTCCGCCGAGCGACGTCGTGTGCATCGGAATACCGATGACGGGCATCGGAAAGATCGCCGCACACATGCCCGGCAAGTGCGCCGCCATACCCGCTCCCGCAATGATAACCTTAAAGCCCTTTGCCTCCGCGCTCTTTGCATACTCAAAAAAAACATCCGGCTCTCTGTGCGCCGATATGATCGTCATCTCATAAGAAACGCCCAGCTCCTCTAAAATGTCCGCCGCCTTTGCCATCACGGGCATATCCGAATCGCTTCCCATGACAATTCCTACCTGTGCCATACTATGACCACGCTCCTTCCCAATATCCACTTCCAGTTTACTAAAAAACCATGGCTGCCGCAACTGGTATTCGCCTAAATAGGACGAATTTCTCATGTTTCCGAAAACGGTTCATTTAATGCCTCGCAGCCGGAAAGCACGAATCTGCCCTCCCGAATAATGACAATCTTACTGCCGTCCGCGCGCACGCCGTAAAGCTCTCCCAGCTCATCATACGGTATCGTAACATCGGTGTGACAGTTAAAATAAGCCTTGGAGATATCCTCTTTTCTGAGAATCGAAACCTCATTATCGCGCGCAATGATCTCCTTGCCGTCGGGATTGAACACAGAAACGTCCTCGGACTGAGAATAACAGGTGTCACCCAACGCGAAATGCGGTCCCATTTTCTCCGCGATCAGGATCGGAAGCTTATCGGCAATCTCATATTTGCGCGCCGCCACATAAGCGGTCGTATTGGTACCGATCGCAAATTCTCCGAGCGGAAGCCGCTCGTGATGGCAGAGCACATTGTCCCGGATGTATCGCTTATTCGCCTCCGCGTCCTCATAATTCGTACAATGATATTCGCCCGTGAAGCCGTCCTTAAATTGCACTTCAAAATTCTCATAATACAATTCGTTGAGATACACGCCCGTCACATGCAGCACGCCGTTTGTTCCTTTTAAGACGGGTGAGGTAAACACCTCCCCGACCGGAATATTCACATCCGCCACGCAGTTCTCAAATTTCGTCTGCTTTGCGGGATCTGTTAGTTTACATAACTGCACTTTCAGATCCGTGCGGTTGCCGTTCATGCCGACGATATGCACATACTCCGCCTCATCAAGCGCATCGATCAGCTTTTTCTGAATATCGGAATACAACTGATAATCCAGCGTGTTGATGCGGATGATCTCATCAAAGATCTCCTCATAACGCGCGCCGATCTCCGGCACCGGAAAGGCAATGATCGTAAAGCTCCGTTCCTCCTCAGGGATATAGCGGTTCGACAGCTCGCCCGCCGCCTGCGCATATTCCACCTTGAGCTTTTGCTGCGCCTCGCTCAAATGCAGCGCCTCCGGCGTGTCCTTCGGAGCAAACGGCTTTTCTCCGAAGATCTCAATGACCGCAGGACCCGCGTGCTTGTTTGCCTTTTCCTTCACAAGCTCATACGCCGCCTGCAACGTTTCCAATCTGCGCGTCTTATAGTTGCCGTCGTAAACGAGCGCATCGTCCTCGCGGTGGTCGTAATCGTACTGCTTATTGGCGATCGCGCCGTAAAAACCGGACTTTCTTGCGCCCCGCCTGAAAAAAATACTATCCGAGGAGCGATAGATCACGGTCTGTAAGCCCATGGCCTCAAAGTTTTGGATCGCCCGTCTGACGACGCGCTCAAACCCCGCACAGTAATGGACATTGACCGTTTCTTTTTTGGAGAGATCGACGCCAAGCTGAATAAAGCCCTTGCGGTAGCCTTCCGTATAAGTATCCGCCATCAGCGCAAGCTTTTCCTCGGACAATTCCCCGATATGCTTCGCCGTACACAGCTCATTTTCAGTAATATAACACCCGTAACGATACAGATAACGCGGATCGCTCAAATCTGAATCCATGATGATCTCCCGGAATCTGCGGCTCTCCTCACAGTCCGCGTCCACCTGCTTACGAACCCTTTTTTCATTCTCAACATCCGAATAATCACTGGCAAACCAATAGAGAATGTCCCGGACCGTCTCCGCCTTCGGAATCTCTCCCGTCTCGGAAAGCGCCGTCATGAACGTACCGAAAACCTCTAACAGCAATTCTTCCCGGATCAAAAGCTCCCACGCATCCCCGAAAAACGCATCCGATATCACACTGTGAATCTCCGCCTGTAAGAAGCTCATGCAGCGTCCCATGTCCTCTCCCATCACGGACACGGCATACGCCGGATTCGCGAAGCTTTCCCCGTAATGCTCCGGAAGCACATCCTCATACAGATCGCGGTTCATGAGCTGCAATTCTTCCAAGGAACGCTCCGCCAGAACCTCTCCCGCCTCGCAAATTGTATTTAGTTTACATAACTCTTCTGCTGTCCTGTGAAAAAAGCATGCATATGCTTCGGGCAGTCCATGATCGCCGTTCTCCAATTCCTCCAGCAATTCTTCCATACGCGCCGCCGCAAGTAGGCTGCGCTCCTTAAAATCCTCTCCACAAACGCCGGACATCATTTCCGACCGGCTGTTTTCCGTCTCCTGATCCTGTATCATCGGTTCACTCATGAGAACTCTGCACTCCTTCCGTCAATCTGATCGATATTTCCACCGCCCGTCAAAGCCCATACGCGCCTGCATACAAAATAAAACTGATCGCACACAGCGCCAGCAGGTTCAGAAAGATGCCAAGATAGCAGAAAAAATAAAATTTGTCTTTTTCCGCCTTGGCAAGCACGCCAAGCACGATGCCAATAAATGAATAGATCATTGCCAAAAACAGGCTTGCGCCGTACTGGTTCTTGGCATTGCCCTGCGTCTGAAAAGTCAGCGTCGTCACGGTCGCGATCGCGCCGAGTGAGATCACACCCAGAATGGAGGACATCACTGCGCGCGGCGGATTTTTTTTATCTGTAAAAATATAATTTTTTTTCTTATTTGCCATAATATTTGAATCGCCATGCGATTCTTTTGTCTGCAATTTCCTACAGTTCAAAAAGATAGGGTGCTACCGCAGCAACACCCCCACTCCTAAAACATCAGTTTTTTTCTGGAGCCAAACAGTTTTGCTCCATGAATGATCAACATGACTCCTGCCGTGATCCCAGCAACCAGCATGCAGATTCCGAGCACCAAATTAAACGCGCCGGTTTTTCCCATCGTTCTATAGGCTTTCTCTTCCATTTTCCGCTTCTCCTTTCACGAAAGAAAATGACTTTACTCTTCTTTGACCCGGTATTCCCGTGCCCTCAAAACCTTGTTTCCCTTCCTACTTTGCCCCGTACTGCTCATAATAAGCATCGATTGCCTGCTTGATCGTATCGTTAATGTATATTTTTCCCTCATAGGGCCGATTATACAAATGTTCAATGACTTCTGCCATCGTGACGATCGCATGCGCATCAAAACCGTATGTCTCTTTGATCTCCTCTAATGCGCTCTGCTCGCCCTTTCCCTTCTCCATACGGTTTAAGGAAACCATCAGCCCGATAATCTGAACATTTCCCTGCGCCTTTAAGATCGGAACCGTCTCCTCTATGGATTTTCCGGATGTCGTGACGTCCTCAATGATAACGACCTTATCGCCGTCCTTAAGGCTGCTGCCCAACAGGATTCCCGCATCTCCGTGATCTTTTGCTTCCTTTCGGTTCGAACAATAGCGGATGTCCTTACCGTACAGCTCGGAAAATGCGATCGCTGTCGCAACGCTTAACGGGATTCCCTTATAAGCAGGACCGAACAACACGTCAAAATCCTCCCCGTAATGCTCATGAATCGCCTTGGCATAATACTGACCGAGTCTTTTTAACTGCGTTCCCGTCACATAGGAGCCGGCATTCATAAAAAACGGCGCTTTCCTTCCGCTCTTTAAAGTAAACTCCCCGAACTTGAGCACATCGCTCTGTGCCATAAACTCGATAAATTCCTGTTTATATTGTTCCATTCTATCTTAAAACCTCCGGTTTTCAAGGCTTTTCGCCTGTATCTTTCTCTCTTAAAACACTCTACTACACACCTACTACACACTTTTGTGTCACGCTTCAACCTATACACACTTTTCCATAAGGCTCATCGCATCAAATAGAGTGTCTTCCGTCACATGACAGTAAAGATCCATTGTCATGTGTAGCGAACCATGTCCGAGTATCTTTTGCAAGCTCTTTGGCTGCATCCCATTTTCAATAGCCCGCGTTGCAAAGGTGTGACGGAAACAATGTGGAGAAAATCGCTCAAAGTCCTGCTGATTCTCCTGAATATGTCTTGTGACTAAGTCCATGCATTCCTGTACAATAAATTGCTGAGTCGGACGATTGTTCTTGGTGACAAACACCAAATTCTTATACTCATCATGTGCATTTACCGCATTTTTTAGTAGAATCTTTTGTCTTAAAACTTTTTGCCTTTTCAAAGCCTCTAAAGCTCTGGTCGTTAATGGTATAGTTCGCCTGCCGTTACTCGTTTTGGTATCATGCCATTCAAACACATATTTACCTTCTTTACTAAAATAGCATAAGGAACGCCTGATATATAGTACTTTCTTGTCCCAATCAATATCAGACCACTGAAGCCCCATCAACTCTCCAATACGCATCCCTGTATCCAGTGCCAACACATACATATTGTAATAAAATGTACCAGCTGCCTGTCTTAAGAAAAGCTCTGCCTCACTTACCGTCAGCACACGGCGTTCCTTTTTTTCTTCTTTAGAAACCACCGTATTGATCTGCTTTGCGGCATTTTTGATAAGCAAATCAGAATCTATGGCCTTTTCCAACATATCAACCAATATCTTTTTGCAGTTTTTACGTTCATTGTCTGTATCTAATTCGTTGATTGCCTGTTGCATGATAATCAGATTTAAGGATGTCAATTTTCTCCATCCAAGTGTTTTCTGCACTTTTCGATAACGTCCTGCATAAACCTCTTTTGTTGAAGCTCTACAATTTTTCTTGCAGGTACTCATCCAAACCTGAAACCACTCATCCAGCTTCACGTCCTTAGTAACGACATTGATGGCCTTTTCATCTTCATATTGTTCGTTTCTCAGCTTCTGCCTTACTTCATTTAGTGTTTTTGCATAAACTGTCTGCTTTTTGCCAAACCGATTGACAAACCTTCCCTGATAAATCCCGTCCTTTCTTTGTGTAATACCTTTACCTAATTCTTTCCCGTTAAGAGATTTACCCATTTGTTCTCCTTCCTGCATATAGTATTAAATAAGAAAGGATTCCAAATATCCCTTTCATACTACCATAAAACTTTCAAATATTCAATCGCTTTTACCAATTAAACACTCTCATTTACTGTTCGTATTTACAGAATGCAGCAATTTAACTACAAAATTTGATTTAACAACCATTTATCAAGCTTTGTTTTATGTGCATATAGTCTATTTCCTATTTTTACAGTAAACCCGTTATTCGGATCACTTAACAGTTCTCTGGCTTTCGTTTGCCCAATTCCCAAATAGCTACACATTTCTTTTACACTTAATAGTGCCCTTGTATCTTCAGTCCCTTTTTTCATGAAAATCTCCTCCTATTGATTTGCAAGCATGAATAATGCTTCTGTCTCGCAGGTGATACAGTGTCAGAAATCATAAAGAAGATATATTACACCTTCAGGAAACTGCCTTTTCCCCAGACTCATTTCCTGCGCCGGAGTTCCGCCGCGTATTTTCAGGTTGTTGCTATGCGACATTTCATCTACAGGTGCGCTCCTTTTCCTGTCATCGCACACTGTCTGTAGTTCCTGTATAACTGTCTGGAAGGCTATGAAGTTTTCAAGGTGCAGGCATATGAGCTTTCCACATTTCACAGCTTGCCCATACATTTAATAAATACATGATATTATTAAAATTTCTTCACTCCTGACAAAATTTTGGCAAAATGCTCCTAAAACCGTTCAGTATAAAAATCACTTGACATTTAATTGGCAGACGGTTACGCTATAATGATTTGGATTTCTAAGTCTAAATGGCCGGTTTGGGAATGAAAGGAGATTTTTATGTTTGATTATATAAAAGATAAGGAATTTCTAAGCCGTATCCGAAATCTGTGCGGTGGGATAATGCAGGATTTTTGCCACTACCTGAAAGATGACTATGATATTGGCGCAACATTCTATCTTGTAGGGAGCGGCGCACGAAACCTCATCGTGCAAAATGCTTCGTTGCCGATAGATTTGGATTACAACCTTGAAATTGTAAGGTGTGAAGATTATGAGGATTGCAGGTTTATAAAAGAATGTGCAAGGAAATCCTTCAATAAGGCATTGCACGAACACGGTTGGGGAGATTGTGATGATTCTACCTCTGCTCTGACAACAGAGCGGAGATATTTTACCAAAGGGAATCACACCGAGTTTTCGATGGATGTCTGCATTGTCTGCAGAGATACAAGAGAACATTTCCACAGAATGATACATAAAAAGACTGGTTTCACCTATCAAGACGAATACTATTGGAATGAAGCCCCTCATTCTGAGAGAATACAGGAAAAGGCTAAGTATATTAAGAAAAGGGGGAAATGGCAGCTTGTCAGGACGCAGTATTTGGATATCAAAAACAGATACCTACGGCAAAACGATGACCACCATCCTTCTTTTATATGCTATATTGAAGCTGTAAACAATGCATATAACTCAAGAATGAGTTGGAAGTAAATTGATTACACTTACCATATAGTGTGCGTCACTGCCAAAACTGCCATTTATATCTCCCCCATCAATCAGCACATATTTGGCACAACATTGGCATTGTTTTGCTCTTTCCCCGTAAATCCTTATCTGTTATACTTGGTACAGTCAAAAATTTTGCAGACGGCCGTTTCCTTCAAAAGGAGCGGCCGTTTTGCTGTAAAGGTGGTGGTTATCATACTTATCAAAAAGATCCGCAGGATTCTGCAGAACGAGCGTGCCGAGGCAAACTATTTCAGCACAATGGTCTTCATTTTCATTGCGGTGTTACTGTTGGCTTTTATCATTGATCTGTTCAGTATCATTTCAACGAAACAGGAGTTGGACCTCTGTGCCGATCAGATGGTTAAACAGATTCAGCTGTCAGGCGGTATCAATGCGGAGACAGACCAGCTTTTCAACTTTCTCTGCTCGCAGATCGAAGGTGCCCACAACATCTCCTATTCCATTGATGCCTCCTATAAAACGCCGACCCCTTTCGGGATGAACAGAGCCATCCAGCTGGGCAGCCCGTTTTATATCACGATCACGGGCGAGGCCAAGCTGGGCGGCTTTTGGAACTTCGACCTGATTCATATCACGGTGGTTTCCAGGGCGGCAGGCGTCAGCGAACATTACTGGAAGTGAGGTGTCTATGCAGAAAATTTATTTCCATATAAAAAGGCGCCTGGCTAATGACCGCGGCAATATATCCATCTTCGCCTGTTTCTTTGTGATGGCCATAGTGATACTGGTTTCCTTCCTATTGTTGTATGCATCCATAAAGATCACTTGCATAAACATACGCAATGGTGTGAAAATGGAGCTGAACAACTTAAGCGCAAGCATCTACGCTGATACCTACCGTTCCCAAAGGGAAACCAATTTCAGCAAGTATCTGGACACCCTATACTCCAGCAGCGACTATACTGCCATGCTGAAGGAGACCGTAACGGACGGCCTGGCAAACAAGATTCCCCTTTCCACGGATGATTACCAGATAAAGAACATCCGCCTTGCTTTCCATGCGGCGGGGGACAGGGTGGAATATGTCTTTTCCTGTGACGCCGAATTTTACATCTTCATGTTCGGCCACAGGTACCCGGCTATCACCCAGCACATTGAGCTGACAGGCTACCACAATACAAAATTTTAAAATTTTGTTGAAAAAACTTCCCTTCAGACCGTAAGGGATATTTATACGACAAGAAAGGAGATGCAAACCATGAAAAACTTTATCAGATCCAAAGGCTTCCTTTTGTCCGTACTGGCTATTTCCTGCATCGGTATTTTAGTCATCTGCTTTGTGGTAAACAGGGATACAGATAACGATTTCCAGCCGGAAGAAATTGCTTCCAACACAAAGACACAGGAATGGCAGGAAGCTCCCACTCCTTCCACAAATATGGAAAGTCCTGCTCCTACTCATACACCTGCCCCGGCATCCACAAAAGACCCCATGGGGGAATACCCCAAAGCAGTGGATGAATCCGAGGACAAAGTAGTCATCGACTTTACCCCGGAGAGTGAAGAACTCCGACCGGACCCCCCGGAACCTCCTACAGCTGAAGGCGATGCCACAAACCCGTCTGCCCCGCCCACCTATGTGCCGGAGGAAATCGCACCGGAGCCAACAGTGCTTCCTGCACAGAACAATACCCCTGCCCCCGGCTCCACCAATGAAAACGGCGCCGTGTATGATCCCGTGTTTGGCTGGGTGGAACCAGGTCAGGTTGAGCAAACACCCGCAGACAGCAGTGGCGATCCCAATAAAATGGTCGGCGACATGTAAGCCCAGAACCATTACAACTGAATATGGAACATAAACCAATAGAACCGTCACTATATTGTGGCGGTTTTATTATGCACCAAACTATAAGGAGTGTGATACATAATGAAACTTTTTTCTACTCTCCTCTGCACTCTGGCGCTCGTTCTGTACCTGTTCCCGGCCACTGCCTTTGCGGCCGGTGAGGGCAACATGGAAAGCGGTGGAGGAGGCATGGGACAGGGCACTTCCGCCAACAAATGGGTCCCCGGAAACGACGGTGTACGCATCACGGTAGTAAACGCTGAGACCGGTTCTGTCGTCTCCTCTCCCATAGACTACTCTAATACTATTCAGCGCAGCAACGTCCTGCATTTTGGCAAAGTCAGCAAGCTGCAATACCTAAGCGGAACCCACCTGTCTCCGCAATCCGGCATCGCTTACAGCTGCAGGATCCCCGGCAACCCTATGCCTGCCATTGTCAGCAGTACCGGAAGGAACAATATAGAATCCATCAAGCGATACTTCTGCAGCGAATACGCCTGCATGATGATTGCTGAAGATGCCGGAGTCAGCTATGAAGCAATGCTGGCTGGCAAATACAAACTGTTGGTAGAGCCTCTTGCCTACTTTACCCACAATGGACTGTATTACTGTATGACCGCAACGGAGGCCGCCCTATATGATCAGCTATCCGGTGGTGCGTTGAGGCGCACCATGGCTTCACTGACCCATAAAAACCTGCCCCTTTCCTTATTTCTGGAATATGGCGACCTCGGCCTCCCGGCATGGAGCGGCAGTACCACCGGGAAACAGGCCAATGCGGATATCATAAGCGGCCTTGGTATGGGCATCGTGAAATTTAAGGAACAGCCGCCGGTACCGGAAAGCGGCATAGAAGCTCCTGACATGGAATACCGAGTAAATACGGATGTGATCACTTCGATCACTCTCCAGACAGGCGAAAACCTGACGCCGGACAACCCTGCTTCTGTGACCTTTTACATTCTGGACACATCCTATCAGGTAAACAACATTGTGATCCCAAAAAATGATTCCCAGGTCGTATGGGTCAAATGGCACACCCCCGGCACGCCGCAGGACGTCAATATCACAGTATCGGTGTCCGGTGCTACCACGGCACAGACCACATTCATCGCCAGGATCGTGGACTTGAATGAACGGATACCACCTGACCCGCTGGCAACTGACACTTATCCCGGCTACTCCCCTCCCGCCCTTCCTGTCAATCAACAAAAACTGACTGCAAACTGGGGCGTGTGGAGCTGTTACTGGGAGCCAAAATGGGTATGGCATTCCGATTGGAAGTGGCATTCCAACCAGAAGTGGCATTCCAATCCCTGTAACGGCTCATGCCCATCAAACTGCCCCGGCGGACACGGAAAATGGGTGGACGAGGGAAACTGGATAGATGAAGGAAAATGGGTGGATGAAGGGGAATGGAAATACAATTATACCGGCTACTCCGCTTCCATATCCGGAAGTATGTCACTGATGCCGGATGATATTGTGCCAACCGCAAACGGCAAAGATATGAAGAGCGGTTACGGTGTCAAGACAAGCGTGAATGCCGTTTTATCCACGGATGCCCCCTCAGGCCATGTCACCAATCCACAGACTGCCTTTTCCGTGTTTCCGGAATTCCAGTACACCACTTACCTACGGCTCCTGCAGCGCGTTTCCAGCGGACGCAGTGCAAAATTCACTTTCCGGTCAAACGAGTTTTCCACTTACGGACGGGCGGTCCACTTTACCCCTGTATGGTTCCCTGATAACACCAATTATGTGGTCTATACCCAGGTGTGGGATGCCTGGACACCGGACGGGATGCTGTCCGTCAATCTAAACGACTACATCACCATACACGGCAGCCTATTTGATGACTGGTATACAAACCGTGAGTGACCCTACTGCCTTATCCTATGAATCGCTGGTAATCTGCTGTATTTTAGGCTTTGCAGCATATGACATTTACAAAAAGCGAGTGCCTGACCGGGCACTTGCTTTTTTCTGCCCTGTTGCTTTTGCATCCCTGCCGGTCCATATGCAGGCTGCCGGTGCAGGAACATCTTTCTGGACAGTGCTTGGTCTTTCGCTGGCAGGATGTGCGTCAGGCTTCCTGATCCTGCTTGCTGCTGCCATGCTCTCCAAAGGCGGCACCGGGCTTGGCGGCGGCGACATCAAGCTGGCGGCCGTCACAGGTTTTATCTACGGCCCCTACCGAATGCTGGAAACCCTGATGCTTGCCGCCCTGCTGGCCGCCGTGGCCGCACTGATAATCAAATGCCTACGCAGGGACAAAACACTCTCCATACCGTTTGTCCCCTTTATCGCAACGGGAAGCCTGGCTACCCTGATAGCCTCAATTTTATAGAAGAAAAGGAGAAAGAACTATTATGAAACTGAATAACCGCTTTCTGTTTGGCATGCTCAGCCTCCTGCTGGCAGCCATCATTGCCTTTGTCGCCTTGCCCACCATCGCAAGGCAGACCAACGGCACGACCGAGATTGTCCGGATCACACAGCCGGTAATGAAAGGCGAGCAGATCACCGCCGCCAACACGGAGGTCGTGGAGGTGGGCAGCTTCAATCTGCCCCCCAACATCGCCCGCTCCTTAGATGATGTAAACGGGCTCTACGCCACTACTGACCTTGCACAGGGGGATTACATCCTCACCACCAAGATCAGCCTGTCTCCCATTTCCTCGGATGCAGCTCTGAACAACATCCCCTCCGGCATGGTAGCTATCTCCCTGACGGTAAAGACCCTGGCATCTGGCCTTTCCGACAAGCTGCAGTCCGGCGACATCATCCGTATCTACCACTTCCTTGACACAGCTGAGGAGGTGCCGGAACTCCGTTATGTCCGTGTGCTGTCCGTGACGGACGCAAGCGGCATCAACGTGGATAACACCAGGGAACTGGCAGAGGACGAGGAAAAGCAGCAGTCTGCCACCATCACCGTGCTGGCAAGCCCCGAACAGGCACGCGTCATTACAGCACTGGAGAATGACGGCGTTGCCCATGTGGCACTGATCTCCCGGGGCAATGACTCCCTGGCAGAGGAACTTCTGGCGGAGCAGGCACAGACCCTTCTGGAAATCTATCACCCTGAGCTGCTGGCAGAAACAGAGGCAGCAGATGAGGGAAACAGGGATACTGCCGGGGAAGCGGCGGAAAATCCACCCGAAGAAAGCAATGCAGAGACAAACGGCGGCACTGATGCCGGGCCGGATGCCGCACAGCATTGACGGAAAGGAGACTGATTATGGGAAAAGTTATCACAGTCTGGGGCAGTCCCGGCAGCGGCAAGTCCATGTTCTGCTGCATTCTTGCCAAGGTGCTGACCCGCGACAAAAGGAAAGCGATCATCATAAACGGGGAAGCGGGCACCCCCATGCTCCCCATCTGGCTGCCTGAACAGATCATTGAAACGGGCGCCTCCATCGGGCAGGTGTTAAGCAGCGTGGAAATTGACACCTCCCTCGTTGCCAGTCATGTGACCGTTTTAAAGAGCTACCCCTTTATCGGGCTTATGGGGTACAGTGCGGGTGAGAACCCGTTAAGCTACCCGGAAACAGATTTCCGGATGGTACTGCAGCTGGTATCCGCCGCATCAAAGCTGGTGGACTTTGTGATTCTAGACTGCAGCTCCAGCATGACAAACGTGTTCACGCCCGCCGCCATAGAATCAGGCAATCTGGTGATCCGCATCCTGACGCCGGACTTAAAAGGCGTCAACTACTTAAAGGCCCACCAGCCTCTCCTGGCGGATGAGCGTTTCCACTATGACAGGCACATGACCTTTGCAGGCATGGCGCGGCCGTTCCACGCCTTTGACGAGATGGGCTACATCATCGGCGGCTTTGACGGGCTGCTGCCCTACAGCAGGGAGGTTGACCGCTGCGCCACGGAAGGCGGGATGTTCCATGCGCTCAAATACTGCAACGCCAAGTACACCGCCGCACTGAACAAGGTGCTGGAGGTTCTGGAGCAGATGGATGCCGCCACTGAGCAGGACACTGCAGAGCCTGCCGGGGACAGCACGGAATTTGGGGAGGAGTTTTCTGATGAACAACCTGAATGACATCTTCTTTGCACAAACTGCCACCGAAGGGCTGACCTATGAGCAGGTGCTGGAGGATGTGCAGCGGTACTTTTCCGAAAATCATGCCACTACCATTGCGGAAGCCGGGGACGGCGACACCGAGCGGGCCGCCACGGTTTTAAAGGAACTCATGGAGCAGTACCTTGTAAAACGAAAGTACACCATCGAAGGGCTGTCCACCAGTGAACTATGTGAAAAACTGTACGAAGACATGGCCGGCTACTCTTTCCTGAAAAAATGGATCTACCGCCCCGGCGTGGAGGAAGTGAACATCAACGCCTACAACGACATCGAAGTCATCATGAACAGCGGACGGAGCATCAAAATACCGGACAAGTTCTCCTCCCCACAGCACGCCATTGATGTGATCCGGCGTATGCTGAATGCCTGCGGCATGGTCATTGACGACACCATGCCCTCGATCCTAGGCTTTTTGGACAAGAACATCCGTATTTCAGTGGACAAGACGCCCATTGTGGACCCTGAAGTAGGAGTAAATGCTTCCATAAGAATCGTCAATCAGCAGACCATATCAGAGGAAATCCTGCTGAAATCCGGCAGCGCCACAGCAGAGATGCTGCATTTCCTGACTGCCTGCATCCGCTACGGCGTATCCGTGTGTATTGCAGGCTCCACGGGCTCCGGGAAGACCACCATCATGGCATGGCTCCTGTCCAATGTGCCCAACAACAGGCGCCTGATCACCATCGAGGAAGGCAGCCGCGAGTTTGACTTAGTGAAGCGGGATAAAGACGGCAACATCTTAAATTCCGTAGTCCACCTGCTGACCCGCCCCCATGAAAACCCGTCCATGAACATCAATCAGGATTTTCTTCTGGAACGCGTCCTACGCAAGCACCCTGACGTGATCGGCGTAGGCGAGATGCGGTCTGCGGCAGAGAGCCTGTCCGCAGCAGAAAGCTCCCGCACCGGCCATACCGTCTGCACCACCATACACTCCAATTCCTGTGAGAGCACCTACCGCAGGATGATGACCCTTGCTAAACGCAAGTACAGCATGGACGATTCCATCCTCATGCAGATCATGGTGGAGGCTTATCCTGTGGTGGTGTTCACAAAGCAGCTGGAGGACCGTTCCCGGAAAATCATGGAGATCATCGAAGGCATTGACTACCAGGACGGGCGGCTTATCTACCGCTCCCTCTATAAATATGAAGTGACGGACAATGTGACAGATGGGAACGGGAATGCCCGTGTGGTAGGCTGCCACCGGAATACTGGGACAATCTCCGACACACTGAGGAAACGGCTGCTGGATAATGGGATCTCCCACAAAGAACTGGCGGAATTTAACCCTAAGGAGGAAAAGTAGATGCAGTGGATTTACATTATCTGTTTTGCCCTGATCAGCGCAGGGCTTTTTGCGCTGTTTAATGTGCGGCTGAAGGACATAATGGAAGTCATCTTCCGTTCACGCCGCAGGACTGCCACCCTGGGCGACGAGCTGAATGTGCTCATGGGCACGCCTGCCCAGAGATTTTTCAATCAGGATTTCGAGATCAAGCAAATCCTAAGGGACACCGGGCGGGCTGACCGCTATGATGCCGTGACGCGCCTGACCCTAATCCTGTTTGCGGTAGGTGCCGTGCTTGCCCTGCTAATCGGCAACATGTATATGGTGCCTGTCCTGGGGCTTGGCTTCTCCCTCATCCCCATCTGGTATCTGCGGAGCACATCCGCAAGCTACAAAAAACATTTGAACGAGGAACTGGAAACAGCCATCTCCATCATCACCACTTCCTACCTGCGGACGGAAGACCTGATACGCTCCGTGAAAGAAAACCTGGCATACATCAATGAGCCGGTGAAAGCCACTTTCGAGGCATTTGTCTATGAGAGCGAGCTGATAAACGCCAATACAACCAGCGCGATAAACAGCCTGAAGATGAAGATCCCCAACCGTGTCTTTCACGAGTGGGCGGGCATCCTGATACAGTGCCAGTCTGACCGCTCCATGAAGAACACACTGCCGACCATTGTGCAGAAGTTCTCCGATGTGCGCGTGGTACAGTCCGAGCTGGAGGCCATGCTGCAGGAACCAAAGCGGGAAGCGATCACCATGATGTTTCTGGTGATCGCCAACGTGCCGCTTTTATATTTCCTCAATAAAGACTGGTTCCATACCCTGATTTACACCACCCCGGGCAAGATTACCCTGACGATCTGCGCTGCCATCATCCTGTTCTCACTGACGCAGATCATGAAACTGAGCAAACCAATCGAATACGGAGGTGACGGGACATGACGATCCTTGCTTTTACCGCAATCATCCTGTTCGGCTTTGCGGTGTACCACCTATCCTGCGCTTTTGCGGACATCCCTACCGGCAAGACCTCCAGGATGATGATGCTGGCACGGAAACAGCAGGGCGTAAAGAATGAGAAGCTGCTTAATGTGTACCTTACCAGGGTAGCCGCCCTCTTTGCTCCCTGCCTGCGTCTGGATAAGCTGAAACGGGGCAAGCTGCAGGCTGCCCTGAATATCGCCGGGCTGGAGATGACCCCGGAAGTCTATACGGCCAGGGCATGGGTGACTGCCGGAGCCGTTGCCTTATGCGCGCTCCCCCTGATGTTTGACATCCCGCTGTCCGTCCCTATCCTTGTGGGGCTGGCGGTGGCGCTGTGGTTTTCCACCTACTATGCAGCGTTTGACTATGTAAAGAAGCGCCGTAAGCTCATTGAGGCGGAAATTCCCCGCTTTGCCCTGACCATCGGGCAGAACCTGGAAAACGACAGGGATGTGCTGAAAATATTGACTTCCTACCGCCGGGTGGCTGGCAGGGATTTCGGGGCGGAGCTGGACCAGACCATTGCAGACATGAAGACCGGCAATTATGAGAACGCCCTGATACACTTTGAAACCCGCATCGGGAGCCCCATGCTCTCCGACGTGGTAAGGGGGCTGGTAGGGGTCCTGAGGGGCGACGACCAGCGGATGTACTTTAAGATGATCTGCTTTGACATGAGGCAGATCGAACAGAACAACCTGAAAAAAGAGGCTGCCAAGCGCCCCAAGAAAATGCAGCGCTATTCCATGATGATGCTGATCTGCATCATGATCATTTATCTGGTGGTGCTGTGTACGGAAGTCCTGAGCTCCCTGGGCGCTTTCTTCGGATAGCTGACAAAGGGAGTTCTGCCCGGTTGGGCTTGTTTACATAGTATATCTTGCAAAAGGAGGCGGTAACATGTACCACAGCGGTTTCTTGTAGCTGTCTGACAGGCAGAACCATTGACACTTATAGACACACACCTAAGACCATTTTAAGGAGGTTTTCCATGAAAAAAGTAAAAGGACTTATCAAAGGCGGCAGCAACCGTTTTATTTTCCGTGCCCGCAGGGCACTTTCCAACCAGCGCGGCGACTTCTACATCTCAGATGCAGTAAAGATCATCATTGCCGTTGTCCTTGGTGCCCTGCTGCTGGCTGCACTGACGCTGATCTTCAACAACACTGTTATCCCCAGGATCACGCAGGAAATCAACAAATTGTTCGGCTAAAAGGAACCGCAGACAAAAAAAATTTCGGATCAGGCGTAAAAAATATGCGTCTGATCCCTTTTTTTGATTTTGAATGTACGGTAATGGAGGTAAAGGAAGTGAAAGAAAGCCAAAACCATAATGAACTCTATCCCTTTTTGAAAGCAGTCCGGGGTAACTGGCACAATGCCATGTACCTTTCCTGCAGAAACAGCACCTGCACACAGCATCCACACTGCGGAGGCTTCCTGTTGACAGCGGACGCAGACGGCCACCCAATCCTGATGCCGGTGGATGTGATACGCTCCCTGTCCGGGGAGGACATAGAGCCGGAAGGCTGTCTGGGAACTATGGAAAAGCGAACATTTGAAACCCTCTACTCCCTATATATCGAGTGGCACACGGTTTCACAGGCAGACTGCCCGCTGCAACAGCTGCATCAGGCAGGCATAAAAAAACAGACCTGAAAACAAGAGATTTGACCGTAAAACAGCAAAGAAAAGAGGTGAAACAAAAATGAAGATGAAGAAATACCAGATCAGCTGCCCCTACTGCGGCTCTCCTGCCCTCTGCCGGCCCGCAAGTATGGTACACGGCAGTTCCACGTTGGAAAAAGGACGCTACCTGTATGTCTGCTCCCGCTGGCCGGAATGCGACGCTTATGTTGCCGCCCATAAAAAGGACAAAAGCCCTATGGGCACTCTTGCCAACGGGAACCTGCGCCATAAAAGGATACTTGCCCACCATGCCCTGAAGGAACTCCAGAACTCCCGGCACATGGAGAAATGGGCGGCTTACCTCTGGCTGCAGGGAAAGCTGGGGCTTAATGAAGGGCAGACACATATCGGTCTGTTCTCCGAGCAGATGTGTGACAGGGTGATTTTCCTCTGCCGCCAGACAATGGAATCCTATCCACAGATGACAGCCTGAAAGGAGGCGGATATTGATGAAACGCACCACCCCTTTAACAAATGAACAGCAGGAAATGGTGGCAGCAAACCTCTCTGTAGTCCACTGGACCATCCGGGAAAGTTTCCACGTCAATGAGACCATCTATGGCTTTGGATATGATGACTTGTATCAGGAGGGCTGCATATGGCTCTGCCATGCCGCAGTATCCTACAACCCCGCCCTTTCCAAGTTCCCGACCTATGCCAAAAAGGTAGTGCAAAACGGGCTGACCTCCTACTGCCGCGAACAGTGCAGCAGGGAACGCCATTTCACCCGTCTGGGCGTGGGGGAACACGGGGAGCTGACCGCCGAAGGCTCCATCCTGCAACAGGCGGATGATTTTGAATCCCGCATATCCATGCTGGAAGTCATGCAACTTCTGGAATCCCGCGCCAGAGATTACAACGGCGTGACAAGGCTGGGGATCAAAGCACTGGAACTGAAGATCAAGGGGATGAGTATTACAGAGATCGCAAAGCTGTATGATGTGCCGCCTTCCCATGTAGGCGCCTGGATCACCCGTTCCAAGCAGAAACTCCGCAAAGACCCCCTGTTCCTGTCGGGCATTACATAACCTGCCCCACAATCTTCATTCCATAAAAAGAAAAAATATGAGGAGGTATTTTCCTATGGTGCTTAACACAAACACTCTCTACACTGCTATCGGCCGCTTTGAGCGGAAACACAACAGCCGTGGCCATTCCTGCCCTGTTATCGTGCTTGGCGGAAAGGAATATATGGTGGACACGCAGGAAATGGTGGTATGGTCCATCCTGAACTGGCGGATCGTCCGAAAACAGGAGATCGGCGTACTTTATGAGGAAATGACAAGCAAATCAGGCGCGCCTGTGTCCCGGTTCTGGGAAGCCTGCGTGGAACGGCTCTTAGTCCGGGGCCTGGTAGTTTCGGGCAGCGGGGAAACGGAGTATGACGCACTGTATGACCTTGTATCTTCCCTGTATATCATCCCCACGGATGCCAGCTTTCCCCTGCGGCTTGCTGCCTTCCTGAAACTGGTCCTGGTAAACCATGTGCCTTTTTCCGCTGCCGGAAGGCTGTTTCGGAAAGACCGGCGCACATCCGGCGAAAAAGAAGTCATACACCTTGCCCGGCAGGCACTCCTGTCCACCGCAGAGATCATCAAATGCCTGGAAAGGGATATCCACTGCCTGCCGGATGAAAACAGCATCATGGACAGGCTGTATGATGACTGCAATACCACCAGTGACAACATCAGCAGCCTTATGAAATCCTCACCCTGCACAAAGGACATTACGCTGGCTGTGGCTAACCTTTATCTCCGCCAGCAGATCATTTTTGAAAGGATCTGACGCATATGAAAAAAAATAATGCAATCCCCCCTGTACTGCGGGGCAAAGCGGTACTCACTTTTCTTACGGGTGCCGGGGTCGGCATGGTAGCCATCATTGTCTATGCTGTCTCAAAAGACCGCATCATACTTACCCTGGGCGGCATCCTGTTCCTGTGGTGCATCCTCAAGGGCTGGATACTCTGGCGAAACATCTCTGCCGGACATTACGAGTGCGTAACAGGAGTATGTACCTTAGTTACACAACCACCCTTCCGTCGGTACAAAAAGGTGCATCTGACGCTGGAAGATGGGAACGAAACCATCCTGCTTTTGGGAATGCAGACAAAAATAAAGCCTGATACATGGTACCGTTTCTACTTCCGAAGCGGTTCCGCTCCCCGACTGGGCAATGACTATCTGGATGCGGCGCTCTCCACTAATGTATTCCTGGGCTTTGAAGAATTAACTGCAGAGTAATTTCAGTGTTGTGAAGAAAAATGAACACCATCCCCTATTTATTATATGACAGACTATAAGAACCGCCACGGCTTATTTCTATATATAGTATGTATGCGCTTGACAGCAACAATATATAGTGTTATACTTTCCTTGTAAATGATTTTTGTGCGTTTTCCGATTCGGGATCAGCGGTCTTTATCCGCATTGCACACGCTGTTAAGTTTGTATGCAAGTGTCAGTGGTGTTACCATGCCCTTTTGGCTGGTATCTCCTTCTGGCACTTTTTTTATAGATAATAACGCCAATGGCAGAAAGGAGTGTAATGGCACAGATTTTTATTTTGGGCCGTGTGGAGGATGATTTGGCGCCAAAGACAGGCAGCCAATCCGGGACCGCCTATGTGTGTTTCCGTCTGACCGAACAGGTTGGAAAAGGGAGGACACAATCTTACCAGGTATGGGCATGGAACGAGGATGTCAGCCGGCTTGACAGGCTGGGAGTCAGAAAAGGCAAAACCATCTGGCTTACCGGCACAATGGAACTTGTGGACTCTACCACAGGCCAGGGAAAAGCCAAGACCATGCTGCTGAAGGTGTATCTCAGCAACTTTGGTTTTGTTCCCGGCTGCTATTCCGGTGACCGCCACACAGATATTCCCAATGGCCCTGAAACTGCGGCAGCTGTATCTCCTCCGGAGATCCTGGACGGCAGCCGTGAACCCCTGCCGGAGTAGTTTTCTGCCCCGGCCCATAAAAGAGGAACCGTACCGGTTTTTCAGAAAGAATCTGAAACCCGGCCACGGTTCCTTTTTTTGTTGCAAAATAGACAAGAAAGGAAGTATGCAAAATGAAGAATGACAAAACCCCCTGGAACAGTCTCGGGCTCCTGATCGGAGTTGTAGTCGCCATCATATCACTGGCACAGGGCAGACTGCGGACCGGGCTCCTGATTGCCGTCTTTGCCCTATGGGGCATATGGATGGCAGCATTCCTGCTCTCTCCGCACATTAAGCATTACAGGCGCACCAGAGCACGCAGACAGCAGGCAGAAAAACGGCAGCGTGAAGAAAATGCCCCGCCGGAACTGTTCCGGCTTACAGAAACGGACGGCTCCCTTGCAGAACAACTGTTGCTGCGCCATGTGAACCACCGCATTTCCGCTTACCTGCGATCGGCTTACCCTGACCTTACCTGGGAATGGTGCGGGAAAAAGCCCGAAAAGATTATCCTTCAGGGCGGCGTCGGGCGCATCCGTGTATTCGGAGTGCCTGATTTTGACCACGCCGACATCCGGATAGACCAGCAGGCAAACATCAGCTGCGACATGTTAAAGACCGTTCCCCTGAATACAGCCGGGGGACAGGAACCTGCGGAGGACAAAGTGCCGCCGAACAAGCAGCCCGTTGACCCGCAGGTCTGGTATGAAGTGCAGGGCCGCAAGGTACTGGAGGCTCTGGTTGCCGACTTAAATTCCCGCGGGCACAGCCGCATGGTGCTCCACGAAAATGGGGATGTCTGCGTGACGGAGAACAAAGCGGAAGCTGCCAAAGAGCACCTCGCCAACTTTCCGGAAAAGGTCTACTGGGACCGGCTGGTGCAGGTTTTTGAGAGGAACGGCCTGGCTGCGGAGGTTACGGCGGCGGGCATCCAGATCTCATGGTAAGTACACAGAAAAAGAAAGGAGTGAACCCGAATGAAGGAAGGTCTTTCCCTACAGGAAATGGCTGCTGAGATCACGAGGCAGAACGAACTGAAGGAGGATTATCTGGTGGACACCAGAAACCTGAAAATGGAAACCTGCGGCGACCAGGTCTATCTCCACATGTATGATAACGGCACGGAGCCTGTTGAGCCGCTGGAAGTCGGCACTATCGCCCACCGCCAGTTTGGCACGCACCTGAACATCCCGGCATCCTACTATGACAAGATGCTCACGGAATACCCTGACCTGCTGACACAGAATGTCAATGCATGGCTGGAGCGCACACCGTCCACACGGATGCTCCGTACAATGGACGGCACGGCGCGGGCTTTCTTAAGCAGGCGCTATAAGCGCATCGACAACATGGAAGTGGCAACTGCTGTCCTTCCCATCCTGTCAGAGATAAAGGGGGCCCGCTTTGAGAGCTGCCAGATCACGGAAAGCCGGATGTATATGAAGATCGTCAATGAGCGGCTGACCGCCGAAGTCTCCCCCGGGGACATCGTGCAGTCAGGGATCATCATTTCCAACAGCGAGACCGGCATGGGCGCTGTCAATATCCAGCCCCTGGTCTACCGCCTTGTCTGCAAAAACGGTATGATCGTCAATGATGCCAGAACAAGACGCAACCATGTTGGAAGGGCCAACGAAGCTGACGAAAACTTCATGCTCTACTCTGAGCAGACGCTGGCCGCCGATGACAAGGCTTTTATGCTGAAGATCCAGGATACCGTGAAAGCCGTCGTGGAGGAGGCCCGCTTTTCCCAGATAGTAGGGCTGATGCAGGCAGCGAAAGGGGCCGCCATGAATACCCATGACATCCCCGGCATCGTGCGCCTGACAAGCAAGGATTTCAAGATCACAGAAAGCGAAAGCACCGGCGTCCTCCAGCACCTGATAGAGGGAAAGGATCTGACGCTGTATGGGCTTTCCAATGCGATCACACGTTACAGCCAGGATGTGGAGAGCTATGACCGGGCAACCGAGCTGGAAAGCATCGGTTACAATGTCCTCTCCATGCCTACAAACCAATGGAAACGTATCAACCAGGCGGCTGCCTGATAAGCCGCAGCAATAGAAATGGAGGAAACAATATGACAACTCAGAACATCAACACTTCAATGGAACCCATCAATTTCCAGTTACCCGCAGTAGTGGACAGCAGTTTCACATCGGAAGACCTGGCCGACGATATGGACGGCCTGCAGATGAGCTTCCAGCGGATCAAGATCCCTTCAGGCGGAAACCTCGTATTTGAGATCCCCACAGATGACCCGGAAAACCCCAACTATGAAAAGACCATAGAGGGCGTCCTGATCTTCCACCATGACGCAAATGCCTACTGGCCCGAGGGCAGTGAATATGATGAGAACACCGCCCCGCTGTGCTCTTCCCTGGATGGCAAGCAGGGCATCGGGGAACCCGGCGGCCACTGCGCAATGTGCGCCATGAACCAGTATGGGACAGCTTCTGAAGGACGCGGCAAGGCGTGCAAGAATATGCGTATGCTCTATCTGCTCCAGAGCGGCGAATGCGTACCCATCCAGATTTTCCTTCCGCCCACCAGCTTAAAGCCTTTCAAGAACTTTATCAACCAGGCTTTCCTTCTGCGCCGCCGCCCTTCCTATGGCAGCGTGATACAGATCGGGCTGAGGAAGGAAAACACCGGCGGCAACGATTACAGTGTGGCTACCTTCCGCCTTGTTGAGAACTTTGAGGGAGAGCAGCTGGCACAGATCCGCTCTTATGCTGAGGGCTTCAAGGAACAGATCAAGCTTACCCTGAAGCAGCGTGCAGAGACGGCAAAGGAACAACTTGATGACGGCTGCGATTACATCGGCATGAGCACCCAGCCCGCTGGCAATGCAGAACCTGTCTATATGAACCAGGCAATCGACGGCGACAGGGAGGCTCTGCCGGCTTAAAGAGAAAAACCATTATGGCAAATGCCACGAAACAAGTTAGCAAGGGATACTTCCGGTCACTCCGGAGTATCCCTTATTTCATTTATAGGAGGATCTTACAATGAGTGATATACCCTTGACACCTGAACAGAGATTATTTGCCGCTGAACATCATGGGCTGGTCTACGCATTTCTTAAAGAGAAAGACCTACCGGAAAACGAATATTATGATATTGTCATTTTTGGTTTTCTGCGTGCTGTTCGCCGCTATTTGGCAGAATCTGCTTTAAGCAAATATAAGTTTTCTACGATTGCATGGAACTGTATGTATGTAGACTTATGCAACTATTTCAGGGCACAACATCGCCAGAAACGCAACGCCACTGTGATCAGCATCCATATTTTCAGACCTGATAGTGACCTTCCTTTAGAGGAAACCATCGGCTCTTCGGATGAACTCATGCAGCAGATGGAAACAAGGCTTCTCCTGCATGACCTGGCAGGCCGTGTGTCCAAACAACAGATGGATATGGTCCGCCTGAAAACCAGCGGATACAGTGACCGGGATATTGCCAGAAAGCATAATATTTCCAAGGATCAGGTCAAAAAACTGCTGAATGAGGTCCGCTCGACACTGGAGGCTATATGCTATGGATGAGCATTTCCACACAGCACCACTCTCTTTACAAAGATTGGAGGTCAGACGAATGAATGAGAAAAAGAAAGAAGTAAAGCTGTGCGGCTGCCTTATACGCCCCGCTGTAGTGGGAAAGGCCGCCATATACGCCACCAAAGGGCATGTCTACCGCACCTCCCGTGTGGTAGCAATCCATGATCAGACAGAGAATATGGTGCATTTTGAGACCCAAAACGCCCATTACTACTTATCCACAAGCCCTTTTCCGCCGGCGGCTATGAATCCACTCCCTATGAGACTAGCTGCATGCGCATAAATGGACAATTAACAAACAGGAAAGTGAGGTACAAAAGAACATGACATTAAAAGAATTTGCAACAACGGCACAGGCTAAAATTGCTGAAAGTTTGAACAAAAAAACAGAACTGAGAGAAGTGCTCAAACTTAACGGTGTAAAGCATTACGGCCTGATCATCTTTGATCCGGTTATCAATGTCTCTCCCACTATCTATCTGGAGCCCTTTTTTGAATGGTTCTTGAAAACCAACGACTGGAACGACACAATCAAAGGCATCATAAACGCATATCAGGACAATATGCTGGATGAACCTATGGATACAGAGATTTTTTTCGATTTCAGCCAGATAAAAGACAAAATATTCTACCGCCTTATCAATTATGAGGCGAACCGGGAACTGCTTACACAGATACCCCACACCAGATTTTTAGATTTGGCAAAGGTCTTCTGCATACGGTATCAGAAAGAAAATGTCGGCAGTGGAACCATTTCTATCTATCATTCCCACTTGGAACGTTGGGGAATCAATGCGGATGAGTTAGCCGCCATAGCAGAAGCAAACTCGCCTCTCCTTATGAAAGCCCGCATTTCCAGCATGGATTCCGTTTTGGCAGAACTGGGTGTATCGAAAGAAGATTTATCCGAGCTTATGAACAAAGAATGCCCTCCCTTATATGTAATGACGAATATCTATAAATCCAGCGGTTCCGGTACTATATGTTATCCTGATACTTTAAGGAATCTCTCCGAGAAAGAAGAGCGGGATATTATTATCCTGCCCTGCTCTATTCATGAAGTAATCCTCATTCCTTTGAGAAAGGATGAAAACATGAGAACATTAAGAAATATGGTCTACAGCGTAAACACAGACTACCTTACACCTGAGGAATTTCTTTCCGACAATGTATATATCTACCGGCGCAACACCGGGCAGATAGAAATTGCTTAGCAGTATGACAGGGCGGCAGACAAAATGCCGCCCTGTTTATCAGCATAAAACCACCTTAAGGAAGGAAATTGACATGGAATTACTAAAAAAATTTGAGGCTGTCGCCATAAAACCGGACACCCGAATCTCCGATTCTGACCGCATTTTCTGTAAGGCGCATCAAGCCGCCTATGACAATGCCAAATGCACACTGCAGGAGCTGCTCTGCTTCTGGGAGGATATGCAGAACCAGCAGGCAGAACTGCTCACCGGCGCAGACACCTCTTCCACCTTTTACCTGACATCCAGGAATAACATCAAACTGTCAAAGGAGGATATCCGGGGGCAGGTTTTTTCCCTGCACTCCCTGTTCATCGGGAAGCTGGTATCTTTCTTTAATAAAACCTATCATCTTTCCCTTTCCATAACAGATATAGAAAACAACCTTATCCCCCAGGGACCCGAGGACAGATGGACAGATGACTACGAAGACAGGGTAAAGGCATACACTCAGGCCATGCAGGATCTCTCCCTCCGCTACACGGACATTTTAGACCAGATATTCATTTATACAGACGGGCGGGATCTGTCTGCGCAGGCCCTCCATGAACTGAAAGGAAAATGCCACGAGGCTGCGTGGAATATATCCGGCGGGCAGGCAAGGTTTACACTGAAAAAATGCACCCTGCTGTTAAACGGCTATTTCTGCAGTTTCCATGACCGGTACGGAGGCGGCCATTGGGAACCCGCCGAAAAGACCAACGATATTTTAAAAGGGATCGCCCATTTTGAAACGGGGAGTTTTTCATGCATACCCCACAGCATCAGCAGCATTATCAGCGCGTATAACCTCCGCTCTGATTTCTACGAGTTTGTCGGCTGCAAAAAGGTCCTGTCCCTGAAGATGTACAAAAACCAGCGCGTGGACATCAAATTTTCAACGGAAGAACATGCCCGGCAGTTCATCAATGAATATCTGGGTGCCATATGCTAAGGAGGTGAACAGGAATGAAGTATTCCTATTATGGGGAAATAATTCCCCTGAACCAGAGAAAGGCACTGAATGAAAAAGTTCTATACCTGATAGACAGCGGCACACTGGAAGCCTGTTCCATTACCCCCGAGGACATCTACAATGCCTATACGGGCGATGGCGGCCTCCATGGGCTGGAACGGGACAATTATGAGAACTACCATCAATTCAGTGAAGCCAAAAAAGAGATTGAAAACGGCCAGTTTTTCACACCGCCCCACCTATGCGAGTTTATCACGACCTGCCTGAAACTGTCCTGTCATGACCTGATAGCTGACCTGACCTGCGGCAAGGGGGATTTTTTCAATTTCATGCCCGCAGAAACAAATATCTACGGCTGTGAACTGGATGCAAAGGCTGTCAGGGTGGCAAAATTCCTTTACCCTGAAGCCTCGATTGAATGCGGGGATATCCGCAGTTGCCACCCAGACACACGGTTTGACTATGTGATAGGCAACCCGCCCTTCCATCTGAAATGGTGGATTGACGGCGGCAGGGAAATATCCTCCCAGATGTATTACTGCCTGAAATCAGCAGAACTTTTAAAGCCCCTGGGCATCCTTGCCCTGATCGTACCGCAGTCTTTCCTTGCCGACCCTTTTACCGACGGCAGGCAGATCAAGGAAATGGAAAGCCATTTCAGCTTTTTGGGGCAGATACTTCTCCCGGAGACTGCTTTTTCCCATCTGGGCGTCAGCAGTTTTCCTACAAAGCTGCAGTTCTGGCAGAAAAGAAGCGTCGGCAGCCAGGTAAAACCACAGCCCTACCGGACTGACCCTGACTTTTCGCTGCCTGCGGATTTCGACATCCAAAAGGAAGCACAGTATACCTATGAGAACTATATCGCCTTTGCCAAGTCTGCGCTGGATAATAACCAGCACAGCGTCCTCCTGGAACTGGCAAAATCCCACAACACTTCCAAGGAATTCCAGTACCAGACCCGGAAACTGCTGTATCAGATCAGGGTGCATCCGGCGACCAAAGCCCTTTATGCCAAGTGCAGCGAATACGTCTACCGCTTCTATACCCAGAAGCAGCCAGACGGTATGAGCTATGAAAAATGGTGTGCATCAAGGATCACAGAGAAAAAAGTAGTCACCTATCTGCATCGGGCACTGAAAAAGCAGAACGCCGCGCCGGAGAAAGACAGGGTCGCACTTGTCAAACGGGACGGTGAATTTGCCTACAAGGGCTACAGCACTGCCGCAAGACGCAGCATCACAGACAAAATGCGCCTCCCGGTTCCGATCCACCAGGCCGTGCTTGACAACACCCCGGAAAAGTATCCCGGCTATGAACGCCTTCTCCGCAGGAAGCATTTGGAGTATGAAACCCAGAACCGGGCATTTGCGGAAATGGACGAAAACCCGCAGATAGCGGAGTGGCTGGCAGGATTCTGCCTGTGGGATCCCTCCCGCATGGAAATGATCCACTTAAACGAGCTGCAGCGGCATGACATTAACCTCACCCTCCAAAAACGGTATGCGCTCCTCCAGTGGGAGCAGGGGAGCGGAAAGACACTTGCGGGCATTGCGACCGGCCTGTACCGGATGCAGAATCAGAATGTACACAGCACCTGGGTCGTTTCTTCCGCCATCTCCATCCGCAACAACTGGAACGTGGTGCTGCCGGGTTACGATATTCCCTGTATCTTTGTGAAACGCCCTGCAGACCTGCAGCGCATCCGGCGGGGTGATTTTGTCCTGCTCACCTTAAACACGGTCAGTGCCCACAAAAAACAGCTCCGGAAATACCTGAAACGCCTTGGGCGTAACATCCAGCTGATACTGGACGAAAGCGACGAGATCTCCAACCCGAACAGCGCACGCTGCCAGGCGGTCCTCTCCTGCTTCCGCCGCTGCCGGATGAAACTGCTCACCACAGGCACCAGCACAAGGAACAATATCTCTGAGTTTGCCCCACAGCTGGAGCTGCTCTACAACAATTCCGTCAACATGATCTCCTGGAACAAGTATATCTACCACCACAGCCGCGAGGACGGTGAGGATGACAAGCCGGACTATGACAATAATCCATACTTCGGATGCCCCATCCCGGCCTATAAAAAAGGCTATTCCCTGTTCTCCGCTTCCCACCTGCCGGAAAAAGTAACTGTATTCGGCCTGGAGAAACGGACACAGGATATCTACAATGCGGATATTTTAAGTGGCATCCTTGGAAAGACCGTCATCACAAGGACCTTTGAAGAAGTGGCCTGCAAAGACATCAAGCGTATCCACCAGGTCCTTCTCCAGTTCCCGGACGAAGAAAAGGAAGTCTACCAGAAAGCTATTCAGGAGTTTCATCAGATGCGCAGCAATTATTTTTCCTCAACCGGCAATTCCAGGAAGGATGCCATGATGCGACTTGTCCAGCAGATCGTACTGCTGCTGCGGATCAGCGCGGCACCGGACACTGTGCAGGAATATACAGGCGACACCCCGGCTAAAGTCATGACGGCCGTGGAAATGGTTTCCGGATGGCCGGATGAGATCATTGCCATCGGTGTCCGCCACAAGGCGGTCCTTGGCTCCTATGAAAAAGCCCTGCGGGAATATCTCCCGGACCGCCCCCTGTTTGTTGTCACCGGTGAGAATACCAGCTTTGCCAAAAGGAGGGAGCTGCGGCAGACGCTCAAGGACAGCAGGAACGGGATACTGCTCTGCACCCAGCAGAGCCTGCCCTCCAGCGTCAACTTTGAGTATGTCAACAAGGTCATCATCCCGGAGCTCCACTATAATAATTCCGGCATGAGCCAGTTTTATTTCCGGTTCATCCGGTACACCTCAACAGAATATAAGGATATTTATTTCCTTACCTACGCAGGCAGCATTGAATCCAACCTGATGCAGATGGTACTGGCGAAGGAAAAGCTGAACCTGTTTATGAAAGGGCAGGATGTTGACCTGGATGAAGTGTATGAGAGGTTTGATGTTGATTATGACCTGCTCTCCCTGCTGATGCGTCAGGAACGGGATGAAAAAGGCAAGCTCTGTATCCGCTGGGGCGAGCAGAAAATAGCTTGATGAAAATTTTAACCACTGAAAGGAGGATATTTATGTACCATTACATCTTACAGATACGCCAGGAACCGCACAAAGAAGAGGACTGGGCCGCGGAGGAGGATTTTATAAACCGCCCCGACCTTATTCCCATTGCCGACCATGTAAAAACGGTATATGACCGTGATTCTGCCATCCGGCACTTTGGACAATGGTTCACAGGACATCATATGGGCACCTTTTCCGGTGATTCCTTTACCCTTGCCCCGGATGCCCGCATCCATTATTTCGAGGGCCGCTTTTCGGAATTTAAGAAGAAGCTGAAGGCTCTGGATACCGTGACGGAACCCCTGTATATCCATGACCATGATTATGTGGAAAACCTGCTCTCTGACCTGGTTTCCAGTTTTTGCAACTGCCGCAGCTGCTATGTCATGGAATCTGATGACACGCCGATCCCTTTTGACAAATTTATCAGGACAGCGGTGCCCGATATGCCTTATTATATCGGCACCGTTCTGGAATACCATTGTTAGGAGGCGCCTATGGAAACAGATGTTTCACGCAATACACTTATGACCCACTTAAACACACTCAGCCGCAATCTGGCGGTGGTTTCAAGGAGGGAACTAAAGACCCGTTATCGCAAGCCCTATTATGCTCTGCTGCGGGATATCGCCACTTCTGCCTCTGCCTATGTGAAACAGATTGCCTTGGCTGACCTGCGCATCCGGCAGGAATATTTACCGGAAGCTGTGCCTGCTATAAACAACGCAATACAGGCTTCAGGAATACTCAAGCAGATTTCAGCAGCAGCTTATAGGCGTCAGGACATTCAGGAGATTGAGCAGCTTGCACTGACCTTAAAAAGGCTGATTGAAGATGCTCTGATGCCAATTTATGAAAAGCATCTGGGACTCTACCTGTCAAATGAGTGCTTTGGAGCCTCCGCGCAGGCACCGCAACTTTATAACCATGTAAACGGCTGTATTATGCAGGATGGAAAATGGATCCCCCTGGATGCAGGAAAGAAGTATTCTTTCTTTACCCTGCATTCCAAAGAACACAGCCAGCCCGTAGCATAATTTTGGAGGATACTCACATGAAAACATTTGATTTTGAAAAGTACGGCAACACATACAAGATGAAACTGGACATCAAAACTTACTCCAACGGCAACCTTGCACTTGCAATGTGCATAAATACAGAGGACGGCTGGGAACCTTGGAATATCCTTACTGTAAATCTCGGATTTCCTCTAGAGAAAAATATTGCCTACATTGACACCAACAACAATGGTAAAACAATCCTCGCCTGGATCACCCGCAATAAACTCGCCGTATCAACAGGGAAAAAAGTCAGGAGCGGCTTCTGTACATATCCACAGTACAAGTTCCGTGAAGCTGCCCTCCGGGAAATTGATCCGGACGGCTATGAAAGGTATCTAGCAGCTCATCCCGCTTAAGGGTATGTTTTAGGGAAAAAGAAAAGCGCTGAAAATTACCTCAGCGCTTTTCCTTATTTTTAGAAACGGAACATCCTAATGCATTTCAGCAACGTGATACATAACTCCTGATACAATTCCTCATCAAATATGCCGTCCACAATGGATTCCTTTCCCAAAAATGGTTTATACATCAGCAATAATTGACTGACCGCCTCCGTGTCGCTTTCCTTTGCTGACAGCAGCAGTTCCTTAAAGTCCATTCTTCTCAGCCTCCTTCATATGTTTCCTAATTTTTTCTACCGTCCGATAATAGACTGTTGCAACGCTTTTGTATTCCATCCCCAGTTCTATGGACAATTCAGCGATGCTCTTGTCCGACAACACCCTTTCCAGAAAGATATACCGTTCCCTTTCCTTCATGCCGCTTATTGCGGATCGCAATCCCTGATTTTCCAGTTTCTGCATAAGCGGAAGCATTTCCAGCATATCCAGCTCTGTCATCAGAAGCAGCTGATTCTCCTGCATCTCAAAGGGAAGTTCCTGGCTTATTCTTGTATTCCGGTTTTTTATATATAACAGCCTCTGTCTCTTAACAGCAGTCACAAGATATCTGGTAAACCGGTTCTGGAGAATATCCAGCTCACTTTTTCCTTCATTTCGTTTCCACATAGTTTTCCTCCACTGATTGAATCTGTCTACGGTATCAGAATCCTTCAGTGGAGGCCCTCTGCAGAAATATCCCAATGCAACACAAAAAGAGCCCAAACTACTTACTTGTTTTTTTTAACGTCCGTAGTTTGGCTCCCTGTTATAAAACTGCGCTGCTATGAAAAAAGCTTCCTTTTTCAGAAGCTATACATAACTGCCGACATCTCTTGTTTTGAAAAACAACCTTCGTATATTATATTTTAATCTTGATTTTATCAGTCATAATCAGAAAAGCAATTATTTTATCATAATCCGTCATAAAACGTCATAAAATGTTTTCTATGCAAAAAGACAGCCGCATCATTTTAGCGGCTGCCCTGTTTTTACTGCTATATATAATTCAAATAAATACGTTGGCAGAATCTGCCATTCTCCTCATCCTTTTCCTCCCAGTACTCATATGTCCCCTCATGCTCCTCTACTATACGGTAGATGCTCTCCATCCCAAATCCATGGCGTTCCTTCTCCCTCTTATGGCTGACAAACCGGGGATTCTTCTCCAATACAGATTCCCCGATGCTGTTTTCCAGATAAATCTCCAGTCCGTCCATCCGGCAGCGTACCGTCAGTTCTATGTCCCGTAAGCCGCCCAGATTTTGACACGCCTCCATCCCATTACACAACAGGTTATCCAAAATGTTTCCTAATGCCATACTGTCTATCCGCTCCGGTTTTCCCATAATGACATAACAGAAATGGATTCCCCTCTCCCTGCATTTGGGAATCATTTTGATCAGCGCCGCATCCAGTCCTTCGTTTCCCGTAGGCTGCGGCAGCTCCGGATAATCCCGCAGTCCGCTGCACAGCTTTTCCATATACGTTTCCATTTCTGCATATTTTCCGTTTTTCTGCATGCGGTACAGGATATCCAACTCTCCCTGCATATCATGGCGCCAGTGGTTAATCTCTCTGCCCACTCTGTACATATCCATAAGCCCCTCCAGCCGTTCCTGTTCCCTCTCCCGCCGGTACCTGGCCTCTATTTTCTCCTTCTGATACCTGCCCAGACGCTGATACAGCTGAACCAAAAATACGATAATCCCTGCCTCATCCAGCAGTATTCCAATCGTCAGTACATATCTTACGGAGCTTTCCAGATTTCCCGCTTCCAGCCAGAACAACCCCATCGCAAGCAAAGTCATAAATACAAAGGCACCTGCTACGATTCCGTTTTCTTTTTCATAAACACCATCCTGTCTCCGAAAAAACACAGCCGCAATTTTCCCCATAGAAAATTTTACTGCCAAGGCAACAACGGATGCGTAAATACGCCTGTCTCCCTGCAGCTGCAGCATCTCCCCAAGGCTGTTTCCCGTAAGAAGCCCCATGGCACTGAAAATACCATAGGTACCAAGCATTGCGATCAGGACCCATAAAAGTCCGGATACCAGGAAGTCTTTGAATCTTCCCCTTAACGCCCACATACCGTACGCAATCAGGACCGCACCATAAAAAAATCCCAATACGCCTTCAAAATCGATTAGTCTGTTCAGCGCTGTGACTGTCAAAAAATATGCAACACAACCTACAGTAAAAGCGCCCCAGCGCCTAAACCCGTTGTATTTCTTTGGAAATCCGTAATCTATATATTCCACTGCTATGACTGCCGATATGGCATTGATTACATATGCGCTGAACTCCATATTCTTTCCCCTACTCTGCTATATCCTACGTCTTTCCCTGTCATACAGCCGCATTGCCTCACGAACTGCATTTTTTCTGTCCCGGCCCATTTCAAGAACACTCTCGTCCTTCAGGTATACCTCCCGGCTGCCCACTTCCCTGATGTATTCCTGATTAACCAAGTAGTTCTTATGGATACGCAAAAAATAACAGCCCTCCAGCTCCTCTTCCATGGATTTCAGGCTGCCGTATTTTCTCAGCCAACCGCCGTCTGTTTTCTTTATCATCAGGCTGTGACCGTTGCCCTCAATATACATGATATCCCGGATTGGAATCTCCCTAAAGCCGAATCCTTCCTTCATTCGGTAGCTGACTCCCATAAATGCTGTCATCCGTAAATACTTCTTAANCACTTTGAACATATCCCCGTCCAGATTCCCTTTACGCACAAACCACAAAGGCGAATATTCCAGCGCATCAAAGACAAAACTCTCATGGATAGATACAAAGACTAGGCTGATTTGAGGACGATCCATGCAGAGCTTTGCCGCTAGTTCAAAACCATCCATCCCCGGCATCTCAATATCCAGAAAAATCAGATCATAATCCTCTCTGCGAGTGTCCGCATACAGGTCTTCTCCGTTCAGAAAAGAACGGATAATCAAACTGACCGGCTGCCCTGTTCTTTTTAAGCCTTTCCGCAGCGCAACTTCAATCTGCTCAATATCTTCCTGTTTGTCATCACATATCCCTACCCTGCATTTCCTCTTTTCCATTTAGTTTTTCCCCTATTTTATTTTCTGCCTGTATCTTCCACCGATTCTCCATCATTATTATCTTCCACCATACAGTTCTTGCAACACTGTAAAACTACCTGATTAAAGGACATCTGTTCCCTCTCCTTCACCTGCAGCAGCCATTCATACAAAATCGGCGTAAACCGTATGGTTCTTGGTATGTCCGGATTCACCAGCTCTTTATCAAAATGCATTGCCATAATATGACCTCCGATTCCTGTCTATTCACTATGATTATAATCATTTTTTCGATGGCTTGTATATAACCGCATCCGAACCGTATTTGTAACCTATTTTGTAACCTTANGTCATATTATGTNTGCTNTGTTCNTTAATTGCCNCCTCTACTTGTCATTGTTTAACACGTCATTCATAATTTCCATTATTGCTTTCTGCCTTGCAGGACCTATCCCTTTAATGCTTTTAAGCACAGACCANCCTTTNTCTTCAATGTCTTCNAGATTATAGATTCTTTCTTCATGGAAGGCTGCCAATGTCTTCTCTGTCAGGGAAATATAATCCTCCAGCCGATGGCACGCCTGATAAGGCATAACTGTTTCCGCCCTTACCAAAACTCTCACTCCATCTTCTTGAACAATGAAAACTTTTCCATTTTCCCGAAGAGCATATCCGTACACTTTTTGTTTTGTTTCTTCTGCCATGGCACAGTGCAGTATAATCATTCTGTCCTCCGACCGGCTTATTTTTAATGACTAAAATAATGTTCAAACGGAATAAAACTTCTCCTCTCAGGGTGTGCTGTTAGGAGAAGTTTTATCTGAAATCCGATGTTTCAATTCACAATATAAGTTTTTGCCCTCTAATTTACCAAGTCACTATTGCAATTTATAGTCTCTTGCTTATACTGTTTCATTATCTGCCATCATGATAGGCTGCAAATTGGCAATGTCATATAACAAAATAGATACACATTCTCCTACATAAACCGCTCAAGGATAGGATTATAGTACCTTGCGCGCAGATAATACTACTCTGTGATCAGAAATGTGATAAATGAACCCTCAACTATTCACTTCATACCTATTGGTTTTCGGATTACATACTAATGGCTTAATATTCTGAATTCTCCCCACAGCAAACATACATCCTATTCTATCATTTTTCTTACCTTGAATGTTTAGTTCATATCTATTTTCCTTTTCGCTAATTGTAAAAACACCTATCTCAAATGGTCCGTTATTAACAAATGACTGTGCCTCTTTTATGCAGAAAAAATCTATTTTTAAGTAAACTTTTTCCCATTCTTTCCATTTTATAGGCGGATTTTTTACTTCATGACTGACAACGATATCTAATGACATTTTGCCTGCAATTGCATCTAATATAGAATTCTCTATCATAGAATCTGCTAATGTAATATCTTCACCAAATATTTTTTGCAGTGCAAACCAGTTTTCTATTCCTTTCACTTGTCTCCCTCCTCATGAACACATTTTGTATCAATCCAAGAACTTATTTTTTATCATTACAAAGCATAAATATTTATGCCCTCACAGCTAGTAACCACAAGTATCGCAGATAAATGACAGACTATTCCTCCGCCATACCATACAGTTCGTATATCTAAATATACTCAGATAAACTGCCGACGAATGTCAAAAAGTTGTTGTGGTCAAGCGTTTTTGTAACACTTGACCACAACATTAGACTACGTTCGTTCCTCCCGCAATGCACCACCTCCCCCTAAAACAACCGCCTTGCCCATGTACTCGCCATAGATAATCTTGAAATCCTCTGTCATTTTAATCCCGCTCTCCACCACCGTCCCCATAATCATTCCACATAAGCTCTTTATCATCTGACATAGAAGAGCGTTATAAAATTTGGCATATTCTTTCTTTATCTCAAATAACTCTTGATTTTGAAGTCGTACAAATTTTTCTGAAGCTTCCCAGCAAAGGCATTCAACGCCTGACAGATACACTGCCTGTAAAAATTGCGGACAGTAATATCCCGCCGCTTCCTGCTCATCCAAATAGAATCCATCATCCAATACTTCTATACGAAGCTCGAGCTCTTCAAAATGAATGCTACTATTCAAAAAGCTGAACACCAAATATTGGGCACTGCCCTTGTTATTCTTTTTCTGCATATCAGCTACATGCATCAGTATCTGTTCAAGTATTGCTTTTAGATCACTCCATATCCGATCCCCGCCATTTTCTATTTCTGTCTGAATTGATTGACAGGATTTATAAAAGCACTTTTCCATACCTTCCTGCAAATATTGAAAAATTTCATTCCTGCGAGAGTTCATCTGTTCCATATGTAATCCCCACTTTTATGGCATTTTGGAATACAAAACATATCCCATACTCTATCTTTTGCATTCTCTCTGCCCATGTTTTCATCCTTTACCGGACTGACTAAAACAAGCGACTAGTCTATATCTATCTCCGACAGGTGGATTCCGCCTGCACCTCTTCTTAAAATACTTTCCACAAAATCAAGTCTGCCGACAATGCAGTTTCTATCAAAACGTTTTATTCTGAATACCGCTTTAGAACTAATTTTGTTCCGTTCCAAAACCAGCCTGACTATCCTGTTTCCCACCGAATTGAATTCCGTTTGATCGGACATGCATTCCAATTCGTCAAGAATCGGCAAATAATAGGTAGCATTCGCACCGTTTTTCCGGTCCCACAATTTTATGCCTTTATATGGAATTTCCGCATGATACATCACGGCTGTTTTTACAAGCATCTCCGATAGCATGATACATGGACTGCATATCAGGTCCGGGAAAAAGCCTTCCGTCGGGAATTCCATCTCCACAATATTCCACATGGGCAGCCTTCCGATATCCCCCTGTTGGAGCAATCGGATATCAAGTGCCCTATTTTTATTGATATTGAATGGATTTTTATTCTTTTCTTCTGTCTCCAGCAGAAAATATTTCATTCCGTTTCTCCTTCCGTCCTAACACGCGCCCTCATCTTCATAATTATCCATTTCGACACAATTCCATCTTTTGTTTGTCCTTCACAGATCATGGCATCTCATTCCTGCTTCCGACTGCCAAAAATCTCTCCTCCAATTGCACGGGCGCTTCGCCATCCGAGCTTTCTAACTATCATCACTTTATCTCAAACTGAATATAGCCGCTTCCATAGGCTGCCTGATTTGTCCGTCCATATGGTACTTCAAAAACCGCCCATAACCTGAATACCCTGTTTTCTTCCACAATCTCCATAATCCCCAAACGAACAGTATTCGTCATGGTGCTGGACATATTACTCTGCACACTTGGACGGTACGCAATTCCGTCCCGATAAAAAGTAGCTTTGAATAATTCATCCCGATTTAGGTCAGCATAGAGCTCCCCTGCAATATGCGCGTGACTGGTATCGATCTCCAGTTCCATTGGCACTAAAATCCAGTGTCCACAGCAAAACTCCCAAAAGCTGAGCTCTTCCTCCGCAATATAATCCACCGAAACCCCGGAAGAATGCACGATAATCTGCCATACCCTGTCCCTGTCAACAACCACACGTTCCTGATAAATCTGGGAATCGTACTGGTAATGTCCTGAAGGTATATAAATTCATCATCCCATGTCTGCATCAAAATCTTTACCGGATACACCGACAGCCCGTCCGCCTCCGTAATTTCCACAAATCGCAGATGGTAATCCTGAAACGCTACACTATGAATACGGATATGATATCCATGCTCCCAAAAAAGATGTTCCAACTCCTCTTCTTTCATTTCTATGGTTCTGTCGTCATAGAACATTGCCACCAGCTTTTCCCAGTAAAAGATATCGCCATCTACAAAATAATCTCCTAACTCCTCACGCATTTCAATTCTTGGTTCATAACTGATATTCAGAATATAGCCCCTGCGGAATTATCATAGTAGGATTTGTAATAAATGGTATCCTCTGGATCATAGGTTCTTCTCCCTTCTTCCAATCTAAGTTGGGCTGGCGGGCGGGATAGCATCTGTGTCTCTGCTTCTCCTGCAAAATCTCCAATGGTTTGTCCCTCACCCACATCAGATTCCTCGCTGCTTTCTCCTGCTTTATGCTCCGGTTCCCCCGATGGCAGAACCTTCCCCTGTCATCCCTGAATCGGCAGTTTCTATTCCAAAGGCGGACAGCAGACAAAGCATCAGAACCAGCAATATGATTCTTTTATGCTTAACTATCATTTCTATCATGAAAACCTCCCCAAGGGTCTCTTACCTGCTGAATCTCATATTGATCCACCGTCCCCTCCATAAGCCCACTCTCCAACAAAAACTGTCTTGCATCTGTATTCCAGTTCCCGCTCAGGCTGTCTGAATATTCATCAAAACATCCTTTGAATGCAAAGTTTTCTGAAAAATAATTTTGATTCGCTGGCTATAGTCAGGTTGTCCTGCACCTGTATGATAATATGCATCGCATTCGTGCCTCAACCTTCCTTTTCAATCAAAAAATACTCTCCCATCGCATACATGATGATTTTTCCGTCATTCAGCAGATAGAGCTGCGGCAATATCCGATCCATACTGCCAAATCCCGGATAGACACTGATCTCAATATACTTCTCCTGCACCATTTCCTCCGATAGCATTTCATCTCGCAACCCAAAAATATCATCCCTGTATTTTTCTTGTATCTGATAATCCGGATTGGTGATTTCTATTGTCTCTAGATAGAGTTCATCCATCGCACGCCCCATAAATACCGAGTTTGGCAGACGCAAATTATCATATGTTATGAATAGATCCTCTCCTATCACAACCTCCCTCCCAATCATCATATCCGCTTCTCCCTGCGGCAATCTTATATCCCCACCCGAATCAAGTGCCGGATAGAACTTTGTCGGTAAGAACTTTACGATCACATAGGTTCCATAATTATCCTGTAAGATCCTCTGCTTTTCCTCCTCTGTCAGTTCCTTCTCATTCACTGTTTCGGCAGACTCCATATCAACTCTGGCAAGGTAAAAATACTGATGATGCATTGCTGAATACATGATAATCCCGTTCTCCGTAACAAAATAATCCTGATAATATCCCTCAGCATCTGGAATCTGTATCCTGATTTTCCCCTCAATTGCTTCATAATACTCTTCACATGGTCCGCCATAGTCATTGTAAAAGGGGTATTTGATATCTTCATACCATTGTGTGTCCGGATCAAGCGCTTCCCATTCATATTGGGGTGCTTCAACAGAAAACTTCTCAACCATATAATTTCCGTAAAATGCATGTCTTCCTGTGCTTGTCCCCAGCCCTATAAAACAATCCCAGCTTACCAGTAAATCCTCCTTTATCTCTATAATCCGCCCAAGCAACATATCCGCCTCCTGCTCCCGCAGACGATCAAACCTTAATGCTCTATAAGATATGTTTTGCCAAAATTCTATGATCTGGTAGGTTCCATAATACTGTTCTATTCCGCAGACACTCTCCGCGATTTCATCCGTCTGATCTTCCTGTAAACCATCTTCATCCTGAGCTAATATTTCTGCCCTCCGTTCTTGCTCATCCTGCACAGGTATTTCAGGTATGGAGTTTTTTTGTAAAAAATCTTCCCGCGGATTAATTTCTTCCTCCACTGGATTGCCCTTACTATGTTTCACTCCAAAACAGATACTTAAAAAAAACAATATCAAGAACAGTATCATCACACACTTTTTCATTTTTGTAGTCCGCCTTTCTGCGAAAAGCACTTATAAAATCACAAAACGAGAAGGATAACATCTACTCTCACATCTATCATCTTCATATTTCATTCAGCTCCTTCTGGATATTCCGTCACTTCGTTCGGATAGGTTATTTTCCGCCAAATATCCCCAAACTGTTTTACACTATACCCCCGTTCATAATTATCATAAAATATGATCTCAAGTTCGTCTGCCCTTCTTCTCATCGTGCCAAGCTCGAGGTCATTAGTAAAATCACCAAATTGAAACTTGATTTCCTCTCCATTACTAACAGGATCAAAGTTACCACGATCCAAAAAAGCCGAAAATTGTGGACCTTCAAAACAATCTGGTATTTGATAGTAAAGAGAAAATAATGCATCATAAAAATGTTGGTTTACATTCTCGCGTACTCCTCTCGCTTCTAACTCGCCATTTATTATTTCTTCTCTTATTGCAATATCCTCCGCTAATAGTTGTTCCGCCTGCTCCAAAGTGATCACTGTATTCCAATCATATAAATCTACTGTCACTTCATTACCATTTTCATCTTGAAATGTATGTATATCCGATCCCGCCATGTAATGTCCCCATCCAATTGTAAGAGAGCCTGCAGGATCCGACTTTCCATGATACGGTTGCAATGCAGGCTGTCCCTGTGGCAAATCATTCCCTTTTTGATCTGCCCCTGTCTCATAATTTTTTAATAGATCAATAAACCGATCGCTTACTCCAGTAACAATATTATTATCCGCTTCATTCTCATTCAATTCATTTTCATCCGTATCTGTTTCTTCCTCGGCAACAACCTCTTCCTGCCCTGACCTAATCGCCCTGATCAGTCCTCCATGCTTACAGAACAGGACGGAGGTCATGGTAATGCCCTCCTCAGCCACCCATAATCCACTGTCTGATCCCAGTACATCCGCTACACCTGCTGTAGTATTTGGAATTCCATCTTTCAGCTTCATATATCCCGTCTCCCTTGGCATATTGTCCCATTTTTCATTCAGCTGCATCAGATGTCTGCATACCCCATATTTTCCACACTCTGGATCACTCTGAATTCTTTCTGCCTCCGCATCCCTGTTTACCTTCTGCTTGCAATTGCAGCGAAATGGCATCACATTCTCGCCCTTTACCGTATCCCTGACTGTAGCATAGATCTTTCCGTTGACTGACATAGGATTTTCCGTTATTTTCAGAACACTCCAGCAACGTATTTCTGGACTGATTATCGTTTCCAATTCCAAAACAATCTTCTCGCCGTCCGGCAATTCAAAGTCTTCCAACGTCGCCTGGTCACACCACAGGACTGCGCCATCTACAAGATATTCGTTATATTTGTCCTCCTCGTCATAGGCCTTCATCAGATTCCCAACTCCGTATCGGTCCGTTTCTGATACGCCATATATTTGGGCAATCCTGCTTTCTTCTCTCTCCCACAGCTGCAACTGCGTTTCTTCCACTCTTTGTTCCATCTCACGCGCCCGCAACATGTCTTCCGTCTGCTGTACAATCCCTTGGAGAACGGTTCCGCCATATTGTCCTTCTAAGTACTTTGCGATATCTCCCACCTTGCAAACCTCCTACTGTATCCTGAACTCCCCGCCTGTAAATGAAATATCCCCCGCTTAACTTTATACTTGTTCCGCCCTGTTTTACCTGCAGGCTGTCGCTTGCCGCGAGCAACAGGGATGCATTTTCGCTGGCTATTACCAACATACATGCTACCATGATTCTCTTAGATACTCGTCAAAATCCTTCTAACGATCCCCATTTTAATTCTACGGGAACCGCAGTATACCGCTCTATGATTTCCAAATATTCTTCTTCTGTTATTTCTTCTGTTACTGACTTATGTCCGTCAAGATATAATTCTCTTGTATATCCTGTGATCTCTCCATTATCCTGCACTTCCATCTCCAATGTCTCTGCAGTCACTTCTTCGCCCAATTTCTCGTACATAATCGGGCTACTAAGGCCTCCTCCGATTAGTTCTATGATACCTCCTTCATAGATTGTCATTTCATACCTTTCCGCAATACAAAGAGACACAATTCCGTCACCCCAATCACCATAGATAATATAAGGTATATACTCACCGTTGGATAAAGTCCCCATAATCAGTTCCTTATTATCATGGTTGGATAGATTCTCCAAACTATAGTATAAAATGCCGCATTCCTTCCCTATATAATATAAAACATCATAAACATATTTCCATTTCCCTGCTACATAGACCTCATTCGCATCCTCACTGATTGCCTGTGCATATTCTTCCAATACATCCCTGTAAATCTCAATCTCCTGAATATCCCCAGCACTGACAAACTCCCTTTCGAAAGCCTCCAGTGGCGGGCTCTCCAAATCCGGCAAGTCTTCCTGTGAATCATTTTCATCCTGTTCTGACATTCCTAGCTCCCAATCCACAACTTCCTGCAACGGTATTTCTGTCTTCTGCCCATACACTTCCGAAACCTCCAAATTCACCAGAGGAGCTTTTTCTCTTTGTTCCTCTGCCATTCCAGGTTTGAATTTCTGACCAGCCCCCGCTGCAACCAATAACAGCAAAAACAATACCGCCGCAACACGGATAAATCTTTTTCCCAATTTCCCATCCAAAAATATCACTCTCCTATACTCTTAATTAAAACTCACATTCACTATGTTCGATTCCAATTTCAACTTGTTAGACATTATTTCCTATATTACTCATTTGCGCCATTTCCAAAAAATTCTTCAAATATGATTCGAGCCTCATATATCGTTCCTGCTGTAACTGTAAATCCGTAAAATATATTATACAATTCTCCGTATATTTTTTGTACTGCATCGCTCAAAACTTGCGGTCCACAATAAAGCGGCAAATGAAGAATCCCCTGCTTTCTGGATAATAGTACTCTTGCAACGCAAATTCACATTGGAACTCCACATTCTTCCACCCATCATCCCATTCTTCTTCAGGAAGACCTTGCTGTTCTGCCCATTCTCGTCCTGCCGCAACTAAAGCATCTTTTCTATCTCCACCTTGTTGGAATAGTTCATAATATCCTGCACTGCGTTTAATCGTTACATCAGAATGTGACTTATTTGTCATAAGGTTCTGTACATGATACCTACCCAAAACAGTACTGCTATCCGTCATATACTGTTTGATTTATAATACATTTTCCACACTACCATACCAGATTTCCTTCCTCTTCGATCCTGTTAAGATCCACATAGACCAAACCCAGCACTTCCGCATACGCCTCTGCATATGGGCTGTTTCCATAAGCCAACTTCAACTCATGGCACCCCTCAAATGCGCTGTAGAACTCAAAATGAGGTGCACCAATATCCTCCATATCCCGTGGAAAATAGATTTTTTCCAACCGCGGACAGTATGCACAGATACGGTATCCGATTCTATCCAGTTCCTTCGGAAAACGGATTTCTTCGAGACTCGGACAGTATGCAAATGCCTCTGTTCCGATCGAACTGACCTGATCTCCCATAATGATATATTGCAATCTGGAGCAATATGCAAACGCTTCCTCTTCTATTTCCTTGACCCCTGACGAAAGGAGAACCTGCTCCATGACAGATTTTCCGGAAAAAGCGCCACTCCCAATAACGGTTACTTCCATGCCATCCAATTTCTCCGGAACAAAAACGATCTCCTCATCCCCCAGATAAGCAAGTATCCTGACCGCATTTTCACCGTGAACTATTTCATATCTATAATCTCCGCATATCAGACCATCCTCCGCATCTCCTCCATCCGGCGTGTCTCCATTCGCTGCTGTCCCATCCTGCGCATCTTCCTCCAAATCCGTCTTCATCCCTCCATCTACTTCCGGACACGGATTTTGCCCGCCTGTATTCACAGTACCATAACGCCCAATCAGGTAGGATGCGCACAAAGCCACGACTACAAGCACCTCTCTGACAATCTGAAGTTTCGTGATTTTTTTCTTCGTTTCCATAGCCATATCCTCCACGAATCCTCTCCTCCCTTGGGCGAATCCCTTTTGTAACCAACAGAAATCCTGTATTTGCTCCTCTTAAATCACGGCATATCATCCCCGCTTTCGACCGCCACAAATTCCATGCCAAACTCCTCCGCCAGTTCCTGCGCCCAGCTCCCTTCCTGTCCGTAAATTGTAATAGGAACCTCGTATTTCACAAAATAATACAGCAGCTTCCTTTCACCGTGATAAGAAGCGCCTCCCGGTATATACATCCTTCTTAAGTATCTAGAATAGAAATTCCCACTTGTCACTATAAACTCCAAACTTTCCGGAAGCTGCAGCCGTTCAATGTTTTGAGGACATGCATCAACATTAAACACCGTTGTTCCTTCCTCGATTACAAGTTCCGATAGACCGCTCTTATAAAAAACGATACCGCTAATATCATGGACAGAAGAAGGAATCACGATTTTCTCCAAATGTTCCGTCTTGGAAAATGCGTCTCCTTCTATTCGTCTCAGGGTATCCGGAAGCTGAATTTCAGTCAGCTGAGTCCCTCCGAAAGCATATTCTCCTATTACTTCAAGTCCTTGCGGGAGCGTGACCTCGGCCAAAGAGGATTCCCAAAATGCACCCACTGGAATCTCCCTGACTCCTTCTGGAATACACATTCTCCTAATTCGTGTATGATTAAAACAGCATGCCCCTAATCTCACCAACGTATCAGGCAAAATAATCTCTTCATATTCCGCATCTTTATCCAATAATGCGGGTGGATTAATGTCATATGCGTGAAAGTCTTCTGTTTCCGTAACCCCATAAGGAATTTCCAGCACCGGGCCGGTATTTCCCCTCGCATCCATCAGACGGCTTCCCCTGATCCGGAATTTCCCACTGTCCCGCTCCTCCTGCCATGCACTCCCCTCAAAGGCATAATCATCCACATACGCTCCCTGCGGGAACGTGAATGATGCAAGCCCCGAACAATTCCCAAAGGCATTCGCCCCCACATAGGCCAAGCTTTCCGGTAGCAAGAGTTCCCTGATTCCGACATCTCCCATAAACGCTCCTTCACCAATATACTGAAGCCCTTCTCCCAGTTCGACTTCCTCTATCTCCGTGCCGCCCGCAAAAGCCTGTGCCGCGATGTAACGGACTCCATGTTCTACCACAACTTTCCTGATATCCGTTCTGTCACGGAAGGCTCCCTCACCGATTCCTGCCACTGGAAATCCACCAATCCGCGATGGAATAATGACAGTTCCCTCCTCCACATAACCTCCTATGATCACGGCCTCCCCCTCGTCCGTAACCATATATAGGAGTGTTTCCTGCCGTTCCCCATGGTCAACTCTCTCTGCACTCACAGCCATCCCTGCCATAAGTAGAAGAAAGGCGCTTATCGTAACTGCTGCTTTTCTAAACTTGCTCTGCTTTCCCAATTATCTCCTCCTGTAACGGCACGGGTGTTTCACCGTCCTCCTCATATTCCAAATAGGAAAGAATAGAATTTATCAATTTTGTATAAGGCGTCCCGTTTGCCGTTTCCGCGCCGCCTCCATTATATGCAGCCACACCTCCTGCTTCGGTTTTTTGCCTCTCAATATTGTACGCCAAATATCCAATACCACATGCAATACTCAGATTTGGCGTAACGGCATCATAATGAATTAAATATTCTCCCTTATAACTCTCCAATTTTGCTTCCAATTCTACATCTTGATCTCCAATAATCGTAATAACATTTTGAAGGATTCCACATTCTGCACTAAATCTTGCATAATCCTCATTAAACTCTTTTCTCCTGCTCGCTTCCACATATTCCTCCTCTCCATCTTCATTCATCCTTACAATCCATACCACAGGATCATGCTCAGAATCAAAGTGCCATCTGCCAATTTCTTTCGGATTGTTACCAGACAAAATCCATAACCCGTAATCTCCTGAAAAAAGGCACTGCATTACATCCCTTGAGGCATTTTGATCTGTCCCACTTCCCCACTCAGATTCATCAATAATCATTGCCTTTATGACATCCGGTCTTATCATGACCCTGCTATTCCCAAATGTCCCTTCTTCTATTTTTTGATTCCAATAATAGCTCCATGCCAGGATGTATGCATCATAGTTCCTTTCCTGCTCGCTAAGATAACAGCTCCTGACTTTTCTCTTAACTTTTTTCGTCAGGTCACTATCCCCCTCCTCGTCCTCCGGGTTTCCAATCTGTGCCACCTTCAAACCACAATGGCTTGCAACATAATCTATATATTTCATGAGATCTTCTTCATTCATCGTACCTGCCAAATAGGAATCCATTGCTTTCAACGCAGTAACCATGTCAATTGATTCTTCAACCTCCTCCTGCCCCGACGTAATCGCCCTGATCAATCCACCATGCCTACAAAACAGCACGGAGGTCATGGTGATGCCCTCTTCCTCCGTTGCCCATGTATTATAGCTGTGGCTTCCCAATATACGCGCCACACCACCTGTGAAATACGGGGACACGTCCTCCCGTTTCATATAACCCGTCTCCCTTGGCATATTGTCCCATTTCTCATTCAGCTGCATCAGGTGTCTGCATACCCCATATTTCCCACACTCTGGATCACTCTGAATTCTCTCTACCTCCGCATCCCTGTTTGCCTTCTGCTTGCAGTTGCAGCGGAAGGGAATCACGTTCGCATCCTTTATCGTATCCCTGACTGTGGCATAAGTCTTTCCATTGACCGACATAGGGTTTTCCCATACTTCCAGAATACTTTGGCAGCGCTCCTCATTACTGATGTCCGGATTCTCCTCCAACACAACCTTCTCCCCATCCGGCAATTCAAAGTCTTCCAAAGTCGCCTGGTCACACGTCAGGACCGCGCCATGAACAAGATATTCGTTATATCGATCCTCTTCGTCGTAGGCCTTCATCAGATTCCCAACCCCGTATCGATCTGTTTCCGGTATGCCATATATTTGGGCAATCCTACTCTCTTCTTCCTCCCATGCCTGTAACTGTGTTTCTTCCACTCTTTGACTGATTTCAAGCGACCGCCGCAGGTCTACTATCTGCTGCGCACCCCTTTGAAATCCGGTTCCGTCATATTGTCCTTCTAAGTACTTTGTTATATCCCCCACCTTGCAAACCTCCTACTGTATCCTGAACTCCCCGCCTGTAAATGAAATATCCCCGCTTAACTTTATGCTTGTTCCGCCCTGTTTTACCTGCAGGCTGTCGCTTGCCGCGAGCAGCAGGGAGGCATTTTCGCTGGCTATCGTCAGGTTGTCCTGCGCCTGTATGGTGATATTCCTGTCACTGGTAATTGTGATTCCCTTACTATCATCCATCTCCACCATCATTCCCTGATTGTTCGTCATCCGTATGGAATCAGGCGTAAACAGAAGTTCTTTCCCATACTTCGTCTTAAAGGATTTATGATCCGGATTTTGTCTGGAACCATCCGATTCTTTATGTACGGCACTGCTGATAAAGCAGTTTTCTTCCTTGTCCGGAACATACAGCCGCACACTGTCCCCTATTTCCGGCATACAGTACCATCCGGTACCGTCAGGCGACGAATATACCGTGGAATACAAAAACCATTTCTGTCCATCAACTGCTTTCCACTCATCCTGAGCAATCTCTACCTGAACCCGGTCATTTTTCACATTTGTTATGGTTGCATCAAAGGAGCTGCCCGTAACATCATTATGCAGAACAGGCAATACCTTCAAAGCCGCTTTGGTTCTTAAGGAGTATTCATGAATGCATTCTGCATCCTTGTACTCTGTCATGATTTTGTAGATAAAGTAATCCTTCCCCTGATAGGAAATGTTATCTCCAAGCTGATAAATTTCCCGCTCTTCCAGCTTCAACTCCAGCATATCGGAAGATTGCAGGGAAGGCATTCCATTCTGGAATTTTTCCATGTATTCATTCAGATCAAGTGCAATTCTGAGTCTATCTGATTCCACTTCTCTTTTCACGCCTGCTGGCAGACCTATCTCATATCTGACTCCTTTTTTCAAGGCATCTGCTACCAAATAATGCCCACTCCTCCCTGCCAGACGTCTTAAGAATTCCCAGTCTGTTTCCCGGTATTGGATCAAAACTCCTCCCGTTTTGTCATCCATACCCTCCGTGCCGGATGCCTTGCCTTCCGGATAGGACTCCGTAAGCTGCCGGTGAATCAGACCGCTTTCTGTATCTTTGTTCTGAAATACCCTGAAATGCGTTTTTAAGTCCATGCGCGAAGTTCCGCTCATAAGTTCCAAAGAAAGCACCGTTCCGTTGCCGCCCTGTATCAGTGAGAAATCAGTCACCTGCCCATGAAATAAGACCGTGTATACAGATTCCCCGCCTTCCGCCTGTTCGCTGATCCCCATGATCTTTACCCATGTTTCCTTTGACAGGATACCCAGATATTGCTCCCGGTTCTCATCCTTGATCAACATCGTTATCTCTGCAACGGCATGGACATTGATCCCCCTGCTCATCCTTAATTTCTGAAGTGCCACAAATTCAAACGGTTCAATTTCAATACGATAATCTCTCATTCCTACCTCTTTTCTGACAATCCCTGTCCCTTTGTCCGTATGGTTGTAAGCAGTTTCAACACTGCCGGTTTCCAAATGTCATATTCCGAAAAGCCACAATGAAAATTTCCAAGTATCATTTCTTCTTCCGGTTTAAAAATAAAGATCATACAATAGAGACTTTCGGTTAAAGTGAATGCCCTGAAATCCATCCATGCCACCGTAAGCTCCTGCGCCTGTACATCTCCCATGTCATAAAAGACATTCTGCTTCCAGACTTTTTTCATATCACAACGTATTTTTTTCAGTTTCTCAAGGGCTCCTTCGTTACTGCCCGCATTCTCTATGGGAAGTGTACTGAATGTGATGGAAGCGTTCCCATTTTGGTTCGTCTTGATTACCTGTGGCCTATTGATATCCGGATATTTGATTATTACCTCCGGGTATGGCATATCCCTTAAATTTTCCGGTAATAGAATGGAGCATATTCCGTTGAACAGGCTCTCCTTGTATAATGCCACCTTATGCATCCCGATGGAAATATTCTCCCCGATGGCATCTTGTGCCGATTGTCCTTCCTTATATTTCTTTCTGAGTGCCAGAATCAATCTGTCCATATACTCTGTCTCTTGCATCCGCTTTCATCCTCTCCGGTATCTTTTCTCATCTGCACACTCTTTAACATTCCCCCAAAAACATGCTGCTCCTCCTTCTCCTGTCCTGCCGGAAAATGATAACTTCCAAACATCATCCGCTCATTTACAGGCATCACAAACATGATATGGCATTGATCTTCCCTGATCCCTCCCGTGACAAAGGAGAACCATCCCGCCGTCACCCCGCCAGCTCCCAGATTCTGTGCCGATTCCCGTATGCTCTCAGGATACAGTCGGCCAATCATTTTCTGTATCTCCCTGACTGCGGAAGATACCTGCTTTTCCTGCAGCGACAGCTCCAACAGGTTAAATGTCAGTATCCGGCTTCCGTATTTGTCCATCCATATCTCCTGAGGTCTTTGACCATGTAAAAAGTGCTCCGCTGCCTCTTTCTCCGATGGTTTTTCCAGTTCCTCCGGGATTTTAAGCGATAACTGTCCGCTCAGGCAGACGATATCCTTCCATTTCAATTCATTTTTGCTATCACCCGGCTTATCTTCAAATGCGATATCGTCATCTGTCCTACCGTTGCTCGCCCTATGAATGGCTTCGTCCATGTTTTTCACCACCCCAATCCGCCTTAGTAAAATCAACCGGTATCCGAATTTCCCCGTACTTCTTTTTCACTTCCGTGGTCAAAAGGGCTTCCTCCATCTTACTTACAGCACATTTTTTCAGATCCATGGTGCCCCCTAAGCTGTTTATCTTATCGATTGCAGGGTTCTTCCTGATCCCTCCGATTTTTACCTTTTCACTCATGACCTTCTCTCCTTATACCCTAACCATCCATCAAACTTTCCAGCCTATTGCTTCGTACCGCCGCCTCCGCCGATGACCGGTATACCGCCTGCGATCTGGCTTAGTATCGGATCGCCTCCCGTATCTGTCGGAATATTGGACAGGATCGCCTCCACAGCTCCGTATATCGGATATTCTTCCACCTTTTGATAAGAAACCGGCGGCTTCCTTTTCTTTTTTTCCTTTTGCGGAACCGCTGCAAACCCGCCCGTATTTCCTATGGAGTCGAACGCATTACACAAATTGATAACCGTTGGTGACAATATATCCCTCCTGGCAAGTGTTGCCTCCTGCGGCGTCGTAACCACCACATTTTTTCCTTTCAGTTCCACCTGTCCCTCCGCCAGAAGTGATACCTGTTTTGTAGTTTTCATCTGCAGGATGGATCCGTCCTCTAATGAAATCTCCGCATTTTCATCCGTCAGGTTGAACAGACCCATTTTGGAAGGTTTCAGATACATCCTTTTATCATGATCCGTCGTAAAATACCGGTCACGACAGTCTGCAAGTTCGCTGCATTTCTCTCCGTTTTCGCGTATCGTATAGATTACAGCTGCATGATTTTCTTCATTTTCACCAAAATAAAGCGCTACACGGCTGCCCTTCTCCGGCATACAGTACAACAGATTTCCGCTCACGGGACTCCACAGAAAGTCATATGCCTTTTCCACGGCCTGCTCCTTATCAATGCTCAGATGAAGTCTGAGCGTTTCCTGTTTTGTCTCCAGAACTCTTCCGGTTATGACCCTCCCCCTCAGTGTATCCGCATGTATTCGCTCTTTCTCAAAACACTGTATCGGAAATACGCGACAGGTGCAGCTTAAAATCTGCTGCTTAAACTTCACTGTAGCTTCCATGACATAGTAGGTTCTTCCCTGTATGGTTACAATATCCCCCACCCTTNCATAATCCATATCTGATATTTCATATCCCATCTGTTTCTGACTGGCTGACTGCCTCGCTTTTGTGTGGTCATGAAACAAAATCAAAGCATGTTCATACTGACTCAAATCCACACTGCCCCCGCTGCTGTCCTCCCTTAAACCTGCACAGAAATGAATCCCCGACTGTGAATCCAATACGGTAATATCTTTCCTCAAATGACTCAGGATTCTTCTGAGAAAGCAATAATCCGTTTCCCCGTATTGGATCAGCGGATATTCTANCTTTTTATCCGGAATATCCCATGTCATATCCGCATCATATGTNCCGGCTATGCTTTCTGCCACATCTCTATAAGTCATGGATACATCCTGAAANGACCTCGATTTTCTTTCCACATCCATTTTCCATGTACACGAAACTGCCCTGAGGGAAAGCAATGTCTGCCCGCCTTCTTCCTCCAGTTCAGCCCCTTCGAGAACACCGGAAAACAGAACCTCCTCCAAACCACTTTCACATCTTCTGGTTATTTCCACTTTCTCATCCGCCGTATCGGTCAATNCCGCATATGCCTCACTGCCTTTCATTATACCGGTAATTTCCACCCTCGTATGCTCTCCGTATTTTGCATGAATATGACAGCTCCATATGCTTATCAATGGAAACCTGCTGTAAACACGCAACTGTTCAAAGGTAGTCCGATCTTCCATAACGCCTTCTCCCTTCTCTGTTATGCTTTAATCCATGATGATCATCCTGTGGACGTTTTCTTTCCCGCCNAAACTATGTATACTCATTCCATGCCTGATNCCCTCCAGTATTCTNTCCAACAGGCGGAATGCTTCCTTTATNGTAATCTCGTCTTTTGATACACCTGTTTTTCTAAAAATATAATCCTTTAAGACCTCGTACCGAACTGCTTCCCTGTTTTGGAGCAGCAGATAGGCAAACCGAATATCNCCATCCTCCGCNCTCCCACATTCCAGAACCTTCTGCGCAAAGTAATCCGTAACTGCTTTCGACAACGTATTTTCCCCCTGNGCAGACCATGTGGCNTCCACCAGGTTGACTGTATCATACTCCGTCTGTATATCGTAAAAATCCTTGTACTCCGTTCTTAGNCTTGCGCCTTCTTTTAACTGAAATCTGCATATTTCAATTTCATTCTGTTTCCGNNAGACTTCCTCATCCAGCACAAACTCTGTTATATATCTTGTATAATCAGGCAGAACCTCTGTTTCCAGCAGACGAAACTTCAAACTTACATATTTTTCAGTCGGCGCATATTTGATTTTTTCCTGATNTGCAAGCAGGAAGATAAAATCCTGACATTTGATAATGCCCGGCATAATCCAAAGAACATCTTCNTCGGTCCGTATCNCACACCCTGAAATGATACCATCCGGATAGTCTCTGTACTGCAATTGCAGNGNAGAANAAGAATAATCTCTNAGTGCCCACANTAATTCCTTTTTCATAATTCTTCCGCGTTCAAATGCGGGATAAATCTGTTCCATCTGTACACAACCATTCCTTTCTTGCTATTTCATCCCGTCAAAAAAGTTCTTCACCCAGCCCTCATGTTCAAACGGATAGAACTGTTCCTCTCCCATATACAGCTTCTCATTNTGCCTACAGACCGGTACGATCACATACCCCCAGTCCATNCAGCGCTTCCATGCAAAAAAACGNATTTCCTGATTCACAATGCTGTCCGTCTCTTTTTGNGGAATATTGTTGCCATGCACCATCTGAATCTCTTCATAGGNAACTTNCTTAAACTTCTCCGGTTCACAGTCAAAATAAAAGTGATGCCGTACTTTTCCTTCCGCATCCTTCAAATCCAGATGAAGGGTCACGTCCTCAAGATTCCTTGAGACAGAACGTGTCTCCTCCTCCCGCAGAAAACCGTTTACAAGTTCCACTTCTATGCCATTATGNGTATAGGCACNNACCGTATAGGGCAGTGNCGGTTTATCTGAATGCANTTCGATCTGCGCATACCCAAGTCTTTTATCTCTCATAAATTTCAGCACGCCATCNACNCANCTCATTTTAAGGTCAACATCNCCNGNGGTCTCTTTTTTATTCCGCTTAAACTGAATCATTATCCCCGGAATNAATTCCTTTANGGCTTCCCTAAAAATATTGATCTTACANGATTGTCCCGTCAGTTTCAGAAAGGAAAAGAATCGAATCTTATCTTCCTGATACATTGGTTCCATAAACTTATAGATAATGCCATAGATATCCCCCTTCAAGATCAGCTCAATCTCATANAGATTCAGTATGATCTCGGGTAATTCCTTCANCACCTGNATCCCCTCCTCCTGTCGAATGGAGAGTTTCCATTTATCCGCCTGTATCCACGCGACATCCANATCCCGCACTTCTCCACAAGCAATTCCTACCCTCAGAATCCCTGCCCGCTCATAAAAATATTTTTTTATCTGCTCCGCAAGAAAAAAGAGATGATAAAAATTATTNTTTACTTTAAAATATTCGTCCCTGCTCTTTNCCTCATACTCCTTAAANCGGGTAGGTATCCAATGTTCCGCCGCATNATACGCATCTTCCAATGTCCGGTATANATTTTCCGTTCCGTTTAAATCCACGTACCTGAATATATCCATATCAAACGCATTCAGAATATCTGTCGTCCTCGTTTCCATCGGAAATCCAAGCTTTTCCACNAACAGAATTTTCAGATACTGCATAATCCGGTAGGTTAAGTTATTTCCGCCAAAATCTGTATCCCCGTTTTCATATGCCGTATCAATCCGGATATGGTATGCGATTCGGTTATCCCTGACCCTAAAGTGACCGGCACACAAATCCGTCGTTCCTCCACCACAGTCAACAATCAGCGCCTGATACTCTTTGTCCTCATGAATATTCTGTGNTTCCAGCATATCNGATATGGTATTGTAAAGAACTGCCACACCTTCATCGATCATTTCTTCCTCATTCATGATATATTCAGGCAGAATCTCGTGAAATAGTTTTCTGAACAGAAACTTCTGTCTGACCGGACAGGATATATGTACCTGCGNCACCCTGCACTTGAAACGGTTCTCCGTAACCNTAATGATATGCTTAAAATATTCTCTTATAATCTCCCTGCGTGCCAGAAAGGTTCTTCTTCCCTCCCTGTCTGTGATCTCCTCCTCTTTTTCATAATCACCNATCCACCGCTTCATATCATAAAAAATGGTAAATCCTTCATCTACNCAGCTGGCACTAAACAAATCCACCGCGTCCTGCCCAAATACAAATTGCGGCTTCCCATGTTCCACGGACATGACCCCCACTACGGACGGCATCATTTTCTTCCCATCTTCAAAAACAATATACTGAATTGGATTCTTTTCAAAACCATCCGCAAAGGAAACATCTTTTGCCTTTTCAAAATAAAAAGTATCAAGATATACGCCCGCAGTCGTATTTGTAGACCCAAAATCAATCGCCAGAGGCATTCTTAACGGAATCGGTTCTCTCACCTCCACATCCATAAGAGGGATACGACAGGCGGAAAGGCTTTCCGGGATTTCGCTTTCCGTCCCATTATATATGGAAAACAGCCTGTCCGAATCCTGCTGACCAAAACAGTATAGATCATAATCTTTCAGATCTGCCTCCCGACAGGAAATCTGCCGGCACTTCATAACATACAAACACTCCTTGATACCCGCTTTCCTGTGCAGATAAAATATGCCGCATACCTTCTTGCCCCCGCTCACAAGGAGTGCGTTTGTATCTTCCAGCTCACTGCGGTATGGGATGCAGATTCTATCGTTTTCATCCATTGCAAGTCCTTCATATACGATCATTTTGGACGGAATATGCAAAGTTCCATCCTGCACTATATTTATCTTACCCTGAACAAGCAGCTCTTCCAGCGCCATCATACCTGCCTCATTCTCTTGCAGGATCAGCCTTTGCTGCCTCGTACCACGGTATCGCATAATGACATGAATCAACTCTTCCTTATCCAGCGGATTGATCATGCCATGCACAATTTTTTCCTTCCTGCAAATATCTCTAAGCTGATAGGTTGTCATCAGCTCAAGTTCCCTCTGCCTGTACAATCTCTTAGGTTCTTCCTCTTTAATTCCATTCCTGTTTAATATGTATCCTGCCATCCTTTTTCTCCATCGTATTTAAAAGATAACCATTTCGTCGAGCGACATTGTCTCATCCATACCAATAATCCCAAAGTGATGTTCATAGAACCAGTGTACGTTCTCCTGTATTGGCAGAAACATCTCCCGCAGAAGAGATACGCGTTCCCGCTCAGTCTCCGTTTCCTTTACCCCTAGATATATCAGCAGCTCATATGCTGTTTCATTATTCTCATAAATGCAGGCATGTGGGTATAGCAGTGCCAGTATCCTCTTGAATTCTTCCTGATAATTACCTGTTTTTAACAGTTGCAGATAGGAACGCACAATCTTCTTCTGCTCTGCGTTGCCAAAAAGAGCAAACCGGCGTGCGGTTCGTGCTCCGTATTTTCCCTCCTTTATATCATCCGATGCCAGCTTACTGTAATAATCTTCTTTGGAAAGCCCTTCCCTTAAATCCAGCTGGATCAAATAGTGCAGGCAAATATCAAAAAGCTGCTCCCTTGTCTGCTCCATGCCCGTTACATTCCTGTCGAACAGCGTCCCGAACACATCCCCGAGGCGATAGTGAGGATTGATTTCCACTCTGTCATCTTCCGGGCTTTCCTGATTCAAATCCAGCACAGATACTTCCATGTATGGACTTGGAGTGGATGCCTCGACAAAATGCAGCTTATTACGATCGCCCATGTTCTTTTCCGCTTGTAAGACGGCTTCCCATGCATAATTCATGTCTGAACCTCCGGTTGTTTTTCTTTTCTTGAACCACGTTTTTATTCTTAATCTCCGAATAAATCACCCTATTGACAGTCCAAAAATATAATAACCAAACTTATAATTAATACCATTTATTTTTTTAACTCTTTACGTAAATAACTTCAAGGTAACAACTCATAAATACGATCCTCCACGGGATCCGATGTCCTTATAGCCCAGAACAGGTTGCCACCTTTTACCAGTATTGCCGTCATATCATCAATCAAAATCATCTGATCCCAGAAACAATCCCTAGGAAGGTTATAACAGATCAAGTATCCGTTATTCTCTCCCACTCCTATCATCCTTGCAAAACGATCCACCGTTTCATTGCTTCTTCCAAGCACCCTCCAAACTAAGTACTCATCTTCACGTTCCCTTAAAACCAGCCGTTCTTTCATACAGGCAGAGATATCCAATGTCCCGTTCGTTCTGACTACGTTCACAGCTTCCCACTCCCCGTAACAGATGTCATAGTCGTGACCGTTCCTTACAAAAGCGCAATCCGCTTCCCCCACATCATAGTTCTCTGTCTTTTCCAGCTTGTAGGCCGCATATCTTGTTACGGGAATAACTATCTCATTTTCAGAAATTAACATAAAGTTACGCACAAATATTTCTTCTGGTTTATACCCAACCTTAAATTCAAATTCAAAATAATAGTCTCCACGGATGCCGAGTTCCCAATATATCCCAACTTCATAATAATATTCCCACAGATCTTCAACAGCATGGACATTAGCAAAATACACCGTTTCATTACTTTGATCTTCAAAGCCAAAATTTTCTGGAAGCAGTTCGATGCATGCTCCGATCCATTCATCCTGCACCTTCGCATCCCATCCGTAAATATTGTTGACCCATTTCTCCGTAACAACCCATTTTCCCCATAGACACTGCGGGATATCCGCAAAGCATCCGTCCCCCGTTATCACACCATTCGTAAAATCCATCCATGCATCAACGCCTGAATATCCGCCGCGAAACAAGATGGTGTCCTCCCATTTCTTATCCGCGTTTTCCATGTTAACTTCCTGTCCAGATTCTTCCACAGCCCCTGTATTCATCGGAAAAGTCATCCCTTCATATTCTTCTGCCATCCTCTGCTTTAAGTCACGCCCGGACTCCACTGCAACCAATAACAGCAAAAGCAGTACCGCCATAACATGGATGAATCGTTTACTCATTTGCTCTTCCAAGAATACCATCCCCCAATTTATTATCTACATATTCCAAAAATGGTCTCACGATGACTTCTTCGTGGAAACCTCCCCTCACATATTTCACCATAAGTAATACTCTGCTCCCTTTGGATACTAATCAGAATCCTTCCAGCGGCATCCATTTCAATTCTGCCGGAACTCCAGTATACTGCTTTATAATCTCCAGATACTCTTCTTCTGTTATTTCTTCTTTCATTGTATTATATATATCAACGAATGTTTGTTTGGTGTAACCCATGACCTCTCCATCATGCACTTCCAGCTCCAGTATCACTACATTCTCTGCTTCTCCCAATCGAAAATACTGATGTGGACAGCTGAGGCCCCCTCCTATCAGTTCTATTGTACCGCCCTCATAGATAGTCATCTCATATCTTTCCGCAACACAAAGAAGCACAATTCCGTCACCCCAGTCACCGTAAACAACATAAGGTATATATTCCCCTTTGTATAAATACCCTATGATCAGCTCCCTGTTATCATGATTGGACATATTCTCTAGACTATAATATAAAATACCGTGTTCCTTTCCTACATAATATAAAGGACCCTCAACATATTTCCATTTCCCTGCCACATAAACCTCATCCGCATCCTCTCTGATCGCCAGTGTATATTCTTCCAAAATATCTCTGTAAACCTCAAGTTCCTTAATATACTCTCCATCGATAGCCTCTTCATGAGAAACTTCCGGCTGCTGACTCTCAGAATCCGGCAGTTCTACCAGTAAACCATTTTCATCCAACGCTGACATTTCAGTTTCCCACTCAGACGCTTTCTGCAACAATATTTCCGTTCCCTTTTCAAACTCTTCCAGACACCTCACACTCATCGGCAGCAGATCTTTCACTTCATATTCTTCTGCCGTTCCGCGTTTTAATTCCTGCCCCGCCACTTCTGCGATAAGCAACAATAAGAGCAGTACCAACGCAACACTAATAAATCTTTTTCCCATTTGTTCTTGCAAAAATATCAACTCTCCTATATTTTAAAATAAATCCTACTCTTTTTAAGCTTGTTTCTATTGCAACTTAATAAGAATTTATTTCCATATTATTCATTTGTAACATTTCTCCCAAACTCTTCAAATATAAGCAGAGCCTGATCATATCGTTTTTCCTGGTCTTGAAGCTTTGTATGATACGTTATGCCATCCTCGTCATAACTGTATCCTTTATAAATACACCTTTCAAAACTTACAGCCCATATTAAAGCAGCAAACGAAGGATCCTCGGTCATCTCAAAGTTTTCTCTTGTTCCTATAGCTTTAATCTGAATTCCATTAATCTGAAGGTCAATGCCTTTATCAAACCATCCATAGTCTCCCGGATAATAATATTCTTGCAATGCATACTCGCATTGGAACTGCACATTCTTCCAGCCATCATCCCATTCTTCTTCTGGAAATCCTTTCTGTTCTGCCCATACCCTTCCTGCCTCAACAAAAGCCTCTCTTCTCTCGCCTCCAAGTTGAAACAGTCCATAATAACCAGCACTGCTTATAGCCATCGGCTTAAACTCCGACTCTGCATATGCATTTGCCAAAATGCCAGCTACTACCGCTTCCGAAAATCCCGCATCACAGAAAAATCTCCACATATACCTTTTTACTGCCTGCGGATCTAAGGCATCCACTTCCTCATCCGCCACTTCTTCCACGACATTCTGCCCCGACGTTAGCGGTCTGATCAGTCCACCCCGCTTACAGAACAGGACGGAGGTCATGGTTATGCCCTCTTCCTCCCCTGTCACCCATATTTTGCTGTTCGGCTCGTCCAGTATCTCTGCAACCCCCGCCGCAATATATACCGGTCTCCGTCTTTCCGACCTCATATAGCCCGTCTTTCTAGGCATATTGTCCCATTGCTCATTCAACCTCATCAGGTGTCGGCATACCCCAAATCTGCTGCACTCGGAATCATTTGCAATCACTTCTGCCTCTTTCCTGCTGACATCTGTCATCATGCAGTTGCAGTTGAACGGAAAAATATTTTCATTGATGACAGTATCTCCTACCGTCGCAATCTCCAGATTATTGATGCTTGCATGATTTTCCTTCAAATTCAGAGCCATCCTGCAGCGTGCAGTCTCGTCCATGCTTCGGTCCAGAACAATTTCTTTCTTATCCGGTAATACAAAAACATCCGTGGTCGCGCTGCTGCATGTTAGAATTGCGCAATGAACAAGACATGCATAATTCATGTCAAACCCCTCGGTTTCATTCGCATTTCCTGTCATTTTATTGTGAATTCAATATAACACCCTTCGTCTTCGACTGTCCGCCCGTATGCCCCTTCATAAACCGCATTTAATCTGAAAACCTTGTTTTCTTTCACCACAGTCATGCTTCCTAATCTAACCGTTATATCCGTATGAAAATCATTCTGCACACTTGGGCGGTATGCAATCCCATCTCTATAATAGGAAACTTCAAATAATCCGTCCCTGTCCAGTTCCGGACATAAGTCTCCCATTATATATGCATGGCTGGTATCGATTTCCAATTCCATTGGCACTAAAATCCAATACCCGTCATAAAATTCCCAAAAACTTAGTTCTTCCTCTGCCACAAAATCCGCTGAAACCCCGGAAGAATGCATGATAATCTGCCACGTACCATCCCTATCAACCACCATCAGGTCTCTGACTTTTCTAGGAATTGGGGCAGTTATTCCCTGAAGATAGATAGACTGATCATCCCATGTCTGCATTAAGATGACACTAGGATATAGTGAGAGCCCGTCAACCTCCGTGATTTCTATCAGTCTCAAATGATATTCCCCATACTCTGCTCCATGGAAGCAGATATAATATCCTCTCTCCCAATATAGCTGCTCCAGCTCCTTTTCATCCATCTCTATCGTCCTGTTGTCATAGAACATCCCAGCTAGATATTTCAATCCCCCGTACGCAGGACTACTCGGGAAATAATCTGTCAGTTCCTCCCGCATCTCCATGACGGGACTATAATCAATGTGCATCAGTATACCGTCTCGCCAATGATCGTAAACTGATTTATAATAAATAGTGTCATCCGGGTCATAGCTTGTTCTATCCCCCCACTCATTTTGGGCCGGTTGGCGTATCGGTTCCTGTTCTCCCTCCCCAACTTCTAAATTCTCCATGGACGACGTTTCCTGATCAGTGATCTCTTCCCTATCTTCCTCTCCAATGCCGGCAATTTCCATCCCACTAACACAATCCACATCTTCCTCAGCATCTTCGGCATCATAAATCATCCCGTTTTCTTCTCCTACATCGACAGATTCCTTTGACGCACCAAAAAAATGTGTGTTGAACACAAAAACGGCTAAAAGACAGACTAAAAATAATATTATCAGGTTCTTAATATCTAAATACTTTTTCATTTATGTTTTTCCTCCCCTCGTCCAAACATCATCCTATATGCTGCGGAGGATACTTGTTTACCTTATCTGTATCAATTCCACTATCTATTAAGAATTGAAGCGCATCAGCATTCCAATCTCCACTTAAACCTCCCGAATAATTATCAAAATACCTTTCAAATCCAAAATTTTCTACAAAATAATTTTGATACTCCTCAGTTCTCAGGCTTATGCGAACTTCTTCATCATGCAGTTGAACGGAAAAATATTTTCATTGATGACAGATAGGACATTTTTCTATAAGAAAATACTCTCCCATCGCATACATGATCATTCTTCCGTCTTTTAACAGATACAATTGCGGCAGTGTTTCGCTCCAATCCATTCGCGAACCATAACCCGGATAAACATTTATCTGAATATAGGTATCCTGCACCAGTTCTTCTGGAAGCATTTCGTCCCGTAGTCCATAAATCTCATCTCTGGGCTGTATTTTTAACCGGTAATCTGGATTCGCAATCTCTGCCGCTTCCAGAACAAATTTATCCATTGCACGACCTGCAGTCAAAGAATTCGGCAGCCTGTAGTTATCATAAGTCACAAACAGATCTTCCTCTATAACAATTTCTTTTCCAATCATCATATCCGCTTCTTCCTGCGGTAATCTAAGGTCCCCACAAGAATCCAGCACCGGATAAAACTTCGTCGGCAGAAACTTTTTCACTGAATAGACACCATAAAGCTCCTGAAGAATCCTTTCCGTATCCTCGCCTGTAAGTTCATTTTGCAGCATGCCCCTATCTAGTTCTTCATCCAGCTTTTCCAAATAAAAATACTGGCCGGTCAGCCACGAATACATGATGATTCCGTCCCTCATAACATAATATTCATGTTTATACCATGACTCTTCAACCTGAAGCATAATCCTGCCTTCAATTACCTCATAATATTCTCTGCTTATCCTATCGCTTAAGTGGTGATATTCCATCTCTTCATACCATTTTGTATCAGGATCGAGTGGTTCCCATTCATATTGGGGTTGCAGAATGGAAATCTTCTCTATTAAATAGTTCCCCCAAAATGCGAATCCGCCTTCTCTGATGCCGAGCCACCGAAATGAGTCATATGTTATTAGTTGCTCCTCCCCTATCTCCACTATCCGTCCAAGCATCATATCTGCCTCCTGCTCCGGCAAACAATCATACTTTGTAGCACCGTAATATATAGTAGGCCAAAACTCTGTGATCCGATATGTTCCGTAATATTGTTCTATTTCCCCTTCCCCATATTTATAATCTCCGCATATCAGTCCGTCGCCCGCCTCTCCTCCATCCCCGCCATCATTCCCTGACTGGATGCTTTCTCCTGCTTCTGTCCCACCCTGCGTGTTTCTATTTTCCAAAATAATCTGCAACTGTGTTTCTGTTTCCTGCATGGACACTTCCGATATCCCCAACTCCACCAGAGAACCTTTTTCTCCCTGTTCCTTTGCCGTTCCGCGTTTGAGATCCTGCCCTCCCTCTACGGCAGCCAATAACAGCAAAAACAGTACCGCTGCAACACGGGTGAATCTTTTACCCATTTGTTCATCCAAAAATATCATCCTCTACATTTTCTAACTACAATCAAATTCCCTAAGTATAAGTTACGTAATATTGCCCAGCCAGCTCTTCGCTCTTATCTGCTGGTTCCATTTCTTCCCGAAAAGCCTTTATTTCCATAGGCGCTTCCTGATTGGAGATTTCCTGCGTAGGCATTTCTGTCACAGGTATCTTCAAAAGTCCTATTGTATATAGTTATGTAAATGCCCCTTTAATCCTGTTGTTCCTCTCTCATATGTGTCAGGATGCCCCATATATTTTCACCATATCGGTTAACATTACTATAATCATCGTCACGATCATATTCATTATAAAAAATGATATCCAATTCGTCTGCTCTCCTCTTCTTGGTGCCAAGATCTCAAAAATTACTGTATTCTCCAAAGTTATTAATAATCTCTTCCTTGTAAATTAGTGGATTAAAATGACCACTATCTAAAAAGCCTGAAAAATCGTTGTCAGAAAATATCCTATTTCCTAATCTCCGAGTAATGAACCCTATTGACAGTCCAATAATATAATAACTAAGTTTATATTAAATTCTTTTTATTAAGTTTTTTATATAAATAACTTCATGGTAACAACTCATAAATACGATCTTCCACGGGATCCGATGTCCTTATTGCCCAAAACAGGTTATCACCTTTTACCAGTATCGCCGTCATATCATCAATCAAGATCATCTGATCCCAAAACCACGTTTCATAAAGGTTAAAACAGACCAAATATCCGTTGTTCTCTCCTACTCCGATCAGCCTCGCAAATCGGTCTACCGTTTCATTGCTTCTCCCAAGTATCCGCCATGATAATTTTTTATATTTACTTAGAACCAGTCGTGTCTCCATACAGTCAGTCAAATCCAGTGTCCCGTCTGTTCTGACTGCTTTCACAGCCTTCCACACTCCGCGACAGATATCATAACTTAGACTATCGACTTCAAATGAACCATCATCTTCCCCCACGTCATAACACTCTGTCTTTTCCAGCTTGTAAGCTACATGTCGGGGTGCAAAAACAACCATTTCATTTTCAGAAACTAAGATACAGCTGCTCGCATATACTTCCTGCATTTCCTTTGGCTCATGCTCAATACTAAATTCAAATATAAAATAGTAGTCACCGCTTATGTCAAGCTCCCAATATCTCCCTACTTCATAATAATATTTCCACGGATCCTCAACCGCCATAACGTGCCCATAGTACATTCTTTCATCACTTTGATTTTCAAAGCCAAAATTGTGCGGATACAGTTCAATGCTCGTTCCGATCCATCCATCCTCCACATTTGCCTCCCAACCATAAATAGAGTTGACCCATTTCTCCATAACAACCCATTTCCCCCATAGACACTGCGGGACATCCGCAAAGCATCCGTCCCCCGTTATCACACCATTCGTAAAATCCATCCATGCATCAACGCCTGAATATCCGCCGCGAAACAAGATGGTGTCCTCCCATTTCTTATCCGCGTTTTCCATGTTAACTTCCTGTCCGGATTCTTCCACAGCCTCTGTATTCATCGGAAAAGTCATCCCTTCATGTTCCTCTGCCACCCTCTGCTTTAAGTCAGACCCTGACTCCACTACAACCAATAACAGCAATAGCAATACCGCCGCAACCTGGATGAATCGTTTACTCATTTGTTCTTCCAAGAACACCATCCCCCAATTTATTATCTACATATTCCAAAAATGGTCTCACGATGACTGTTTCGTGGAGACCTCCCTCCACATAAGGGTTCCCTTCAAAAAATATATTCATTTCAACTGTTGTTCTAGATTCATAACCCCTGCCCCCATGAGCCTCATAAACAACATCATAAAGGGCATCTCTTTCAGCTCCATTCTCAACTGCGCTACGAATGTGCTCATTAAGCGAACCAATTTGATACCTCGCTATTATCAGAGCATCCATCTCATCTTGACTCAATTTATACCCTTTGCCTTCAAAATAATCATTGATTGCCTTATATGCATCGTTCGTATCTGAAATTAATTTATCAAAACAAACTTCAACCGGTATGACAACGTTCTTCATTCTTTCATAGTCACTTACATTCCTGCTAAGTAATTCTGCACTTTTTTCATCGAGCCTTTCCGTATAAAATGCCAATTCCTCATCACTAAATAATGCATCACCAAATCCAAAGGTAACAAGACCATCATTTGCCAAATGCGGTTTGATTCCTATTAACACACCATTCTCTATTACGAGATAACCATGCTCATTAGCATAATTGTCTAATACCTCCAGCTCCATCAACGCACACAGTGCTTCGCATGAAATGCCTTCCACTTTCTCATCCGCCACTTCTTCCACGACATTCTGCCCCGACGTAACCGCCTGAATCAGTCCACCCCGCTTACAGAACAGGACGGAGGTCATGGTTATCCCCTCTTCCTCCTTTAGCACCCATATTTTACTGTTCGGCTCGTCCAGTATCTCTGCAACCCCCGCCGCAATATATACCGGTCTCCGTCTTTCCGATCTCATATAGCCCGTCTTTCTAGGCATATTGTCCCATTGCTCATTCAACCTCATCAGGTGTCGGCATACCCCAAATCTGCTACACCCGGAATCATTTGCAATCACTTCTGCCTCTTTCCTGCTGACATCTGCCATCATGCAGTTGCAGTTGAACGGAAAAATATTTTCATTGATGACAGTATCTCCTATCGTCGCAAACGCCAGATTATTAATGTTCGCATGATTTTCCTTCAAATTCAGAGCCATCCTGCAGCGTGCAGTCTCGTCCATGCTTCGGTCCAGAACAATTTCTTTCTTATCTGGTAATACAAAAACATCCGTGGTCGCGCTGCTGCATGTTAGGATTGCGCCATGAACTAGATATTCGTTATATCTGTCTTGCTCGGCATAAGCTTTCATCAGATTCCCAACTCCGTATCGGTCTGTCTCCGATATTCCATATACCTGGGCTATCCTTTTTTCTTCCTCCTCCCATGCCTGTAACTGCGCTTCTTCAATCATCCCGTCTATTTCTCGCGCACGCTCTCGTTCTCGCTCTCGTACTTGCTCAAACGCCTGCTGCACTTCACCCAACGATTCTACACTTCCTTGAATCAGGCTCTCCGTATATTGTTCTTCTTCATTTTTATATCCATCACTCATGTTTTTTCTCCTTTACATGTTATCGATATCTATCGCATATGTTCCTTCTATCGATGCCCGTTCCCGGTTCCCTGCTTAACTCACAGGATCACACAAATACCACCATACACCGATATTCGAAAAATTCCATTTGAAGCTGAGTAAGGATATACCTCACCTGAGATTCATACAGATAATCAACATCCTGTTGTTCTTTCTTTCCTATCCGGAGTAATAAGATTTTCCTCTGGTCTCCTGAAAATATCCGGACTCCGGTAAATTCATTCATATCCCCGCTGACAGCCTTTCCTTCCACCCCATCCGTAATCTCATACCCAAGAAGTTTGATCCTGTATCCGCCCGACATTTCCTCGATCTTTCTGTGCAATTCCATCTCAGTCTGTATAAAATTCCCTGTCTGGTGAAGATATCTTGCTGTCAGATTATCTTTTTTATGATTGGACAGGACCGGATAACAATATCCCAGCGCATCCTTCGGTTCTTCCTGATGCAGTCTGTAAAGTTGTATTTCTTCCACTGATTCCTCCACTGTCCGCAAAAGAATTCTGTTTTTTTCATAGTTTATCGATAATATAGTCTCTCCCGCTTCTATCAGATAACCGTCCCTACTTTCATTCTCTTCTGGCAGATAGCAGATATGCTCATAAAATACTTCATTTATGCAGGGAATCCGAAATTCTCTGGAATGTACACTCGTCTTTTCGACATTCCAGAGAGGTATCATTCCTTCTTTGATATAGCTTCCCCATTTTCCCCAGTCGAAGGTACTGTCTTNGTNCACACACTCCCCTTCCACCGGAATNAGNTCAAAAAAGCGTTCCANATGTCCCATGTGCACAGTCTGCCANGGGACATGNTTACTTACAAAAAGCTGATAGAGTTTATGGATACTCTCCTGATACCGGTCCGTTTTTACGACTTTAAACCGAACTGTCTGCCCGCTTTCCCTGTCCGTNCCCAGCAATATTCCCTGNCTTAAAAATTCCCTGCAGCTTTCTTCATCNGCCGCAAGATATACCGTCATACGTTCCCGGTTTTGTACAGCCCGTAAATCCTCACTGCGTACAGGAAACCAAAAACCGTGAATGGGATCATGTTCCNCCCTTTCAATCACCGTCATAAAAATATTGAAACGTTTCCAANGTATCTCAAGCNCATTCAGAACACGCTGTTCAAGCGCTTCATATTTGCTTTCCGTCCATGAAAAAAACTTGCTNAGGTTTTCCAGAAGTAGATTTTGGGCAAACCTGCGTTCATCAAGATCGTCGATTTCCCGCAGACGTCTTCGGATATAGTCTTCATATNCAAACTTCNTTTCTTCTATCATTTTATTATACCTATCAGAATCATAACAATCGTTTACAAGNTTTCCGCTTCCGTTTCTTCTATTTCCGTATTTTTCTCTCCCTGCATGATTTCACTCCGCGCTGCATCTTCCTGCAAAATCTTTGTATCCAAAATATCAATCCTGCCCTGNACCGCCTCGGCCATGGCATCTCGTCCCAACTCCAANTAAATTGCTTTNGCATACTGGTATTCTATCTTGGCTTGCAGATAGTCTTTCTCCTCCTCAAAGATGCGCGCCAGTTCCTCCAATTCCCTTGCTGTCTCGATCTGGGATCCTACTTCTTCTTGCTTTTCATTCAGCGCAATNATCTGCTGATTTAGCGAATCAATCTGCTGATGCTCCTCCAACTCCGTATACTTTTGAAGCGCAATCAGATAAAACACCATAGCGCCGTCATAATCGCCCTCACTATATGCCGCATTTCCCTGTCTGACCAGTTCTGCGGCAGCCGCCTCATCAGCCGCCTGCTCAGCGCTTTGCTGTTTCTGCTCCTCCTGTTCTACTNCCCAAGTCTCATAGAGCTGTTCCAATGCGTCAAGCGCCTGTTGTCTTCCCTCGGTNAAATATATGGNTGTAGCTGCCAGCTTAGCCTCTAGATACTTTTCTTCCGCCAGTTCATAGCTNCCCAGCTCAAGTAAACTATCACCAAGTGCAATATAATCAAAAACCTGCTCATATCCACTAATNCTNAACAGCCTGTCCTCTATATATTCCGCNCCTTGATTGTCAGCAAANCGTATCCTCGCTCTTGCAGTTAGATAAGCATCCTTCGCCTCTGTATAGTTTCCTTCCGCAAAAAAATCATCTGCCCGAATTACTGCCTCTANACAGATCAGATAATGGTTAAAATGTTTCTCTGTCTCTCTGTCATGTAAGTCCTGCGCCAATTCCAAGGCCTTTCTGCACTCTTCCTCCGCCCTGATAAAATTGTTGTCCTCTATGTAAGTTTCCGTATTAGAGAAATATTCNTCCATTTTCTCCCGTTTCTGTNTTCTGCCCCTTCTCCATAAATAAATAATGACNCCGATCACCAGTAGCAGTATCAATATCACAAGAACAATGATAANAATTTTCCTGATCCTCTTTTTACGGTTCGGGTCAGTATAAATCTTNTCAATATAAATNGCGGCAAACGTATAATTATCCAGATCAATCGGCTGNCTTGACAAAAGAAGTTCTTCAATCTGATCACATTCCTCTGCCGGATCATTGCCGGCATCCGCAAACACATCTGACAACTCACCTTCATCCACATTTTCCCATATTCCTTTTGTATACAGGGCAATGATATCCCCGTTTACCAGCTTGAACTTCTTTGAAACAAAGGGTGCAAACTTTTCTTTTCCAAGATAGGATAACAGATTATTCCGTTCCTCATGTTTTGCGAGTTTATCTTCAGGCAACTGCTCCGTCCTAACCAGATCCTGACTCAATGACATATCAGTGGATGCAATCATCTTTCTTCCGTTTCGGTAGAGCCGGAATCTTGTATTTCCCGCATGTCCATAACGAAATTTTTCATAATCAGTAACCACAACAATAATAGAAGCTTTTAATTTTTCATAGCTTTCCCCAATTAAAAGTTCCCGGTTGGCACAACGCAGATAAGCTTTTATCTTTCTTTTGCTGATGCCCGGAGTAAGGTGAAATGCATTGATAACCGCTTCAATCGCCTTTCTCGCTCCCTCTGAATCCCTCATATCCGTGATTCCATCCGCGATCACATAGCAGGCATAGTTATCCAGCTCAACAAATCCGAAATAATCATTATTCTTCAGCTTACTGCCCTCTTCTGAAATAAAGGCAGTCTTAAAACTACTGTTATGCTTCCTCATGAGAATCCCTCTACCAAAATGACACTGGCATTATCTTTTCCTTTTTGGTTTCCTGCATTGATTGCTTCTATGATTTCATAAGCCTTCTGTTGGCTTTTTTTTCTACCGGAAAGCAGCTCCTCTATCCTTTTCCAGTCCATGCCCTCATATAGTCCGTCGCTCATCAATACCACAATGTCTTTTTCCTTCAACAATACCGGCGTATCGAAAAACTCGATTTCCTGAAATCCATCCTGACCCAAGTAATTGTAAAGCCTTCTGTTCTCCAGCATCCTGAGCGCTTCGTCCTTCGTAATGCTTCCTTTCATATATCGGTCTTCCACCAGTACATCTATCGTGTGTCCGGCTGTAAGGGGGACGAGACTATCCTGTCGATAGACTGCAATCTTTACATTTCCCGCCACTGCGTAATAAAGATAATCATCCCTGATCAGTATGACGCCCATACTGGCGCCGCCCCTTCCATCATCCAGCTTTTCCAAAATTTGTGCATTCACCCGGTGGAACGACTTTCTAAAAAAATAAACCGGATTCTCATGGGATCGGTAGTTTGCAAACATATCCTTCATGGTATCCACCGCAACCTTTGAGGATATCTTTCCCCCATAGTTTTTTCCCATGCCATCCGCCAACACTGCCATAAATCCGTCCGCACTTTGACAGATTCCATAATTGTCTTCCTGCACCTGCCTGTCCCCGATCGTCATTGCCTTTCCAATCCTGAACCGCCGTATCACTTTCCCCTTTTCTCTGACCAAAAAACGGGCGGCGACAAGAACCAAAATCAACAGATAGATGATCAGAAGCATTCCCTCTTTCAATGACATACTGCCTCCCTCACCTATTCCCACTTAAAATGATCGCCACAGAACGGAATAAACAGAAACTTACTTTCTCCCATTTCGATCACATCATACGGATGTAATTGCGTCGGTACATACACAGCCTCTTCATTCAGATACACAATGCCGTTGCTGTCACCAGGCAGAATGACCATTTTTCCCTGCTTCTCATCATATACAATAACACAGTGATTCCTTCTGGAAATTTTGTTATCTCCCAAAATCTGAATATCCATATCATCCGCCCTGCCGACGAAATTCTTTCCGGATATCACCTTGTAGTCCTTTCCCCTTCTCGGTCCTTCCACACAGACAATCCACGCACAGACCGCTTTCTCCTCTTGCAAAAACAGTGATTCCTCTATCGCAGTATCCGTCTGTCCGGTTTCTTTTTTTTCCCTCGTCGCCGTCTCAATATTGCAATAAGGGCATATGGTTCCATACCTCCTGCCGGAAAACATATGCCCGTTTTGACATCTGATCAAATTACTCATACTCTTTTCTCCCTTGTATCATTATTTTTAGATATTTTAAATGAGCCTCATTGTATCCTAATTGGCGCAAGACCTAAATAAATAATGTCGTTCTTTTCTATCCTGCACGGTTCCCTGGAAGACACCCTGTATGTCCTGCCATCTTCGCCTCTTTGTATTCTTGTTCCATTCTCACTGTCCAAATCTTCTATGTACCATTTCCCGTCACTATAATTCATAACAGCATGCTCTCCATCCACCGTTCCTGCATAATCGGTATGCTTCAGGCTCACATCCACCTGATTCTCCCCTTCGTCCTTCCCAAAAACAATGGATGTCTTCCCGTAAATATCCCATGTATCGGTTATGTTATCATCTTCTCCAAGAAGCAGAATTTCCGAGATTTCTTTCCTTCCTGCACTGTGAGTTTCCCGCCTTCTGATTCTCCTGCTGTCCACAATTGTCAGAATGAAAAAAAACAGCGCTACGGCTCCGAGGATGACCACACTTGCCCTCATTTTTATCAATTCTTCCAAATATGCATAGGATAATATCATTCCGGTGATGCAGGATATCAGAATTGCCATATCTAATGTGTTTTTGCGATTCATGTACTATACCCTTTCCGTAATCCCATTTCGTTTTTAACAGGCTCCCCTTTCGCCATCAACATCAATTTTTCTCATGAGTCATTATCTCATCTTCATAAACATCTCGAACATCTCCGTAACATCAAGCGGGTTTTTTCTTGTTTTCTCCGCATCCCGTCCCTGCTTACCTGCCCGTTCCCTACCAAAAGTAAAGCCAAAATATCTTTCCATATTTTTAGCAAAGTCCGCCATATTGGGCGGAACGGTATTCTCTTTCTCTTTTATTATATCACAATCTGACGACATTTTTCTTTTTATGTCATATTTTTTCCTTTTTTCGGCATTTCCCAGAATTTCGTATGCTTTGGCAATATCTTTAAATTTTGCTTCTGCTTCAGGATTATCAGGATTCCGGTCGGGATGATATTTCTTTGCCTTCCTTCTGTACGCCTGCTTGATTTCTTCTGCACCCGCCTGCTCCGAAACCCCCAGTATTTTATAATAATCCATGGTAAACTCCCTTTTTCTGAAAGAGCGTATCCAACTGTCGTTGTATACGCTCTTCTCTTTCCTATAAGGCCGTATCATCTTGCTGTTTATGCAGAATATCCGCCTTCCACCGTGATCATGTTGATTTTGTCTTTTTTCTGTTTGATGACAAGAGTAAAGGTTCCTGTCCCCTCTTCATCACCATAATCTTCTCTATAATCCACTACGAAAGCATTGGGAAAGCAGTATTTTCTTTCAACAATACCTGCTGCAACATACTCTGCCGTCAACTTCCTGTAGCTTTCTGATCTCTCTGCCGGAACCACAGACCATAGGGCAAGTTTTCTTGTGCTGTCAAACGGATCACCCCCGACTGCGGTTAAAATCTTTCCTTTGATCGTCATGGTTGCTCCAACATCCTTGGTTCTTGCATTGGAATCCTGTGGAATGTCCGTAGCCACCTTCACACTCTTTACACATTCTTTTGATATCTCAAATGTTTCCATACCTTCAACTTTTACAACAAATGACATGGTTTTTCTCCTTTCTATTCTCCTGCATATCCGCCTTCAATTTTTACTTTGTCGTTTTCGTCTTTTTTCTGCTTTATGTGCATATAAAAAGTCCCGACACCGGTTTCATCATCCACCTCTTCCGAATACTCCATTACAAACGCATTCGGTACTTCGTATTTTCTCACTACCTGTCCCGCTGACACGACTTCTACTGTTACATTGCGATAGCAGTCTGCCCTTTCCGACGGAACCAGCGACCATTTGGAAAGCTCCAGCGTGTCATCGCTTCCTTCTCCGCCAAGCTGATAGAGCATTTTTCCCCATACTTTCATGGATACCCCAAAATCCGTCGCTCTTGCGTTGGAATCAGGTGACGACTCCGAACCGAAAACCACATTTTTGATGCTTTTTTCGCGCAAAGCTACCTGCTGTGCGCCTCCTGTTACATTCAGTCTGAAACCCATTTTTGTTCCTCCTTCTCTTTTTTACATTGTCCTGTTATTTGAATTAAGACGGTTAATCTCAATTTCCAGGTTTTTTACATTACCGTTAAATGTGATGTTTAATATGCAGTAGCCGTTTGCTTCATCAATCTCATATTCCACATTATCTCCAGCTCCCAGCACCGCATTGACATAGTCTTTCTTCTCCAGCCATTTGCTCTTCTGGCTTGACGGATTATTGGAAAAGAACTGAACAATGCTTTCCTGTTTGAAATCGCCTGTTGCATGTCGCAAAATCCGTTCGATATAGGTAGTAACCTGCGTTTTAAAAATCGGTTCATATACCTTACCGTCGCTCATCAGGTTTCTTGCTTTGTATACCATGATATTATGTATATTCTCCGTTCCGAGCATGGCATTTTCTGAAGAAAATACAAAACCAAAGTTGCGTTTGTTGATTTCATTCTTTATGGAGTTGGTAAATCCTGTGATTTCCTTAGCCATCACCGTATGAACCCTCAACGGGTGATCACCAGCCTCAATATCAAATCTGACGCCAGGCAGCTCATCATCTACATTCTTTTTAAACATCTCCCTCAAATATTCCGGACACTGGTATGCAGCAACGAGACCTGCAGCAATATAGGCGGCTCCCACATAAACGCCGTCAATCCACAGTTTCATGATATCTTCTTTCTCACGCGATAACTCTGCAATGTTGCTATCATTCAGCTTCATGCGTTTATCAAGAATTACTCCTGACTTTTCCTTGGGTATGATTGTAAAATTAGGGACGCAGGGAATAGCAAATTCGCTGTATGCTTTTCCAATCATTGTACTGCATCTCTCTTCGAATTTTGAAATTCCCTCCGTTGCCATATAATTGAAGGTACTCTTATCCCCTGTCTCATAGCTGAAAAAGCACTGCACAGAATAATCTTTCAGAACATCTAGAAGCCTTACCAATGTTTCTGTGCTGTTTACTCCTGTTTTTTCAATCTTCTCGTTCCCCTTAAAACGCTGCCTGGTTAACTTCACATTGGAATTCTGCTCCAATGAAATAGACGGAACGATTCCGTACCATATTGTATTGTCAAAGTCATTTTTGGCATTCACAGTATTTAAAAATGTGATCAGTCTTGGAAGATTGCTGCTTTTTACCAGCATATCATTGGATATATTGCTAATGAACATTGCAGGCTTCATACCCTTCAAATTCGCCGGATACTGCTCAAAGAATGCCCACACACCCAGAATCTTTTCAATCAACGGCTTTACAATTTTGATGAAATCATCCTTTGCCTCTTTGTAAAATTCCAGATAAGAATTATAATTATCTACTTCCTGTTTCACATCTATGCTGCTGACCATGGTGGACGCAAGAGGACAATATGTCCTTGTCACCAACGCCTTCACGTAATCACTGCTTTCTTCATTGAGCGCCTCATAATCCTCCTCTAATGCAGCGATTAGTCCCGCATTCACCTGATCATCCACCACCATAAGTTCGGCGGTTTCCGGCTTTGGTGCCTCCAAAACTTTCAGTTCTCCTTTGTCATCCATGCTTAAGACACCAAGCGCCAGCGGGACATGATCCTTTTTTTCTTCAGACTCCCCCAAAAGAAGCCTTGTTTTAATATCCTCAATTGCAAGCGGAAGCATTGCGAGGACATTATTATAATTTACGCTTGCCTCTTCAAACATTACATTCAGTTTATCTGCCAGATCCAGCTTGTGGGGATCTTCGTCTTCCATTTCCGCATAGGTCTTGTAGGTGTATTGCATTTCCTTACGGTTCTGCTTAATATCCTCCATGACCTTTTTCGGAGATATCATATCCGTCAGCTTATCAAACTGAAAATCCACATTGATAATGCTCTGCGAACGTTTAGCTTCAACTAAAGACATCAACATTTTAAGAAAATCATTCTGTACGTTCAGATAGATTGGTGTCAACATATCCTCCGGGATTGTTTCCGGCTTTTCGAGCGTATACATAATCTTTTGATTATTGGCATTAAAAAAGGAGTATACTACCGGCTCAAATTTGGAAATAAATTCATCGAAACTCCTTACCAGGAGCGCTTCATTCATCTCCTTTATTTTCTCATCACTGAGACTGTCAATCCCTCTTACATCCCCCACCAGTGTCAGCAGATCCGGTTTTTCCGGATTAATCTCCTCAAACAATATTGTTCTGTTCGTTTGTTTGATGATACCCATTCTGTACCTCCTTCTTATTTTTCATTTGGTCTTAAATCCTTATAGTGTACTTCTATTTCCGTATCTTCCTCATCAAAAATAAAAGTGACCTTCTCATGATAATACAGGTGATAGGAACGCCCTTTCTCAAGAAGCTCCCGCCCCATCAATGCAGCGGCCCCTCCGTTATTCTTTATAATCAGACTTCTGTCATCTCCGGGCTTTATCATGACTTTCTCCGCGTCCCTCAGACTTAATGGCAGATTACAGGTATCCAAAATCCATTCCAAGGTAATCACTTCACGGTTACACCTGGCAAACAGGTTGATGCTTTCTGGCGGATAATCGATATCCTCTTTATTATGGATCACATATACCTGAATTTTTCCGCAGAATTCATTCTTATGTACCGAAGTATCTCTTGGAAGAGTTCTGCTTTCATCAATCATTTTCTTTTTTACCGTGCGTTTCTTTCCTATCCCCACTGACAAAATAAATAGAATGACCAGAACCGCAATAAAGATTGCAATGACTGACCAGAAAAACCAGTCTATTTTCGGCGGTTTCTCTTCTATGACCGGAACCAAAACCATTTCCGTTATCCCCGCCTCACCATAATAATCTGCATATAAATCATCAAAACTCACATGTAATTCTGCCGCCGTATCCCCGTCACATCTCATCTCAAGACATATTTTTTCATCCGCAATACGGTATTCCTGCTCAATGCCATCCAGATATACTGTCACTCCCCCGTCTTTCAGACATCCTCCCAGCAAATTTTCGCCCTTATGATTCAATATCGTCATCCAAATTTCTGCAGTCTGATTTTCCTGTACATAAGAATGTCCGGTATTAATGGAAAAATCATATTCCGCTGTCAGATAGGCATCAATTTCCATCGTTCCCTCTGATGACATCTGTATCTTTACTTCATCAAGGTTTGGTTCAATAAGCTCTATTACAGTGAAATATTTCCCTTTTATCATGTTAATCTTGTCGGCTTCACAGCTTAATGTCAGGTTTTCATTCTGTTGCCTTCCCAAGAGGATGATCCTTGCCTTATTCATATAACAGTCCGGAAGCCGGATAGATAATTCTCCTTCTGTTCCTCCTAATATTCCAACATGTGAAACGTTCAGTCTACATGTGTCAAAAAGATAACTTTCGGCAAAGCGCGCCAGTTCTTCCCCGTCTCTCAGTTCATAAACCATCCCACCAGTTGACTGCGCCGCAGAATATACCGTATATCCTTCTTCCACACAAGAACCCAAATTCAAGATATCAATCACAATATTCTCTTGCGCAGCAAGTTCTATTGCCTGTAAAAACTGATTCGAAGATTCTTCTGTTTCTTCTACTGATGGCATCATGATTTCGCCATCGGAAATCAACAGAATCCTCTTTTCCGCTGCTCCTTCATGAAAGAGTCCCACTGCTTCCATCAATCCGGTGCCTGCGTTTCCATATTGCTTGTATTCTATTTCTTCAAGTTCATCCTCTATCATTGAATAGTCGCTTCCCACCGGAATACTAATACGTACCTCATTTTGATAGGAAACCAAACCCATACTGTAATGCCTTGGCATAGAAGCAAACAACGCCTTAACAAAATCAGGAACAAGATAACAGCTATCCATATCCCCCATTGATTTGCTACTGTCTATTACCACTACTATTTCCGCATCCTGTCCTGTCTCTTGGGCACTTGATACAGTATCAGCAGATAAAAAAACAAGCAATGCAATAGCTATAACAGAAACAACTTTCCATTTTCTGATTATCCTTGTCATGCATAACTCGAATTTCATTTTAATCCTTTCGCATTATAACTCTGAATACCTTGCTTATTATCTATTTGCCATATCTAATTATATCTCAATAACACATTTTGTCAATTTCATATATAATTCGACATTATCTAAATAATTTAGTATCCATACTCTGATTCCCTATATTCCATTTTATACGTGTTGCTTTTCAGAATCCATTGTTGTAAAATTAATATTATTTAGTGATTAAGAACAGAAATTGAATCAGGAGAACCTATCATGACAAAATACCTAAATTCCAAAGAATATGATATTTTATGTACCATATTTCATTCCGAAGAGCCGATGAATGTATCGCAGATCCTCAAGGTTCACCCTACATTGACATCCAATATTGTTCAGCCGGTTATTCGAAAATTACTGAAATTAAAATTAATCGAAGTGGCGGACATCACCGTGGAAGGGAACATCTTTTCCAGACGCTTCAAAACAACCGCGTCTGCTCCGGATATTATCCGAAAAATGTTCGTAGACGACTATCTTCATTTTAGTAAACTGGTATCCGGTCAGACCCTGCTCAGCGCCATGGTTGAGGCAGACAAGGATCCCAAACAGGCTTTGGCGGAAATCAGTGAACTGGAAACGCTGCTGCAGGAATACAAAGAAAAAAATCATGGTTCTAAGGGAAAATAACGATTGAAGGGTAAATCGTGATTGTTTGAATGACGATTCGTATGAATGTCTGATATGCCTGCATTTTAGACTCATGATGACCCGGTATTGCGCACAAAAGATAAGGAGATGTTATGCTGCATTTTACGTTCTCGACGGTTCTTATGGCATTATTAACCAGCAACATCCTTGCCGGTCTGATCGCTGTACTTTTTCTCCGCGGAAAGACCATGGCGCGCCTTGGTTATAAAGTACTGGCTTTCTTTGTTTTACTAACGGTCGTCCGGCTTCTCATTCCTTATGAATTCCCGTTTTCTACCAATATTTATCTGCCCTATGTGTTATCCCAAATAGTATCCTACTTTCAGGAGTACCAAATACATTTTTTTAATATTCCCCTCTCTTTTTGGAACCTTTTTGAAATCCTTTGGGTAGTCGGTATTCTCATTCATCTTGTACTGTACATTCATGATTACCGGCATACGAAAAACTATATCCTGAAATACGGACAGGATAAAACAAAGGAGCCAAAGTATCAAGAAATACTGGATAAGCTATGCGGTCAGCGAGGGAAACGCAATTGTTTTCGTGTGATCGAACTGCCAAACCTGGCTTTCCCTATTCTATTCGGTCGCAGAGAGCCTGCTATCATTTTACCCGACCATTTATCGCTCTCAACCGATCAGCTGTACTACGTCCTTTCCCACGAGGCGCTGCATTATTTTCATCATGATTTTCTGATCAAGGGAGCCGTCCGCATCTTATCGATAATTTATTGGTGGAATCCCGCGTGCATACTCGTCTATCACCAGACGAACACGCTGTTAGAAATGAATATCGATGACCGCATCACACAGAAATCACCGGACATCACGGCTCGCTACGCGGAATGTCTCTTATACATAAAAAAGAATGCTATCCTGTATTCTTCGCATACACCCCGTTTTATCGCGCGGAACGGCTGCTTTTTTGTGCAGTCAAAAGAAACCGACTTAAAAAGACGCATCACCATGCTTGTGCAGGATTCCGGCAATTGGAGAAAACGATGGACCGGTATCTTATTGACGCTTTCAATGGCTGGTGTTTGTCTGTTTTCCTATTCCTTCATATTGGAAGCGGAATATTATTCGCCGCAAATGGAAGAATCATTCATGATTCCCACACCGGACAACACGTATTTTATTCAAATTGATTCTTCAAATTATGAAGTTTATATGAATGATATTTATATTGGAACAGAATCTTCGCTCGAGTATTATCCCGAAGGGATAAAAATATATAACAAAGAAGGAGACTTAATCGATGAAACCTAGAATGAAAGTATTATTTGCAACCCTTGGCGTATCTTTAGCTGCGTGTTTCCTGTTGCCAGCAGGCACTGTTTTAGCTGCGGAAAACAGCTCCGCAATAATACAGTATGACGACTCTATAGAGCCTCAATCTAACGCTCTGAGATGGATTTATAAAATAGAGAATGGAAAAGTTTATAAACGACTTTATAATGCTTCCACAAGAAACTGGATCGGTGACTGGATCTATGTCGGTGAATACCAGCCTTAAGTTTTCGTTTACATTCTAACGGCTACACAATCGAGAGGACGCTAGGCGCACATAGAAAAGACCCTTGGCACATGCCAAAGGTCTTTTCTATTGAAGCAGTATTGTATACAGACCAAAATCCATCTTCTGAATCCAGTCATAACTTTCTTAGAAACCATATTGATATTCTCACTTTCCTACCATGTCGGCTCCACCTTGAACGTGCAGTCTTTCCATTCAGATTCCCAATAATCAGAAAGCAGAACTTCTCCATTCATCAGATCCATCTCCAAACAGACATCCTCTCCATACACTCTTTCCCATCCTTCATGTTCATAACAGATTATATAGTTCAGAACCAGTTTCTCCTTAGCAGCATACAAAACATTGCACCATGCTCCGTCCCATATCCGACGCTCCTGCCCCTCTTCCCATACAAAAAAAGTATCTATTTTTTCCTGCAAGAGCGCTTCCATCGTATCGTTGATCTGATTTTGAATCTCCATATCCTCCAAGCCATACAAAACCGGATATGGATACCGGATATCTCTGCCATCAGGCAAATGTATCGTATAGGAGAGCGCACCTTCGTCTTCGTTCTCCCCATGCCATTCATACACCGGAGCATTGGAGATTATCGGCCGATAGCGGATAGACAGCACTGTTTCATAACTCCCTTCTTTGATGCAATATCCCTCGATCAGGCATGTGAAATAATGCCTGTCATAATACTTCATAAATGTGATATTTTCTTCCCCACACTGTTCCACCCAAAACGCCTGCGGGATGTCATCTGACGACCAGATGTCCAGACCGCAAAGCTTCTCAAAATCTGTCCTCTCTCCCTCATTTTCCATGGAATATAAAAGTCCGCTTTCCGCTTCATGCTTCCCCTTTCCATACAGTTCCCCGGTAAGGTAATTACGACACCTAAAACCACCATGAAGCCCAAGAACAGCCGTCATCTGCGCATATAACTCCGGTTCCCCATCGTTATCAAGATCGCTTCGACATCCTCCGCTGCCAACGAATCCCGCGGCATAAGAGGCGTAAAGATTCTCACTTCCCGTCAGTTCCCGGTACCTATCCAAATATCTATTCCGATACTCCTCCGCCTCTTCCCTTCCTATCCGCTCTAGGAAGGCATATTCCTCTGACTCCTTCTCCAATATTTCCTCCGCATCACCCACAAACAATTTTTCCCTCAATCGATAATCTTCCATATAATAATCCATTGCATTTCTACTTAATTCTTCCGCCCATTCCTCCATGCCGCTTTTGCAGAATAGGACTTCACAGTCCACATCCGTATATTCATAGTCCATGGTGAGTCGTCCCGTCAATGCGCCGTCCTGGATTTGGTAAATGGTTATGAACGGCCCCTTCTCAAGCGGAATCTTATTTTTTTCAAACATACAAAAGATCCCGCCTTCATATTGGAGCACGGAAATATACTCAAAGCATCCCACACTCGTAGCAAAGTAGGGTTGGAAATACATAACACCATATCCCTGTTCCCCCCGATTTTCATAAATGGTGAGACTGTATTGACTCGGATAAGGGGTATTGCTGTTATCCCCTACATCCGGCAGATACTCGATCAGATCTTTCAAACCGTCCCCGTTCACATCCGCCTCTACCAAAATCGCTCCATCCGAATTAGAGTGAAGTTCCACATAACCGGAAAAATGTGCAAATGCGGGGCTTAAATCCGCCATTGCAGCCACCTCATCCCATGTCAGTGTTCTGGAAATCACATACTGCTCCAGTTCTTCCCTGTCCCCCTCTTTCAGAAGGTATTCTAAATATGTACCGAACCGCTCCAACGCGGCATATTCTTCCGACTGCGGTTCTGCTCCGCCCGCCTCTGTCTCTCCGACATCTGTTCCATCCCCATCCTGATCCTCTCCGGTATTAGCAGGCAACTTCCCTATGTCGGTGGGCAGCACCGCCATTGGATTCTCTTCCTGACGGAGATTCTTTCCTGCACAGCCACTGAGAAGTACTGCCACCAAAAACAGTATCATGATACTTTTTTTCTCGCCCAACATCATACACCCCCATTTACCGACCAGCTATTCACACGATTGTGCGGTCAATAGTAAGCAAATTCCTCGATATAGGAATATGGAATCTCGATCCATGCTTGCTCCCTTGAAGAAACATATAGATATAACAGCAATGTCTTGTTTTCGACAACTGCCCATTCGATTGATCCATCCCTCAACCATTCCAATGCTTCTTCTATATTCATTCTTCGATGAAATTGATCTTTTTCATTGTCATCTTCGTACACCCCAAAAGCATCCATGAAACTGTAGTACAATGTTTGCGCCGCGCTATTATAATCAGGAACCTGATAATCATCCGCCCGGTAATCAATGATTCTCCTGTCCAGTTCCACAAAATCTGATAGTTCCAACTTTCTCCCTGTCCTTATATCAAACAAAACAGCATGCTCCGAATCGGCAGAAAGATAAACTTCCCCGTCCTCTGTATAGTGACACGTCCCACCGTGAATCTCAATACTAAGCATTTTGTCATCCCGATAAAGTATTTCATAGTCAATCCAAATCGCCTGGTCCTGAAGCTTACTAATTGCCTGTAATATATTTTCACTTTTCCTTTTTATATCGTAAGGTATAAATGTTCCTGCAAGGCGGAATGCTTCCCTCTCCAGTATATAATTGATATTATCACAGATCCTTTGGTCTTCGATTCCAGTGATTTTCGCAAACTTGATGATCACTCTCCTGTTGTCCGGCCATCTTTCATACCACTTAGTATGAATCTCGTAACCCGCGCCATTCTCCCCGTCTGCTTGGACGTGCAGCGGCTGACAGAGTCCCAATAGAATAACAAATATCACAAAATAACATGCTTTCCTATGTTTGGTCATCCATACATCGTCCAAATACGCTTTCATGCCAATTATCAATATTCTCTCCCCCATCAACCAAAATGTCTAAAATTCCCTATACCCCTTAACATCCATAGTTATAGTCCCAGCGGAGGGTCTCCGCATCATGCCTGCACAGATAGCGGTGCGATATATTAAGTTCATCAATCAGTCCAGTCTCCTTGGAAACGGAACAACTGAACTTGAGGAATATTGCATCATCATACTTCCCATATTCCATGGCCCGGTAATCTGCATTAAAATAATAAGCAAAATAATAATGTGTATCTGTCTCCGCCGGCTGTATGACAACCTCATTATTTCCATTATCCCATCTGGAACCACCCAGCCACACAATCTGATCTATAGTCCCTGCATAATCGTCATACCAGCCGTCTCCACTCTGATACAGAATTTCAATTGTATTCCCTGCATAATTATCCAAATAAGGTGCCTGCAGAAGTATCCAGTCCTCCGCCAGTTCCGTTTCCAGAAAAAACCTCATCGCTTCCAAAAGTGCCGGGCTGGCAAAATATTCCAGATACTCCTCCGCACCTTCTCCCCTCCCACGGATGATATCGATAAACATGTTCTTGATCCCTTCCCTGACCACAGCAAGGCGCTCTGATTGAAACAGACCCATTCCCACATTTTCCCCAATGATGACTTCCCTGTCCTTTCTATAACCATGAATCTCCCCAGGTCGGTAGCTTTCTGGTGAGTATCCAATCAGACTCCGTAGGGGGGAGGAAGCTTCCAATAAACTCTTTTCCCTCCTCAACCTCGGCTATGACCCATGGTTCATTTGCCTCATAGTAATCATAGGGAAAGCACTCTCCCCCCGTTGCCTGATCGGCCTCTTCTGAATCCTCGTCCAGTTTTCCCGCTTCCACACTTTCATTCCCGTTATCTGTTTCCCCACCAACTGCGGACGGTTCTTGCCCCGGAAGGGCACTGATTTCATCATCAGAATCCACCCTTGATTCCGATAGGTCTTCTGTTTCTGTCCTCTCTCCCCACGAGCTCACGCCTTCCTTCTGCTGTCCGCAGGCGGTTATTACGATCATACAGCACAATGCCAGTCCCACTTTTCGTCTTATTTCCACCATATTTTAGTCCCCATAGCATTTCCTCGATCCCATAATACTTTCAATCCTCTGCAGCATTTTCTCCAAAGCCATATATGGTTATTGTTTTTGTTAAAGAGCTGTCTTTATTATAGCGATATGCAATCTTCAGGCCTGCCCTTGCATCATACACATATTGGTCCGACCAAGATAAGAGTCCATTCTCAAACACCTTATACTGCGTCAGGTTTCCCATGTCATCATATTCACGCTCATATTCATATTCATAGCTACGAACCGGTGATACTTCATTCCCGTCATACTGGTAAACACACCATGCCGTCTTATTCCCCTTCTCATCATATTCATATATCCGCTGTGTTGTATAAAATTCCCCATACCCTTCGGCCATCAGGGTATAGTCTCCATTTTCGTTGTACTCATACCTAGACCAATCTTCCGGCTCCCCGTCCGCGGAATAACTGCACCAATATTCAGCAATACAGTTTCCGTCCTGATCATATTCATATTCTTTGACAGTGTCCAATACGCACTGCATTTCATTATTGTAATAATACGTAGAATAGGCTTTCAGATTTCCATATTCATCATACTCGGATTCACCCCATCCCGACAATCTGAACGTAACTTCTCCGTCCCCATAATATGGGCTGTATATATAGCAGACGGTTTCTTTTCCATTTTCATCATATTCATATTCCCGTCTTCCACACTCTCTCGGCGTGTCATAATAATATGCTATCCGGTGTCCATCCGCGTCATATTTATATTCATATTCATATTCCTCTTGGTAACACACCCGGACGTCATCCCGGTTGTCATAGTAAGAAGTTTCCACGCGCCATTCTTTGGTCAGGTTCCCTGACACATCATATTCTCGCCCATATTCCTCTTGAAAGCGCACCGACCCATCCGTATCATAGTAGAGTTCCCTTTTGATGTCCCCGTCTTCATCATATTCCCATTCATACTCCTTAAATGGCTCGCCCCATCTGTCATTCAGATCAAGTATATTATAATGAAAAGTGTACTTTGCAGTTCTGTTTCCGTTCCCATCATATTCATACTCATACTTATAATCCGGAGTGCCATCCGCACAGTAGAATATATCTGTCAGCATGTTTCCGTCTGCATCATAAAACATTCTCTCGACGGAATCATATTTCGACCCGTTGCCGGGATATTTATATACCTCCTGTTCCTTGATATATGCCCCTTCAAGCCATGAAGCCGGGTCGTCCCCGTCCCTCAACACCCATGCATAATCCGTCAGGTCATAAAGATACCGGTCCTGCTCAGAAACTTCTCCCCCACACAGACTTGCACACTCCCATAGGCCGGCACTCTCCCCTGCTTCCGCGCTCTTTTGATACACGGCTCCCTGCGCCGTATAGATGCTGACTGAGACCCCCTCCGCTTCCATTCTGCTCTCGCAGTCGTTCAGAATACTGTCACAGTCCTTCACATAGATCCGATAATTTCCGACCGCGGCATCCTTCAAATACACCAGTTCATATCCCTGATCGCCGTTATCGTCACGATATAAAGAGCTTCCATCCGCATCCATTGTCGGTTCGATGCCGATACATCTGCCATTCTCCTCCTGATAGACACAGAGATCCAGGTTCCCCTCCGATTGCCATTCCAAAAGAATATATGCCCAGGGTTCTTCTATCGGCTGATCAGGGTTCTGCCGTCCCCAGATCAGCCATTTTCGTAAAAAGTCTGTCTCTCCCTGCACCGTGACATTCTGATATCCATCGTAACAGCGTTCCCAATGCCATCTGAGCGTATATTCTCCCTCCGACACCTCAAAGTTGGCGGTCCCATCTGCTCCGGTCCTTGCCTGAATGATGCTTTTGCCGTCGATGTTATCAAATCCTTCCGCCAACTCAAACGACACAAATTTAATCGGCGTATCCTCCACCACCCCGCTGAACATGATGGTAACAGAAGATATCTGTTTTGGCTGGTTCCTGCCTATGTAATACACGAATACGCAGATCAGGGCTGACACAAGCACCACCCCCGCCACCGCTATGACCCATATGGATTTTTTACAGTGATCACGGTTTTTCTTATCCAACATCAAACACCCCCCATTTACCGACCAGCTATTCACACGATCAAAGGCCCTCAATTCCAACTTGTTCCTTTTGGTGAAACATGTCATATCGGTATCCATACTCCGTTTTCCGCTCTTTCACCAAATCTACGCCAAACTCTATATGCATCCGCATACTTCCCTCGCCAAAAATATAGTAAACGAGCCCCTTTCCTTTTTCCCACACCATCAGTTGATAGGCCTTTGTTCCGTAATAATAATTATTGTAATAACGGTAAATCCTCCTATCTCCTTCCCCATGTGATTCCATCCCACGGATCCTCCACATCGATCTGGTCCAGCTCTAATGTATACAGAATTCCATCGTCAAATCTTTCCATTTCCGTGATATTCAAACAGACATCCGTCCATATCTCTCTACTATAACTGAGCGGCCAAATATAGCCTTCATATGTAACCTTCGTTTCATTCGCATTATAAAAAAACAAATTTTGTATCTCATTCTCTTGATCCTGTTTTGCGCCATCATAGCCATGAATAAAAATATCTGCCCGATTTTCTCTTTTATCCTTATTGTCATCATCGAAAAAAGCCTTCTCCGTATCTACGGCGATATCATATAAATACAAGGTATCTGCCCCTGCCTTATAACCGCTCCCGTATTCAATCAGCCCTTCGCCTTCTTTCCAGATAAACCACTCATAAAAGCCCCTCTCTCCGTTTGGCTGCACATCGGATCTGTAATAAGTGATCAGATCATCCTCTCTGGAAATACTGTAGCGATAACGTCCCTCCCCGTCTGCCTCGTCTACCGTTATATCCTCCATTTGGCAGACTATGACTCCATTTTCGATCAGCTTCTCATCCGTATCCAAGACGCTCACTAACAACTCGTCATCATCATAAAACGAAATGACCTGACCGTCCTGATAAATCCATGACCATAGTCTGTATATCTTATCTTCCATAACATAGAAATAGATATTCCACCGGGCATCATCAAAAAAACCTACATGCTCTATCTCCAGTTTATACACCGTTCCGTGCTCGTACACATGCACCTTATATATCTTTAAGTGGATATTCTCTTCCACAAACGGATCTATAAAATACTCCGCCCTTGTCGTTAATACTACACGATCTTCCTTAAAAAAATATGGATTACACGGTGTTGTCTCCTCAGCTTCCTCCTCAACGCGATCAGCCTGCATATCCCGTATGATGTTCCTGTCTGCCGTCCTTACATTTTCTTCTTTTATCTCTATCGCATAGGCATTAAAGGTCCAGTAACCGAAAGTCATGACAATCAAGCAAACAAAAAGAATGCACACATCTATTTTTCTTTTCATAAGGCACTCCTCCGTTTCGTATTGAATTTAATAAACAGATATTCCATTTTTGATCCAATCAGGTTACCCCCTATTTACCATTTCATTTCACAATAGACCTGCCACTCGATCTCATTACGAATCTGCTCTGCCCCCTCAGAATCAAAATACAAATACATCCCTGTTCTTTGCAGCCATTCCTCTCTGCTACATTTCTCATCGTTATATTTGTATGTATCTTCATCATCATAACGTCCGTTCCCGTTTTGATCCAATCTTGAAAAAGTCACTTTTTGCACTTCATTTCCCGCCGAATCCAATTGAAAACACTCCCACCATTCTTCATACCCATAATATTGCTTATGAATGATAAAACCATTTTCCAACAGCGTATATTGTGCCGGATTGGATCCGTAACTCTGTAAAATAAACAATTCATCATCAACATAAGAAAAAATGAAGTAGTCTCTTCCGGTTCGAACATGCAGTTCCGGTATCCCATCTCCATTTACATCCAAAATGAAATACTTTGTAGCATATCGCTTATCCGGTTCTCCCGTTGGAATTGAGATATAATCCATATCGATACCATTTACATCTCGTTCACCGGAAATAAACTCTTGATATATCTGAATCGCCTTTTCAATGCGATTCTCTTTCCTACGCTGCTGCATGCATACGATTGCAACCGCCATGATCAACATCACGCCCAGCAGAACCTTCCCCCAACACAGATATTTTTTACTCATGATTCATAACTCCATCATAAACAATCATTTCGCCAAGACCTTCTACCATATTATCTAAAATTCTAAATAATCGTATTGATAACAGTCACTGTCAGAATCATACTTCAATATTCTGTTTCCCGGCAGTACAAGCATATGATAATCATTTATACGCCCGCTTAAAACAGCTATAGGAGCATGTCCTCCCCGCAGTCCCGGAATATCAGGAAGATGCAATGGAACAGTGCCGCTGAACACCATTCTTACTGTTTCCCCCTCCTGCACATATATCCGTACTTCATTTCCATCATTTTCATCACTCCACAAAGCGCCGGACATGCACACCAGATAATCTTCCAGCCCATCGTCATTAAAGTCATAGAGAAAATAATCAATGATAACCGGATCCGAACTCCCAGCCACCCGCCCGGCTTCTTCCAGCTCTTCCCGTAAATACTCCGCCAAAATCGTATCAGCGTAATCATCTCTTGGCCGGGTACAGATATTATATTTCCTAATACCGCGAAGCTCCGGTATTAGGGATTCATAATCTATGAAATCCGCCGCTTTTCCAAGATCGCTGATAAGAAACTCAAAATCATAACATTCTCGATCCGCGTCGTATTTCACGATATCGCAGTTTTCCGGCAGCACAAGCACATAATACCCATTCACCTTCTCATTTAAAACGGCAATGGGCGCATGCCCGCCCGGAAGTCCTGAAATCTCGGGTAGGTGTAATGGTATTGTCAGCCCGAAAATCTTCCTTAAAGTTCCCTCCTCTTCCTGCACGTATATTTCCAATTCGTCTCCCGCGCTTCCAGTACAATAGACACCACTTTCACACACGATATAATCTTCCAGTCCATCCGCATTCAGATCATATGTAAAGTAATCAATCGTGATTGGGTTTGAAACCCCAAGCTCTCTCAGCAGCTCGGCCTCTTCCACGGTCTCCCATAAATACTCCGCCAGAATCGTATCAGCATAATCATATCTGGGTGAAGTACAAATATCATATTCCAGAATTTCGTGATTCTCCTGTATAAACTCATAGTCTATGAAATCAGATGCTTTTCCAAGATCACTTAAGCTAAATCCGTTCACTTCCTCATCTATCCGGTGTGCCAAAAGTAATTTTCCCCAAGTTCCGACGATCATGGTGTTGTCATTAAGCAGTATGCACTCCGCCCCCACCAGCTCACTTTCCAACACTTCTTCCTGCCCAATCTGTTCTTCTCCACTCTGTCCGTTCTGAAGCGCTCCCGTACGATTCTGCTCTGCCTCTCCTCTTCCGCACCACATGATTCCTATTACCAGACACACCAAGAAAATGACCGAAAATATTTTTTTCACCCTAATCCTCCATGCTGCCGATAGCCCGCGATTGCGTTGCAGGCACATTCAAGAAATCGCTTGTCATCTTTACTTCCCCGACTTTCTCCAGTTCCCAATAAGAACCATTTTTTTCCAAAATAATAGCATCACCAGTCAGGATAAACAGAAATGTTTCATGATCCAATGCAGCACCATATTTTCGATTTCTTTCTGTGCAGACAGCGATCGTCAATATTCCATTCTGATTTTCATATCTTTCATCTACCCATGTGATATCTAAAAACTCTTCTGCCGCCAGCTCGCTCATTTCAGCAGAATAACATGCATACACCGGCTTATACCATGGCGTCCCGTCGCTGATCCACGCGTTCTCACAAAAAATCAAAATATCGCCATAAAACCCGTCCCATTGGTATCTGCTTGAACGATCCCATCCAACTAACTCTTTTACCTGCCAAATACCGTAAATCTCACTTTCAAATTTATTTGTGGCAACCTCAAAATCACAACCATATAACCTTTCATAATCAGATATCACTTTCTGACTTTCGACCCCATTCCACTTCTCACTGTTACTTTCTTTCCTGATACAAAATAATAAACTGACTAAGCATATACAAGACATTATTACCATTACATAAAGCAGTTTGTTTTTCACTAATTTATATTCCTCTCTACCACCATATTTCATAAATAAATACCATTTTCTTTCATTCCCTGCGTTACTGCCATCTTTTTCGTTTCATCCGCATAAAAGGGCATCATGACGATATTCAAAAAACGCGTACTGTTGCGGCCACTGCGCACACAATAAAAGTCAAATGTATGACACACCACATCTCCGTTTTCATCTAATAAATAAAAGGCAAAATTTTTATCGGTAGTCCACATCACTTTTCTGGTTCCAACCTGTCGATAATAATAACCTTCCATCTCGTACCATACATGAAACTGATCCTTTTCTTCATCATAATCAAACAGGTAAATAAAATGTGCAAAAGAATAGATGCCTAACTCCGGCGCACCATCCCCATCCACATCATAGAAATAGTAACCAAATTCATTCCAATCATAATGATCAAAATGATAAAACGTATAGCCATCCAGAAAATCTGTTAGGGACATCATGCTCCCGGTCTCTTTATCCATGACCGGCCCGTTATTTTGCAGCATCTGCCAGTATTTTTCCCTATATTCATCGTAAAGCTCCGGATCCCCCAACTCAAATTCCCCGCTAAAATCTATTTCCACATAGGCCGCCAGAAGCATCTCAAAGGTCTCATCATCCACATATGGCAAATCCCACTCATCATCATCATCCCATGCATCGTCAAAATGGGACCAATAGTCATATGCCCATTGGTATTCCCCGATATCCTCCGGATCTTCCGCCTGTTCCGTTTGATTCGAAGATGCATCCGTTTCTGTGCTCTCCCTCTCTGGGTCTGCATCCTCCTCTGCTTCCCGGATCTCGTCCGTTACTTCATTCGCGACGGCATTTTCCCCACTTTCATAGGATTCATTTTTACCCTGATTTTTCGAATTGTCTGTCTCCGTATCATTCAAAGCTATGTAGATCATTCCAGCCAAAATGAAAAGACATATTCCTGCCGATGCTAATCTGCTTTTTTTCATCTATACGCCCCCAAAAACCGCTGGAACTGAAATAATCATTCTTAAAAATGAAACCTTTACTGTAATTTTCACCGTCAATCCTCTGCCACATATTTATATACCACAATTCCGCCGATCTCCGTCTCCATGACAGTCATCCCTGCTGGATATAGCTTTATATTTTCCGAGTACCAGCTCCATACACTTTCCTCATCCAGCCAAATACCCTCTTCTACCTCATTCTCCTCTATCAATTCCCCATTTTCGCTATACAGCAATTCATGATACCCTATACAGATTGGTTCCCCCATTTCCCCCAGCTCATTTTCATCATATAATGGTTCAACCTTTCCTACTCGCCGCCAGCAACCGTTCACAAAAGAATACCGTTCCAGGACTATATGATCATATTCATCTTCTCCGACCTCACCAGACAAAACAGATAATTCTTCATTCCATGTCTGAAAAGCACATACACTGCGCCCAACACACCAATTATCCATGTTCAACGGAGGGTCTTTTCTCTCATATGTTTTTGTTTCAGGATTCCATATCAGCGTAGTCACATCGCTTGAACTATTCTTTCCCAAGAACATATAGGTACAAAGTGCGATATCCATAAAACCGTCGCCCGAGAAATCGACCATATAGTGTACTTCTTCGTATTGCACCGGGAAATTGATAAACCGCTGCTGCGAAATCACACTCCCCGTCTCATCCTTTACGCTCAGATCGTAATCCGCAAAGTAGGGGTAGACCTCCGACATAAGACCATAAATTGGTGACACCCTGTCAAAAACGACCTCATAGGATTGTCCTCCCGCCTGAAAGCATTCCGTCCATACCGTCCGTCGGAATCCCTCTTCACCGGCTTTAAGTCCTTCCTGCCCTGATGTGATCTTTCTGCTGAGCCCTGTATGGAAGCCCTTCGTGAGATCCATCGAGTTTTCCTCCTGTGAAGGCAAATAAATGGGGATCCATACTTCCTTTTCCTGATCACTGCCCGCATCCGCATAACGGATATATAATTCCCCAGAATCCTCCACTCTCATTTCCATGATGTTCCCATAGACATCCGGAAGGTATTGGATACATGTATCTGTGCGACCTATTTCATTAAAAGGGATGGGACAAATCGCAATATAATCGCTTCCCGAAAACTTTTCCAATCCCCCTAATCGAGACAGGATTTCCTCATCCGCAGATATCCGGTATGCAACCACATGCTTTCCCAAGTCGATCGTACTGTCGCCGCAAAGCAATCCCACCGCATCGCTTTCCATGTTTATTTCTTCCCGCTCAATATCTGTTTTCCCAAACCGCTTCCGGTCATACTGCCTCGTCAAAAGAACTGATACGCATACGCAGGCAATCAAAATAAAGACATATATCGTTTTTCTCATAAAACGTTTCCCTTTCACTCCATTTGCCCTCTCTTCTTCCGGAAGTAGAATATCATAGTAGTCATCAAATGATAATCTCGGATATATTTTACCATATTTAAGGAGCTTTTTCTCTTATTATTGATTTTTCCCGGCGTATTCGACAAAAAAATCCATATGACAATAGAAAAGACCTTTGGCACATGCCAAAGGTCCTTTCTATTGTACGGAACGTTTTGTTCCCTCTTTCCCATTTCATTAATCCTGTGCGATGATCTCTTTCTTGTTATAAGAACCGCACTTCTTGCATACTCTGTGCGGCATCATCAGCGCGCCGCATTTGCTGCACTTTACAAGAGTCGGAGCGCTCATTTTCCAGTTAGCCCGTCTCTTGTCGCGTCTTCCTTTGGAAGATTTATTTTTAGGACAGATAGACATTCTCTTACACCTCCTTATTTGCCAAATAAATATCTTTTATCGCCGCCATCCTCACATCGGGTACGAACGTATCACATCCGCACTTACCCTCGTTGAGATTTTTGCCGCATATGGTGCAGATTCCCTTGCAGTCTTCCCTGCAAAGAATCTTAGGCGGCCAATTCATAACAATCTCGCTGTCTAAAAGCGCCTGTATGGAAAGCTGACACCCGTCCATGAATACCTGTTCATCCGCATTCAGCTCAGGCGGAATCGCATCCGGCGCATAGACCTCCTGTTCAAAGTCTATACGGATCTCCCGCTCAATCGGCGCTAAGCATCTGTCGCATAACAGCTCTACCTTCAGCGCACCGTTTACCTGAAGCAGCGCCTTACCTTTTTCTAAATAAGATGCCGTCACAGTAATGGGCTCTCTGCCCGTTACACGGTATGCCTGTCCGCTTATCTGCACGGTCTCCATGTCCGGCACATACTGCTCTGTCAGGACACATCCCGGCGAAAGAAAGCTTTCCGAGAGATTCATGAACATATCTGACTCCTATCCACACTCATACGATTATACATAGCAAAAACTGGTTTGTCAACAAAATTTTTATACCAACTGCGCCTGAACCGCTGTCAATGCGACAACGCCGACAATGTCCTGCCAGGAACAGCCGCGGGACAAGTCGTTGACAGGCTTTGCGATACCCTGAAGCATCGGTCCGTACGCCTCCGCTCCGGCAAGCCGCTGCACGAGCTTGTAACCGATATTGCCGCAGTCTAAGTTCGGGAAGATCAGGACATTTGCCTTGCCGCCGACCTCGGAGCCCGGCGATTTTGATTTTGCGACCGAAGGAACCAGTGCGGCATCCGCCTGCAATTCTCCGTCAATGCAAAGCCCCGGATACTGTTCATGTGCAATCCTTGTTGCCTCCACGACCTTATCGACAAGCGGATGCTTTGCGCTTCCCTTTGTGGAATGGGATAACATCGCAATGATCGGTTTTGCACCGATCAGACTCTTAAAGCTCTTTGCCGACGTATCGGCGATCGCGGCAAGCTCTTCCGCCGTCGGATCCTGATTTAAGCCGCAGTCCGCAAACAAAAATGTACCGTGGTCCCCATACTCGCAGTTCGGCACGTCCATGATGAAGAAGCCGGATACCAGCTTGACGCCCGGCGCCGTCTTTAAGATCTGCAGAGCCGGACGCAGCGTGTCCGCCGTCGCATGGCAGGCTCCGGCGACCATGCCGTCGGCATCATTGCATTTTACCATCATGACGCCGAAGGTCAGATAATCCGTTGACAATGCCTCCCTTGCCGCCTCCTGCGTCATGCCCTTTTCCTTGCGCAGTTCATACAATATGTTCACATACTCGTCAAATCGATCAAACTCATCCGGATCAACGATCTGTGCGCCGTCTAAGTCAAGCTCCAGCCATCCGGCACCGTCTAATATCTTTTCTCTTTTTCCGACCAGAATCAGGTTGGCAATATCCTCCTCCAAAATATGTGCTGCTGCAATGAGCGTTCTCTTATCGTTCGTCTCCGGTAAGACCACTGTTTTTTTGTCCATTCTGGCTTTTTCTTTCATCGAATCAATGAATGCTGCCATGCGCCTTCCTCCTTTATTTATGAAAATACCCCTTTATTCCATTATATCTGTATTCTTTTGAGAAACAAGTTTTTTTTCCTGTTTTTTTATGTTATATATTAATTTAGACATTGCAATACACCATTTATCCGTTCTATGAGAGGAATCGTTATGAAAATTGCCGCAGTCATTGCCGAATATAATCCGTTCCACAACGGACATGCCTATCAGCTTCACAGGATCAAAAACCATTACGGATACAATTTTGTCATTGTTGTCATGAGCGGTGATTTTACGCAGCGCGGGGAAGGCGCCATTGCGGATAAATATGCACGCACACGGATGGCGCTCCTTGGCGGCGCCGACCTTGTCATCGAGCTTCCCGCCTACTATGCCTGTGCCAGCGCCGAGTATTTTGCCACCGGCGCGGTATCCTTAATACACGGACTCGGCTGTGTGGACGCGTTGTTTTTCGGCTCGGAAAGCGAGGATACGGACAGTTTTGCCCCGACACCCCCGGCGCTTCTTTTGCGCGCTGCCAACATCCTTTTAGAAGAACCGCCTGTGTACCGCAAGACTCTTACCGATTCCCTGAAGCGCGGACGCGGTTACGCTGCCGCACGCATGGACGCACTGACCGCCGCATTACGGGAAGATGCGTTATCCGCCATCCTGTCCATGCCGAATAATACGCTCGGCATCGAATACTGCAAAGCGATCCTGCGCATGAACAGCCCTCTGAAACCGTTTGCGATCAAACGGATCGGGGGCGGGTATCACGATGCCGATCCGACGGACACCTATGCAAGCGCAGAGGCAATCCGTACGCTTCTTTTAGGGCGCCCTAACCGGAACGCCGACTTAGTGAAAGAAGCATCTTCCCCAGCATCGGCCACGACAAATCTTCTCTCTGTCGAGCACATACATTCCGCATCATTCGCTGCACAGGATATTCTTTCCGCCAACGACACACTTTCCGCACTTGTTCCGCATGCGACGGCACAGGTGCTTGCCGGGCTGTCTCGCGACAACCTGCTGCTGTCGCAGAATGATTTTTCTGAACTGCTGCACTATCAATTACTGCTGCATGAATCCGAGCTGGAACGGTATGCCGACTGCACACCGGAGCTTGCAAACCGCATCCGCTCCCTGCTGCCGTCCCTGCTTACCAAAACAACCACTGACATGATTGAAACGATCAAGACAAAATCCTACACCTATACGCGCATCAACCGGGTGCTGACCCATTTGCTGTTAGATATGACTGCGGATACGCTCTCTGTGTTGACGGACAAAAGCGCCCCCGCGTTTTTGACGCACGCGCGCATACTCGGCTTTAGAAAGGAGGCTTGCGGCAGTCTGCTCTCCATAGTCAAAGAAAGCGCCCGCATTCCGCTCATTACGAAGCCCGCCGACTATCACCCCACAGGCATTGGTGCATCGCTCTATCAGTCGGATCTTTTGGCGTCCCACATTTATCAGAGCGTCACCGCAAAAAAATCAGCCAAAGCCTTCCGGCATGAGCTGACACGTTCACCGCTGATCGTGTAGCAAAATGATTGTTTGTCAGAAACTAACATTTATTCCATTGTAAAATTGGAGGGAAACGTCTATGGAATACATATGGTATGTCATTGCAGCGCTTGGGGCAGGGATCGGAACAGGTCTTGCGGGACTGTCAGCAGCAACCATAATGGTGCCGATCCTAATTGTACTTTGTCCGAGCTTTAGCGGAGAAACCGGTGCTTATCAGGCTACTGCCATTGCTCTTGCATCAGATATTCTTGGATCGGCAGTAACAACCATTACCTATGGAAAGCATAAAAATATTGACCTGAAACGCGGCTGGATCATGCTGACATGTATCCTCACTATGAGTACAGTGGGCAGTTATGCGGCATGGCTTGCAGGAAATGTCGTATTAGGCAGTTTTACATTGTTTCTGACATTTTTTATCGGTATCCGTTTTCTGATAAAACCGGACACATCACGGGAAAATACGGTGGATAAGGGAGAAAAGCTTGACCTAAAAGGTATCGCCATATCCCTTTTTTTCGGTTTAACCATTGGATTCGGCACAGGTTTTGTAGGGACAGGCGGTGGTATGATGATGCTTGTCGTCTTTACCGCATTTCTCGGTATGGAACTGAAAACGGCTGTCGGGACAAGCACTTTTATTATGACATTTACGGCGCTCATTGCATCCGTCAGTCATATCATCATCCATCCGGCGATCGTTCTGGAGCGATGGAATGTCCTGCTGATCTGCATTGTTGTTGCGACTGCGGCATCTCTTGTTTCCGCACAGTTTGCCAACCGGGTTCAAAATCGTACGGTTGGACTTGTGACAGGAGCCGTGCTTACTGTGCTTGGCGCTGCCATGCTGATATTGCATTATTGGCCTGTCCTATCGAAATTTGCGATTACCGGCATGATACTGCGCTGCTTTGGAAAATTTCTCATGTATATCATTCCCTGCGTCGCAGCCCTTTTAGCAATCAAATTCTTTACTAAGGTTCCGCAATTTGTGTTCAGGAAATTGCTGCACTTAGTAGCTTTCAGCTGTACCACATTTATGATCATCGTTGCCGAAAGCTGGCAGGCGGCATCTATAACCTCCTGCCTGATCGCCGTGCTTCTTTACCCCCTGCTGGCTGTTCTTGAAAAGGAAAGCTGGTTTCATAACCTGTTTGTTCAAAAGAAATCCGGAGAGATCAAATACAGTCTCCTGATGCTGTTCTTTATGTTTGCTGTTGTTACCGCTGTGGCATGGGGAATCTTTGGCAAGCCTTATGATGCAGCCACAGCCATTCTCATGTGGGGAACCGGGGATGCTGCAGCCGCTCTGATTGGTATTCCATTCGGAAAGCACAAGGTACATCTTAAGCCTGCCGACGGAAAAAAATCATGGGAAGGAACTGCTGCGATGTTTCTGGTTTCTCTGATATGCGGTCTTGCAGTCTTTCTTTTGTACTGTCATTTCCCGTTTTGGAAATCACTGCTTCCGATTTTTGCAGGTGCGATCGTCGGGGCAATCACAGAACTGTGTTCTCCCAGCGAATATGATACCGTAACGGTGCCTGCTGCCATTCTTGCGGTGCTGCTTATCCTTTCAGCCTGAAAAGCAGAACAAAAATCTGACAGTGGAAATCCCCTAATCTTTTATAAACGCGGATATCTTTCGGGCATCATGGTATCCCTTTTTATACAGTCTCTTAAGAGCCTCTTTATCCCTCTTCAAGGTATCCACACCACAGGTATCATCAGGGCAATGATCAGCACCCGCCCCTGCCTTGCGTACTCCTGTGCCTTGGCAACGCCCTCATTATACCTTCGCGCCCGCTCACACAGTTTTTCTGCGGCCAGCGGATATCTTTTTCAGATAAGGGCCGCGATTTTCTCATCTTTTCCGGAATGCCGGATTTCACTCTCCGGCTTCGTCAAAATCAGCACCACCCTGTCACATCCAAGTTCAAACGCCTTCCTGACCGGCACCGGATCTCCTAATGCACCGTCAAAATAAGGTGTTCCCTTCACCGTATAGGGTCTGCAGACAAAAGGGATGGATGAGGATGCGATCAGAATACCATAGTCATCCTGCCGGAGATCCCCCTTATGAAAATACTTTACCCCGCCTGTCATCGCATCCGTGGCAACAACCCATAATTCCATGGGATTATCCCGCAGGGCAGGGTAGTCAAGGGGATTCTCTCCATCAGCGCGGCTCAGCGTTCCATATACATAGTCCATATCCACAAAAGACCTTTTGAAAAGGAAATTGCGAAAGCCCATATATTGTTTCCTGAATGCGTATTCGGTAAAAAACTGATAGTTGCGCCCCCTCTGGCCTGCCGCAAAGGAAACCAGATTAGCGCTTCCCGCAGATATCCCGATCCCAAGGTCAAACCGAATCCCCTGTTCCATACAAAAATCCAGTACACCGGCGGCATAGATTCCCCTAAGTCCGCCGCCTACATCAATGACACCTGTTTTCATATGCCCTGCCTCATCTTATCATTTTCAAAAACAATCTCACTTCCGACAACCACCTTATCTTCTTTTTGCAGCATAAAAACATCTTTTCCCTCAAGGCTGCCCTTGCGTATTGTCAGCACATCATCTTCAAAAGACTGGTTCGTATATGTGATTTCCATTTCTTTTACCGGCCTTGCCTCCAGCTCCCGGACAGAATAAGTATTTAATATAAACCGGATGTACTCTATGTTATTTGTATGCCGTGAGAAATCGATGCCGGTATATTTCACCTGTACCTGTCCATACTCAGGCAGTTCTCCCCTGTCAAATCTGGTAAAGGCGATATCCATTTCAGGCTTTTCCGGTATTATCCTGTCAACAATCCCAATTGCCGAAATCCTTTTAATCCGTTCCGTCTGCAGATCCAGCGCACAGAGTTCTACCCTTGCATAAGCACACAATTCCTCGGACTTACTTTTGATCGCAATATCCACATTTACTGTTGCACGGGTTATGGAAGAAATAAAGCATATCGTATAAAAATCTTCATTCCAAGCTATATTTTTCAGTATTTTTATCCTGTTCTTAGTAAAAACCCATATGGCATTATCCACTTTTTTCATAGTTATGTTATCAGCTTTCAGTTCTCCCATTAATTCAGTGACCGCATCTTCTACGGTCTGGAATATCCCGATCACTGATAAGTTTGCCCGAGAATCGGTGATGCTTGCACTTACTTTTTGCTTTTTTATCAGCTTCATACTGTCACTTCCAATCATCAAAATCAAATAAACAGCTCATTCCCTTTTCTTTCACTGCAGGCTTTTTTAATTGCCAACGCTGCAACAGATACCAGAGCGCCATTTGTTTTTCGCGCAGACTTCGGGCACCTGACGACACACCGCATACAGGAAATGCATTTTTTAGCATCCGCTGTTTTCAGGTTTTCCCTGCTGATCGCCTGTGCCGGACATCCCTCTGCGCATAAGCCGCAGCTCACACAGTCTTTTGTCGCTTTTGGAACCAGCCCTGCTCCCCCTGCCTTTTTGTAAGGCCGGCTGCCGGGTATCTCCGGCACAGTTTCTGATATTTTTGTACCCTTCAGCCTCCCAAAGAGCGTTTTTGCAAATCCATGCAGTTCTTCCGCATCCTTTTCGTCCGGCCTGCCTGCGGCATACTGATGTATAATGGAATGCTCTGCTACTGCAGAGACAGCCGCCACCGTTTGGAAGCCGCAGCTTTCCACAATATCCTGCAGTTCGACAAGCGTATCTTCATAGGCACGGTTACCATATACACAGACGATGATACATTTTGCCCGATTTCCGCGTATTTCCATCAACCTTTTCGCAGCAAGCGCCGGAACACGTCCGCCATAAGACGGCACTGCAGCCAGCACGATGTCCTCCTGCCCTATTATGATCTTTGAAAAATCTGTTTCTGCATTTGACAAGTCAATGCGGGTTACGGCTCCATCCCATTCCTCTGTGATGATGTCAGCAACTTTCCCGGTTCCTCCTGTCGGGCTGAATACAATCTGTATCAATTCCATGATATCCCTCCTTGTCATTTTTACCTTATACGATTTCAATGCAGCAATCTCCCATCGTGTAAGATCACAGTGTTTACTCTCTATTCCCTCGGACATCCATTGCCCGCTGCATCAAGCCTTCTTTGAATGCTGCCGATACAGTCCGCTAATGTCTTCCCGGAAAGAGCAAGGATAATTGCCTCATCCATTTCCATAAACATTTCCGTCAAAACCGACTTTATATGGCGCCCGACAATGCACTTGTCATTTGAGTTCTGATGCAGGTCAAAAAGACAGATGGCTTCTATTTCATTAACAGCCTGATATATTTGAAGCAGCGTCAGATCTTCCGCTTTCAGCTTTAATGCATAGCCACTGATCCCACGATGGCTTTCAATGATACCCTTCTTCTTTAACGAGCCAATGATCTTACGGATATAGCTGGCATTTGTCCCAACACTTCCGGCGATGTCCTCAGATGTCATCGGCTTCTCTGATGCAGCTATCAAAATCAGCGCATGAATTGCTGACGAAAATCTGGTATCCATCAGTATGTCACCTCATAAGTAATGATATATTCCATCCAATCATCGATCTTGAAACCTGGATTTTCTTCTATAAAGCGTCCGCCTGTCCCTGTTTCTTTCAATGTCAGATCAAAGTGTGCAAGCGCAATACCCACATCTACCTTTTGAATATCCCCAAGAGGATTATCTGACATTGACTTTGTTTTCTTCTCGTAAAAGTGTACCTTATCCCCGCATACAACCGCGCGCCATGGCTGCTTGTTCCCTGCAGACGGCGCAAGCCGCACCATATCAAGTGCGTCACGGAATTGCCCGGCATGCTCGGGGGGTAGGCTTTCCGTAAAAGTTTCTTCAAAAAAGAGCTCGCCAAAAGGCAGCCGTTCATCAGCTTTCAGCCCTTTCCTCATCAGGATTTCACGAACGGATCTTTTCTCTGCCGGATAACCGACCGGGCTTGCAGCAGGCATTACCTCCGTGTCCCTGACTCCCATTGCCTTTTCAAAGGTCTTACGACTGATCGTTGCTGCCAGCATAACAGTGCCTATTCCCATCGCTTCCGCATACAGACAAAATTTTTCAAAGCAGTATCCATATGCAATCTCCGACTGTGGAATACGGCTGATTTTTGCTGCAATATATAAATCTGTACCAACGATCACAGGACTGGACAGCTCATACTCTTTTGCATCAAGAAAACGAAACTCTACGGAAACATCAAAAGGATTATCTAATGTTTGAATATACTGCTCCAGCTTCTGTCTGTCTTCTTTCCGAAGCGCTGCCCTGTTGAAGGTCCGTACACTTTTTCTTCGTCGGATAAGATCTTTCACTGAATTTTCCATAGATGTAACTCCTTTCTTACTTGTATTAGTATCTAATACAAGTACAATATGCACGAGAAGTCTTCCTGTCAAACTATGCATTAAAGAGATTTTGGCATCCCCCTGCAAATCTTACACTTTATCACTTTCCCACATCCTTACTTTTCAAACCCATGCACCCAGTCAGAACGCAGATAATAAATCAAATAGATCACGGAGCTGATTCCCCATGTGAGCGGATACGCCCAGTAAATATAACCGATCTCTCCGGTCAGGCGCATCACCAGAATGATATATGCGATCCTGATCACGCACCACACCGCCAGCATGACGCACATGGGTACAAACGCCTTTCCGGCGCCGCGGCAGACAGCCGCCACCGAATGGGAAAACGCCAGCAGGCAATAGAACAGCGCGACCGTGCGCGCCTGCTGCACGCCAAAAGCGATCACACCGGGCGTCTTATCAAACAGACCGACCATGTCCGATGCAAATATAAAATAGGCCACCCCGATTGCCTCCGCCAAAAGAACTGCCGCAAGGATGCTGAACCGTGCTCCTTTTTTTGCGCGGTCATACTGCTTTGCGCCAAGGTTTTGGCTGATAAACGTGGTGCTTGCCATGTTGAAACTGGTAATAGGCAGAAATGCAAACCCTTCAATCTTTGCATGGGTGCCGTAAGCTGCCATCGCCAGCTTGCCGAAGGAATTAATCTGTGACTGCACAATGACATTCGCAAAAGCGATCACAGAATTCTGAACGCCGGATGGCAGTCCGTAACGAACAATCTCCGAAAGCATATCACGATGAAAGCGGATCTTACGCCATTCCACGGTAAACAGATTGCCCTTGCGCAGCAGATATGCCATACACAGCACCACGCTCGCCATTTGGGATAAGACCGTCGCCACTGCCGCCGACCAGACTCCCCAGCGAAATACCGCCAAAAAAAGAAGATCCAATACAATGTTTAGCAGTGAGGAAAAAATCAGGTAATATAACGGCCTGCGGCTGTCTCCCAACGCATTGATGATACTGCGGCAGATATTATACATCACCAACGCCAATGAACCTAAAAAATAATACCGGAAATATTCCACCGCTTCCGGCATCACTTCCGGATCTGTCTGCATCCACTTTAGAAATGTCGGCGTAAAGGCAACACCCACCACGGTAAGGAGAAGCCCGCTGACAATACCGAACGCCATGACCGTATGAATCGCGCGGGAAACCTCATCCTCTTTTCCGGCTCCGAAATATCGTGAGATCACGACACCCGCGCCCATAGCCGTCCCCATAAAGAAACTGACCAGCAAAAAAATCAATGTGCCGGAAGACGTGACCGCAGCCAGCGCGTTCGTTCCAAGACATCTTCCTACAATAAAGGCATCCGCCGTGTTATATAACTGCTGAAAAATCTGGCTTAAGAGCACGGGCAGGGCAAAACTGATCATCATGGAATACGGATTCCCGACAGTCATGTCCTTTGTGCCCGCGGAATGTTTTCCTTTCATGGATACATGTACTTGATGCATTTTTCTTAATCCCGCCTTATTTTACTATCCTAACCTGCATAAAGCAGAATAGCTTTTCTATATTTTTTCTATTTTGCGCAATATTCATTGTTAAGCGCCTAATTTTTAAAACTGTGTATCGGCGCAGGAATCCTGCCGCCGCGCTCCATAAAAGCGTCGCAGGAGAACGGGTTGACCGGCATAACCGGGGCATACCCGAGCAGTCCGCCGAATTCCACTTTCTCCCCGACGTTCTTGCCGATGACGGGAATCAGTCTGACCGCGGTCGTTTTTTGATTGATCATGCCGATCGCCATCTCGTCCGCAATGATCCCCGAAATCGTCGTCGCTTTCGTATCCCCCGGAATCGCGATCATATCCAGTCCGACAGAGCATACACAGGTCATCGCTTCCAGCTTTTCCAAGGTGAGCGCGCCCGCGGTCACCGCATCGATCATGCCTTGATCCTCGCTGACCGGAATAAACGCGCCGCTTAAGCCCCCGACATAGGATGACGCCATGACGCCTCCTTTTTTTACCTGATCATTTAAAAGAGCAAGCGCGGCCGTCGTTCCGGGCGCACCCGCATGCTCCAGACCGATCTCGCGTAAAATATCCGCCACGCTGTCTCCTACCGCAGGGGTCGGTGCAAGCGACAGATCCACAATGCCGAACGGCACTTCTAATAACCGCGACGCTTCTTTTGCCACGAGCTGCCCGACACGCGTTACCTTAAACGCGGTCTTTTTAATCGTCTCGCAGAGTACCTCAAAGCTCTCTCCGCGCACCTTCTCAAGCGCCGTCTTGACAACGCCCGGTCCGCTGACGCCGACATTGATGACCGCATCCGCCTCCGTCACGCCATGAAACGCTCCTGCCATAAACGGATTGTCATCCGGCGCATTGCAGAACACGACGAGTTTGGCGCAGCCTAAAGAATCCCGGTCCTTTGTATGCTCCGCCGTCTCCTTGATCACTTCTCCCATGAGTCTGACGGCATCCATGTTCATTCCGGTCTTCGTCGATGCCAGATTGACGGAGCTGCACACGATCTCGGTTTCGGCAAGCGCCTGCGGGATGGAACGGATCAACGCCTCATCCGCCTTCGTCATGCCCTTGGACACCAGCGCGGAATAGCCGCCGATAAAATTCACGCCGACCGCTCTGCCCGCCCGGTCAAGCGTCTTTGCAAGTGTCACAAAGTCATCGGAGCTCTTACATGACGCGCCGCCGATCAAAGAGATCGGCGTCACGGAAATCCGTTTATTGACAATGGGAATCCCGAACTCCGCTTCAATATATTCTCCGGTACTGACTAATTTTTCCGCAAGCGTCGTGATCTTTTCATACACACGCCCGTTTGTCCGGCTAAGGTCTCCGTCAATGCAGTCCAGCAGGCTGATGCCCAGCGTGATGGTACGCACGTCCAGATTTTCCTTTTCGATCATTTTGTTGGTTTCCGCCACTTCAAATATATTGATCATATGATCTCTCCTTTTTCACAGGCATCCAATTCTGTGCATCTGAAATCAAATGCGATGCATTTAAAAATCAAATGCGATGCATTTGATTAAAAATATCCTCTAACTGGCATTTGATGACAACGCCGATCTGCTCTCCGATCGCATTCAGATCCCCGATGACCTCCTGAAAAGGCTTTTTTGTCGCGCTCATATCCACGATCATCATCATATTAAAATAATCCTGCACAATGGTCTGTGAAATATCGAGAATGTTAATGTTCTGCTCCGCAAGATAAGTGCACACCTTCGCGATGATACCGACCGTATCTTTCCCTACTACCGTGATGATTGATTTTTTCATTTTTACCCCCATCTGTCCGCTTCATCTGATATTCCTTGGAACTTTTGTTCCGCGGAACTTTAGTTCCGTTTTATCGTTGTGATATTTGATCGATTTACCACTGATCGGATTGTTGATCCTTTCCCGGTAAATTGAGCCACGCCTCATCCACTTTTACATTGGATGTGACGGTGTTCTGTAAGCGCTCCTCCCTGTGCTTCGGCCGGAACATACAAAAAAGCATCACACCAAACAGTAAAATAATTCCCCCGAAGATGGAAAGAAACAATGCAAGCATGCTTTTAAACACGAATAACGCCACAAGAACAGCGCATATAACCATCAGCACACACAGCCATATCACGGTCTGTTCTCCCTTTGTCGCCGTCACGGATGTGGAATAATTCATCGCTCTTCCCTTTCGAAATCCCGCAATTTCTTTACGCTTCTTCATAGTGATGATCTCCCTCCTACCCCTTTCATACCTCTATCACCTCGGATGGCTCGCTCCGCTTAGCGATCAAAATCCGAAAGTCATCCGCCTGATACGGATGATCCCCGTTCGTGATCTCCAAACGCACCGTCTCGTAAGCAAGCTCCGGCAGATTATTTTCTTTGCTCAAATGTCCGAGCATGATCGTCTTCAGATGATCGTGCAGAAGCGCGCATAATAATTGTCCGGACGCCTCGTTGCACAAATGTCCTCTGTCTCCTAATATTCTTTGTTTCAGCGGATACGGGTACGGTCCCACCTCCAGCATGCGGATGTCATGGTTCGCCTCTATGAGAATGGCATCCATCCGCTGTAGGGACGCCGTTGTCACCTCATCATATGTGCCAAGGTCTGTCACAACCGCCATTCTTTTGCCGTCGCATGAGAATTTGTACGCAACCGGATCCGCCGCATCATGGGAAATCGGCAGCGTATTCACCGTGATATCCTTTATCGTAAATTTTTCCTGCTTGCGGATCGTCTGAAATAAGGATGCATCGATTTCCCCCAGACTTTCCATGCTCCGGATTGCCCGGATCGTTCCTGCCGTGGCGTATATCGGCAGACCGTACTTTCTCGCAAGCACTCCCAAGCCGTTAACATGATCGTTATGCTCATGTGTGATCACAATACCGTCAATATCCTGCATGGATACTCCGAGCGATTCCACGCCCTCTATCGTTTTTTTACCGCTGATGCCCGCGTCCACAAGCAGGTGCGTGCTCTCTGAGCCAACATAAATACAATTCCCGCTGCTTCCGCTGGCAATACTGCACATTCTCATTTATGCTAACCGTACCTTTCCGTACTTCTCATTCGTGGCGACTGCCACACCTATTTCTCCCAATAGATTTCCAGACTGTCGCCCTCCGCAAGCACATCCACATAGCCTGCGTTTTCTCCGTTGCGTTTTGTCACAACGCTGCTTCCGCGCGGTGTGGACAGATCAAAGTCAATATAATCAAACACATCCACAAAAATATAATTCTTTTTCCCTTTCATTACCACGGGATCGCCGTTTACCATGACCGTAACGGTCTTTGTCTCGGCGTTTGCTCCTGCGCCCGCAGCCTTGGACTGTGTGATGCCTGAGCCCTGTCCTGCCGATGCCTGTGCTTCGGCATTTGCTGTCCCTGTGCCCTGCCCGTCAAACGTCTGCGCTCCGGCACTCGCCGTCGCTGCGCCGGATTCTGTCTGCACCGCCGCCGCACGCTCTCCTTCCGATGCCTGTCCCGCTGAAGCCTGCATTGCGTTCACGCTCTGCCACGCCGCCGTTCCCGTACCTGTCCGCTGCGCTGTCCCTGCATATGACGCACCGGAATATGCGTCCTCATCCTCCTCTTTTCTCGCCGCCAGTCCTCGCTCAGCGCGCTCGGCATCCGTCAGCCAGCTCTCGCCCTCAGCTTCGTCGGCGTACACCTCTGCCGCTGCCTCGCCCCATTCAACGGAAAAATTCTCATAGACGCGCGTCTGCTCATCCGCCGGCATATGATTGACCGCCAGACGCATTTTGCTGTCCTCCAGCTCTAAAAACTTTTTAAGCTGCTCCACGGTATAATAGTTATTGATCTCGATCACGTCATTCTGCGCGATCTCATAATATTCCGACTGCAGCGTGCCGTTGACTACCGCGAATTTCGGAAGATCGATGTCTTTCCCGTTGACGCGGATGCGGATCGTCGCATGATATTCCGGCAGTTTTCCGATCGTACAAGATGCGGGTGTGCCCGCCGTAGACGGCTCCACGTCGATCATATCGTTCGCATGGATCGGTGTTGTAATATCCGCAGGCGCCCCGTTGACATGGATGACCGCCGCCTCGCCCGCTTCGCCGCGGATACGCCGCTGCTTTCCATCCAGAACAAATACCAGCTCCTCCCCGCGCTTCGGAAACATATCGGCGTTCGGAAAATCCGCCTGCATCGCCGCATCGACCACCGCCAGATGCGAATTGTCATAGAGCTTCACCCGCTTATGATTCAATGTCACATGGATAAAATGATTGCTCTGCTCATAAAAGCAAAGACAGATCCCGATCGGCGTGACGAGCAACGAATCTTTTCTGACGTCATCCTGCACAAAGCGGACCTTCTGCATGACCTCCTCGCCGCGGAGCGCCACACGCTCCTTGACAATGTCGAGCTCTTTTGCGAGCGCCTCCTCATAGCCTAAGATCTTACCGCCGCCGCCAACGACAAACACGGCGCTGACCGATTTCCCGCCGTTTAACTCCTTGATCTTCTCCGCCGCCAGATGCGCCATCGTATCAATACGCTCCTGCAGCACCGAAAACGCGTCCTTCCTCGTGATGGTCTGCTCCAAGCCCATAATATCGCGGTACGTCACGGTCTCCTGTTCACAGATACCGCGCTTGATCTGCTCCGCCGTGTTAAAATCTACAAGGCAGTGTTGAGCGACCACTTCGGTCAATGAGTCTCCGGCAACCGGAATCATGCCATAAGCGACAATACTGCCCTCTTTTGTGATCGAAATATCAGAAGTTCCCGCGCCGACATCCACAAGCGCGATATTAAGCATCCGGTACATCTGCGGGATCGCAACCTGTATCGCCGCAATCGGCTCCAGGGTCAGATTCACGACCTGTAATCCGGCGATCCCGACCGCCTTATATAATCCGTCCACAACCTCGTCCGGCAAAAAGGTGGCGATCATCTCCACCTCAATTTTGCGCGCGCGGTGATTTTCCAGATTTCCGATCGGATAATCATTCAAAAAATATTTAATTACCGTCGAGCCGACGCAGTAAAAGCGAATCTCCGACTCGTTCTCCTCGGAAAACTGGCGGTAGGCCTTTTCCACGCCGAGCGCCTCCAGGCCGTAAATATCCTCCTCAGTGACGTCATGCTCCTCCTCGTAATCGATGCCGACGCGCACTCTCTCCGTGCGCAGAACGCGCCCTGCGGCTGCAATACACACATCCGTCAATGTGAGACCCGTGCTTTTTTGCAGCTCGTCCTTTACGTATGAGATCGTGGCGCCGACCTGTGCGATGTCATGAATCTGTCCGTCCAACATGGCACGCGTTTCATGCTCCACCGATTTTTGCGCGATCACAATGAACTGGTCGCCTGAACGGTAACCTACCGTACCGACAATGCTCCTTGTCCCAATATCCAAGCCGAATACCGTCTGTGCGGCATGTTTACTAAAGTCCACGCTCTCTCCCTCCTAATTGCATATCGATCTGTTTATACGCATCCTCCGGCGTCCCGCTGTTATCAATGACAACCTGACAATTCCCACGAAACGCTTCCTCCCTAAGCTGGCTTTTCATGATCGCGTCCGTCTTTGTTTCCGTATATCCGCGTGCGCGGATGAGCCGCTTTTTTCGCATCGGTTCGTCCGCGTAGATATACCAAAGCTCGTCGCAGATTTCATCATAATGCTCCTCGATCAGGAGTGCCGCTTCGATAAAAAAATAATCCACCTGCCCCGCAGCCTGTTCTTTTTTGATCTCCGATAAAATATACCGCTTTACTGCCGGATGAAGGATGGCATTGACCGCGCTAAGCAGCCGGTCCTCCTCAAAAATGCGCTGCGCCATTTTTCGCTTGTCAATGCTTAAATCCTCGCTAAGCACGCTTTCTCCGAGCAGTTCCACCAATTGACTGTAGCAGTCAGTGTCCTTTTCCTGAAGCTGCTTCGCCGCTAAGTCCGCGTAGATCACCCTGCATGGATAATGACTTTCTATGTAGGCAAGAAGCATGGATTTTCCGGCGCCCACGCCTCCCGTGATTCCGATGATTTTCATACCCCGATTTCCTTTATTTTGCCTCATACCAGTTTGCTCCGGTATGAAGGTCTACCGCCAGCGCAACGGACAAATCCGCCGCGCGCTGCATCTCGCCCGAAAGGATGTCGCGCACGCTTGCTTCCTCCTCCGGCGCCGTCTCGATCAAAAGCTCATCATGAATCTGTAAGATCAGTCTGGACCTCAGCTTTTCTGTTCTCAGTCTGTCAAATACGTGGATCATGGCAAGCTTCATAATATCCGCCGCCGTTCCCTGAATCGGCGCGTTCATGGCGACACGCTCGCCGAACTGCCTCTGCATGAAATTAGAGGATTTCAGCTCCGGGATCGGTCTGCGCCGCCCGTACATGGTCGTGCTGTAGCCGTTCTTTTTTGCCTCCGAAACTGCATTGTCCAAAAACGCCTTAATGGACGGATAGGTCGCAAAATACTGCTCGATATAGGCGGATGCCTCCTGCCTGCTGATGCTTAAATCCTGACTTAAGCCAAAAGAACTGATGCCGTACACAATGCCGAAATTGACCGCCTTCGCATTGCGCCGCTGCAGGTCCGTGACCTCCTCGAACGGCGTGTGAAACACCTTCGCCGCCGTAATGCGATGAATATCCTGCTCTTGATGATACGCCTCGATCAGCTCGTCATCCCCGGACATATGCGCGAGTATCCGCAGCTCGATCTGGGAATAATCCGCATCCATAAACAAATATCCGTCTTTCGGGATAAAGCATTTGCGTATCAGTCTGCCGAGCTCCGTACGCATCGGGATATTTTGCAGATTCGGCTCCGTTGAGCTGATCCTCCCGGTCGCCGTGATCGTCTGATTAAAGGTCGTATGAATGCGGTCATTCTCATCCACACAGCCGCCAAGCCCGTCCGCGTACGTTGATTTCAGCTTGGCAAGCCCACGATACTCCAATACATCCTTCACGATCGGATGATCCTCAGCAAGCTTTTCCAACACATCCGCCGCCGTGGAATATCCCGTTTTTGTCTTTTTGCCGCCCTTCATATGCAGCTTATCAAATAAAATCTCACCGAGCTGCTTCGGCGAATTGATATTAAACGCTTCCCCCGCCTGATCGTAAATCTGCTGCTCTAAGACGGCGATCCGCTCTGCCAGCGTATCCCCGTACGCTTTCAGCTCCTCCGGGCGGATACGGATTCCCGCCTCCTCCATATCGCACAGCACATAGGAAAGCGGCATCTCAATGTCACAAAACAGCCCGTCCATCCGGGTATCCTCAAGCTTCGCTTTCAGCTTCGGATATGCCAGAAATCCCGCCTGCGCCACATCACACAAATAAGCGATATATTCGCCCTGCTTCTTCTCCAAAGCCTCTCTTTCCGGCAGCTTTATAAACCGCTCCGCATACCCCGCCATATTCATTCCCGCGTATTCCACGGCAACATCCTGCGGTTCATAATCGTTTTTTAACGGATTTAAGAGATACGCTGCGAGCTTAGTATCAAAAAAATGACCGCTCACATCCGCTGCGGTACGCGCATTTCCGAGCGCAAGCAGCGGATAAAGCTCCTTACAGTCAAACGCAATGAGCTTCACCTTTTCGTTGTCAGCTGCAAGCGTGCCGAATCGCTCACGGATCCGTTCTGCCGTAAAAGCCGGCGTACGCACAAGCCATGCGTGCTCCGCATCCGTCACAAGCACCATGACAAGCTGCTCCTCATGCGCCGCAAAATCAAGCGTAAGCTGTCCGTCCGCACCGCTTGTCATGCCCGATGCATCCTCCGGAAAGCCCGCATAGGCAATCGAAACCGCCTCGCGCGCTTTTGCCTCAGCAAGCACCTTGTCAAGCTCCGAAACGCTTGTAAGCTCCTTCAACACACAACAAACCGCAGTCTCTTTCTCCTCTTTTGCGGTCTGAGAATCCGAAAAGCGCGAAAGATACTGCTTAAAGCCAAGCCGTTTGAAATACGCATAGGACTGTTCGTTATAAAACTCGCCGACCCGCGCATTTTCCAGATCATACGGAAACTCCGCATTCATGTTAATGGTGGCAAGCGTTTTGCTCAGATCCGCAAGCGCACGGTTCTCCTTTAGGCTCTCGCGGATACTTTTTTTCTCGATCTCATCGACATGCGCATAAATATTGTCCAGCGATCCGTATCGCACCATTAAGTCCGTCGCCGTTTTCTGCCCGACCTTCGGCACGCCGGGAATATTATCCGCCGTATCGCCCATGAGCGCTTTCAGGTCGATGAAGCCTTGCGGCGTCACCTGATAAGCGGCTTCCACATCCGCCGCATAATAATCCTCCACCTCAGTCCTTGCGCCCTTGGTCTTGGGAATGCGCACCTTGATATGCTCGGACGCAACCTGCAGCAGATCGCGGTCGCCGGACACAAGCGATACCTCCATGCCCCACTCCTGTGCTTTTTTTGCAATGGTACCGAGCAGATCGTCCGCCTCTAACCCCGCCTGCTCCACAAGGCAGATATTCATTGCCGCAAGCAGCTCTTTCATGACGGGCACCTGCTGGCGCAGCTCATCCGGCATCGGTTTTCTTGTTCCCTTATACTCCGCGTAGATTTCGTGGCGGAACGTCGGCGCATGCACATCGAACGCAACCGTAAGATACTGCGGCTGTTCTTCCTCCAAAATCTTGAACATAATATTCAAAAAACCATAGACTGCATTCGTGTGCAGTCCTTCCCGGTTCGTCAAGTCCGGCACGCCGTAAAATGCCCGGTTTAAGATACTATGTCCATCTATCAAAACAATTTTTTCATTCATTTGACAAAGAAGCCCTTTCTATGGGAACACCATGATTCCCCTTAATACAACACAAAAAAAGAAAGCAAAAAAGAACCTGCCACCGCGGCGATCTCCGCGCAAAACAGCACAAGATCCAAGCGCTTCTGCCGGCGTACGCGTTTCTTCGTCCACAGCAGCATTTCCTTCAGCTCTTTATTCAGGTCAAACGCGCCGCCGTCCTCTAAGCGGTGCATCCCCTCACTGATCAGGTACTGAATGGCAAGCTCCTCCATACACGCCTCGCATTGCTCAATATGTCCGACAAATTCTTCCGTATCGCGCTCATCCAGCTCTCCCGCTAGGAAAAAACTGATCTTACGTTCTGCAGTCGTACAGTCCATGCCATTGCCTGCCTTTCTGTCACGCATTTTGCTCCATCTATATAGTATACTCCAATTTTGCGGATAAGAAAAGAGAGAGATGAAAGTTATCATTGCGCCTGTTCTTTACGGAATGCACAGACTGCAAAAAAAAAAATCATTTGACATTCCAAAAAATCATGCGTTATAATACCATCGATCGCGTAGCCGAAAGGTGTAAATCCAGACAGATGGATTTACACCTTTTTTGTATGGCAGCCTCTGTGCCGCGCGAACTATGGGTTATGGCAGCTTTCCTAAAAAAGTCTCCTATCAATTTTATTGGAGGTAGTATCATGGAACACACAAACCAATCCTTTCTTGCCACGGAACAAATCGACAGACTGATGCGCAAATATTCGGTTCCCTGCATTATTTCACTGCTTGTCGGGGCACTGTATAATATTGTGGATCAGATTTTTATCGCCAACGCCACTTATCTAGGCTCCTACGGCAATGCCGCCAACACGGTCGTTTTCCCGCTGACAGTCATTGCTCTGGCGGTCGCTGTTATGATCGGAGACGGCTGCTGCGCGTTTGTCAGCTTAAGTCTGGGCAAAAAGCATCCTGAGGATGCGGAAAAAAGCGTCGGTAACGCCATCGTACTGACAGTCGCCGGCGGTATTTTTTTATGCGCCATTTACCTGCTTTTTCAGGAACCGATCATTTCCATGTTCGGAGGCACCGTAAACGCAGAGACCTTCCGCCACTCAAAGGAATATTTCTTCTATATTTCCCTGGGCATTCCGTTCTATATGTTCGGTCAGGCGATGAATCCGGTCATCCGCGCAGACGGAAGCCCTAAATTTGCAATGGTCTCCACGCTCGCGGGCGCCGTCATCAACATCATCCTCGACCCGATTTTTATTTTCGTATTCAAATGGGGAATGATGGGCGCTGCTGTTGCAACGGTATTCGGTCAGGTCGTCACGGCAATCCTGGCCGTTTGGTATCTTGCGCATACAAAAACCGTGCGCCTCTCAAAAGCCGCATTCCGTTTGAAATCGGGCATTGTAAAACGCTCGCTGACACTGGGTATCTGCAGCTTTCTTTCCCAAATATCCCTTGTGGCGGCAATGGCGGCGATCAACAACATGATTCGTCATTACGGCGCGATCGATCCCATATTCGGTCAGGAGCAATATGCGCAGATTCCGATGGCTGTTGTGGGAATTGTCATGAAATTCTTCCAAATTGTCATTTCTATTGTTGTGGGGATGGCGGCAGGCTGTATTCCAATCGTCGGGTTTAACATGGGCGCCGGATTAAAACCACGCGTGAAAAAATTATTTACAAAGCTTCTTCTCTATGAAGCAGCCGTCGGTGCAGTCGCGTTCCTGATCGTAGAGCTTATGCCGAAACAACTGATCGCGATATTCGGTGCAGCAAACGAAAGTGCTTATTATACGGATTTTGCGATAAAAGCATTCCGCATTTATCTGTGTATGCTGATCCTCGCCTGCATCAATAAAGCCACATTTATCTTTTTACAGGCGATGGGAAAAGCTGCCGCTTCCACTGCCTTGTCCATGGTTCGTGAAATCCTGTTCGGTGTCGGTTTCGCCTTATTGCTGCCGCGGTTTTGGGGGCTGAACGGCGTGCTTTATTCCATGCCCGTATCGGACGTTCTGACAGCGATCGTTTCCGTCGTGATCATCGCTTTGACCTTTCGGGAGCTGGACACGGCTGACCATCCCGGAAAAGCAGAACACAATATTGCCTAAAGAACACAAACAGCTCAGACCGTGCTTTCGGTCTGAGCTGTTTGCTGTCAGTTTATCAATCGCTGCACCGCTCCTTTATTCTTCCTCCGCCTCTTCTTTTTCGGCAATGTCGTCCACGGGCTTTTTCAGTCCCTCAATGGTAATATGATTCTTTTCTGCATAATCCCACAGTGCCGCATGAATCGCCTCTTCTGCCAGAAGTGAGCAATGTACCTTTACCGGCGGGAGTCCGTCCAAGGCTTCCATAACCGCCTGATTCGTAACCGTTAAGGCTTCCTGTACGGTTTTTCCTTTTACCAGCTCCGTTGCCATACTGCTGGTCGCGATAGCCGCACCGCAGCCGAAGGTCTTAAATTTGACGTCCCGGATCACTCCCTGCTCATCAATATCAAAGTACATGCGCATGATGTCCCCGCATTTCGCATTTCCCACGGTCCCTACTCCGCTTGGGTTTTCTATTTCTCCTACATTTCTCGGATTGTTAAAATGATCCATCACCTTATCGCTATACATATCATTCTTCCTTTCCCGCTTTTACTACTATCTGCTTTTGATAAAATCCTCATACAACGGAGACATATTGCGAAGCCGTTCCACAATCTTTTTCAACTCATCCGCCACAAAATCAATCTCCTCCACGGTCGTTTTTTCTGACAGCGTGATTCTTAAGGAACCATGCGCGATCTCATGCGGAAGGCCGATTGCTAATAACACATGAGACGGATCGAGGGAACCCGATGTGCACGCCGAACCGCTGGATGCGCAGATTCCAAGCTGATCTAACAGGATCAGCAGGGATTCGCCTTCCAGAAACCGGAAACAGAAGTTCACATTATTCGGCAGTCTGTCCGTTCTATGTCCATTCAGCCTTGCATGAGGGATTTCCGATAATATTCTTTCTATCAGATGATCCCGCAATGCGGTCTCGGACCGGGTACGTCCCTCCATCGTCTGTCCGGCAATCTGCGCGGCTTTTCCGAATCCCACGATTCCCGGCACATTGAGGGTTCCTGCTCTTTTTCCCCTCTCCTGCGCGCCGCCGTGCAGAAAGGGACCGAGCTTTACTCCTTTACGGACATACAGGATACCGACTCCTTTGGGACCGTTCAATTTATGCGCACTGGCAGAAAGCAGATCAATATTCATCTCTTCCACATGGAGCGGAATATGTCCATATGCCTGTACCGCGTCCGTGTGGAACAGCACGCCGTGCTCATGTGCAATCCTTCCGATTTCCGCAATCGGCTCTATCGTTCCGATCTCATTATTTGCCGCCATCACGGAGATCAGTACGGTATCCGGACGGATGGCAGCTCGTAACTGTTCAAGAGCTATTTTTCCGTCCTGATCCACATCCAGATAAGTCACCTCATATCCATGCTTTTCTAAGTACCGACATGTATGCAAAACAGCGTGATGCTCTATCTTGCTTGTTATGATGTGCTTACCTTTTGCGGAATAAGCCTCAGCTGCCGCCTTTAACGCCCAGTTGTCAGACTCCGTTCCTCCCCCTGTAAAAAAGATTTCCTCCGGCCTCGCTCCGATCAATCCGGCTGTCTGCTCTCTCGCATGATCAACGGCTTTCCGGCTCTCCTCTGCAAAATGATACACCGCCGACGGATTCCCATATGACTGCCGCATAAACGGAAGCATTTCCTGTAACACAGATTCATCAAGCTGCGTCGTCGCGGCATTGTCCAAATAAATAAACGGATTCATATATGCTCCTTTCTCTCTACCCCTTATTTATCCTATTATTCCTATATGTTTTATATTATATCCGCTAGTCAATTTTGTCAATCGTAATCAGGAATTTCAAAGCTTTTTGATAATTTGCATCTGTAAATTCTTTCTGAAATGAAAAGATTCCTTCCAAATACGAAAAAAAATCTGACACATTCTTCAACGCGTCAGATTTTCTACTATTATGATAGATCATGCTCCACTATTGTTATATAGTCCTTCAACTGCTCATAGATACACGCGCAGCTCTCCTCTACAAATGCATCCGCCTGTTCCGGCGTCAGATACACATATTCCCGCTCAACATTTTCCCTGCCTGCCAGATAAAAGTCCGTAATATATAGCCGCCTGCTGTCAAACGCCCGTTTCGAAAACATGTCCATATAACAGTTCTCAAAACCGTCCTGCTTCCGGTAAATCTCGAACGCACGGAAATCGGGATGCTTTTTCAGGTAGAGGAAATCCAGATCATACCAGTCCCTCTTTAGTTCCTCCCAGACAAATGCATTCAGATCCTTCGCTGCCTGTTCGGGATAAGCGGCTATGCTCTTTTCATACACATTCCGCTTCCACAAAATATCGGTCAGCAAATGGGTCAGATAGCCGAGATAAAATGAATATTGCTCCCTCGTATACCCCGTCTGCTTCTCTTTGGTAAAATACTCCGCCACATATCTGTCTGTCCGTATGATCTTTTTTCCGTCCGCGCCGCGCTCTTCATAATGCGATGTCGCCTTGTCCGGCGTAAAGCTGCTCCAGTCCTCATTCGGCTCGCCGCTGTCCGGCGCAATGTTTCCCATAATAAAATGTTCTGCGCTCACATCCGAAAGACGCATAAGAAGCCTGTCCGCAATGCGCAGATGTACCATCCAGGATGCCATCCTTTGTCCCTCCTCTTACCTTTCATTGACCGTCTGACCCTATCTCCTTTTTGTTGATTGCGATCTATTATAAACACAAAAAATGAGGAAACCTTTGCATTTACAAGGTTTCCTCATCTATAAACCAATGCCGGCAGTGGGACTTGAACCCACACGGTGTTGCCACCAACAGATTTTGAGTCTGCCTCGTCTGCCATTCCGACATGCCGGCATGTCTGCACCGAAAACTATACTACCATAAAAAAGAAAAAATGGCAAGCAGTTTCACGGCAGAATGGATGATTTTTTAAGCCTGCTCCTACACATTAAAATCCAGCTTCCCGTAAAAATCAAGTCCGTCGAAGGTTCTGAAATAATCCTCCGGCGTCTCCGCACGACGGATCAGCTTCACATCCCCGTTTTCTTTTAACAGCAGCTCCGCCGATTTCAATTTTCCGTTATAATTATAGCCCATTGCGTAACCGTGCGCTCCCGTATCGTGGATCACAAGATAATCCCCCATCTCGATCTCCGGCAGCATCCGGTCTAAGGCAAATTTGTCATTATTTTCACACAGAGAACCCGTTACATCGTATTTATGGTCGCAGGGTGCATTCTCTTTTCCCAAAACCGTGATATGATGATAAGCGCCGTACATTGCCGGGCGCATCAGATTGACCGCGCAGGCGTCCACGCCGATATACTCCTTATGCGTGTGTTTTTCATGAATCGCCGTTGTCACAAGCGCCCCGTAAGGTCCTGTCATAAAACGTCCCATCTCGGTATAGATCGCAACGTCTCCCATCCCCGCAGGTACAAGCACTTCCTCATATACCTTGCGCACGCCCTCGCCGATCACATGGATGTCGTTCGGCTCTTGATCCGGTCTGTACGGAATGCCGACGCCTCCCGAAAGGTTGATGAACGCGATATGCGCGCCCGTCTCCTGATGAATCCTAACCGCCTGCTCAAACAAAATCTTCGCCAGCATCGGATAGTATTCATTCGTCACGGTATTGCTCGCCAAAAAAGCATGGATGCCGAAATGCTTCACACCCTTTTGCTTCAGGATGCGCATGCCCTCCAAAAGCTGCTCCGTCGTAAAGCCATATTTCGCGTCACCCGGATTGTCCATGATGCCGTTGCTCATCTTAAACAGACCGCCCGGATTATAACGGCAGCTGATCGTCTCCGGAAGCCTGCCGAGCGTCTTTTCCAAAAAATCAATATGTGTAATATCATCCAGATTAATGATCGCGCCGATCCGGTCAGCAAACGCATACTCCTTTGCCGGCGTGTCGTTGGAAGAAAACATGATCTCATTCTCACCCGCGCCCATGGCGTGCGCCAGCATCAGCTCGGTCAGCGAAGAACAATCAAACCCACAGCCGAACTCCCGCATCAGGTCAATGATATACGGATTCGGCGTTGCCTTGACCGCAAAATACTCCCTGAAGCCCGGATTCCATGAAAAAGCCTCTTTCACCGCCTTCGCGTTCTCCCGAATGCCTTTTTCGTCATAAATATGAAACGGTGTCGGATACGTCTTTACGATCTCGGCAATCTGCTCTTTTGTCACAAACGTTTTCTTTTCCATACGATTCCTTTCCTATTTCGAGAATCTGTTCCAGTCACTATTTTTCCCGATTTTCAATCTGCCAGTCAATGGGACTTAATCCATTCGCAGTTAAAAAATCATTCGTTTTACTAAACGGTCTGCTTCCGAAAAAACCGCGATACGCAGACAGCGGACTCGGGTGCGGCGCTTCCAAAATCAAGTGCTTCGGATTGTTCAGCATTGCTTTTTTCCGCTGCGCGGGCGCCCCCCATAAAATAAAGACGATTGGCCGATCCTGCTCATTCAAAATGCGGATCGCCGCATCGGTGAACTCCTCCCAGCCGATGCCTCTGTGCGAATTTGCCTGATGCGCCCGCACGGTCAGTACGGTATTCAACATCAGAACGCCCTGCTTCGCCCACTTGACAAGGTATCCGTTATCCGGGATCTCACATCCCAGATCATCATGCAGTTCCTGATAAATATTGACCAAAGAGGGCGGAATATCCACATCGGGCTTGACAGAAAAGCAAAGTCCGTGCGCCTGTCCGACATTATGATACGGATCCTGCCCTAAAATAACAACCTTCACTTCATGGAGCGGCGTTAAGTGAAACGCATTAAAAATATCATCCGACGGCGGAAAAACCGGCCGCGTCTGATATTCCTCCACGATCGTCTGGTGTAATTTGCGATAATACGGCTTGCGAAACTCCGGGCTTAAGGGTTCCAGCCAATCATTGCTGATCGCCGACATCGTTTTCTCTCCATTCTTTTTTCCTGTATTCTTATCGATACAGCTTTATCCTGCATCCGCGATCTGCCCGCTTACAACCGGACAGAAATCCCCCGTCCGCGCAGATAACGTTTGACCTCACAAATTTCCAATTCCTTAAAGTGAAACAATGACGCTGCAAGCAGTGCATCCGCGCCGCCGTCCGCCACCGCATCATAAAAATGCGAAAGCGTTCCCGCGCCGCCCGATGCGATCACTGGGATGGATACCGCATCGCAGACCGCCCGCGTCAGCGCAATATCATAGCCTTCCTTTGTTCCGTCGCAGTCCATGCTCGTGAGCAGAATTTCTCCCGCGCCAAGCTTCTCCGCCTTCATCGCCCACTCAACGGCGTCGATTCCCATATCCACACGACCGCCGTTTTTATAAATATTCCAACCGCCGTCCGCTCTCTTCTTGGCATCGATCGCAACCACCACGCACTGAGAGCCGAATTTGTCCGCCGCGTCGCTGATGAGCTGCGGATTCATGATCGCCGCGCTGTTGATGCCGACCTTGTCCGCACCCTCGCGCAGAATCGCCCTGAAATCCTCGACCGTGCGGATTCCGCCGCCGACCGTGAACGGGATAAATACTTTTTCCGCCACTCTCCGCACCATATCCACGACCGTCGCACGATGATCCGATGACGCCGTTATATCCAAAAAAACAAGCTCATCCGCCCCTGCCTTATCATATGCCTCGGCAATGGCGACCGGATCGCCCGCGTCCGTCAGATTCACAAAATTGACGCCCTTGACAACGCGCCCGTTGTTGACATCAAGGCACGGAATGATTCTTTTTGTATGAAGATTTTTCGGCTGCACTTCTCCGCTGCTCAAATCTAATTACGCTCCAATCTGAATAAAATTCTCCAAAATCCGCAACCCGACATCCGAGCTCTTCTCAGGATGGAACTGGCATGCAAACACATTGTTTTTTTCCACAGAGGCATGGATATGCGCACCGTACTCCGTCACCGCCGTCACAATGCGCTCCTCCTCCGCCTTCAAATAATAAGAATGAACGAAATAAACATAGCTTCCCGCTGAAATTCCCTCAAACAATCTGCCTTTATTCGGGAAGGACAGCGCGTTCCAACCGATATGAGGTACTTTGATGTCCTGCGAATCCGGAATACGGAGAATCTCCCCTTTCAGAATTCCCAATCCCTTCACTCCCTCGCTCTCGTCGCTTCGCTCGAACAAGAGCTGCATGCCGAGACAGATACCTAAAAACGGCGTGCCTTTTTCGATCACATGATGAATGGTTTCCACCAAATGATATTGATGCAGCTTATTCATGGCGTCGCCAAACGCACCGACGCCGGGCAGGACAACTTTTTCGGCTGCCTCTATCACATCCGCATCATGCGTAACGCAGACCTCCGCGCCCAAAAAACGAAATGCTTTTTCCACGCTATTGATGTTTCCGGCATCATAATCAATGATCGCTATCATGACTGCTCCATTCCTTACTGAAATACTACGCTTCCGTTCTGTACCTCGCCGCTGTATAATTCATCGCCGCTGCCCTGGGACAGTGACTCACCCGGCGCATTCTGCTGCTGATTGTCGCCATCTGAATCCGGCTGCCAATTCTCATTGCCCGCATCTGTTCCGGAACCGTCCGACCAATCGCTCTCCGGCCAATACTCATTCCCGTCATTCACCGGCTGGTCGGCCGACGGCTCCGTCAGACCGGTATCAAAGCCCGCCTCCGGCGCGTCATTAACCGTACCTTGCGTCTGATCGCCGCCGGACAGCTCATTTTCCTCCGGCAGCATATCATCCAAAATCTCATCTCCGCTACCGCTCGTTCCGATATCCATCGTGTTGTTCGTCGATCCGCTCTGCGGGACATTGGGTGCAACAAATTCTGTGCCGTGTACAAGATAATAAAGGCGTTCATTATAGCTTAGGTCATCCAGCGCAAAAATTTCTATCGCTTCCGTTTCACTCACCTGATATTGCTGTTCAAGCACGGAAAGCACCTGCCTGTAAACCGTATTCATTTCCTCGACCGCGCCGTAGCTCTCCGCCACTGAAAGGTTTGACTGATAATAGTGGACTGCCAGCATTAATTCGTTCAATGCCGCCATTTCCTTGTCCATTCCCATGTAGACCAGATAATTATCCAGTTTACTCTGCATATTTAGGATCATTCGGCTCCGCATATACAGAATATAGTCACTGTCATTCAAATCCTTTCCGTCCATATTCTGATATACAGTTAAATAATCACGGTTATAATATGCCTCACGCGCCGTTTTTAAGTCTTGCTGCTTCGGAATGACAAGACAAAGAATCACGATCACCGCCAGTAATGTCAAGCAGAATGCAAAAATAGAAAATACCTTTGCTCTCGGCAGTTTCTTGGTTGGTACTGCCTTCTCCTCCTGCTCTTTTTCTTGCTTTGCTTTTTCTTTCTGTTCCTTCTTCTCTTTCTTTTCTTTCTTCTTTTTTTCTTTCTTTGCTTTTTTCTCGTCTACCGGTGCTTCTTCATCGCCCTCACCGTCATCCGCCTGCTTTGCTTCTGCTTTTCCTTTTTTGCCCTTTTTCGCTTTTTTGGAGCCGGGTTTCTTATTCTCGATCTTTTCGTTCTCCATCATAGCCATGATCTCGCGGTTTTCGTCGGATACCTCCAGCTCTTGCGGCTGCTCCTCCTCGTCCGCTTCCTCAAGAAGACTGTTGAAAAGCTTTGCAAAAAATCCGGGTTCCTTTGGTTCTTTTTCCGAAGCTGCGTCGTTCTTTTGTTTTCCTGCCTTTTCTTTTTTGCGCTTCGATTTCTGCTTTTTCCCGTTCGGCGCTTCCGTCTCCTGCGCGGTTGCCGACAGATCATCCTCCGTCATCGTTTCATCAGCAGCTGCATCCCCCGAAATGCCGTCAGTCTGATCTTTTGCTTCCATTCCTGCAGACGCGCTTTCCTGTGCTCCGTCCGCAGCGGTCTCTGCGGCTTCTTCGGCCTTTTTCCTTCCGAAAAGTTTTTTCTTTTTCTTCTTCTCTTTTTTATCTGCTTTTGAGGATGTGTCCTCCCCGCCGTTCCCCATATCAGAGGCATCCCCCACGGATACGGCATCATTTTGCGCAGAATTTTCCTCACCAGGAGTACCTGCCAGACCAAGAAGCTCATCAATCTCTTTTTGAATCGCATCGTCTTCTTCCGTAGACGCCCCATATCCCATGTCTTCCTCACCCGAAAGCCCGCCAAAGGACATCTCTTCGTCACTTTGCAGACTATCGAGCGAAAGGAGGTCGTCTTCGTCCCGAGGACCGTCCATGAGCGACGGCTCCTCCCCGCTCTGCAGGCTGTCTAACGAAAACAGATCTTCTTCTCCTGACGGTTCTTCCATGGGCATCGCTTCTTCTTCGCCCTGCAGGTCATCTAACGACAGTAAGTTTTCCTCCCCTGCCGCTTCCTCCGCCGGCATTGCTTCTTCCTCGCCCTGCAGGTCGTCTAACGACAGTAAGTTTTCCTCTCCTGCCGCTTCCTCCGCCGGCATTGCTTCTTCCTCGCCCTGCAGGTCGTCTAACGACAGTAAGTTTTCCTCCTCTGCCGCTTCCCCCGTCGGCATTGCTTCTTCCTCGCCCTGCAGGTCGTCTAACGACAGTAGGTTTTCGTCTTCCATTCGCAGGTCGTCTAACGACAATAAGTTCTCTTCTCCTGCCGCTTCCTCCGCCGACATTGCCTCTTCTTCGTCCTGCAGGTCGTCTAATGACAATAAGTTTTCTTCTCCTGATATTTCTCCGCTCCCGGATTGTCCGCTTCCGTCCGGCATACCATCGGTCTCCGCCCCGTTCAAGAGTCCGTTCAAATAATCCTCCCCATCGGCTTCACCCTGCATGCTATCCGCTGATGTTGACGTTTCTCCCGCTGCATGATCCTTGGCATGGCTCTCCTCAAGTTCTACACTCTCCGAGCTGAAAATATCAAACACATCCGGCACATCCTGATCCGAAGCTTCCTCCGACATCTCGCTCTCCGCCCGCTCTAATATTGCAAGCATCTCAGCATCTGGCATCTGATTCTGGTCGGACTTCTTCAGAAGATCATGGATCTCCTTTAACTCCGCTTCATGTTGTGCATTGTCCAAACCGCCTTCTCCGCCGCCCATATCCTGCGACAGCACGGAATTCAATAAGCTGTCCAGATATTCTTCATTCGCGTCCATGAATTTCCTCCAAATCTATTGCAATAACAAACATATTTCGCAGCTTTTTCATTACCATGAAAAATAAATCGGGATAGCATCTATCCCGATTTATCACCTCATAATCAATTTCTATGAAGCAAAAGCGTTCCGCTCGGCATTTCATGGAACAAAGAATGCTCCAAACAATTATGCATCACACTCCTGCGGAATAGAAGTCCTCGTCATATCATCGCTGTGCTCATAAACGGAACAGAATACATTTCTTTTCGTAAAAATCTCATTGAATGTATTCTATGCATGACTTTTTAAAAAACAAGCCGATCGATCTCTCTGACAAGATTACCTATTTCAGGTTTTGATAACTGCGCATCTGCTCCGAGCTCCTCGCCCTTTCTGCGCATATCATCATTGACTAACGATGAGAAGATAATCACCGGAATGTGCTTTGTCTGTTCATCCTCCTTGATCAGCTTGGTCAATCTGTGACCATCCATGATCGGCATCTCAATATCCGTGATCACACAGCGCACATGTTCATCCAATGTCCCCTTCTCTTTGCAGTCACAAATAATATCCCATGCTTCCTGACCATTAACGGTATTGATCAGATTTCCATATCCTGCTTTCTTAAGAGAATCCGAGATCAGCTTATTCAAGAGCGCTGAATCCTCTGCAATCAGAATAGGTACATCATTTCTTGTACGTTCGCCAAGCTCATCAATCTCCGTAATCTTCAAACCTACCTCAGGATTGATGTCTGTTACGATCTTCTCAAAATCAAGGATAATGATCAGCTTATCTTCCTTCTTAATAATTCCGGTAGATACGCCCTCCTCTGCGGTATTGATCGTTGCATTCGGCTTAATGATATCGCGCCATGAAACTCGGTGTATGCCAACAACCGAATCCACATGAAATGCGATGTCTAACTTATTAAAGTTCGTGATAATAAAGATTCCACCCGCCTCGGAAACGCCTCTTTGCAGACAATTCTTAAGGTCAATCGCGGTGATCATTGTATCACGCGGCATAAAAACACCCTCAATACTCGGATGTGCATTGGGAACCGGCGTGATTGCCTGATACGGTGTAATCTCGCGAATCTTTGCGACATTAATTCCGTATGAATTCCCTGCTAATAAGAATTCCAACACTTCTAATTCATTTGTTCCGTTTTCCAAAAGAATTTTTGTATCCATATGCACCCTCTCCAAACGAATAGTTTTCTATTAATGAAGCAATTATAACATACTTATTTCATAAAAAAAAGGGTTTTGTGACAGGAAGGATTGAGAAATGTTTTAATTTTTACAGAAGTTGCATAAAAATTATAGCCAGAACTCAAAATTTACCCCCAAATTATCTATTAGATTGAATATTTTTCCATTTCTAATATAAAAAGGACTATCGCACATATCAACAAATTCCACTGTACAATAGTCTTTCATAAATATCATCTCCGGAACACCATCCGCTGTACCCTCAAAACCAAACACTGAAGAAGTGACCTTCCACCAAAGACATGCCATCGGCATTTCTTTTACATTCCTTACTTTCCTAGGTTAAGCTCTCGGCCGATTAGT
>JAAUZE010000002.1 GCA_014804755.1 Lachnospiraceae bacterium | reverse complement strand
AGGCTGCTGCGTGCAGTGTTCTTCTTTGCGCCGGATATTGTTTTTAATATACTTTATGCTGCGCTTGCGATCGTCGGCATTCTTCTGATCATACGGCTTGTTATGAAAGCCTTTGGAAAGTAGGTGATGGCATGGAAGCGTATAAAGCTGCATTTGACGGTATATTGACAGTTTTGAAGCATCCGGTTGTTATCGGAAACGTTAAGTTTTCGCTTTTCGGGCTTATGTGTGTATCTCTCGGTGCGTATTTTGTCAGTATTGTCTTGAAGGCGATATTCGGTGATGACTGACCGTGCAGCCGTAGTGTACGAACCTTCCCCCTCACCTGTGTCATGTAGGGGGAAGGTCGGATATAGTTAGAATCCGGAGAAACGTCCTACCTCTCCGGAGCTCTTACTATATCCGGGTTGGAGGTAGATGTAAAAAAAAAAGTATGACCTGTTGAAATATGCCCTAAGAAAAAAAAAAAAAAAATGGAAGATGATGTTTTAGAAGTGCTGCCGGAGCTTCCAGCAGTTACACCGGAACCAACGCCGGCAGCTGCACCGGATCCGGCTCCGGCAGACTCGGCCAATGATACACCCCCCGCAAACCCAGTAAATACGGGGGTTCCCGAGACTTCCCAGGATTATTCTGATGATCAAAAAGAAGAAGATTTAGATGAAATTCAAGATGATCTTGACGAGATAAATGAGATTCTTGAGGAAATGGAACAGCAGGATGGTGAGGTTAATAATGAGTCAGAGACCGGAGAAGAAGAACAGGAAAAAGGCAGCATAACAAATATTACGGTCATCCATCCGCCGGTGCAGCAGATCACTTATCAGGCGGATGTAGAAGCGATCTATCATTCTTTGATCGAGAATGATGAATCTGATCCTGTCCCTGTGCTGGTGACGGAAAGTCTGATCGAAAAGGATCCCGGCATCATGGACAAGCGTTTGGAAGATTATTCTGTAACGGAAGCGTTGCTGTTATTGATCCTGATCACGCTTTGGCTGCGTATGATCTTTGATTACTTCGGAAGGAGGAGAAGCTAATGAGTGATACAATCATGCAATTTTTTGAACTTGTCGGCGTTTCTGCGTCAGCTCCGGAGACATTCCCGGAGCTCATCACATGGTTTGTATACATATTCGTCGCGGTTATGCTTGTGCTTGGCGTTTTTCATGTGATTGGAAATATCGTGAATACATTCTTTAGCATAAGGAGGTAGCAGCATGTTCTTTGTGTTTGTCATTGTGTTTATAGCCTTATGTGTCCTGTCCGTCTGTTTCCGGCTTACAGTGCTGCACCCTTTTGCAACGCCGGTATATGCAGTCGTGGACTTTTGTAAATGGCTGCGTTTTAAGAAATGGCGTAACTGCCGGACAGGTCAGTTGATCGCGTATACAGCGCTCTTTGGACGTGGAAAGACTCTTTCCGTTGTCCACTATGTTGTTGCAAAGTATCATAAATATCATAACCGGATGGTCTATGATCATGACCGGAAAAAATGGGTGCGCCAGATCGTGAACGTGATCTCCAACGTGCAGCTTGCAATCCCTTATGAGAATTTTGTATCTTTGGAGCAGGTCGTTGCCGCCGCTGATCGTAACAGGAAGAAAGACGAAGAAAACAATACGCTTACGATCACCCTTGTGCTGGGTGATGAATTTAGCGTGCAGATGAATTCCCGGAGTTTTAAGACAAATATTGATCCACTTTTTTTGAACACGCTGCTTACATGCCGTCATCATCACATTACTTTGATCTATGATGCGCAGCGCTTTAACCATGTTGATGCGCTGCTCCGTCAGGTAACAAGTTATGTTGTTGAATGTAAAAAGGTATGGCGCTTTATGGTGCAATATAAGTATGATGCTTACCAGTTGGAGTGCGCATCTGATCCGAGTCTTGTAAAGCCGTTCCGCCGGACAGGATGGTTTGTGAAGAATAAGCATTATGCTGCATATGATACGCTAGCCTGCGTCGGCAATCTCAAAAAGAGCATGAAAGAGGGCGATATGATGAGCGAAGAGCAGATACTTGCGCTGCGTGTCAATGACGGCAACACGGGAATAGAAGGCGTTACAAAGCCGTCCCGCATCCTTAAAAAGCGGCGACGACGTAAGTAACAAGTTTATGTAAAAATACGTGCGGTCAAGGGCGCAGAGCGCGAAGCGCGTCCCTTTACGGCACGGATTTTTGCGCCCAAAATCCGGCGACGCACGTATGCGATGCGCAGCATCCCATACGTGCCATAGCCACCCGCTCACGGCGTGGATGCGCAGCCGGGCGGCAAGCGAAGCGCGCCCGGCTGCAGCCGCGAAAAAGTAGCGGCGCAGCCGGAGGCTTCGCCCCTTGTCTAATAGGGGCGAAGTTGTTCTATATATAGAATTTTGTCACAGTTTTTCAGGGGGAAAAATGAAGTATTGGTTGCCAGGGATCGGACGCAATGAGTATGTCTATTCTTGTGATATGCTGCGTTATAAGCTTGAAATTAAAGATTTGAAGTATTCGCAAGGTGTCCTGCAGCAGCTTTTTACTGCTTATGGACGTTTTGACGTGCGTCAATATCCTGTGAACTTCTCTGACTTTAAATTCAGAAATCTTTTTACGGTCGACTACGATACAAGCAGTATGACGGTCGGCATCGGCTTTAACGGATGTAAAAACGAGGACTTGATGATCGGATTTCTGGAAGTCAATCCGAACAAATGCTTTGATAGTCTGCAATGCATGTATGACATGCAGCATATCTTTGACGCGTGCTGGAACTTCGAATTGCTCCGTTGGGATCTTGCAATAGATGTCCCTTTGCCCCGGGAAGTACTTTCGCTGGTAAAAGATGGACGCAAGTATATGCTAGACATGTATAGCAATACAAATAAGACCGAGTATTTAGGCGTGCGTAATTCATCCGGATATACCAAGCTTTATAATAAAGCGCTTGAACAGGATCATGATGTTGAAGAAGGTGATCTTACGCGTTTAGAGATGACCTGCGCCGGAGACATGACAGCGGATCAGATCATAACGAAGCTGCCGTATGTGTTTGTTGCAAGTGATAAATTTGTCGAGTCTGACGATCTGAAAGCATTAAGCAGCTCCCAGCGTGTCCTTGTGCGTGCGCTGCGCAGTCATCCGGATCGTGACGATCTGTTCAGGAATCTTTGTGCCGGTGTCCGTGTGAAGCTGCGTCCGTATATCTACGACGGCGGCACGACGTTAAGCTATGACAGCAATGCGATCTTGGCGGTGCTGGAAAACATCCGGCAATTTGAACAGGCAATGCAGGAGCATGCCTTTTCCTTCGTTTCGCATGATGATCTTCGCGAAGATGCAGCACGACGGCTTGCAGAAAAGCGCGGGAAGGACTTTGTGTCGGTGCAGGATAAAGAAAATCCGTTCCGCATGCAGGATCATGACTAGCCAAATCATGATATTTTGACCGGCGAATAGTCCTGCAGCCAACCGACCCTTTTTTTTTCTTGGCGACCGCGCGAAGCGCCTGAAACGAGCGTTAAGAAATCCGGACGGGACCCATGGGGGTTTGTCCAAAGGACAAACAAAGGGTCCGGATTTTAGCGACCGGATTCCACAATCTGTCATGGAGCCTTTATGATGCAAATCTTTTCATGTGCAGCGTTTTTCAGCGGACTCATTTTATAAACCGGCATAGCAGCCGGAATGAATCATATCAATTCCTAGCGTTCTTCAGCGGACTCATGCGCGAGCATGTTTGTGCCCTGACATCGCAGCCACAGCAAAGTATTTTTTCTCCACGGGACGGGATGGAGAAAAAACGGAAAAAAAATGGCTGGGACTAAGGGGCGTTGAAACGGATCCCCGGAAACAAGGCTAGGTTTCAACGCCAAATCACAACTTCCTTGTTTATGAAAACTGCACAAAGAAAGCCGGAAAATAACCGGCTGATCAAACGCGATCCGAGGCAAAGCGTTGTGCAGAATGCACAAAGAAAAAAAAACAGGTTGACAAACATATGTTTCACAGTTTATACTTGTATCAATCGATCATTGCCATCTATTCGTTAAACTGGGTGTTTCACGAAAACGTAAGCATAGCGGAAGTGGTAGTTGATAATGTGCAGCACTTAGACTCCCGTCCGCTGCACATTTGCTCATCAACTATTTGTGAAACAATAGTTTAACGGAATAGATGTTCACAGCGTAAAGTAAACAAGCTTTAAGCTTCGCTTAGAAATAAGCGGAGCTTTTTTTGTTGCACAAAGGGGGAATGAAATTGAAATCGAAGCCATTGCCGGAAGGTTATTCTGTTTATGATCGCGGCTATTCTAGTGTGTTATGCAAAGGCGATCATGAGATCGCGCGTATCAGCTACTACAACCCGCCGAGATTTGATAATGAGAATTTCATCATGTCGATCTTTACAAGTGATGACTATGAGGCGCTTTCGGTGTTCTACGGGAATTATCTGCGTGAGCAGAGATCAAGGAAACAAAGGGGGAAAAGTATATGGGGTTAGCAGTGCGTGTTGAATCTGTTTTAGAATCGATCTGTACCAGTATTGAGGATTTTCGGAATGTTGGAGTCAGTCGGGATTTTGTTTCGTATCAATTAGCTAAACTTGATACGCTGCATATTTTGGGATTGGTCGAAGAAGCTGCTTATGCAGATCTTAAGTTAGAGCTTGAAAGTTTTTTGTATAGCTGATCACATGAAAGGGCGGCGGAGTGATCCGCCTTCCCCCTCCTGATCAGATAGATGCCATAAGGGAAAAGAGAAAAAGAGAGAAAGAGAGGAAAAAGAACATGGCAGAGGAAAAGAAAACGGTAGCAGTAGGACAGGGAGAAAACGATCTGACGATCGTTGGCATCCAGCAGGTGAAAAAGAAGGACGGCAGCGGATACGCAACAAAGCTGTTCTTTGAGCAGCCTTACAGCGATTATGATCGCGAGAACGGCGAGTGTCTCGGCAAAAAGACGTCGGACGAGTATTGCAGCAATTATGATTGNTCGCATCTCAAGATTGGTGACATCGTGAACGTGTTCTGCGTGAAGCGCGGACAATATCTTGTAGTAAGCGATATACGCGTAGTCGGCCATATCGACTGACGCGTTATCATAGCCCCGCAGACTTGTGCAATCTGCGGGGCATCCCCCTTTTAGGGATAATATCACGGTGAGAGGAGGTGAAAGTTATGCATATGGGAATCATGTTGGCGGCAGAAACGCCTTCTACCGGTACGGATATGTCGATCGTTGTTAATGCGATCGGCACGGTTGTGCAGGTAGTCACCAAGGTATGGGATGTCGTAGTTGGCAATCCGTTTCTGTTGTTCGCACTTGGAGCGGCAGCATTGACGATTGGTGCCGGTGTGTTTACTACGATCAGACATTCCGCATCCTGATGCGGAGGGAGGTTAGACTATGAGGTTGTTTGTTCGGATTTTAGGACTTTTTGATAGTATCATGAAGGCAATGTTCGGGAACGAGTTCCTGTGCCTGTTCCTCGGCATGTGCCTTTTTGCTATTGCCCTCGGTGTCTTTTTAAAGATCCGGTATGCAGCCGCATAGATCGGAGCCGTAGTGTTCGAACCTTCCCCCTCACCTGTGTCATGTAGGGGGAAGGTCGGATATAGTTAGAATCCGGAGAAATGCACTACCTCTCCGGAGCTCTTACTATATCCGGGTTGGAGGTAGATGTATAAAAAGAACCCGGAATATAGCCGGACGTATGCAAGGGGGAAAGAGCAATAATGCGGATAAAGACAACATTCGGAATATATGAAGACGGATATTTGCGCGTGTCAAGGTATCTGGCAGACAATAGTCTGTACGTGGCAGCATGGAGCCGTAATGACGGTCCATTAGCCAGCCTTACGGTGTGTTTAGGTGATATAGCTTTGGCTGAAAACGAAAGCTATGTTGATATAAACAACTTTCCGGAAGTGCTGGAGCTGATCTCTGATCTGAACCTCGGAGTTCCCACCGGAGAGGTGAGGCAGAGCGGATTCTGCACGTACCCGGTTGTTTCGTTTGATATGGAGAAGCTGCTCCATGGAGAGGTACAGCTTGCACGCTGCTTTGAAGAGAGGGGATAAAGACATGTATTTAGTGTTTGCAATGATAATCTACTTTACGATCAGGGACGTGCAGCTGATCAAAGGAATTTTCCAGAGCAGGAAGGCAAAGAAGAAGCTGCCGGAGCTGCAGCAGCCTAAAGAGCCGGAGGTAGAAGATGATAATAGATGAACGTAAGTTTGAAGAATCTAGAGATAAATTGGAAGCGTATCTACATTGGCTGATCAATGAAGCAAATACATCATGTGATTATAAGTATAACCTGCGTCTTGCCGGTCAAGTCGAAGCGCTTGAGCGGCTTGATTTGATCGATAAGCAACTTGCGGATGATATAAGGCATATGCTTACTGTGAGTGAAAAGGATAGCCATTCGAGATTTGTTAATGTAGACATATTGTTGGAGCATATACGGTATTTGCGTGAATTTGATGATAACGTGGATTTTGATAACGGGCTTACTGAAATCGAGTTCTTTATAGAGCAGCAGTTTAATACAAAATGACAAGAGTCGGAGGTGAAAGATGATGTATGAACATATGTTAAAGGATATGTTGGGCTTTTTCGTAGAGCTTCATTACATGGTGGATGCAGAATATGAAGCAGAAAAGGAAAGATCAGAGGAATGGAAACGCCGACAGGAAGAAACATTCGGCTTAGACGTGGTAAATTGACAATTGAATATAGCCCTCTTATGTGATAAACTAACCGTGTGAGGGGGTGTGTGAATGGGTACTATTATTCTTATTGTTCTTCTTGTATTTTATCTTTGTTCGGTTTTTTCGAATTGTAAGAACAAGAAAAAATAAGTTTTTAAAAAGACGGTTAGCCGTCTTTTTTTTGTGGTGAACATATGCGTAAAAAGATAAGTTTATTATTAGTTTGTGTTATATTCTGCGTATCTGTTTGGGGTTCTTTTTCGCAAACTTTATATGCAAAGCAACCAAGTGAAGTTCTTAAGGATAAGTTAGAAAATCTAATAGAGAATGCTCCGAACGAAATAGCTAAAGGAATTCTTATATCTTTGGGCATCGTGATTGATGATGCATCTTTAATTAGTGATAGTGCTGTCATCGAAGCTTATAAATCTTATCTCCAGAATGCTTATTCACAAGGGCTAATCAGTATTACTGATTCAGGCTTTTTGGTGTCTCAGACTGTAGTTGATCATACTCGTGAGGTATTTTCTGATTTTGAGCAGGATTTAGTATGGCTGCCGGTGATCACAGAAAAGAACCTAAAAGCGTCATGGTTTACTACCCTAGAAGACTACGGGCGTTCTTCTGCTCTGTTGAAATCCCATGATCTTGTATTTTTTAGGGCTCCTAATGTGCAATTTACTATTGGTGATTCATATTTGAAAAATGGTGTATATGCTGATGTATCTAATATTGTGATGTGTGGTGGTTTAGATGATACATTAATCAATGCTATAAATTATATAACGCCTAACTTTGGCTCCGATACATCAACTGGCACTATATTTAAATGCGCCTTTGCTGAGGAAAATGGCGTTGCTGTTAATTGGTATGATCTAGGTTGGCAGTATTATGATACTGATAATGGTTCTTGGGCTTCTGCTTCTTCTACCGGGGCTAATGGTTTTTACGTGTTGGTCAATCCTTTTTTTAAAGGTAATTTGCCTTGGAAAAATCAAGATATTTATATACTTTGTGCTTCTTCATCTAGCGGCATTCATTACGTGCCGTATTTTAGAAGTTTGGCAGCATATAAGGATTACGTGACCGGGAATGGAAACTATTACAAATTCGACTCCGGCTATACCGGTGGTGACATCACGATCAACCCGGATGCCGACTATTCACAGATCACGGACGCGATCAAGGACGCAATGCTGGCAGCGATAGCAAGCGGAAAAAGCGTGACAAATGCGCTTTCGGATATGCAGAAAGCGTTTACCTCTGCGCTGGATAAGCTAAACGAATCGCTTGGTGACATCAGCGATAATACCGCCGAGACAAACACATGGCTGCAAAAGATATATGAGCTTCTTGAACAGCAACAGGATGAGCTTTTAGAGTATTTCGATAAATCCGGGCAGTCGCTTGATGATCTGATCGGGCTGCTTAGTCATACTGGATCAGATGGATCCCGGACAAGCATCTATGATCTTTTCGGCAGCTTTTTGCTCCTGTTCCGGGTGCAGCAGGAAGACCTGCAACAGTTTATGGAGGATGCGCAGGACTTCTTTAAGATGCAGCCGGTCAAGCTCGGTATTATGATCGAAGCAGCCAAGCAGGACATTGTTGACGC
>JAAUZE010000001.1 GCA_014804755.1 Lachnospiraceae bacterium | reverse complement strand
GGTTGACTTTAAAATGTAACCTTTGCTATAATCAAGCCAAAGCATATATTCTTTGGCGAATCTGTCTTGGCGTTCTTATTCCTGCAATGCCAATCCATGTCAAACGGCATCAAGCCGTTTCTTAAGGGAGTTCTCCCTATGATTCCAAGAGAATTTCTAAAAGAAATTCTCTGAAAGAATGCTNCGCATTCTTTTGTAATCTATGCTTTATTCCAATCAAATTAACAAAGCATAGTGCACTGAATGATAGGNAAAAGAGGNTCNTTTTNNGNTTNCTGNTTTCGTAGTGTACTATGGGAACAGGAGGAAACGAATGAGACAACTAAGACAACTGGAAGAACTGAACCTTGTGGATGACTTTTTGGTAAACAGCCTGACAATTCATAAGGTATATGGAGAGCCTGCGGCGCGCTGCATTTTGGAATGTATTTTAGGCAGAAAGATTGGAAAGCTTAAGATCATCCCACAGCATTTCGTGCCGGGAGAGGACACGGACGAGCACGGCATTCGCATAGACGTGTATCTCGATGAAGAAGACGGAGAACTCTTTGATCTGGAACCTGACAACAACAGCGGAGATGAAGATGTTGCCGCCCTACCAAAGCGGGCACGTTTTTATCATGCAAAGCTCGATGCAGGAAGCCTAAAGATCGGTGAGGAATACGGCAGTCTACGAAATGTTTTTGTGATCTTTATCACGACCTATGATCCATTCGGGCTTGACAGGATGGTCTACACGGTCAAAAACGCTTGTATAGAAGTTCCGGAATTGCATTATGAGGACGGAGCGAGAACAATCTTTCTTTATACGAAAGGGACAGCCGGGAATCCACCGGAGAGCTTACGGGAACTTCTTTATTACATGGAGCATACGTCAAAGGAAAATGCAAGAACAGAGAATTTGCAAAGGCTGCATAAAATGGTAATGGCAGTCAAACGTGACGGGAAGGTGGGGCTGACCTATATGAAAAGCTTTGAGATTGAACAGAAGATACGGCGGGAGGGCATAAATGAAGGAAAAGCTGTTGGAAAGGCAGAAGCTATCCTGGATATTCTGGGCGAATTAGGTGATGTCCCCCTGTCCGTGCAGGACAAAATCACTTCGCAAAAGGATATGCACATTCTGAGCACATGGCTGAAACTGGCAGCAAAAGCGGAAAATATACAGGATTTTGAACAAAAGGCCTTTACAACCTAACGGCATAATTGTTGCGTTTCGGAGTTCCCATGAAAGTCTTCAAGGGAACTCTTTTGGTTATGGAATTTATTGGTCATTCTCAAAAAAGATGAAAAAATATTAAAAAGCGAGTGAAAGTAGTCGATATATGATGTATAATGTGTAAAGAGCCGCTTCCTAAAGATAATAACTTTAGGAAAATGCGCAAACAACAAAAAGCGCCGTATATGGGGCTTTAAGACAAACAAGGCGGGAGATCAGGAAATGATAACGGTTGGCTATTGGGATCAGACCTACGCGGAACAACGGCTGATCGTGAATGAGGAAAACAGAACCCGCGTCACATATGCTCCTATCATCAGAGAGCGTGACGATCCGACATGCAGGCTTCTCTCCGGTCAATCGGCCAATAAGCAGATATGGCTGTCCGACCGCCGAAAATATTTTTACCACCCCCTGTTAAAGCCGAAATGTAGTGTGATCCATGATTTTAACGGTGTATGCAAGACAAGCCTTCCCTGGTTTGCCTCATATGAAACGATGCTGCCGCGCATTTTGAACATGAATTTGAACCGTATAGATGGTAAATATTGGCTGAGACAGAACGCCAGGCTGATGGCAAAAGAGAACTGTAAAGGTCTTTTCCCGATATCTAAGTCGGCATATGAGATTGAAAAAGCATATATCAAACATAACGCGGCGGAATATTACGAGGCAATCCTGAAGAAAACGCAGGTCATCCACCCGCCGCAGAAGGAGCTGGTATCCGAAGAGGATGTCATGCTTAAAAATCGTAAGATTCAGGATGAAATCCAATTTGTCTTTGTCGGTACGGGATTCTTTTTTAAGGGTGGAAAAGAAATGGTGGAAGCCCTTGCAAAACTGCGAAAAGAGCAAAACATTCATTTGACGATTGTCAGCAACTTTTTGGAGGTTCCGCAGCAGGAACCGCAATATACAAAGGAAGATTACAGACAATGCCGTAGATTAATTCATGAAAATCGTGATTGGATTACGGTATACAACAAACTGACGAACAGACAGGTGCTTCGGATATGCCGTCAGTGCCATGTCGGGTTGCTGCCATCCTACGGGGACACCTACGGTTATGTCTGTCTGGAATTTCAGGCATGCGGCATGCCGGTTGTCACTAGCGATATCCGAGCGTTCCCGGAGATTAACAATGATGACTGCGGTTATATGTTTCATATTGACGGACATATGAGCGGAAAGGAAAAACAGGAAAACAACCGGAACGAATTGACAAAACTCTTTGAAAATATTTTGGAACATCCCTTCGAGATAGAACGTAAAGGGATAAACAGCCTTGAAAGAATCCGTAAGTACCATTCGCCGAAGGCATATGGCGAATTTATGTATCAACAATATAAAAAGGCTCTTGAGTAAGAGCAAAAGCAGGGCATAAAATTGACCGATCAAAGGCAGGCGGCAGTCCCGCATGTCACAGGAGTATTGGTATGAAGGATCAGAAAGTCAGCGTTGTCATCACGACCAAAAACCGGTGTGAATTATTGATGAAAGCCGTAAAAAGCGTGCAGCAACAGACTCTCACAGATTTTGAATGCGTGATTGTAGATGACGGTTCCACGGATGAAACGGAGGAGCGCATAGCGCAAGCGGTCAAAAAAGATAACCGCTTTTCCTACATAAAGATTGCCCCCGAGGACAGCAGGGGTGCAAATTACGCAAGAAATACAGGTATTAAAGCAACATCGGGAGAATATGTTGCTTTTTTGGATGATGACGATGTATGGCTGCCTGAAAAACTGGAGCTGCAGTCACGCTTTTTGGATGAGAATGGGCAGGTTGGATTAGTCTACTGTCAGGTGATCAGGGACTATGTGAAAGAAAAAAGGCAGAGGAAAGCGGTTCCGGATATGAGCTACCGGGGCGACTGCTCAAAAAAAGTTTTTACACATATTCCGTGTACCACCTCAACGATGATGGTGCGTCGGAGTGTTTTGGAGCAGGCGGGGCTGTTTGATGAGGAAATGCGGTTTTGGCAGGAATACGATTTGTGTATCCGCATCTGTCAGATCACGCAAATTGACTTTGTAAAAAAATACCTTGTGATATGGCGCTGTGATACGCAGGATAAAAACCGCATGACAAATAAACTTGTCGAATGGGGCAATGCCGTAAAACAGCAGAACCGGAAATACCGCAAAGAACTCGCCGCACTGCCGAAAGGCGTCAGAGAAGCGCGAAGGCTTATGATATTGTCCGATGCGGTACAAAGGAGCCATAACTGTGGCGATAAGCGCGCATCCAGATATTATCTTTGGAAAATCTATCGGCATACAGGCAAAAAAAAGGATCTGTCTGCGTTTCTATGCAATGACGTATCGGATTATGTATAAAAGGTATCCGCGGGAGTAAAACCATGGTTGACGTTATCTATTTTATCCGCAGTCACGTGCAGCGAGATCATTTGGATCAGAAATGCTGCGATTGGATAGAGCAATACTATAAGAAGACAAAAAATCATCGAAGCGGTGTGAACCATAAGAAACGCCGAAAAAAACTGATTGTATCGTTCACGACAATTCCGTCCCGTTTGGACACGGTATGGATCACGATCGAGAGCTTGTTTCGCCAGTCGTATCAGGCGGACAGAATCATCCTCTGGGTGGCGGATGAGATTGACTATCATGATATTTGCAAACGGCTTGCGCCGCAGATTGAAAGAGGATTGGAAATCCGGCAATGCAGCAACCTTGGCCCTCACAAAAAATATTTCTATGCTTTTCAGGAATTTCCGAATGATCTGGTTGTGACGGTGGACGATGATGTGATCTATTCTGAAAAGATGCTGGAGGGACTTGTAAAAAACTATGTAAAAAATCCCAGTCGGGTATACTGCTATCGCTCACACCGGATTCAATTCAAAAAGGACGGAACGATCAAGCCCTATGCCCGGTGGCAGGGATATGATGAGAGGAATCTCACGGGTGTCTGCGAATCAAAACTGAATTTTTTCACAGGAGCAGGAGGAGTGCTCTATCCTGCCCGGCTGATGCCCAAAGAATTATTTGACGCGGATTTGATTGCGCAGTGCTGTTGGAGAGCCGATGATGTATGGCTGTATATGCATATGCTGAAAAACAACATACCGATCTGCAACGTGAATGGGAACTGCGGGAATATACTGGTCGTCGAGCGCAGTCAAAAAGAAGCGTTATGGAAAACAAATCTGAAAAAGCAGGAAAATGATGAATACATTGCGGCGGTAGGGAAAGCAATGGGCTTTACGATAGAAGATTTGATCGGAGCGGTGAAAGAATGAGTTTCGGAGAAATATGCCTGATCGGGTTTGAAAGCCTCCTTGTGAAAAACAAAACCGGGGTGGGCGTGTGTCAGAACCAGGTAGTCAAGGCATTGATCAAACAAAATATCAAATTCAAGATCGCGATTGCCGGTTGGGATACTAACACGAGACAATTGATCACAAAGCCATACAATGCATGGCTTCGGGATCATATTGTCATCGGCAGGGAATTTGGAATTTCTGAAAAGTCCGAAAAAGTACCGGTGGAACTGGTATATGGATACTACCCGGTCTTTCTGATGAATGACCGAATGTATCCGAGCATCCTGCCGTGCCGGAAGATCGCCTGGGTTCACGATATGATGTCGATGATCTATCCGCAGAATTACACGGAGGACTCACTCAGACAGCATCAGATCCTGTTTCATAATGCGAAGCATGCAACCGGGTTTATCGCAACCTCAAAGACAACCAAAAGAGATATCGTAAAGTATTTACATATTCCCCCTGAGAAAATCACGGTGATTTACAACGGAGTGGAGGATAAATTCTATTCCAACACGCAGGACAGCGCGATGCCGCAGTCCGAAATCGATTTTGATCAGCCTTATTACCTGTATATCGGCGACATGCGGAAAAATAAGAATCTGATCAACGCATTAAAAGGATTTGAGCGCTATTTGTTACAGACGAATGCAGATTGCTATTTTTATATTGCCGGAAATAAAAAACATGAATATGCGTCACTAAAGAAATACGCAGAACATTCCGAACAGTTGAAAAACAGAGTGGTGTTTTGCGGTTATGTGACAGAAGAAGAAAAAATGACGCTGTACCGCAAGGCAAAAGCGTTGCTGTTTGTCTCGGAATATGAGGGATTCGGGATTCCAATCTTAGAGGCGATGGCAAGCGGCACGCCGGTCGTGACATCCGACTGCTCTTCCATGAAAGAGATCGCGGGAAATGCGGCCGTTCTGGTAAATCCGCATAATGTAGCGGCGATTGCGGACGGGCTGAAAATGCTGGATGATGAACACATTCTGAAAGCGTACATTGCAAGGGGAACAGACCGGGTGAAGAAGTTTACATGGGAACGGGCAGCTGGGAAGTTTTGCAGATTATTGGAAGGCTGAGTCATTGTTAAGATAGAAATTCCGCAAGTGGCAGAAATGTAATGAGTGAACCGCAAGAACGTGGAGAAAGTGCAGTGGAAACAAGAAAATTAGTTAGTGTGATCATTCCCAGTTATAATCGTGCGCATATTATTTCCCAGACGATTCCTTCCTATATGCAGGAAGGCGTGGGGGAAATCATTGTGATAGACGACTGTTCTACAGATAATACGCAAGAGGTACTGCAAAAATTAAAGAAAGAAATCCCCTGTTTGGTAATTAAAAAAAATAAAAAAAACAGAAGACAGACCTATTCCAAAAACAGGGGAATACGGTTAGCTCAATATCCTTATATTTATTTTGGAGACGATGATTCTTTCATAACGGAAGGAACAATACCAACCTTATTGGGTTATATACAGAAGTATCCGGATGCGCTGATCAGCGCGCGCCCTCTCTTTCTGAAGACAGGGTGGCAAATGAAAGATTTGAAACGATATATCCGTTCAACAGAGAAGCATCCGGCAGAAAAAGGATATCGGTTTCTTGATTGGGAGACAATGTCTGTCGATTGGGATGTGTTTTATACAGATTTAACGAAAACAGATGTAACGCATGCGTGCTTTTTAATATCGACGGAAAATGCAAGCAAATTGTCTTTTGATTCGGCATATCAGGCAGCCAACGCATTCCGGGAAGAGACAGATTTTGCGATGCAGGCCAGAGAGATGGGACTTAGCTGTTATTTTGCCCCGCATGCACATCAAATCAATTATCCGAGAATGGTTTCGGATAAAAAGACAACGAAGCGGAGTGGACTCGCATTTCGATGGGGACATTTTAAAAATACGAAGTATTTCTTTGATAAACATTATGATTTTATGAAGTTAAACAATATGGTACATAGCAGTAAAGGCAGAATCCTTTTGAGATATTTATATTCTGAAGTGAGTCAGTTGTGGTGAAAATATGCTGCCGGAACAGGTGGAGCAGGGGAGATAATACATGGACAGATTTTATATTGTTTCATGGAATGGAACGTCTATTGCGGGCGGAGTGGAAAGAGTAGTGAAATATATAGAGGAAGTGCTTTCTGAGAGATATGAGGTGGTGCTCGTATGTGATGAACTGTTAAAAGAAAACAGTTTTTGGCGTCGATGGCTTGTGGAAAACAGAGTGATAAAAGCGATTGGTTATTCATTGTATATTGCAACGCATAAGAAAAAGGGAGATTGTGTCATTTCAAACGGTTTTCAGGCACCATTTATTAAGGTTGATTTTCTTTGGGCGCATGGAAACATGTTGGAGAACCGTAGATGTATAGAAAAGAGGAACTATTATAAGGCAACAAAAGAAAGCGTCATAGAAGGCATTGGTGCACGTCAGGCACGGAATATTGTGTGCGTAGCCTCCCATGTAAAAAAGGAATATGAGAAGTTGTATCATGTCTCACCCTCAAAAATGCGGGTGTTGTCAAACCCGGTTGATTGTACACGGTTTTATCCGAAGGCCGAGCGTACGGAACAGCCTGACACGATAACGATCCTATATATGGGACGACTTGAAACAGGCAAGGGAATCAAGGAACTGCTGCGTTTATCATCCTACATCGAAACGCTTCATGGTTACAGGCTTATGATTGTAACACAGTCAGAACGGGATAGAACAAGATTATTTTCCAACAGGCAGCATACAAAAGTGTATTGCAAGGTACCTATTGAAAAGTTAAACGATTATTATAATCAGGCTGATGTATTTTATCTTCCAAGCAGCTATGAGGGCTTTGAGATGGTGACGCTGGAAAGTTTGTCAGCGGGCGTGCCGGTTGTGGGTTATCGCGTTGGCGCGATCAATGAACTTTCCGCAAAGGAACAGCAGGGAGTCGCGGTTCTTGCTGATCAAGCTGTGGAAACGGTGCTTACGCAATTAGCGGAAATGGCAAAAAAATATAAGAGCGCACAGGCGCGGCGAAAGCTACATGAGGATATCAGGTCTCAATATGATATTCGTGTTTTTAAGGAAAGGCTTAAGAATGAAATCAAACTGTTATAAAAGATCAAAGGCTATGTGGGGGTAAAAATGAGAGAACCATTGGTGTCAATTTGCATTTTGACGTATCAGCATGAACCGTATATTGAGGATTGCATCAAGGGAATTCTTGCTCAAAATTACCCTAACATGGAGCTTCTTTTTTTAGATGATGCGTCTACAGACGGAACATGGGATAAAATCGAACAGTACCATGAAGTTTTGGAAAGTCGGTGTGTCCGGGTGGAATGGATCAGGCATGACCATAATACCGGAAATGTTACAAAAAACGTGAATGAGATGCTAAAGCGGTGTAGGGGAACTTACATAAAATCATTAGCCGGAGATGATTGTCTGTGTCCCGGATATATTGAAAAGATGGTTGCTTTTTTAGAGGAACATGAGGAGTATGTGATGGCATACTGTAACGAATATATTATTTCGGACGAGTGGCATGTGGGAACGCCGCCCGGAAGGGAATCCTGGTTTCGTTTTCACAGACCGTTTGCTTCTGAAAAAGTGTTTGACCGGCTTCTGTTAGGTAATTACATTCCGGCACCAGCCACAATGATTCGAAAAAGTGCTTATGAAAAGTATGGCTATTATGACGAGTCGATCGGGTACGAGGACTATGACATGTGGTTAAGGCTCTCAAGGAAGGAGAGCTTTGGTTTTGTTAATGAGAAGCTTGTATATTATCGGAATTCTGCTACCGGATTATCCCATACGGATACTCGTCAAAAATTCATTTTTATGTACAATGAGACCGTAAAGGTACTAAAAAAGCATTTGCGATATGTGAATCAGGGAAAACGACAGACGATAATTGTGCGTTTTTTAACGGCGCGAATTAACGAAATGAAGAAAAAAAAGTGGTATGATCTAGCGTTGGTATTTTGGATAAAACGAAGAAGATTATGTCGTCGGAACACGAAAAAGATAGTATTGTAGGAAGTTATTAATTTTGGTCATCTTGCGGGAGGGCAAATATGCAGATTGTAAAATATCAATTCCAACAACACGGAGATCACAGGGGACAGCTTGTAGCATTGGAGGAGTTTAATGATATTCCATTTGAGATTAAGCGTGTTTATTACATGTATGACACGAAAGACGGCGTTGTCAGGGGACATCACGCGCACAAGACCCTGGAACAGATATTGATATGCATTCATGGCTCATGTAAAATTCTGCTCGATAACGGGAAAGAAAAAAAGATTGTTTTCCTAGAAAAACCATATGAGGGATTGTATGTGCCGAATAACATGTGGCGTGAAATGTATGATTTTTCAGAGGATGCTGTTTTAATGTGTCTGGCGTCAGAAGTTTATCATGAAGAGGATTATATCAGGGATTATGAGGAATTTTTAAAATTTGTGAAGTGTGACAGTTGAAAACTGACAGAACGTTTCAAGGTGGAGATAATGAGAGACATTGATAGATATACACAGGAATATATAAAGCATGATTTTGAAGAAAAACAGGTTTTTTATCGAAGAAAAAAATTACTGGAAATCATTCATACATACCAGCATAAAAGAATACTGGAAATCGGATGCGGGCAGGAACCATTATTTCAATTTGTGACCGATTTTGAGGAATATACGGTTGTAGAACCTAGTGATTTGTTTTTTGAACATGCGGTCTCTCTAGCAAAGAACGATTCCCGTATTACCTGTATTCATGATTTTTTTGACAAAAAACTGTCATTATCCGCAGGTGCGTATGATTTTATTATCTGCTCCTCTCTGTTGCATGAGTTGGATAATCCAAACGAAATCATAGAAAAGGTTTATGAGATTGCAGATGATGAGACGGTATTCCATATCAATGTACCCAATGCCAGATCACTGCACCGGATTCTTGCGTTAGAGAGTGGGCTGATTGAAAGTGTCAGCGAGGTGTCTGAGCGCGGAAAGCTGTTGCAGCAGGCAAGAGTGTTTGATTTGGACAAGTTAAGGCAAGTGGTAGCGGGCAGCGGATTTAAGGTGATGGAGTCAGGTTCTTATTTTGTAAAACCTTTTACACATAAGCAAATGGAAGAACTGCTTGAATATAACATTATTGATGACCGGGTATTGGAAGGACTTTATAATTTGATCAAATGGATGCCGGATTATGGAAGTGAAATATATGTGAATGCTTGTAAAAAATAATGAAAATCAAATTGCGTTTTAGAAAGGCAGAGTTCTGTTCATGTGGGAAGATTATAAGGTACAGCAATATACAGATGATAAGGAAGAACAGTGGGATCGATTTGTGGAGGAGGACTGTGTTAACGGTACATTCCTGCAGACAAGGCGTTTCTTAAATTATCATCCGGTAGGGCGTTTTGAAGACTGCTCTTATATGATTTTTGACAAAAAAGGCAATCTGGCAGCAGTATGTCCGGCATGTCAGGTTACGGAAAATGGGGAAAAGGTTTTTTATTCTCATAAGGGAAGTACATTCGGGGGCATTTTAATTTCGCACAGATATTATAGTTTAGAAAAAGTGCTGGATATCATAGAAAGTATTGAAAAAGAAGCGGGAAATCAGCGCTTTAACAGAATGATACTGAAAATCACACCTGATCTATTTTGTGAGGAATCGGGGGATCTTTTGCAATATGCGCTCTATTACAGGAAATATAAAGTTTATAACGAGTTGAATTTGGTAATAGATTATGCTTCATACAAAGAAGATATCCTATCTAATTTTTCACAGGGAAAAAGAACGCATGTGCATAATTGTGAAAAACAGGATTGTTCATTAAAAGAACTGCTGGATGATGAGGAAATCATTCAGGGACATCACATATTAAGTGAAAATCTTGCTAAATATGACTTAAAGCCGGTGCATACGGGGGAGGAATTGCTAAACCTGAAAAATAATGTGATTAAAAACGAGATTGGTTTTTTTGGAGTCTATCTGGATAAAAAAATGATCGCGTTTTCCACGATGTTCTATTTTAACAAGGCAAGAGTGGCACATAGTCAATATATAAGCGCGTCTCAGGAGTACAATGCATTAAGTCCTATGACCTATATGTATTATTGCATGATTGAAGAAATGAAAAAACGGGGATTTGATAAGCTGTCATGGGGAATCACAACAGAACATTTGGGATTAGAAATTAATATGGGCCTGACAAAGAGTAAGGAAGCGTTTGGCAGCAGGTACTGCTTGAACCAAATTTATGAGAAAATGCTATAGTTGTAAGAAAACATATCTATAACGATAGGCTTGTTGTCAGACAGGCAGGTTAAGCGAGGCAGAATTATTTTGAAACAGAGGTAGACAGATGATAGCATATTCAAATTTACATCCAATCCATGATCAGATTGGGTCAGAGTTGGATGACGCATATCGCCGTGTCATGGATAGCAGCTGGTTTATTACGGGAAATGAACTCGCGCAGTTTGAAAAGGAATTTGCAGCTTATTGCGGCACGAAATACTGCATCGGTGTCGGGAACGGTCTGGATGCGCTGCATATTATTTTGCGGGCGTACGGCGTCGGGGCAGGCGATGAGGTGCTTGTTCCGGCAAATACCTTTATCGCAACGGCGCTTGCCGTAAGCTATGCGGGTGCAACACCGGTTTTTGTGGATTGTGATAAAGATACATATAACATGGATCCGGCTCTCGTTGAAGATAAGATCACTGTGCATACCAAGGCGATCATTGCAGTGCATTTGTAC